>CAVVHP010000039.1:0-108315 GCA_963748105.1 uncultured Bacteroidota bacterium | reverse complement strand
GCAAAGGCCTCCTGATTCTCCAATTATTTTTTGGCCGGAAACAAGTCATAATTTTGGAGAAATGACCAAAGGAAATGTGGTCGGTTATAATTTTAAGATTACAAATAAAGGTAAATCAACTCTTGTAATAAAAAGGGTAAGAACTTCCTGTGGTTGTACCGCGGCACTGGTTAACAATAATAAAATTGAGCCAGGAGAAAGCACGGAATTACACGTAGAATTTGATTCATCAACTGAAAATGGGAAAGTGCGCAGGATAATTGAAGTAATATCAAACGATCCTGGTGCTGAAAAATCAATACTTAAATATTTATGCAGAAGTAAAACCCGGGTCTAAATAATGGCATGGTTTAGAAGATCAAAAGAAAATATATCTCCGGATTCGCAGAAAAAAGATTTGCCGGATGGCTTATGGGATAAATGCCCAGGTTGCGGCGAAATTCTTCATAAAAAACAGCTAGATACAAATCTATGGACTTGTGTAAAATGCAATTACCATTTCAGAATTGGAAGCGAAGAATATATTAGCGTCCTACTTGATAACGGAAGCTTCAAAGAAATGGATAAGAAAATGCGCTCCGCTGATCCACTGGAATTTGAGGATACAAAGAAGTATAAAACCAGGATCCAGGAGACAATAAAAAAATTAAATCTTAATGATGCAGTAAGAACAGGTACGGGCAAACTTAATGGAATGGAAGTAGCTCTCGGCTGTATGGATTTTAAGTTTATCGGCGGCAGTATGGGATCAGTTGTTGGTGAAAAATTAGCCCGGCTGATAGATAAAGCTTACAAGAATAAAATTCCTTTGATAATAGTTTCCGCAAGTGGTGGAGCAAGGATGATGGAGGGAGCATTTTCCCTTATGCAAATGGCTAAAACAAGTTCAAGGCTGGCAAGGTTGGCTGAAGCTTCCGTGCCTTATATCTCTGTTTTAACGGATCCTACAACTGGTGGAACTACAGCAAGTTATGCAATGCTTGGTGATGTGCACGTTGCTGAGCCACAGGCATTAATTGGATTTGCGGGTCCGCGTGTAATAAAACAGACAATCGGAAAGGATTTACCCAAAGGATTTCAACGTTCAGAGTTTCTAGTTGAGCAGGGATTTGTAGATGTGATTTCTCATAGAAAAGATCTTAAGTCAAATATACACAACATTTTGACCTTAATGACCTGAGGCTTCCTATCAAGACTATTAAATCGGTTTCTATCATTCAATCTGAAATTAGCACGCTTAAAAGAAAAGGTAAAACTATTGGCTTTGTGCCTACTATGGGCTATCTCCATGAAGGACATTTATCTCTCGTTAGGGAAGCCCGGAGCAAGGCTGATATAATTGTAGTTTCCGTTTTTGTAAACCCAACTCAGTTTGCTCCCACCGAAGATCTCGCAAATTATCCCCGTAATATAAAAAGAGACAAAGCAAAATTAACAGGTGAAGGGGTCGATATTTTATTCTTTCCTGATGCACAAGCAATTTATTCCGATGGATTTCAGACATTTGTTGAGGTTAATGAAATCACTTCACAACTTGAGGGGGAATGCAGGCCCACACATTTAAAAGGAGTGACAACAATCGTATCGATTCTTTTTAATTGTGTTAAACCTGATTTCGCATTCTTTGGACAAAAAGATGCTCAGCAAGCTGAAGTAATAAAAAGAATGGTCAAAGATCTGAAGTTTAATACTAGGATTGTTGTTTGTCCGATTGTACGGGAGAAAGATGGACTTGCAATGAGTTCCCGCAATGTTTATTTGTCGGAACAGGAACGGAAAGATGCATTGGTTCTTAGCAAATCCTTAAAACAGGCTAAAGAGCAAATACTTAGTGGGGAAACAAGTAGCGCAAAAATTCTTTCAGGGATGAAAAAATTGATTAATTCTGCAGGAAGTTCTGATCTTGATTATGTAAGTATTGTTCAAGCAAATTCTTTTAGAAAAGAAAATAAACTCATTAACGGAAAGAAATACTATATACTGGTAGCCTGCAAAATAGGAAAGACTCGTCTTATTGATAATCTTTTAATTAAGATTTGACTTAATCACTATTCTTATAAACAGCAATTATTCCCATCAAAACAAGCTCACTGAGATATTCATATCTGAATTTCAAAAAAGGGATTATCTTTTCTGCATTTCCACCCGTTAAATAAATATGAAGATTGCTGACATCAAATTCATTTTTTATCTCGGCTATTGTTTTTCCAATCAAACCGATTTGTGCATTAATAACACCGTTGGCGATAGATGATTTTGTATCAACACCTATAATTCCTGTATAATCTTTCTCAGAAACTTCAGGAAGTTGGGCTGTATTTTGAGAAAGAGAATCGAACATCAGGCTCAAACCGGGCAGAATCATTCCGCCGGGAAATATACCTGGATATTTTACAAAATTTACAGTTGTGGCAGTTCCGAAATCAATTGAAATGATAAAATGAGAATCGGTGTAAGATTTATTTATCTTGTTGAATAAAAAATAAGCACCTTCAGCAGAACATATCCTGTCTATCCCGAGCGTCTCAGGAGTTTTATAATCTATTTGAAGGTTAAAATTTGAATTGTGGGTAACCTGGAAAGGTGTTTTCCCTGTTTTTGCTTCAGTAGATTTAATCAGTATTTCTGATTTTGCAGGGACAACCGAAGAAAAAATGCAGTCCGAAAATTCTTTTTCTGAAATTAATTTATTAAACTCTTCAAAGTTTGCAAGTGATTGGACGAGAGAAATATTGTCACCATCATAAAAACCGGTTTTTATTCTTGTATTTCCTATGTCGCAAACTAAAATCATGATTAAATACTCACATCACCAAGATGTATTTTCTCTATCGTATTATCTTTTGATTTGAGAAGCAAAAATCCATTTTCGTCAATATCATCAAATATGCCGTATTTGGTTGCATCGTTTTCAGTTATTGAAATTTTCTCCCCGATCATTCTGCAACGTGATTTCCATTCTCTTAAAACTTCATCTGGCTTTGAAATACTTTTTTCAAGTAATTCTTCAAAATTGTTCAAAACTTCAGCCAGCAATCTTTCGCGCTCAATGTCTTCGTTTGCTTCAATTTTAATTGAAGTGGGGGGCAGGTTGAATTCTCCCTGAAACATTGTTTGATTTACATTCAGTCCAATACCGATAACAACTTTATCAATTTTGCTGCCCAGGGAAGAAGCTTCGAGTAGAATGCCGCAAACTTTTTTCCCTTTTATCAAAACATCATTTGGCCATTTTAATTCAGTATTCAACTGGTAAAGATTTTCAATTGCTTGTGAAACTGCGAGTGAGCTGGCCAGATTTATCAGATTCAGGTTTTTCCCAAAATATTTTTTACTTGTTAGTAAAATTGAAAAATTAAGATTTTGTTCTTTTGCACTATACCAAACCCTGTCTTTTCTGCCCCTGCCTGCAGTTTGTCTTTCCGCCAAAACGACAGTACCATCTGTGTTACTGTTGTTTTTCCTGTTCATCAGGTAGGTGTTTGTGGAGTCAATTTCTTCGCAATAAATAAAGTTTCTACCTACAAGATTGGTATTTAATTTCAGATCAAATTTTTCTAATTCCAGCACTTCTTTCCTCATTTATAAATTTTTGTTTTTCGCTAAAATGTCAGCTTTTTTGACAAATCAAGAAATAGGTATGACAAAATTACTGACAATATGTCATTATTGCTAAGCTTTGAAAATCTTTATTTTATATCTAAGTCATTATAAAACAAAGAATTAAAGATGTATGACCTTTTGGCACAACGATTGCCATATACAACTGAAAATAAATTATACAATGAGGAGAAATATATGACATTCATTGAAATAGAACCGATGTTAAATCTGAACAATTTTAACAGTGACACCGATACGTTTTTAAAGAATTTTGCACAGAAAAATGAAGAAAATGAAAATTCTTTGAACCCCAAAATAGATATTTCTGAGGATGAAAAAAACTTTTATCTGGATATTGAAATACCGGGTTTAAACAAAGAAGATATTAAGGTAAAATTGACTGAAAACCAGCTTGTGGTTAAAGGAGAGAGAAAAAATAGTTTGCTGGAAGATTCAAATAGAAAAATATTAAGCATGGAAAGAAAATTCGGAAAATTCACAAAAGAATTCACTATTAATTCAGAAATTGACAGGGATAGCCTGAAAGCAAATTATGCTAATGGCGTATTGAGTATTTCAGTTGGAAAATTTATTCCTGAAAAAACAGGAAGAACAATAGAGATTAAATAATCATTGTAGAAAAAATAAAACTAAAAAGGAGTGTGAGAACATATGAGTAAAATCATAGGAATAGACTTAGGAACAACAAACTCTTGTGTTTCGGTAATGGAAGGAAACGAGCCGGTTGTAATACCAAATTCAGAAGGTGGACGTACTACACCTTCAATTGTAGCTTTTACTAAAAGCGGTGAAAGATTGGTTGGACAACCTGCAAAAAGACAGGCGATAACTAATCCCAAAAATACCATCTTCTCAATAAAAAGATTTATGGGAAGATTTATAAATGAAGTTGAAAGTGAAAAAGGTAAAGTACCTTATGAAGTAATATCAGGCGATAATAATACAGCACGCGTTAAAGTTGGTGACAGAGTTTACTCTCCACCGGAAATAAGCGCAATGGTACTCCAGAAAATGAAAAAAACGGCAGAGGAATATCTGGGGCAGGAAGTTTCTGAAGCGGTTATTACTGTTCCTGCTTACTTTAATGATTCACAGCGCCAGGCAACTAAGGATGCGGGTGAAATTGCAGGATTAAAAGTAAGAAGAATAATTAACGAGCCGACAGCAGCAGCATTGGCTTACGGTCTTGATAAAAAGACACAAGATCACACAGTTGTTGTTTATGACCTTGGTGGCGGAACTTTTGACGTTTCTATTCTACAGCTTGGTGACGGAGTGTTTGAAGTTAAATCTACCAATGGTGACGGACATCTTGGCGGCGATGACTTTGACCAGAGAATTGTTGACTGGGCAGCCGATGAATTTAAGAAATCAGATGGCATTGACTTAAGAAATGATCCAATGGCCCTGCAGAGATTGAAAGAAGCTGCAGAAAAAGCAAAGATGGAATTATCTTCATCTTCATCAACTGATTTCAATCTTCCTTTTGTTACTGCTACCCAAGAAGGTCCAAAACACCTTAATCTGACATTGAGCAGAGCAAAATTCGAACAGCTTATTGACGATCTTGTACAGAGAACAAAAGTCCCTTGTGAAAAAGCATTAAAAGATGCCGGCATTTCTGCCTCACAGGTTGATGAGGTAATTCTCGTCGGTGGTTCAACAAGAATACCGATGGTACAGGAGCTCGTTAAGAAAGTTTTCAGCAGAGATCCTCACAAAGGTGTAAATCCTGATGAAGTTGTTGCAGTTGGTGCAGCTATACAGGGTGGTGTTTTAACTGGCGACGTAAAAGACGTGTTGCTTCTTGACGTTACACCTCTGTCACTTGGAATCGAAACAATGGGTGGTGTGTTTACTAAATTAATTGATGCAAACACAACAATTCCAACTAAAAAGAGTGAAGTATTTTCAACTGCTGCGGATAGTCAGCCTTCTGTTGAAATTCATATACTTCAGGGCGAGCGTCCAATGGCTGCTGACAACAGAACTCTGGGTAAATTCCATCTTGATGGAATTCCACCTGCACCAAGGGGCGTTCCGCAGATTGAAGTAATGTTCGACATCGATGCTAACGGTATTTTACACGTAAAGGCAAAAGATAAAGGAACTAATAAAGAACAGAGTATCAGAATTACTTCTTCAAGCGGTCTTAATCAGGATGAAATAGAAAAAATGAAAAACGATGCGAAAGAACACGCCGCAGAAGACAAAAAGAAAAAAGATGAGGTTGAAGTTAAAAACCAGGCTGACAGTCTTGTTTTCCAGACTAAAAAACAGTTGACTGAACTTGGTGATAAAGTTCCGGCTGATGTTAAATCAAGACTGGAAGCTGAGATTAAAAAAGTTGAAGACGCGATCTCCACGAACAATACTGATACTATAAAATCTGCTACCGAATCTCTGAATAAAGTTTGGAGCGAAGTTGCTTCACAGCTTTACCAGCAGCCGGGAGCTGATCAGGGACAACCTGGTACCGATCCAGGACAGCAGGCTGGCGGACAGCAGCAGGAAGCAGGACAGAAAGCTGACGATAAAGATGTGCAGGACGCTTCATACGAAGTAGTAGACGACGAAGAAAAGAAAGACAAAGACAAGAAATAAGATAATATAATATTACCCGGATGCTAAATGTGTCCGGGTAAATTTTTATTATGTCATTTCGACCGTAAGGAGAAATCTTCTCCCCAAAGATTTCACATCCAATAAAAGTAAATTAGAAATGACACCGAAGAATAATACACATAGCAAAGAATTTAAAGGGTGAGAGCAATGACAGCTAACAAAGAACTTATAAATATTAGAGACAACAGGAAAAACGACTGGGAAGAAGCTTTTGAAACAGGGAAATGTATAGCACCTTTTGTTGATATTTATGAGACCGACGATGATTATATTATGACAATCAGCCTTCCCGGTGTTCGCAGGGACAATGTAAAAGTAAAACTGGAAAACGATTCACTTATAATTTTCGGGAAAGTTAATTACGAAGAAATAATGAACAGGAGATATGTATTGAATGAAACCGAAAAGGGCAATTATTTCAGGCGATTCAATATTTCCGATAGCATTGATAAATCGAAGATAGAAGCGATGTATGAAAACGGACAGCTTACGTTGATGTTACCGAAAAAAGAAAATGTTAAACCAAGGAATATAGAAATCGTATAAAGAAGAATGTACCTTCGATCTTCTAAATCCGGCTCCGTCAACTTACGGATGCCGGATTTTTTGTTTAAATGTTCTAGTCCTATTTTTGCTGGAGAAGCCGCGTGGGATTGCTTATTCAAAATTAATTAACTAAACATTTGATAATACCTATTATCCTTTGATTTTTGAGCTACCGAATCTTTTATCAATGGCACTTTTTCTAAAGCTGAATATTTCATCCAATTGTTTTCTTAAAAAAATCTTATTTGATAATACACCTAAAAATCCGAAAGGAGGCTTATAACTTACAATATCAGTCATTAAAACACCTTCTTTAATAGATGTAATTTTATGCTGATGGTGCCACATTGAGTAGGGACCAATTCGCTGTTCATCAATAAAATATTCATTTTCTTTAACGTGTGTTATCTCAGTGACCCAATTCATTTTTATCCCTAACAACGGGCTGACCTTATAACTTATTATCATTCCGGAATACATCCTTTCCGGAAGGTTGTTCTTTATTATTTCAAAACCCAAATATGGCGGAGTTATATGCTTTAAGTTTACCGGCGAAGAAATGAATTCCCATACTTCGGTAAGCTCTGCTGGAATTATTTGTATCGTTTCTATTTGATAAAATGCCATAATTATTTGATTAACTTATGTCGGATATTTATGCTGCAATTCTTTTGATCATACCGCTGAATATAAAACCGTGAAAAGGGAGTAGAGTGTACCAATATATTCTACCCAATAGTCCCAATGGACGGAAAGTTGCTGTTTGAAATAATTTATGATCTTCAATCTTAAATTCTAGCCAGGCTTCTCCCGGTAATTTCATCTCAGCGTATAACAAAAGTCTCTTTTCTTTTTTGTCGGCTAAAAGAACCCTCCAGAAATCGAGTGATTCTCCTGCTGAAATCTCAACGGGATTTTTCCTGCCCCTGCGGAGACCTACTCCGCCAAATATTTTATCAATAAAGCCTCTTATTGACCAGAGCAGGTTTGCATAGTACCAGCCGTTTTTCCCCCCGATTGACCAGACCTTTCTTAATGCCCCTTCTTCATTAGTCAGCTGGGTTACCCTAGAGTCCTTGAAACAACCGTGCGTTGGAATTTCAACCAGGTGAGATAATCCCCCGTCAAGCTTGTGACTGGTCAGTGCGTCTTTCCAGCTTGATATTACCTGCTGCTGTTCAATTTTATCAAAAGCATTTCTAATAGAATCTTCATAACTGATCAGCTTAATATTCAGCAAATCGATTAAATTATTTTTATTGCAGGTAATCTCAACTTTCATACTATCAACCAGATTTTTAGCCAAACTATATGAAACTGCTGTAACAAAATAAAGCCAGTATGATGAAAGTCTTGGCGTCATTACCGGTACAACAAGAATCTTCCTTCTCAATTTGCGAACTAAAGCAAATTTCATCAGCATTTGCTTGTAGGTAAGGATTTCAGGTCCGCCAATATCGTAAGTATTTCCGTATGTCTTTTCATTTAATAAAACATCGCTGAGAAATTCTATTACATTTCTGATTGCAATTGGCTGAGATTTTGTTTCAAGCCACCTGGGTGCTATCATTAAAGGTAATTTTTCCACAAGGTCACGTATTATTTCAAATGAAGCACTGCCCGAGCCTACAATTATACCTGCCCTTAAAGCTGTTAGACTAAATGATGCAGAGGCAAGAATCGATTCAACATTTTTTCTGGATTTCAGGTGCTTCGAGAGTTTTGTTTCATTTACAATTCCTCCCAGATAAATTACCTGTTTTGCATTTGTCTTCTGTATTCTCTCTTTAAAATTATTTGCCGAAATTGTTTCAAGCTTTTCGAAATCATCATTACTGGCGGATGACATTGAATGAATGAGATAGTAAGCTGCATCAATATTTTCAGGAATATTGGAAAGTGTCTCTTTGTCTAGAAAATTAACTTCTATAATCTTTACTTTGCCTTCCGGATATTTTTGTGAGTCAATCCTGCTTTTATCACGTACACAACAAATAACTTCATGTCCGTTTTTTATCAGAACCGGTAACAATCTCCGGGCAATATATCCTGTTGCGCCTGTTAAAAGAATTTTCATATCAACTTAATTTACTGACTTAATTCGTTAAAAAGGGAAAAAGAAACCCCGCCTGTTTGGCGGGGTTTATAGAGATTAGTCGTTATCCGGAATTAATACGGTGTCTATTACGTGTATCACTCCATTAGAAGCACTGACATCTGCTGCTATAACTTTTGCATTATTTATCATAACATTTCCATCTTTCACATTTATCTTCACATCATTTCCCTGCAGAGTTGCAGCACTATTTAAATTAACTACATCGGATGCCATTACTTTTCCGGAAATAACATGGTACAGAAGAATTTTCTTTAATGCTTCCTTGTCTTTTAATAAGCTTTCAAGTGTACCTTTGGGCAATTTACTGAATGCTTCGTCAGTTGGCGCGAATACTGTAAATGGACCTTCTTGCTGTAATGCGTCAACCAGACCTGCTTCAGCTAAAGCCGTAGCAAGTGTGTTAAAGTTTCCGGCTGAAACTGCTGTTTCAACAATATTCTTGGAAGACTTTTTTCCACCTGCAAATGTAGTCGAGCTTACTACTACAAATAATGCAATAGTAAATAGTGTCACGAGAGCTGTTTTTCCTGCGTTTTTCATTTTGTACTCCTATCGTTTATGGATTTTATTATATTTAGAATATTGTCTAAATAACTTAGACAATTATAACAAAATGTCTAATATATGTCAAACATTATTTTTCATTACTTGCTTATCCTTTGATAATATGCTAAATTAGCATTGTTAATATTAGACTATTACTAGACAAACAACTAAAGGTCTTAAATGCGTAAAAAAAATATTTCTGCAGTGATATTCTTAATGCTCTTTTTTCTATTTAATGATTCATACTCTCAGGAAGCAAAAGGGATAATAGAAGGTAGTGTAAAAGATGTGATTTCATTACAACCTTTACCGGGCGTCAACATACTTATATTGGGTACTAATATTGGCGCGGCATCAGATGCGGAAGGAAATTTTATTATTGAAGGTATTGAGCCAGGTACCTATCAGCTTAGAATTTCAAGTGTTGGTTACTTACCGGTAATTAAGACTGATGTTGTTGTTAATGCAATTAAACCGAACAGGATTGATGTTGAATTACAGGAAACGCCTTATGAACTTGGTGAAGTAATAGTTCAGGACGATTATTTTTCTAAAAATCCGTTAGAATTGGTTAGTACTAAAAAATTCAACTATGAAGAAATTAGACGATCACCTGGAGCTTTTGAAGACGTAGTGAGAGCTCTTTCGGTATTACCTGGTGTAGCACAGGCAGATGCCGGAAGAAATGATCTTATTATAAGAGGGGGTGCTCCTTATGAAAATTTATTTTTAGTAGACGGAATAAAAATTCCAAATATCAACCATTTTGGCAACCAGGGTGCAACCGGAGGTCCGATTAGCTACATAAATCTTGATTTTGTAAAATCAATCACTTTTTCGACCGGCGGGTTCCCGGTTAATTACGGGGATAAACTTTCTTCAGTTCTTTCAATACAATTAAAAAACGGAAGAAGTGACCGTATCGGTGGTAAAGCAACTATATCATCAAGTCAGTTTGGATTAAATCTGGAAGGTCCACTTTCACAGAATTCGGATTTTATTTTTTCAGTAAGAAGAAGCTACCTGGATTTTATTTTTAAAGCTGCCGGGTTCGCTTTTGTACCTGAATATTACGACATGATTTCTAAAGTAAATATAAAACTAAACTCCGGGAACAATCTTTCTTTTTTCCTTCTCGGTGCGCTCGATAAAGTTAACTTCTTTAATGATACCCCGGAAAAAAGATTTGATAACTCAAGGACTATCGGGAGCGATCAGAAACAATATACATTAGCGGGTAAATATCAGAAAATTTTTAACAGAGGGTTCCTAGATATTTCATTAAGCAGAAATTATGTTAATTATAACAGTGCTCAGAAAGATACTCTGCAAAACCCGGTTTATACCAATCTCTCGACTGAAATAGAAAATAGTCTGAAGTCCGACCTAACTTTTAAGATTTCATCAGAAAATGAAATGAATATTGGTGCAGAATTAAGTCTGATTGAGTTTAACTCGGAAGTATATTTCCCTTCAAACCGAACTTCATTTGGCGATTCTCTGACTACAATTAATTACCGGACAAGAGATAACTATTTGAAGTGGGGAGCGTATTTGAATTATAATTCAAGTTTAACAAAAAAAATTTTAGTGAATCTTGGAATCAGGGGAGACTATTTTAACGGGATAAATACCAAATATTATTTTAGCCCCAGGCTCTCCCTATCATATAAACTTTCACCGGTAAGCAGCATTAATATGAGTGCAGGAATTTATTATCAATCGCCTTCCTATCTCTGGTTAAATAATAGTAAGAATAGTAATCTTAAAAACATTAAAGTAAACCAGTATATACTTGGCTACGAAAACAGGTTAAAAGAAGACCTTTTATTTAAAGTTGAGGGATTTATTAAAGATTATTCTAATTATCCTGTAAGTACATTAAGGCCATATTTAATTCTTGCTAACACGGGGGCAGGATTTGCAGATGATAATTATTCTTCACTCGGTCTAGATCCTCTGCAAAGTACTGGCAAAGGATTGACAAAAGGTATTGAATTTTCTCTGCAGAAAAAACTCTCTGACATTCCATATTATGGAATATTAAGTTTAACAATTTCAAGATCCGATTTTACTCCGCTGGATGGTATCCAGCGTGCAGGTGTTTACGATCAAAATGTTATTCTAAATATTAGCGGTGGTTATAAATTTAGTTCTGAATGGGAAGGGAGTTTCAAGTTCAGGTTTGCTTCAGGGAGCCCTTATACACCGTTTGATGATGTGGGAGGGCAGTCAGTGCTTGATTATAATTCAAAACGATTAATTCCTTCACACAGTTTAAATTTGCGGGTAGATAAAAGATGGAATTTCAGTTCGTGGGTTTTGATAACGTATCTTGACATACAGAATATTTACAACAGAAAAAATACAGGCTCGGTTAGATGGGACCCTAGAGTTATGAAAGTTGATGAATCATCTTCCATTGGAATTCTGCCATCAATTGGAATTAGTGCGGAGCTGTAAATATTAAAAATTTTGGTAAATAATAGGAAGGCGTAAGCATTTCTATAAGAAATCAATTTTTCCTGATTTTTACGAGTTCATTTCTAAAATCATTCAAATCAGATATTTGTTTTGCGTTAATTTTTGATAGGGTTTTATTGTAACTCTCAGCTGAATTGCCTCCAACATAGATAATCGTATCGTCGTTTAAATATTTTTCAAGCTTTGTAATTTCAATATTTACATTCGGATCATCAGGTGGATAGACCAAACTCAAAGCAAGTGCTCTGGGTTTGTTTTGTTTAACTGCAGCCGCAATTTCCTCTGAGGGAAGATTTGGCCCGAGGTATGTTACCCTCCATCCTTCAGAGGCGGCAGCCGATGCGACAAGTAGTGCGCCAAGTTCGTGCATCTGACCTATTGGGGTTGCTATTAGTATCTGCGGGGCATTTTCTTCTACCTTAAAGGATCCTGTAAGATTACCCAGAAAAGTTCTGATTACTGCGGAAGCAAGATGTTCCTGGTAAATCCTTATACTACCATTTTTCCAGCTATCACCTATATTTCTTATCATTGGCACAATCACTTTCTGGATTAGTTCTGGCTGGCTGAGGTGCACAGATGCTCGTGATAGAATTTCTTCCAGTCTTTTTTCATCCAGATCGTCTATTGCCCGGAGAGCGTTTGTTAAATATAAATCCTTGTCTATTTGAGTAGTAGGTATTCTCGTATCGGAACTTTCTTTAATCACATTAAGTAATTTTTCCAGTTCTTCGGTGGGTAATTTAGCAATGGTGCCAATACTGTGTCCGGCTTTTGTAAGTTTTCCTAACAGTTCAAGCCTGTGAATGTCATCTTCACAATATAACCTTCTGTTTGTATCAGTTCTGCCGGGTTCAATTGCTGAATACCTTTTTTCCCACGCACGTATGACGTGTGCTGTAATTCCGGTTTTATTAACTACAACTTTTATAGGGTATATATATTCTGAATCCATAGGTCTAAAATTAATATATTGTCTAATAACTGTCAAATATATTAGAATTTTATTTTAACGAGCTGATTCAGCATAAATATAGTGATAACAGTGAATTATAGGGGAAACTTTGGATGTCATTGCGTTTAATAATAATTCCTAGAAATATAAAGATCGACAAACATTAGACAAGTTAACCTATTTCCTGGATGAAAAATACACAGGAAATTTTCTTTGTTTCTGGTACCTGGCAATGTTAGCTGACAGATACCTGATCTTTTTGTTTAATAACAATTTTAAAAATCCATATTTAATAAGTAGAAAGGTTTCGTTATCTTAAAAAATATTAATTCTTAAGGTTTTACGGCTCTCACTTAATGACACAAAGCTCCAGGAAAAACAGAATTATCTTCATCGACTTAATGCGTGCATTTGCTGTGTTAATGATGGTGCAGGGGCACACAACGGATGTATTTCTTTCGGGGGCTTTCAGAAATCCCGAATCGGATGTATTTGCAGTTTGGAGTTTTATGAGGGGGATGACTGCCCCGATATTCCTTTTTACTGCGGGTAATGTTTTTACTTATCTATTCAAATTGCAGGACAAACCTTTTACTGCGAATCCGAGATTTAAGAAAGGAATTAAAAGATTTTTACTTCTTGTTTTTCTGGGCTACATGCTGCGCTATCCGACCGCAAAAGTTATTGACTTCTGGGACATACCACTCGAAAGATGGAATATATTTTTCGCAGTTGATGTTCTGCAACTTATCGGATTTGGAATTTTATTTCTGATTGGATGTATTTATTTATCAGAAAAATACGAATGGAATATTTATCTCATCCTTTCTATAGTTTCCGCTTTGTTCGTAGGACTGAATCCTGTGTTCGCGAATATTCATTGGATTAATTTTATGCCACACCCGCTTGCGGCATATTTTAGCAATGAACTTGGATCGAATTTCCCGCTTTTCCCCTGGGTAGCCTATGTACTTGCGGGCGGAATATTGGGCAATTACCTTGCAAAATACCCAACGGTTTTCAAAACATCGTTTTTTAGTATGAAGTTAGGAGTGTTTGGAGCGGGATTAGTATTAATTGCTCTGCTTGGAAATATTTTTGAATTGTGGATTTTCGGACAGAGTTATTTCTGGAGTGTGAGTCCTAATCTTGTATTTTTAAGAATAGGAATTGTTCTAATATTAAATGCGGTTGTATCTTTAATTTCTATAAAATTAGATTCAATTCCCCGTATTATTATTCTTGTTGGCAGAAATACATTACTAATTTACATTGTTCATCTTATTATGTTGTACGGATGCGCCTGGTCAGTCGGGTTGGATCAATTCTTTGGACGGACATTTAATGTCTGGCAGACAATTGGCGCAGTAATAATAATGTTATTTTTGATGGTGGGAATGGTCGAAGTTATTCATAAATTTAAGATCAGAAACAAAGAATTAGTTACTTAATTAAAAATGAGAAAATCAGATTACACGGATCCAAAAGTGGCAGAAGAAGAAAAAGCATTAGAAAATACCCTGAGGCCGTCGAAGTTAAATGAATTCCAGGGACAAAGGAAGATTACCGACAACCTGAACGTTTTCATTTCAGCCGCAATGAAAAGAGATGAAGCACTCGATCACGTGCTTTTAACCGGGCCACCGGGACTCGGTAAAACTACTCTCGCTCACATAATAGCAAATGAAATGGGTGTGAAAATAAAAGTTACTTCCGGACCGGTTCTTGAAAAACCGGGAGATCTTGCGGGAATTCTTACCAACCTTGAAGAAAAATCAGTATTGTTTATAGACGAAATCCATAGGCTGAGTCCTGTTGTGGAAGAGTATCTTTATTCTGCAATGGAAGATTACAAACTTGATATTATGATTGATACAGGCCCGAGCGCACGTACTGTACAGATAAGTTTGCCGAAGTACACTCTGATTGCAGCCACAACCCGTGCCGGAATGTTAACATCTCCTTTGCGCGACAGGTTTGGAATAAAATTCAGACTGGATTATTACGATGCAGAAATTCTGAACAGAATTGTGGAAAGATCGTCAAATATTCTTGATTTAAAGATAAAAAAAGATGCGGCATTTGAAATTGCGAAAAGATCTCGTGGAACCCCGAGAATCGCCAACAGGCTTTTAAGAAGAACACGTGATTTTGCAGATTACGAGGACAAAAAAATAATTGATGTTGAAATTTCTAAAAAAGCCTTAACGGCTCTTGAAGTGGATGAATACGGTCTTGACGAAATGGACAAAGATATAATCCTTGCGATTATAGAAAAATATAAAGGCGGCCCGGTAGGACTGAACACCCTTGCTGTAGCAGTCAATGAAGATCCCGGCACAATTGAAGAAGTATACGAACCGTTTTTAATTCAGCAGGGATTTATCCAAAGAACGCCGAGAGGAAGGGAAGTGACAGAACTTGCTTACAAAAGATTCGGCAAAAATAAATTTAAAGACCAGTCATTGTTCGAATAATTAACTTATAATATTCGGAGAAAAGTGAAAGTAAAAATTCCGCATTTTAATTCTGAAGATTTTATGATCCTGCCACTCAATGAGTCTGAAACTATTCCGTCTGATTGGTATACAGGCGAAGATTTTTTCCATTTAGACAAGGAAGCGATATTTTCTAGTGAATGGCAATTAATAGGGCATGAAAGTCAGCTACAAAATGTAAATGATTTTATTATAGGTGTAGCTGCGGGAAATCCGATAATTGTAGTAAGAGAAAGTCTGGAGAAGCTTAACGCATTTTATAATGTTTGCCGACACAGAGGGGGACCACTTGCTATAGAAAATGGCTGCGCTAAAATGTTGCAATGTAAATACCATGGCTGGACTTACACTCTTTCGGGAATGCTTCGGGGAGTGCCAAGATTTGATCGCGTGGATTTGTTTGATAAGAAAGACTACGGACTAGTTCCGGTAAATTTAGAAACCTGGGAGGGATTTGTTTTTGTTAATCTTTCTGAAAATACATCTTCACTAAAAACTAATCTTACGGGCATAAAAGAGAGAATAAATCCTGCGGGTATTTCAAAAATAAAATTTTACAAAAGAGTAGTATACAATTTAAAGTGCAATTGGAAAGTTTACGTTGATAATTATCTTGAAGGATATCACGTGCCTTATGTTCATCCTGAGTTGACGAATTTTCTGGATTACAAAGATTATAGGACAGAAATATTTGAAAAATATTCACTTCAATATTGTCCGGTAAAAAAAGATGGGAATTATTTGAAGCAGGATGGAGACGCTTTTTATTATTTTATTTATCCGAATATTATGTTTAACATTCTTCCTGGAAGGATACAGACAAAT
Source organism: uncultured Bacteroidota bacterium (assembly GCA_963748105.1). Lineage (GTDB taxonomy): Bacteria > Bacteroidota > Ignavibacteria > Ignavibacteriales > Ignavibacteriaceae > JAKAGZ01. Next base: position 92,093 of record CAVVHP010000039.1, on the reverse strand, counting down.
ATTATTCATCCAGTATCACAAGATAAAACAAAAGTGGTCTTTGACTATTATTATGAGGATATAGTATCTGAAAAAGCTGCGAAAATAATTAAGAATGACCTGGATTATAGTGAAAAGGTTCAGCAGGAAGATATCGAAATCTGTGAGTATGTTCAAAGGGGGCTGGAGTCCTCTGCCTATGACAATGGCAGATTTTCAGTAGAATGCGAAGAAGGTGTTTATCATTTTCAGTCATTGCTGAAAAAATCTTACAGGGATTTTGTTCAATCCTAAGATATAATGTTAAGAAATTGTTAAGTTTTTAAAAAATTGGAAAAATTCGATGTGCCAATAATTTTTACCTGCGAAAATTCCGTTTTTGGTTTGTTGGAAAAGAAACTTATTCGCATATTACTATTCCGAAATTATTGTTTTTATGAAATACTTACTATATCTATCACCATTAATATTATTCATAATTATTTCTTCGAACAGGGAACTGAACGAAGGTGCGCTGGGTACCCGCAATAACCCGGTTAAAATATTTTTTACCCCATCTGTTGATTCCAAAAGAATTTCTTTTAACGCGCGTGAACTGACCGATTACCTGCACATGGAAACGGGTTACTATTTCTCCACTGCTGTGCCGGCTAGTTATATTGCTGTTGTTGAAGCTTTCGGGACGAGAAAAGCAGACATTGCCAGCATTAATACTTTTTCATATCTGATGGCGAACGCAAAGTACGGCGCCGAAGCAAAATTGAGAATTGTACGCGACAATAATGAAACAAGCTACAAAGGAATGATTTTCAGCAGGGTAGGTAGCGGAATTGATAGTCTGAAAGATCTTGAAGGCAGGTCATTTGCCTACGTTGACCCTTCTTCCACTTCGGGGTATATTTTGCCAAAAGCAAAACTGGAAAAACTCGGGATAAAACTGGGTGAAACTGTATTTTCAATGCGTCATGATAATGCTGTTACGATGGTTTACCAGAAACAGGTCGACGCAGGTGCTGCATATTACGCTCCGCCTGATCCTAAAACCGGGGAAATTCTTGATGCAAGAATGCGCGTAAAACAGCAATTCCCGGATGTTGCTAAGAAAATAAAAATAATTGGTTTTACACAGGATATTCCGAATGATCCATGGGTATTCAGGAAGGACATGGATGAAGATATGAAGAATAAAATTATCAAGGCTCTGATTAAATATGTGAACACACCGGCGGGTGGAAAATCGATGTATGAAATCTATGATATCCGTGGACTGATTCCGACAACAGACAGCGACTACGATGGCCTGAGAAAATTATTAGAACAGCAGCACATTTCATTCGATAAATTGGTTAAGAAAAAATGATTCTAAAAGTTCAGAATCTTCATAAGATTTATAAAAACGGTACCCATGCTTTAAAGGGCGTTTCATTTGAAGTTGAAGAAGGTGAATTTTTAGTAATAATTGGACTCAGCGGTTCGGGGAAGTCGACACTTCTGCGCTGCATCAATCGTTTGATTGAACCCACAGCAGGTGCAGTTCATTTTTTAGGTAAAGATGTAACACACGTGAAAGGCGAGGAATTACGAAAAGTAAAGTCAAATATAGGAATGGTGTTCCAGCAGTTCAATCTTATTAAAAGAAGATCTGTTTTGACAAATGTTATCGCTGGCAGACTTGGTCAGTTAAAAACTCTCCCGTCTATTTTTGAAAAATTTCCTAAAGAAGTTTATGATGAGGCTTATAAAAGTCTTGAAACCGTGGGAATTAGTGAAAAAGCAGATATTCGTGCTGATTCACTCAGTGGCGGACAGCAGCAGCGTGTTGCTATTGCAAGAAGCCTTATGCAGAATCCGAAATTATTACTGGCCGATGAACCTGTGGCATCACTTGATCCTGCAACTTCAAATTCGGTAATGCAATATTTCGAGAAAATTAATAAGGAATTAGGAACTACTGTAATTTGTAACCTGCATTTTCTTAGCCTTGTAAGAAGATATGCAACTCGGGTTATTGCACTTAAAGCAGGAGAAATAATTTACGAGGGCCAGCCAAAAAGTATTGATGAAAACTGGTTCAAAACAATTTACGGGGATGAAGCTGAAGAGGTTGAAATAAGATGATAACTAATCCCGAACTAGAATTACATCCGACAAAAATCATCCAGCAAAACAAGGACAAAGAAGATAAAGCAAATCTTTACAAAGCAATTTTTCTCGATATCTTCTTTGTCTTTTACAGTATACTAGTACTTCAACGAGCAATTTATTACAAATTTATTCTTGATCTGAAAGATCTTCCGTTTTCCTGGACTGAGATAGGTATTCTGTTTATAATTTCAATATTTCTCGGAACTTTCTGGGCACTTACAAAAACATCACTTTCCTGCAAACTTTTTGGTATTGCAAAAGATAACAAAACAACAAAATGGACTGTCGAAATTTTCGGCTGGTTTCTTTTTAATATTACTTTTATTGCTGGCTGGATAATTACGCGTCTTTCCCTGGTTGATCTTTTCAGTAGTGAAGGGATCCATGGCGCAGAAAGAATATTTGGTGCTCTTTTTAAACCTGAACTTAGAATATTTGATGAAGCGATGTTTGCAATGATAGAGACAATATACATTGCTCTTTTGGCAACCCTGATTTCAATTCCACCGACTTTGCTTCTAAGTTTTGTTACTGCCCGTAATCTGATGAAAGATAACAAATTGACATTTGTCATATATTATATTTTAAGAATTTTACTAAATTTTGTCAGATCTATTGAGCCTTTGATCTGGGCAATTATTTTTTCAGTTTGGGTTGGAATCGGGCCGTTTGCAGGAATGGTAGCGCTTCTTGTGCATACAATTGCCGGGAACGCAAAATTATATTCAGAGGCAATAGAGAATATTGAAGTTGGGCCGGTGGAAGCCATTACAGCTACAGGCGCGAACAAATTTCAGGTTGTGTGGTATGCTGTTGTTCCACAGATAGTTTTACCGTTTCTTTCATTTACAATTTATCGCTGGGATATAAATGTGAGAATGGCAACTATTATTGGTTTGGTTGGCGGTGGTGGTATAGGTACAATGCTTATGCAATACCAGGGACTAGCCCGCTGGCACGAAGTAGGACTGATAATTCTGATGATCGCTTTTGTAGTCTGGGTAATGGACTATATAAGTGCTAAAATTCGCGAAGCTATTTATTAATAATTAACACAAATTTAATCTACCAGTTCTATAATCACATCCTATAAGTTGTATATTTACCAGAGAATGTTGGTAGATATACTCTTTTTTCTAATTTTGGATTAATGAAAGAAATTAAAGAATGCAAAATAAAAACTGAAACACTTAGCTTATTTTATGGCCCCAAGCAGGCATTAAATAATATAAGTCTTGAACTTCCATCTCAGAAGGTTACTGCTCTTATTGGTCCGTCAGGCTGCGGCAAGTCAACTTTTTTGAGAACACTCAACAGGATGAACGATCTGATTGATAAAGTTCAAATTAAAGGCAAAGTATATGTGGATAATCAGGACATTTACGATAAAAAGCTTGATGTAGTTGATCTTAGAAGAAGAGTAGGAATGGTTTTTCAAAAACCGAACCTGTTTCCGATGAGTGTTTATGATAATGTTATCTATGGTACAAGACTTAACGGGACAAGAAAAAGGAAAAAACTTGATGAAATTGTTGAAAAGTCCTTGAGTAAGGCAGCATTATGGGATGAAGTAAAAGACAGGCTTCACTCACCGGGGCTTGGACTATCCGGTGGACAGCAGCAAAGACTTTGCATTGCTCGTACCCTGGCCGTAGAACCGGAAATTGTTTTAATGGATGAACCGGCAAGCGCACTTGATCCGATTTCAACTGCAAAAATTGAAGATTTGATTCACGATTTGAAAAAATTATATACAATTGTAATTGTAACACATAATATGCAGCAGGCCGCCAGGGTTAGTGATTTAACCGCTTTCTTTTATCTCGGCGAACTAATAGAATTTGATAAGACTAAAAAAATATTTACCAAACCGAAAGAAAAACAGACTGAAGATTATGTAACAGGCAGATTCGGTTAAAAATGTAAAACATTAAGAGGACTTAATGGAAAGATTATTTGACATACAAATTGAAAAGTTAAAAACAAGGCTCATTAAAATGTGTAGTCTTGTAGATGAACAGGTTGATTTTGCTATAAGAGCAATGGAAGAAGAAGATGCTGATCTGGCGCAGGTTGTGATTGAAAGGGATAAAAAAGTGGATAAGTACGATGTGAAGATTGAAAAAATCTGCCAGAAAATCTTTGCACTGAACCAGCCCGTTGCAATGGATCTCAGGCTTATAATGTCTTCGCTTACAATTAACAATAATCTTGAGAGAATTGGAGACATTGCTGTTAATATTGCAGAAGCTTTCTTAATGTTGAAAAAGAAACCTTCATTCATAGGTAAAACAAAATTTTCGGAAATGGCAAAAGTCGCCAAGGAAATGGTCAAAGATTCTATAGATTCATTTATAGAAAATGATGCAAAATTAGCTCACAAAGTTCTGAAAACAGATGACAAGCTCGATGCACTAAACAGTGAAAATTATAAAATATTAATTAAGCTTATGAAAGCCGAACCGGCAGTTATAGATGAAGCAATTTCCTTGCTTGTTACTTCAAGACAAATGGAAAGAATGGGTGACCACGCAACTAATATTGCAGAGGATGTTTATTTTATAGTTGAAGCACAACTGATCAAACATAAATACGAAAAAATAATGCTGGATGATGACAATGACGATGATGCGGATACTGATAACCGGGAAATGTAAAGCTATTATTTAAGAAAATTTTCGAAGCTTCTTAAAAAGAAGTCTTTTGTAGGTAATGGTTTCTCCGGATTAGTTATGAAATTTAGCCTTCCACTGAATAAAATTCCCCAGCTCGCGTGTACAAAAAATGCAGGAATCTGCGGATTCATTTTTGCTTTTTTATTTGAATAAGTTTTTGACAGTGCTTTTTTCAAAATATTTTCTTCACTTTTAAGCAGGTTCGTCAGGACATTGATCTCTCTTTCAAGCCCTTCCTCACTTAACAGCATTGTAACCAGGTCATAAATTAATTTATATCTCTCAAAAATATTTTCTTTGTAAACAAAATATTCAGTGAATTTTTCTTTTAAAGACAGCTCATCGTGATTAAAGATAGTTCTGATCTCTTCCAGAATTAGATTGGAGTCATATTCAAGTGTGGCAAAAAACAATGCATCTTTGGATTCAAAGTAGTGATAAAGCGTGGCTTTACCGATTCTAAGATCGCGTGCTATTTCATCAAGAGTGGTTTTGTGCAAACCATGTCTTGCAAATCTCTTAATTGCCGCTTTTAATATCTGTGATTTTCTGTCCGGTTCCACTTTTCAATTATTATAGTGATTAAAACACCTGTATGAAAATAATGATTAAAATTCTTTAAGGGAAATAGCTTGTTCTTCTTTTATGCCAGATTTTCTTCCTTAAAAAATGAATTTAGAATGTGAGCCAGAATTATAACCAACAGACAGCCTATTACATTGTACCATAAATAAGAAATATCAGTGAATGCGAAGCATAAAAGCACTATGATCTCTGAGATGATAGCTGAAAGAAAGGTGGGTGTGGCATTTATCCTTTTGAAATAAAATGCCAGGAGGAAAATCCCAAGAATAGTTCCATAAAAAAGAGAACCAAGAATATTTACAGCTTCAATCAATGATCCTAATTTATTTGCAAAACTGGCGAATAAGATAGCAAATATTCCCCACAAGACTGTTGCGGTTTTAGTAACCCACACATAGTGTTTGTCTTTCGCATTTTTATTCATCATTCGTTTATAAATGTCCACAATTGTTGTGGACGCAAGAGCATTTATCTCTGAAGAAGTTGAGGACATAGAAGCTGCAAGAATTGCCGCAAGTACCAGGCCTACCAGCCCGGCAGGAAGGTACGTCAATACAAATGTTAGAAAAATATAATTTGTATCATTAGTATCAGAGGCCGGGTCATTTTGGGAAATAACATCAGCTGCCTGAATTCTTAATTGTTTGATCCTGCCGTTATCTTTTGAAATTTCATCCTGTATCTCATTTGTTTTTGATTCGTCAGAGTTATGAATAGAATTTACAAGGTCATTCAGTTTATCTTTCTTTTGTTTAAAAACCTGGTTGTAATCAGATTCTAAATTATTGTAGGCCTCTGCATGAACACTGCTTTTAACTTTTGCAGTTTCAACTGGATTAAAAAAGAGCGGGGGAGCAACAAATTGATAGAAAACAAATAGCATTGCACCGATAAATAAGATACTGAACTGCATCGGTATTTTTACTATCCCGTTAAAAAGTAATCCTAGCCTGCTTTGTTTTATTGATTCACCCGTTAAATATCTCTGCACCTGCGACTGGTCAGTTCCGAAATAAGACAGCTGTAAAAATAATCCACCAATTATACCTGACCAGAAACTATACCTGTTATCCAGATCAAAAGAAAAATCAATAGCATTTAATTTACCGAGTTTGCCGGCGACTTTAACGGAATCGAGAAAAGAGACATTATCGGGCAGAAGGTGAATTATCATATAAAATGCTGCAAACATTCCTATTGTGATAATTATCATCTGGTGGAATTGTGTCCAGCCTACAGCCTTTGAACCACCGGTAGTTGTATATATTATTACAACTCCTCCAATCACAAGGTTGGTGATATAAATATTCCATCCCAGTAGTATGGATAGAATTATTGAAGGGGCATAAATAGTAAGTCCTGTTGCAAGTCCTCTTTGTATGAGAAACAAAAATGCAGCAAGTGCCCGTGTTTTAAGATCAAATTTGGTTTCAAGATATTCATATGCCGTGTAAACTTTAAGTTTGTGATAAAGAGGTACGGCTGTAATGGAAAGAATAACCATTGCGACCGGAAGCCCGAGATAAAATTGCACAAATCTCATCCCGTCGATATATGCCTGACCCGGTGTTGACAGAAATGTAATTGCGCTTGCCTGGGTAGCCATAATAGAAAAAGCAATTGTGTACCATTTCATATCATTATTGGATAGGAGATATCCTTTCATGTCTTTACTGCCGCGACTTTTCCATATGCCGTAGAGTACAATCAGCAATAATGATCCGATTAATACAATCCAGTCGAGATTTCTCATTCAAATATTTTTGTAAATAAATAAAAAAGTATTATTAGCCCGGCAAGATTTGCCAGTACGAGGATATACCAGCTGCGCCATTTTTTGAATAGCGGGGGATCTTCGGAAATATTTTTCTTTTTAAGTTCTTCCACTTTATCCTTTATTAGTTTGTCTGTGATGATTCTTTACCAGCTGAAATAAGATTTATGAAAATTCTGAAAGCACCCGATACACCGGCGGGGAGCTGCCGGAACCAGGAATAACCAGAATAAATAAAAAGTCCTTTCCCATAATGTGTGTAAAGAAGTCCGCCTTTTAACGGTATCTCTCCCGGATCGTGTGAGGAAATTACTGTTTTATATTTTGCGTCCCATTTATCTGCAAAATATAATCCTCTTTCCTGTATCCAACCGTCAAAGTCCTTTTTTGAAATTTTATTTGGGAAATTTAAAAGAGGGCTGCTTCTGTTAATAAAGTTAACGGGGGCTTCTTCTACAGTTACCCTGTCGTGTGAAAGTTCAATAGGATACGGACCGATTTTATCCGTAACAAGATTGAAACTTTTATTGTATTGAACAAAATAAGTTCCGCCATTTTTCACATAATCTATCAATCTTTGCTGATCGACCGCCAGCCTGTCCCTGGTATTATAAGCTCTTACACCTGCTACAATAGCATCGTATTTTGACAGGTCGGCATTGTCTAGTTCATCATCACTTAACAAATGCACATTGTATCCTAGTTCTTTTAATTCACCCGGTATTAAATCGCCCGCTCCCATAATATAGCCAACGTTAGATATCACTTTAATAATATCCAAACGAATTAGTTTTGTTTTTGCCGGTGGAAATAAAGTCTGAATTGGAATATGCTGATAATCGATTGTCTCAATGCCTTTATCTACAATACCATAATTAGTCTCAGCATAAGCCGACAATTTTACATCTGAACTTTTAAGCGGAGGCTTAATCTTTATCAAAAACTGCTGTTCGTCATTTTTATTTTTAAGATTAAATGCTATTTCTGAAGGTCTAATATTCCACTCTTTTGCAAGATTAAATTTTAATTTGCCATTTACATTTTTAGCATTACTCTTTAAAGTTATTTTGATAGCCTTTTCATTATCATCTGGGAAAACATAAACTGTATTTTCCAGGTTTATTGATAAGGCCGGACGAATTTCAAATGGCCTGTAGTTTTCACCGGTTACCGGATCTGTCCACCTGTAAATTACAGGAATCTTGTATGTGAGATCATTATCACCAAATTTCAGGACAAATTTTACATTCAGGGGAGAATCATTTTCCGGTTTACCAATAAGTCTCTGTTCATTTACTTTGTAAGTCCCTTTGCCGTGTTCGTTTCGTAACCAGTACGGTTGTGTGAGATTAATCTTTTTGGGAAGTGTTACAGCGGATTCAATATTTGTAAACTTATTATACTTTAGCGGAATGTTCTTAGTGATATTTTCTCCATACTCAAATTCAACCTTTATTAATTCAATCGGGTAATCTGATCTGTTGACTATCCCGGCTTTAATGTTGACCGATCCATCGGGCACAGATGAATAATCAGATGCAATTGCTTCCATCCATAAACCAGAAGCCGAACGAATAACATCCAGTAATTCTTTTTCTTTTTGTAAAACCCAGTAGCTTTCTTTTAATTTTTTCATTTCAGAAAGTGCGTTTAAAAGTACAGGGATTATATCTGCCGGTTTTTCAGGGTTGAAATTTTTATCTGCTTCACTTAAAAGTTTACCGATCATTTTTCCACCCGGAACTCTTGACCAGCTGGTGTTTATATCATCAAAAAGATCATCCTTTGCTGGTGTACCATCGTACTGTACAAAATAATTAATACTTTCGCCGCGCCTTCCGGAAGAGCCGAAACCCTGGCTTTTGTGCATGCTTCTACTTTTAGCCGCAATTTCTGTATATGATTTTCCTAGCAGGGAATTATAACCGCCAAGATCAATGCTTATTGCGTTGTCGGGTATTTTAGCATTGCGCCATGTCCAGGCATTCCAGAATAGCCGCTTTGGCTGCCATGGTTTTACATATTTCAATTGTTCAGGGAAGGCATTCGTATCATTTGAAATTTTATAAGCTTCTTTTGCCAGAATAGCAGAAGCTGTGTGATTTCCGTGTCCACCTGATCCATCACCTGGGAAACGTAAAACTATAATATCGGGTCTGAATTTTCTTATAACCCATACAACATCCGAAAGAATTTTTTGTCTTCCCCAGATGTTTAGAGTTTCTTCAGAATTTTTTGAATATCCAAAATCGATTGCCCGGCTGAAAAACTGTTCAGCTCCGTCTGTTTTCCTGGCGGCCAACAGTTCCTGCGTTCTGATTACGCTCAATTCTTCGCCCTGCTCACTGCCTATAAGATTTTGTCCACCGTCCCCGCGAGTTAAAGCCAGATATCCTGTTCTGAATAATTTTCCCGATGTGCAGTAAGCCAGTAATGCTGTATTTTCATCATCAGGGTGAGCTGCGATGTATAGAACACTGCCCAGAACATTTAGTTTATCGAGAGCAAGTTTAATCTCAGCTGCGTTTTTAACGGGTTTCAGTTGGGAATATATTTCCGAGAAAGGATATATCAGCAATAATATTAAAAATAAAATTTTAGCTGGAAATCTGTTTTTTATCATAAAATCTCTTTGTTTTGATTTAGGGTATTGATTCATTCAGGCCAAAAATGAATCTAAATTAAAATAAAGTTCAATAAATATAATGATTTCTTTATATTTAATGCATTATTACATTAAAGAAATGCAGTTTTAAGTATCAAAAGTAAAATATGCTTTAAGTCTAATTACTTAAAACCATTTATCATAATTATTAAAGTGATATTCCTTAATTTTAACTATTAATGTAAATTTTAAAAACGTATTAATCATAAGAAAGTTGAAATAAATGGTGAAAATAAAAAATTATCAAATCGGTGGAAATAGGCCCTTTGCACTGATTGCGGGACCCTGTGTGGTTGAAAACGAAAATATGATAATGCACACGGCGGAAGAAATAAAAAAAATTACTGAAGATTTGGATATCCCATTTATTTTTAAGGCAAGCTATAAAAAAGCGAACAGAACAAGCGGAAAATCTTTTACCGGGATAGGTGATGCTGAAGCTTTGTCGATTCTCGGAAAAGTGAAAAATGGGTTTGAGCTGCCTGTGTTGACTGACGTTCACACTACTGAAGAAGTAAAAAACGCAGCCGAGGTTGTTGATGTTTTACAAATACCTGCATTTCTTTGCCGCCAAACAGATTTGCTGATTGCCGCAGGAGAATCGGGTAAAATAGTAAACATTAAAAAGGGCCAATTTCTCGCACCGGAAGATATGAAACACGCTGCAGATAAAGTTGCATCAACCGGGAATAAAAATATTTTGTTAACTGAGAGGGGAACAACTTTCGGATATCACAATCTGGTGGTCGATATGCGTTCTTTAATTATTATGAAAGAGCTTGGTTACCCGGTTGTAATGGATGCGACACATTCCGTGCAGATCCCGAGCAGCGGAGGTGAAAGCGGAGGTCAGCCGAAATTTATAAAACCTCTTGCACGTGCTGCTGCTGCTGTAGGAATTGATCTTTTATTTCTTGAAGTGCATCCGGATCCGAAAAATGCTAAAAGTGATGCCGAGAGCCAGCTTCCTTTGAGTGAATTAAAGGAACTGCTGATTCAGATAAGAGAAATAGATCAACTGATAAAAAAATATTAATTGACGATGAATGAATTTCCGAGAAAACTTACGGAGAAAGAAAAAACAATCTTGTTCTCTGTCCTTCCGGAAAATAAAAGCGGTTACAAGTATTACAGGGACAAGATTGAATCATTAATGGTTATTGGGCAGGGAAGATTTGACCGGAAAAATTTGTTGCTCGGTAAAGAAGGAAATAAGCCTGATTTGTCAGTTCCATCAAATCCGGTTCTTGCATGTGGAACACTTGTTTGTAAAGAGACTGAGATTGATGTTTTAATTCACGAGGAATTTGACGATGAAATTGAATTTGATATTACAACTTCAAATTCATCTACAACAGAAGATGCTTTCACAATAATTTCAAATTGGAATTATTCGGAATGGAAACCCGGAGATAAGGCGCCAAAAGATAATTCATTCGTCAGGGAAATAATTGTTATCCCTGCTATTTATGCGCTGGCAATTGCGCCTGTGCATAAAAAAATATGGCTGCACGATGTGCAATCCGGTGTGAACCATTTAATTCCCGTTAGCAATTTTTATAACCAGCTTATGATGGTCAAAAATATTAGAAATTCTAAAATTGCATTGAATCCGGGTATATTTTTTCAAACCCTGGAAGATTATTCTGATGAGGATCTTGTCTCCGCTCTGGTAACTTACAACAAGTATATCAGGCGATTTAAAATCGATCTTAATTATTTTACAAAGAAAAAATATGAGCCTGAGAAAAAAGGATTTTTAAGTTTTATGAAAAGAGGTAAATCTTGAGTAGTGAAGAAATTATTAAATCAGCAATTGAAGTATTAAAAATTGAAGCCCGGGCAGTTGAAGGACTGATTGAAAATATCGGGAGTGATTTTGTTAAAGCTGTCGATGTTATATACAAGACGAAAGGCCGGGTAGTTTTAAGCGGGATGGGTAAATCCGGACTAATTGCCCGTAAAATTGTTGCAACATTAAATTCAACCGGTACTGCCGCAATATATCTACATCCGACTGATGCTTTACACGGTGATCTTGGAATGGTTAGAAAAGAGGATGTTGTAATACTTATTTCCAAGAGCGGTGAAACTGAAGAAGTGATGAATCTTCTCCCTATGTTAAAAAGATTAAAAGTTACTTTAATTGCGATGACCGGCGTTAAAAAATCAAAACTTGCTAAAGAATGCGATATCTTTTTAAGTATCGAGGTAAAAGAAGAAGCCTGTCCGCACGATCTTGCACCTACTGCTTCCACTACTGCTACCCTTGCGCTTGGTGATGCTTTATCGGTTTCCTTACTAAAGAAAAAAGGATTTACAGCTGAAGATTTTGCTTTACTTCATCCGGGCGGAAGCCTCGGTAAAAGATTGTCGCTTGAAATTAAGGAATTAATGATAAGGGGTAAAAATATACCAATTGTCAAAGAGGATTGTTCAATTAAAGATGTAATAATTGAAATCACTTCTAAAAGATTGGGTGCTACCTGCGTTGTTAATTCAAAAGGACATCTTACGGGCATTGTAACTGATGGAGATTTACGAAGGCTGCTGGAGAAAACCCTGGATATTAAAAAATTACAGGCAAAAGATATTATGTCAAAAGATCCGAAAGTTATGAAACCGGATTACCTTGCTTCTTTCGCTCTACAGCAGATGGAAAATTATAAAATTACTTCGCTCGTAATCGTAGATAAATCAAAAAAACCGGTAGGCATTATCCACCTGCACGATTTAATCAACCTGGGTCTTTCTCAAAGATGAAATACCTTATAACTGTTTCATTATTTGTAATAATTATTCTGGCTGGATGCTCAGGAGATAAGGTGAAGCCTTCAATTAATCCATCTCTAAACGACGGAGAAATTCCAACACAGGAAAGCTGGGACTCCGTGGTTTTCTTTAGTGATTCGGGGAAAACAAAAGCGGTATTGCACGCCGGGCATATGAGAGTTTTTGAAAAGTCAATGGAAACTCTTCTTGATAAGAATATGAAAGTGGACTTCTATAATGAGGAGGGGCAGAAAACTTCCACTCTTACTGCTAAAAGAGGGAAAGTAAATGATGAGACGAAAGATCTTTTTGCTTATGACAGCGTTGTAGTCGTCAGCGATAGCGGAACTGTTATAAATACTGATGAATTGATGTTCAGGAACAAAGATAAAAAAATAGTCTCTGATAAATTTGTTACAATTACTTCTCCTAAAGAAACGATTAAAGGGTATGGATTTGAATCTGACCAGGCGCTGATAAATTACGTTATTTTCAATGTCACTTACACTGCAAGAACCGATAGTACAAAATAAAATATGATAAAAAGCCTGTTGCGAATTTTGTTTTTCTCTTTTCTTTTTGTCGCTTTGACGAATGCGCAGAACAATGATTACATCGAGGTTAAAGGGGACAGTCTTGTAGGCAAAACAATTAATGGAGAAATGGTACGCGAAGTTCACGGAAATGTTGTTATTACTCAGGGGAATGTTCTTATTAATTGCCAGCACGCCATTCAGTACATCTCACGCAACGAGGCAGAGCTTATCGGTAATGTAGTCATTCACCAGGACAGTATGACTATTACTACACAGCGTGGTTATTATTTCGGTGATACAAAAAAATCTGTTTCTGATACATCTATTAAACTGGATGATGGTAAAGTAGTACTTACAGCCAAAAGAGGGAAATATAATTTTGATGATCACAAGGCCTTTTTCCAGGATAGCGTTGTGATGAAAGACTCAATTTCAAATTTATCATCCGACAGTCTTACATATTTTAAAGATGAAAACAGAATTGTCGCAGTAAGTAATGTAGCTATTTCCGATACCGCAAATACGATAAAGGCAGATAGTCTCGAACATTTCAGGGATACACGAATTACTTACGCTGACCACAATGTGCAGGTTATAAATCCGGAAAATCATATTACTTTGTTCGGTGAGCATCTTGAGGATTACCCGGACAAAAATTATACACTCGTAAATAAACAGCCTTTGCTGATGCAGGTCGATACTACTTACTCGCAGACTGAAAACAGCCAAGGTGAAATTGATTCTACAATGAAGATTGATACATTGGTAATTGAATCTAAAATTATGGAAACATTCAGGGACACAGCAAATATTTTTATTGCAACGGATTCAGTTAAAATAGTTCGTGGTGATTTTGCATCGGTTAATAATTTGACTTATTACTACAGAGATGAAGGAAAGATAATTACATATAAAGTAAGTAAAACCGCTTCGCAGCCATACTTGTGGTATGAGAATACACAACTTACCGGTGATTCTGTCTCAATCAATCTTGAAAAAAACAGGATACAATCCCTTGACGCATTCGGGAATACGTTTATAACCTCACAGAACGACTATAATCCTGCTAAGTTCGATCAGACATCTGGGGATACAGTGCACATGTATTTTGATAATTCCAGGCTGCAGAAAACTAAAATCAGGGGAAGTGTATTTAGTATTTATTTTCAGTATGATCTAGATACTCCAAACGGTTTAACAAGATCGTCTTCGCAAAATGCGTTAATCTTATTCTATAATAACAAAGTTGATGAAATCAGACTTTATGGTTCTCCGAACAGCGAGTATTACCCGGAAGAATTAATAAAAGGCAAATTAGACTCATTCGTTCTTGCAAAGTTTGTTTCATTTAAATCGAAGCCCGAAAAAGAAGAATTATTAAAGGTTCTAAAAAAGTAGTAAATTAGCTAATCATTTGTTTGCTGCATTAAGTAAATTGAAAATGATTACAAAATAAATTTTGAATCTTATTTATCCAATTTAATGGTTGCAATGAGCCACACTACATTAAGCAGTAAAGAATTAGTAAAAATTTATAAGAAACGAAAGGTTGTAAATAAAGCCTCGGTAGAAGTATCTAAAGGGAGCATTGTTGGTTTGCTTGGACCTAACGGTGCCGGTAAAACAACAACCTTTTACATGATTACGGGAATGATTAAGCCGGACGGGGGAAAGGTTTATCTTGATGGTGAGGATATTACCGACGTTCCTATGTACAAACGTGCAAGAATGGGAATTGGGTATCTGCCACAGGAAGCATCAATTTTCAGGAGGCTTTCAGTTGAAGACAACCTTCGTGCCGTCCTAGAAATGACTAAACTCGATAAGAAGGCAAGGGAAGAAAGATGTGAATTACTACTTGAAGAGCTCAGCATCGCTCATATAAGAAAAAGTATAGGTTTCCAGCTGAGCGGAGGCGAGAGAAGAAGAACTGAAATTGCGCGCGCTCTTGCTACCGATCCGAGTTTTATACTCCTTGATGAACCGTTTGCCGGAGTTGATCCGAT
The DNA here is from genome assembly GCA_963748105.1 of uncultured Bacteroidota bacterium. Lineage (GTDB taxonomy): Bacteria > Bacteroidota > Ignavibacteria > Ignavibacteriales > Ignavibacteriaceae > JAKAGZ01. Next base: position 76,956 of record CAVVHP010000039.1, on the reverse strand, counting down.
TGCGGTTGAAGATATTATGGATATTGTTGCCAAGCTTAAGGACAGGGGAATCGGGGTTCTGATTACTGATCACAACGTACACGAAACTCTGAGTATAGTTGATAAAGCATATATTTTGATTAATGGTGTGATTTTTAAACACGGTAAAGCTGAAGAATTAGCCGAAGATGAAGAAATCAGAAAACTTTACCTTGGTGAAAAATTTAAACTGGACAGATACTCAGATTAAAAATTAGTTGCGTCTACTTTTCCTTTACTTCGTAAATCGTGAAAATTGTTGTCCTTTCCAGCCAGTGATTATAATTAAATGATTCAATCCATTTAGGTAGATTTTGATACACTTTTTTGTACTTCAGATCATCTTTCTTCAATTTATCATTTAGCAAGAATCTGTCGGAAAGATAAAGCACTTTTTCATTGCTGAAATATTGCAATGTGTTTTCTATATCCGAAGTATCGGAAATTTTAACAGTTGTGAGATTTTTGCTTTTGTAAAAATTGGCAATTTCAGGCCCGCGTGCGTATGGATCTTTCCCTTCATACATCAATACGGCTTGCTGGTTTTTGTAATTTTCAAAAATATATTTGTACATCGGCACAAAATAATCCGCTGGGCGGAAGCAGACATTGATAAGGTAAATCGTATTTATTATAACGAATAAATTCACAAACCATTTCCAGTATTTACCCTGGAATTTAGCCCCGATGTTTTTGAATTTATCTTTTTCAAGGTCCTGAACCGCAAGAACGAATATTAAGGGGATGATATTCGCTATCGGGAACAAAAATCTTAATTCCTTATGTCCGATCAGAAAATGAACCAGTAAAAACGGAAGAAGCATCCAGGTAAATACGCTTTTGGGTTTGTAAACGAAAAAGAAGAGAAAACTTCCGATCATAATTAAACTGAACGGCGGAATCCCTTCGCGGAAGACCTCTTTTAGGTAAAAGAACCACGGATGCACTCCGAATTGTGATGCCCTGCCTTTTATAATATTGAAATCAAGATAATTCCACGCAGTTAGAACCCATTCTCCGTAAAACCATTTGTCTATTAATATTCCGATAAGCACAGCCGCAACTATTCCGCTTGCAAGTCCCGTTACAGTTAGAACTTTTTCCTTCTTAATTATCAGTAACCAGAGAAGCAAAAAGAAAATTATTATACCTACCTGGTATCGAAACAGGAATGCGAAACCGAATAGCAGTCCGATAAGAAATGTATTTGTAAAGTTGTGTCTGACCTTCTCCTTAAGGAAAAGCAGGGCAAACGCTATAAAGAAGAAGGAACCCGACCAGCCTTCCGATGAAAACCTAATCTGCATATAGGTTAAAAACCAGAGGAAGAAAGATAAAAAAATGAACCACCGTTTGAGTTTTTCCGTCTTTATTTCGTCAATAAATGCTGTCAGCAACAGGTACATGCAGAACAGAGAGAGAATAGCTGACAGAAATCTTGTTACCATCGCCTGGTCGAAAGGGTCTGTTATCCCGGCGAAATCGGAGGCTTCAATAAGTACATAGGCAATAGCCGGCTGTACCGTGGGACGGACCCTGGCGCCGAATTCCCAAGGAAGATCGGAGGGCTGGTTTAATCCAGTTTTCAGCCCGGCGAATTCGAGAATCTGGTAGTGTTCATCCAGGTGGTGGAAACCCACGCTGTTTACCGCGGCGAAGATGTGTACAAGTAACGCTACGATTAAAATTATTTTCAGATTTTCTTTTTTGAACAAACCTGTTCTCACTTTGTTTTGCTGAGCAAAAGATTTCTGACCGAGCCGGCCTCTTTAATTATTTCTTCAGGATAACCTTTTAATTCCAGGAGTTTTATAGCATTGCCTGAGAATGTAGTTCCTTTCTTAATCTTATAATCAAAATAAAATTTATGATCCGTTACCTGTTCGCTGAAATGATATATGCTGAAAGTATTATCCAATAATTCCTGCAGTTCAATGTCGTGCGTAGTGACAAAAGAGAAATTATTTCTATCGAGATACTTCAGTACCGCGGTTGATGAAGAAAGTCGTTCAACGGTATTTGTACCCCTGAATATCTCATCTATCAGGAATAAATATTTAAGTTTATTTTCGCTCAATTCAATAAAGCTTAATAACCTCTCAATTTCAACAAAATAATAACTCTTTGATTCTTCCAGATTATCTTCGCGTCTTATAGCCGATTTTACTATCAATCTCGGAATTACCGCTTTCTTTGCAAGGCAAATATTTAATGTCTGGGCGAGAATAAAATTTATTCCAATTGTTTTAATGAAGGTTGTCTTACCTGCCATATTTGACCCGGTTATTAATACCGATCTGTCTATGTCGCTGATACTGTTTGATACAGCATCTTGAATCAGAGGATGATATACTTCATTAAAACTTATCTTTTTATCCGGGGTAAATTCCGGAACAGTGTAATAAGGCACTTCTTCAAGGAAGGAGGCAATTGCTATGGACGCGTCAAGTTCCGCGACCGTTTCAAAAGTATTCTGAATAATTATTTTTTGTGTCTCCAAATATTTTAAAGACCTTAAATAGGTTATCAGATCATACAGTAAGATCACATTTAGGTAGGTAAGGATCATTCCTACAAATTCATTTCCGCTTGCCTTGTCAATCAGAAGGGAACCGATTTTACTCCTGAGTCTTCTCAGGACGAACCTGTTCTTTTTTAAGAACCTGATTTGGGCAAGTTCGTCGCCATGTTTTATCTTTGAAATGGCCATCGCGCAAGTAATGAGATTTGTCAGCGCGGAAAAACCCGAGTAATATTTGTAAATTCTTTTAGAATAGAGCTGCTCTACTATAATGTTTAAAATACTTAGTCCTATTGCCACAAAGGTAAAAGGGGGCTGGAAAGGTATCATAATAAGGGAGAACACTAAGAGTACTGGCAGCAGATAAATTAAAAAATAGAGTTTGGGCCGATCCGGCAATTTCCCAAAAATCAAGCTGGATATGAAATATGAATTAGTATTATTAACCCCTTTCAATTTTAGCTGGAGTTCTTCTCTTAATTCGCTGTTCTTATCCAGTATCTGCCGGATTTGATTTCTTTTATTTAATATTTCTGAATCCTTTTCATAACTTCTCAGCAAGTGATATAAAAACTGCTGCCCAATACTGCTGCTTGATCGATCGAGGTAGGAAAACAGATGTTCCATGTTCAGGTCAAGCCAGGTTTTATCGTCAATGAATTCTTTTTCGCCGGATTTTGAAACCGATTCGTGATAAAATGATATGAGGTCAAAATTTCTGAATTTATCTATTGGCCTGCCCCAGGCTTCTCTAATTTCTTTTAAACTTTTCTTTTTTTTGCTAAGCATTCCTGTTATTCGTTATTTATTCTGTCCCCATGGCTGGCAGGAGATGAAATTACCAGGAAACTTACATTTATAGTGGAATCGTTCCTGAATGTGTGAACTGTACCGGGAGGGATTTCGAGTCCCTCACCGGACGAAAGCGTGACCGTCCTTTCTTCCAATTCTATTACAGCCTCCCCCTCGAGTATATAAAAGAACTGCCTGGAGATCTCGTGGCGGTGTTTTGTCTCAGATTTGCCGGGAGGAATATTTTCACGGATTACGCTTAAAATTTCATTCTTTACCAGGTGCCAGCCGTCGCAGTTATCACCCCAGCTGTAATGCTCCGCGTTTTCTATGCTTATTTTCTTTTTCATTTTAATTTCTCAAAATGCTGGTAGTCGGTTCTGGTTTTCCAGTCGCCGCCCCAATCCCATCCTCTTTTCTTAAATAATTTTACCACAACTGAATTTATAGTTATAGTACCTTTTGCTTCCGGGTTGTACCGGGCGCCTTCCGGCGAGGCAACACCCCTTATTATTTGCGGATTCTGCCATGGATTAATGTCTATTGCTCGGCCGGTCGAGTGGTTTGATAACCTGGTGGTATTTGCGACGAACCTGTAATTAAAGGCTGATGAGTTATTTGCTTCCATTGACTTCTCATCTGACCAGTGAAATTTAACGACCGGAATAACTTTATCTACCGGAAATTTATTCTCTTTGATTTTTTCGAAAAGCCATTTAACATCCTTCACCAGGTCCTTATTGACAACTATCTTCCCGCCGTGAAGTTTGCCATCAAATGAATAATAATATACATCAACCAGCCGCAGGTTTACTTTAATATTTGCGGGTATCTCTTTCCCGGCAAGCGCTTCTTCTAAAGTATAATTGCAATCAGTGATGATTTTATTCTGTTGAATTTCATCGTTCATTTTGCCGCCCGAAATTATTATTGCACAAATCAGGATAATTAAAAAACCGAGATATAATTTTATTGATTTCATAAAAATATAGAATGATTGATGTAATTTAAGAAAAAATTGTTATTTGAAAAGTAAAAGAAGATAAACGTTGACAAACACAAATTTGTCCGAAAACCATAGTCCAGGTACAGCTTTTCAAAATAGTTACTATTATAAAAATGATCTTTAAAATATTTACCTTTATATTACTGACTTAATACAGAAAAAGGAATAAATATGAAGCACACAAACCTCGGTAAAACAGGAATAAAAGCATCTAAAATTTGTCTTGGATGTATGAGCTATGGTGATCCTACATTAAGAAAATGGGCATTAAAAGAAGAAGAGAGCCTGCCGTTTTTTAAGAAAGCGATTGAATCGGGAATAAACTTTTTTGATACAGCAAATATGTATTCAAAAGGTGCCAGTGAAATCATAACCGGCAAAGCCTTAAAAAAATTCTCGAAACGTGATGAGATTGTTCTGGCATCTAAAGTATTTTTCCCGATGAGAGATGATCCGAACGCTGGTGGATTATCTAGGAAATCTATTTTGACTGAAATTGATAACAGCTTAAAAAGATTACAGACGGATTATCTCGATCTCTACCAGATTCACCGCTGGGATTACAACACACCTATTGAAGAAACTCTCGAAGCGTTGCACGATGTTATAAAAACGGGAAAGGTTCGCTACATTGGCGCATCTTCAATGCACGCATATCAGTTCAGCAAGTCTCTTTACATTGCTGATCTTAAAAAACTTACCCGCTTTGTATCTATGCAGAATTATTACAATTTACTTTACAGGGAAGAAGAAAGAGAAATGCTTAAACTTTGTGCGGAAGAGGGAATAGGCGTGCTGCCGTGGAGCCCACTTGCAAGAGGCCGGCTTGCGCGTCCATGGGAAAATGAACAGAGCACATTGCGCGGCAGGACAGATGATTACGCCAACAATTTATATGAGGGTACAGAGGCTGCAGATAAAAAAGTTGTTGATGCGGTAACAAAAATCGCAACGGAGCGGAGCATTCCACAGGCTCAGGTTTCACTGGCGTGGCTGCTTTCAAAGAAGGTAGTTACGGCTCCTATTATAGGAGCCACAAAACTAAATCATCTTGAAGACGCGGTTGCAGCAGTATCGTTAAAATTATCGGATGACGAGATAAAATCTCTGGAAGAAAATTATATTCCACACAATGTAGTTGGATTTAATTAGACAACATCCATATACAGAATTAACAGAGATTAAATCGGAGCTAATTTCTCACTCCTCAAAATCCAGGTTAACAGGAGAAGTGGGGAGAGTGTTCTCTTTTAACATATTAGTTGTACGCACAGATTTATCCACTTCTTTTAACTGGAAATTATCTATCCAGACCTTACCTGTGTTAACAATTAGTACCCCGTAATTAATTAGTCTGCTATTTTCTGGTACATCCAGCACAATTGAATATTGTTTCCAATCAGTGGTTCCGGTAATTGGCCTCATTCCCATATTATCAAAGCTAAGCATTTCACCCTGTTTCTTGCCGTCGATTCTCATCCACATCTGGCATCTTCCGGTTACGTTTTCAGTTTTTATCCAACCGGTAAGTTGCAGGCGTTTACCGAGATATTCTTTTGCGCTTATTGCCTGCATCAGGTTTCCAAATTCTTTCCCAGTAGTATTACTGGATATTATATAAGCACTCGAACTTCCACTCTCGAAAGTAGAATTGTCTGTCCGAACTTCATATTCAGATGTATTTTTTGCATTAAAATGCCAGCCTTTTGGTGTGTGGTTGCTTGTTTTAGCGATCAGAATAGTGGCAACAAATACAATGGCAAAGAATAATGCCGGATATGTCCTTTTCATATTTTCCTCGGGGTTTATAAAAAAATAGTGTCTTTAATATCACGTCTGAAACAACAGCCGATGTCTTATCAAAACGACCTTACAAGTGGTAGGACATACTGCGAAATTAAAACACTTTTAAATTCTGGTTCATACCAAGGCGTTTGAGTAATAAGCTTCTCCACTATGGGGCTAAGCATTGAATATGATGTTATAGTATGTTTTATAAAATTAGTAAAATTTGGCAATTGGAGCAAGAACGAATTATCTAAGAGTATGTTTCATTGAGTTAACGGTAAAAAGTTGCGATTTTGGCGATTTTTAAAATTCCAGGTTACCTATGCTTTCATTTTGTCCTATGAAAAATGAAAATATTCTCAACTGATTGAATTAATAATAACTATATATTCAGAAACTGTAACCGGTAATTTAGCTACGATTCCTTTTTCAAACGGATCGATTTTTCATCAATTGGAACGACAGTAAATGAAATTAAGCACTACTATAAATATCATTATTTATGAATTTATTCTGTAAATGGATATATTTACATTCTTAATTCAAAAACAAGGATAGCAAAATGAAGTTATTTTCAGCAATTATTGTGGGATTATTATTTATTCTGGGGTGTTCATCACAAAATTCAAAAATCGTAAAAAAAGATTCCGGACTTATGTTTTCGGATGATACGGTTGGGACAGGAAAAGTTGCAAAAATGGGTGATCTGTTAACCATTCATTTTGATGCCTGGAAGATTGAAGATTCTACTAATCTTTTTACAGACTGGAATAAGGATACGACAAGAAAAGCAAGCAGCATAGGCGGAACAAGAATATTAAACAGGCCATTGAAATACACCCTTGGGAAAGCACAATTTATAAAAGGAAGCGATGAAGGAATTGAAGGAATGAAAGTCGGAGGCTGGAGAACAATTATTATTCCTGCAAAGCTTGCCTATAAAGATAAAGGATTCGGTCCGATTCCGCCTAATACCAGCTTAAAACTGGTTATTGAATTACTTGATGTGAAGGACCCTATAGTTGTAAAAAAATGGGATGTTGATAAAGCTAAATTTAAAACAACAAAAGATGGGCTGAAGTACGCTATTGTGGAAAAAGGAGAGGGAGCAAAAATCGATTCTGGTGACGTAGTTACGTTACATTATTCAGGATATTTTACAGACGGGGAAAAATTCGACAGTTCTGTAGAAAGAGACGAACCACTCAATTTTACTTATAAAGTACAGCCCTTCATTAAAGGATTTCAGGAAGGGCTAGGGCTAATGAGAAAAGGAACAAAAGCTGAATTAATAATTCCTTCTGATCTGGCATACGGTTCACGCGGTAGTGGCAAAATTCCGGCAAACTCAACTCTGATTTTTGATATCCAGATACTGGATGTTCAGAAACCCGTGAAATAAAATTTTACTAATTACGGGGAGGGTTTGAAACTCTCCCCGTAATTTTAAACATAGCTTCTTATCAAAGAAAGAGCCTGTGAATAGTAACCTCCTCCAAACAAATTCAAATGATTTAAAACGTGATAAAGTTTATAGATGTTTTCCCTATATTCAAATCCGTCTTTTAGTGGAAACGTTTCGTTGTAGGAATAATAAAAATCAGAACTAAAACCACCAAATAATTTTGTCATTGCAAGGTCAGCTTCACGATGGCCGTAATACACAGCCGGATCAATTAGACAGGCAGAACCTTTTTCATCAACAATAAAATTCCCGCTCCATAAATCGCCATGCAGCAGGGAAGATTTTTCCTCGCTACCGGCGAGTATGTCTTCAATTTTATTCCCCAGTTTATTTATGCCATCAGTAAGTTCGGGGGTAGCATACTTTAGTTTTTCTGCAAGTTTATATTGGAAAAGTATTCTGTTATTAAAATAAAATTCTATCCAGTTATCTTTTTCTCCATTATTTGGAATATTCCTTTGTCCATTTGAACCAATGTAGTTGTTTTCATAAAATCCGATTTCTCCGGATGAATGTTTATGAAGCTTTGCAAACATTCTACCAAAGTTTTCGAAGAAGTTTTTTCCTTTAGAAGCCTGGGTAATTAATTCTGTCAATATAAAATCTGAATCGGCAAATATGACATCAGGAATTCTTATTGCATTGGTCTTACGTAACTCCTTAAGGCCATTAGCCTCTTTGGGAAACATATCGGGAGGAAATCCGGAATTAATTTTCAGGAAATAATGGGCACCTGATTCAACTTTGATTTTATATGCATCGCTGATGCAACCACCGGAAATTGTTTGAGTGGAAATTAATTTTGACTGAACTTTTTCTTCAATCTTTTTTCTTATTCTATCCGCTAACATTTGATTTTAGCTTTTCTATTATTCCTTTGCATCCATCTTCCAGTATATCCAAAACGTGTTCAAATACTTCTTCCCCTTCATAATACGGATCGGGTACCTCATCGATTTTGATGTTTTTACAAAATTCGGACATCTTGAATATTTTATGAGCAAATTTATTTACGTGATTCAGCTCATTTATATCGGCATAATTTTGATTATCCATTGTGATTATGTAATCAAATTTTAAAAAATCTTTTGCCGGCCTGAATTTCCGGGCAATATGATCGACATTATAGCCTCTTTTATCCGCAATTTTTATCATCCTTGGATCGGAAGGTTCACCTATGTGATATCCCGCGGTTCCTGCTGAATCTACGTAAATATTATTCCCAATTCCTTCTTTTTGTAAATAGTTTTTTAATACTGCCTCAGCTGCTGAAGAGCGACAAATATTTCCAAGACAAACAAATAATACCTTCTTGTTCTGCATTTAACTGTAACCCGCAATAATTAGTAGTAATATTTTTCATGATACAAAATTCTCTCAAATATTCAATAACATTTGCCAAAAATTCTGTAGTACAAATATTTAATATTTTATAAACTGGTTCAACTTTTTTGAAAAATATTGATTTGCTGGTTTAAAAATTATAAATTCAGAATAGCCTGAGTTTACCGCAAAAAAATATAATTAAAAAGAGGAAAGAGTATGGCTTATGTAATAACCAAGCTTTGTCTTGATTGTAAAGATATTGCCTGTACACAAGTTTGTCCTGTTGATTGCATTTATGAGTACAGTGGGGAAGACACTGATATACCCAAACAAATGCTTTTGATTGATCCGGATGAATGTATTGATTGTAATGCCTGCGTACCGGAATGTCCCTGGGAAGCAATCTTTGAAGAAGATATGGTCCCGGATATTTTTAGTGACGATATTGAATTGAATGCCAGAATAGTAGGGAAGAAAAGATTTGTTCCGGAAAGAAATCCTGATGATCCAATTCCAACCCCGGATGAGGTTGAGGCGAACAAAAAGAAATGGGGATATACTCCTTAAAAAAGCACGGCTCTATTCTCCGGAAATAGTTATAACAATTTTCCTGCTTCCACCACGATTCCTGTGTTCACAAAGATAAATGCCCTGCCAAATTCCTATGTTTAATTTCCCGTTTGCAACAGGTAAAACCAGGCTATTGCCAAGTAATGACGCCTTAATATGTGCGGGCATATCATCCGGTCCTTCTGCTGTATGTACAAAATAGTGAGCATCTTCAGGGATCAATTTGTTGAAGTACGATTCCATATCTTTTCTAACATCCGGATCATAGTTTTCATTTAACGATAGGGAGGCAGAAGTGTGTTTGATAAAAATATGTGCTGTGCCAATTTTAAAATCTTTAAGCTCAGGCAGGGAGGAAAGGATTTCATCTGTAACAAGATGAAATCCTCTCTTTTTTGAGCCTAATATTATTTCTTTTTGAATCCAATTCATAAAAATGCTAATCCGGCATATTGCCAGGAGATATTTCCTCAACTTCTATCTTTACGCCTTTTACATAATTATATGAATCTATGCCAAGGCATTTACCTTTTACTGTAAGATATTGATCCGCCCTTATTTGGCCCGCGGTAAATTCGTCCTGGTTTCTTTTGAAAAAGCATAAGACAGGAAGATCATCTTCATATGTCTTAAATTCTAGTACAGGACGCGATCCCAGAATTTTATAATAAGCCTTTAACTGACCGATTACTTTAACTCTGCGGTTCAAATAATCTTCATCAGCATTATGCGGTTCCTTAGTGTAATAATGAGAGAGGTCCTGTGCCGGGATTTCTGTATAGTAGTAATTTTTGTAGTATAAATATGCCAGTACTACTGACAATACAAGCAAAAATGAATAAAAGTATAATTTCCCGGTAGTCATTTTATTTCCTGTTTAATTTATCTCGCGCCGAGCTCTACTTTAAATGTCTTTTTCTCACCGTTTCTTACAACAACTACATCAATAACATCACCAGGACTAAAGTCACCAAGTGCGTAAGTATAATCATAAATATTTGAAATTTTCTTTCCGCCAAAATCTATAATAATATCGTCGCCTTTTAAACCAGCTTTTTGGGCAGGTCCGCCCTGGCTAACACCGGTGATTTTAAGTCCATCGACTTGTGAAGCATAATCCGGTATGGTTCCGACATAAACGCGGAAAGCCATTGCTCTGCCTGAATCTTTGCGCGGTACATTGATATATTCCGGTTTAGGCATATCATCTATTGCCCGGGCAAGCTGATAAACATACTTTGTTACTGATTCTTCACCGGCAGAGTTAATTTTATCTGCAGTATCAGACGGCCTGTGGTAATCTGTGTGGGTACCTGTAAAGAAGAATAGAACAGGTATGTCCTTAGCATAAAATGATGACTGATCACTCGGACCGTATCCTTCATCGTGAAATGTTAAATTAAATTTGTAATCCTTGTTATACTTATTTAACATATCCTTCCATTCTTTGGAAGTACCGGTTCCGTAAACAATTAAATTGTTTTCTGCATTCAGTCTGCCAACCATATCAAGGTTAAGCATAACTGCAACTTTCTCATTCGCAACCGGGTTATGATCAGCAAAGTAAGCTGAACCAAGCAATCCTAATTCCTCGCCTGAGAAGCAAACAAAAATTACACTTCTTTTAAGCTGATCTTTTATTGATGCAAATTTTTCGGCCAGTTCCAGAACAGCGGCAGTTCCGGAAGCGTTATCATCAGCACCATGATGAATCTTTGGTTCAGCGCCTCTGTAAAGTGATCCGGAACTTCCCCAGCCAAGATGATCAAAATGTGCGCCGATTATTATATATTGATCTTTTAGTACGGGGTCGGATCCTTCAATAAATCCGGCAACATTTCGTCCTTCTCCCATAACTTCTTCAACTTCAGTTTTCAGATTCACTTTTGTATTTTTAAATAAAAATGAAGCAGGTGTTTTTGTTTCATTTATTTTTTCCTGGTATTCCTTAAGATCAAGTCCTTCACTTTTAAAAATTTCAGACATTACACTTCTTTTTACCTGCACAATTCCAAGAGTCGCTTCACCTTTTGCTCCATCGTACTTTAGCGGCATCAGTTTATCAACATCATCTTTTGGATAAAATCCTGTAACAAAAATTACTGCCGCTGCTCCTTTTTCACGGGCAACTTTAGCTTTATATCTGTACGCTGAGAATTTTCCAAAATCTGAATGAGGATTATCGCCTTCGGGATTATATCTCAAAATTACCACAGTTTTTCCCTTTACATCTATTCCTGCATAGTCATCATATTTCAAATCCGGTGCAGAAATACCATAACCCACAAAAACCAATTCGCTGTTAACTTCGGCTTTACCGGAGAATGAAACTGTTACAAATTCTGATTCAATTTTGGGCTTTATATCAAAGTTATTGACCGTGAATTCCAGTGAATTATTTTCTGTAAGTTTTAATGAAGAGATGAAAGGATATTGCTGAATAAACTTACCGTCAAAAAGCGGCTGCAAGTTTATTTTCTGGAAATCATTCTTGATAAATTCCGCTGCAAGCCCGGCACCATTTGAACCTGTTATTCGCCCTTCCAGCTGATCCGAAGCCAGATAATTAATTGTTTCCTGAATTTCATTTGCTTTAATATCAGGACTGTAGGATTTCTGCTGGGCAAATATGCCCGGTACTGATAAAATGAAAACCACTAACAGGATAAATTTTCTGTAGTACTTCATGAGAGCCCCCTAAGATTTTAATGAAATAAAAACTATTCTACCCAATCAGCAATAAAAATATTAGTATCGTGCTGATGTTTCCCAAACCTGTTTGATGCAAAAATTAAATGTTTTCCATCTTTTGTAAAAATCGGAAAACTGTCAAATGTATTGCTAAATGTAATTTGTTCCAATCCGGAGCCATCTGAATTAATCATATACAGATCAAATGTTCTTCCGGATTTACTATTAATATTTGATGCAAAAATAATCCTTTTTCCGTCTGGGAAAAAGAAAGGCGCAAAACTTGCTTTACCAAAATTAGTCAGCCTTTTCATTCCTGAACCGTCGGCATTCATAGTATAAATCTCAAGTGCAGTAGGCCTTACGTATCCATTCTACAACAAGATCCTGGTAATCTTCCTTTTCCTTTTTAGTAACCGGTCTGCTTGCCCTGAATACAATTTTTTTACCATCCTGAGAAAAGAAAGCACCACCGTCGTAACCTTTTTCAAATGTGAGTCTTTTCTGATTTGTTCCGTCAAGGTTCATTGTATAAAGTTCAGGGTCACCGTCTCTTAAAGAAGTAAATATTATTTTATCACCGACAGGGGAGACAGTTGCTTCTGCATCATACCCATCAGTGTTGGTTAGTCTTTTAACATTTGAGCCATCCGGCTTTGCTAAAAATATATCAAAGGATTTATAAAGTTCCCACACATAGCCACGTGACATATCCGGTGGTGCCGGACAATTTTTGTCTCCCATATGAGTGGAGGCATAAACAATAGCAGTATCGCCGGGAAGAAAATATGAACAGGTAGTTTTACCAAAACCTGTAGAAACCATTTTTTTGTCCGATCCGTCTATATTCATAGTGAATATTTGATCGCAGGGTAGTTTACCCCTGTTTGTCTGGAATATTAGTCTCTTTTCATCAAATGAAAGATAGGCTTCAGCATTTTCACCAGTTTGCGTCAGCATTCGGATATTCCCCAAGTGCTTTTCCTGGGGAAATCTTAATGTATCTTTTGCTGGATTGTATACTGTTTGTGCGGAGACACTTAAAATTAAAAAGAAAACAACTGCGGTTGCAGTGATTAAAATTTTAGTAATCTTCATAAGTCCTTATAAATTAGTTAGTGGAAAATTTTATAATGCGGAATTTATTCCGGAACATGAACCATAAAATATTCTTTTGATGTTTCACCGATCGATTTTGCTTCAGATAATGTCATATGCATTTCATCAGGAGTTTCGTCATCATGTCCCGCTTCAATTATAGCTAGGTCGGCATTTTTAGCATTCCTGACCAGATCTTCGCAGTATGAGGTATCACCGCCGTAACATATTTTCATTTTATTGTAAGTGAACTTGTAACCAAGTGCAGGTACCTGTCGGGTTGTAATGCCGTCAGATAAAAATTCTTTGTGAATAACGGGGAAGGGTTTTATTGATACATTTTTACTTCTAAATCTTTTGTTACCCTTAATTTTAATTAGTTTAATCTTATAAGTAAGACTGTTTGAATAAACCTGCATAAACGCATTATAAATACTTTCAATTTCTACACAACCTTCGGGATAATATATTGAAAGCGGGACTCTTTTGTGCATTACCCGCAGATATGTAAGCAATGCCCAGACTCCACCTACGTGATCGTGGTGACCGTGAGTTATAAATACATCGGAAATTGCAAGAATATTATTAGTACCAATTTCTTTATTAAGATCGCGCAAAATTCCATCACCGGGATCAACTACAAAATGTGCTTTGTCAGCTTTTAGAAGTATTCCTGTAGCGATATTGGGAATCGAGCAGAAAATCTTTATGGAAAAATCTTTTTTTTGCCAGGTTAATGGGTACTTTTGCTTTAGCATAGATTACTATTTCGTGACTTAATAATGTTATTTATTTCCGTGATAATATTTGCAGGTTTTAGTGTTTTTACAGCGGGCAAATATATTAAACGAATAGCTCGAAAGTTCAAAACCTAGTTCATCTGAAATTTCTTCCGGCAGTTTTTTTACCTTTTGACTTGTAAACTCTACAATTCTTCCGCAATCCATACAAATGAGGTGATCGTGACTTTGTTTTTTAAAATTACTTTCATACCTGGTTATATTTTCGCCGAAATGTCTTTTGCTTAATAATTCACATTGTACAAGTAACTCCAGAGTTTTATAGACTGTTGCTCTTGAAACACGGGAATCCAGGTTTTTCATTACTATATAAAGGTCATCAGCACCAAAATGACCATCATAATCAAGTGCAGCATCCATTACTTCGAAACGTTCCGGGGTAATTCGGTTCTTGCCGGATTTTAGGAAATCCGTGAATATTTCTGATGCTTTAGGGTATTTCAATTTAACTTTCAGTTTAATTCTAATTGATGATTTAAAATATCACTGCTTTTTATGAATAGCAAGAAAGATAGTTTGTACCGTGATTATCAGGCTATTCCCAATGCTCTCAGCCCGTTAACAGTTATAAATGTAAGTGCATAAGCCATGGAAGTAAAAATAATTAACTGGAGAACTGGAATACGCCACCCACCCGTTTCTTTTCGTGAAACGGCAACGGTTGACAGACACTGAAGAGCAAACAGGAAAAATATAATCAGGCCCGCAATTGTTGCGGGTGTAAATAGTTTTTGCCCGGTATCTTCAATTTTTGCATCCTTCATTGCACGGACCATGGAACTTTGAATCGTATCACCTTCTCCTGTAACTTTAAAGATTAAAGCCAGCGAACTCACAAAAACTTCTCTTGCAGTGAAAGCTGCGATGAGTGAAACGCCAACTCTCCAGTCCATACCTATTGGTTTCATTACAGGCTGAATGAATTTTCCCAAATCAGCGGCATAAGAATGCGAAAGCCTTTCAGCATTCTGTAATTGTACAATTTCATCCTGCGTATGATTGTGTGTCTCAACCTTTGGGGTGTAGTCCGGGAAGTAGGTTAGCAGCCAGATCGCAACCGATAAAACCAGAATTACGGGTCCTGCTTTTCTCAGGTAAGATTTAGCGCTGGTAACCATATTATTATAAACTACTTTCAATTTGGGTGAGCGATAAGCAGGCAATTCCAGTATAAATGAAGAATTATCTTCTTCTTTAATAATTCTCTTACTGAATTTATTAATAATAGCAGCAATCACTACAGAATTTGTAATACTGAATATATAAATACCAGCAAGCACAAGACCGGCAATCCAGGCGTTAGAGCCGGGGAAGAGAAATGCGAGCAGCAGTGCATAAATAGGAAGCCGGGCGCTGCAGCTAAGCAGAGGAATAATAAATATTGTTAGAAATCTTTCTCTTTTATTCGGGATTGTTCTTGCAGCCATCATTGCGGGAATTGCGCAAGCAAAACCGGACAGCATCGGAACAAATGATTTTCCATTTAAACCAATTTTTGATAAAGGCCGGTCAATCAGCATCGCTCCTCTTGCCAGGTATCCGCTGTCTTCAAGGAGGCCAAGTATCAGGAAAAGAATCATTATTTGTGGAACAAAAACCATAACTGAGCCTACACCGGTTATAATTCCTGTAGAGATGAAATCACCAAACCAATTGTTTCCCAGGAGTGTAAGAGTTTCATTAGCTAAAAATCCGAAAATATTACTGACAAAATCCATTATTGGTTGAGCAATCCAGAAAATGGATGTGAAGGTTAATGCCATTATGAGGAAAAATATTAATAGTCCCCAAATTTTGTGCAGCAGTATTTTATCAATCTTCACTGTGCGTTTATCAACCTGGTAACAATTCTTTTTTGCTAAAGGATCCGGATGTAATATAGACAGCTTTGCATTAGCTCTTCTTAAATTAATTTTTTCCTTTTTATCTGGCAGTTCATTGATTACTTTGTCCGAAATTGTTTCAATCTCTTTGTAGGATTCAATCAGGCGTTCGTTATCATGTCCGGGGAAGGGCACAATTTTTGTATCTCCGTTTATTTCTATTTTTTCAAGATTTACAGAAACTGCCCGCATCAGTTCGGTTACTCCATTACCGGTTCTTCCATCAACTTTTATAACGTCACAATTTAGTTCTTCACTTAATTTATCAATTGAGAGATTAAACCCTTTCTTTAACAGAATGTCCGTCATTGTAAGTGCAACAACTAATTTAAAATTGCATCGTTGTAATTGCTTGACGAGAAAAAGATGACGGGAAAGCTGACTGGCATCTACGGCTACAATCAGAAGATCGGGGACTCCTAATACCGGATGTGAAAATAATGAGTTTACGGCAACTTCTTCATCAGGTGAGTTGGGAGTAAGACTAATGATCCCGGGAGAATCTAATAGATTTGCATCAAGATCAAATTTACCGAGTAAGGGAGAAACAGAATATTCCACTGTAGCACCTGGATAATTTACTGTCTTGAAATTCCGGCCACTAAGGTGATTAAAAAGAGTTGTCTTGCCTGCGTTAGGGGAGCCAACTAACGTTATTAGTGATGTTTTATCAGAAGTTTGAGAAATCATTTAACCTGAATGCAGTCTGCTTCATTTTTCCTTATCGCAATTACGGTGCCTCTAACAGAAAAAGCAAGAGGATCGTTAAAAACGGATTTGTTAATTAGTTCAATTTCCTGCCCAGGAGTAAAACCAATTTCTATAATTCTTCTTGATGAAGGATGGTTGCAGTCTATATTGTCTATTTGTACTTTTTCACCGTATTGTAATTGAGAAGCCTTTTTCATTTTTAATACCTGTTGAATAATATGTGCGCACTATTAAGATTTAATCTATATAAAAATAGGTAGCTTCCGCTCAAATGTCAAGGAATTTAAATACCTCGTTGTTTTCTAATTTCAAATTATCATTCTCTTGCTATGCGGTATTTTAGAATCTCTAAAATGCAATCAGATTCTGAAATAAATCTGGCGTGACGTCATGCATGTTCAGAATGATTTATAATTTTTATAAGAAATTAAAATGGAATTAGTATACTACAACTTAGTTAAATACTTTGAAAATGAGCGTTGTAAGTGTTATCTTAAGTTGTAAGTTAAGAAATTACTCCAATTTAACTGGATCCCAAAATTATAGTAGGATGAAGAAGAACAATTACAGTAAAGCATACAAAGATGTTTTCCTTGATATTGAAAGAAATAAGAATCTTCTTCTCTCAAAATCTCATGCCGTTTATTATAAATTCAACCAATCATCATTAAAGTATTCTTATTTCAGTCCTGCCATTGAAGATCTGACTGGATATTCGATGGATGAACTTAAAGAATTCGGATTTGATAAAGCCATCCATAAAGAAGTATCACCCGATTTTGATGAAGTCCCTGTGTCTAGTGAAAATAACGGAATCTTAAAAAAGAAGAATTATTATTCCCGGTACTGGATTGAAACAAAAACCGGGCAGTGGAAATTGATCGAAAATTATGCTTTTAGTGAGCCCGGGAAAAATGGTAATGCAGATTCAGTTAGTGGATTTATGAAGGATGTTACTTCACTCAACAACTATCTAATTTCAATTCTGCAAGAAAAGGCAAGGTTGAATGCAATTATTGAAATGGCTGAAGTAATTATACTTGTATTGGATCAAGAGGGTAATGTTGAACTGGTAAATCGCAAAGCGTGTGAGGTTTTAGGATACCAAAAAGAAGAAATAATTGGTAAAAACTGGATAGATAATTTTGTGCCTGACCAGGTAAAAAAAAATGTTGAAGAAGTATCAGCGGGAATTTTTGAAGGCAAAGAGCAAAAATATTCTTATTTCGAAAATGCAATCGTAACGAAATCCGGGGAATTAAGAGAATTTGGATGGCATAATAAGCCGTACCGTGATGAAGACGGAAACCTGTTGTTTTTTCTTAGTTCAGGCGAAGATATTACTGAAAAGATTAAAGAAGGAAAAGTCCAACAGGTTATTTCAAATATTCTCCAGGCATCAAATAATGATTCAAAACTGGAAGATTTCTTCAGTTATATTCGTACTGAAATTTCCAAACTGATGAAAGCTGAAAATTTCTATATCGCACTGTATGATAAAAATACCGGAATTATTTCTTTCCCATATACAGTGGATAAATATGATCCCAAATTCCCACCCAAAAAATTTGGCAACGGACTTACTGAATATGTACTGACCAGCGGGAAATCAGCTCTGATCAATAAAGCAAAAGATAATGAACTTGTAGGGCAGAAGAAGACAGAAATTATAGGTACCCAATCTGCAATTTGGCTGGGGATTCCATTGAAAATAGGAGATTTTACAATTGGTGTTCTGGCAGTACAGGACTATGAAAATGAAAATACTTATACTGAAAATGAACAAAAAATTCTCGAAGTAATTGCTTATTCAATCTCAAGAGCTATTGAAAGAAAGAGGCTGGAAAAGGATAGAGGCCGGCTTATTAAGAGGTTAGAAAAAATGAATAGCTCAAAGGATAAATTGTTCTCTCTTATTTCGCACGATTTAAGAAGTCCCTTTAATTCATTGCTTGGATTTTCTGAAATTCTAACTTCCGAATATGAATCTCTTACAACAGAAGAAATTAAAGAATATATTCGTGCAATTTATGATTCATCAAAAAATCTGTACAGCATTACTAATAATCTTTTACAGTTTTCCCGTTTCCAAATGGGCAAAATTGAATTTAAACCAACTAGCATTGATCTAAAATTACTGGTAAGTGATGTTGTAAAACTTCTGAAGGGTAATATTGTCAAAAAACAGTTGCAAATTTCCGAAGAAATAGAAGAAGATATGAAAATTTTTGTGGATGAAGATATGCTATCATCCGTATTGCAAAACCTGATTTCGAATGCTATTAAATTCACTTATAAAAATGGTAAAATTAGTATTAAAGCTTCTAAGATTAGTATAGATAACAAAGCCTTTCTTAAAATTGCAATTTCAGATAACGGGGTTGGCATTAGCACATTTGATTTAGAAAAAATTCTAGAGGGCAACTATTATACAACACCGGGAACGGATAAAGAATTTGGTACCGGGCTAGGACTTTCACTGGTAAAAGAATTTATAGCTAAAAATGGAGGCACTCTGGAAATTAAAAGTAAATTAAAAGCTGGCAGTACTTTTACATTTACAGTTCCTCAGACCAGATAAAAATTTCCCCTGAATATCACCCGTGAACTTAATTCAACAAAAAGCAGAATCAATAATAAAGGAATATCGAAAAGTCGCGGAGAGTTACGGGCTTTCTGTTTCAACAATTACCAAAGCTGCCTATAATTATGAATCTGTAGTTAGTGATGGCAAAGACAAAGTTAAATTACAGGTCTATTTCGGCAAGAAAGGGAACAAAGTTGTCTTACAGGGGAATAAAGAATTAGATTTATATAAAAAATTAAGAGAACTAGTCTTTGGAGAAGATTTATTTTCAAATGGAACTACTGAAATTAAGGAACCGGAAATTTACATTGGCACAGATGAATCTGGTAAGGGTGATTATTTCGGCCCGCTGATAATTGCCGGTGTATTTGTTAATGGCGAAACTATTCGTAAGCTAAGAATTGCAGGAGTAAGAGATAGTAAAGATCTGAATGAAACAGCTATAAGAAAAACAGCTGCTGAAATAAAAAAAATAATTAGCGAAGCATATAACATAATTACAATTACGCCTGAAAAGTACAATGAACTATATCTAAACTTCAAAAATGTTAATAAACTTCTCGGCTGGGGGCACGCAAAAGTACTGGAAAATATTCTCGAAAAATTTCCTGCCGCCGAAGCTATTAGTGATAAATTTGGAAATGAAAGGTATATCAAAGACTCATTACAGAAAGAGGGTAAAAATTTAAATCTCGTCCAAGTAACAAAAGCTGAAAGATTTACAGCAGTTGCAGCAGCATCAATTCTTGCCAGGGATAAGTTTAATGAGTGGTTTGAGAAAAAAAATAAAGAATTAAAAGTTCAACTACCAAAAGGTGCTTCAAGTGCCGTAGAGCAAAAAGCGGTTGAACTTAAGAATATGTTTGGCAGAGAATTTTTGCTTAATTTAGTAAAATTACATTTTAAGACATCTAAAAAAATAAATTTATAAAAGAGAATTATGGCAACGACTAAAAAAATAAAAAGAATAGGTTTATTAACCGGAGGTGGAGATTGTCCCGGCTTGAATGCTGTTATCAGGGGAGTTACAAAACCTGCACAGGACTACGGGATGACTGTTTATGGAATACAGGATGGTTTTGAAGGTCTTGTTGAAGGTAAAGCGGTTGAACTTCGTGATCAGGATGTTTCTGGAATTCTTTCGCGTGGTGGAACAATTTTAGGTTCTTCTAACAAGGGAGATCCGTTTCACTGGCCGGTTGAAAAGAATGGAAAAATAACAATCGGGAACATGTCTCAGGAAGCTCTAAAAAATTATGAAGCCTGGAATCTTGATGCATTAATTGCAATTGGGGGTGATGGTACCATGCATATCTGCAATAAGCTGGGCAAATTAGGGATGAATATTGTTGGTGTACCAAAAACAATTGATAATGATCTTGATGCTACGGACATTACCTTTGGACATGATTCAGCCATATACGTGGTGACCGAAGCCCTTGACAGGCTTCACACAACTGCATCATCACATCACAGAGTTATTGTTGTGGAAGTGATGGGCAGATATGCAGGTTGGATAGCTCTTAACGGCGGGCTTGCCGGCGGTGCAGATATAATTCTTATTCCTGAGTTTCCTTTTTCGTGGGAAAAAATTTATGATAAGATTCGCAAACGTGAATTAAGGGGAAAAAAATTCAGCCTTGTATGCGTAGCGGAAGGCGCCAAGTCTAAAGATGGCCGGATGATTGTTAAGGCTAAGGATATTCGACGACACGACCCCATACAACTGGGTGGGATCGGCGAAGTTGTTGCAAAAAAAATAGAGGAAAATACCGGAAGGGAAACCCGGGTTACTGTCTTGGGACATTTACAGAGAGGTGGCAGTCCAACACCATTTGATCGGATTTTAGCAACTAAATTTGGTGCTTTTGCAATCGATCTGGTTTCAAAGAAAAAATTTGGCAGAATGGTGGCTCTGAAAGGCAGTGAAGTAAAAAATGTAAAAATTGAAGACGCAATTGCCAGGCAGAAACTGGTAAAATCTACTACACAGGCAGTAATTGCTGCCAAAGCTGTCGGAATATCTTTTGGCATCTAAGCTGAATTTTTCCTTTCACATATAGTTGATTTTACTTTTTCCAAACTATATATTTGATACTCTTTTTGACAGCAATTCTTGTATAGAGAATTGAACGGGGGCTTAGCTCAGCTGGTTTAGAGCACCTGCCTTACAAGCAGGGGGTCATTGGTTCGAATCCATTAGCCCCCACCATTAGATCCTTGACTTATTATGAGTTGAGGATTTTTATTTTTAATATAGATAAGGATTAGATTTCAATATACTTTGCAATTTATTAAGAAGTATTATTTTAAAAAAGACGGCTTTTTTTACAACTAGTTATTTTGAATTTCCCCAAATCAAAAACTTCTTACACCCTCTTCTACACTGCCAACTACATTGAAATAATCTAAAGTGCCTGATGTCTCCAATACTGTGTGTGCTATAGAGGCCGGTTTTACTATCCGAAGTTCACCTCCAATTTTAGCAACCTTTTTTAGGGTAACAACCAATACGCCGATAAATGTTGAGTCAATAAACTCGCATTGTGCTAAATCAATTATTATTTTCTGAAATCCATGCTCAATATCATCATTAAGAATATTTTTTAGCATTTCTGTTTCCTTATATGTTGCTCGCGTGAGATTTACAGTTTCGACGACGACATCTGCAATTATATTTTTTTCAAAGTCTTCCATTTTAACTCTCCAAAAAGTTAGCTAAACAAAATATCCTTTTTGATAATTTTTTAAAAGAGTACATCTAATCAGAATTTTAGCTGTTATTAAATCAGTGAATCTTCTCCCTATTGGAGTAATAAGACTACCTTTTTAAAGAAAAAGGCTTTTCCCTCTATGTCATTTTAAATTTTCTCCGATCGGAAACTTTTTACACCCTCTTCAACACTGCCTACGAGATTGAAATATTCTAAAGTTCCTGATTGCGTCAATATTGTATTTGCACTAGAAGTGGGTTTTATTATGCGAATTTCACCTCCAATTTTAGCAATCTCCTTTAGGGTAACAACCAGTACGCCGATAAATGTTGAGTCAATAAACTCGCACTGTGTCAAATCAATTATTATTTTTTGAAATCCCTGTTCTATATCATTGTCAAGAATTTTTTTCAGTATTCCAGCTTCTTCGAAGGTTGCACGAGTGAGGTTTACAGTTTCAACAGCGACATCTGAAATTATATTTTTTTCAAAGTTTTCCATTTTACTCTCCTGAAAAATTAGCAAAGCTAATTATGCTTTTAGATGATTTCCCTAAATTTGAAACTAATAAGAAATTATATCGTAAAAAATCGATGACCCTTCCCCCAATTAGGGTAGTGAACTGCCTGTTATATCTAAATAATCCATTCAATAAAGGTCGTTGTAGTTGTATAAGATTAAAAAGGATCTTTGTAAGATATTGAATATCCCCCGGTAATTTTACTAACAGAAAATTTGTGCGAGGCCGTGATAATTGCTGGTACGCAGAGAATAAATAATTGTTTAAATTGCGTAGATAAAATTATTCAACTCAAACCTAAGAAATTGTATTGGATTAGTCAATTAAGTTAGTCTTGGAAAGTCTACTAATTTTTTGTTAATTGTATTAAAATCCATGATAGAAGTCTCCAGGTTATTGTTACTTCACAGCAATGTGAAAAATTTGCACACTAACGTATCATAATAATACTCTCTATCCAGGAACTTAAATCTATATATTTCAATTTTTTAAAAAATATCAATGTTTTGAGAAAAACTTTGATGGCTTAATTATTGCGTATTAATCGCTAGTATATTTAATAAGGTTACATTAATGAAGACATTAGTATATAAAATTATAGTATTTATGGGGATTTCTGTTCTATTCTTCGGGTGTTCAGATACCAATAATCCTGTCACAACTTCTGGAAGCACTGCAATTATGAAAATAACGATGATAGATAGCCCTGCAAACTATTCTCAGGTTAACATAGTTGTTGATAGCGTGCAGGCGCATATATCCACCGGCGATAGCACCAGTGGTTGGTATACACTTAATAATATTCCGGCTACTTATGATTTATTAACACTTGTAAATGGTGCTAATGCTGTAATAGGTGAGGAAACATTACCTGCAGGAAATTATTCACAAATCAGACTATATATTGGTAGTGGAAGTAATATAGTTTCAAATGGACAAACCTATAACCTGAAAACTCCTAGCGGTAGTCAAAGCGGAGTAAAACTTAATATCCATGCAAATATACAGGCAGGATTTACTTATAATCTTACAATAGACTTTGATGCGAACAAATCAATTGTAAAGACAGGGTCGCCAACGAATCCTAAATACATACTTAAGCCGGTTATTAGAACTGCAGCCACTGCAACAACAGGAATAATTTCCGGTGCTGTTTTACCTGACACCGTATCAACAAGTGTATGGGCAATAACTGGAACTGATTCCTCTTCTTCTTCAACGGACGCAACGGGAGGATTCAAATTATTCTATTTATCTCCAGGTACTTATGATGTTGTTATAGCACCAAAGGATACTTTGGCATACCGCGATTCAACAATTACTAACATAGCTGTTAGTGCATCCAGCACTACGAATCTGGGAACTATAATACTTACCCGTAAATAATTTCCCAGTCTATTATATTAAAAAGGGCTTGATCATATCAAGTCCTTTTTAATTTTAACTGTAAAAACACAATTCCTGATAAATATTCTAAAATGTATTGTATAAATTTATTATAATATGTAATAGAATTTGATACTGATTTTTATTGTTTTAATACAAGACAGGTTGGTCTAAACTCTTCAAAGCCCTTGTGTTTTCATCACAAACTATAGCTATTGTGTCTATGCAATGGTGGGCACTGGATTATAACAATCGACAAACAAATATTTGTTTAAAATAAATAAGGATGGGTTTTCAATTTCCTTTTAAATGTATTAGGGGGTGTTAATTGTAAAGAAGGCGGTGTTTTACAACCAGCTGTTTTGAATTTCCGCTAATCAGAAACTTTTTAGACCTTCTTCAATAGTGTCTACTATATTGAAATAAGTTAAAGTTCCTGATGTAGCCAATATTGTATTTGTAAAAGAGGCCGGTTTTATTAACCGAAGTTCACCTCCAATTTCAGCAATCTTTTTTAGGGTAACAACTAATACGCCGATAAATGTTGAGTCAATAAAATCACACTGTGCTAAATCAATTATTATTTTTTTAAATCCCTTTTCTATATCATCGTTAAGAATTTTTTTCAGCATTCCTGCCTCCTCATACGTTGCACGAGCAAGATTTACAGTTTCGACAGCGACATCTTCAATTATAGTTTTTTCAAAGCCTTCCATTTTAGCCTCCTGAAAAATTAGCTAAGCCAAATATTCTTTTAGATTATTTCCCAAAATAGAACAATTAAAATTATTTTAATAAATGATACATAAATTTTGTTTGCCCTTCATTCATAAAGATGTTGCTAATTTTGGGCTTTTCCATTTCCGGCACTCATAATCCCCAAAATAGTATTCCAAGATCATAAGTAGAATAATTGCACCAATAACACTCACCGGCTGATCGGTTTTCCCCTAATCCATTGTTTAATCTTGCATAATTGGTAGAGAATAGCAAGAAATGTGCTGGATTATTTATTTAAAGGTATGGTTCATTGAGTTAACGGTCAGAAATATCTTATTTTGAACAATTTTCAATCATATGGCAGTAGTTAAAATAACCCGTTCTATAACTATGTGTTGCCATAACAAATTGTCGATGCGGTTTCCTATTGAACCGTAGGTACCGGATTATAACAATATATCAGTTGTGTTTTTAACAATAATTCAATTGAAAAAATTCCTTTTATTAAAAATCATGCAGGCTTAATCTTACTAACTTAATTTGCGGTTCAATAAATAGATTATTGCATGTAATCTGCTTTTTAAGAATTGTGACTTTTTCTTGTTTAGATCCAAAATGCCTGATATACTTTCACTAACAACAAATTTATTTAATAATGAATTAAACCAGGTAAAAAAAGGCAAAATGGACATCATAAACAGATTCAGGGGGCTGTTTATTTTTTACTCAGTATGGCACCTGCCTTACAAGAAGAGGGTTGTCGGGTACCCTGAGCTGTCGGGGCTTCAGCCTCCACTAAAAATATAAAAAAGTGAATCCGTATTCGACTAGATTTTTTTATTATGGGGAATTACTGCTTTCATACGATTAACCCGGGGAGTTTTTTGCCTGCCTAATTGGCAATGCCCTAAATTATTTCTCCAAAACAGAACTTCTAAATTTAGTTACATTTACTTAAATTAGAATGATAAAAACATTACGGATTGAATCTTTATGCGCACTATATATTTAAGAAAAGAAGAAGGTGATACTTTCAGGAAAGTTCTACTTGATATGGCTTACTTGTCATCCAATAAAAAGATAAGGCTTCCGCTGTACAAGTTTGAAGACGGGTTGTACCTTTTATTCAAAGAAAAGGGGAGCGAAGAAGTAGTGAAATATTTTTTGACAAAAGATAAGATTAAAAACCAGGACAAAGATTTTTATTACTTTGCTTTTCCCTTTAAGGCAACACAGGTAGAAGATTATTCAGATTAAATAGGGAAAAGTCTCTCACAAAATGAGAGACTTTTTATTAAAACTACCAGCCTCTTCTTCCGCCGCCACCGCCGCCTCTGCTGTTTCCGCCTCTTCCGCCGCCGCCTCTGCTATTTCCACCTCTTCCGCCGGGTCTGCGGCTGTCGGTTTTAGGGCGTGCTTCATTTACAACAATTTTTTTGCCTTTGACTTCTTTAGTGTTGAGAGTAGAGATTGCTTTCTGTGCATCACTTAATCCCGGCATCTCAACAAAGCCGAATCCCTTTGAATCACCTGAAAACATATCCCGTATAACCTTTACACTCTTAATTTGTCCAAATTCTGAAAATAAACCTCTTAGATCATCATCGGTTACGTCATTTGACAAATTGCCAACGAAAATATTCATTGCTTTTCCTTTTTATTTGTAATTGGTAAGTATATTGCTATTTGCAGGTAGTATTAAGGATTCCGATGTGTAATTCAAGGGATATTCTTAAAAGAATATGCAAATAAAAATCACCCGAAAAGTGATTTTTGCGGGGCCGACGAGACTCGAACTCGCGACCTCCTGCGTGACAGGCAGGCGTTCTAACCAACTGAACTACGACCCCGTATGTTAAGAACAATTAAAATTAATGGAATTTTTTCTGATTCGATCAGGAAAAGACCGTTCCCTGAGAACTTCTATTAAATTTAGACCCTAAATATTTGATTTTTTTGGCAAACTTCAAAGCTTTTTATGATATTTTTTGAGGGAAATACCTTAATTTTCAATTGAAAATTTCAAGAGCGGGCAACGGGGTTCGAACCCGCGACATCCAGCTTGGGAAGCTGACACTCTACCAACTGAGTTATGCCCGCACTAAACTTCAAATATCCAGATTTCGGTTATTATTGTCAAATGTTCAGCGTAATAATTACAACACTTATTGAATTACCTGTTTCTTTAACTTATTCTAAACAGTTAGTTGGATAAATCGGTTGCTGAAAAGCCCGTTCCAGTTAAAATATCCACACACAAACAGAATACAAAAATGATAACAAAAAGGTTTTCCTTTTGGTTGAAGATGATGAATTAACCAGTGAGCAATAAAAAGAGGGATACAAAAAAAATACAAAGTGTTTGTTGCAAATTCAGCCTCCGGTCCATTGGAAATTTTGGAATCAAACAAAGTTGATTTAATCCTTATGGATATCCCGGTTAACGGGGAACTTAACGGGCCGGATTTTACAAAAAAATTGAAGAACCTTGATAAGGTTAAGCATATCCCAATAATAGTCGTTACTGCGCACGTATCTGAATTAGATATAACTAATTCCGTAAATGCAGGTTGTGATGACTATCTTTCCAAACCATTTAGTATTCAGGAATTGTTGGAGAAAATAGAGAAAAATTAAATTAAAAACTCATGGTTCATTAACTAATTCCAGTCAAAAAAATAAATTATAATTTGATAACTTTTTAATAAAATATGTAAATTATCATTTGTAATTTAAATGCTAATAATTATTAAAGTCCTTTATAATTTATATTTAAATCAGGATATTACACTCGTAATATTTTATTGGGGAATCTGAACATAAACAAATAATAGTTAGAGAAAATATTATGGGCCAACTGGATAATACATACCTTGAAATTTTTGAAAATTCTGCAGATGGAATGTTTTTAATGACTGACGTCTTTACTGAATGTAATGATGCAGTATGTAAGCTTTTCCATTGTAAAAAAGAAGATATAATTGGGAAAAGTCCGCTGGAATTTTCTCCGGAATTTCAACCTGATGGTAAATCATCTGTAGAAAGTGCAAATGAAAAAATCAGTAGGGCTTTTCTGGGTATTCAACAAAGATTTTACTGGCAGCATAAAACGAAGGATAATGTTCTGTTTGATGCTGATGTGGCTTTAAGTCTGATTACAATTGAAGGAAAGAAAGTTGTTTATGCTGTTGTCCGTGATATTTCAGAAAACAAAAGACTGGAGAAAGTACAGAAAGCTCTTTTTGATATATCCGAAGCGGCTTATACTGCCACCGATATGGTCTCTCTTTATAAAAGAATTCACGAAATTGTAAGTACACTTATGCTTGCAAATAATTTCTATATCGCAATGTATGATGAAAGTACAGAAATGATTTCATTTCCATATATGGTGGATGAATTTGATCCCCCTTATCCGCCTAAAAAACTGAGTAAAGGACTGACCGAATATATATTACGAACCGGGGAAGCAAAGCTTATAGATTCAAGGCTTGACCTGGAATTAAGGGAAACGGGGGAAGTTGAAATGATTGGAACGCCCACATTAATATGGCTTGGTGTTCCTTTAATAGTAAGCGATAAAACAATTGGTGTTATCGTTGTACAGGATTATCAGAATGCAGAAACTTATGGAGAACCGGAAAAACAACTCCTTGTATTTGTTGCAAAGCAGATTGCCCAGGTAATTGAAAGGAAAAGAAACTCGGAAGCGATAAAAGTTTATGCGGAACAATTAAAAGAGCTCAATCAAACTAAAGATAAATTCTTTTCTATAATTGCACACGATTTAAAGAGCCCGTTTCAAAGCTTATTAGGCTTAAGTGAATTATTGACCTCTCCGGATTCAGATTTATCTCTTGAGGAAAAAGAAGAATATATTCAGACATTGTTTACTCTCTTGAAAAATCAGTATGAATTATTGCAGAATTTACTTGAGTGGGGGGCCATGCAATTGGGTAAGTCTGAATATAATCCCGTAAAGTTAAATTTATCAGAGGCTGTTGATACAAAAATAGAGCTGTTATCTAAAAACGCTAAAAATAAATCTATTAGTGTTGTAAATGAAATTAGTAAGGATGTTTTCGTTTTAAGTGATAAGCATATTATTGGTTCTATAATTCAAAACTTTCTGGCTAATGCCATTAAATTTACAAACCGGAATGGAACGATTAAAATATACTCCGCGTATGAGAAGGATTTTATAGTGACTACTGTTGAAGATAATGGTGTGGGCATGTCCAAGGAAGCGCTTAAGAATATTTATTCCCTCGGTGAAGTTAACACAACGCAAGGTACCGAAGGTGAGCTGGGGACCGGACTGGGAGTAATGCTATGCAAAGAAATGATTGAAAAAAATGGCGGTTCATTAAAAATTGAAAGTGAAGTCGGGAAGGGGACAAAGGTTATTTTTACAATTCCAGCTCCAAAAGATAATTAAACTCTGCTTTACCGGATTGTGATCATTACCAGTCACAATCCGGTATCCTGAATTATTAAAAACTTACATTTTGAATGCTTTTTCTATCAGATCTTTTTGCTGTTTGTTGGATTTTTTTGCTGAACCTACAGCAGGACTTGCACCTTCCGGTCTGCCTACGTAATGCAGCTTTTGTCCTTCCGCAAGATCATCATATAATCTTAATGATAAGAAATTCCACGCACCCATATTTTTAGGTTCTTCCTGTACCCAGATAATCTTTTGTGTATCGGAATATCCTGCAAGTAATTGCTTAAATTTATCAGCATTGTATGGATAGAATTGTTCAATCCTGACTATCGGTACATGATCAATATTATTACTGTTTCTGTATTTAATTAAATCATAATAAACTTTTCCGCTCGTAAGTATTACGCGATCATTTTTTTTCTCTTTCGAAATGGTTGTGTCGTCTATAATTTCTTTAAATGTTCCAGTAATAAAATCTTCTTTCGGAGAACTTGCCTCCGGTAATCTTAAGAGACTTTTGGGTGTCATTAATACCAACGGTTTTCTTACGGCATTTTTCATTTGTCTTCTTAAGAGATGAAAATACTGAGCCGGAGTTGTAACATTACAAACCTGCATATTATTTTCTGCACAAAGTATTAAAAATCTTTCCAATCTGGCGCTGGAGTGTTCCGGTCCCTGTCCTTCGTAGCCGTGAGGCAGTAACATCACAACGCTGTTTCTAAGTTTCCATTTTTCATATGAAACAACGATAAAATTATCTATAATTACCTGCGCGCCATTCGAAAAATCACCAAACTGAGCTTCCCACATTACCAGCGCAAGCGGATCAGCCGTACTGTAGCCATATTCAAACCCCAAAACTGCGGCTTCTGAAAGAAAACTGTCAAGAGCTTCAATCTTTGCCTGTTTGGGGGTTATATGGTTAAGTGGGAAGTAGTCCTCACCGCTGTGGATATCTGTAAGAGCTGTATGGCGCTGACTGAATGTGCCTCTTACACTGTCCTGGCCGCTTAGTCTTACAGGAGTCCCTTCAAGCAGCAGGCTCCCAAATGCAATAGCTTCACCTAATGCCCAGTCTGCATTTTCTGAACCATCCAGTATCCCTTTTCTTCTTTCAAGAAATTTCCGGAGTTTAGGATGAACATGAAAAGCGTCAGGTACATTTGTAATACCATTAATAATATTTCCAAGTACTTCCTCAGTAATACTCGTTTGTTCAGTAGTATCTTTTGAAGCAATTTTTTCTTTTGAAACTGCTAGCGGAGCGTCTGCTTTAAATTTAGAGCTTTCTTCTTTTATTTTATCGAATGATTTAGAAAGCACTGACACAATTTCATCGCTCATTTCTTCAATTTCTTCTTTAGAAAGTGTTTCCCTTTTCCAGAAGAGTATTTGAATATTGTTCTTTTACAGAAGGATGTGTCTTAATTTTTTCATAAAGCAGCGGTTGAGTAAATCCGGGTTCATCGCCTTCATTGTGACCGTGTTTTCTGAATCCGAACAGATCAATTACAACGTCCTTGTTAAACATTTCTCTGTATTCAAAAGCCAGCTGTGCGACCCATATTGCTGCCTCGGGATCTTCTCCGTTTACGTGGAAAATTGGTGCCTGAATCATCTTGGCAACATCACTCGCATAGACTGAAGAGCGGGCGTCTTTAGGTGTAGTTGTAAACCCGATCTGGTTATTCACAATAATATGTATAGTTCCGCCTGTTCTGTAACCGCTTAATTGAGATAGGTTTAGTGTCTCAGCAACAACACCCTGTCCCGCAAATGCAGCATCCCCGTGAATGAGAACAGGCATTATTTTTTTGTGTTCCTTATTATCTCCCAACCTGGTTTGCTTTGCTCTTACAATCCCCTCAACAACCGGATTAACCCATTCAAGATGACTTGGATTGGAAGCGACGGAGACTGTGATGGTTTTATCATCCCGTGTTTTATATTGTCCGGTCGCTCCAAGGTGATATTTAACATCGCCGGAGCCCGCAATCGAATTCGGATCGTTAACGTCTTCAAATTCAGAGAATATTGATTCGTATGATTTACCGATTATATTGGCAAGCACGTTTAGTCTTCCACGGTGAGCCATTCCCAGAACAACTTCAAGAATTCCTTTAGAAGATGAGAGATTTAATATCATGTCCAAAACAGGTATCAGAGTTTCAGAACCTTCAAGAGAAAATCTTTTATGTCCGATAAACCTATTATGAATGAAGTGTTCAAAATTTTCCGCAATAATTAATTTATGCAGGATTTCTTTTTTTACTTCCAGGTCAAATTCAGGAACATTTCTAACCGGCTCCATTTTGCTTTGCAGCCATGCTTTTTCAACCGGATTCTGAATATGCATATATTCAGCACCGATTTTATTGCAATAAGTTTTCTGAAGATTCTCAAGAATTTCACGTAGTGTGGCGGTTTGCATTCCGGCAAAACCACCGGTGATAAATTTTCTGTCAAGATCCCACAAAGTAAATTTGTATGTGGCAGGATCAAGTTCCGGATGATAAGTTGTTTGTGTCCCGAGCGGATCAAGATTGGCAATTAAATGTCCCCGCACACGATAAAGATTGATTAGCTGTAAGACTCTTGCCTGTTTTTCAATTTCTTCTGTATTTGAGTTGCCGCCTGTAAATGCACCCGGCTGATAGTCCGTCATCCACTCAACAGGCCTAAGAGGAATTGAAAGGTCTGAGAAAATTTCATTGTAGAAATTATCTTTGCCCAGAAGTAGTTCGTGAACTTCTTTAAGGAATAAACCGGACTCAGCTCCCTGAATTATCCTGTGGTCATAAGTACTCGTGATGTTCATCACCTTGCTTATGCCAAGTGCAGATATGGTTTCCTGAGACATTGCCTGATATTCAGCAGGGTACTGTATGGCTCCCGTTGCAATAATTGCACCCTGTCCAATCATCAGTCTTGCCACGGAAGAAACCGTTCCAAGTGTACCGGGGTTTGTAAGTGTAATTGAGGTTCCCATAAATTCAGAAGGATCAATTAGGCCTTTTCTTGTTCGTTGAACCAGGTCATCATATTTTCCCCAAAATTCTCTGAAGTTCATCGTATTGGCGTTCTTTATATTCGGTACTATCAGTGAATGTGAGCCGTCTTTTTTCTCAATATCAATTGCAAGCCCAAGGTTTACGTTTGTTCTTTCAATAAGATGAGGCTTACCGTTAATAATTGTAAACGCATTATTTATTTCAGGGAAACTTTTTACTGCTTTAAGGATTGCCCAGCTAATAATATGTGTAAATGAAATTTTCCCGCCGGCTGTTTTCTTCAGATGATTATTTATCA
The DNA here is from genome assembly GCA_963748105.1 of uncultured Bacteroidota bacterium. Classification (GTDB taxonomy): domain Bacteria; phylum Bacteroidota; class Ignavibacteria; order Ignavibacteriales; family Ignavibacteriaceae; genus JAKAGZ01. The sequence continues at coordinate 44,601 of CAVVHP010000039.1, read as the reverse complement.
GAGTTCTGTTTTCTTCGAGAAGTTTAACTGGCACAACTCTCTGTGAAGTAGCTGTTGGAATTGTAAGACTCGCAGTCATATTATCGAGAATTTTAGCAGAGCTCCCTGCAATAACTTTAACTTCGTCTTCTTTAGCCGGTTCCGGCATAGAAATGTTTTTAGGCAATGCTACGTTTGAGGAATTATTTTTTGCTCCGGAATGTCCGTTATTAGAAGTCTGATTTTCACCTGTGAAAAAACTTCTCCATTGTTCAGGAACTTCGGATGGATTTTCTTCGTAAAGTTTGTGCAGATATTCAACAAACCATGTATTTGCACCAAATTTTTCAAGTTCTTCTTTTTGTTCTTTGCTTAAGTCGCTGGGTTTCATATTATAGTCTAATTGTAGTTTTGTTTATAATAATCATTAAATTTATCAATCTATTTTATTTATATCTCAATTCTACCTTATTTTTGTAAATAGTAAAAATAAAAAAATGAAGAATTCATCCGCCAGATGGCAGTGATTTTCTGATTTTGAGAAATATTTTTATTATTACTTAGGCAGAAAAAATAAAATATTGTAATTATTAACTTAATAAGATTTTCATATAAAAACTTAGCGCAAAACGGGTACATTTGAGGAAAATTTAAACATTATTAAAGGTTAAGGATGTTGAATAATCAGGAATTGGCTAACCTCAGGCGGACGTGGTCAACCAGGAAACTTGATGAAAAATCGGTGAGCAAAAATCCGGTGGAGCAATTTTCGCTGTGGATGGCCGAAGCTATTGAAGCACAGATACTTGATCCCAATGCGATGACGCTGGCAACGGTTGATAAAGATGGAATTCCGTCCGCCAGAATTGTTTTGTTAAAGGGAATAGACGAAAAAGGCCTGGTATTTTTTACTAATTACGGGAGCAAGAAAAGTGATGATTTGTTGCAGAATCCTAAAGCAGCGGTTGTTTTTTTCTGGAAGGAACTTGAGCGGCAATTAAGAGTGATGGGTGAAGTTGTAATAATTTCTAAAAATGAATCGGAAGAATATTTCAAATCTCGTCCTTATGAAAGCAGGATTGGAGCGTGGGCGTCTAAACAAAGCTCAATAGTTCCGGATAGAAACTATCTTGAGGAGAAATTTGAGGAAGCTAAGAATAAATTTCCTGATGATGTACCACTTCCTGATTTCTGGGGAGGTTTCAGAATAATTCCTGAAAGATTTGAATTCTGGCAGGGTAGACCCAGCCGCCTGCACGACAGGGTGGTTTACATAAAAGAAAATGAAGATTGGAAAATTTTAAGATTGGCACCTTAAGATTTAAACCTTGCTCTCAACGCAGGTGAACCGCTGATAATTGTTCTCGAAGCAATCGCCACAAGAATTATTATTCCACCTATTATAGCGAAGAAAGACGGAATCTCGCCGTACCAGATCAGTACCCAGACAGGGTTTAATACAGGCTCAATCATGCTGATCAAAGATGCTTCTACAGCATAGACTCTTTTTAATCCATAACTAAATATTGCGTACGCAATGCCAATCTGAAAAATTCCAAGGAAAGCCAGCATACTGAAATCAGAAGTAGTGATGCTTTTTACATCAAACATTGATGGAAGTAGGAATACGACTACGATAATATTCCCATAAAAAATTGAACTGAATTGATACTTGTGATCGTTCTTTCTCATTCCCAGCAGGAAAGCTGCAAATATTATTCCCGATAAAAGCGCAAGTATGTTGCCTTTCAAATCGCCGGGTGAGAGTTTGCCTGTAAAAAATAAAAACATACCGACTACACAAACCGATATTGTTATGATGTTTAATTTTTCATATTTGGTCTTATTAATTAAAGGTTCAAACAGCAAAACATAAATCGGTGCGGTGTATTGAAGGAAGATGGCATTAGCCGCAGTTGTGGTCTTTGTGGCAATAACATAGAGCGTGAGCAAAGCTGCGTAGAAAAAAGCATTCAGAAAAGTAAACCAGTTTACCAGCAATAATTTCTTCCGAAAAAGTACAAGAAACACAAGTGATGCGAAAAAACACCTCGAAAATGAAATTTGCATAGGCGTCAGCGTTACAAGCTTCACCAATATCCCGCCTGTGCTCCATAACAAAGCGGCGGCCAATACTGCAATTATCCCTTTTTGATGGTCAGGTAAATTTTTCATTAAAATTGATTTGTTACAAGAAAGTGTATTTGCTAATTTAAGAATAGTTTGGCATATGTTACCAATAAATTTTAGCTTGTACCGCGGTATAACGATAATTTTTACAAAACTTAATAACAGAATCTAAAGAATTTGAAATACCTGTATAATCCACCAGTAATCATAAAAAAAGCATTCAGCAGTTTTAAGTGGACTTCTTCCACAGAAAAAATATTGCTGACATTTGACGATGGGCCGTGTACAGAGACGACGGAAACTATTCTAAAAGTATTGAATGAAAATAAGATAAAAGCAGTATTCTTTTGTGTCGGCAACAATATTAACCTTTTCCCCGAACTTACAAATTTGATATTAAATGAAGGGCACGTAATCGGGAACCACACATTTAATCATAAAAAACTGACTCAATTAAGCTTTACTGAATCTCTACAGGAAATTAATTCATTTACAGTTCTTCTTAAAGATAATTTTAATTATGAAGTGAAATATTTCAGGCCTCCTCACGGAAAATTTAAAATCAGCACACCTTCACTTATCAGGAAGTGCGGATTAGAAAATGTGATGTGGTCACTGCTTTCGTATGATTACAAAAATGATATAAAAGTTGTTAAATTAGCAATTGATAAATATTTGAGAAATGATTCAATAGTTGTGATGCACGATAGTAAAAAATCAATGAATGTGATACGCGATTCAATAAATATGGTCCTGGAAACAGCAAGTAAAAAGGGATTTGAAATAGGGGAGCCGCACGAATGTTTGAAATAATCTTTTTCATAGTCATCTGCGGTTACTTTATTCAGTCATTGATCTTCGTAATCGGGGTTGCAAAAAAATTCCCTACGCTGGAAGAGGATAAAATCCCGACTGCTTCTGTAATTGTGGCGGCAAGAAATGAAGAAAAAAATATACTGCGCTGCTTAAAATCTCTCGATAAACTAATTTACCCGGAAGGAAGACTTGAAATTATTATGGTGGATGATCAATCTACCGATAACACGGGAAAAATTATAGATGAATTCATAGCAGGCAAACCCGGATTTAAAAAAATTGTTACAAAAAAAGAGATCGGCTCACTAAAAGGAAAAACCAACGCCCTGGCAAACGGGCTTGAAGTAGCTAAAAATGAAATTGTTCTTACTACTGATGCAGATTGTGAAGTGAAACCTACCTGGGCTTATAAAACTGCCTCATATTATTATGACGATGTTGCAATGGTTAACGGTGTCACTACACAGGAAGCCTCTGATGGTTTTTCAGGCATGCAAAGCCTTGATTTTGTTTACTTATTAATAGCGGCTTCCAGCACTGTTAATCTTGGTAAACCGATAAGCTGTATCGGTAATAATATGTCTTACCGGAGAAAGGCCTATCTGGAGGTAGGGGGTTATGAAAAAATTCCCTTTAGCGTAACTGAAGATTTCAATCTTTTAATGGCAATTTATAAGCTGGGAAAGTATAAAATTATTTCTCCCGTTGATAAGGACAGGCTTGTAACTTCGCTTACCCTGCAAAGATCTCAAATCATTATTCCGTCAGAAGAAAAGATGGGCAATTGGAGGACTCGGCGTTCCTTTCCGCGGATTTGTTATTATGGCAAACGGGTTTTTATCCTATCTTGGAATTTTATTAACGCCTTTCTTTTACACACCGTTATGTTTATTTTTGATAGTTCTTAAATTACTTCTGGATGGGCTGGTTTTATACCCGGTACTTAAAAATTTAGGAATTTCCCAAAACTTTAAATACTTCATCCAATTCCAGATTTATTACACTATTTATGTTGTAACTCTGCCGTTTATAGTATTGGCGGATAGAAAAGTAATCTGGAAGGGAAGAGAATATTAGGATTCATCTATGCTTTTACTTTGCAATTATTATGTAACATACAGGTGTAACGCGTACTGTGAGTTTTGCCATTTCGGTTTTCACGAAGATTTTAAAGATACACCATTTGCAAAACTTGAGGATTTTAAATCTAATGTTTCCCAGCTTGCAGAGCTCGGTGTAAAATTTATAGATCTGACCGGTGGCGAACCTCTTCTGAATAAAGATATTCACCTGATGGCAGAGTTTGCGAAAAGTAAAAAAATGCAGACGAGCATTACCAGCAACGGCTTGCTTTATCCTAAGTTTGCGGATAAACTTGCCGGCAAAATAGACCTGCTGCATTTCTCACTTGATTCTCCCGATGAAGAAGAACATAATAAGATCAGGAAGGTTGATTGCTACAATCACGTATTGAAAAGCCTGGATATTGCAAAATCGCTGGGCGAATATCCGGATGTATTATTTACAGTAACAAATGAGACGTATAAAAAGCTGCCGAGGATGCACGAAATTGCTGCTGAAAAAGGATTGGTGCTGCTTGTAAATCCTGTGTTCTCATATTTTGGTAATCCCGGGTTAACAGATGAAGCAATCGATTATGTTGATGAATACTGCGACGGGAAAATGGATGTTTATCTGAACAAAGCGTTTATGAAATTAAGAAGAGACGGCGGGAACGATATTAATAATCCTTCCTGCAAAGCTGTTTCAAGAGTTGTTGTGATTTCTCCATATAACGAAATTATTTTACCCTGCTATCATTTTGAAAAAGAAAGAATACCGATTGACAGGCCCATTAAAGAGATAAGGCAGTCCGAAAAAATAAAATATTATAAAAAGATGGAAGGCCGGTTTGATTTCTGCCAGGGTTGCACGGTCAATTGTTATTTTGAACCTTCGTTCGCTTTCCCGACAAGCATTTACGGTTTTGCAAGTCTTACTTCAAAATTTAAATACGGGTATAATAAACTCGTAAAACAAAAACTAAAAAAGAAACAATCAGTAAAAACGGAATCGATTTAACTATGCGGAAACTTTCACTCCTCTTGTTCGCACTTTTGTTATTTTCAATTCAAATTTATTCACAAACTAAAAAAGAATGGTTCCCGGGCGGATTGAATATTCAACCATTTGCGGCAAATTTTCTGGAACCGCGTGCCGGATTCAGTTATCTGCTTGGCGAAAGAAATATCAGGCTTGATATCGGAACCTCTGCCGATATTTATAGAATTGAAAATGAAAATTCAGTACTCTCATTCGGTGCTGACGTGTTTACCTTTACAAGATTGAGAAGCGAGAAAGGATTTAAATTCCCGGTAGAGGCAATTGATTATCTATTCGGATTAAACTCAGGTTACAAAATAATTAATGATAATTCAGAATACGGGTTTCGTTTCCGATTTGCTCACATAAGCGCACACCTGGTTGATGGCAGTTATGACCAGAACAGCAGCGTATGGCGAAACAGCAGGAATCCTTTTGTGTTCAGCAAAGAATTTTTTGAACTCTTTCCGTTTTACAGGATAAACAGCTTCAGAGTTTATACTGGATTAACGTATATTTTTCACACTGTTCCGCCGGAAATCGGGAAAGGAATTTACCAGGTTGGTTTTGATAATTACTTTACAAATTTCCCGTTTAAAGCTTTTACTCCTTATATAGCATATGATTTTAAATTGCAAAAATTCGGAGCATTTCCAGGGATCAAATATTATTACAGCCGGACTGAAGTTCGGGAAATGGAATGAGAAAGGATTCAGCGTTTCATTATCTTATTATTCCGGCAAAAGCGTGCACGGTTTGTTTTATGATCTGAATGAAAATTATGCCCTGCTCGGGTTTAATATGGAATTATAATATGTCAGAAGAAACTAATTATTATCATCAGCCGGAAATTCCAAAACCGCCTAAAAAAGATAAGCAAAATTACCTGCTTCATATCGGGCTGTTTCTAACCACATTTATAACAACAACAATTGCAGGAGTTGAATGGATTTCCGGGAGTGAAGGTCCATATGATATACATTTACTTTTGAAAGGACTTCCATATTCTATATCAATTCTTTTTATAATCGGCACACACGAGTTCGGGCATTATTTTGCTGCGGTTTATCACAAAGTAAAAACAACACTCCCGTTTTTTATTCCATTTCCTTCTATAGCTGGTTTTTTGAATTTTGGAACAATGGGAGCAGTAATTAAAACAAAAGATCCCGTGATGTCTAAGAAAGCGATGTTCGATATTGGAATTGCAGGCCCGCTTGCGGGATTTGTAGCATGTCTTATTGTTTTAATTTATGGCTTCACACACGTTCCGGGAAAAGAATATATATTAGCAATTCACCCGGAATATTTCTCTCCGGATTTCGGGAAAAATGCAATCGAATTAAGATTTGGAAATACTCTTTTATTTTCATTTTTAAAAGAAGTTTTCGTAAATAAAAACCAATTTTTTCCGCCGATGAGTGAAATTTATCACTATCCTTATTTATGTGTCGGATGGTTCGGTTTATTTATTACTGCTATGAATATGGTTCCTGTAGGTCAGCTTGACGGAGGACACATTGCCTACACGATGTTCGGCGAACATAATCATTATAAAGTTGCGGTAATTTCCTTTGCTTTGCTTTTTATACTTGGAATTCTGGGATTCGCGGAAGCATTTCTCGAAACCTCATTCATCTTCGGATGGTCGGGATGGCTGTTCTGGGCAATGATACTCTATTTTTTCATTAAGCTAAAACACCCGCCCATTCCCGACTACGAACCACTGGACAGGGGACGATTAATTCTCGGCTATTTTAGTTTTTTTATCCTCATAATTTCCTTTTCTCCGAATCCATTTATTATAACAGGATTATGATTTTTGGCTTGGAGAAATCAAAAATTAGGCTTAAAATTAACAATATGAATAAAATCTCTTTTTTACTTATCGCTCTTTTAATAGCCGGTTGCAGCAAAGACTATAATAATGTTGTTGATGTTCCTGTCACAAATTTCCAGGTAATGTCGGTTGGCACTGTCAATTCATTTAATTTCACACCCTCAGATTCTATTCTTGTATTAAAAATTAAATTCTCTTCAATAGAGGGAGTAAAATCTGTCTATTGTGATATTAATACACCCGATGATAAACCCCTGAATAATGGTCACATTGAATTGCTTGATAATGGGGATATTTCAGCAAATAGAGATTCTGTTTCAGGAGATAATATATTTTCAAATAAATTCACTATGAGTTCTGCTTTTTCAAATGGTAATTATGGCATCAATTATTACATAACATCAAATGATGGTAGTGAAAAACTGGTTGCTCAGCAGGTAATTAAATATGATAACGGGCAAAGTAATATTGCTCCGGTAATTTCTAATCTTATAATGCCCGATACAGTTACAATTTGATCAGAGCTTTACATTTAGCGTTTCAGGCTATCGACTCAGAACGGTGCAGATGATATTGCACAGGTTTATTATGAGTTATATAAACCTGATGGAACAAAAATTACAAATAGCCAGGGAATTTCGAAATTTCCTTTATCTGATTCAGGTGATACAATAACCAGCGGGGATACAACTGCAGACGACGGCGTTTATACAAGAATAATTGATTTTTCCATCAGGACAACCTGCAGGCGACTGGGAATTTAAATTTTACGCTATAGATGCCGGAGCAAAAATTAAGTAATGAAATCAGTAAAACAGTGACGGTTAAATGAAAAAATTTCTGTTAAAAATATTCCTTTTTTCAGTATTTCTGTTGGTGAATGTTTATTCACAGGGAAGGCCATATACCTATAACGCAGATAATAGCAAGTCGCTGAAAAAAACATTAAGCGATGATACACCCGCCGGGAATAATGTGCAGGAAATTATAGTAGTTGGCGACACAATACTGACAATCAGTAAAGGGTTGAATATTTCCACTGATAACGGTGTTACCTGGACTAATTTTTATGGTAAGGATCCCTTTGGAACAGATGGAGTTTATTCAATTGCTTATCATAATGGAGTGATCTGGGCTTCAACCGGGGACAGATATTTTGACGATGTAGTGCAATCACAAATTGACAAAGGAACTGGTCTAAAATATTCAACTGATATGGGGAAAAGCTGGAATAGTGTACCTCAGCCGATAGATACACAATCTGATTCTGTTATATCCTATGGAATAAATAATTTAAAAGCCGTACCTATTACAGTGCCCCAAAACAACGTCATTTTTGATATTGGTTTTTTAAAAAATGAAGTATGGATTGCAACATTTGCAGGAGGTGTGAGAAAAAGTTCCGATATGGGAAAAACCTGGCAGCGTGTTGTTTTGCCGCCCGATTATCTTGATCACATTGCGCCAACTGATACTCTTAATTTTTGTATCTCTCCGGTACCGGGTAAAATTTGTTCTGAAGGAAACCTGAATATGGAAGGTTTTTCTATTGCGGTTATTAATGACACTACGTTATATGTAGGAACGGCAGGCGGAATAAACAAATCAACTGATGGGGGCGTAAGCTGGACGAAGTTCAATCATACTAATCAACAGAATCCTGTTGCAGGAAACTGGATAACATATCTTGATTACCAAAAAAGTTCCGGCACACTTTGGGCTTCTTCATGGAAAGCGGAAGGATCTACGGAAAAGTATGCAATTAATTCTACTACTGACGGCGGTAAAACATGGTCTGTTTTTCTGCCGAATCATACTTGTTACAATTTTGGGTTTAAAGGCAGCGATATTATTGCTACTTCTGATGATGGCGCATTCAGGAGCAATAATGCCGGCGCTACATGGATTTTACCTACATCAATAGTTGATAAGGAATCTAAAACTTCCTTGCAGACAAATGTTTTTTATGATGCAGGTGCTAACGGAAATACTATCTGGCTGGCTTCAGAAGCCGGACTTGTAAGATTTGATGAAACAGGTGGAACGTGGCAGGGAGATTGGAAAATATACAGGGCTTCTAAAGCTTTGGTTAGTAACAATGAAAGTTATGCTTACCCAAATCCTTTTATCCCGAGGCAACAACCAATAACTATAAAATATAGTACCGGCGGAAAAAACGTTCCGGTTACAATCAGGATTTTCGATTTCGGAATGAATTATGTTAGAACTATAATTCAGAATGTTACAAAGGGCGGCGGATCGGCTTCCGGCGGAAATGTTTTAAGCGAATCTGATTTCTGGGACGGAAAAGATCAGAACGGAAGATATGTGTCAAACGGTGTTTACTTTTACAGAATAGACAGAGGTTCTGAAGAGCCATTATTCGGAAAAATTTTGGTGATACAATAGAGGATATTTTGAAGAAATTTTTTCTCCTGATATTATTAACAGGTGTTGCTTTTGCGCAGCCGGAATTCAGCAGCATTTCCAGCTCGCCCGGTGCTTTCAGCAGGATGGGGTTCGGTGCCCGTGGAATTGGTATGGGTAACGCAATGTCTGCCGTTACAGAAGGTAATCTTGTTTCTTATTATAACCCTGCGTTGTCTGCTTTCCAGGAAAAAAGTTCATTCCAGACTTCTTACTCATTTCTTTCACTGGATCGGAAGTTAAATTTTATAAACTTTACTCACAGATTTGATTTTTACGATAAAGCGGATAAAAATGACGAAAATCGTGTCCCGAAATCCTCTGCGGGAATAAGTATTGGAATTATAAATGCGGGGGTTTCAAACATTGACGGAAGAGACGGTTCAGGGAATCCAACAGGTGAATTATCGACAGGGGAAAACCAGATATTTTTTGCTTTCTCAAATAAATTTTCAAAAAAGCTGGCACTTGGTATTGCCATAAAATATTACCGTTATAAGCTATATGAAAACTTAGCCTCTTCCGGGATTGGTTTTGATTTTGGGGCAATTTATACTTTAAATGATCAGATTCATTTCTCTTTTGTACTGACCGATATTAATTCGAAATACAAATGGGATACCACACCTTTGTTCGGTACAAATGGTTCTAATACAGTAGATAATTTCCCATTGCTGAAAAAATTTGGAATAAGTTATAAAAATACTGATTATAATTTTTTGGTATCTGCAGAGTTTGAAAACAGTAATGAGGGAACAAATATTTTAAGATTTGGTGCCGAGTACAATATCTATGATCAACTTTACCTCCGCGGAGGAATAGACCAATATAATCTCAGTAATTCTGATTTCCCTGCCAGGCCTTCATTTGGATTTTCATATTTTAAGATGTTTGGTAAGCTCCTTATAGGAGTTGATTATGCTTTTGTAGTTGAAAGATATTCTCCTTCCGACAGGCATATCATAGGTTTAAACTTTAGATTTTAAGACGTAATTTTGGTAGAGCTTTTATAATAATTTTGAATTTAATGAACAGAATAAAATTTATAGCCGTATTTGTTTTCTCAGTATTTATTTTCGCGAATATTGCTTCTGCACAAACAGGGGGAGGCAGCGGCTTATCATTTCTTAAATTTGGATTTGGTGCAAGGAATGCCGCAATGGGAGATGCAGGAGTTGCCCTGGCTTCCGATGTAACTGCACTTTTTTATAATCCTGCCAGACTTGCAAATAATGGAACTCCCGATGTGATTTTTACGCACAACAACTGGATACAGGATGTCAGAAGTGAAATGGTGGGTGCAAAAGCTTCATTCTTTGGTTTGCCTCTGGCATTTGGGGTAAACGTTACAAGTATTAATGATATTGAAATTAGAACAAAACCCGGCGCTCCGGATGCGACATTTAATGCTAATTATTTCTCCGGCAGTGTTTCAACAGGATTTAGTTTAACCTCGGACCTTGATGTTGGTGCTTCTGTAAAATATCTATATGAAAATATTTTTGTAGATGAAGCAAACGGTCTTGGCTTTGATCTCGGAATATTTTACAGAACTCCGGTAAATGGGTTGAATATTTCAGCAGTGGTAAGAAACCTTGGATCAATGAATACCCTGAGAAATGTTTCAACAAAATTACCGACCGAAGTACGGGCCGGAACATCTTACGAAATTGAAATACCCGGTTCTAAAATTAGTCTGCTTGGTGGCGCTGAGTATCTAAGCTACACCCGCGATAATGAAAATCATATAAATTTTGGTGGAGAAGCTACTTATAATCATATGTTTTCTCTTAGAGCAGGATATATGACTAATTACCAGTCAAAAGGATTTACAGCAGGAATGGGAATCGTCTGGGGAAATCTCAATCTTGATTATGCATATCTGCCTTTCAAATTAGGATTGGGGAATGCAAGTATGTTCTCAATTCAATTTAAATTTTAAGAATATTAACGTTGAAACTAAAATCAATATTTGATTTTCTCGATCAACACTTTATAAAATTACTTCTTGGTTATCTCGCCGTTCAGTTACTCCTGATCTTCATTTATCCGCTAGAATTTAAAAGCGACTCGGCTTATTACTGGAAACTTGCACACGACTGCCTGTCAAATTCAACTTTTTATCCTGCCCCGATGCACCTTTATGAGGATTATATAGTTGCACCGCTATATATAAACATCCTGGTAGCAGTCCTTTCTGTATTTAATTCAAAAATTACCATTGGAATTATGAACGTCTTTCTTAATTTCGGGCAGCTTTATTTTGTCTTTAGAGTTACAGAAAAGATAGCGGACAACAGGACGGCAAAAATAACCACGGTAATTTATATCTTTTACCTCTCTACACTCGGGCTTATACTCTTTAACCTGACGGAACTATTTTTTAATCTTTTGATATTTGCATCCATCAACTTTTATTTGAATAAAAACTCATCATCTTATTTCCTGGCCGGAATTCTTATGGCTGCATCCATTGCCGTACGTCCGATTGGGTGGGCTTTGCTTGCCGCGTATTTGATCGATCAGTTTGTGCTTAAAAGAAATATTAAAAATTATCTGTATAACTCGTTGGTTTTAACAGCGGGTTTTATACTTTTTATCTTGTTATTCGGACTGTTTACTTACAATAATTTCGGAAGGTTTATTTTTACATCTACTACCGGTTCGGTTAATCTGATTATGGGGGCAAATGATCAGGCAACCGGTGCTTTTAACGCTAAAGTCTTTGAACCGGGAAAAGCAGGTTTTATAGCGAACCCGGAAACGAAAACATACATAGAAAAAGACGAATTCTGGTACGGACAGGCAAAACGATGGATTGAAAAACATCAATTAAAGTATATATCGCTGTTTCCGATGAAACTAGTGCATATGTTTATCTGGGATGATTTCAGCGTGCATAAGATCCTGAATTTCAAGGACTGGAATCTATACAGGATAACAAAATATCTACTGATTAAAAAGGAAAATGTGGAATTCCTGGGACCCGGACACTCATTATTTTCCAAGATATCTTTGATCGTGCTGCTAATCATTCACCATATTTATTATTTTAGCATGTTATTCCTGTTTTTCACGGCAATTTATTTCAACAGGGAGTCGATTTTTCAGAAAAATGGTTTAAGAGTACTGCTACTCTTTATTATATTTGGGGTGGGAATTCATTTAACTACTGTCGGTGATGCGAGGTACAAGTACCCATATGTTATTTCAATGATAATAATTATAGCCCCAATGGTTAAAAATTTTCTGGAAAACAAGAAACTCAAAATCAACTCTATTTAAGCGGAAACTTTATGTTCGATTTTATCCCTTACTCAGAAACAAGAATAAAAACAGAAGATTGGGATAGTTTTGTGGATAATTCCGATAACGGAACAATTTTTCACAAAAGAAAATTTTTATCATATCACCCAAAATCAAGATTCAATGACCATTCCTTGATAGTAAAAAAAAATGAGAAGTTATTTTCGGTTTTCCCCGCAGTTGAACTAACCAGGGAAGGGAAAAAGATTATATCGTCACATGGTGGCGCATCTTATGGCGGCTTCGTTTATAATATAGACCTAAACCTTAAAAACGCATTTGATCTTGTTGGAGGATTAATCAATAATGCTAAGTCTGAAAAATTTGACAGAATTCAGATAACATTACCGCCAATTATTTACGAAGCAAAGTATTCTAATTATATTGATTTTGCTCTGGTAAAAAACGGTTTCCAGTATTTGAAAAGGGAAATATCCAGCGTTGTTCAACTGGATTTTAAACCTGATCAGTTACTTTATACTTACCGTGCAGAAGCCCGTACAGCCGTAAATAAGTCTGTAAAAAAAGGCGTGGTTATAAAAGAATGTGATAATTATGATGAATATTATGAAATACTGAAGAAGAATTTAAAGCTAAGACATAATGTAACACCCACCCACACTATAGATGAATTGAAGAAAATAAAAAATCTTTTCCCTGATGAAGTCAGATTATGGGGAGCGTTTCTCGGCGATAAACTAATTGCCGGTGTGTGTAATTTTAGCGCAAATCCTAAAGTTGTTCTGGCATTTTATATTAGTCACGATGAAGATTACCAGGAATACAGGGCTGTAAACCAGTTATTTTACGAAATTATGAAAAAATACCAGGAAGAGAATTTCAGATTTTTAGATTTTGGTATTTTCACTGTAAATATGGATCCAAACTGGGGACTGGCAAGATTTAAAGAAAATTTCGGAGCGCGTGGAATTTTCCGGGATACTCTTTATCTTGACCTCTGATATTTATTTAATCCAAAATTATAATTTATAATGAATGGTAATTCAGTATTAATAACATTTCTCGGCAACATTCATTATGACACCCGCACTTTTAATCTCTACAAGACTTTTACAGAAAAGGGCTTTGATGTTGATGTTGTTTCTTTTGATTGGCTTACAGATGGATTCAAACCAGAGAAAGGTGAAATATCGGTCTATAAACTCACCAAAAAATATTCTTCGATCTTATTCTATCTTTATTTTGTATTAATAATATCATTCAGGATCTTATTTACTAAAGCAAAAATTATCTTTGCAGAGGATGTTTATACTCTTCCGTTTTGCGTTGTATTTGGTAAAATGAAAGGCGCCAGAATATTTTATGATTCAAGAGAAGTATACGGTCATCTTGCAGGATTGGGAGGGAAAAAAACTATTCAATCCTGGCTGGTGAAAATTGAAAAAACATTTATCCGGCATACAACCAAAGTATTTACTACTGGCCCGCTTGATTCCGCTCATATTGAAAAAGAATATAGCCTAGGTGAAACAATAGTAATTAGAAACCTTCCTTTGTATACGGATATTAAAAGCCCCTTTGATTTCAGAACCCATTATAATTTATCTGCAGATACAAAAATTTTACTTTACCAGGGAATTATTTTGCATGGCAGGGGCCTTAGAATTATTTATGATATTTTACCGTATCTGGATAATTGTGTGCTGGTTGTAATCGGAGGGGGAGAGTTTAAGGATTATTATCAAAAACTATCTATAGAAAAGGGACTTTCAAATAAGGTCTTTTTCTTTGGTAAATTAGAGCAAAATGAATTGCTCAATTACACCGCCGGAGCGGATATCGGTCTTTCACTGATTGAAAATTTGAGCCTGAGTTATTACTACGCTCTTCCTAATAAAATGTTCGAGTATATCTTAACAGGAGTTCCTGTTTTCGCCAGTAATTTCCCACAAATGAAAGATATAATTGACGAATATAATGTAGGCTCCTATTCTGATCCAGAAAACAGAGAAGAAATAATAAGTAATTTAAAAAAGCTTATCGATAATAATAATTATCGATCCGAATTGAAGAAAAATTGTTTAATAGCTTCGAAGCAATTGAATTGGGAAAAAGAAATTGAAAAATTACTTCCTTATATTATAATACCTAAATAACAATTCAGGGCAATTGTATAATCCTGATGAACAATTCAAGTCTTTCAAAATCAGTTGCGTGGTACGGGTTTGGTAATCTATTTATCCGCTCACTGAGTTTTATTCTCCTTCCGTTATATTCGAATTTAATCAGTACAAAGGAATTTGGCGATTTTGCGCTACTAATGTCTGTTTATGCGATAGGGGTAGTGCTGTACCAATTTGGTATGCAGGGAGCGTTGAATAAATTTTTTATAGAAGAGAAATCGGAAGAAAAGAAAAAACTCATTTTCTCATCAATATTTAATTCGATAATTCTGATCGGGATAATATTTACTGCCATTTTCTGGTATACTGCTCCACAGATATCAATTATTATTTTCGATAATACCAAATATTCTTATCTCCTGATTCTGATTATAATAACAATTTTAGTTGAGACATTAACGTTTTTTATTCTTTTCCTTCTGAAAACAAAGAAACTTGCAAGGAAAGCTGTTATTTATAGCATAATCGGCGGTGTGATAAATTTACTGCTGAATATAATTCTCGTTTACTATTACAGGTTGGGTGTGCCGGGAATTATACTATCACAAATTATTGCAAGCACAATATTATTGTTTCTACTTATTGACGTAATACGTGATGATTATATCCCAAAAATTGATGGCAAAATTTTCAGGATTATCTTTCGGTTTTCACTCCCTTTATTGCTCGCAAATTTATTTACTGCCGGTGTAAATGTTGCAGATCGTTTCATATTGAACAACCTGATGGGGAGAGACGAAGTAGGCATTTATAGTTTCTCTTATCGTATTGCAATCGTGATGAATGTTTTTGTTGCTTCTTTTTCAACCGCCTGGAATCCGCATTCGCTCAATTTGTTTTATTCCAACAACTATAAACAGGCTTTCGGGAAAACATTAACCAAACTGGTTGCGCTTAGCTGCATACTATTACTAGTGGTATCTCTATTTGCACGTCAACTATTTGAATTGAACATTTATAATATCTCAATCTTTAATCCGGCATATAAGGCTGGGGTTGTAATAATTCCACTGGTTTTAATAGGATACATCTTTAACGGGATTTCATCCTTCTATTCTGTTTATCCTGCTATTTCTAATAAAACATATCATTTCTTATTTTCTGATTTTATAGCTTTTAGCACGAATATAATTTTAAATTTTATTTTGATACCAAAGATAGGAATACTAGGTGCCGCATTTGCTACTGCTGTTGGTTTTCTGTTTGGCGCTACTTATTTGTTCTTTATTTCACGAGATGAAATAAAAATTAAATACCAGACGAGAGATCTTTCTATAATAATAATTGCTGCGTTGTTATATCTGCTTATCGGGCTAAATGTTAAAAATCTGTATGTGGATATTATACTCGTTCTGGCTTATTTCTTAACATTACATTATGCTGCAAAAATTAAAATAAATCAGATAGTTAGGTTTTCACAAAATTAGTTTATCTGTAATGCCCAATCCAAGAATATTAATAGTAAGGCCAGATAGAATTGGCGATGTTGTTCTCTCTACTCCACTACCCAGGGAAATTAAAAAACAATATCCTGAAAGTTTTGTTGCTGTTTTACTTACTCCATATACGCAGGATATTTATGTAAATAATCCTTATGTAGATTCAGTGATTATATACGATAAAAAAAAATCGGCTTTTCTAAACGCACTTCAGCTTAGAACATTTAAGTTTGATTACGCCTTAACATTATTGCCGACAGAAAAACTCAACTGGATTTTATTCTTTTCAGGAATTAGAAAACGAATTGGAGTAGGTCACAAATTTTACCAGTTTATTACGAATTCCAAAAGTGTTTTTAGAAACAAATATATCCCGTTAAGACATGAGTCTGATTATTGTCTGGATGAGATTAGAAAACTTGGAATAGAGCCGGAGAGCCTTGAATCAGAAATATTATTATCCGAGGAAGAAAAAAGGAAAGGATTTGAAAGGAAATATTCCTGGTGCCCAAATGGTGAAAAACTTATTGGAATAAACTCTACCAGCGGGAATTCTGCGCCAAATATGGTTGTAGACGAATACAGGAAATTAATTTCATTACTAAAAAAATATAAGGTAAAAATTGCAATTACAGATTTTACACCTCCTGAAGAACTTAAAAACATAGATGAGCTTTTATACATTAATGAGGGGAATAATCTGCGTGATTCGATCATAAATCTTAGTACTTTGGATTTACTGATTTCCTCCAGCACAGGTCCAATGCATATGGCGGCTGGACTTAAAATCCCAACCTTATCGTTATTTTGTCCACTGCCTGCTTGTTCACCGAAGCTGTGGGCACCGCAAGGGAACGAATCTCAGTTCATTTTACCCTCTGATAATTATTGCCAGGATAAATGTCCCGGTGACCCCAAGATTTGTAAATTTGAGGGTGAAGGGGGCATTGATGCAGAGAAGGTATATCAGCAAACTTTAAATATGCTTGCTCTGAATTAAAATGAAAAAGATTCTGCTTGCTCCCAATAGTTTTAAAGAATGCGCCGGTTCTGTTAAGATAGCTGAACTTCTGGAAAAATATCTTAATGACTCATTTCAGTGCAAAACTCACAAATTACCTATATCAGATGGTGGTGATGGCTTTCTTGAAGTATGCAAAACCTTGTTTAACCTAGAAGTGCTAACTGCTTCTGCTTCAACACCATATGATAATTCAAAAATCGATGTTAAGTACGGTTACGATAAGGATAAAAAGCAAATGTATATTGAATCAGCAGAGATAGTAGGGGTAGACAGAATTCCACTGGAGAAAAGACATCCTTTGTTATTAAATAGTAAAGGGTTAGGGGGATTAATTAAAACTATATGCGAAAGTGGATTGAATGTGGAGAAGGTTATAATAGGGCTAGGTGGTACCGGCACGAATGATTTGGGGCTGGGGTTTTGTTCTGTATTCGGAATGGAATTGTTTAATCATTCGGGTAAAAAACTGGATATTCTTCCTGAAAATTACAAAGATGCGAATAACTTATTCTGGAGCAGACCGGAATTGCCATTTAAAATTGAAATGATACTTGATGTGGATAACCCGTTAATGGGATCATATGGTGCAACAAAAATATTTGCCCGCCAAAAAGGTGCTACAAAAAAAGAAATTGATATCCTTGAATCTGGTTTTAACCAAATCCTTAATCTATTAAAATTTAATAAGATAAACTCTCCCATTGAAAGCCTTAGTGGAGCCGGAGGAGGATTGGCAGCAGGCTTGCAGTTGTTTTTTGATGCAATTCCTGTCAGTGCAGAAAGTTTTATATTAAATGAAATAATAGGAAAAATTGATATTAATGAATTTGATTACATTCTGACCGGAGAGGGAGCATTTGACAAACAAACCTTCCTGAAAAAGGGAGCAAGCATTATAATTGATCAGGCAAACGCATGGGATAAAGAAATATTCCTGGTCTGTGGAAGCATCGATTTTGAGCTTATTAAAAAATCTGGCAATAAAATCATTCCTATTGAATTGAATTCCTTTTTTGAAAACTCTGCCGATTCGATAAAAAATATAGAAATAGGACTTAAATTGGCTGCCGAAAAAATTAAAGACTATCTTGGCGCTTAATTCTTTAACACTACACTTTATTTTATTAAATTTGCTTAATTACTCACGAAATTTTAACTCAAGGGTTTTAATGAAACAATACCAGGATCTTGTAAAACTCGTTCTTGAAAACGGTGTAAGAAAGAAATCAAGGACCGGAGTGGATACTATATCATATTTCGGAGCTTTTTACAGGGTTGATTTATCTAAGGGATTCCCGTTATTGACTACCAAAAAGATGAAGTGGAAATCAATGCTTCATGAAGTTCTGTGGTATCTTTCTGGTGAGGATCATATTAGGAATTTGCGGAATAAAACAAAAATCTGGGATGCTTGGGCAGATGAGGATGGAAATCTTGATACTGCTTACGGGAATTACTGGAGGCACTTTCCGAGCGCCCAAAAAGATAAAGATGGGAATTGGCAGGTCCGGGAAGTTGATCAGATCCAATATGTGATTAATGAAATAAGAAATAATCCTTACAGCAGAAGGATGGTGGTGACAGCGTGGGAGCCGGGAAACGCAACAACCAGCAAACTTCCACCGTGCCATTATACTTTTACTTTTAATATCAGTGATGGTAAATTAAATTGTCATCTGACACAAAGATCAGGCGATATAGCACTTGGAATTCCTTTTAACCTTGCGGCTTATTCTCTGCTTACTCAGATTATAGCACAGGAAACAGGTGTGGAACTCGGATATTTTGCCCATTCTATTGTCGATGCACACATTTATTATGCTGAAAAAGGTTCACCAATGGAAAAATATGATCACAGCGAAGGGCTGAAAGAACAATTAAAACGTGAACCGCTGGAGTTGCCGAAATTAATTATTGCTAAGAAACCAATTGATGAATTAACTTTTGAAGACTTTGAACTTGTTGATTATAAGAGTCACGATCCGATAAAATTCGAGGTAGCTGTTTGAAAATTATATTAATTTCTGCCATAGCGAAAAATGGTGTTATTGGTAAATCAGATGGGGAAATGCCCTGGCACGTAAAAGAAGAATTTCAGCATTTTAAGAACACCACATACGGTTTCCCCATAATTATGGGCAGAAAGACGTTTGAAACTCTCGGGAAACCTCTGAAAG
This sequence comes from uncultured Bacteroidota bacterium, assembly GCA_963748105.1. GTDB lineage: Bacteria > Bacteroidota > Ignavibacteria > Ignavibacteriales > Ignavibacteriaceae > JAKAGZ01. The sequence goes on along the minus strand of CAVVHP010000039.1, from coordinate 25,216 downwards.
GCAGATTGAACATAGTTTTAACGCAAAAACCCGATATAAATTATCCGTTTGAAGAAGTGAAAATATTTAATAGCTTACCCGAAGCCTATTCTCACTGTGAAATGGAAAAATTTGAAAAGGCATTTGTGATTGGAGGAGGTGAAATATATTCACAAGCAATGGATAAAGCGGATGAAATGATTTTATCCTATATGAAATTTGAAGCGGAAGGCGATGTGTTTTTCCCGAAATTCAACAAAGAGAAATGGAAAGTGGTAAAGAAAGAAGATAGAGAACAATTTGAAATATTCTGGTACGTAAAGAAAAACAATGTCTGATAATAAAATAAAAATATTGCCGGAAAATCTGGCGAATAAAATTGCTGCTGGTGAAGTTGTGCAGAGGCCTGAGTCCGTTGTTAAGGAATTACTCGAAAATGCAATTGATGCAAATGCCAGAAATATAGATGTGATTGTAAAACGTGCGGGCAAATCTTTGATACAGGTCTTTGACGACGGAAACGGGATGCCTGAAGAAGACGCAATTCTTTCAATTCAAAAACATGCCACCAGTAAAATTTATTCTCTGGATGATTTGGATGCAATCCATACGCTGGGTTTCAGAGGTGAAGCACTTAGCTCAATCGCTGCGGTAAGTCAATTAGAAATCCGTACTGAAACTCCGGATGAAGAACTTGGTACTCTCATTCGTTTCGATGATTCTGAAAATCTTATAAAGGAAAAAGGATCTTATCCAAAGGGTACATCAGTTTCCGTTAAAAATCTTTTTTACAACACTCCGGGCAGAAGAAATTTTCTTAAGACCGATGCAACTGAGATGAGACATATCATCGATACTTTTAACAAAATTTCTCTCAGCCACTCAAATATACATTTCAGATTTTTTAATGATGACCAACTGCTTTATGATTTTCCGGCAGGTAGTCTTGAGGATAGGATAAAGAGCGTTTTTGCGGACAATATGATGGATGCTTTGATCCCGGTTGACGAAAAAACAGAGTATTTAAGTTTGTCAGGATTTGTTGGCAAGCCAAGTATGTTAAAAAAAAGTAAGGGAGAGCAATATATTTTTCTGAACAACAGGTACGTAATCAGCAGGCAGGTCAATCACGCCGTATTTTCCGCTTATGAAAATATTCTTGAAAAAGGAGATTACCCGTTTTTTGTTCTGTTTCTCCAAATTGATCCCCGAAAAATTGATGTAAATGTCCATCCTTCAAAACTGGAAGTGAAATTCGATGATGAAAAAGATGTTTATAATTTTGTGATGGCAGTAATCAAAAAATCTCTTGGCGCTCACGACTTGGTGCCTTCAATGATGTTCACGGATGTAACCGATGAAACAGAAAAAATGAGATTCAATCATTTTAATAAAACAGAGCCGAACGATTTTACTGATCGGCCTTCATTCAAGGAACAGAACAGGCATAAAGAACAAAAATTTTCAGACAATGATATAGACTTAATTTTTAGTGCGATTCCAGATGATATAGTTACAAAACCCGGCGGTGATGTTTCTCAACTTCCGTTTGATAAAAAAGAGAACAGGGAAGTGTTCCATAAAATTTCAGGCGAAGGAACTGTTGTAAATCCGGAGGCTGAATCCCCGTTTATTATTCAACTTCATAACAAGTATATTCTATCTCAGATAAAAAGTGGATTGATGATCATTGACCAGCACGTTGCGCACGAAAGAATATTGTATGAAAAAGCGCTTAGAAGATTTGATGCCGACATGCCATTTACTCAGCAACTTCTTTTCCCGCGTAAGCTTGTACTGGATCCGGGAACGTTTGGAATTCTAAAAGAGTTACATCCATATCTTGTGAAAATCGGTTTCTCCATAAAATTTTCCACAAAAAATTCTATAATTATAGAAGGCGTACCGGAAGATGTTAAGCAGAGCTCTGAAGAAAAAATATTGCTTGAGATTATCGATGAATACGTGAGCAATCAGACTGAAAAAAAACTGGAAGACAGGGAGAATATCGCTAAATCTTATTCCTGCAAAACGGCGATCAAAGCCGGCGATAAATTAACCGAGGCTGAAATGAGACTGTTAATTGATCAGCTTTTTGCAACATCGATGCCGTATGTTTGTCCTCACGGAAGGCCTGTGCTAGTAAAAATATCATTAGATGAGTTTGACAGGAGGTTCGGAAGAACGAGCTAACTGTTTTATATTAAAATATTTAAGTAACTTTAAGTAACAAATTAAATTGAATGGAATTATAATGATTGATAATGAATATAAAAATAGAAGAAAAATTCACGATGAAAAACTGAAGTCGGCAAAAACGACCGGAATGACTTTTACTACAGTAAGCGGGGAAGATATTAATCCTTTTTACGGACCCGATGACATAGAAAATATAAATTACCTTAGTGAGATAGGTTTCCCTGGTGAATATCCTTACACAAGAGGAATTCATCCGAGCGGTTACCGTGGAAGAATCTGGACGATGAGACAGTTTGCAGGATTTGGTTCTCCCGAAGATACAAATCAAAGATTCCATTATCTTCTTAAAAACGGGCAGACAGGCTTATCGGTTGCGTTTGATCTTCCCACATTAATGGGATGGGATGCAGATGCCCCGTTGAGTGAAGGCGAAGTAGGGATTTGCGGAGTCGCGGTCTCTTCGTTAAAAGATATGCAGACTCTTTTCGATAAAATTCCTCTTGATAAAGTTTCTACTTCAATGACAATAAATTCTCCCGCTGCAATGGTTTTTGCATTTTATCTGGCGGTGGCGCAGAACCAGGGAGTAAGTTTTGATAAACTCAGGGGAACTCTGCAAAACGATATTTTGAAGGAATATATCGCGCAGAAAGAATATATCTACCCGCCTCATCCTTCGATGAGAATTATAGTTGATATGATTGAATTCTGCAAAAACGAAGTACCACAATGGAATCCCGTTTCTGTTAGCGGATATCATATTCGCGAAGCCGGTTCAACCTCTGTACAGGAACTTGCTTATACTTTGGCTGACGGATTCGCTTACGTTGAAGCATGTATTGAGAGAGGAATGGATGTTGATGAATTTGCACCGAGAATTTCTTATTTCTTTAATTCGCATCTCGACTTTTTCGAGGAGATTGCGAAATTCCGTGCGGCCAGAAGAATTTATGCTAAGAGAATGAAAGAAAAATACGGTGCGAAAAACCCGCGTTCGTGGTGGCTCAGGTTTCACACTCAAACTGCGGGTTGTACATTAACAGCGCAGCAGCCAGAAAATAATATCGTAAGAACAGCATATCAGGCACTTGCCGGGGTTCTCGGAGGTACACAATCGCTTCACACAAATTCAATGGATGAAACACTGGCTTTGCCGAGTGAAAAGGCGGTGAAGATTGCTTTACGTACACAGCAGTTGATTGCTTATGAAACCGGCGTAATAAATACCGTTGATCCTCTTGGAGGTAGTTATTTTGTTGAGGCTTTAACGGATAAAATGGAAAAACAGGCCAACGAAATTTTTGATCAGATTGATTCACTGGGCGGAGTAATCCCGGCAATTGAAACAGGTTATTTCCAGAAAGAAATTGCGGATGCGGCATATATTTATCAGAAGGCAGTCGAAAGAAAAGAAAAGTTTATTGTTGGCGTAAATGACTTTGTAGAAAGTGACGAAAAAGTTGATATACCTATTTTATTAATTTCACCTGAAGTTGAAAAGAAACAAAAGAGAGAATTAGCTGAGGTAAAGCAGAGCAGGAATCAGCAGGCACTTGCAGAAAGTCTTACTGAGATTAAAAAAGCTGCTGAAGACGGTACAAACCTGATGCCTGTATTTATTAAAGCAGCCCAGAATTACGTAACACTCGGTGAAATGGTCGGTGAACTCAGAGAAGTTTTCGGAACATATGAAGAGGCGGCAGTCTTTTAATGTTAAAAGACTTTATTAAATTATATAGAATCCCGCAGTGGATTAAAAATTTATTTGTCTTTGTACCATTAATTTTTTCAAAACATCTTTTTGATACGGCTTATCTTTATACCGCTGTACTTGCATTCGTAATTTTTTGTTTTACCTCCAGCATTGTCTATATAATCAATGATATTGTTGATGTAGAATCGGACAAACTCCACCCTCAAAAGAAAAACAGGCCGATTGCCGCCGGGAGAATAACTTTTGCAAAAGCAATTTCTTCGGCACTTGTTTTTCTTATTATTATTATAGCTCTATTGCCGGGATTTAATATCCAGTTTATTTCAGCATTGGCGGCATATTTATTTCTAAACATTTTTTATTCCTTCTTTTTCAGAAATATTGTTTTGCTGGATATATTCTCAATTGCCGCAGGATTTATGTTAAGGGTTTTTGCCGGTGCATTTGCAATAGGTGTAGAGATTTCAAGCTGGCTGATTTTAACCACAATGTTCATTTCATTATTTCTTGCCGTTATGAAAAGAAGATCAGAATTAAATCTTGCTGAAAATGAAGAAATGAATTATACAAGAAAAGTGCTTCAATATTATTCTAAAAATTTTGCAGATCAAATGGCAACGGTTGCTGGAGCTGGAGTAATCATTTGCTATGCACTTTATACAGTTGCTGCCCGCACTGTGTCAGTTTTTGGAACAGAAAAGCTAATATATACAACACCGTTTGTGGTCTTCGGAATTTTCAGGTATATGTTCCTGGTGTATATGAACAAAAAGGGAGAAAACACTACAGAACTTCTGATTACTGATCCATCGATGATAATCAATGTTGCTCTTTATATATTAACTACAACGCTCATAATTTATTAACTATTAATGATTGAAGATTTTATAATACTGGCATTGCTAGTTCTTCTTAGCGGTTTTTTTGCTGCTTCTGAAATTGCATTTGTTGTGGCAAATAAGATAAAAGTTGAAATTAAAGCCCGCAAAAAAAATATAGCAGCTGAAAATGCTTTGCATTTTATAAATGATCCTCAGGATTTCTTTTCAGTTGTTCTAATTGGAAATAACATTGTTAATGTGGCTTTTGCTTCATGCCACCAACGCGAACCTGCAGTCGTCTCCCTTGCAGACCAGCACCTGCTTGCCGACATCGCGGCAGTCGAGCAGCGCGATGTGCGCCCCGTCGTAGTCAGGCAGTTGACTCGGCAGGCTGCCGCTTCTCTGGCGCACCAGGACCACACTTTGAAACACACCGGGATCGTAGCGACTCGCGATACCCGTCACGGCGATCACGGCAACTAGCACTCTACCCATAGAACCTCCAACGATATGACAATATCGTGGGGCCGCTCCACAGGGGAACGACCCCACACAGGTCGCGGATCTTACCACAGAACCCATCCAGGCGTAGGCCTGGGTGCGTTCGAGTTCTGGGGCAGCAGTTTCGGCCCGGACAACCTGCCGCAGTGGCCTGCGCCCGTGGGCCGAAACTGCCAAGGTGTGTTTCAGAATGGGCACGTGACAGGGTGGTCGAAGTGCGGCAAGTCACGTCGGGATGTCGCCCCATTCTGAAACACACCCGTAGGCCTTGCGACATAGACAACCACAGGGTCCGGGGATAGAATGCGGAGAGCCGGCCGCGAAGGCGCCGGCCTGTTGGTGCGGGAGCCCGGCCGACATGTGGCTCACAAACCGAACTTCATCGGAGGTTCATCGAACAATGAAGACAATCGATCTGACCGAAGTTAGCACGTACCCACTCTCTGAGCGGCGCAACCTGGTTCACCTCTCCGATCTTCTGAACCCGGAGGCCCCCGCCCCCCCCTTCCCCGCATCGCAAGCTGCCGACCTGCGCGCGCTCGAGGCCGTCGCGGATGCGATCGTGGCCGCGCGCCGCAAGGGTGCATCGGTCATGTGGATGATGGGCGCGCACGTGATCAAGAGCGGGCTCTCACGGTTGGTCATCGACCTGCTGGAGCGCGGCATCCTCACCCACGTGGCGGGCAACGGCGCCGTGTCGATCCACGACGTTGAGTTGGCGATGATCGGGGCCACCAGCGAGGACGTGGCCACCAGCATCGAGGACGGCAGCTTTGGAATGGCCGACGAGACCGGCCGCCTGATGCACCGCGCGCTGCGCGAGGGCGTGCGCGACGGGCTGGGGTACGGCGCGTCGATCGGGCGCTACATCGACCGGCATCCCGAGCAGTTTCCCCACCGCAACGTGAGCGTGCTGTGGCATGCGTACCGGCTCGGTGTCCCCGCCACCATCCACGTCACCATCGGGACGGACATCATCCACCAACACCCCACGGCGGACTTCACGATCCTGGGCACCGCCAGCGGACGCGACTTCCTGCGCTACGCCACGTCGGTCAGCGGGCTGGAGGGCGGCGTCTTCCTCAACTTCGGCTCGGCGGTCACAGGGCCCGAGGTCTTCCTGAAAGCGCTCACCATCGTGCGCAACCTGGGATACACGGTCTCGCACATCACGACGGGCAACTTCGACCTGATCTCGCTGGGCAACGACGTTCACGGCCACCTCGGCTACGACGACCCGCTCTACTACTACCGCCCGCGAAAGAACATCGTCAACCGCCCCACCTCCCTGGGCGGCGCGGGCTATCACGTCACGGGCGACCACGTCGTCACGATCCCCAACCTCCACCATCGCGTGGTGGCGGCGCTGGACCGCGTGGCACCGGCGGCGCCGCGCTCGCCCGAGATGCCGCTGCCTGGCGCGGCGGACGCCATTCTTGCGGACCTCTTGGCTCGCCATCCGGCACTATCGGCGGTGAAGGCCGACCTGGTGCGCGCTTTTGGGGAGCTGGTCCGCGCTTTCGAAGCCGGTGGCACGGTCTTTCTCTGCGGCAACGGCGGCAGCATGGCCCACGCACTCCACATCTCCGGCGAGCTGCTCAAGTCCTACGCCCACGCGCGCCCGCTCTCCGAAAGCCTCCGGCGAGGCCTGGCGAGCGTGCCCGACGGCGACCTCCTGCTGCGGAACCTTGAAGGCGGGCTGCGGGCCGTGGTGTTGGGAGCCAACCCCTCGCTGGCAAGCGCCGTGGCCAACGATCGCCCCGACCGCGACGTGGGGTTTGCGCAGGAACTGGTCGCGCTGGCCCGGGCGGGGGACGTGCTCCTCGGGATCAGCACCAGCGGGAATGCGAGGGACGTCGCCTACGCCGTGCAGGTCGCGCAGGCCGCCGGGCTCACGACGATCGGCCTCACGGGATCGGGTGGCGGCCGGCTCGCCGAGCTCGCCGATGTCACGATCCGCGTGCCCGCCGAGCGGACCGATAGAATCCAGGAGCTGCACCAGCTGTGCTATCATGCGCTCTGCGAGATGCTCGAGGTCACGCTGTTTGCGGAAACACCGGGCCGAGGTTCATAGTGCTTCGCTGAGTTGAAGGCTGCAATTGTCATCCTGATCCGCAGGCGAAGGATCTCAGTCCTTCAAGGAGCAGACCCATCACGTCCCCACGCAGCATGGGGCACGTTCGGGATGACATCTCCCAGGAATCAGGTTGACCGATCACCAGGAAAACGGAGGAATAGAGGTTGGACAAATCGTTAACAGAGTGGCTCCCACGCAAGCGGCTGGAGGCGCTGCTCGACCGTGCCGGGTCGTGCCGCGTGGGCGTGGTCGGCGACCTGGCGCTGGACGGCTACTGGACCGCCGACATGACCCGTGCTTTTCTTTCGCGAGAGACGCCGCGCTTCCCGCGCCCCGTGGTTGCCGAACGGTATTCGCCCGGCGCGGGCGGCAACGTGGCGCAGAACCTGAGCGCATTGGGTGTCCGAGAGGTCACCGTCTTCTCCGTGCTCGGCGACGACTGGCGCGGCACCATCCTCCGGCGAGAGATGGCGGCCCGCGGCATCACCGTCGACCGCCTGGTGATCTCGCCAAACCGCAGCACGAGCACCTACATCAAGCCGATTCTCACCGGCTACGAGTCCGAGCAGGAAGATGCGCGGCTGGACTTCGAGAACGCGCAGCCCCTGACCCCCGATCTGGAGGACGCGCTGATCGCGAGCGTGGCGGAGGCGCTCGGTGAGTTGGACGCCCTGCTCGTCGCGGACCAATTGGAGATCAACGGAGTCGTGACCGACCGTGTGCGGGAGGCGCTGATCGATTTGGCCGCTACCCATCCGGAGACGGTCTTTGTCGTCGACTCGCGCAGCCGTGTCGGGCGGTTTCGCCACATGGTGGTGAAGCCGAACTGGGCGGAGGCGTCGGCTGCCATCCTGCCGGATCGCGGCTCTTCCCCAGCGCGACCTGAAAGCATCGACGCGGTCGAGAAGGTCGCTAGAGCGCTGGCAGAGCAGACAGAACGAGCAGCCTGTGTCACGCTGAGCGCCCAGGGCGTCGTGGTCTGGGCGGAGGGCGCCGCAGCGCACGTACCCGCGGCCCCGGTGACCCCGCCGCTCGACCCGGTGGGCGCGGGCGACACCTTCGGTGCCGCGCTGGCGACCGCGTTGGCCTGTGGGGCCACGCCGCCGGAGGCCGCGGCGTTCGCCAACCTGGCCGCTGCGGTCATCGTGGAGAAGCTGGGACAGACCGGGACGGCGACGCCGGAGGAGATCCGTGCCCGGCATGAGCAGATCCTACCTTCCGGGTTGCTAACGCCGTCTGCGGCGCGCAACCCGGAAGGTAGGGTGGCGCGCGACCCGGAAGGTATAGACAATCCCCCTGACTGGCTGGAGGTCGTCAACCCCTCTGTGCGGGTCGGCCACGTGCGCCACGCGCTCTTCGACTTCGACGGCACGATCTCCGTCATTCGCCGTGGGTGGGAGCAGGTGATGATCCCGCTGATGGTCGAGATGATCTGCGACGGACACCCCACCCCGCCCGGGCTGGAGGCCGAGGTGGCCGACTACGTCGACCGCTCGACCGGCATCCTGACGATCAAGCAGATGCGGTGGCTGGAGGAAACGGTCCGCCGCTACGGCCTGGCCGCCGAGGTGAAAAGCGCCCGTGAGTACAAGCGCATCTACAACGAGCGTCTGCTGCAGCCCGTGCGCCGGCGCCTGGCCCGGCTCGACGGAAGCCAAGCGGCGCGGGATAGCCTGGCCATCGCGGGCGCGCGCCGGATCCTGGAGGGCCTGCACACGCAGGGCGTCAGGCTCTACCTGGCGAGCGGGACCGACCACGTCTACGTGGTCGAGGAGGCCGAGGCACTCGGCGTCGCGGACCTCTTCGAGGGACGCATCTACGGCGCCCGTGACGGCGCCGAGGCCTACGACAAGGCACGCATCATCGAGGACATCCTGACCGAGAACGATCTGCGCGGCGAGGAACTGCTGGTCGTGGGCGATGGCCCGGTCGAGATTCGCCACGCCAGGGCCCGCGACGCGGTCGCCCTGGGTGTGGCCGCCGACGAGGAGCGGCGACTCGGGCTCAACGCCCGCAAGCGGGAGCGGCTGCTCTCCGCGGGCGCCGACCTGATCGTCACCGACTTCGTGCACCACGCCGAGCTTGTCGACTTGTTGACTTCGGACGTCTAGTGGTTAGTTAACCTGATTTTTCGGCGCTATCATCCCGAGCGATCCTCCACGCAGTGGAGGCGCGAAGGATTCACAGGTAGGGGCGCAGCATGCTGCGCCCCTACAAGGGCGCCCGTTCAGGACTGCGGACCCCAAGAACCATCTTAACTGACCACTAAGGAGCAGTTGACTTGATCCTTGAACTCTGTCATCCTGAGCGTAGCGAAGGATCCGTACCTCGTAAGGCTGAGATCCTTCGCCTGCGGCTCAGGATGACAATTCCCAGAGCCCTAATTAGCCAAGTACTGGCGCTCGGATTACTGAATGGAGGGTAGGATGGACATCAAGACAATCCACGTGGTCTTCAAGACCCATCTGGACGTCGGCTTTACCGATCTGGCGGCCACCGTCGTCGGCCACTACTTCGACCACTTCATCCCCGGCGCACTGTCCCTGGCGGAGGACATGCGCCGGCGGGAAGGACCGGAGCGTTTCGTCTGGACGACCGGCTCGTGGCTGATCTACGAGTATCTGGAACAGGCGGGGCCCGCCGAGCGAAGGCGGATGGAAGCGGCGATCGAGCGCGGCGACATCGCCTGGCACGGGCTCCCGGTCACCACGATGACCGAGACGATGGACGCCGATCTGTTCCGGTTTGGCCTCTCGTTAAGCAAGCGGCTGGACGCAAGATATGGCCGTACAACGATCGCGGCCAAGATGACCGACGTGCCCGGCCACACGCGCGCGATCGTGCCGCTGATGGCGGAGGCGGGGCTGCAACTCCTGCACATCGGCGTGAACCCGGCCTCCTCCGCGCCCGACGTGCCCCCGGCCTTCGTCTGGCGGTCGCCGGACGGCGCCGAGATCACGATGCTCTACTCGGCGGGCAGTTACGGCACGCTCCACGTGATCGAAGGGTTGGAGGACGCGCTGCTCATCTCGCACACCAACGACAACCTGGGGCCCCCGCCTATGGAGGCGATCCTGGCGGTCTACGAGACCACGCGAGCGCAATTTCCCGGCGCGGAGGTCAAGGCGTCCACGCTCGACGCCTTCGCGCACAAGCTGGCGACCGTGAAGGCGTCACTGCCCATCGTCACCGCCGAACTCGGCGACTCGTGGATTTACGGCATCGGGTCCGACCCCAAGAAGATCGGCCGGTATCGCGAGCTCCTTCGAATGGCGGGGACGTGGCGGGCGCGAGGAGTGGACCCTGACGCGCTTTACGCGCTGAATCGCCGCCTCCTTCTGGTGCCCGAGCACACCTGGGGGATGGACGAGAAGGTCTACCTCGGCGACTACGCCAACTACGCCACCGCGGATTTCGCAGCGGCGCGCCAGCGCGACGTCGTCGACACCTCCGAAGTGCCCGAGGCGTGCGTGCGGTACTGCTTCTGGGCCCGGCCCGACAACACGTACAGCCGCTTCGAGTCTTCGTGGCAGGAGCAGCGAGGCTACGTCTCGCAGGCCGTCGACGACCTGGAGGACGAGACGCTGAAGGAAGAGGCGATCGAGCGTCTGGCCTCGATCGAGCCCAGGCTGCCAAGCCGCGAGGGTTACACGCCGATCGATCCGGCGACCGTGATTGAGACACCGCACTACGTCATCGGCCTGGACCCCGAGACGGGCAGCCTCGCGCGATTGGAGGTGCCGGAGCAAGGCCGCACGTTGGCCGGCCCCGATCACGTCCTGGGCCTCTTCCGGTACGAGAGCTTCTCGCAGGCGGACTACGACCGGTGGATGCGCGATTATGCCATCAACCTGGAGCAGAACGCCGGGTGGGCCTATGCGGACTTCGGCAAACCGGGAATGGATGCTGCCCATCCCCACCCCGAGCACCGGATGTACGACCCACATCTCACCGATGCACGCCAAAGGATCACGACCGATGGGCTGGATCTCCTGTTGGAGTTGGCCATGCCTGAGGCCTGCACGACGCTGCTGGGCGCCCCGCGCAAGGTTACCGTCGAGTACGCCTTTCGCGAGGCACGCATCGACATCCGCCTGCAGTGGTTTGACAAGCAGGCGTGCCGCTTGCCGGAAGCCGCATGGTTCTCGTTCAGACCGCCGGTCGAGACGCCGGAGAACTGGCGGTTGGACAAGATGGGGCAGTGGGTCTCACCCCTGGACGTCGTTCGCCACGGCGGGCGGACGCTGCACGGGATCGGGCGCGGCGTGGAGATCCGGGATGGTGCAGGGTACCTGGCGATCGACAGCCTCGACACCCCGCTGGTGGCACCCGGAGCGCCACGGCTCCTGCACTTCGAGGACGTGCAGCCCCCACTCGAGGGGGGAATGCACTTCAACCTGCACAACAACCTGTGGGGGACCAATTTCCAGATGTGGTATGAGGACGACGCGCTCTTCCGCTTCACGCTGAGGCTATTGCCCACCGGGGGAAATCACGTATAATCCCGTTTTGGCTTGGGTTTATGCGATGCGGAGTCAGCCAACTCCACACGCTATCAAGACTACCTTCAAACCGATGAGGAGATCATAATGGCATACTTCATTAACGATGACTGCATCAGCTGTGGCGCCTGCTCCGCGGAGTGCCCCGTCGAGTGCATTTCGGAAGGCGACGGCAAATACGTGATCGATGAGACTCAGTGCATCGACTGCGGCAGCTGCTCCGCCGTCTGCCCGGTGGACGCACCGCAGCCCCGATAAGCTGCAGTACATTCACAATCAGTAACAACCGCCCCGGCCCAATGGCACGGGGCGGTTGTGCATGTACCGGCGATGTGCGTGCGTCAAGAACCGTGGTATAGTCGAAAAGTACACACGCAGACCGATAAGGAGCGCCCCAATGGACCTGACCGTGCGCGAGGCTCGACTCCGACACCTAGAGGCAGCGTACGAGGATCTCGTCACCCGCCCCAACGAGATCGACGACCGGTGGACGGGGGGACCCGTCGACCGGTACCGGTACCCCGTCCTCACCGCGGCCCATACCCCACCCTTCTGGCGCTACGACCTGAACCCCGAGACGAACCCGTACCTGATGGAACGCCTCGGCATCAACGGGGTCTTCAACGCCGGGGCGATCGAGCTGGACGGCAGGATCCTGCTCGTCTGCCGGGTGGAGGGCTACGACCGCAAGTCCTTCTTCGCCGTCGCCGAGAGCGAGAACGGCGTCGACAACTTCCGGTTCTGGGACCTGCCTGATCGTCATGCCCGAGACGGACCCTCCCGACGTCAACGTCTACGACATGCGACTGACCCAACACGAGGATGGCTGGATCTACGGCGTCTTCTGCACAGAGCGCAAGGACCCGGACGCGCCGCCGGGTGACATGAGCAGCGCCGTCGCCCAGGCCGGGATCGCGCGCACCCACGATCTGGTGACGTGGGAGCGGCTGGACGACCTGCGGACGACCTCGCCGCAGCAGCGCAACGTCGTGCTGCACCCCGAGTTCATCGACGGCAAGTACGCCTTCTACACGCGGCCGCAGGACGACTTCATCCAGGCAGGCAGCGGGCGGCGGCATCGCCTTCGGTCTGGCCGACGACGTCGCGCACGCCGTCATCGATCGCGAAACGGTCGTTGACCCGCGGGCCTACCACACGATCAAGGAGCTCAAGAACGGCGCCGGAGCGACGCCGATCAAGACGCCGGAGGGATGGCTGCACGTCGCCCACGGCGTGCGCGCCTGCGCCGCCGGGCTGCGCTACGTGCTCTACGCCTTCCTCTGTCGACCTCGACGACCCGGGCAAGGTGATCTACGAGCCGGGCGGCTACCTGATGGCGCCCAAGGGCGAAGAGCGCGTCGGCGACGTCTCCAACGTGCTCTTCTGCAACGGCGCGGTCGCGCGCGACGACGGCGACCTCTTCATCTACTACGCCTCGTCCGACACGCGGATGCACGTGGCCACCACGACGGTCGACAGGATGCTCGACTACGTCAAGAACACGCCGCCCGACGCCGGGCGCTCCGCCGCCTGCGTCGCCCAACGCATTGAACTCATCGAACGAAACCAAGCGTATTTGAAGACCATTGGATAAAAGGAGGCACCATCGTGTCCGACAGATTCGATCCCAAACCCGAGCACAAGTTCACCTTTGGCCTGTGGACCGTCGGCAACGCCGGCCGCGACCCGTTCGGCGAGGCGGTGCGCGAGCCGCTCTCACCCGCGGAGATCGTCCACCTGCTGGCCGAGGTCGGCGCCTACGGCGTCAACTTCCACGACAACGACCTGGTGCCCATCGACGCCACCGCCAGCCGAGCGCGACCAGATCGTGAAGGACTTCAAGACAGGCGCTGGACGACACCGGCCTGGTCGTGCCGATGGCGACCACCAACCTCTTCACCGACCCGGCCTTCAAGGACGGCGCGTTCACGGCAACGACCCGCAGGTCCGCGCCTACGCCCTGCAGAAGACGATGCACGCCATCGACCTGGGGGTCGAGCTGGGCGCGAAGGTCTACGTCTTCTGGGGCGGCCGCGAGGGCATCGAGACCGACGCCGGCAAGAGACGCGCTCGACGCCTCGAAGCGCTTCCGCGAGGCGATCAACTTCCTGTGCGACTACGGATCGGACCAGGGCTACGACCTCAAGTTCGCGCTGGAGGCCAAGCCCAACGAGCCCCGCAGCGACATCTACCTGCCCGACGTCGGCGTCGATGCTCGGCTTCATCCAGACGCTCGACCACCCCGACATGGTCGGCGTGAACCCCGAGTTCGCGCACGAGCACATGGCGGGCCTGAACTTCATGCACGCCGTCGCGCAGGCGCTGGGACGCGGGCAAGCTGTTCCATATCGACCTCAACGACCAGAAGTTCGGCGCGCTACGACCAGGACTTGCGCTTCGGCGCGGAGAACCTCAAGCAGGCCTTCTTCCTGGTCAAGTTCCTGGAGGACGTGCGGCTACGACGGGCCGCGCCACTTCGACGCGCACGCCTTACCGCACCGAGGACACGAGGGTGTCAAGGACTTCGCGCGCGGCTGCATGCGCACCTACCTGATCCTGAAGGAGAAGGCCGCGCAGTTCAACGCCGATCCCGGAGATCCAGGCTTGCTGGCCGAGATCAACGCCGACGACGGCACGACGGACCCCTTCAAGGGCGCCTACTCGGCCGACAAGGCTGCCGCGCTCAAGGCCCACACGTTCGACCGCGAGGCGCTCGCCGCCCGCGGCATGCAGTACGAGAAGCTGGATCAGTTGACGGTGGAGCTGCTGCTGGGTGTGAGGTAGTAAGGAGGTCTCCAATGCGCGTTCTCGTCACCGGTGCCAGCGGACGGCTGGGTCCGCACGTCGTCAGGGAATTGGCCGAGCACGGCCACGAACTGGTGCTCTTCTCGCGCCACGAGCCCATACCCGAGCTGCGGCGCTGGCCCTGGATCCAGGGCGATCTCAACAGCTTCGAAGACTGCCTGCGCGCGGCCGAGGGCGTCGACGCGATCCAGGCGCTGGGCGCGGAACCCTCACCCTCGGACCACCCCGAGCTGCGCCCGCAGTTCGAGGAGCGTGGAATTCCCTTCGACCGGACGATGCACACCAACGTCATGGGGCTCTACTATCTGCTCCAGGCCGCGCTGCGGCACGACGTCGGCATTTTCGTTCAGACGGGCAGCAACTGCGCCCTGGGCCACGGCTATCGCATCAGCAACCGCCCCTTCCCGTTCGAGACCTTCCCCGTCGACGAGACCCACCCGTCGGACGTGGAGGACGCCTACTCCTACAGCAAACTGGCGGGCGAGATGCTGTTGGCCTCCTACACGCGGGCCTACGGCATGCGGACCTACTCGGTGCGCGCCGCCGGCATCTGCGATGCAGACCGCCGCCGCGCGATGGCCGAGAACGCCAAGCCCGCCACGGGCTGGAACCCCTGGCTGTGGGCGTGGGTCGGCAGCGAGGACGTCGCTTCGGCGCACCGGCTCTTGATGGAGAAAGCGGAGACCATCGAGCCCCACGGCGTCTACTACTGCAACGGCGACGACACGACCGCGTTGGAGCCGTCGCTGGAGCTGATCGAACGTTACAAACCCGAGTACCTTGACCTGGTCACCAACCTGCCCGGACACGCCTCCTTCCTCAGCAATCAGAGCCTCAAGGACGTGGTCGGATGGGAGCATGAGACGAGTTGGCGCGAACACGCCTAGTTATCAGTTGTCAGTTGACAGTTATCAGTTCTCTGCCAACCGACAACCGATAACTGAGAACTGACAACGTCGTTTTCTGAGGAGGTGTGACGATGGATAGCGCCGTTGGCATAGGCGTCGTGGGCACGGGAGCCATTGGAATTCGGGGCGCATTGATGCACCTGACCCAGCCGGACGTACAGGATCGGGTCCGGGTGACCGCCGTCTGCGATCCGGCGCCGGGACGGGCAAAGGCCGCCGCCGAAACGTATGGCGTGCCGGCGCACTACTTGACCTATGAGGAGCTGCTGGCGGACCCCAACGTCGACGCGGTGACCCTCTGCTCGCCCATCGGCCTCCACTACGACCAGGGGCTCAAGGCGATCGCGGCGGGCAAGCACCTGCACGTCAACAAGACGATGACCACGACCGTGGCCGAGGCCGACCGCTTGATCGAGGCAGCCGCCGCCGCGGGCGTGCACGTCGTCGCCTCACCCGGGATGATGCTCTATCCCCATAACCGCCGCATCCGCCGGGCCGTGCTCGACGGCAAGCTCGGCCACCTGGTCTGGGCCGTGGCAGGCGCCTCAGGCGTCGGCACCTACCACATGAACGAGGAGTTCCGCACCGGCGAGGACGTGCTGACCGACGTGGACCCCAGTTGGTACTTTCGCAAGCCGGGCGGCGGGCCGCAGTATGACGTCACGGTCTACTGCCTACACAACCTCACCGGTATCCTCGGGCCGGCGAAGCGCGTCACGGCGATGTCGGGGCTGGTTATCCCGGAGCGGAACTATCACGGGAAAGTCATCCACTGCGACATGGACGACAACACCGCCCTGCTGATCGACTTCGGCGATGCCTTCTTCACCTTCGTCTACGCCACGCCGACCGGCAGCCTGACCCAGGGCTTCCAGCCCAATATCTACGGGACCGCCGGCGCGATCGTGGGGACCAAGCTCGGCGACACCGACCTCAAACTGCCGGACGACTACTCACCCCACGTCAGCGGGCCGCACACCGAGATGAAGGAGTATCACGTCTTCGAGGACATGATGCAGCTCGTCGACTGGGTCCGCGAGGGCACGCCTTCCGTGGCCACACCCGAGCACGCGCGCCACGTCATCGACATCATCGAATCGGGCTACCGCGCCGCCGAGACCGGCGAGACGCAGGAGTTGCGCACGACGTTTGAGCCGCTTGGCGCCGGGGCGCTCGGATAACAGCCCCGTCAGGCCCCATCCGAAAAAGAAGCAGGACGTCGATGGCGATGAATGACCATCGACGTCCTGTAAGTTTCCACGTGCGAGGGGCACGTCCCGACGCGGATTATCGCGACCGAATAGCGAAAGGCAGATAAGCCGTATCCGGTCCGGGAAGCGCCAGGGCAAACAGATCGCACGTTCCGCCGTTCCCGGAGAAATAGAGCATGCCGCCGGCAATCGCGACCTGCGTCGTCTCATCAGCCTCGTAGCCAAGCGGATAGCTGACCAACCGGTGACCGCTGGCTTCGTCCACCGCGTACATGTTGTTGTCTGACAGGAAGTACACCACGCCATTCGCCACAGAGGGATTGTAGATCTCCCCGTAACCGAGATACGACCACACGTCCGAGCCGTCGGAAGCATCGAGGGCATAGAGATAGGGATCGGTGGGGACGTAGATGCGGTTCAGGTCGGTGTTGCACGCGATCTTGCCGGTGATGGTGGAGCTGTAGCTGTTCTGCCAGGCGATCGTCGACGAGATCGGATCGTAGGCGACGATCAACTTGGTAGCATCATACTGGTAGTCGTAATTGACGATGAGACGGTCGTTGCACATAGCGACCTGCTCGATAGCGTAGTAGTTGTCCGGCACCGGACGATCATAGGTCCGCTCGACCGTCTGCGTGGTCGGGTCAATGCGCAACGGGTGCTCCGCGTGGAAGGGGTAGGACGCAGTGGCGACGTCAGCCGCAGCATAGATCTTGCCGCCACCCAGCAGCGGATAATTCCCACGGAAGTCCGTCCCATCCGTTGCATCGCTCATATACCAACTAATGGTACCGGTCTGTTTGTCCAGTGCATAGAGCTTACCGTCGCCCGAGAACGGCTTCTCGAGGACGAAGACCAGGCCATTAGCCTCGCCGACCGTCACGACCGCCTCGGCCGCACCACTAAAGCCCAGCTCAAAGCCGATCGGCGCCTTCCAAAGCTGGGCACCGGTCTGCCCGTTTACGGCGTAAAGGTACGTAGGATTGGCACCCTCCATATAGAAGACAACGCCATCCGATGAAACGACGGGCTGAGGAGCCCACCCGTAGTTTCCCTGCCCGAACTCCCACAGCTTTTGACCCATCCGGGCGTTATAGGCACGGAGCCGGTCACCCGCGCCGGAGGTATAAAGAACGCCATTGTAGATTGCCGGGGAACGAAAGATGACGCTGAAATAACCATCGTTGCAGCCAATCCCCCACTTCCTCCTGAGGTCTACGACGTTGGTCACGGCGATCGTCTGTTCGATCGGGTTATACGCCGTATATGCGTCATCGTAGCCGAAGTGGGGCCAGTCCCCGGTGCCACCAAACAACGGTTCGGTCCGGGCGATCGTGGGGACCAGCCCCGCCAATGCGAGCGCGCTCGCAAGCGCAACACAACACAACAAAGCCCTGCTCCTCATCTCGACACCTCCTGTTTTGCCCCTAGCGCATCACTGTGGGCAGATACGTGCTGCAACCGTTGTAGGGCTCCCACTCCCAGAACCAGTCTTTGAACCAGGCCTTGTGCAAGGCGCCGTTGCCCTCTGCGCCGGGGTACAGACTGACGATCTCAGCCTGAAGCCGCGCGTCGGTAGTCAGTCCCCAGTTCGATGGTTTGGGCGTCTCCGTGAATTGGCACGGATAGTATGTCCCGTCGATAGTCAACGCCGTGGTCCGGCGCCGGAAGTCCAGCGTCATGGTCAGACTGTGCCACGCCGTGTCGAGGGCAAGCTCGCCCACCGCCTGCCACTGTCCCCCCGAACGGCTGGTCCAGCAGCGAATCTCTCCCGACTCTGCCATCCATGGGTTGAGGATCCACTGAAACGCCAGTCCGTAATCCAGCCGGGTATCACTGCCGTCCCAGATGAAGAACCCGCCCTCCAACGTCTGCCCGTTGAGGTCCCAGGCGTCCTTGACGGGCAAATAGGGAAGGCGAAAGCTGTACCCCACGCGGTGGATGGCCTCGAAGGCCTGAGCGTCCTGAATGCGGCGAAACGCGATCGCGTGGGCCATAATGTCGCGGGCCTCTACGTTGGCTCGAATCTCGCTGTACTCGACCAGATGCGAGATCGCGATGTCGGCCATAGTCACAGGCGGCTCGTCGGGTTGCGCGTAGAGGGCGTCGCCCAGGGTCAGCTCCCACCCGGTCAGGTCGGTACCCTCCTGTGTATGGACAATGTACGCGGGCAGTTGGCCCGATCCCATGGGGTGCGCAACGCACTCCCATGCCTGCGACAGCGCGGCCGCCCCCATCAGACCCAGAAACGTTCGCCTGCTGGTCTGTAACGATCCCATCACGTACCCTCCCTACTTGTCGAGATGGCCCATTCGATGGTATAACCTATCTTGACTCTAGCGCCGGCATCGGGGATCTGGAAGGGAGAAACCGGGGACAGAATGGGGAATCGCCGGGGATAGCCGGAGAGGACGCCTCGGGCTCAGGGATAGGTTGTGAGATATGCGCACACAGGAGCCGGGATGAAAGCAGTCAGGCCATCATCGCCGCCGGGCCGCAGCCGGGGCGGGCGGCTCACCCGCCGGCAACGTGAGATCCTGCGGCACCTTCGCGATGAACTCACCTACTACGAGATCGCCGACTCGATGGACCTTGGGTACGAGACGGTCAAGAAAGAGCTTCAGGCCATCTACCGCATACTCGACGTCCACAGCCGGCAGGAAGCGGTAGCTCGTGCGTGCGAGTTGGGGCTGTATCCCAATGAGGAGACACCTGTCCGCGATCCTCATCCCGCCGCTAACCCAAGGCTTACGCCGGTGCTCTTTTTGGTTCCTGTGGTCGCCATCGTAGCGGCCTTCATTGTCCTGATGCCAAGATCACACGAGCCGTGTGCCCAGTTCAGCGACCTGCAGGGTCTGTCTTGGGACGAGGTCACAGCAAACTGGAAGATAGGCCCCGGATCGACCATCACCATCACAGAGGATGCGCCGGATAGCTACTACGGCAAGGTCGAGTCGGAGGTCCTCACGGTCGATACAAGCCTGTGTCCGGTGCTCCACATCCACGTCACCCATCTGGACCCGGCAGCAGGCTACACCATCCAGATCCTGGACAAACAGGCCCCGGGATCCAGCGCGGTAGAGGTTTTATCCCTGGATCTTCCGGGCTCGCAGACAGTCGATCTGCCCGACGCGATGGGCTGGGCAGACCGCGGCACCCAGGTGTTCACGATCAATCTGTGGATCACAGGCGAGGGCAAGTCCTTCACCTTTGACCATCTTTCACTTGACCCGGAATAAGCTCATCTATACAAAGGAGACACCGATGCCCCGAACTTTCTTCCTTGGTCTGGATGTTTCCACCACCGGTGCAAAAGCGCTGCTGGTCGATGAAGCCGGCGTCGTAGTGAGCAGCGCGACGACGCCCCTGCCTCTCTCCACGCCGAAACCGCTCTGGTCGGAGCAGGATCCCCACGACTGGTGGGATGGCATCGTGCAAAGCATCCGACAAGCGCTCGCCAAAGCAAGCGCGACCGGCGACGACGTCAAGGCCGTCGGTCTGACCGGCCAGATGCACGGGCTGACGCTGCTCGACGACGCCGGCGAGGTGCTGCGCCCGGCCATCCTGTGGAACGACCAGCGCACCGGCGCCCAGTGCGACGAGATCCGCGCGCGTGTGGGCAAGGCGCGCTTCATCCAGATCACCGGCAACGACGCCCTGACCGGCTTTACCGCGCCCAAGATCCTGTGGGTGCGCGAACACGAGCCCGAGGTCTATGCGCGCGTGCGCCAGATCCTGCTGCCCAAGGACTACATCCGCTACAGGCTGACCGGCGACCTATGGCACGGACAAAGCCGGTGCGGCGGGCACGGTGCTGTTCGATCTGAAGGCGCGCGACTGGTCGCCCGAAGTACTGGAGGCGCTGGAGATTCCCTGCGGCTGGCTGCCCACGACGTACGAAGGCCCCGAGGTCACGAGCACGTATCAGCGCAGACCGCCGCCGAGCTGACCGGGCTCAAGGCGGGCACGCCGGTCGTGGGCGGCGGCGGCGATCAGGCCGCCGGCGCCGTCGGCGTCGGCGCCGTCGAGCCCGGCATCGTCAGCCTGGCTGGGCACCTCCGGCGTCGTCTTCGCCTCCACGGGCGAGCCCTTTATCGAGCCCGAGGGCCGGCTCCACGCCTTCTGCCACGCCGTGCCGGGGACCTGGCACTTGATGGGCGTGATGCTCTCCGCTGCAGGCAGCCTGCAGTGGTTTCGCGACACCCTGGCGCCGGACGCCTGCCTTCGACGACCTCACCGCCGCAGCCGCCGGAGTCCCCGCGGGTGCGGAAGGGCTGCTCTTCCTGCCCTACCTCACCGGCGAACGCACCCCCTACCCCGACCCGCTGGCGCGGGCAGGCTTCGTCGGGCTGACGCTGCGCCACGCGCAGCCGCACATGACGCGTGCCGTCCTGGAAGGCGTGGCCTTCGGCCTGCGCGACAGTATGGAACTGATGAAGCAGGCCGGGTTGGGCGGAATCACCCAGGTCCGCGTCTCGGGGGGCGGCGCCAAGAGCGCCGCTCTGGCGCCAGATCCTGGCCGACGTGATGGACAGCGAGCTGGTCACGGTCAACACCACCGAGGGCGCGGCCTACGGCGCGGCGCTCCTGGCGGGTGTCGGCGCTGGCACGTGGGCAAGCGTCCCGGAGGCGTGCGCGGCGGCGATCACCGTCGTCGACCGCGTCACGCCGCAGCCGGGGATGATCGCGACCTACGACGAACTCTACCCGCTCTACCGCGGGCTCTATCCGGCGCTCAAACCGACGTTTGACGCGGTAGCGGACTGAACCTCTCCCCCCAAGGGGGGAGATCGAGAGGGGGGCGGCGGGTGCGGCGGCCTGCGCCCCCTCCCCAATCCTCCCCCGAGGGGGGAGGGAGTCCGACCTCTCCCCCAGTGGGTAGAGAATGAGAGGGGGAGATCCACAATGACCAAATCCTACGGCACCTTCGACAACGACCGGCGCGAATACGTCATCACCGACCCACGGACGCCGGTGAAGTGGATCAACTACATCGGCACGCTGGCCTTCGGCGGGTACGTCGACCACACCGGCGGGGCGGCGCTCTGCAAGGGCGATCCCGGCGCTCAACCGCATCACGTGGTACGTGCCGCAGCGCCCGGTCTCCGACTTCCAGGCGACGACGCTCTACCTACGGATGCGTGCGGGCGACGGCTTCAAGGTCTTCTCGCCCTTCTTCGTCCCCACCCTCGATCCCTTCGACCGCTACGAGTGCCACGTGGGCCTGGGCTACAGCCGCATCGTCTCCGAGGTCCACGGCATCCGCACCGAGGCCACGATCTTCGTCCCGCCGGGCGACAGCCGCGAGGTCCGCGACATCCGGATCACCAACGTGTCGGACCGCGCCGTGACGCTCGACGCGATCCCGGTGGTCGACTACTCCCACCCCGAGGCGATCAAGCAGTTCAACAACGCCGACTGGGTGCCGCAGACGATGGTGAGCCGCGTCATCGACGACCCGACGGCCGCAAGGTCCTGCTGCAGTACCCGTTTATGTTCCGCGACATCCGCCGTCAACTACTTCACGTCGAACCTGCCGGTCTCCTCCTTCGAGTCCGACCGGGACGCGTTCTTGGGCTACGGCGGCTTGGGCGGCACCCGCGGCGCTGCAGCAGCCCGAACTCGCCGACTACGAGGCGTGGCGGGGACAGAACATCGGCGCGCTGCTCCACCACCTCGGCGACGCTCCAGCCCGGCGAGACGCGGCGCCTGATCACGCAGCTGGGCCAGGAGCCCGACGTCGAGGCGGCGCTGCCCGAGATCCGCGCCTATCGCAGCCCCGAGCGTCGTCGAGGCCGCCTTCGAGGCGCTGGCGGGCTCGTGGGAGGCGTACCTCGGCCGCATGCAGGTCGAGACGCCCGACGCCGCGATGAACGCGATGCTCAACGTCCACAACCCGCGCCAGTGTCACATCACGCTCAACTGGTCGCGCTACCTTTCGCTCTACCAGACCGGGCTCGGGACGCGGGGCTTCGGGCATGCGCGACAGCTCGCAGGACGTGATGGGCGTGGTGGCGAACGCGCCCGACCGAGGCCCGCGCGCTGATGGCGAAGCTGCTCCAGGTGCAGCGGAAGGACGGGGCGGGGATGCACCAGTTCTACCCGCTGACGATGGAGGCGACCATCGGCGACGCGGCGGAGGGCGTGGACCGCCCCGACTATTACGGCGACGACCACCTCTGGCTCGTCCTGGCGGTGACCGCCTACGTCAAGGAGACCGGCGACCTCGCCTTCCTCGACGAGGTACTGCCCTATTACGAGAAGGACGCCGACGGCGTCCCGCAGTCCACAGGCACCGTGCTCAACCACCTGCAGCGCGCGCTGGCGTTCACCTGGTTGCACACCGGCGCGCACGGGCTTCCGCTCCTGGGCTTCGCCGATTGGAACGACACCATGAACCTGCGCAAGGGCGCCGAGTCGCTGTTCAACGCCCACCTCTTCGGCACGGCGCTGCGCGAGATGATCGCGCTGGCCGACCACCTGGGGGACACCAGGCTGGCGGCGACCTGCCGCGAGCAGTACGCCGACGATGCGCGACCGGGTCAACGACCAGGCGTGGGACGGCGACCTCGGCGGCGGCACGTGGTACGTGCGCTACTTCGACAGCGACGGCAGCCCCATCGGCTCGGCGCAGAACGACAAGGGCCGGATCTACCTCAACGCCCAGTCGTGGGCCGTCCTCTCGGGCTTCGCGACGCCCGCGCGGGCGCGCCAGGCGCTCGACGCCGCCCGCGAGCGGCTGGACACCGCCAACGGGCTCAAGGTCGGCACGCCGGGCTACGACGGCTTCGACCCCGACAAGGGCGGGATCACGACCTACCCGCCGGGCACCAAGGAGAACTGCGGCATTTTTCTCCACACCAACCCGTGGATGATGATCGCCGAGACGATGGTGGGCCACGGCGACCGCGCCTTCGAGTATTACGCGCAGATCAACCCGGCGGCGCGCAACGACCGCATCGACGAGTTCGAGGTCGAGCCCTACGTCTACTGCCAGAACATCCTCAGCGACGAGCACCCGCAGTTCGGGCTGGGGCGCAACAGCTGGCTCACGGGCACCGCCTCGTGGGCCTACCAGGCGGGCACCCAGTAGATCCTCGGCATCCGGCCCGACCTACGAAGGGCTGGAGATCGACCCGTGCATCCCGGCGGCGTGGGACGGCTTCCGCGCTCGCCGCATCTTCCGCGGCGCCACCTACGAGATCACCGTCACCAACCCCGACCACGTCAGCAAGGGCGTCCGCCGGTTGATCGTCGACGGGCAGCCGGTCGTGGGCAACGTCGTCCCGGCCTACCCCGCGGGCACGGCACACCGCGTCGAAGTAGTGAGGGGCAATGCGTTAGCACGTTCCAACGTGTTAACGTGCTAACGTTCCAACGAAGGGAGACACCATGCGAATCCTGATCTACGGCGCAGGTCCGCTGGGCAGCCTGTTCGCCGCCCAGTTGTATGAGGGCGGGCACGATGTCGCGATCCTCGCCCGTGGGCAACGGCTGGCCGACATCCGCGAGCACGGCGTCGTGATCCACAACGTCACGACCGACGAGACGATGACCGCGCCGGTGCGCACGGTGGAGGCACTGGCGCCCGACGATGCCTACGACCTCGTCCTCGTGATCATGCGTAAGAACGCGGCGCTGACCGTCCTGCCGGTCCTGGCGGCCAACACCGCGACCCCCAACGTCCTCTTCCTGATGAACAACGCCGCCGGACCCAAGGCACTGACGGATGCACTCGGGCGCGAGCGCGTGCTGATCGGCTTCCCGGCCTCCGCGGGCTGCCGCGACGGCTACGTGATGCACTGTCTCACCGGCACCCCCGATGACAGGGCGAAGATCCCCTTCGGCGAGATCGACGGCACGATCACGCCGCGGGTACGACAGATCGCCGCGGTGCTGGAGAGCACACCGGGGCTGGGCGCCCAGATCCGCACCGACATGGACGCTTGGGGCAAGTACCACGTCGCGCTGCTGATACCCTCGCTCGCGCCCGCGCTCTATCTGTGCGGCACCGATAACGAGCGGATGGGCCGCACCCGCGACGCGGTCGTGCTTGCCATCCGTGCCGTCCGTGAGGGCTTCCGGGTCCTGCGGGCGCTCGGCTATCCGGTCACGCCGCGCCGCTACCGCGTGTTGCTGTGGGTGCCGGAGCCCCTCCTCGTGGCGCTGGTGCAGCGACTTGCCGCAGACCCGAATATGCAGATCGCGCTGGTGGGTCACGCCAAGGCCGCCCACGACGAGATGAAGCACCTCGCCGACGAGTTCCTGACGCTGGCGGACCGGACCTCGGTGCCGATTCCGACCATCCGCAGGCTATATAGCGCCTTCGATCCCGAGACCCCGCTGATGCCCGACGGCAGCCACGAGATCCCGCTCCATTGGCGCGGCGTGTGGGCCATCGCCGGTGCCCTGGCTGCGGCAGGCGGGCTGCTGGTGTGGGCTGGACGTCGCCCAAAAAGCTGCGTGCGCAGTCAATTGTAGGACGCCCGTAGGGACGCC
>CAVVHP010000038.1:0-52466 GCA_963748105.1 uncultured Bacteroidota bacterium | reverse complement strand
GAACACTTATCCTTTTTCTAATAATAATAAAAAAGGCGATCAAAAGACCGCCTTTAAAACATTGCAAAAATATTTGTCAATTAAAAGTGATATTCAAAGTTAGCCGCCGCGTAATAGTTTTTCCCCGGTGCGGGGTTATAGTAAACCGGTAATCCTCTTGAGGATTTGTCTCTCTGGTTTACCGCAATAGTCGGTGAATATCTTTCGTCAGTTAAGTTATTTACTCCAACATAAAACTGCAATGTAAATTCTTTTTCTATTCTACTTCTGAAACCAAGCTTCATATCAATAACACCGTAAGAACCATCGTACTTTGTGTTATCATCAAGCAGCGGCCTTTTATCAACAATATTATAGGTTGCGTAAAAATAGAAACCAGGAGTTGTTGTTATATCAAGTCCGGCGTTAAATAAATTAGGCGCAACTCCTGTAAAATTATTCCCGGAGTAATCATTTATGGATGTTTTATAATCTACAAATTTGAAATTATTATACGAATACGTTATAAAGGAACGGACCAAATTTACAAACATATCATGGCCGTCTATAATTTTATAGGACAACAGCGCCTCCAGGCCTTTATTATCCGACGAGCCGGCGTTCACAAATTGAGTGAACCCACCAACAGGTTGTGCGATAAATGAATCCATAATTTTCAAATAGAACAGACTAACCTCATAATGAAAACGTTCTTTGGCGAGATCACCGTTTGAACCAATTTCATAATTAATACTTCTTTCCGGTTTAAGGTTACTGTTAATACTTCCGTTTGATAAAGATAATTCGGAAACTGTGGGGGGTGAAAATCCTGTGCTAACCTGTGCATAAACGGAAACATCATTGCCGATTGCGTGTGTTAAAGATATTCCCGGTGTGTAATATGTCCCCAGTCCCATGTTGTTTGTCTGGTCAACTCCGCCGGACTTTAAATTATCTTGTACATAATAATTTGACCAGCTTGCACCGGAGCTCAGGGTTAATGTTGTAGCTTCAGTAAACTTTATAGTTGCCTGGGCAAAAAGATTAAACTGTTTTAAGTCGTACTCTTTATCAGAATTAATCTGACCGATATTGTTTGAAAAAAATGGAACAAACCCGTAATGTTTTTCAACATTATAATTCCGGATAATTTCACCGCCAAAATCCAGGCTTGTTTTTGCACTTCCAAGAAACGTATTAAGCGAAAAGACTGAACGGGCTCCGACTTTTGATGTGCTTCGCCTGTTAAAAAAAGGCTCAATAGGGTTTTCCGAAGAACCCTGTCCCATGAATATGCTCGATGTATTTTCAAAAACTGAAGAAATTCTGTAAATCTGTGACACTCCCATCAAAAAGCTTTTAGAATTTATCCCGATATTTTTGAGGGGATATGCGGGGTTGGCTGATGTTGGGTTATTTGCAAAATCAACACTGTCAATTTCACCCGGAAATTGATCGTTTATATGCGCATAATTCACGAGCAGGGAAATAGTCTGCACGTCGCTTACAAAAAAATCTCCTCCGAATGTTACAAATTCTTTTTTTGAGTGTGAGTGAACTCTGAAGCCGTCCAGGTTCTGGTAACTGTAATTAGCATAAAAATTAACTTTATCCGTACCGGCGCGGAAATTTGTTGTTGTAGTCAGCAAACCAAAAGAACCAACGGTTACATACTGGTTCAAATCCTTTTCCTGGTATCGTGCTCTTTTCGAAAAAAGATTTATTACTCCGCCGATGCTAGAGCCATAGAGCCCGGCTGATGAACCTTTTATAACTTCGGTTTTCCCGAGGCTTGTAAAGTCTATGTCGTTAAGAGCGGTAGTTCCGTCCGCGTCTGAGATCGGAATTCCGTCATAATAAACTTTAATATCACGAATTCCGAATCTTGATTTTCCACCAATTCCGCGGATAAGAATATGCGATTGAGATGTTGAACTTCTTACCTCCATTTTCACTCCTGGTACAAGATTAAGAGCTTTATCAAGAAACATATCATTGTTTCTTTTGAAATCCATGAATCCTAACATATCCACCTTACCAATTGTGCTTGGCATTGTCCTGTTTGGATTTCTTCCCAGTACCAAAACATCCCCAAGCGTATATGCTTTCTCGGTAAGTCCAACCTTATAATTCATCGACTTAATTTGACTCATCGTCAAAGTAATTTTCTGATAGCCGGTGAATACAAACGAAAGACTGTCGGCCTCCTTAAACAAATCGAGGTTTACCCGTCCGTCCGGGTTGGTGATTGCGCTAATAGAAGGAGAGTTGCTGTAAACAACAACAAGCTGAAGGGGTTTGTCCGTTTTCTCGTCTACTACTATTAAAGATTGTGCAGTAATTATTTTTACGGAAAATATAATCATTAACAATAACATAATTTTCTTCATAACATCCTGTTAAATAATTTAATTAATAAGAATAAAACGGCAGGACATACTTGTCCTTCCGAAATAGATTAGTTTTTAAATCTTAAATATATCAGGAGTGTCTCGGCGGGGGAGAGTGTGATTCGCTGTATAAACTTTCATAGATTTCTTTATACGAAGATTCTAATCGTTCTGCTTTGTAATTTGTTTCCGGGGTTTTTATTTCTTCAAAGAAATAGTTTGAGATATACTTTGCAAGAATGTTTTTTGCTTTGTTATTCCGGGTAGTGTTTTTTCGTACATATTCACCTAGGTTTGCAAACAGCCTCTCTTCTTTTTTATCATTTAAACAAAAAAACAAAGTGGTCCCCTTTTTTTCCTGCTTTTTGACCACATCAAACATTTTTTTTTTATAAACAAACTCCTTGCAGGGGCGGGTCCATCTCAATTCACTCATTTTTGATGCCGGGATGGTAATTGTTTCCAACTCGCTTTCGTTCAATGAATTTTTCATTTCTTCTTTTATTTCTGATCGAACCTGTAATTGCAATATTTTAAAAGCAAAATAGTATCCGCCCGTAGTATAAGCGAATAGCAAAAGAAGCAATATTGAAACTGTTTTTTTCAATGTTTTTTTAAGTGGGTTAATGTGATTGAAGAAGTTATAAATATTCTGGATAATACCAAGCTATTATATTTCCTTTAAAAAGCGCTCAATTTCATAATTAAAGTGCTTTGGATTCTCTACAGAAGAAACATGACCGGCTGCCGGAATTAGTGAAAATTTAGCATTATTTATTATATCTCCCATTGCCATCATTATATCGGGCGGTGTAAGGTGGTCATGTTCGCCGCAGAGTAAAAGAACGGGAATTTTTATTTTGGGGAGATACCCGGTCGTATCTGTTCTCGCCGCCATTGCCAGCAGACATCCTTTTACGCCAATCGGTCCGGATTTCTTGGCCCGGTTTAAGACCTCTTCGTATTCACTTCTGTGAGCTTTTATAAAATTATCAGAAAAGCACTTAAGGACGAAATTACCGGCAAAGTTTTCTACACCATTTAAATTAATTTCCTTTATTCCTTTTGTACGGTTTAGTTTTCCATCGTTGTTGTCAGCTTCCGCTTTAGTGTCACACAAAATAAGTCCGCTGAATTTGCCTTCATTTCTTTCAACGGCACGAAGAGCAATGTATCCCCCCATGGAAAGACCACATAAAACCGGTTTATCCAGATTAAAGCTTTCGATTATATCAAAAAGATCATCGACAAACTCCTCGATTGTGAACTGCCCGTCACCCGCCGGCGATTCGCCAAGCCCGCGGATATCATAGCTAATACAATGATAATCATTCTTAAATTGCTCAACCTGAAAATCCCACATCTTATGGTCAAAAGGAAAACCATGGATAAATATTATGGATCTTTTATTTCCCATTCCTGTTTGAAATATTGCCAAATTATTCTTAATTGTGTTCATCTTTTTTCAAAATAATTGTTAGTTTCTGTAAATATAAATAATAAAAGGATTATGATGAGGAAAAATATAGCATTTTATTTTATAATTTTATTTTATTTATCAAATTTAAGCTTTGCCCAACAGGATTCAACTAAAAAATTTGGTTGGTTTCAAAGCGGTGTTGCTGGATTGAATGTGAGCCAGATTGCCCTGAGCAACTGGTCACAGGGCGGTGATAATTCTCTTACCTGGACGATTACCGGAGATTTTGGATTAAAATATGTAAATGAGAATTTTAATTTTGATAATACACTTAAAGTGGCTTACGGAAGGACTAAATCTAGGTGGACAGGAATTCAGAACTAACGATAACGATTTTTATCTAGTTAATCTTGTATCAAAAAATATCGATGACTGGGAAATAAAGCCCTATTTCAGTAACTCTATCCGCACATCAATTACTCAGGGTTACGATTATTCCACCACACCAAAAACTGAAATTGCTGCTTTCTTTGATCCAGGATATATCAATCAAAGCGTGGGTTTTATTTATGATAAACACAAATATCTTACTACAAGGTTAGGCCTTGGTGCACAGGAGGTGTTTACAAATGTAAATACAAAATATACAGATGATCCTACGACAACAAAAGTTGAGACATTTAAATTTGATCTTGGATTTGAATCTGTGACAACATCTGAAGTTACTCTTGCTCAAAACCTCGTTTTAAAAAGTAATTTACGGTTGTTTTCCCGTTTCAAAGAATTAAGCGTTTGGGATGTACGGTGGGACAATGCTCTAATAGCAAGAATTAACGATTTTATGAACGTTAATCTGAGTTTCTTATTTGTTTACCAGGAAGATCAGTCAAAACAGGGACAAATTAAGCAAACACTTCAATTAGGAATTGTCTATACTTTATTTTAGAAAACAATTTATAAGAAACGACAGGATAAAATGAATATTGCTTTTGTAGCTTCTGAAGCTTTTCCATATGCAAAAACCGGGGGACTTGCTGATGTGGCAGGCGCTTTACCAAAGGCGCTGGAAAATCAAGGCTGTAACGTAAAACTCTTTATGCCTAAATACGGAACGATAGACGAAAAGAAATTTGCTTTAACTTTTATTAAAGAAATAAAAATACCGGTCCAGGTTGCCGGAGAGACAAGGATGGTTTTCCTGCACCGGTCCGTTTTGCCCGGCTCTAATGTTGAGGTTAATTTCATTGACTGTCCGCATTATTTCTTCAGAAAATCAATTTATACTAATGATCCCGATGAAGATGAAAGGTTTATTCTCTTTAACAAAGCGGTTCTTGAACTAATTAAATTGTCAAACTGGGTTCCGGATATAATTCACTGTAACGACTGGCAATCAGGATTAGTCTCATTTTACCTTAAAGAAAATTACAAAACAAATAATAAATTCAGCAGAACTGCAACTCTTTTTACAATTCACAACGTCGGTTATCAGGGACACTTTTCAGAAGAGACTTATTACAAAGCAGAAATAAACCGGGATCTCGTATTGCCTTTTGATCCTGACAGAAGTTCTGATTTTTCATTTATGAAAAACGCCGTGATGTATTCAGATATGATAAATACCGTAAGCCAGACTTACGCTCTTGAAATATTAAGTCCCGAATACGGTTCTGGAATGGACAAAATATTAAACGAGAGAAAAACCGATTTGTTTGGAATAGTAAACGGTATCGATTACTCTGAGTGGGACCCCCTGATAGACGAATATATTCCTTATCATTTTAATTTTGATAATCTTGAGGGGAAAAGAAGAAATAAAAAATATCTTTTGGAAAAATTCAATTTAAATTATGGTGAAACTATTCCTTTGATTGGAATAGTTTCAAGACTGGCGGGACAAAAAGGTTTTGATATTGTAGCTGAATCGATAAATGAATTAATGAGTTTAGATTTACAATGGATAATTCTCGGAAGTGGGGAAGACCGTTATGAGAATCTTTTCAGATCACTGGCACATTCATTTCCTGATAAAGTTGGTTCGCACATTGGTTACAGCAATGATTTATCTCACCTTATTGAAGCCGGGTCAGATTTGTTTCTGATGCCATCAAGATATGAGCCCTGCGGATTAAACCAGATCTACAGTCTTCGTTATGGAACTGTTCCGGTTGTTAGAAGAACAGGGGGACTTGCAGATACTGTCCGTGACTGGCATGAATTTAATTCACTGGGAAACGAAAGCGGGACGGGGTTTTCTTTCAATGATTACACATCGATGGCTCTTGTTTCAACAGTTTCTCGGGCAGTTGAAACATTCAAAGAAAAAGAGCTTTGGAAAAAAATACAAAAGAACGGAATGGCTCTTGATTATTCGTGGGAACATTCCGCAAATGATTATCTGGCTCTTTATAAAAAAGCTTTAACAAAAAAAATGTGAAGTAAAATTATCAGCCAAACCTCCCGCTGATATAATCTTCTGTCTGCTTTAATTTGGGAGCTGTAAAAACATCAAGTGTTTTACCAAACTCAACGAGTTTTCCCATATAGAAAAAAGCTGTGTAATCGCTTATCCTGGAAGCTTGCTGCATATTATGTGTTACAATAACAATTGTGTATTTCTTTTTAAGCTCAAAAATTAATTCTTCAATTTTTGCAGTTGAAATTGGATCAAGGGCGCTGGCTGGTTCATCCATTAAAATCACTTCCGGCTCTACTGCAAGAGTCCTGGCAATGCATAGTCTCTGCTGCTGTCCTCCAGAAATGCTGTTCCCCGGTTTTTCCAGAGAATCCTGTACTTCCTCCCAGAGAGACGCCATTTTGAGATATTTTTCAACAGTTTCATTTAATTTCTTGCTATTCCGCATTCCGTTTAATTTTAAGCCCGACACTACATTTTGTGCTATTGTCATCGTTGGAAAAGGATTTGGTTTTTGGAAAACCATACCTACTTTTCTTCTGAGATTTACGGGATCTTTTTTCATTATATCTTCGCCATCAAGATAAACCCCGCCTTTTATTGTTCCTCCCACTTCTTCGTGCATCCGGTTAAGGCATCTTAAAAAGGTTGACTTACCGCAACCCGATGGGCCGATAATTGCGAGCACCTTGTTGGTTGGTATTTCAAGAGAGATGTCCCGAAGAGCATGGTTTTTTCCAAAGAATGCATTGAGGTTTTGCGTGTACATTCTCGGTACACTAACACGTGGTTTATCATTATTTATTAATTCCTGAACTGTTTCGTTATTCATTATGTGGAAAATCTTTTTCTTGTTGCTAATCTGAATAATATGTTGAGTAAGAGTACCAGAACAATTAAAACAAACGATGCCGCCCACGCCTGTTGATTCCAGTCATCGAACGGTGCTTTAGCATAATCATAAATAAAGACTGTCATAGACGCTATCGGCTGATCAAGTTGTGTAGACCAGAACCTGTTGCCAAGAGCAGTGAATAACAGCGGAGCTGTCTCTCCGGCTGCCCTTGCGATTGATAATAAAATTCCTGTGAATATTCCTTTTAGTGCTGCGGGCAGAATAATAAACAATGTTGTTTTCCAGCGTGGAATGCCGAGTCCCAGACCTGCTTCCCTGAATGAATGCGGAACAAGTCTTATCATCTCCTCGGTTGTCCTGGTAATGAGAGGAATCATTAAGATTCCCAGTGCAAATCCGCCGGCAAGTGCTGAAAATCTTTTCATCGGGATAACGATAAGAATGTATGCAACAACACCAACAACAATTGAGGGAATTCCATTTAGAACCTCTGTCATAAATCTGGTTGTTGATGCGAACATGCTTTTTTCTTTGTCTGCAAGATATATTCCCGCCATCACACCTATAGGTATTCCCAAAAGACTTCCAATTGCAACCAGTATTCCGGTTCCAACAATTGCATTTGCCATTCCGCCACCTGTTTCACCTACAGGCGCTGGCATCTTTGTAAAGAAATCCCAGTTTATATAATTAATACCTTTTGAAACCGTGTAATATAAAATCATCACCAGGGGTACTATCACTATAACTAGACACAGCAAACTAAGGAGTACCATCAGCCTGCTTTTAGCTTTCCGAACTTTATAGTGTGCTGAGGGATTCAATGTACTGCCACCTTATATTTTTTTGTTACACTCCAGACTATTAACCGCGCAACTGCATTTAGAATAATTGTCATAATAAAAAGCAATAAAGCAATTTCTATTAATGCACTTAAATAAATTTTAGAAGAAGCTTCTGCAAACTCATTTGCTATAACACTGGCCATTGTATTGGATGGATCAAACAAGGACAACGAAATTCCCGCCCTGTTTCCTAT
Source organism: uncultured Bacteroidota bacterium (assembly GCA_963748105.1). Lineage (GTDB taxonomy): Bacteria > Bacteroidota > Ignavibacteria > Ignavibacteriales > Ignavibacteriaceae > JAKAGZ01. The sequence continues at coordinate 44,366 of CAVVHP010000038.1, read as the reverse complement.
CACCATTGTTACTGCCATTGTTTCACCGACAGCTCTTCCAAGACCCAGCAACGTAGCTCCGAGTATACCGGATTTTGAACCGGATAAAACAATTTTTATCGTTTCCCATTTTGTCGCTCCCAATGCATATGCAGCTTCTCTCTGCGAAGCAGGAACCGACTTCATTATGTCCCGGGAAATAGAGGTAATAATTGGAAGCACCATAACCGTTAGAATAAGTGCCGCTGCAAGCATGCCAAACCCGTATGGCGGTCCTTTAAAGAAGGGAAGAAAGCCAAGTTCCCTTCCTAAAAACGGTTCAACATCCTGTCTTAACCAGGGAATCAAAACAAAGATTCCGAACAATCCGTAAACGATGCTTGGAATAGCTGCTAACAATTCAACCATTAACGATAATGGCTGTTCCAACCACTTTGGTGAAATTTCTGAAAGAAAAACTGCAACACCAAGGCTTAACGGAAGAGCTATAAGGAGAGCGACAAGTGAAGAAAAAAGAGTTCCAAAAATGAAGGGAAGGGCTCCATATTGTTCATTAACCGGGTCCCACTCCTGGCTTGTAATAAATCCAAAACCGAATGCTTTTATTGTTGGCAAAGATTGCCGAACCATTTCAAAGGCCATCAGGAAAACAATAGCAAGAACGATAAAAGCAAAAAACCTCGTCGTGTTTTCAAAAATAAGATCGCCCGGATTTTTGCTTAATAAACCTTTTAAGTTAAATAAAGAAGCAGCAGGTTTTGGGGCCTGCTGCTTGTTGTTATCTTTTGAATTTTCTTGAATATTCTCTGACATTATTACTTTTTATATGTAATCTGATCTATTTTTTTCTCACAAAGTTTTACTACTTCTTTAGGAAGTGGTGCATAATATAAGTCTTTTGCGTAAGATTCTCCATCTGTCATTGCCCATCTCAGGAATTTTTTCATTTCTACTTCTTTCTTTTTATCCTTCATATTTTTGTAAATAAGCAACCAGGTGAACCCTGAAATCGGGTAAGCATCTTTTCCATCAGCGTTTGTCAGTGAAACTCTCAGATCAGCCGGCATATTTTTAACTGCTCCTGCCGCTGCTGCTGAAACTGCTGCAAATGATGGCTCAACAAAGTAACCTGCTTTATTTTGTAATGAAGCATATGATAATTTATTCTGAACCGCATACGCTAATTCAACGTAACCGATTGAGCCTTCTGTCTGTTTAATTAACCCGGCTACACCATCGTTTCCTTTTCCACCAAGACCAACCGGCCATTTTACAGATTTACCAACACCGACTTTCTTTGCCCATTCTTTACTTACTTTTGTCAAGTAATCAGTAAAAATGTTTGTTGTGCCACTACCGTCTGAACGATGTGCAACAAGAATTGGTTCGTTTGGTAATTTTTTCCCGGAGTTAATAGCTGCTATTTTTGAATCATTCCACATTGTTATTTTTCCAAGAAAAATATCCGCTAAAACTTCCGGTGTAAGTTTTAAGCCGTGACCTACCTGTGCTAAATTGTAAGATACTACAACAGCTCCCATTACTGTGGGGATGTGGAGAATTTCGGTGCCCTGTTTGTCTTTAACAGCTTTCATCTCTGACTCTTTCATTGGTGCATCTGAGGCACCGAAATCAACCGTACCTTCAATTACCTGTCTAATTCCACCACCGCTGCCAATAGCCTGGTAGTTAAATTCAACTCCTGTTTTCTGATGATAAACATCAAACCACTTGGAATAAATTACATATGGGAACGTTGCTCCCGCTCCATTTAATTTAAGCTGTGCAAAAGATGATGAAGAAAAGAGCCCCATCAGCACTGCTATTACTAAAATTAACTTACCTTTCATTTTAACTCCTTTATAAAATTTATATTTATTACTTAAAACTGCCAGAAGAAAGTTACTCTTGGTGTTATATCACTATCATTAGCGCCCTGTACTGTGTGTACTTCAACGCCCGGCATAACGCTTACTTTAGGAGCAACCTTGAAATCTATTGCGCCGATTATTAAACCCTGTCTGTCATTTGTTATCGCACTGTTTGTGTTTGGATCATAGGTGTCGTAACGACCAACAATTCCTACTTTATCTGATACCATTGCCTTTGCCCAAACCGAAACTCCAAATCCAGACTGTGTCTCTAAAGCACCGGTTGTTGCAAAATTATGTTGCTGGCTTTTTATAAAACCCTCTACACCTATTGAAAAATTATCATCCTGTTTGAAGTTAATGAATCCTGCAGCAACAAATGCCGAATTGTTTTTCATTTTTCCATCAAATGTATCCAATTTAGTTGCATGGGTTGCATAGTCGCCATAAACTGTGAATAATAAGTTTGAACTTGGCTTGAACTGAAGCTGTGCATAATATCTTTTGTACTTGTCTGTCTCTGGTTTATTTCCTGAATCATTACCAATTTTTAACCAGTACTTTGCTACTCCTGCGTCGTCCAGTTTACCTTTTAAGTCAATACCAATATCTCTTGAAGAAACTATTTTGAAATAATCCATAATTGTTTTTTCCAGCGCCCTGTATCCCCAGGCTCCTTCTGAAGCATCAAAAGCAGGCGTTGGAGACATACCAACAATAAGGTCTGATCCTTTGAAAACATCTTTCCATTTCAGCCATGCATCTTTTACGTAAACACCAATGTTGGCTCCGCTTGAAATAGCCGATTCCATTCTGAACCTTGATGAAAACTGATCGTTAATTGTATAATCTGCTGTTACATAAATTCTTCTAAACTGAAAACCGTTAATGTCTTTTTCGGCTGGATTTATTGCGTTGGCATTATAAAATAAATCACCAAACATTAACCCGCTGAATTTGACCGGTCCGACTGCACCAACAGCAGTCTTGTCCTGCGCGTTGGCGTTAAAAATAAGAAGGGTGGCGAAGAGAATGGTAAAAATAGTGAAAAGTTTTGCTCTCATTGTTTGTCCTTTGTTTGTTATAGAATACTTAATACTAAATTATTTTCGTCTTCAAATCTATGAAGCCAGTATTAAGACACTATTAAGACAATGTTATGAAATTGTTAAACCTTAAGGGTGGGCATATTGGTCTTTTGAGGGTATTTGGCGGTGATTGTGGCTTCAGAAGCTTTCCGGCAGTCTTTATAAATCAGGCCTCTGCTACGTCCATTCTATATGAGCTATATATCAGCCGATATTCCATTTGCCATTCATTCTCTTTAATACCAAAAGTATCGTTTGCTAAATTATGATGTGCGGCGGATTGGTAATTTTTTTCGTCCGGTTTAAATTCGTTTTTGAAAACATCAATGTCTGTGTTGAGTGTTTCAACAAATTCGTTTTTCATAATTAACCTCTTTTATATATAGACAGGACGCTGCTTTCAGCGCCCTGAATCACTAATTAAGGAGGAAGTACTTTTTGTTAAAAATCAAGAAATATACTGGAGCAATATAATCAGTGAATAATGTCTGGGTGTTAAGAAAACATTAATTGAACATTAAGTAATTGTTAATCATTCATATAACAACTCCAAACAAAAAATAATTCCATTCATCTGTTTTTTTTCTTATTTTGCTTTCTCCCATAACTTTTGGAGCTTTTGTTTTATGTCTGATGAAAAAAAACAGGAACTTGAAAAAATATTCAGAGAATCCAGTTCGTCTACTGAACTTTTTGACGCATTCAGAATAGCAATATCAAATAAAATTCCTGATCCGGATCTTTATAAAACACTGCTATGGAACAAGGTGCTTTCTGCTGACGAGATTTCTATGTATGCTGAAAAAATAACGAAAGAATTTCCTGAAAATTCATATAATATTTTTTTGTGGGCAGGACAAATATTCGGGGCAAGTTCCGTTTTTGGTGAGTATCACGAAAACGCTGTTAAATATTTTAAAAAGGCCGCTCATATAAATGAATCAACTGCCGAACCTTATCTTTTATTAGCCGGCACATATAATAAAGAATTAAACATCCCTCCGTTTGAAGATGTTATAAGCATCCTTCAGGACGGAATAGAAAAAATAGAAGAAAAAAGCAGGCTTTGCTTTATAATATCAGAGCTTTATATGCAGCAGGAGAATATAGAAAACTCACGCAGGTATAGACGTCTGGGTGAAAAGTATCAAAAAGACAAATCTTAAAATTTGTATCCTATGGAAAAATAAAAGAGAATGTCTCCCCACGAAATAGGATTATTTGGCAGATTTTTTTTGAACTTGAAGCTTCTTCCTAATGAAAACTCTGCGGGACCTATGGGTGTATCGAAGGCCAGACCTGCTCCAAGTCCATGTCTTAAATCTTTGAATCTAATTTGTTCCGGAAATTCCCACGTTGAACCAAGATCATACCTGATTTTTAAATATGTAGTAAAAAATATATTTACCGGCAACAGGTAGCGGTATTCAAAGGAAGCCAGTAAAAGCTGCCGTCCCCTGTATTCATAATCGTGCATACCAAAAAAATTATCCTGGCCTCCCAGCGCATATTGCTGTGATAGAGGTAGGGTTTTGTCACCAAAACCAAGCTCTATTCTTGGACTAAAGGTATTATGCTTGCCAACAGTAATATAATTCTTATAAGAAAAACCTATTTTCTGAAAGCCGATATCGCCACCAAAAATAGTCTGACCTGTTTCATAAAAAGCTGAGAAATACAAACCTTTGTTCGGGAAAGGATATTTATCTTGTGTATCGATTGTTGAGCTTACCTTGAACGTTGCCAGTTTAATTTTATAAGTGCTGGCTGGAGTTTCCGATAAATTTCGAACTTCATCAACTTCATACTTTCCGTTAAAAATAAGATTCCCAAATTTTTCTACCTGGGTTCCAACAGAGACTGAAAGCCCATAATTTTTTTGCCTGTATTCTCCATTTACTGATCTCGAAAATCTTGTGTCTGAGATTTCCGGGTCATCTTTATATGAATAAATATCCCGAAAATTATAATATGCATTTACATTATAGGTGAGATAGCTATCAAAAACCCTGTTTGCTTTGTGTTCCAGAATATAAGAACCGTTCCTGGTTCCGGCAAACAAAAGCAGGCCAAGCTCAGAGCCTGTACCAAAAATATTCTCATCCCTAAGGTCGAGACTCATTTGTGCTTTATATTCATTATCAACGCGGAAACCAAATCTTAATAAACTTGATACTTTTTCCCTTACCTTTACAACCAGATAATCCTTGCCGTCAATTTTTCTTACATTTAAGATTATATCATCGAACAAATTTGTGCTGCGTAAATTAGTTAGCCCTTCTTCAATTTTAGAATATGAAAAGAAACTGTTTTCTGAAAAGGGGAATTCCCTGGCTATAACTTCGGTGTTTGTTTTTTCGTTTCCTTCTATTATTAATCCCTGTAAACGCCCTTCATTAATATGAAATTTTAAGGCACCGTTTTGGGGATTAAATTTTGCATTTGTGATTTCTGCTAGGGAATTACCCAAAGAACGATATTTGTTTATCAAAAAAATAAATTTTTCTTCGGCTATGTTTGCATTAAATGGTTTGCCGATCATATCTGAAAAAACAGAACTAATCTCTTCTGCTGTTATTTCTGTAGTTTTATTAAATAAAATTTCTCCCAGAACGGGGTTGTTTTCTAAAACAAAATGAATGTTTGTGTGTCTGCCATCATGAGATATCTCTGCGGAGACGTCTTTATAATTTCCATTTGAATAAATGTTTTCTAAATCTCTTAGTATTTCCGTGTTGGAAACTGAGTCCATCATCGAATACTTTTCCAGATCTTCTTTAGCAGCTACGGGTGTGTTATTACTCAGAAAAATATTTTTATACCATTTCTCTGTGTTTTTGTGGTCCGAAATAGAGTTCAAGGCCCTTTTAATGCTGGCTATTCTTGAAACTGTTGATTTATATCCAAGGTCTATCAGGGAATCTATGTTTTCAAAATTTGTTGCATCGTGATCGTTTATGTTTGGGGTGATTACAACATCTGCTTCTTTCAGCTGGTCTTCATTTAAAATCTTCATTGGAATGCTAACCACCTGGTCCGCTACAATCCAGGGATATTCAAGCTCCTTTTTTTTATGAAGATCGCTAGTAGTGTTTACTGCTATTACATAATCTGCGCCCTGTTTTTTCGCTATATCGACAGGAATATTAGCAACTAGCCCCCCATCAACAAGAATGAGAGAATCAATATCAACGGGAGATAAGAAAAAAGATACGCTTGAACTTGCCCTCATTGCCTGGCTAAGAGAACCGCTTTTTAACACAACCGGCTCACCTGTAACAAGGTTAGTGCAAACCGCTCTGAATTGTGACCTTAAATCATCAAAATTATTGATAACATGTATTGGGGCCTGCAATGAAACAAGGTTAAGGAAGTTCATAATTTTCAGACCGCCGTTTAGCGATGTGGGTAAAACCGGTTTTAAACCTTTTAAACGGAGAGTGAAAACCGCCTTGTCTTCCGTTACTTTTTGATCTACAAACAAATCGCTGCGGTTCGACTGTTTTTCATATGCTAGCAGGCTGGCCCAATTTGTATTAATCGCAATTGAATCCAATTGTTTTATGGAATATCCGGCTGCGTAAAGACCACCAACAAGACTCCCCATGCTTGTACCAACAATAATTTGCGGTTTTATACCGGCCTCTAGTAAGGCCTTCAAAACCCCAATTTGCGCAAGTCCTCTTGCCCCACCTCCGCTAAGCGCCAATGCAACTGTAGATTTTTCTACCTGTTCTGATGTTAGTCCAAAGGGAAGTTTATGTGGCTTGTGAGAAACCTTTATCACGCTGGTTGTCTGCGAAAAGGCCAGTAAGGGAAAAAGGCAAATTAATAAAAGAAGTCTTTTCTTTTTAATCTTCATTATTTTTGAGTTTAATAAAAAAGCCTTCAGAATAATAAACAATTCTGAAGGCTTAATAAAGCGCAATAGGTCCGGTTTATTTTTTCTTTTTTCCTTTCTGCTGGGCTTTTTGTTGCTGTTCTGCTGCCTCCATCATTTTAGACATAAACCCTTTTTTCTTTTTAGGATTTTTAACCGGAACCAATTCTGCCCCGTCGTCTTTATGATTTATATAATACTGCTGCACAATGGAGAACAGGTTAAAAAGGAAATAGTAAAGGTTAAGCCCAGATGGGAAACTCATAAACATAAGCGTTAGCATTACCGGCATTACATAAACAAGTGCTTTTTGATTTGGATCTTTTACGCTCATTTTCTGCTGGAAAAAGGTAGTAACACCCATTAAAATGGCAAGTCCGCTTATCTCACTAATTCCGAAAAGAGGAAGCTTAACTCCAAGATTTAAAATAATATCAGGGCTTGAAAGATCGTGGATCCATAAAATAAAAGGCTGTTGTCTTAATTCAATTGCGGTTTTAAACAATCCCCATAATGCAATAAAGATTGGCATCTGAAGCACCATTGGTAAACAGCCGCCGGCGGGATTTACACCGTAAGTTGAATAAAGCTTCATTGTTTCTTTGCTTACTTTCTCTTTATCGTCGGGATATTTTTCCTTCAATTCAGCAATTTTTGGCTGAAGCATCTGCATCTTCTTCATTGACTGGAAACTTTGCTTTGTAAGAGGATAAAGCACCAGCTTTATGATCAAAGAGAAAACAACTATTACAAAACCATAATTTGGAATAAAATTATGAAGGAAATTAAACAACGGCAAAAGGACATATTCGGCAATTGGTCTAACGAGAAACTTTAGACCAAAGAAACTACCAAAGTCAACGACAGATTCCAGATGTTTCCCGTATGCTTTTAGAATATCGTAATCAACAGGGCCCACATAAACCATAAAATCGTGTTCTTCAAACGAGGTGTTCCTGAACGGAACGTTAATTCTTGTGTTGTAATATTCTCTCATTCCGTCCGGTGGTAAAGTTTCTGAGTGTCCCTCTACAAAAGCACCGTCCATTTCACCCGGATTTTTAGGGACAATAATTGCCGCAAAATATTTATTTCTAACAGCTACCCAATCAACTCTGCCGTTAAACTCTTTCTGTATTTTTTCACCATCTTTGGGGTCATCAACTATAACCTGCTCATCCCCATAATAAACACTGGCATTAGCCGAAGTCGATTCGTCAGCAGAGTTCTCTTCAACAAAACGAATACCATTTCCCCAAACAAGATCATACGCGTTGTTGCTGATCAGATTATCCATCCCAACCATTTGAATTTTGGTGTCGATGCTATACTTATCTCCGTGGAACGTAAAAATCTTTTTAATTTCTTTTTTGTTATCTATCCGATAGGTAAAGGTAAAAGTAAGTGAGTCTTTGCCTGTAATTTTATAATATGGTTTTTGCTTATCGGAAGTAAATGCAAGATTCTTAGTGTTTATAGCTTTTCCATCCGAAGAAACAAAAGCAATGTTTAGCGCATTACCGTGCGAATAATTAATTAGCTGAACATGTGTTTCATAAAAATTTGCGGCTGTGTCGTCATTTGTTCCGGCAGAATACCAGTTGTTATATTTCTTTAAGTAATATTTTTTTATGTTCGCGCCCCTGGTTGAAAGTTCCATTTTAACCAGGTCGTTTTCTATTGTAATTAAATTTCCCTTGTTTTCATCATAAACAAAATATTTCCCATACGACGTACTATCCTGTTCAACGGGTTTAACGTTCTTTTCTGTTTTTGTGACTGGCGGTGCGGTTTTTTCAGCCTTTGGTTCGGTAATCTTTTTTTGCTGCTCAAAATGAGTCGTGTCGGCTTTATTTCCTTTTTGCGCAGGAGGAGGTGTCGGAGAATTTAAATAGAGCCAAATTATTAATATTGCACCAATAAGTACGAAAGCAATTGTAGTATTTCTATCCATTAAAAATCCATTATTCTACGGGGTCGTATCCCCCTTTGTTAAAAGGATTACACCTTAAAATTCGCCAGACCGATTTAACTATTCCCTTTAAAAATCCATATTTAGTAAAAGCCTGTACTGCATATTCAGAACAGGAAGGATAAAATCGGCAGGAAGGCGGAAAAAGAGGTGAAATTAATTTTTGATACATTTTTATGAGGAAAACAAATATTCTCCACATCACAAGCTGCTTTTAAGTTTTGATATTATTTCCATTGTGTCCGGCATTATATCAGAAAGATTTATCTTTTTGTTTTTCTTCTGATTTAGAAACACGGGAGAAAAAACTATCTTAAGCAAAATCTTTTTTTTAATACAATCTTCTATAAGAACTTGTTTATTTAACCTGAAGGCTTCTTTAATAAGTCTTTTTAATCTGTTTCTCCAGACGGCATTACCAACCTTGTGGCTGACGGCCGCGGCTATTTTAGCTCCGGGCTGCTCGCTTTCTTGTTCAATAGTATATATTATTTTAATTTTTTTTTCTGAAGAGAAAATTGTTTTGCCGGCCGAGAAAATATTTTCAAAATCTTTTCTGCTTTTTATTCTTTCATTTGCAGAAAGTCCAAAGCGTTTCAAGGTTTTTACTTCTCATCACTAACGGTTAATTTTTTTCTGCCTTTTGCTCTTCTGCTAGCAACTACTTTTCTACCGTTTTTTGTTTTCATTCTTTCTCTGAAGCCGTGCTTATTTTTTCTCTTTCTATTGCTCGGCTGGTAAGTTCTTTTCATTTTATGCTCCTAATTCATATCAAAAAGACATGAAAAATAGTCATTAGGGGCTTAAAAAACAAGATCGTCTTGTCTTCTATGCGCTATATTTATAAAGAAACAACCGTCTAAAATATTTATCCACATTTTTGTAGAATTAATTTGCACTGAGCCCATTTACTTTTTATTTTTTCGTTCCGGAGGGTGACCAAAAAGGGGTTAATATTTTGTGGATAACTTTTTTTTGTGAAAACGTTTCACGAATCAAAACATAGTTTTTTCTGTTCCTCTGATCCCAACAAATGTTAACATTTTAATTCTTTGGGCATAAACCTTTGTTTTAGTGTGTTTTATCCGGCCGCTTTTAATGTTAGTAACATGTTGGTAATTTTTAATTGTGTTTTATATTCACAAAAATTTAAGATATATCGATCTTTTTTTACTCTTCTTTCCTGTGGATAAGTTAAATGATTAATGCCGAATCTTCTAATAGAGTTTCTTTAAGCAAACCTGCAAGTGTTTGGAAAGAATGCCTTTCTGCTATCAAACAAAATGTGACACTAATGACTTTCAACACCTGGTTTCTTCCGATAAAACCACTTGAGCTTGATAATTCTACCTTAAAAATACAATTACCAAGTCAGTTTTTCTGGGAATGGATTGACGAACACTATAATACTCTCATAAATAAAACAATACATGAGGTTATGGGGCCAGAAGCAAAGTTGGCGTATGTTATATCCGCAGAAACAGAACCGGAAGAAAGGCCTTCTGAGGCAAAACCTGAAAAGCAAATAACTCTTGAACAGACTAAACCCCAAAAACAGGATTTTGAATCTTTCCTAAATTCCAGGTATACCTTTGATAATTTTATAAAAGGAGAAGGAAATCAACTTGCTCGTGCTGCTGCGGGAGCTATTAGTGATAATCCGGGCGGCACTTCTTTTAATCCTCTTTTTGTTTACGGCGGTGTTGGGTTGGGAAAAACGCATCTTGTACAGGCAATTGGAAACGGTATTTTACAAAAGCATCCCGAAAAAAGAGTTATTTATTTATCTTCAGATATTTTTACTGTTGAGTTCGTGGAAGCAATTCAATCTAATAAAGTAAATGAGTTTTCTTCTTTCTACAGAAAAATGGATGTTCTTATAATAGACGACATACAATTTCTGATTGGAAAAGAAAAAACCCAGGATCTTTTCTTCCACATCTTTAATACTTTACACCAGTCAAGAAAACAAATTATACTCACCAGCGATAAACCCCCAAAAGATTTAAATGGTCTTGATGAAAGATTAATCTCTAGATTTCAGTGGGGACTGTCTGCCGACATTCAACCACCAGATTTTGAAACAAGAATTGCTATTCTTAAAAAGAAGGCAGAAGACTATGGAATGACTATTTCCGGAGAAATACTGGAATATATCGCTGCAAATATTGTATCAAACATTAGAGAACTTGAGGGGTGCCTTATAAAACTTCTGGCAAACGCCTCTTTAAGTTCCAGAAACATCGACATCGATCTTGCAAGAAAAACCGTTAAAGAAATAGCTACAGATAGAAAAGTAAATATTACAATTGAAAACATAACCTCTGTTGTTTGCGAATACTTGAAAATTGATGAGAACAAGATCCGTGATAAAACCAGGAAAAAAGAAATTGTGTTGGCAAGACAAATTGCGATGTATTTATCTAAAGAATTAACTAAGTCTTCCTTAAAAACAATCGGCTTACATTTTGGGGGTAGAGATCACTCCACAGTAATTCACGCATGTTCTTCTATTGCGGACGATTGTACCAAGGACATAGCAACAAAGGATCTTGTAGATAATATTAGGAAACAAATTGAAATTAATTTTTCTTAATAATGTGTTCATTTCTTGTTAATTTGGATAGAACAAATTGTTAATAAAGTGATCTTATTAACCCTCTTGTTAGTAACTCAAAAAGAGAAACGAAGTTTTGAACACAAACCAAACTTGTTTTTATCTTGTTTTTTATAGAAAAGTAGATAAAAAGCGTTTATCAACATGTTAACATCCTTATTACAATTATTAACTTTTAAAAATTAATATATTAATTAATATAACGTTGTTAATTACTCAGCACACCATAGGTTTATTATGATGTTTGACTCTTTTGTCGTTTTAGAGTAATTTTTAGCAAGCTATTTAGCATCAAAAAATAGAACAAAAAACAAAAAAAATAAGCCCGGAATCAATTGAGACTCGAGGCTTTTTTTTGTATTTTACAATGCTTTAAAAGGAGATTTTTTAATGGAATTCAAAGTAAATAGCAAAGAATTAGAAAAACTCTTATCTCACATAATCCCTGCCGTACCAAACAGAACACCGATGCCTATTTTGGAGAATTTTTTGTTTGATATTCAAAAAGGATCGCTGCAGGTTTGTGCAACAGACCTTGAAATTGCATTAATATCTTCCATAAATGTTTCCGCCGACGAAGACATTAAAATGGTAATTCCAGCAAGACTTTTATACGATGTTGTTAGATCGCTTGGCGATACTCAGATTCATTTTGAAACAGAAGCCAACTCAAAAATTAAAATTACTACCGAAAATGGTGTTTATAATATCAGTTTTTCTTCTCCGGAAGAGTTTCCAGCTATTCCTGTAGTAAGCAAAGAAAAAGAAATTTCGCTTGCAGGATCAAACCTGAAAAAAGCAATCGATCAAACTTCCTTTGCAATGAGCAAGGAAGATATGCGCCCTGCAATGACAGGAACGCTTCTTGAATTTTCAGATGAAGGATTAAGGTTTGTAGCAACAGATGGACACAGGCTGGTAAAATATATAAACAAGGAAATTATATCTTCTTCCGAAGAGCAGTATATAATTCCCGAAAGAGCTATCTCGGTTCTTTCAAAATTGCTTGGTGAAAAGGAAGTAAAAATATATTTCAGTAAAACCAACGTTTCTTTCCACATAGGAGAAATAGAGTTTATTTCCAGACTTATAGGTGAAAAATATCCTGCTTACAGCAGTGTAATTCCCCTGGAAAATGAAAACGAAATGAAAGTAAAAACGTCGGATATTTTTTCGACTATAAAAAGAATGAATCTTTTTTCTACCTCAAGCTCAAAACAGGTTAAATTTTCAATTAATAAGAATAGTCTTGAAGTGAGCGCAGAGGATGTGGATCATGGTTCAAACGCAAAAGAAAAAATTGCTTGCGCATATAGTGGAGAGCCAATGAACATCGGTTTCAATACAAATTATGTACATGATATTTTATCACACTTAGATAAAGAAGATATAATTTTTAAACTTCACTCGCCAACAAAAGCTTGTATAATCGAACCAGCAAAGAAAGATCAAAAAGCGGACCTGATGCTTTTATTAATGCCGGTTCGTTTGAATAATTAAGAATGATATTGTCCAGCGTTCATTTACAAAATTTTCGTGTTCATAGGGACACAAGGATTATTTTTTCAGATAATCTAAATTATATAGTTGGAGGAAACGGACAGGGAAAAACAACAATACTTGATTCAGTTTATTATCTCTGTACAACAAAAAGCCATAACTCAAAAACAGATAGTGAGTCTGTAAGGTTTAATGAAAAGGGCTTTGAATTAAATGGAACATTTAGAGATATTTCAGAAAATAAAATAAAAATTGTTTATACACTTTTAGAAAACAAAAAAAATTACTTTCAGGACAACAAAAAAGTTAATCGTTCCGTGGATATAATCGGTAAGTTTCCGGTTGTTATGTTAACTCCCGCAGACCACAGTATTACTCAGGGTTACCCGGGAGACAGAAGAAAATTTGTTGATTCTATAATTTCTCAGGCAAGCGAAACATACCTGAAAATTTTATTAGACTACAATAAAACACTCCGACAGAGATCCTCGCTATTAACACAAATTAGAGAAAGCAGGAACGCTGATCTTTTTAACGAATTAAACGCCTGGAACACAAAACTTATTCAAACAGGCGGCGAGCTTGTAAAAAGAAGAATCCGGTTTGTTGAAGAATTTAACGGGTTTATAAAGGAATCTTATAAAGTGATAATGGGCAACGAAGAAACACCCGGAATTAAATATTCTTCTTTTAATGAAAAGCATCCGGAAAACATAGAAAATGAGTTCAAAAAAAAACTTGATGAAAAAAGGGAAGAAGAAATAAGACGGGCCACAAACCTGATTGGTCCTCACAGGGATGAATTTGTTTTTTCTATAAATAAAAGGAACCTCCGTTCTTATGGATCTCAGGGACAGCACAAAACGTTTCAGGTTGTTTTAAGGTTTGCAGAATTTTTTTATTTGAAAAACATTACAGGCAAAACCCCAATCTTTTTACTTGACGATGTTTTTGGAGAGCTTGATAAAAACAGGTCTATTAAAATAAGCGAATATTTAAGGATGGTTGGGCAGGCAATAATAACATTAACGGATTTTGCTAACATGAGTTTTCTTAAAAAAGAAGACAAAGATAAGCTTTTATACGTTAATGACGGGAGAGTAAGTTATGCATAATGGCTTTACCAGTCTGAAGGAAGTTTTTGATGCAGAACCAGGGCTTGAAAACCTTAGAAAAGTGGTTAAGCAGTCTGATGTAGTAAACGATTTTGAAAAAATTTTCCCTGAACTAAAGAAGGTTGCATCTGCGGTAAAGGTTGAAAAAATGGCCGTCTGCTTAAGAGTTGAAAACCCGGCCTGGAGAAGCGAGTTAAAATTTCGAGAGAAACAGATAATAGAAAAAGTAAATAGTTTTTATAAAGAAAAAAGAATTATGTTTGTCAGGTTTGTTCGCTGACAAAAGAGAAACAACAAGCACTTGTAAACGGAAATAAAATGGCTAAAAAAGCAATAGAAAATAATTACAGCGCAAAAAACATAAATGTTCTTAAAGGGCTAGAAGCCGTTCGTAAAAGACCGGCTATGTATATCGGTGATGTTGGTCAACGCGGTTTTCACCACTTGGTAAATGAAGTTGTTGATAACAGCATTGACGAAGCAATGGCCGGGTATGCAGACCGGGTTATTATTACCATAAATAAAGATGAAAGCATAACCGTTGAAGATAACGGGCGTGGAATTCCAACGGACATACACCCGGAGGAAAAAAAATCTGCGCTTGAAGTTGTAATGACTGTTCTGCACGCTGGCGGAAAGTTCGATAAAGACACGTATAAAGTGTCCGGTGGTCTTCACGGTGTCGGTGTTTCTGTGGTAAACGCTCTTTCAGAATGGCTTAAGGTAGAAGTAAAAAGAGATGGTAAAGCTTTTTATCAGGAATATAAAAGAGGATTTCCTAAAGCACCGGTAAAAGAAACAGGAAAAGCAAAAAAAAATGAATCCGGCACCGTTGTTACCTTTATGCCAGACAAAGAAATATTTAAAGTTTCGGAATTTAAGTTTGACACTATAGCCGAAAGAATGCGTGAACTTGCATATCTTAACAAAAACATTTCAATTACGATAAAAGACAAGAGAGACGGTAATGAAGAAAAATACCACTTTAAAGGCGGAATAATAGAGTTTGTTCACTACGTTGATGCAACAAGAACGTCGCTCCATAAAACTGTTTATGTAGAAGGGGAAAAAGAAGGAACGCCCGTTGAGGTTGCATTCCAGTATACTAACGCATATTCTGAAAACATATTTTCTTATGTAAACAACATAAACACGCACGAAGGCGGCACACACCTAGTGGGTTTTAAAACGGCTTTAACAAGAACCCTTAATAATTATGCATATAAAAATGGTTTGATAAAAGAAGGGAAACTTTCACTTACGGGTGATGATTTCCGTGAAGGACTGACCGCCATTATTTCTGTAAAAGTAGCAGAACCTCAGTTTGAAGGACAAACAAAGACAAAGCTGGGTAACAGCGAAACAAAGTCGGCGGTTGAAACAATTGTTGGTGAAAAACTTGCTGATTTTCTGGAACAAAACCCTTCTGTAGGTAAAAAAATAATTGAAAAATGTATGCGCGCTGCCGAAGCACGCGAGGCCGCCAGAAAGGCCAGGGACCTTGCCAGGAGAAAGAACGCACTAGATAGTATGAATCTACCCGGAAAATTAGCAGACTGCTCTATAACTGATCCAGAACACTGTGAAATTTACATTGTTGAGGGTGACTCTGCAGGCGGCTCAGCAAAACAGGGACGCGACAGAAGATTTCAAGCAATACTTCCCCTAAAAGGAAAAATACTAAACGTTGAAAAAGCAAAGCTTAATAAAATTCTGGAAAACAACGAAATAAAAGCAATCATCTCAGCAGTCGGGGCAGGTTTCGGAGTTGATTTTAATCCGGCAAAAGCCCGTTATGGAAAAGTAATTTTAATGACAGATGCAGACGTTGATGGAAGCCACATTAGAACATTGCTGTTAACTTTCTTTTACAGACACATGAAAGAACTTATTGTTGAAGGTAACGTGTATATTGCTCAACCCCCGTTGTACAAAATAAAAAAAGGGAAACAGGAATTTTACGCTTTTGATGATAAAGAACGGGACGAAGTTTTAAAAAGATTAAAGGTTAACGGAAAAGAAGTTGTGGAAGAAACAGAAGAAGATGAAAATGGAGAATTAAAGGTCAAAGGTGTGGTGATTTCCCGTTACAAAGGTCTTGGTGAAATGAACCCGATGCAGTTGTGGGACACAACGATGAATCCTGAAACAAGAACTGTGTTACAGGTTACTCTTGAAAACGCAGCGGCAGCAGATAAAATATTTGAAACACTTATGGGTGATGATGTGGAGCCCAGAAGAGAATTTATAGAAAAGAACGCTAAAGTACGTCAGAAATCTTGACGTATAACTCTTAATTATTAAAGAAAATATTAAACAAACACTGAACATTTATGGCAACAATTTTTGAAAAAATAATCCCGGTAGCTCTCGAAGATGAAATGAAATCCTCTTATATCGACTATTCAATGTCGGTTATAGTCTCCAGGGCATTGCCGGATGTAAGAGATGGATTAAAACCGGTTCACCGCAGGGTTTTATTTGGAATGCACGAACTTGGTGTAGCACATAATAAAGCATATAAAAAATCTGCGAGAATCGTCGGAGAGGTTTTAGGTAAGTATCACCCGCATGGAGATACTGCGGTATATGATTCAATGGTCAGAATGGTACAGGAATTTTCTCTACGTTATCCGCTTGTAGATGGACAGGGAAACTTTGGATCGGTTGACGGAGATTCACCAGCAGCAATGCGTTATACTGAAGCACGACTGGCGAGAATTGCTGACGAGATGCTTCGTGACCTGGACAAAAACACAGTAAACTTCGCACCAAACTTTGATGATTCTCTTCAGGAACCGACAGTGCTCCCGTCTTATTTACCAAACCTTCTTGTTAACGGATCGAGCGGTATTGCTGTTGGTATGGCAACAAACATACCACCACACAACCTTACAGAAGTGATTGATGGGTTGATCGCGCTGATTAAAAACCCAAAACTTACTTCCGAAAAATTAATAAAATATGTTACTGCTCCCGACTTTCCTACCGGTGGAATAATTTATGGATATGAAGGAGTTAAAAGCGCCTACTTAACCGGTCGCGGAATTCTGAAGATCAGGGCGAAAGCAAACATAGAAACCCTGAAAAACAACAGGGAAAATATTGTTATTACTGAACTTCCTTACCAGGTTAATAAAGCAAACTTAATTGAAAAAATTGCGGATCTTGTAAGGGCTGGCAAAATTAATGACATATCAAACTTACGTGATGAATCAGATCGCGATGGAATGAGGGTTGTAATCGAATTAAAAAGAGATGCGCAGCCGGCGGTTGTGCTTAACCAGTTGTTTAAACACACTCAAATGCAGAACACTTTTGGAATTATTATGCTAGCGCTTGTAAACGGTGTGCCGAAAGTACTTGAGCTTAAAGAGATGATGAGACACTTCATCGATCACAGGATGGACGTTCTTATTCGCAGAACTCAATATGATCTCGATGCGGCAGAAAGAAGAGCACACATATTGGAAGGCTACATAATAGCTCTTGATAATATTGACGCTGTAATCCAGACAATTAAAAAATCAAAGGATGCCGAGACCGCTAAAGCCAGCCTGATGAAAAAATTCAAGTTGAGCGAAATCCAGGCAAAAGCTATTCTTGATATGCGTTTACAGAGATTAACCGGACTTGAAAGGAAAAAAATTGAAGACGAATATAAAGCGACAATTAAATTAATTGAACAGTTGAAAAGCATTCTGAATAGTGAAGAAAAAAGATATCTGATTATAAAAGATGAACTTATTGCTATCAAAGAAAGATACGGAGACGAAAGAAGAACGGAAGTAATAAAAGATTACGAAGAATTCTCCCTGGAAGACACCATTGCCCAGGAAGATGTTGTCGTGACAATTTCTCATACCGGCTATATTAAAAGATTCCCAGTAAGTGGCTATAGAAAGCAGGGTAGAGGCGGAAAGGGAGTAACCGGGGCGGGAACAAAAGATGAAGATTTTATTGAACACATGTTTATCGCTTCAACACACCATTACATTTTAATCTTTACAGATAAAGGTAAGTGCTACTGGCTTAAAGTACACGAAATTCCGGAAGGCGGAAGAACCGCCAGGGGAAGATCTATTCTAAATTTAATTCAAAAAGACAAAAATGAAAACATTTCGGCTTTTGTTGCAGTGAAGGAATTCAAGGATGATCAGTATCTTATAATGGCAACCAGGCTTGGAACCATAAAGAAAACTGTTTTATCGGCCTATGGTAATGTCCGTAAAGGCGGAATAAATGCTATTAACTTGGTTAAAGGCGATAACCTTATTGCTGTTAAGCTTACCGAAGGAAACAACGATGTTGTTCTTGGAACTCATAACGGCTTTGCCATTCGTTTCAGCGAAAAAGATGTAAGGGAGATGGGAAGGACAGCAACAGGCGTACGTGGGGTCAAGCTTGGAAAGGGAGATATTGTTGTTGGATTAGTGGTGCTGAAACGCCAGTCTACTATTATGGTGGTTACTGAGAAGGGATTTGGAAAACGTTCCGACATCAACGATTATAGGATAACTCACCGCGGCGGAAAAGGTGTGATAACGGTTAAAACGAGCGACAAGGTAGGACGAATGATTTCTCTTATGGAAGTTGTTGATGGTGATGAACTTGTTATTATTACCACTCAGGGAATGGTAATTAGACAGGGTGTTGCCGAAATACGGGTAATGGGTAGAAACACACAGGGCGTAAGGGTTATCAGGCTAAAAGACAGCGATAAGATTGCGGATATATCTAAAGTTGTTCCTGAAGAAGAAGAGCCTCCCGTAGTATAATTTAACTGATTAGAAAACAAAGAAAGGGACAAAGATAGTCTCTTTTTTTGTTTTAAATTAACAGAGACTATGTGGGAATTATTTCAGTAATTTTGAAAGCGATTTCAAATTTGCTGCAATAGTTTTGTCCAGATCTTCTTTTGAATGCGCTGTTGAAATAAACAAAGCTTCAAACTGTGACGGAGCAAGATAAATACCATTAGACAACATAGTCTGGAAATATTTTCCGAACAAATTTGTGTCTGAAGTAACCGCGCTTTTAAAATCTACAACATCTTTTTCAGTAAAGAAAACTGACATCATAGAGCCAACACGGTTAACTGTAAATTTTCTATTCAGTTTTTTTAGGTTTTCTTGAATGCCATCTTCAAGATATTTTGAATTCTTTTCAAGGTTTTCGTAAAGCTCTTTGTTTTCTTTAATGTGACTAAGTGCCGCATATCCTGCAGACATTGCAAGCGGGTTTCCGCTCAATGTTCCAGCCTGGTAAACAGGGCCACTTGGAGCGATCATTTCCATTATTTCTTTTCTTCCCCCAAAGGCACCGACAGGTAATCCGCCGCCAATAATTTTTCCAAAAGTTGTAAGGTCAGGTTTTATACCCAGTACTTCCTGTGCACCACCTTTTGCTACGCGGAACCCGGTCATTACCTCGTCAAAAATCAGAACTATCTTTTCTTCGCTGCAAATTTCTCTCAATTCTTTTATGAAATCATCTTTAGCTCTTATAACCCCGACATTGCCCACTATCGGTTCAATAATTATAGCAGCGACTTCCTTTTTGTTTTCTTTAATTAATTTCTTAACAGAACTTATATCATTATAATCGGCAACTAGTGTATCTGCTGCGTTAGCTTTAGTAACACCAGGGCTGTCGGGTACACCGAGTGTTAATGCACCAGAACCAGCCTTAATTAAAAAATAATCGGCGTGTCCATGATAGCAGCCTTCAAATTTTATTATCTTTTCTCTTTTTGTATAACCTCTTGCAACTCTTACTGCGCTCATCGTTGCTTCTGTTCCGCTGTTAACCATTCTAACCATTTCAACAGATGGGACAAGCTTTGTAATAAGTTTTGCTATTTTTACTTCCAGTTCAGTCGGTGCGCCAAAACTTGTTCCGTTTTCAATAGCTTTCAATAAAGCATCTTTTATAAAGGGGGGATTATGGCCAAACAGGTGTGGTCCCCAGCTTCCTATATATTCTATATATTCGTTTCCATCAACATCATATATTTTTGATCCGGCTCCGTTTTTAATAAACAACGGGTTTCCCCCGACAGACTTGAACGCTCTGACAGGAGAATTTACTCCACCTGGAATGTATCTTTTTGCTTCATTAAATAAATGCGTGCTAAGTGTTTTATTCATAATAAGTTGTGGTGATTAAATTATAAAAACAAAATTATTATAGATTTTAAATTTACAAATAATGAATCGCTAATGGAAGGTATTTATCGTTTCGATTTACGGAAAAAGCTATTTTATCTCTGTGCCACCCTGCAAAAAAAATCATTAGATAAATAAGTGATTTTACAAAGCTGCACAGAATAATTTCACACAGACGCAAAACTAGTTACCATAGAGAAGTTTATAATCTTTTTCTTTGCCTTTTTTCCACCATTCCGCCGGCACTACTTTCCAGTTATTTAAAGCAACCGGGGTTACTCTTCGTTGCTTTTCAATCCACTTCATCAAATAATAACGAAGGTCTTTTTCTGTGGAAGTAATTACACGGCTCGCCAATTTGTCTTTTGGAATTCCTGCGCCTTTTATTAAATGTCCGCCTCCGCCATTTCCCCGGTATGAATTAATAGCGACTTTGTATTTCTTATTTAAATCAAAGGGTTTGCCGTCTGCCATAGAGGTAATCGTTATCCGCCGTCCTGCCGGTTTTGAAACATCTACGGTGTAATTAATTCCAGCAGCGGAAGAAAAATTATAGTACTGTGCCCCTAGCATAGGGTGACCGTTTTGTTCGACAATATTTCCTTTATCATCCTTTTTAAAATTTAAAAGGTGATCGTTTTCGTCTTTCATCTGGTTAAACCACTGACCGTATGAATACTCCAGGTAATTTTTAATTTCCTGCCCGGTCATCTCAATTGTGTAAAGAAGATTTTCATACTTATAAAGACTGAACATATTACTAACTCGCACCCAGCCTCTGCGAATTTCTGCATTAAACGATAAGGGCGCGGCGAAAGAAACATCCGCTTTAGTAATCTCAAGTTGAATTTTCTGGATAAGATCAACAAATGGAGAATCACCGAACATTGATTCCTTTGTTGAAACAGATTTTCTAAAAACTCCTATCGCTTTGTTCACGTAGCCAACTACTTCTTCTACAGGACGCGTAAACTTTCTAACCATCGGAACGTCTTCTTTGAAATTTTTTGACTCTATTATATCACCGGTAATTTTCTTATTCCATGTGTTTGTGGCTTTATCCTTTGTCATTATAATGTTTGCAACAGCAGCTGTTCTTGCGGCATTTTTTGTTCCTAAAATCTGTACCGTTTTACCTGCGTTGTTTTTCACTGTGTAATTCCACCCGTGATGATCATGTCCTACAAAGACTACATCAAAGCCTGGAACCTGCTCGGCGACTAACTGTGAAGCGTTTTCATTTTTTGGCGCATTAGGATCGGCACCATTATATCCGGCTTCAACACCGGCATGGAATAAACCAACTAATAAATTTGGTTTTTCTTTTTGTTGAATTATGGGTACCCATTTTTTTGCAGTTTCAATCATATCATCAAAACGAATTCCGCTCCATATTTTTTCGGGCAGCCAGTTAGGAATTGCCGGGGTAATTAAACCAAGCACCGCAATTTTAATTCCATCACGTTTTATTATTGTATATGGTTTGAAATAAGGTTTGCCTGTTTTTACATCAATCGCGTTTGCAGCAAGCCATGGAAAATTAAATTCCTTATTAATTTTGTCGTATACAGCGTGTCCCGGCTCTATGTCGTGATTACCGACGGTACCAGCATCGTATTTC
This sequence comes from uncultured Bacteroidota bacterium, assembly GCA_963748105.1. Lineage (GTDB taxonomy): Bacteria > Bacteroidota > Ignavibacteria > Ignavibacteriales > Ignavibacteriaceae > JAKAGZ01. The sequence goes on along the minus strand of CAVVHP010000038.1, from coordinate 22,556 downwards.
ATATAATTCATTACCTGTGCAACAATATGCGGCACGTTGGTTTTTTCGAAATTATAATAATAAACAATCGGCTGTCCCTGCAGAATATCACCGTTATCCAAAAGTACTACGCTTTGATCTTTCTTTGCCCGTTCCTGCTCTATGTATTTATCGAGTTGCGCCAGAGATGAATTACCGAGTTTGCCTCTTATAAAATCATATTGAAAAAGCGAACCATGAACATCGCTGGTTTCAATTAATTTTAGTTTTACCGTTTGGGAAAAGGAAATACCCGCGAGAAAAACAGAAGAGAGAAATACTATTAGAAACTTGTTTAAAAAGAAACGGGGTTTGAACATTTTTATTCCATATTTAATTGAAAAAGTTTTTGTCATGAATTCAATATCAGAAACATGAGGTAAGTTGTCATTCTGAACTTGTTTCAGAATCTTAATAATTAAAGACGATCTCGAAACAAGTTCGGGATGACACAACCCAAATCATGACAAAAATAATATCATTAAGTAGTTAAAACGACCATTAAAACCATTTGGTTCCATAAATTGTTATTCTTCATAACGGATTCACTTTATCCGATCTGTCAAAAATCCTCTTGTATATAAGTAATGCAATAGCAGCAGTTAGGCCGATTCCTGCGAAGTAATACCAGATGTAATGCGCGTGATCGTACGCATGCACAAGCAGCTCAGGAGACAAAGTTGTCGGATCGGGAGCATAAGCCGTTAATAAGTAGCCCGAAATTCCGAACCCTAAAATTGAAGATAGAAATGAATGTAGGTGACTGAATCCGAGATATAACCCCTCCTCACCTTTTGGTGCCTGTAAAGAAAAATATTCAAGGTAACGCGGAGAAATAAAACATTCCGCGAGCCCCTGCACTATTATTCCGCAGATCATCATTACGGTAACCGGGTGAGCGGAAAAAAGTCCGAAAAACGAAACGGAGGTTCCGGTAATATCTTTTAAGATTTCACTAGAAGCCATCAGCAAAGCAGAAACCGGCATCAGAAACATCCCGATACTCATCGAAGATACGGCTTTTACATTTCTCATTAAATTTGTTATAAATACAACAGAGATCATTACCACAAAAGGATTAACATTTGCTATCCATTCCGGTGAGGCATGCTCACCAACTGTGCGCAAAACATATTTTGGCATAGTAGCATAAAGCTGGTGTTGAATAATCCAGAAACCCGTTACAATAACAATTAATAAAAGCAGTCTTACATTTGTAACAACCCTTATTAACCCGTCCCATGCTTCTTTGTATGTTTTACCTTCTCCATCCACATTAATGCTTCTATAAAAAAAGTAAACAATAATCAGTGCAAGCATTGTCATTGTGGCTGCGTAAAAATTAATTGATTCAAGTCCCCATTGAAGCCTTAACGGGTAGGCAAAAGTTTTTCCAAGAAAAGCGCCGACGTTTACAAGTCCGTAAAAAATAGAGAAGCCCCGAGCCCGTGTAGCCTCGGTTGTTGTTTTTGCGACGGTGCCGGTTATTATAGATTTAATAAATGATCCGCCAAACATTAAAATTACCAGTGCAGCAGGAACTGTTGTTTTATAAGGAAGAGCGCCGAGAGTAAAATAGCCGATTGTTAAAAGAGCAAATGCAAGAATTACTGCCTTCCGGAACCCGATTTTATCTGCGAAGGCACCTGTAAAAGGAGGAAGAAAATAAAGTCCGGCAGCGAACACACCGCCAATCCAGCCGGCGTCAATATCGCTGTAACCGACAACTCTTGAAAGATAAAGTGTGATAGCAATAAAAACCGCGTAATAAGCAGCACGTTCAAAAAGTTCAACGATATTTGCGGTCCAGAATGCTGCTGGAAATTTCCAGGAGGGTCTTTCCCCTTTAGAAGATTTTGGCATGGTCTTCATGGCTCTCCCTTATTTTGATTTTTATGTCGGGTAAGATAAGAAATTTTGTTCATTTCACAGAGGATAAAATTATGGCTGGCAATGTCATAGCGAACCCCACAGTAGATGGATCTGGAAGTAATTTTTTATTTGTGCCCTGTCTTTCGAAGGACCCAGAAAATTCGGGATCGAAATGACAAGGTCAAAGAATTTCTATCTTGTCCCCTACTTTAATTACCCCCTCTTCTTTATTCAGAAGGTTCATTCCAAACATGATTTTATTTTCGAATTTGCGGTATGTTGCCAGGGTTTTCAGGGGCTCGTGGAGTCGTTCAGCGGTTTCCTGGTTGGTTGTTGTGATAGCGCAGCGCGCGCACTGTTTTACACCGTAAAATGTAATATCATTTATTTTAAACTCTTTCAATTCATCTTCCAGGAAAGGTTTTCCGCCGGTAAAGACAATATTAGGACGAAATCGATTCATCGGAAGAGGCTGTTCGAGTTTAGAATTTAAATCGTCGAGCGAAGACTGCCCGATGATAAGAAAAGGATAGCCGTCTGCGAAACTTACAAATTCATTTTTATTTTTTGAATATTTATCATCTACCGGGCGGTGTGTTTCATCCGGCTGAAAAACGAGACTGCATTCCACACCAAGCGCTTCAGAAAACCATTTATCCGAATCTTTGCCGACCATAATGGCAGAACACGTATCATCCCAGATGGGAACATTAACAACTTTTGATTTTGAAATATTAAAAGGAATTAAATGTTTATCTAAATTCTTCTTCCTGTGGAAAACACGCAGCCCATTGTTTTCAAGCTCAACATTTATAAAGGCCATCTGGGGGAAGTCACGCTGCGTCATGAAGGTTCCGTTTCCGTCCACAAGCATCCAGCGCCTGTCGTGTTGAAAACCACGGTCAGTTACTTTTGCGGAAGTTAAAGAAGTCCCGCGGAGAGATTTTACGGGATAGATATTTAGTTCAGAAACTGTGAGCATGATTACAACACTATTTTTTCTTTTTAAAATAACGAATTATCTTTTTAATTGATGCGGTAATTTTTGTTATATCACGTGTTATTGAATCTTTTTCAAATTGACTTATCGAAGACTTAATAGTTTTAATATCCCTTGCGATTGAATCCTTTTCGAACCGGCTTACTTTACTTTTAAGTTCAGCAACCAGTTCCGACATTTGCAATTCTATTTTTTCGGCCCGGGAGGAAGTTCTCCAAACATCCTTTAGTTCACCCCACATATCATTTAATTCTTCTTTCATTATTTTATTTACTCCAGCAAATTATTTTAATTTTTGAGTTATGCATTTCAACAACAATTTTCTGATTCTTTTCATTTTAACGGCGATATGATTTTCTGTTAAACCCGTGATAACCGCGATTTCTTTATAAGGCAGCTCTTCCAGGGAAAGAACAACTATGGATTTATCCACGTCATCCAATGAAGAGATACAGTCCTTAAGCGCAATGTATTTTTCCTGCTGTTCTTTATCCGGTGTATCTTCCGCGGGTAGAAATTTTATTGAATCAAGGCTAACCGGGTTCTGGTTTTTCTTTTCCAGCCTTGCTTTTGAAGTGTAGCAAACATTCATCGCAATTTTATAAACCCAGGTGCTTAAGCTGGAATTGCCTTTGAAAGAGGGTAATGATTTCCAGACCTGGATAACTACATCCTGGAACAGGTCCTGCGGCTCAACAGGAGAAACTGCGTAGACTTTGCATATCCGGTAGATTTTATGCTTGTTTTCTTCCAGTATCTCTGTAAAGGTCTGTTCCGTTTGATTTATCATAAAAAGTATTTTATCTCCTGTTTCTAATATGTTAGTAACAGGTTTTTCGGAAATATGACAGGAAAAGATTTGCGGGCAAATATTTATTTATGAGAGTGTGAGCATAAAACATTTTGTTTTTATTTGAGAGCCAAAGTTTCTTTAAATAGGTTTGAATCTTTAATTATTTTTTTGCTTCTATAAATATATGATTTTGCCTTTCTAAGCTTGACTTTTTTTAATCTCCAACCAACATCGGAATAAACTATTAATAATCTAACAACTTCTAAACAATCTAATATCATTAATGGCATATCGTGTAATTCAATAGACCAAGATTTTGGAGTAAAATGTTCAAAATTATTTCTAAAAACCTTATGTAGCCTATTTGTAGATTCTTTTTGATCTTTAGAAAGCTCATAATATGTATAATCAATATTTGCGGTCATTATCTGGGGGTTTTGACACATTTTTAGTGCTTCATTAAAATCTATTAATTTTCCAAAACCGGTTTTTGATTTTTTAATCACACTATAAGAATTAGTACCACGACATGCTGAGACCGCAAAGCCGTAAATTGCACCATGCAGAGTAATTATAACCCACTTCCAATTTTGTTTTTCTTTTTCAACTGTTTTGATAAATTCGTAACATTTTTCTAAGTTGTCTAAGGCATTAGTTCTTTCATCATATCTCATCCATTTTGCTTTAATCCTTTTTCTCTCTTATTCATTTCAAATTATCTTCAAATAATTTAAATATTCTCTTGTATTCATCTGTCCAGCTGCTTGGTTCAACAAAGCCGTGGTTTTCAAGCGGGTAAACGGCAAATTCCCAGTTGTCTTTTCCAAGTTCAATTAATCTTTGTACCAATCTTATATCATCTTGCGCGTGTACGTTCTGGTCAATCAGTCCGTGACAGATAAGCAGCGCACCTTTCAATCCTTCCGCGTAATAAATCGGAGAACTACTCTGGTAAGCAAGACTGTCTAATTGCGGCACATTTAAAATTGCGGAAGTGTAACCGTGGTTGTAATGCGCCCAGTCAGTAACGGAACGGAGAGCCGCGCCGGCAGCGAAAACTCCCGGCGTTTTAAACATGGCCATTTCAGTGATGAACCCGCCGTAAGAGCCGCCGTAAATTCCAATTCGTTTCGGATCGACATTGTAATTCTCTTCCATATATTTCGCGCCGTCAACCTGGTCTGTTAAATCTTTTCCGCCCATGTTTCTGTAGATCGCGGTTCGCCAGTCTCGCCCGTAACCGGAGCTTGCCCGGTAATCCATATCCATTACTGTGTAACCATGATCCGCTAAAAAATTATTGAACATATATTCGTGGAAATAATCGCTCCACCATTTGTGAGCGTTCTGCAAATAGCCCGCTCCGTGCACAAAAATTACAGCGGGACCATTCTTCTCGGGATTCTTCGGATGATAAACTCTCGCGTGAACCTTAGCCCCGTCTCTTGCTGTGAAAGTAATAAAATCGGGAACCCTCCATGCGTAAGATTTAAATTCTTCACTTTGTGAATGTGTAATTTGAGTTTCCTTGGCGCCCGGTTCATTGTTCATTAAATAAAGTTCCCACGGTTTATTCGCAAAGGAATAAAGTATCGCAAGATGTTTTTCATCCGGTGAAATTGTTACGTCGTTGTTTCCCGTCATTGTTGTAATCTGTTCGGGAGTTCCTCCGTCAAGAGGCATCCTGTAAAAATGTCTTTCACCCGGATCCACTTCACTTGAAGTAAAATACCAGAACTTTTTATCCTTTGAAATTTCCGGCGAGAAAACCTCGTACTTTCCTTTTGTTAATTGTTTTTTTTCACCGGTAAAAACATTTTCAGTGTAAAGATGCGCATAGCCCGAAGCTTCGGACTGGAAATAAATTCTTTTATTGTCGGGCAGCCACCCTATAAGCGCGCCGCTAAACCAGCCGATTCCCGGCCCGGCAATCCATGCGTCGTCGTGCTGGCGGTCGAGATCTTTTAATTTCCCGTTAGTAACATCAAGCGACATAATCCATCGGTCCTTGCTGTCTCGCGACTGAACATCAACTACCGCGTGTTTGCCATCATCAGACCAAAACGGTCCCTGGTAGGAAACTTCTCTGGGGTTGTCGTATTTGTCCTTGTAATCTTTTTTGTCCTTGGCGTATTCTTCCAAATATGCGGGCTTATCATAAATTCCCGGAATATCTTTGGTTGAAACGTAATAAGCGGTGTCGTTTTTTATATCATAAATTCCAAGTTCGTAAGTATTTTGTTTTGCGCCTACATCTGGTCGCCCGGGAATGTCTTCAGTAAAGCCGGATTCTGTAACATAGTTAGGAACGATTGTGTTTTTAACGCCCGAAGGTCTTTCCTCCAGGATAAAAGTAACATAATCCTGATCCGGTGATAGTTCGATATTATAAACGAATTTATTTTGTATGAATATTTCGAGGGGTCTCTTCGGCTGCATTTCTTCTCGCGCGGCTTTTCTTTCTTCGGACCTTTCTTTCCTGTCCCGCAAGACTTTTATCAGTTTCATTTCTTCTTTTATTACATACTTTTCTTCATCTCCGGAGGGTTCCTTGACTTTCTTTTCGTTTCCTTTTTTGAAATCTGTTAGTTGTTTTGTAAGGCCGGAGCTAAAAGTCCATTCGTATAAATTATCGTCTTTTACATATGTGATTCCCTTCTCATCAAAAGTAAATTCAGGATTAGATTCAGCATCAATAGTGTTTGTTATCTGTCTTGCTTTACCTGTTTTAATATCATATATAAAAACATCACCGTTTTTTGAATATACTTTCTCTGTTTTATTTTTATTGTAATCGCCGTATTGTGATGGCAGGTTATATCTTTCATTGAATGATACTTTCTGCGGTACACCGCCGTTAACGGAGACAGAATACAAAGAATCACCATCATTATTATCCGGGTTCCACATGAAATAAATTTTACTTCCGTCTTCAGACCAGTGGATATCTGATGGAGAAATACCCATCCATTTCGGGTCTCGCATTATGTTTTTAATTGTTAGCTCAAGTTTTGAATTGCTTTTTTCGCCCTGTTGTGAATAAACAAAAAACGAAATTGTAAAAAGAAAAAAGAAAAGCGGAAAAAGTTTAAGAGATTTCATCATAGTCCTGAATATTTTTGAAGGTTAAATATATTTTCTAATTTAAGCGTCCTGATTTCTTAATGCGTCATCCTGTACTTGATTCAGGATCGCTTTTGTAGTTAGATTCTGAAATAAATTCAGAATGACACTTGTTTGTTTCCTTAAATGAAATCAGGACGCCATAAAAATTATTTCTTAATATCTATCACAGTTACTTCCGGAGTCGAATTATACCTGATAGGTGCAATAGACATACCGAGCCCCGGCGAAATTACCATCATGGTGCTGCCAATGTAAAAATCACCCTTTATGTTGGAAGTTTCAACCATTGTTGGGGTGAGATTTATAAAGGGAAAAAGAAAAGTTATCTGTCCACCGTGAGTGTGACCGGCGAAAATAAGATCATATTTCTTCATGACTGCTTCGTTTATTACCAGGCTGCGTGGCTGATGAACAAGCATAATATTCAGATTATTTTTTGAAACTGAATGATCCAAAAGCGAATCAAGGTTATTTTTTGAAATTCTTTTTGAATACGTTTCCGTTGCAAACGTAATTCCTATTCTTGCAGTGTCAATCAGAAGGCTTTGTCGTTTATCGTCGAACATGAAAATGTTCTGCTTTGCAAGCGCTTCGGTAATTTCTTTTCGGCTTCTGGCGTTATCACTCCTGTAAGCCCAGTTGTCGTGGTCGCCCACACAGGAATAAATCCCGTATTTAGAATTTATATTGCCGAGGTATTGTGCAACCGAATCGATATAAGCCGGGCCCGAACTGATCAAATCACCACCAATTAAAACCAGGTCAGGATTTGTTGAATTAACTTTTCTAACAAATTTTAAAACTCTTTTTCTGTCCGTGTACCTGTCTGCGTGAATGTCAGATATAAGTACTATCCTCATGTTATTTAAAACATCAGGAATGTCTTTTTTATGGTATTCCGTTGCCCTGATTTTAACGGTGTTGTAATCATAATACATTCTTAAAGGAACGTAAGCGGTAAAGAAGAGAATAATTAAAAAAAGCAGCCTGATTTCATAAGGCAATATTTTTGTTTTATATCTTTTATAAACCGGGTAGAGCAGCAGCTTTATAATATCAACAGTTAAAAATAAAAGGATGCACTGCACGACTAAAACTATAAAAAACCAGAAAGGGTAAATTAGCAGGTAGTCGATTGTTTTGCTTGCTGGAAATAAAAAATTAACGGGTCGTGCGATTGCCTGGTATGCCCAGACAAGAATCACAAACAGCGGGTAAAAATTAAAGAAAACGAGTGTAATTATTTTAATAAATTTTAATTTCTTTTCAGAAAAGCCCGGGTAAACTGCTCGGAATGTTTTTAACGCTTTCTTTGTGAAATAAAATTCAATTAAGAATAAAAGCGCAATAAATAGAATTATCCTTATAACCATTCCCATTAATTTTTTGCTTTTTTAGGAGGAAATATTTTTTCACGATCAGCCTTTTTCAACTTCTCAACCACCAATTCATAAGAATGGTCTATCCATTTGTAGATAAGCTTATCCGGCACAGAATTATCGATATAAACGGAATTCCAGTGCATTTTGTTCATGTGCCAGCCGGGTCTTACACAATCATATTTTTCCCTCAGTTCCACGGCTAATTCCGGATCACATTTCAGATTAATAAATACTGGCGTTTCTAAACTCGCAATCATGAAGATCTTTCCCATTACCCTGTAAACAGGAGATACTTCGTCAAAGGGAAGGCTTTCGGTTACGAAATTCTTTTTTAGACAATATTCTCTTATTACTTCTATATTCATTTTCAGTTGGTGTGCTATTTCTCATTTAAGTTAAGATTTCTCCCCCGACCAGTCGGGGGAGAAATGACAACCAGTAAATTAATCTTTTAAAGTTTTTTCACTCAACTCGAAAACCTCGTCAACACAGATATCGCCGATCTTCCCGCTTTCCGCCTGTATATAGTGTTGGTTTTTCCCTCTCGGTGCCCATTCGTAGGTTTTGGTTGGACCAAACAAGCCGATCAGTTTTGTGCCGGAAGAGGCGGCAAGGTGCATTGTGCCTGTATCGTTTGTAATATACAAATCGATTTTCTTAAGAACAGCGCATAATTGTTTCTGGGGGAGATTTTCAATTACATATTCGATATTATTTTCCAGGAGCTTTGTTGTTAAAGTATTAACAACATCCTTATCCATCGGTCCGCAGGTGATCAGAACATAATTTTTATGTTTGTCATACAATTTCGAAAGCATCTCAAAAAAATTTTCAACCGGCCACATGTTGTGAATTTTTCCCGCACCGGGATGAACGGCAATTATTTTTTTCGATCTGTCGGTGAAATGCCTGTTAATAAAATTATTTGCTTCCCGTTCGTCGCCTTCACTTAAAATTATTCCTGTTTTTTCAATTTCTTCAAGTGTGAGGTCGCAGCCTATTTGCCTGATAACATCGAGGTTTCTTTCAGATTGATGCTTTTTCTCTTTGTCCCAGTAAAAGTCCTTTTTAACATTCAGGAATTTTGAACCTTTATTAATTTTCCCGTCAATGCTGTTAACACCAACGCGGATCTTTGCGCCGGACAAATAATTTATAATGTGTGATGTGGCCGAGTACGCGAAAGTAGAAGTAACTATCCCGATTTGATATTTATCTTTTCTTAATTCGCGATAAAAATTAAAAATTGTTTTAAGAGAGGATTTGTCGTAAACGATTATTTTGTCGAGATAAGGATTTATGTCTTTTAGCGGAACAGGATAATTTGTTTTTGCAGCAACAAGAGTGATTTTAGCTTCGGGAAATTTTTTCTTAAGAGCGGCATAGAGCGGGAGAGAACAAATCATGTCTCCGACCTGATTGTTCTTTCCCACGACTAAAATATTTTTTACCTTCGAAATGAAATCTTGTGTTAAATTCATTCAATTTTTCTATTCATTTCGGGCAAATTAATCTATTTTCTAACCTTGTCCAAGTATCTAGCAGCGTCTTTGGCAAAGTAGGTTAAAATCATATCTGCACCAGCACGCTTGATTGAAACCAGAGATTCTATCATAACCCTTTCACCATCAATCCAGTCATTTTGTGCGGCTGCCTTAATCATAGAAAACTCTCCACTTACCTGGTAGGCAGCGGTTGGCATTCCGAATTTTTCTTTAACTCTCCAGATTATATCAAGATATGGTCCGGCCGGTTTTACCATTACAATGTCTGCACCTTCATCTATATCCGATTCAACTTCACGGATAGCTTCATTACCGTTACCTATATCCATCTGGTGAGAACGCCTGTCACCGAAAGCCGGTGTAGATTCTGCAGCATCTCTAAACGGACCGTAATACCCGGAAGAATATTTTGCCGCATAGCTCATAATAGGAATGTTTTTGAAGCCTTTATAATCAAGGGATTTTCTGATTGCAAGTACTCTTCCGTCCATCATATCAGAAGGAGCAACCATATCGGCACCGGCCTCCGCGTGAGAAATTGCCTCTTTGGCAAGCAGAGAAACAGTTTCATCGTTAAGTATTTCTTCGCCCTGCAGAACACCACAATGTCCGTGAGAGGTGTATTCACACATACAAACATCTGTAATTACTAGAAGGTCTCTCACTTCAGCTTTAATTGCTCGTATTGCCTTTTGAACTATTCCGTTTTCATCATATGCTTCGCTTCCCTGTTCGTCTTTGTGTTCAGGAATTCCGAAAAGAATTACAGCGGGAATTCCAAGAGAAGCAACTTCTTTGCATTCTTTTACTAGTTCATCAACAGAAAGCTGGAAATTCCCGGGCATTGATTTTATCGGGTTCCTGACTTTTTCCCCGGGTACAACAAACAGGGGGTAAATTAAATCATTCTTAGATAATTCAGTTTCCCTGATCATATCTCTGACGATCGGATTGTAACGTAGTCTTCTTAATCTTTTGTTTGGATAGTTCGCCATAATTTACTCCTTTATCAATTTTTTTGTCATTACGAGTTCTACTGGTCGGGGGAGAAATCTTTTCTTTTAGCCATTAGATTTCTCATCCGGCAGATGCCGAATTCAAAATGACATTTAACTTATATTTCTATTACTTTCTTATATATAGTCTCACTGCTTTTCACGCAGTCGCCGAGAGAAATTCCACCGCGGTAATTGCCGGCGAGGAAAAAACCCGGAAAGTTATTTTCAAAATCTTCAAAAACTTTTTCGTGTTCAATGTAGCCGATGTTATACTGGGGAATTGCTTTACTCCAGAATTTATAAGATTTAAAAACCGGCTCCGAATTAATATTCATTAATTCGTGAAATTCTTTTAAAACACCATTCACAACTTCTTCTTTGTCTTTGTCGGCCACTTCGGGACTTCTTGATCCTCCTACAAAAAGTGTGAAGGAAGCCTTGCTGTCATCGCACCTGTTAGGGAATAATACCGAGCTCCATATCGCGCCTAAAAAAGATTTCTTTTCTTTCGCCGGAATTAAAAAACCAAATCCGTCGAGCGAGCGGCCTATCGCGGATTTTTCATAACCGAGATAAAGTACAAGCACCGGCGGATAAACTACTTGTGTCAGATGTTCAGCTGTTTTTACATCAAGATCTTTTACAAGATCAGCCGCGGCGTAGGCCGGGATTGTTGAAATTACCAGGTCACTGTCTAAAGAATTAATTTCATCGTTCCGTTTGTATTTTACTCTGTAGCCGGCGTCAAGTTTCGTAATTGAGGTGACTTCTGTTTCAGTTAATACTTTTTCTTTTAGTGATGCCGCAATTGTCTTCGGGAAAATCTGCATGCCCGATTTAAAAGAAAACATCTTTGCTGATTGTTTTGATTTTTCTGCACGCTTTTTTCTTTCGCGAATACTTTTTACAGTACCGACGATTAATCCGCCGTATTTTTCCTCAAGATCGTAAAGTTTAGGGAAGGCTGATTTTACGCTCAGGTCTTCCGGGCTGCCTGCATAAACTCCTGCTACAAAAGGATTTATAGCATAGTCTAAAAATTCTCTACCGAGTCTTCTTTCCACAAAGTGAGCAACACTCTGGTAGTAACCGTCTTTTGATCTGCCGATAAATGGTTCGGCAAGTAATCTTAATTTTGCTTTTGCTGAGAAGAGTTGCGTTTTAATTAATCCGGGCGGACTCATAGGTAGTGCGTGAAGTTTTCCGTCTCTTAATATATATCTCTTGTTCGATTCTTTGTTGGCATAAATCATTTCGTCCTTCAGGCCGAGCTCATCTACGATCTGTGCGATTAATGGGTGTGTTTCAAGTCCGCTGTTCGGCCCGCGGTCAAATAAATAGCCGTCGTCCACAACGGTATCGATTGATCCGCCTACGGTATCTTTTTTTTCGAGGACAGTTACATCATACCCGTCTTTGTTTAGGAGGTGGGATATTGTAAGTCCTGAAATGCCGGCTCCGAGAACAACAACTTTTTTCTTCATATAAATTATACTGTCCTGGAATATCTTGCTGTGTCTTCTTTTCTTTCTATATAACCATCAAAGTTCATAGCGATGTTTCTAATCAATAATCTTCCCATTTCAGAAACAACAATTTTATTTTCAGCAACGGCAATTAGATTATCTTTTTCCATCTCTTTCATATTGTTAAGGCCCCAGGCAAAATATTTTCTGAAGTCTATATTGTGTTTCTTCTCAACGGCAGGAATGTCGAGTTCGAAGTTACACATAATCTGCATAATCACATCGCGCCTGATCTGGTCGTCTTCATTTAATTGATAGCCCTTTGTTACGGGAAGTGTTTCGTTGTCTATTGCGTCAAAATATTCTTTTTCTGTTTTTATGTTCTGCACATAAATATTTTGTAACTGGCTTATAGCTGTTATTCCCATCGCATAAAGATCCGAACCGGAATGTGTGCTGTAACCCTGGAAATTTCTGTATAATTTTTTCTCACGCATAGCAACGGCAAGTTCATCGTCCGGTTTTGCGAAGTGATCCATTCCGATAAGTACATATCCGGCGGAAGATAATTTTTCGATAGTCATTTTTAAAATATCGAGTTTAACTTCCGGTGCCGGAATATCTTCGGGATGAATTAGCGCCATATGTTTTTTCATCCACGGCACGTGAGCGTAATTAAATACCGCAATTCTGTCGGGAGAAATATCTATAATTTTATCTACTGTATCTTCAAATGTTTCCACTGTCTGGAAGGGAAGTCCGTACATTAAATCGAGGTTTATGCTGCTGAACCCGAGTTCTCTTACCCATTGGACGGTTTGTCTTGTAATATCCTCGGGCTGAATTCTGTTAACGGCTTTCTGAACTTTTTCGTTGAAGTCCTGAACCCCCATGCTTATCCTATTGAATTCGTTGTTTCTCAAAGCTTCAAGGTGAGCGCGTTTTAATTCGCGGGGGTCAATTTCACATCCGTTTTCGGAATCTTCTTTAAAGTTAAAGTTCTCTTTTACATATGATGCGAGTTCATTTATTTCATCGGGAGTAAGATGTGTTGGTGTTCCTCCTCCCCAGTGGAGCTGTGAAACCTGTCTCTCCGGTAATAGATAAGTTCTCACCATGTCGATTTCTTTTTTCAGGTACTTCAAATATTCTTTTACCCTGTCCCGGTTACGCGTTATTATCATGTTGCATCCGCAGAAGTAACAGAGAGTATCACAGAAAGGAAGATGATAATAGAGTGAAAGGTCCGGCAGACCTTCACCATAATTTGTTTTTATTATTTCATCAAGATAATTATCAGCCGTGAAGGTATCTTTAAACTGCGGTGCAGTAGGGTAACTTGTGTATCTTGGTCCTGGTTTATCGTATTTCTTAAATTTTGAAAGATCAAATTCGAACATCGCTAGCTCCTGAAATTTTAGTAGAGACATATCTCGATACGTCTCTACAGAAAAAAATTATTTATGAAAGGCCTTGCTTTCTTCTTTTACTGTTTCTATAAAAAACTTTGCGCTTTCCGGTTTTATATCCGGCAGAATACCATGGCCGAGATTGAAAATATGTCCGGTGCCGTTTCCATAATTTGAAAGTATTCTCTTTACTTCGTTCCTGATTTTTTCCTCATTTCCGTATAGTACTGTCGGGTCCATATTTCCTTGAAGCGCCACCCGGTCGCCGAGTTCGTTTCTTACTTTACCCAGATCCATTGTCCAATCCATCCCGATCACGTCCGCACCTGCATTCGCTATTTTATCAAGATTGTAATGGACACCTTTTGCAAAAACTATTACCGGTTGTCCATCTCTTTTAATATTTGAAATTATTTTTTCAATATATCTCAGAGAGAATTCTTCAAAATCAGCCTGTGAAAGATTACCGCCCCAGGTATCAAAAATCTGGACGGCATCTGCCCCCGCTTCAATCTTTGCCGATAAATATTTCGCAACCGCATCAGCCAGCTTATCCAGAATAGAATGAGCAAGTTTCGGATGATTATAAATCAAACTTTTTACAAAAGAAAAATTCTTTGATCCTTTTCCTTCAACCATGTAACACAATAAAGTCCATGGTGCTCCACTGAAACCGATTAGAGGTACGCGATCATTTAATTCTTTTTTAGTAAGCGAAACAGCATCCAACACATATTTTAAATCTTTTGTTGGATCGATTACTTTTAAAGATTCTGCATCTTCTTCATTTCTTACGGGGCGAGGAAAAACAGGCCCTTTTCCCTCTTGCATTTCAAGACGCATTCCCATTGCTTCGGGAATAACCAGAATATCCGAAAAAAGAATTGCAGCATCAACACCAATCAAATCGACCGGCTGGATAGTAACTTCCGTTGCCAGTTCCGGTGTTTTGCACATTGTTAAGAAATCCGATTTTTCACGTACTGCCCTGTATTCGGGTAAATATCTTCCTGCCTGTCTCATCATCCAGACCGGAGTTCTTTCCACAGGTTGTCTTTTACATGCTCTCAGGAATAAATCGTTTTGTAGTTTGCTCAAGTTTATCTCCGTTGTGTAGAGACGCATCGCGATGCATCTTTACGAATTTATTTTTTATAATATTCTAAAGTAGCTTTTACAAGGCCGTTAATTGTATATTCGTCCGGCATAATTGTAACGTGCACATTCCTGTTTTCTATAGCTGCACGCGTAGTTGGGCCGATTGCTGCGATATCGAATCCTTCGAAATACTGGAATGGATTCGTTATGTCAAGAATCTGCAGGTAGTTCTTAAATGTTGAAGGACTTGTAAATATAAACAGATCCGGGTTATTGTTTTTTAATTCGTCCAGCCTGTCCTTTATCGTTTCTTTTTCCGGTAGAGCAACATTATAAACCGGAGCTACTTTTATCGTTGCACCCTGTTCTTCCAGGCCTGCGGGTAATTCTTCTCTGCCAATTGCAGACTGTGGAATAAAAATTACCTTATCTTCAAGATCATATTTTGAAAGCTCGTTAATTACACCTTCGCCGCTGAATTTACTTGGAATAATATTTACCGGTAGGCCCTGTCTTTCGCAAACGGCAGCGGTTTTATTTCCCACAGCAACAACTTTGATCTTTGAGTAGTTAAACTTTTTATTCAGTTCATCACAGCGTTTGTTAAACATTTTTACTGCGTGGGCAGAAGTAAAGATGATAAAATCTATTTTCTTTTCTTTTAATACAACGCTGTCAAAATCCTTCCAGCTATCAGGAGGAACGATATCAAGAGTAGGGAAAATTATGACCCTTGCTCCAAGCTGTATAAATGCTTCAGCAGATTCACGTGACTGCTCTACTGTTCTGGTAATAACAATTGTTTTCCCACGCAATGGAAGAACCTTGTCCTTTTCAAAACTTGAAAATAATCCGTGAAGAACGAAATCAAATATTTTTTCACGATCCTTAATCATATCTGGTTCGGAATAATTTTTTTCAATTCCCCGGTAAATTGCACCATAAATACTTCCGAGTATTAAATCGACAGCGAAACTTTCCTCTATTTCCCTGAAAAGATTTTCGGTCTTACCAGATTTAATTATATCGAACAAAATATTTTTTAATTCTTTTTCTAGCCGGCACAACTCATCGCATAATGTATGATCGGCCTTCAAAGATTCTTTCTGATACATCAAAAAGAAACTCTGGTATTTCATCATGAACATGTAGAGGTGAATAATAAATGAGTGCAGCGAATCAATGCTGCTCATTTCATACTGGACCTTGTTTTTTAGAGAAACCACCAGGTTTTCCATTCTCATGTTCATTATGGAAAAATACAGATCTTCTTTCGTCTCGAAATAATTATAGACGGTGCCTTTTGCAATTGAAGCCAGTTTAGCGACATCTTCCATCATCACTTCGTGATAGCTCTTTTGTGAAAAGAGCTTTGCAGCGGATTCGACAATCTTTTTCCGCTTCAGTAATTTATTGTTTTCTTTTTTCGATGGGAGATTCATTTTTTTGTTCTCACCGATTTATAAATATCGTTTAGAATTTCCTTTGCGCCAGCCTTCATTAAGTCACGTGCAAGTTGTTTACCAAGTTTTTCCGGGTCCTTTTTGCTACCCCTCATTTTTTTGCGGAAGGTAACAGTGCCGTTCAGGTTGGCAACTATTGCATCCAGATAGAGTCCGCCTGGTTTCACCTCTGCGTTTGCACCTATCGGTACCTGGCATCCGCCCTCAAGAGTTCTGAGTAAAGCGCGTTCTGCCATGACTGCGCTGCAGGTATCTTCGTGATGAATCGATAGTAAAACTTCATCGACAAATTTATTATCCTTATGAATTTCAATTCCAAGAGCACCCTGTCCAACGGCAGGTATCATAACATCTTTATCAATGATGGATGAAATGTGTTTTTTTAGTTTCATTCTTTCAATCCCGGCGCGCGCAAGAATTATTGCATCCCAGTTAGATTCCTGAAATTTCTTTATCCTTGACTGAACATTTCCGCGCAGTTCTTCTGTGGTTATATCGGGGCGCAGGTGCAGCAGCTGGCTTCTTCTGCGAAGTGAGCCGGTTCCGACCACCGCACTCTCAGGAAGTTTGTCAATCGTCATTCCCTTTTTCCGGGCGATTAATACATCTTCCACAGCGTGGCGCTTTGTTATTGCTGCCAGTTTCAGGCCTTTCGGAAGCTGGGTTTGAACATCTTTTAGGCTGTGAACTGCAAGGTCTATTGTTTTTGCCAGTAATTCGTTTTCAAGTTCCTTTGTAAAAAGGCTTTTGTCTCCAATCTTCGAAAGAGCCACATCAAGAATTTTATCGCCCTTGGTTTTAATAATTTTTATTTCAACAGAGACGTTTTTATTTCTTTTTTCAAGTTCTTTTTTTACAAAATTCGCCTGCCATAAAGCAAGTTCGCTTCCGCGTGATCCAATTATAATTTTCTTTTTTTCCATAATTATTTCTTTTCTTCGTCCGGTTTATGATTGTCAATTCCGAAAAGCTCACGTAAAATTCCTAAACGAGTTGCGGACTCAGGACTATTATCACCGCTTTCCGCCGATTTTCTTAATTCAATAGTTGGGTGATGGAGTATTTTATTTATAATTCTCTTGGTTACAATTTCCAGTTTTTCCTGGTCATCAGTGGAGAATTTGTTCTTGTTTTTCCCAACCTCTTCCGCCCTTACAGCTTCAAAATAATCACGCAGGTTTTTAATAGTAGGAGCAGCCTGCAGTGAATTATACCAGTTAAAGAAGTTATCCAGTTCTTCTTCAATAATTTTTTCAACTTTTGGGATTTCAGATTTTCGTTTTGATAAATTCTGTTCAACAATAATGTTTAATGAATCGATATCGTGATAAAAAACGTAATCCAGATTTTTTGTTTCAGGATCCATATCTCTTGGTATAGCTATGTCCATTAAAACTAGCGAGGCACTGTTTCTTTTTTTCATCGATTTTTTTACGTCTTCCTTTGTCAGGATAAGATCAGGTGCGCTGGTTGCACTGATTACAATATCGTACTCGTGCAGGTGTTCTTTAAAATTTGAAAATGGAATTATCTTTGATTTTAAAGACTGTGCAAGTTTTTCCGCTTTTTCAATTGTTCTGTTCGTAATTGCCAGTGTGCCGATTCCTCTGTCCTGCAGGTGTTTTGCGGCAATCTCGCCTGTCTCACCGGCACCAATTACAAGTGCGGATTTTTTGTTTAGTGTTGAAAGTATTTTTTCAATCAGCTGAACAGCAGCGTAACTTACTGTTACGGCTCCCTCGCCAATTTCGGTTTCAGTAATTGATCTTTTACCCACAATGGTTGCCGCGTCAAATATGCGTTTCATAAGAAAACCGGAAAAACCCATCTCTTCTGAAACGATGAAAAGAATCTTTTACCTGTTTGAAAATCTGGTTATCACCGATTAGTAAAGAATCGATTCCTGTGATTACCCTAAAGAGATGTTTGACAGCTTCGCCGCGACATGAAGCTCTGGAAATGTTCGGGGTTTATTTTGTGAGTAGATTTTTTTTCAATTACAAAATTTTGTACATCAAAGTAGCTTATGTTTTTATCAACGGGTATACCGTAAAATTCAGTACGGTTGCACGTACAAAGAACCAGCCCTTCACTGAAAAGTTTTCCCTTTGCTTCAGTCGCAAGGTTTTTAATATCTTCTATGCCGAGGTAAAGTGCTTCACGCAGTTCAACAGGCGCAGAATGATGATTTATTGAAACGGCCAGTAATTTCATAACAGATCAATAAAATGAATGAAAACTTAGTGATAAAAAGTTTGTAAGCATTGTAGAAAGAATGGCGATTATAAATCCCACAATAGATAAAATTACAACTTTCTTTCCCCGCCATTTTCCAAGCAGCTTGCTTAAAATTCCTATCCCATATAAAATCCAGACAATTGAAGTACCAATCAATTTGGGATCGGCGTATGAAAAATCGGGAAAAGCCTGTGGCAGCCAGATTATTCCGATTATAATAGCAATGGTTAATAAAACAAAACCGATAATAGCAGAGGAGAAGCTCAATTTTTCGAGTATCTCCAGACTTGGCAGACGATCAAAAATCAACCCAAACTGGTTCAGCTTAATTTCCTTATAAAGCATCAGGTAAAGAAATCCATACACGGCAGAGATTGTAATTCCGGAATATCCAACCAGTGCACTGAAAACGTGGACGCCCAGAAGGTTACTTTTTAAAACTTCTTTTACCGTAACGATATGTTCAATTTCCAGCGATGAAACTACCTGGAATAAAATTGAAATAATAATTATAAAAGGACCGGTTCCGCGAATGTCTGTTACAAGCTCAAGCACGAAGTAGGAAAAGCTGACGGCGAATGCAAGCACTGTAAATATTTCAAACACGTTTGTAATTGGCGGGTGGCCAAAGTAAATTGTTCGGGTTATTAAATAAATTGCGTGAAAAAGCAGGGTAATAAAGAGGAATAATCTCTTTGAATTAGCAAGCTCCTTTTTCCCTTTCATGAAGTCATAGGAATAGATTCCGAATGTAACCACATAGAAAAAGGGGAGCAGAATGTTCAGAAAATCGATAAAATTGATCATTTTTATACCTATGTTGACTTACCGGTACAAAATTACGGATACTGTCATTCAGAAACAATCAAAAAATGACCAGTTAGTCAAAAGATTTAACAGGGAATTATTTAGCTAAAGACCCCGGGCTGTTTTAAATTCCGCCGGGGCCGGGTGAATTCTAGACTAATTTCCGCCCAAAATTAAAGGCAGCCCGGTTTTACCCGCACCGATCACAACAACTTTCGTGTTATTAGAACCGGCTAGTTTTTCGGTTGCTTCAATTCCTTTCCATCTCAGTAACTGGTCGCTAATTCCCTTTGAAACAATATCCTGGAAATCTGCAATACCCTTTGCTTCAATTCTTTTTCTTTCAGCTTCCTGTTTTTCTTTAAGAAGAACAAACTGCATCCGCTGGCTTTCCTGGTCAGCTTTTAATTTCTCTTCTATCGATGAAGTTAGTCCCGGCGGTAATGTTATCTGGCGCATCGGTGAGGATTCGATATTTATTCCCCTGGGGCCGACAAGTTTTAAAAGGTCGGTTTCAATTTGTTTCGAAAGTTGTTCTCTTTCTGCCGTGTAAAGGGCTTTTGCGTCATATTGTGAAGTTACTCCTCTAACTACAGAACGGAATTGCGGAACAATAATTCTTTCAACATAATCTTCACCAACTGTTTTATAGATCTTGTTTGCATCTTCAAAACTCAAACTGAACAGCAGGCTTAATTCAAGATCGATGCTTAATCCTTCCTTTGAAGGGACACTCATGGTTTCTTTTAATTCCTGTGTACGCGCATCAAACTTTACCACGTTTGCCATTGGATTTACGAAGCTGACTCCCGGGTATAAAGTATTATCACTCACATTTCCGAAAAAATCTATTACACCGACGTGACCGGCGGGAATAACCGTCCAGCATTGCGCGAAGGCGATTAATCCGGCAGCAGCCATTGCCATCAGAGAATAACCCTCTTCCTTTTTCATCATTTTTCTTTTGAATCCCCTGTACGAAATAAAAGCAGCGATCGTTGCTATTAATGAAATTACAAATAACATATTACCTCCCATTATTGAATTGAAATACCGGCGGAAAATTGTAGAAAATTAATATAGGCAATTAACGGGAGCGAAGCTTTTGTGAGGGGATAATATTATAATCCGGAAAAAAAAACTCTGCCTACCAGCCCCTTCTCTTACAGGAGAAGGGGGATGAGTGTTGTAAATTATTTCTTGTATTCTTTTGAGAACCCGACAAATTCTATCCTGTGCGATTCTTCGTCGCCTAAATGTTGAATGCAAAGATCCTGAGTTACATAGTCAATACCATCGGACAACTTTATTATTTTATTGTATTGGTCAATTGCGCCTTCTTCTGCGGCAATAACACCATCGATTACAGAAACAACATCCGTTGTATCGTCACGAGTCTGAAGTTTTGTTTGAGAAGGTTTAAACTGTTCTGAACCCGGAATAGTGCTGCCGAGTTCTTTTAATCTTTTTGCAAGAGCCTGCGCGTGTCCAAGCTCTTCTGTTATATCTGCTGAAAGAGATTTTTTAATTTCCTCGGCCCTTACTCCGTCCAGATTTACCGAATTGGATAGGTAATTCATTACCGTTTCAATTTCCATCCAGTAACTTTTTTTAAGATTTTCAATAATTTCTTTTCTATCTGCCATAACGTATCTCCTTATTATTAAAACATCTGATCTTATTTACAATCGTTTTAGCGACTGAATTTTCCTTTATTATATGGTTTTTAGTACAAAAACTCAAATTTTGAGCTATTTTGAGGATATTTTCAACAAAGTTAACCCGGACATGGCTGTGTTTTATCATATTCGGGAAAATTTGAAATTATTATACTCTATGTATATTTTATTAAAATTCAGGATTAATCAGGGAGATTAAGATGAAGGCAATTATTATCAACGAAACAGGCGGAACCGGGAATTTTAAAATAGAAGAAATTAAAAAACCGGAGATAAAACCGGACGAAGTACTCGTAAAAGTAAAAGCAATATCAATTAACCCTGTTGACGCAATAGTACGAAAGAACAGGCAGGCACTTGAAAATATTTTAAAGCCCGGAAAAGATGAAAACGAATTTATTATCGGTTGGGATATTTCAGGTACTGTTGTGGAAACCGGATCGGAAGTGAGGGATATTAAAACGGGTGACGATGTTTTCGGGATGGTAAATTTTAAAGGACAGGGAAATGCTTATGCAGAATATGTCGCTGCTCCCTCTGATCAATTAGCAATAAAACCAAAAAACATTTCACACGAAGAAGCAGCCGCCGCAACTCTTGCTGCATTAACTGCCTGGCAGGCACTGGTTACAAATGCAAAAGTTAAAAAGGGAGAAAAAGTTTTAATTCATGCCGCATCCGGAGGTGTCGGGCATTATGCTGTACAGATTGCAAAATATTTTGGCGCTTATGTAATAGGAACAGCTTCTTCACCTAACAGGGATTTTGCACTCGGTCTCGGTGCGGATGAATTTATAGATTACACTTATGAAAAATTTGAAGAAAAAATTAAAGATGCTGACGTAGTGCTGGACTCCATTCCCGGCGATCACCTTGCCCGATCTGTTGATGCTGTAAAAAGTGGTGGAAGAATTGTGAGCATAAAAGGAAATTTTGAAGGTGAAGCTGCTGATAAGGCAAAACAAAAAAATATTTACACAGTCCGTATGATGGTAAGATCAAACGGGAATGATATGAAGCAAATTGCCGCACTGCTTGAAAACGGCGCGATTAAATCTCACGTTTCTAAAAAATATAAATTTGAACAAATGACGGAAGCGCATAAGCAAATTGAAACGGGGAAAACGAGGGGGAAAATTGTTGTTGTGGTGTAAAAGCAAAATATGTCCTGATTTCATAGTTGGTCATCCTGAACTTGTTTCAGGATCTGATTTAAATTCTAAGGTTCTGAAATAAATTCAGAATGACAAAACAAATCATAATTACAAAATGAAATCAGAACACATTTAATTCTTAATCAATAACGTCAATCAATAATCTTTTTTATAAGCCGGGGTCTTTTAGTCTTTTCTTTAGAGAAAGTAATGTTGTTAAGGAAATTTTCTTTCACGGAATTTAATTTCTTTTCCGATTCACAATACAACTCAGCGATTAGATCACCTTTTTTAATTTTATCACCGATCTTAGGATGAAAAACAATTCCCGCCTTCGGTTCTATTATATCTTCTTTTGTCATTCTGCCAGCACCGAGTTCAAGCGCAGCCATTCCTAGTCCGAATGTATCTATTTCCTTTACATAGCCGGATTTTTTTGAATAAACTTTTTCAACAATTTTTGATTTCGGATATTTGTCCAGGTTTTCAATGTAACTTACTTTGCCTTTTTGTTCTTTTACCATTTGAACAAATTTTTCAAAAGCTTT
>CAVVHP010000037.1:0-10027 GCA_963748105.1 uncultured Bacteroidota bacterium | reverse complement strand
CAGTAAGCACAGTATTTCTATCGGCCTTTTTCGGCTTCAACGAAATTAAAATTTTATTATTATCAACTTTTGTACTTCTAATTTTCGGAGAGTTACTCCCAAAATATTTTGCCCGTGAGCTTGCTGACAGAGTAGTCTTTGTATCCGCAATCCCGATCAGAATTGTATCTTTCATTATTTATCCATTCGTAAAATTTTTCTCCTCTATTTCTTCATTATTAACACAATCATCAAACCTTAAGCCGGAAAATATCAGAAATTTATTCAGCAAAGAAGATATAGAATCACTGGTAAAAGAGAGCCATGAGGCCGGTGTGGTAAATAAAAAAGAAAGTGATATTATCAGCAAAGTTTTTGATCTTGCCGACCAGCGTGTTTATGAAGCAATGAGGCCAAGGACAGAGATTGTTGGGATAGAAATTAACCAGACTATTGATGAAGCTCTGGATTTATTTATTGAATCCGGATTTTCAAAATTAATTGTCTATGATGAAAATCTTGATAACATAAAAGGGATGATTCTGACATACGATTTATTCAAATCTCCTGAAAACCTGCAAAGTATTATCAGGGAAGTGATCTTTGTGCCCGAGACCAAAAAAAGTTTTGATATGTTAAATGAATTCTTAAGTAAACAATCTTCTATTGCCATTGTAATTGATGAATTTGGTGGAACTGCTGGTATTGTTACTATTGAAGATATTATTGAAGAACTTTTTGGCGAAATAAAGGATGAATACGATGTTGAAGAGGATATTTGCAGAAGAATTGCCACGGATGCATATCTTATCAGCGGCAAGGTCGAAATAGATTTTATAAACGAAAAATATGACCTGAATATTCTGCCGGGTGATTATGAAACTATTGCAGGTTACATAACATCAAAAATCGGCAGGATTCCCGAGCAGGGAGAAATTGTTATGCTCGATAATTTCACTATACTCATTGCCAGAGCTTCTAATATCAGGATTGATTTAGTTAAACTTACAGCAAGCGCTGAATAAAAATGCCCATATCAGACTTAGTAGCAAAACTTGACATAATCTCTGCAAGTCTTAATAAAAATAAGACATAACTTTTTGCCGTCTATCAGTGATCTGTAAAAATCATTTTATCTCCGTTGTATATTCAAACATTAAATCAAAAACAGGAGTAATTATGTATAAATGGAAATATTTCCGACTCTATCCATAGCTTCATTAATAAACTCCTGTTCGTTGTGGTTACAGGTTCGGACCGGTCCGAAGTCCTTTTTACCAATCTTATAAGAATAACAAATACTTTATTTTTGTCCCTTTTCGGGAATTATTCTGCTAAACATTCATCTTTATTGATTTTTCCCGTAAATTTGAACTCTTGTTATTAAATTGATTTCTCATTGCTTTATAGGTAAATTTGTTAAATACAAAAATTTTAGCTTGGGATAAAAGCTCAAAAGCGCGTGCAGGCGAATTTGAAACGGATCATGGGAAGGTAGAAACCCCGATTTTTATGCCTGTAGGCACTCAGGGTACAGTAAAAGCTGTGAACCAGAGCTTATCTGGAAAAAGATATTAAGGCACAAATTGTTCTTTCAAATACTTATCATCTTTATTTAAGACCGGGAACAGAAGTTCTTGAAAGTGCTGGCGGGCTTCACAATTTTATAAACTGGAATAAACCTATATTAACAGATAGCGGTGGTTACCAGGTTTTCAGCTTATCAGAATTAAGAAAAATTAAATCGGATGGGGTGGAATTCAGATCACATCTTGATGGTTCAAAACATTTTTTCACTCCTGAAAAAGTGATCGGAATTGAGAGAAGCATTGGTTCAGATATTATGATGGTTCTTGATGAATGTACACCTTATCCCTGCGAGTATGATTATGCACAGAAATCAAAAAAATTAACATCTGACTGGGCAATATTAAATAAGGAAGCTTTTGATAAATCGAAACCATTGTATGGACATAAGCAGTTTTTATTCGGGATAATTCAGGGAAGTGTTTACAAAGACCTTAGAGAAGAATCAGCTAAGGATCTTGTTAAACTGGATTTTGACGGGTATGCCATAGGTGGACTTGCGGTTGGCGAACCGGCAGAAACAATGTATGAAATGGTAGATTTTACGACAGATTTTATGCCTGAAGAAAAACCCCGTTACCTTATGGGAGTCGGAAGGCCTGAAAATATTCTTGAAGCAATTGAAAGAGGCATTGATATGTTTGATTGCGTAATGCCGACGCGCAACGCAAGAAATTCATATTTGTTTACTTCTAAAGGTGTTCTTTCAATGCGGAACGCAAAATATAAGGACGATTTTACAACCATTGATGAAAACTGTGATTGTTATACCTGTAAAAATTATTCAAAGGCATATTTAAGACATTTGTACATAGCAAAAGAAATTCTCGCTCTTGAACTCGGGAGTATTCATAATCTGCATTTCTATTTGAACCTAGTTAAAGAAGCGAGAAAAAAAATAATTAAAGGTAATTTTAAAGACTGGAAAGAAAAAACTATAAAGAATATTTCATTAAACGTAAATAATTCTACGGAGGATTAATTGGAAGCACTATTAGCAATGGCTCCGCCAAGCGGAGGAGATTCAAGCGGAAATCTTATCAGTACGATAATCATGTTCGGCGCGATATTCGTAATCTTTTATTTTATGATTATTAGGCCTCAGCAAAAGCGCTCTAAAGAAAGAGAAAAAATGCTTTCAAATATTGAAAAAGGTGATAAGATTGTTACCAGCGGCGGAATGCACGCAACAATTGCAGGACTTGATGAAAAAACCGTTCTGCTTGAAGTTAATGACAAGATTAAATTAAAATTTGAACGAAGCGCAATTGCGCAGGTATTGAAATAAAACTGAGATTCAAAAGAAATTAGTTTTATCCATTTATTAGTTATATGTATTCTTCCTGATTATATTAATTGGGATGAATATTTTTTTGACAGACTTGAAAACGGAATGATAAAATGTTTTGTACAGTAGAAGAAGCTATTGAAGAAATTAAGCAGGGAAAGGTAATTATTGTTGTTGATGATGAGGACCGCGAGAATGAAGGGGATTTCATTTGTGCGGCAGAATATGTAACACCTGATATTGTTAATTTTATGACTAAGTACGGCAGGGGAATGGTTTGTACTGCGGTAAGCGGTAAAAGGCTGGATGAACTTGGCCTGCCACTAATGGTTGATTCAAATTCAGCTCTGCACGGCACCCAATTTACAGTAACCATCGATGCGATAGCAGGGACCACTACAGGAATTTCTGCTGCTGACAGAGCCCTTACAATAAAGAAAATAATAGATAAAAATTCCAAAGCCGAGGATTTTGCAAGACCCGGACATATATTCCCGCTCCGCGCATTTGATGAAGGTGTGCTAAGAAGGGCCGGACATACCGAGGCCGCTGTAGATCTTTGTAAACTGGCAAAGATGAAACCGGCAGGCGTGCTTTGTGAAATTCTTAAAGATGATGGAGAGATGGCGAGGGTTCCGGAGTTAATTGAAATTGCCAAAAAATATGGGCTTAAAATTCTTACTGTTCAGGAACTTATTAAATACAGAATGCAGAAAGAAAAATTAATTGAAAAAATAACTGATATTAATTTTCCAACCGAGCACGGTAATTTCAGGCTACATCTTTTCAGAAGTTCACTCGACGGTAAAAAACAGATTGCATTAGTAAAGGGAAAAATCAAACCAGATGAACCGGCTCTTGTGAGGATGCATTCCGAATGCCTGACCGGCGATGTTTTCCATTCACTCAGATGTGACTGCCACGACCAGTTGAATTCAGCATTGGATATGATAGAAGAAAACGGCTCAGGTGTTGTTGTTTATATGAGACAGGAAGGCAGGGGCATAGGGCTAGCAAATAAAATACTGGCGTATAAACTTCAGGAAGAAGGCAAAGATACAGTTGAAGCCAATGAAGCTCTTGGATTTAAACCAGACTTAAGAGATTATGGTATAGGCGCTCAAATTCTTGTATCGCTTGGTGTGAAAAAAATTAAATTACTTACAAATAATCCCAAAAAGGTTGTTGGATTGCAGGGGTACGGTCTCGATATTGTTGAAAGAATTCCAATCGAAATGCTCCCTAACGAAAACAATGAAAAATATCTCAAAACAAAAAGAGATAAACTGGGACATCTTATCTTAAAATAATTTTGGTTTGCGGATTTTGAAGCCGTTGCAGGATTTAAAATCCGCATCCCGAATTCACAAACCCGAAATCATTTCCTTTCGCTTTTTATAAAATCGACGTATATTTCCGTTAAATATCTACAGGGGGAACTGCAATGGATTATTTTTGCGATTTTGAAACGAGAAAAGAAAAAGAATTGCTGCCGGGAGTTATTATTAAAACATTCTGGGGTAAAGAAATGCTGGCTTCACTTGTGAGCCTTGAAGCCAATACATTAATTCCTTCACACAGCCATTTCCATGAACAGATAGGTACAATAATCTCTGGTGAACTTGAACTTACAATTGATGGGGAAACGAGAATTTTAAAAGCCCGGTGATACTTACATAGTACCGGGTAATGTTGAACATACCGCAAAAACCGGTAAAATGCCGGCATCGGTTCTTGATATTTTTAGTCCGGTAAGAGAGGAATATAAATATTAATTAATACCGAATTATCTAATAAAGTTCATACGGTAAATTGATCTCGTATCTGCAAGGATTAAATATGCTCGATTTGCCGTATGTAGTTTAATCATTCCGACCGTTTACTCAATATTTACACACATTGCATATATATTCCCATATGATTTATTATATTATTAAAAAAATATAAAAGGGTTTATAAATGAAAAATAAATTTGTGATTGTGCCGGTCATATTCATTTTGATAAACGTAAGTGTGTTTTCACAATCCAATTATTCAAAATCTTTTATAATCTCGCTTAATTCTGGAGGTTTTTTAATTTCCAGGAAGAATTTTTCAGAAACTTATAACTCTAAACTTGGACCGACTTTCGGCTTCGGACTGGGGGCTACATTATCCGATAAAATAGACCTCTTCGGCAAAGCCACATATTTTTCCAAAAATGGTATTCCCTCAATTAGTATACTGAATACCGATAATACAGGCCATTCAACAATTGTTACGCAAAAGAGTGATGGAACCGCATCCTTTAAGGAATGGCTGATAAATGTAGGCCTGCAATATAATTTGAACCTGTCTAAAGGCCTATTACTTGGAATGAATGGCGGACTCACATTTGTTTATGCAAAAGAAGTCCATAACGACAAGACGGGAAAGAATATTCTAAATTCCAATGCTTCCGGTTTATGGGGATTCTTTATGGGGGCGGGGATGGAAAAACGATTTGGCAAAAGTCCGTTTTCATTATTCATGGAGTGCCAATATAATTTTAACCTTTATGATTTCTTTGAATTATATACAGGTTTCGGAGGTGTTAACATTTCCATTGGAAGCCGGGTATATATAAGAAGATAAATTATTGATTCAAAATTGTGTTAGGTTTAGTTTTGAGACTATTAACAACGCATATATTTCAAATCTCCCAAATTCCACGTATATTTCTTCTATATTTAATCGCCAATGCCGAGGTGTAAAGTGAAGCACTTTCCAAAAATAATCCTGATTATAATTTTTATAATTTCGAACTCTTTTGCGCAGAAAAAAGTTTACCTCGCTCATATAGAAAGCGAAATTGAACCGGGCCTTGCGCCTTATATCACACGCGTGGTTAATGAAGCTGAAAAAAATAACGCGGCTGCAATTGTATTCAAAATTAATACTCTCGGTGGAAGAGTAGATGCAGCAGTACAGATAGTTGACGCAATTATGTCCAGCAAAGTTTTAACTATTGCTTTCATCGATCATCGTGCTATTTCAGCCGGTGCTTTTATAGCGTTATCTAACAGAAAAATAGTGATGGTCAGGGGAGGAACGATAGGAGCTGCGACCGTTGTAGACGCGCAGGGGAAAAAGGTGGGAGAAAAATACCAGTCGTTTATGCGCGGACAAATGAGAAGCGTGGCAGAAAAAAACGGAAGACGGGTGGATATCTGCCAGGGAATGGTGGATGAAAGGATTACAGTTCCCGGAATAGTGGACAGTACACAGCTAATCACTTTAACTACCGATGAAGCCCTTAAATATGGTATTGCAGATACTACAGCTCCTTACCTTGCTGATGTTTTAAAAATTTATAATTTGGAGAATGCGCAGGTAATTGATATTAAATCAAACTGGGCCGAAGACGTGGTTAAATTTTTGAATAACTCAATTGTAGTCTCCGTTTTATTGATGATTGGGTTTGTGGGACTTTTTGTTGAAATAAAAACACCCGGATGGGGCATGGCCGGTACAGCCGGCGTACTGGCGCTGCTGCTTTTCTTTGGTTCATCCTATATACTGGATCTTGCCTCCGGACTGGATATTATTCTTTTTGTCCTGGGCGTGATACTCCTCGCACTTGAGATATTTGTGATCCCCGGTTTTGGAATTGCCGGAATTTCGGGGATAATATTAATTTTCGTTTCACTTTTTATGGCGCTAATTGGCGGAGGTTTGCCTTATGTGGATGGTGATATGATTTCAAGGGCAATAATTCAGCTCGGAGGTTCGCTGCTTGTTTCAATTATAGTTATTGCGCTGATAATAAAGTATCTGCCTAAAAGCACCATCTTTAACAGGCTGATCCTGGCAGAAGACGAAAAAGCTAATAAGGGTTTTGTCTCCTCTAAATCCCTGCGTAAACTCGTAGGTCTTGAAGGAATTGCCCTTTCAACATTGCGACCTGCCGGAATGGCTGATTTTAAAGGAGAAAAAATTGATGTAGTAGCGGACGGCGATTATGTTCAGCAGGGGAGTAAATTAAAAGTTCTCAGGGTAGAAGGTAGTAAGGTAGTTGTGAGGGAAATTAAAAAATAATGGGAATAAATAGAGAGCACTAAATTTGTCAGTTATACAAAAACGAAATTAGTGCTCTCAAAAAATTATAACCTTTCCAGGAAGTAATTATTTGTAATTGCTTCTGTGCGTGTGCCTTTCTGTTTTCCTTGCGGAGTTTTAGCTTCCATCGTATAGTGGATATCAACTTTAGTATAAGTCTTTGCCTTCTGGAGACATCCTTCAGTTATATTAAAATAAATTTTTCCGCCCGCGCTAGTTTTTGGTTTTGTAAATGTGTAATCAACTCCACGGTCTGAAGCTTTATTTTGTCCCGTAATTTTACTTTCAATTCCACCATTTATTACAGCAAGTTTGTCGCCATTATATTTCTCTATACCTGTTAATTTGTATGTATTGGTATTCTGAATCTGGTATACCATAAACTGCGTTGCCGGCTGTGGGAAGGTCCAGGTAGAATCTTTTGCAAGCTGATGATCGGGCATAGTTCTGAATATCTGGAACAACAATGGTTTTACAGCACCCTCTACCATATTTGTTTTCAGCTGATCTTTTTGCTGTGCATTAACAGAATCAGTGAGACCTTTAATTGATAAGAATTTAGCGAGAATTTTATCGACGCGGAAAACATCTACTAATTCGCCTTTTTTAGAAACTCTGATTCCAATTTCAGAATTAATAAGCGATTCATAATCAGCGTATTTATTTCTCTCTGCTGAATCAGTATTTGTATCTGATTCATAATTATATTCCTGACCGTTTGCCAGAGCATTGAGCTTAACAGACTTAAAAATACAGTTTAATTCAGTGACACCGTCCTTATCAGTAGAAACAGGTGTAAGATCAATCAGATAAATGATTGTCTGCTTAATGTCGCTTCTCATCGTTGAATCGATTTTTACAGTCTGAATATCATTAGTAACCGTGGTAAGCCTGTAATGATATGTTTTCCCTTTTTCAAATTTATACTCAAGCTTAAAAGCTTCGTTCTGGTTGGCAACCGGTTCCGTTTTTATATCGCTTGAATCGACATTGTATTTGTTCTTATCGTTAATTGTATTGCTCTTGTTAGATTTTTCGCCGCATCCTGCTAATATCAAAAATGCAAAAAGCGAGATTAGTAAGTATTTCATTTGTGATCCTTCTTAATAGAGTAAATATTTTCTTCTGATGTTTTTAAATTCTGTTAGTGTTGTATCCCAGGAATTAATAATTGTTCCCGGTGAAGTCCCTGCAATAATCATTTTTCTTATTGATGGGTTTCCGGCCAGTTTATCGAAATAATCAGTTAACTTAAATTTATCCGGATATAATTCCTGCAGTGCGCAAATTAATTTTATTCCGAACTGCGGTGCATTTAATTGCGTCCTGTCTTTTATTGTAATAGAAATTCCATTACAGCTTTCATTTTCAAACTTTGGTTTATTTGCCATTCCCGGGATGGAGATAGGAGAAAATTTTATAGGAGATAATTCAATTCCGCTTATTCCGTAATCGTTCAATTTTTCTATTAAATCATTTGAATCGATAAACGGGGCGCCGATAGTTAAAAAAGGCCTGAAAGTACCACGACCTTCTGAAACA
Organism: uncultured Bacteroidota bacterium; assembly: GCA_963748105.1. Classification (GTDB taxonomy): domain Bacteria; phylum Bacteroidota; class Ignavibacteria; order Ignavibacteriales; family Ignavibacteriaceae; genus JAKAGZ01. Next base: position 1,554 of record CAVVHP010000037.1, on the reverse strand, counting down.
TTAGTGCCTTCAATCAAACAGGTACCGGGATAAATCAAGGCTGTCTCAATATTTCTTATGTTGGGAGACGGTGGTATCCATCTTTTAGAATAGTCGTTGAAATAACTGTTCCTGTTCCAGCTTTTCATTGAAATTACATACAGATCTGGGTGCAGATTTTTACCAAGAAGATTTTCCCCGTCAAAATAACGCGCAATTTCACCTGCTGTCATTCCATGTTGAATGGGCAGGGGAGCAATTCCGACAAAGGATTCCATTTCTTTTTTAAGAACGGGTCCTTCAACTTTCAACCCGTTGATCGGGTTCGGCCTGTCCAGTACGATAATTTTTATGTTATATTTTGCGGCAGCCTGCATGGTATAATAAAGTGTAGATATATACGTGTAAAAGCGTGCACCCACATCCTGCAAATCAAAGACTATAACATCAATATCCGATAGCATTTCACGAGTTGGAATCTTGTTTTTCCCGTAAAGTGATGTAACTGGTATGTCTTTACCCGGCGTTTCAGATTCGTTTACTTTTTGACCTGCCGGCTTATTTATCTGGTAACCATGTTCGGGAGAAAAAATTCTTTTTACTTTATATCCCCGCGCAACCATCGTCTTCGTAGAGTGGTTTCCCGTTTGAAAGCACTCCGGCAGCGTTTGTAACAAGTCCGATTCTCTGGTTTTTCAGGATGTTTGAATATTCGGAGAGCAGCCTGTCTGCGCCCGTTTCAAGAGGCTTTACCTGCGTAAAAGAGCAGGGAATAAACAGAGAAAAAATTAAAAATGTGAAGAGTATTTTTTTCATAATAAAAAAGAATGGTCATCAGTTATCTAACTGACGACCATTATATTGAGATTTCAATAAAACATTAACCGCTGTAATTTTCCAGCAGTTCTTTTCTTGAAAAGAAATGAGCAATTTCGATTGCGGCATTTTCATCCGAGTCGGAACCATGAATAGCATTTTCGGTTATATCTTTTGCAAACAATTTTCTGATTGTACCTTCTTCAGCTTTTGAAGGATCAGTTGCACCTATCAACTTTCTGAAATCTGCAATTGCATTTTCTTTTTCCAGAGCTATCGGAACGCAGGGGCCGGATGTCATATAATCCATTAACTCGTTGAAAAAGGATCTTTCTTTGTGTACTTCATAAAATCCGCCGGCAGAATCCTTTGTTAAGCGGACCATCTTTATTGCTTTAATCTTAAATCCGGCTTCTGTAATTTTTGTTATAATCTGACCGATATTATTATTTCTTACCGCGTCCGGTTTTAATATTGCTAATGTTCTGTTACCCAAACTATTACTCCTTATTCTGAATTATTATTTTTTCTTTTTTGATTTTACAACTCTGCTTACTTTTTTCTTCACAGCTTTCTTTGCTTTAACAGCAACTTTCTTCCTTGAAGAAGCTTTTGTTGCTGCTTTCTTTACCGGTTTGCGTGAAGTTTTTTTATTCTTTGTTCCGAGAGCTTTCAACATTGTTGAGCCCATTTCAGCAGGGGATTCAGCAACGTGAATACCTGCTTTTTTCATCGCGGCCATTTTTTCTGCGGCTGTTC
>CAVVHP010000036.1:0-6881 GCA_963748105.1 uncultured Bacteroidota bacterium | reverse complement strand
CACTGCTGGATCCTGAATTGGCAGAAGACGCCGTCTGCGCCGCACATCGAGTTTTCCACGCTCCGTGAATTCTTCAAGGCGTTCTGGAATCCACCTCAAACGACACCATCCCTGTCGTCGCGGACGATCTGCAATATCACGCCCGGGGCTGCTACAGCGTTCATTCGGAAGTCAAACGGCTCATTCGCCGCGCGGAGCACGGCCTCATGACCGCCGAACGCCTCGCGACGATGCGCTGGCTGACGGTGGGCGGCGAGTATCCTGCAGCAGCCCTCGAACAGGCCTGAAGCACGTCCTCTACAACCAATTCCACGACATCCTGGCAGGGACATGTATCGTGGCTGCCTATGAAGACACGCGGGATCAGCTCGGCGCCTCTTTGCATGCGGCAAAGGAGGTCATCAACAGGTCGGTGCAGTCCCTGGCGCGCAACGTGGACACCACTCCACCCGGCAACACGGTCATTGTGCTCAATCCGCTTCCGTGGAGGGTGAGGCAAACCGTTCTGATTCCGCCGATAGCGGCCCGCGGGATCGAGAACCCTCTCCATGCCGCTGGCAGCAAGGGTAGGCTAGTTGCCATCCAGCCCGTTACGGGGCCTTACGTAGGCAGCCATTCGTATGCCCTGACAGCGGATGTTCCTGGTCTCGGCTATCGCTCCTTTCACATTCGATCAGGGGGTCTGCAGTTCTTCCGGATCGATGGTTGGCGACCGGGACTATGTATATGGGAGATAATGAGTGGTGGCGATCGAATTCGACCCCTCGGGTGGACACATAGTCCGGCTTTACGATAGAAAGCAGGCATGGAAGTGCTAAAACGGGGAAATTTGCTAGCGGCCATGGCAGACCCTTCAGACACTGTGTAGTTCTACGGCGTGAAGAAATACAGTGACGAGATGGGGTGCTTCGAAAACGCTGCCATTGACTTGATTGAGAAGGGCGACGTGCTCGGCGCCGTCCGTGCTACTTCTCAGTTCAAGGGATCGAAGGTCGAACAATACCTGACACTGTATCGCCAATCGCCCGCCATAGACTGTACCTTGCGGATCAATTGGCAAGAACGCTACACGGCATTGAAGCTGTGCTATGAAACGTGCATCACCTCAGGCGAGGTCATATGTGACGTTCCCTATGGTGTCCAGGAACGCCCGCTTGACTGTACTGAGCAACCCTGTCAGAAATGGGTTGATTTAACGGGCCTCATTGACGATAGGCCATACGGACTTGCCATACTCAACGACTGCAAGTATGGGTTCGATGCACAAGACGGGACTCTGCGTATGACATTGCTGCGGAGCCCTGCCTATGCGCATCACGACCCCGCCCGGTACGATGCCGCATCACCGCGCCCGATCATCGACCAAGGTTGGCAGACGGTGCGCATTCGCATTCTGCCACACACCGGGATATGGCAGTCTGCCGATGTTGTCAGGCAGGCCTGGGAACTCAACGAGCCTTTCCTGGTACACATGGAATCGGTGCACTCTGGAAGTTTGCCTGGCGATACTGTATTCCTCACAGGCAGCGCCGAGAATGTCGTCCTGAGCGTTCTCAAGGTTCACTACTTAATATCTCCTCGTAAACCGATTCCAATAAACCAGGACCGATAGTTGTGTGAATCTTATAAGCACAATCAACTACTATTTTTGCAATTTCATTTTCAGTCATCACAAATATTTATTTTTTGCGTTCTTTGTGGCTTTGCGTGAGAATTTCCTATCCCAGACTTCCTACTTCTTTTTCAACTGCTTCCAGTATTTCACACGATTTTACGACCTCTCTCATCTTGGTGTGATCCGGATAAAGCGGACGATCTATTTCAAGATGATCAACATGTTTCCTGATAATTTCTTTTGCTTTGGATACTCCTTTACCGTTTTTATGATCACGGAAATCCAACGCCTGTGCAGCCGCCATAAATTCAATTCCAAGCACTCCGTAAGCGTTTTGAAGTATCTGCGCATTCTTAATCGAGGTGTTCATGCCCATAGAAACAAAATCCTCCTGGTCAGCCGCTGCCGGGATTGACTGAATAGAAGCCGGTGCTGAAAGAATTCTCTGTTCAACAATTAAGCTGTCTGCTGTGTACTGACTTAGCATCATTCCCGAGAACATTCCCGCTCCTTTTGTGAGAAACGATGGAAGTCCAACACTCAACGCAGGGTTTAACAACCTGTTTAGTCTTCTCTCCGAAAGTACAGAAATCATTGTAACGGCTGCTCCCACATTATCCATCGGTAACGAAACCGGTGTTCCCTGGAAATTTGCCCCGGTTAATGTAATATTATCTTCCGGAATAAATATCGGGTTATCACCAACACCATTCAATTCAATCTCCACCTGTGATTTTGCGTAGGCAATCGCGTCGTGTGCCGCACCTATTACCTGTGGAGTTGATCGCATGGAATAAGCATCCTGAACTTTGCTTTTCAATTTACCCGTCTGCAGATCGCTACCTTCAATGCACTTGCTTATTGAATTTGCGCTACGGATTGCACCTGCAAATCCGCGCATTTTGTGAAGACGCTCATCATAAGGTTTTAAATTCGCATTCAAAGCTTCAAGCGACATAGCTGCTGCAATTTCAGCCTGTTTTAAAAGCCTGTTAATATCATAAAGTTGGATAGCTGCCATTGCAGTCAACAGGTTTGATCCGTTTATTACCGCCAGACCATCACGAGCCTGGAGACCCGGAATTTTAATTCCTGCTTTTTCAAGAGCAACTTTACCGGGAAGTTTTTCCCCGTTGTAATATGCTTCGCCTTCGCCCATCATTAACAAAGCAACCTGCGACATCGGCGCAAGATCACCGCACGCACCTACCGAGCCTTTTTGGCAAACAAAAGGCGTAACACCCTTATTCAACATTTCTACAAGAGTTAATGTTATCTCCGGTCTGCACGCTGAATTACCATGTGCGTGAACATTTATTCTACCGGCAATCGCTCCACGAACATATTCAAGAGGAGCAGGCTCTCCTATTCCAGCAGAGTGGTTATAAATAAGATATTTCTGAAATTCCTTAACCTGTTCATCATTTAATGCTATTTCAGAAAATTCGCCTATCCCGGTATTTGTTCCGTACATTATTTCTTTGGCCTGAAGTTTTTCTTCAAGCATTTTGCGGCAAACTTTTATTTTTTCAAGTGATTCAGGATGAAGTTCTACTTTTTCGTTATGGCGGGCTATTCTGACCAGTTTTTCGATAGTTAGTCCAGAGCCATTTAATATTATTGACATCTGATTTCTCCCTTAGATGTATAAAAAGACGTTTACTAATTTAAGAAATAAGTGGGAAAAATAAGAAGGAAATAAGTCGCTATTAACTTAAACTTTGGAGATCATCTTCTTTATTTTGTCCGAATTTTCCTTATTTGTACGGTAGGTAATATGAACTAGATTTTCGTCATATTTTTTACTTATTACTTCTGCCATAGAATGGATAGCGGCGGCTATTTTTGAATTTTTAATGTCCAGTTGAATATCTTCTTCAACAAAAGCCTGTTCTATTAGTTTTACAAGAGCACCATTTAATGCTGTGATATTTATTCCTCTTTGCGCTGAGATAATTACACAGTTATTATACCTGTTCCTTGCAAGGTCAATTTTTGTTTTATCCTTAATCAGATCAATTTTGTTGAAGACCTTTATTTGTGTTTTTTTATCACAGTTTAATCCTTTTAGTGTTTCTTCAACCACGTGTATATGGTCCTCATAATACGGATGCGAAAAATCAATAACGTGCATAATTATATCCGCTTCTCTTACTTCGTTTAAAGTACTTTTAAATGATGCAACAAGATGTGCCGGTAATTTTCTTATAAATCCGACCGTATCGCTCAATAAAATTTTCTGATTGGTTCCGGGATCGTAAGCACGGGTTGTTGAATCAAGTGTAGCAAATAGTTTATCCTCAGCAAATGCATCCGCCTTTGTCAGCAGGTTAAACAAAGTAGACTTTCCCGCATTAGTATAACCGACGAGAGAAATTTTTATAAAATCTTTCCTTCCCTGGCTTTGTGTAATTCTCTGGCCTTCAATTTTTTCGAGTTTTTCCTTTAGCAGGCTAATCCTGTTTCTAATAATTCTTCTGTCAGTTTCAATCTGTGTTTCACCTGGACCTTTCGTACCGATACCGCCATACTGTTTTGAAAGATGTGTCCACGCCCTCGTCAGTCGCGGAAGCATATACTGAAGCTGCGCAAGTTCTACCTGAGTCTTTGCCTCTTTAGATTTAGCGCGTGAAGCAAATATGTCCAGTATCAGTCCGCTCCGGTCCACAATTTTCCTGTCGAGCAGTTTCTGAAGATTCCTTGTCTGCACGGGTGATAGGTCATCGTCGAAAATGACAATATTTATGTCATTCATTTCGATGAGTTGTTTCATTTCCTCTGCTTTGCCTTTGCCGATGTAGTATGCGGAATCAGTTGTTGCCCGATGCTGAGTTATTTTTAAGATTGTTTCAGCTCCCGCAGTCAGAGCCAGTTCTTCCAGCTCGGCAAGATGTTCTTCTACTAATTCCCTGTTAATGTCTTTTGTATTCAACGCAACAAGCATAGCCTGTTCAACGGTTTTCCTTGTTACCTCAATCATTTTTCCCAAATCTTATTCTAATTCCTTTTCATTTTAAGAATATTATTAATTGTCATTTCGAATTCCCCTTTAGCGGGGTGAGAAATCCATTCGCTATTATAAAAGATTTCTCCCCCGATAGTCCGGGGTCGAAATGATATCTATTTTTCTACAGTTAATAATTCATTTTTTGCGTTCCTTGAAACAGCCATTTCAATAAGTGCAAGAATCAGTGCAACTAATATAAAATATTTCCAGAGTTCCGAGCCGAACCTGGACTGCATAATAATATCAGCAGGATTTTGATCCTTATTAATTCTTATATGGTTTCCCTTAAAATCTATTTTATTAAGGTAATCTTCAAATTCAGAGTCGCTTATATACCTGGTAGCAGATTCTTTTGGATCTGTATTGACAGAAATTTCATCAATCATTTTTTTGCCGGAAAATATTTTATAATTACCTGCAACACTTGTTTTATCGTAGCTTATGAAATTATTTTTCAATTCTTTATTTAGCGTTATATAATCTTCCCTCTTTTGCGGATTTTCAATTTTTATTTGAGCAGAGACTTGTTTTGCAAGGCTTATTATAACCGGCATTCCGGCAAAGTATTCTTCATTTTGTCTTTCTTTTGATGCAAGATAAAACACAGATTTATTCATCAGCGGGACAAAAATTCCTTTAAGTGGAAGATTGGACCAGCTAAGCAGCGGAGCAGTATTCATTAGCAAAACCTTGCCCCCGCCTGTATTGTAATCGCTTAAAAACGATGAGCCATCCATTAAAGAGATAATATTATTCCCTTTTCCCTGTGTAGTTATTTTAAAGAAATGATAAAAATCAGGCGATTCAATTTTCTTCTTATCCCGGTTAGAAAAAATATCAGCAAAGATTGGATGATTGAATTCTGTTTTATCAAAAGTAACAGAATTATCCGTTGAATTATTCTCTCCAAAAATCCCTGAAACTTCGGGCAATTTCAGATACCGGAGCAGGTTATTAAAATTTCCCTCGTTTGTTTTTTCACCAGGCATAACAAACAAACTTCCGCCGGAGTTTATATAATTTTTCAGACGATCAATTCCTGTAATTTTATCTGCACCGACTATTAAGGCTACATCAAACTGGTTAAGGTCCACTGAGGAAAGCTGACCAAGATTTTTCTCCGCTATATTTATCAGGCTCTTTTCATCGCCAGCAGTTAGTGCAAGTTTTAAATATTTTGTATCCGGTTGATTATCTGAAAAAATTATTACAGGAATTTTATTCGGGATATAAAAATTCAAGTATCTTTTATTATCCTGTAGAATATCATCGTCTTCAATTTCAGCAATAGCGTTAATAAATCCTGTAGAATTTGAGACAGCCTGCATTGAAATTATTTTTGATGCACCCGGACTTATTGTTACACTTTGCTGGCTGCTTCTCTCACCATTCAAATAAAGCGAAACGACCTCATTATTAACCTGCTGATTTGAATAGTTTGTAAGTGTAACATTAAAATTAACCGGTTTATCTTTTTCAAAAATCTGGTTTTCAGACTTAAACTGATCGATTCCCAGATTGAAAATTTCTTTTCCGGAATAGTCTATAGTATAGATCCTGACTTCTTTATTTAAAATCTGACCGAGATCTGAAAGTGACTCATTGCCTGAAAGCCTGCCAGATTGAAAATCTGAAAGAATGTAAATTTCTTTGTTAAAATTTTTAGAATCATCAAGAATTTTTGCTGCTTTAACCAAAGCATTATGAACCGTCCCGCTTGAATATGAGACGTTAACACCCCCAACCTGTTTTTCAAAATCAGAGAGATTACCAGTGGTTTTTATTTCTTTATTAGAATTATCCGAAACTAAAACGAGAGCTACATCATCTCCTTCCTGGAGTTGTTTGAGTAATTCGAGGATTTCTGATTTCGCCTGGTTCAGCCAGGACCCCTTCGCATCAACAACAGACATACTATATGTATCATCCAGGATAAATACAGCAGTGGTTTTTGCGGCCGAGCTTGTTCCCCCAATTGCAATGCCTTTAATTGTAGGACGTGCAAACGCCATCACAAGAAAAAGAATTATAAGAATTCTGAGCGCGAGCAGCAGCCATTGTTTAAGCTTTATTTTCCTAATCTTATTCTTCTGAAGTTCTTTCAGGAACGCAAGAGTGCTGAAGTCAATTCGTTTTAATTTCCTGAGATTCAGCATATGAATTAAAACGGGTATTGATGCCGCGAATAAACCTAATAAAACAGCGGGGTTAAGAAATAGCATTAAGCCTTTAAATTATAACTACTAAATTTAATACCGG
>CAVVHP010000035.1:0-9641 GCA_963748105.1 uncultured Bacteroidota bacterium | reverse complement strand
TAAACACCCCAAATGGATAGTTATTTTTGGGAATAGTTTTCACTTATATTTTATAATAAATCTTTATAAACAACAGATTTTTATATGAGTTTTCACTTCCCATAACTCATTGCATATAAATGAACTATGGAGAAACAGATGCTGATTTTATCCCTAATTTTTTATTCCCAATAAGTATCAATACGCTAAATTTTCTGCTAACTAAGGAGCTTTAAAATGAAGATTACGAAACTAACCAGGCCACTCTTTCTTTTATTCTTTCTTAGCATTTTAATCATTCCCACAGCAAAATCACAAAGCATATCCGATCTCTTAAAAACCATTAACCTTGTTTCCGGCAAAACTGATTCCGTGTTAGTTTCAGATTTGTTCTATGCCGACAGTTATGATAATCTTTCATTTACAGACAATCAATCAGTTGAAGTAAAATACAATTATGATAAAACCAAATTATTAATTACGCCGGATAAAAATTCCGAAGGAATGAGCCTGATCGGATTCAGCTTTAAAGATAAGGGCTATCAGATTCCCGTCAGAATAAACAAAGAACAAATGCTAACTTTTACTTTTAAACCGGAAAAGAAATACGACAAGGTTTTTCTCTTCGGAAGTTTTAACAGCTGGAACCGCTCAGAACTGGAGATGAAAAATGAAAACGGTGTATATAGCAGATCAATTCCTCTTGAACCGGGCAGATATCAATACAAATTTTTTGCTGATGGGAAAGAACTAATTGATCCGGCAAATCCTGATAAAATTCCGAACGGGATGGGCGATTATAATTCCGTTCTGACAGTTGAAGCGAAACACAAGACTCAGCCGTTCCTTTTTGTAGACGGCAGCGCTTACACAAAAGATAACTGCACGTTTTCGTTTACTTACGAGAATAAAGAGACCGATGAAAAGATCTCAAACGCAAACCTGGTCCCCCTGTTGAATAATAATTTAATCCCGTCCTCCGACATAAAGATAGCAAATGATAAAATTGACATTTCACTGCCTGCTTCTGAACTTAAAGGCAGGAACACGCTGAGGCTGGCAGTTACACAAAACGGGCAGTCCACAAATGTGCAGACAATTATCCTATTTGACGGCAAACCCGCCGGCAGTGATAAAAGTCATTTTACCTGGCACGACGCGATCATCTATTCGACTTTAATCGACAGGTTCAGCGACGGGGATAAATCGATCAACAAACCGATTAAGCAGGATTCACTTTTCGATAAAGCCAATTACATGGGCGGAGATTTCCAGGGACTCATAAATAAATTTAATGCCGGGTATTTCGATTCACTCGGAATAAATACTCTCTGGATATCCCCCGTCTACGATAACACGAACCATGCCTTCAGGGAATTTCCAAAACCCCACAGGTGGTTTTCCGGCTACCACGGCTACTGGCCGGTTAAACCGCGTTCCGTTGAAGAGGAATTCGGAACGATGGCAAAATTGAAGGAACTGATAAAGACAGCCCATAAACATAATGTAAAAGTTCTGCTGGATATAGTAGCGCATCACGTTCACATTGAACACCCTTATTTCAAGGAACATCGTGACTGGTTCGGCCATCTTAAACTTCCGGACGGAAGGCTGAATTTAAGAATATGGGATGAACAACGCCTGACCACCTGGTTCGAGCCGTTTATGCCGACCTTCGATTTCATCGATTCAAAAGATGCGGTTAAGGCCGTAACAGACGATTCAATCTGGTGGCTGGAACAAACCGGCGCCGACGGTTTCAGGCAGGACGCCGTAAAACATATTCCAAATAATTTCTGGCGCGCGCTCAACAGGAAATTAAAAAAGGAAGTTGAAATACCGCAGAAAAAAGATGTCTTCCAGATGGGAGAAACTTTCGGCAGTTATGATCTTGTAAAATCTTATGTAAATAACGGCCAGCTGCCGGCACAGTTTAATTTTAATTTGTACGATGTGGCAATTCCAACCTTCCTGAACAGTGACGCTTCATTTGCGCCGCTGGATAAGGAAATTAAAAAAGGTCTTGAAATCTTCGGCTATAATAACCTGATGGGAAATATTATGGACAGCCAGGATAAGGATCGTTTCCTTGCGTATGCCGACAGCGACTTAAAAATTAACGATCCTAATTCAATTGAAATCGGCTGGAACAATCCTCCGAAAGTAGATCATAGCAGCAGTTATAAAAAAGAAAGAATGTACCTTGCATACCTGCTGTCAATTCCCGGAATCCCGACTATTTATTACGGAGATGAAATCGGGATGACCGGCGCTGCCGACCCGGATAACAGGAGAATGATGAGATTCGGAGATCAGCTCAGCAAAGCAGAAAAAGAAAATCTTGCTGATGTCAGGAAATTGATCAATATCAGGAGAAACAACCCCGCGCTTCGCTACGGAGATTATTATACCCTGCAGGCTGACAAAAATATATTTGCCTATGTCCGCTCGGATATGAATGAAAGAGTAATGGTAGTGTTGAACAAAAATACAGGTGAGCAAAATATCGATTTGACGTTACCGGTTTATTACGGTACAAAAAATATAACCGACCTTCTAACGGGAAAGGAAATTTCAGTCACTGACAATAAAGTAACTGTTCCCGTCAGCGGCATTGGTTACAGATTTTTTAAATTGGAAAAATAAAAATTATGAAAAAAATAATTTCCATGATTATAATCCTGCTGTTATCCTTTGGTTTTACGGGTAATAAAAAGGATAAAAAAATTCCAAGGGTTCCGGAATGGGCAAAGACAGCCGTATGGTACCAGATTTTCCCGGAAAGATTCGCTAACGGAGACAAAAATAACGATCCAACTCCACACGATATGGAAGGAGCCTGGCCTTACTCCACGCCAAAGGGGTGGCAGATTTCTCCCTGGACCTCTGACTGGTTTAAGCTGCAGCCCTGGGAAAAAGCAAACGGCCACGATTTTTACTGGAACTCCGGCGTTAGAAGATACGGAGGCGATCTGCAGGGCGTAATTAATCATCTCGATTATCTTAAGAAACTCGGTATCACCGCTATATACTTTAACCCGCTGTTTGAATCGCCGTCTCATCATAAGTATGATACCGGAATGTATCATCATATAGATAATAACTTCGGGCCTAATTCTAAAGAGGATGAAAAAATCTGGGCCTCCGAAAACCCAGGTGACCCGGCAACATGGAAATGGACTTCCGCAGATAGTCTTTTTCTTGAACTTGTAAATAAATGCCATAAAATGGGCATGAAAGTGATCATTGACGGAGTGTTCAACCACGTCGGTACCACATTCTGGGCTTTCCAAGATGTGGTTAAAAACCAGCAAAATTCAAAATATAAAAACTGGTTCATAATAAAATCGTGGGACAACCCTAAAACACCGCAAAATGAATTTGAATACGAAGGATGGAACGGCGTAAAGGATTTGCCAGAGATAAAAAAAGATTCAACATATGGACTTGAAAAAGATTTTGGAGAACATATCCATTCAATTATTAAAAGATGGATGGATCCGAATAATGACGGTGATCCCTCCGATGGAATCGACGGCTGGCGTCTTGATGTAGCGGAAAAGGTCCCGATAGTATTCTGGAAGACCTTCAGGAAATGGGTAAAGGAGGAAAATCCGAACGGCTACATAACCGGCGAAATTTGGTGGGAAGACTGGCCGGAAAACAAGATGTTCAACGCCTCCCCCTGGCTGCAGGGTAATTCATTTGACGGAGTTATGAACTACAAATTCGCGAGAGCCGTTAAAAAATTTATCGCCGATCAGAAGGAACAGATAACTCCTTCAGCGTTCGCGGACAGCCTTATGATTCTGAAAAAAGAATACCCGGCCGATAATTATTATGCCTTGCAGAGTTTAATGGATAGCCACGACGTTGACAGGATCGCCTCGCAAATAGTAAATCCGGACAGGTGGTACGACCATAACGCCAGCGCAAAAGACAATAAAAATTACGATGAAAGAAAACCCGATAAAATTGAAATACAAAAGCAGAAGCTAGCTGTCGCGATACAGATGACAATGCCGGGAGCACCAATGGTTTACTATGGAGATGAAGCGGGCATGTGGGGCGGCGATGATCCGGATTGCAGAAAACCAATGGTTTGGCCGGACAAAAAATATGAGATAGAATCAGTCGATCCATTAAATAGAAAACGGCCTGCCGATTCAGTTTATTTTAATAAGAATCTATTTGACTGGTATAAAAAATTAATCTCTATAAGAGAAAACAATAAAGCACTATCGCTCGGTGCTCTTCATTTCTTTTTAACTAATAATTCAAATAAAACTTTGGGTTACAGCAGAATATTAAATGGCAAAACCTATTTAATAGTTGTTAATAACAATTCAGTAAAATCGGAAGTAAAAATTAGTGCGGAAATGTTTGATAAACATCAGGGGAAAATTAAGGACCTTGTCACAGGAAGGGAAATCTCTGGTATTGATAATAACTACATAGTAGAACTTCCCCCCTACGGAGCAGCAATTTTACAATAACTATTAGATTAAGGATCACATCACTTGTGATCCTTAACAATAAAATCAGAATATTGAATAAATAAAAGGAGCCAGAGCTGAACCCTGTGTAAGGATGATTAGTCCGCCAAGCAATAATAGAAGGACTAAAATAGGAGCCAGCCACCACTTCTTTCTAACCTTCAGGAACTGCCACAATTCAGATATAATTGAAAGTTTACTCATTTATTTCTCTTTAATTTAGAATTGTCTTTCATATTCAGCAGGATTTATTTGCTTTCTTTCTCTTCTCTCCCAATAACTTTCTTTTGATTTATCAATATCCAGGTCCAGGAACTTTTTCCTAAATATTCGGGCAACAAATGACAATGGAGTTAAAACAATAAAGAATAAAATAGTGAGGATAACCCTGGTCATCACCCAGCCCATTAAAATAGCAATTGTCATCCAGACTTTATTAATTGGCCTTAATATAGTTGGGAATATTAATCCCGAAAGAATTAAACAGGAACCTATTATCGCAAATATTTGATAACTGGCTTTCTGCTTCCAGAATAAAAAAGCAGCTATTGCAATTAATACAATGCCTACAGTCAAACCAAATTTTTTCAGGTCTCTTTTAGATTGTTTTATGTTTTTTATTTCGTCTAATATCATTTTATAATCTTTATTATATAAAGCACATAAAATCTGTCTGTAACTTTAATCAAGTTGAAATTCTTCACGCCAGTCTTTATCCTCTTTCAATTCTTCCTGATCTTTTTTATCAATCAAATAATTACCTATCATTAAGTAATCCATCTGTGTTCTCATAAAACATTTATATGCGTCTTCGGGAGTACAAACAATTGGCTCTCCCCTCACATTGAAGGAAGTATTTATTATGACACCACAGCCATAATCTTCATCAAATTTTTTAATTAGATCGTAATAAAGTTTATTTGTTTTTTCATTAACAGATTGAATTCTGGCAGAATAATCGATATGAGTAACTGCCGGGATATCAGACCTAATAATATTTAATTTTTCTATCCCGAATAATTTCTTTTCATCTTCGCTCATCTGCTTTTGTTTATCTTTTTTTACATCGGCTACCAGAAGCATATAAGGGCTTTCCACATCAATATCAAAATACTCTGAAACCTTATCGGCGAGGACAGATGGAGCAAATGGACGAAAACTTTCTCTGAATTTTATTTTCAAATTCATTTGTGCCTGCATTTTGGGAGAGCGCGCATCGCCAATAATTGACCTTGCACCAAGTGCTCTCGGCCCGAATTCCATTCTTCCCTGGAACCAACCAATTACTTTTTCCTGTGCAATTAAACCAGACACTTTTCTTGAAATATCTTCTGTATTTAATTCAGAAAATTTAATCCCATTTTTGTTAAGAAATTCTATAATTTGGTCGTTTGAAAATTCCGGTCCAAGATAAGAGCCTTTTTGCGAATCATTCAGATCCACAGTCCTTGGATTTCCCAAATAATTATGCCAGCCTACAAGAGCAGCGCCCAGTGCACCGCCTGCATCACCAGAGGCAGGTTGAATCCAAATATTTTCGAACGGGCCTTCCCGAAGAAGTTTTCCGTTTGCTACACAATTAAGTGCAACTCCTCCGGCCATTGTAAGATTTTTTAACCCGGTTTCTTTGTAAACGTGTTTCCCCAATTTTAATACTATTTCCTCAGTAACATCCTGAAGTGACCGGGCAAGGTCCATTTCCCTTTGAGTCAACTTTGATTCAGGTTTGCGTGCCGGCCCTCCGAAAAGACTATCAAATTTTTTGCTGGTCATAGTAAGGCCAAAAACATAATCAAAATATTCCATATTTAATCTAAATGAGCCATCTTCTTTAACATCGATTAATTCCTGCAGAATTAAATCTTTATATTTCGGCGAGCCATACGGTGCCAGCCCCATTACTTTATATTCACCTGAATTAACTTTGAAACCGGTATAATATGTAAATGCAGAATAAAGTAGTCCCAGTGAATGTGGAAATTTTATGTCAGCCAGTATATCAATTTTATTATTTCTGCCCATCCCAAAGCTAGTTGTTGTCCATTCCCCAACACCATCCATTGTTAAAATAGCCGCCTCCTCAAAAGGGGAAGGATAAAATGCAGAAGCCGCGTGTGATTCGTGATGTTCCGGAAATATTATCTTGCCTTCATATTTCAGTTCATTCTTTATATACTCTTTCATCCAGAGCTTTTCTTTTATCCAAAGAGGCATAGATTTTATGAATGACTTAATTCCTCTCGGCGCATAGCTAAGATAACTTTCGAGAAGCCGTTCAAATTTCAGAAATGGTTTATCGTAAAATGCTATTAATTCAAGATCGCTGATTTTTATATTACGGTTATCAAGACAAAATTCAATTGCATTAAATGGAAAGTTATGATCGTGCTTTTTTCGCGTGAATCTTTCTTCCTGAGCGGCAGAAATTATTTCGCCGTCTTTAATAAGACAGGCGGCGCTATCGTGATAAAAAGCTGATATACCAAGTATATACATTCTATAAAAAAGGTTTTAAATCGAATAAGACGGAACTTTTGCGATCCGTTTTTAATGATTAAATATAACATTTTTTAATGAATGAAATGTGGAATTTCCCTTTGATTTAAGCTAAAACAAGGCATTTATGGGCAATTTTTGAAGCTTGGTATCAGCTGATATTTTAGGTATTTTTCTTATATAAATATCAATTTTGGAACCCTTTAATTCTACCGGGAATAAAAGTGAGCCTCACAAATAAACAAAAAAAATGGATTGAGAATAATAAGGGGAAACATTCTGCAGAAAAACTTGCCAGGGATTTAAATGTCACCAAAAATGAAGTTGATGAATATTTAGATTCAATACCTAAAAAGCCTGTTAAAAAATCATTCTATTTAGTTCTTATAATAATCCCTATTTTATTTTTTGTCTTACTCGAAGCGGGATTAAGAATTTTTAATTACGGATACGATTTCACACAGTGGGTAAATGTTACGAAAGGCAAGTTAGTTTTAAATACAGATATTGCCCATAAATATTTTTTCAACACTAAGAACGTACCATATTCAAATCAGAACGCATTTGATGAAGTAAAAACAGATAGTACATTCAGGGTTTTTGTTTTGGGAGGCAGCAGTGCTGCAGGTTATCCTTTTTTACCTATCGGCTCATTTTCAAATTATCTTCAGGACAGATTATCGCTGGTTTATCCTCATTCGAGAATAGAGGTAGTAAATTGTAGTATGACTGCTGTTAACAGTTATACTATCCGAGATCTTATGCCTGGAATCCTGGAGCAAAAACCAGATTTGATTTTGATTTATGCGGGCCATAATGAATATTATGGAGCTCTTGGTGTGGGTTCGATGGAAAATCTCGGAACATCCAGAACAATTGTTAATGCAGTTATTAGCCTTGAACGTTTTAAAACTTTTCAGCTATTAAGAGATGTGATTAAATCGGGCGCAAAATTATTATCTGGCCGGAAACATATAACCGGAACACTAATGTCAAGAATGGCAAAGAATCAGTTTATTGGGTTTAATTCTGATATATACTTAAAAGGACTGGCCCAGTTTGAAGGTAATATGACTGATGTACTTAAAATGGCCAAAGAAGTCAAATGTTCCGGTAATATTAGGCACATTAAGCAGCAATTTAAAAGATCAGGCACCCTTCGTCTCAATTTCCGAAAATGGTTACCCACCTGCGGATAAGATTTACAATGAAGCTAAAGATAAACTACAACAAGGCTCTTACTCGTTAGCTGATTCGTTATTTAAATATGCCCGTGATCTTGATGCGCTCCGTTTCAGAGCACCGGGTAAAATGAA
This sequence comes from uncultured Bacteroidota bacterium, assembly GCA_963748105.1. Classification (GTDB taxonomy): domain Bacteria; phylum Bacteroidota; class Ignavibacteria; order Ignavibacteriales; family Ignavibacteriaceae; genus JAKAGZ01. The sequence continues at coordinate 1,354 of CAVVHP010000035.1, read as the reverse complement.
TAAAATTATCTACAAACTAGGGAAAGAATTTAACTACCCGATCGCTAATGTTGATTCGACATATAATGCAGTAAGCCCGGATAATATAGTAGGAAATAATATATTTACCGATCAACTTCATCCGACCCTGGCAGGTTACCAATTAATGGGAGATATATTTTTCCAGTCAATGCAGAAATATAATTTTTTGCCAAAATCCAAACGGCTGAATATTTCTAACAGAATACAGGACAGCGTTACAGTAGCAAATTTTAGTTTTTGCAGATTAGATTCTGTAATTGGAAAATACAGGATTAAACTTCTTAAGAATGATTGGCCCTTTATTGAAAAAGATCAGAAATTACCTGACTATAAAGTCTTACAACCTAGAGACCATGTTGATTCCGTTGCTGCCAAATTCCTGGTTGAAGATTCAAACTGGGAGAAAGCCCATCGGGAGCTTGCAGAGTGGTATGCAGCTAGGAAAGATATGAAATCTTTCCTTGATGTAATGAACGTGCTTATTACGCAGTACCCGATAATATTAAGCTATTACGATTATGTAGCCAATGTATTAATGAATAATAAAATGTATGATCAGGCTTATATTTATTTAAAAAGAAATATGATCTGCGACCGGATTCTTTTTCTACAAAATGGTTGGGGATTATTAGTCTATCAAGAAATAATAATCAACAAGCAAAAAAATATTTAATTGAAAGCTTAAATTTTAACAGCAAAGATTCCCAGGTTTTATATAATTTATCAGGTTGCTATGTAGGAGAAGGAAACTTTAAAAAAGCTCTGGAAACTGTAAACAAGGCTCTTAAAATTAATCCGGGTTATAATGAAGCTAAAGCACTAAAAGCACAACTAACAGCCGCAATTAAATAATAATTAGATTACTATAAATAAAAAAGCCCCGAAAAATCGGGGCTTTTTTGTTTGTTAAAGTAAAATTACTTCAACAGGATCATTTTCTTCGTCTGAACAAAATTGTTAGAATGAATTGTATAGAAATAGATTCCGCTGCTAAGTTTTGAAGCATCAAAACTGTAAGTATAAGTTCCAGCGGATAATTCACTGTTTAACAATGTTGTTACTTCCTGACCCAATACATTATATATCTTCAAAGATACCAGACCTGCTTTCTGAATGCTAAACCTGATGTTTGTTGAAGGATTGAACGGATTGGGATAATTTTGATCCAGGCTATAAGTAAGCGGTTGAACTTTTTCCTGTTTCAATCCTGTAAAGTCATTATAGGAATCATAAGGATCAACTTCATGATCAGTTGTTTACATCACCCGGTGTCCAGGTATCTGTGGCATTATCCAGGGATTGACAGGGAATGATCTTGCTGCATCCTGTCCGA
>CAVVHP010000034.1:0-58439 GCA_963748105.1 uncultured Bacteroidota bacterium | reverse complement strand
GACATCAAATGAAATTCCAGTGGCACTTGAATGATAAATTTTTTCCGTAACAAGTTTCGCCGACCCACCAACAGCAAAATCCTCGGTTATAAACCTTGCATATGAAATTCCAAAGGCATAACTGCCAGGTGAAAATGTTTCACCTGTACCTTCCGGTTGGTTCTCTGTGGTTACCTGTAATTCACCATAATTCAAAGCTGTAACGCTTACCGCAAAGTTGCCGTAATTGCCCGCAGGAATAATGGCACCAAAGTAACTCAGTTTAATGTCTGCAAACATATCTGCGTAAGTGAAAATACCCTGAAACTGGTCAGCATAAGCAATACCAGCCGGGTTCCAGTAAATTGCAGAAGCATCATCCGCAATAGAACTAAAAGCTCCGCCCATTGCATTTGCTCTTGGTCCTATTCCAAGACTCAGAAATTTTGCAGCCGTTGTACCAGTTTTGGAAACCTTTTGCGCAAAGATACCACCGGCCATAAATATTATGGCTATAATGCTGATGAAAATTATTTTTTTAGTCGACACTTTACAGCTCCTTGAATAATTTCAAGTTTTCAATTTTTTCTAATAATTTGTCAGCCTAAGCAGGCTTATTTTATAACGGCAAATTTGCCAATTTTTTCTCCTATTCCGGGTGCTTCTACGTGATATATATACACACCGTATGAAATAGCTAAGTTATCTTTAGTCAACATATTCCAATCTTCAGTGCCATTATCGATGGCACTGCTGTGTTCTATTGTATTTACAAGTTCTCCATCAACTGTAAAAATCCTGATAGTACATTTAGCGGGAAGATGAGTGAAGTGTAATGATCTTGGTCCTCTTCCTGAGGTATAAGGATTTTTAACCTCCCACATTGCGGAACCCAAATACGGATTTGGGACTACCTTAATAGCACTAAGAGAAGTTTTAGCCAAATTATTATCTACTGTAGAAGACTTAGAAGTAAATTTGAAATACATCAGACGATAAGAATGGTTTTTTTAGATATATATACGCCGTATCACCTGGTTGAGGGTTAGTCTGTGTCGAATCAGGCTCTGCCCTTAAATAAAACCACCAGGTTGTTACCAGCGAATCTTGAGTGTTTTTTTCCAAGAATAACAATTCTATCTTTTTTAGTCCCTTTTGCACTTAATTTACCAGTGCCATCAGACTTGTCAATATCCAAAAATCCAAATTTGATAAACTGCTTACTAGAATTATCGTATACTCTAAAATTAACCGGCTCAGACGGAAACGGGACTCCAAAATAAGTAAATGATAAAGATGTATCTATCCCAACATTGCCAAAGAACACTTTATAATCATTTGGTCTTAATTCTCCACTCTTACCCGGAGCAACAAATTTCTCAAACACAAATGGCGGTAAGTTTTTACTATTCCATCCTGAAGTAGTGTTGTCTAATTGAACGGATGCTTCACTGTTCAAACTTAACTTAAATCCATCAACTATAGGCTGTTCGTAAGAATTGCTGAAAAATTGATTCTTATTAATTAGTACTGTGTTCGTTGTTGAATCTGTTAGAGTATAATTTTTTGTTTTTAATGTATCAGGATAACCCGGGGTTATGATCAAAGTATCCTCAAATGTAATAAAATAATCATGTGCATTTTTTATTTCATGAGGATCAACAATTTCATAAAATACTGTACTTGTAGTTGCCCCATCACTAACTTTATATCTCCAAGTGTAGCTCCTACATAGCCAGCCGAAACTGCTTCCGGACTTACCCTTGCAACATTTGGCCCAAGTTTTACTGAGCCATCGGCTTTCAGATTAATTCTAATGGGGCTTTCAGCAGGTAATATTCCACCAGCTGCAAATCCCTTACTATATGAAACAACTGCATAATAATATGTAAATCCATCCTTTGCAGTACTGTCTATAAATGAATGCTGCAATCCTGAATCATCACCGAGGTAATAATGAATTCCATCTATGCCAACGGAATCAAACCCGGTAATGCCATCCTTCAGATCAAAAACCTTTAATGGTGTCAGGAATTGTTTTGTACCAAATCCGTTAGTAATATTTGTTGCATCAAGAAATGCAGGATCAGATGCCCTGTATATTCTGTAGCCTTCAAAGTGATGGCCATCACCACCAATATTTGCAGTAAACGCATCATATGAACTTTCAGCAGCATCGTCCCAGTATAAAGTTACTTTATTGTCTCCCGGCACTGCTGTCAATGTTGGTGCAGGAGGAGCAACAGCAAATCTATAATTATTCTGATATGTTTCCTGTGCTCTTGTTCGTTTCTTAAGAACTTCATTTCTTCTTAAAGTCCCGCCAGGATCGTTAACCGGCCCATTTACCAATATTACAACCATTGAGAAAGGTTGTACATCGCCTGCTTTCATTGGGAATAAACCAGAAGAAACAAACAGATCATATTCGCCCGGTGCTACGACAGCAGGATTAAAATATTTTCCCGGGATCATAAAATCAAACCACATCTGTGCATCACTATTAATATTTAATCCGCCTGCCGCAATTCTTTGTGCATTAGTTATACCTATTTGATCAGTTTCCTTAACATCGGTCAAATCCACCTTAGGTTCACCGGGTCTGCCAGACCAACACCCGAAGTAGGTTTACCATCTCCTTCTCCCAAATCACTCGTACCAGGAACTCCATCCAGACCCACATCATCGGTTAAAGAATTCCAGTCGCCATCATTATCAATTCCATCTGTTCTTGATTCATCAATCATCTCATCTATATTTTCATCGACACCAACATCTCTCAATCCATTTTTATTTAAATATTTCTTGCCCAGTGAGGCCTGAGTAACGTTGTAAAGAATTACATCTGTACCAGGAACTCTGTAACGATGATATTTATCAGAAGCCGCCTGATCAATCATCGCCTGGGTTATGGCTGGAAGGTTATTATAACTTGTAGAACTATTCGAATTGTCATCGTTGTCAATATTATCTTTGAATTTCTTTCCTAAATCACTCTGGGTAAGTTCTATCAGCCATACCTGTCCCTTTTGTACAGCATCTGTTTCGGGGCTTGGAGGCCAACGGTGCCATTTATCTGTTGAGGCATCATCTATCATTTGCTGAGTTACCACCGGGCTATTTATTTCACCATTATTATTATCATCAAAACCATTTGCATATGAAGTACCAGGTTGAGATCCAAAAGGAACATGCGTCTGATTCTCATCAATCAGTCCGTTACCATTATCGTCTATACCATTATCAGGAATTTCACCAACCAGCATCGCGTCGGAAACTTTTGGCCCATTTGCTTCACCATCACCATCATTGTCAATTCTATCTGTAGAGTTTCCGGGTGTTTCGAGGAATGAAACTGCAACCGCACCAACAGGATCGCTACCGAAATGTAGCAGCCCTGTTATCATTATCGCGTGACCAGAGGAATCTTCCTAAAATATCGAAGTCTGCTATATCATCCTGTGAATCACCATTGCCGCCAACAAAATCAGCAAACCAAATTGTAACGCCCATTTTAGGAATATCTTTTGTACCGTCATTTCTTAAAGTATAAAGTAGGAATACATCGTCCTGTACTAAAAGTTGAGACCATGCAAGTGTTCTCTGATCAACAATAATACCGAGTCCTTTTCTAGTAAGATCAGTAGTATCAGGGAAATAATCAGCGTAGCGGTCATACCTATCATCAGATGCTTTTGCAAAAAGTTCCTGGTCTGCATTAAAAATATTTTTACCAAAATATCCGTTCCAGCTTCCTTTCCAGCCCGGATCACTTTGATCATTAAGTTTATCCGGCCATTCGGAAGGCCACGTATCTGAATCCAGACTATTTGCAATTGTATTTTTTCCATCAACAGGAGAAGAATATCCCGGTATTGGTTCAAGGTTCCAGCTTTTACCCTGAGGTGAAGACCGATAATCTGGAACATCTATAATTTGCTGAATCTGCCCTTTGCTATCTGTGACTTCTCCACCAAGGATTAATCCGGTAAGTGCCAAGTATACCTGTCCCGTATTTTTGGGCCATTCATAAGGAGTCTGAACGTCAATAGGAAATTCGCCACCGGTTCTACCAGTAAAAGCAAAATTAAATATTGTTGTTCTTACCCTATTACCTTCCATTTGCGCCTGTGCTCTTACTCTCGGGTCCCCTCTTTCTTTACTGGGAACGTGTCCCTGGACCTGGCCAAATTGCGCAAAAATTAATTTGCCGGATAACATAAATATTACGGCAAATTGAAAAACTATTTTTAGGATTCGATTCATTAAAATAATCCTCCGAAGTAGAAAAACTTAAAATGAAATTTCAATACCAGTCTGAACCAATCTTGGAGCTCCATAATGATCAGGGTATCTTAAATATTCTGCTACTGTATTTGGGCGATTAGGATCTATTCCTACATTCTGTGCCTCTGTTGTAAAATTAGGTTCACCTGTATCACCAAATACATTTACAACTGTACGGGCATCAAATAAATTGAAAACTTTAACGTATGTAGTAAGATTAAGTCCGGCAATACTAAATGTTTTATTTGCTTTGAGATCTACAACAAACTGCATCGGACGTCTTCTGCTATTAGATTCAAAACCGGTACTTAGTCCTCTATCGGATGTATACTGAGTAACTGAGGGAGTGTATGGTAATCCAGTTCCATACCTAGCTAAAAGACTAACACCCCAATCCTTATCCCCTACCATAAAATTAAAATTAAGATTGTGCCTTTGATCCCAATTCAGCGGGCTAAGAAAGACCACAGGTTCCTGGTTCCCCTGAGCTGCTCTGAATTCATCATCAGGGTTGGAGTTACTACCTTCAGCAACCTGATATGTATAATTAAGATCAAATGAAAAGTGATTGGTAAATCGTTTAGAGAAACTCAATGTTATTCCACGCACATTAGAATAGTCTTTATTTGTATAAACTGAATATGTAACGCCGTTTAATGTTGGAGTGGGTGGTCCTGCAGTAATCCAGTCTCTTATATCTCTATAAAATGCCGTAACGTCAGCAACGTAATCAGAAGAGAACTGCTGACGGAAACCAATCTCATACATAATTGTTTTCTGAGGTTTAATATCAGGATTACCAAATGGGTTACCAACATTTCCGGTTTCAGGTACTTTATATTCCCCACCATTAAACAAATACTGGAAATTAGGAATCTGAAGGAACCAGCCATATGAGAAGTGAACAACGCCGTCAACACTTAAAGGGTAAGCTATACCAAAACGAGGACTTAACTGGCTTTTGGCCGTGGCATTTTTATAATAGTAAGGTTCTCTTTCTGCAATTGTCAATGAATCCATCCCCGCTCTTAAAGGAATGTTTATATTAGGATCTGCAGGATCTACAATTGCTTTGCCTTTGGAATCAAAATAATCCCATCTTAAACCAACATTAATAATTACACTCTTATATTCTATCTTGTCCTGAAGATATGCGGAAAATTCAATAGGCTTGGCGTTATAATTATTTCTGTTTGTAGAACTTAAATCAGGAATTGCTGGTCGAAAAGGATCAACCGGAATTCCGTTAACAGTTAAAGGCTGAAGTGTGTAATCATCAAAAAGGATATCATGTCTTTTTGCTTCAGCACCAAATTGCACCAAATGGTTGTCCGTAAACTGACCGGAGAAATCAAATTTTAGAGAATAAGAATTTGTTTCTCTGAAAAATCTGTGCAAGTCAGTTCCCTTAGTATGGAAAGCATAGTTGACAGTATTAAGTGAATCCGGATGTAAATATCTTGGATCACTTGTGCTATAGTAAAGTCGCTGTTTAAAACCTTTAAAGAAATAATTTCCTCTTAAAGTATAGAAGGCTTTGGGTGACAATACATGGTTAATTGAAATCGTTCCATTATAGCTTCTGGAATATTTTATTGGATTTCCGCCAGGTTCCCATTTAAAGGAATGATCATAATCCTGATATTTATCAGTGGAGTATAAAAATTCTGTGTTTATTTTAACTCCGGGGATAACCTGGTAAGCAATGTTAGCAAGTCCCTGCCATTTTTTACTCCAGCTCATTGAAACAGGGTCCCCATTTCCTTTTGATCCATCTGGATTATAAAAATTATAACCGTAAAGATATCCATCATCATAATTATACCTGGCATTTCCAAAAAATGTAATTTTATCATTTGTGAAAGGTACGGGGCCACTTAAACTTCCCTGGAAATTATAATTTGTAAATGGATCATAGTTATCAATATTTGCAAAGTAGGAAGTAAAATTACTGACATAATCACTACTGTATATATCAAGACTTCCGTGATATTTACGACCGCCTTCTTTGGTAACGGTATTTACAATTCCTGACATTGCGTTACCATATTCAGCATTAAATGTACCGCTGATTACCTGTAGCTCCTGAACACTGCTATTGTCTATATCAATACCACGACTGTTATCATAGGGATCTGTAATTGAGATTCCATTTACCCAGTAGGCAATTTCACTTGTTCTGCCCCCCCTAATATGAAATCCGCCACCTGCATCTTTTGAAACGCCCGGCTGAAGCTGTAACAAATCACTAAATTCCTGAACAGGAAGAGCACTTATCTGATCAGCCGAAACTGAAGATTGGCTTGATGTAACATCTTTTTTCAGTACATCTTTTCTGCCTTCAACAACAACTGCTTCTAATTCAACAGAAGATTCTGAAAGGGTGAAATCCTGTCTGGTTGTTAGATCAATTGAAATAGAAATGCCTTCAACTATGACTGCCTGGTAACCGATATACTGAACTTTTACGTCATATTTACCAGGTGGTATATTTAATATTGTGTAGTTGCCATCAATATCTGTAGCAGCACCTAAATTAGTACCAAGGATTACAACATTTACAAAAGGTAATGCTTCTTTGGTTTTTGCATCAATCACTTTTCCAGTTAATTTACCTGTGGTGCCTGCTAATAATAAGGTGGATGACGTTATAAACAGAATAAGAATGAGTAATGTTTTTCTCATAATTTCTCCCGGGCGATTTAAGCCTTATTATTTTATCCTGCTAGATTAAAATTATAATTTGCTAATAATTTATCGTTTACTTTGATTTCTGTCTTTTTAGATAATTTTTCAAGATGCTTTTTCATGTAAGGAAAGCCCTTCTCATTGCGAACTGCATTAAGTATTTTTTCCCTAACAAGTTGAAAGGCAACTGGTTTGCCATTTTGTTTATTTAATACTTTGAAGAAGCCTGTATATTTATCAAATTTCAGCGGACCAATTATTTTACCTAAGGGTGAATTCCATAACGTATCCTTCAGCTCTCCAAATTTCGAAACAGGTGATAGCCCCAAAATTCCTTTATTTTTTGAGCTCCATTTTCTTAATGAAAAATCTTCTGCAAGTTTGCCAAAATCTTCACCTTCGTCCAACCTATTCCTTAAAGTTCCTAACATTGAAGAATCCTGCACAACTATTTCCTGCACGTTCATCTCATTTTCTTCTTTGAAGTAGGATATGTTTTTATTATAAAAGCTATATAGTTCTGAATCTGATACATCAACCGTTTTTAGTATTTCTTTTCTTTTATAATTCAGGAATATATTTTTGGCGAGTTCGCTGTATTTTGTAGTTACATCTATTTTATTATCGTAACCTTTTTCTTTTGCAATGCTTAAAAGTTTTTCCTGCATCAATAGCCCAAGCACTGCGACTTCTAAATCTTTAACGGATTTTATTTTCTCAAGGCTATATTCGGGAGAAGAAAACAAAATCACCCGAATATCATCCTGGCTGTATTTCTTACCCTGGTATTCAACGCAAAACCCGGTGGATGTTTTTGAATGGCTAACGTTTTCTATAATAGGTGATCCCGGCTGGCCTAATTCGCTGTAAATTTTAGTTATTGATTGATCATTAAATTTTATGGTGTTTTTACCAAATATTTTTCCAAGGTATGCTTTTTCGTAGGAACTTTTCTTAGATATTTTAACTGCTCTTTCCAACTTGGGCTTCATGTTCAGATAATTATACTCGGTCATCATAGGATTAACAATCCTGTTTTCTAATTTTATTATGCTATATCCTTGTGCAGTTTTGACCGGTTTTGATATTTCACCAACTTTCAGTGAATATGCGGCGTCTTCAAAATTTGGATCAGTAGCTCCCCAGGATATATATCCAAGATATCCCCCGTTATTCCTTAATAAGGAATCTGTGAATACCTGCTTAGCCAGTTTATTAAAATCAACGCCCATTTTTAGAAGAGCATATAATTCATCAGCAGCTTTTTTGGTGGGTGCATATAAATGTCTTACTTCAAGTTTTATATTTGTTCTTTCGAAAGCTTTATGAAGTTCATCTTCACTAGCGGTTATTTTCGAATATACTTCCTGGTCTTTTAGATAGGCCAGAATAACTTCATCTTTAGTCCATTTCAATTCTTTTTTATATTCAGAATTATTGTAAATTTGGGAATTATTATCATAATCCTTCAACAAAATTTCATTGATCATATTATTAAGAATTGAAAATCTCAGAGGTACATTATCCTTAACGCCGGAATAAATCAGGTAGTCTTCGTATCTGGCAGTAAAGTCCCCCATTGTAATTTTGTATTCCCCAACAGAAGCCAATACCACATTATCCTTAGAACGATTTCCTGCGTAAGCGGAAATAACTAAAGTTATTAATAAGAGTATTAATGCTTTTAATTTCATTAATTACGTTTGTTGTTTGTGATATGGTTCACATTGTGTTTTATCTGAATGCTTTTTCGGAATGTAGTATAAATTTATCAGATAATCTCTCGTTTTAATTCTGTTTAATTATTATTTAATAGTTTTTTAGCTCATAAATGCAATCTCTAGATTCCATTTATATCTTAAGCTATCGATTTAGGTACCCTCAAACTACTACCTGAATAAAGGTATTTTAAAAATAGTAGCCATTTTTAGTAAAAAAATACTACCTATATAGACTGGAAATATTATTTAAATAATTTTTCCCTGTGGTATCCCAATTTTAGTTCTAAATTGAGAATGAAAATGTAATTTTTTATAAATATTCCTGAAATGAAATTTTAAGGATTCCGGACTTATTTGCATTGAATTTGTAATAGCTTTAAAATTACTACCCGCAACAAGTTCATTTAGAATTTCTTTTTCTTCCGAAGTTAATTTGTTACTTCTGCTTTTAAATATTTCAAGAATGCTCCTTGCAATTTTGGCATTCATGGGCGATCCACCATTAGAAGCATCCTGAATAGTTTCAAGAAATTTTGCGGGCGGAGTCATTTTTACCAGGTAACCACTTGCACCTGCACAAAGAGCTTCAAATAGCAAATCATTTTCTTCATAGATTGTAAGTACCAATATTGTCAAATCAGGCAGAAGTGTTTTTACCTGTTTAATCCCCTCAATTCCATTTATTCCCGGCAGTCCAATATCCATCAAAAGAATATCCGGAATCAGTAATTCCAATTCCTTAATCATTGTCTCATAACTATTATAGACACCAACGCAGGAAAAACCCTCTGTACCGTCAATTAATATTTTTAATCCTTCGCGAATAGTGTCGTTATCTTCTACAACAACTACTTTAATCATAAATTACCAGTCTCCAGTTTATCGAAACATCCAGTTACATTTAGACTTAATTTCCTGATAAACTATTTTATAGGTCTTAAATTATGATTAAAGCGCACATCAAGCTACTACTCAAACAGAGGTATTTGTATTAGAAAAAATAGGAAAGGATCTATCTTCTACCACCTGAACAGGTAGAATACCGAGACTAAATCAGGCCTTCCTTAATTGCTTTTGCAACAGCCTCGGACTGGGAATGAACGTGAAGTTTTTTATAAATATTTCTGAAATGAAATCTTACTGTTTCAATGCTAATAAAAAGTGAATCAGCGATTGCCTTAAAATTATGGCCTTCAACTAATCCTGATAAAATTTCTTTCTCACGAGGGGTCAATTCATAATTACTTTTATGAACCGGTGTCGGTTTCTTCTTCTGGAAAAAATCGATCACCTTCCTGGCTATGTGTGAACTCATTGGGGCCCCGCCTTCATACGCATCTTTTATTGCTTCAAGAAGTTTTGACGGGGGGGTCTTCTTTACCAGGTATCCGCAAGCCCCTGCACAAAGAGCATCGAATACCAAATCGTTTTCTTCATAAACTGTAAGGACCATAATTGCCAATTCCGGAAGTATTAAACGAACCTTTTTTATTCCTTCTATTCCATTCATTCCCGGCAATCCAATATCCATTAATAAAACATCCGGTTTTGCATTTTTAATATTCGATAACATTGCGGTACATTCAGAAAATGCAGCAACGCATGAATAACCTTCAGTACCATCTATCAGCATTTTTAGCCCTTCCCTGATAGCGTCATTATCTTCCACTACAACCACTCTAATCACTGATGCTCCTTATTAAAATTTATTTATAAATTACAGAATATTTCCTATAAATTTTATAGTAGTTCCTGTATCAGGGCCTGTAATAATTTCAAGTTCCCCACCAATAGATTTGGCGCGTTCTTTCATATTATTCAGACCGTTCCCTTTTCCCATTTTTTTAATTTCAAATCCTGCCCCATTATCCCTAACGGTCATTTCAAGTCTTTTGCCTTTAACCGAGGCTTCAAGAGTAATTTCGCTACAATTGCTGTGTGTAATACTATTATTAATTGCCTCTTTAAAAATAAGAAATAGATGCTGTCTATGCTCCATAGAAAGAGATACTTTTTCTAATTCCTTTATATTTTCCGATTTGAAAGAAATATCGGTATATGTTGAAAGCTCAGCATAAGTATCTCTCAATCTCAATATAAGGTCATACAAGGAATCTCTTTTAGGATTTACCAGCCAAACAATATCACTCATGCCATCAATAAGATTACGTGAATTGTTGCTAATAAGTTTCAGGCTTTTAACTACACTTGCATCTTCAGATTTTATCTTATGAGATATAACTTCACTAAGTATTGATATTTCGGTGAGACTTGAACCGATATTATCGTGGAGATCTGCTGCAATTTTTGTCCTGAATCTTTCAATTGCTAAAAGATTCCTGATCCTAAAAGCTACAATATAAACTACAAGCCCTATTAACAATAACGAAACTGATAAAATAAACCACCACCTTCTCCACAGAGGCGGCAAAATTGTCAGGGTAATAGATGTACCTTCGTTATTCCAAACCCCATCATTGTTTGAGCCTTTGACCCTGAAAATATAATCACCCGGGTCTAAGTTTGTATATGTTACAAACCTTCTTTTCCCCGAATCGATCCAGTTATTATCAAAGCCTTCCATTTTATAAGCGTATAAATTTTTACCCGGCGCAGCAAAATCCAGCGCAGCAAATTCAAAAGAGAATACATTCTGACTGTATGAAAGTTCAATTTTCTTAGTATATGAAATTGATTTTTTTAAAGGAGAATTATCATCACTAATTTTTACAGGTTTATTAAATATTTGAAAATCAGTAATTACAATAGGTGGGATATGATTATTGATCTTTAATTCACCCGGGAAAAAAGCATTAAATCCATTGGTCCCTCCAAAAAACAACTCTCCTCCCCTGCCCTTAAAACTTGCTCCCCAGTAAAATTGGTTCCCTTGTAGACCGTCACTAACATCATAATTCTGAATCTTGTCGGTTTCATAATTTAATAATGATAGTCCATTATCAGTACTCAACCACAGATTATTATTCCCATCCCCTTCAATCCCATATATAATATTACTCGCTAATCCGTCAGCGGTTGTATAGTTAATAAATCTTGGTTTAGAAGAATTTTGCTGGTCCGGTGTAAGCTTGTTAATCCCACCTCCGTAAGTTCCGAACCACAAATTCCCTTCCTCATCTTCATAGGCAGAGATTACGCGATCATCACTCAAACTAAAATTATCATTTTCAATTGTTCTATAATTTACAAACTTTACTGAGCCAGGTTTTTTAAGTGCATTTTTTCTCAAGTCCGAACTAATTTTACTAAGCCCTTCCCAGGTTCCGATCCACAAGTTCCCATTCTTGTCTTCAATAATACAAGATTGCACCTGGTTGCTACTCAGGCTCTGCGGATCACCGGGAATGTTTTGAAAACTTATAAAATTATTTTTTCCCCTGTTATATAAATCCAGCCCAACTCCGGTTCCTATCCATAAATTCTTATCGGAATCCTCAAAGATTGACTGTATAATACTACTGCTAATGCTTCTGTTTTGGGAAGGATCATTTTTAAAATTTATGAATTTGAAATTGAAATTATCTGAAGTTTTATGAGGACGAACTGACCTGTTTAATCCTCCGCTCCAGGTTCCCACCCATAGATATCCGTAATCATCTTTATAAATAGCTGAAATGGAATTATCACTTAAACTAAATTTATCATCCGGATCATTTTTATAATAAAAAAACTGTTTACGGGAAGGGTCGAAGCGGTTTAATCCTCCACCGAGTGTGCCCACCCATAGAACATCATTATTATCCTGGTAAATTGAACGTACAGTATTATGACTCAAACTGTTGGGATCAAAAGGATCATGTTTATAGTGCCTGAATTTAATCCTTTCTCTGTCATATTTCACTACACCGTCTTCTGCTGTTCCTATCCAGATAATCCCGGCATTATCTTCATAGATATAAAGTATATTGTTGTGGTTCAGTATATCTGATTTGGTAAGAGCAGGAGGTATTCCGTTATTTGTATTTTTTTCTGATTGTAGCTGATAAAAGCCATCACCGGTTCCAATCCATAGCAAGTCCGTTTTGTCCTCAATAATGCTATTAATTGTGTTGTTAATTGCAATTTTACCTTCAACAGGATTTGCCAGGAACCTTGTGAATTTTTTTCTTTTTTTATCGAACCTGTTAGCCCCGTTTAAAGTACCAATCCACAAATAGCCTTGAATGTCTTCATAAATAGAAAGCACTACATTATTGCTTAAACTATTTTTATCACCGGGAATTTTTGAATAGTTTATAAACTTTTCATTTTGTTTATCATACATATCGAGACCACCATCGCTGCCTATCCACAAATCACCCGATCTGTCCTCGAATATTGAAAGCACTACATTATTACTCAGACTATTTGGATCATTAGGATCATTATAATAATGTGTAAATACATTCGTCTTTTTATTTAGTTTATTCAGACCGCCTTCTGTTCCTACCCAAAGATTTCGGTCGCTGTCTTCAAATATTGTTCTAACATTATTAAGATTCAGACTATTAGGGTCACCAGGATCATGTCGATATGTTGTAAACTTTTCAGTTTCACTATCAAATTTACATAGTCCACCGCTATTTGTACCTACCCATAAAAATCCATCTTTATCTTCAAAGAGTGTCCAGATAAAATTATCTGAGATTGAAGTTGAATCGAGTGAATTATTTTTATAAACCTTGAAATTATAACCATCATACCTATCCAACCCATCTTCTGTAGCAATCCAGATAAATCCTTTTTTATCCTGCAGAATGCAATGAATGGTATTCTGTGAGAGTCCGTTCTGACTTAGAAGATGTGAAAAATTAATTCTGCTTTGCTGAGCAAAAAGAAAACTATTAAACAATATTATGAACGATAAAACGAATGTTGTAATTGGAAGGGATGATTCAGATAATTTTTGTTTAGAAATCATACTAATTTATGATGAGTATCTAATCTATTAAAGTAATATTAGTGCATAATTTAATGTTTTCTATTCAATTTTGGTAATTTAAAAATGGGGTTTCGTGCAAAGTTTAAGATCAGATTTATAAAAGAGTTATAAAGAAAAGGCTCCTTAAATTGGAGCCTTCCATTGGAAATGGATTTTTTTTACTTTAGTAAAATCATTTTTTTTGTTGATATGAAATTATTAGAAATTATCCGGTAAAAGTATATGCCACTGGCGAGGACTGATGCATTAAAAGTAACCTTGTGATTTCCACTCTGTTGAAATTGATTAACAAGTGTTTTTACTTCTCTTCCTAGTATATCATAAACTTTTAACGTAATCTTACCTGCTTGCGGTAACTGATACTGAATTACGGTTGATGGATTGAACGGGTTCGGATAATTTTGGAATAGTTTATAATTAGTTATAATCGTATTATCGCCTGATTGTACATCAGAGATATAATCCAGGGTGGGCGTTGGTAATTTTACAGTTGTAAAAATATAATAAGCACCTGGATTTACAGTTATAGCAGTATCTGTTTGAGTAATATAAACACTGTCTCCCGAAAAATAATCATACCACATACCCTGTTGCTGGAAGTATGGTTTCATAGTAGTTTGCCAGACGCTGAAATTTCCACACACAACTACTTTCATATTTGGGTCAGAAAGATGCAGTGTTTTTAATGAATCTGTAACATTCATTGAATCAAGATTCTGAAAAGCGGGATAATTTTCTTTCAGTTTTGTTTCGGCCGCCCATACTTTATAAAGTCTTTGTCTTCTGGAATCATTATAATAATCCCACCTTATTGGTTTATTGCCAACCCTGCCATTGTAATCAATCGAATAATCGTAACCTAACTCTCCAAATTGCCAAATCATTTTAGGACCCGGAATTGTAAAGAAGAATGCTCCTGCAAGTTCCATCCTTTTTAGTGCATTGGTTGTATCCTGAACTTTGAAATACGGACTACTATTTCCATAAGCTTCATTCTTAAACATTAACCTTTCTTCATCATGACTTTCCATATAAGTTACAAGGCTTGGTTTCGGCCATCCCCTGTATCCATAATAAGCGTTCCGGAGATCGGAGTGTCCCGGAGAATTATATCCCATCGTAGCTTCATTATAATTATAGTTCATATTTCCCCAGGAGAGAAAACCAAAATCAGATTCTACCTTTTCTTCATTATTATCAACAAAATTTTCAAGGATAAGAATTGAAGTTGAATCGATTGCCCATATCTTATTTGCAATCCTTTGTGTAAGCGCAATTCTTGAAGCATCATATGTACCACCGTCGCCATTTGTATTTGTAAATCCTTTAGCAAAATCAAAACGATAACCGTCTATATGATATTCATTTATCCAGTAGCTTGTTACCCTGTCTACATAATATTGTGTTGCAGGTTTGGCATGATTAAAATCAGCGCCCCAATGATATGTACCGTTTGGGGAAATTGTATTAAAGTACGGATTACCTGGGGTTGTCAATATCTGGTCAGTACCATTTCCGGCAAAATACATTCTCACTAGTGAGTTTTGGCCAAAAGCATGATTTAATACAACATCAAGTAAAACAGCCATGCCTTTAGAATGTGCTGAATCTACTAAAGCCTTAAATGCATCAGGGGTTCCGTAATATTTGTCCAGTGCAAGATGATAACTCACATTGTATCCCCAGCTTTCATTTCCTTCAAATTCCATTACGGGCATAAGTTCTATGGCATTAACGCCAAGCTTTTTCAGGTAATTTAATGTATCCATTACTGTTTTAAACCAGTGGGTAGATACAAAATCTCTTACGTGCAATTCATAAATAATAAGATTTGACTTATCCGGCTTTTTAAAGTTTGTAACTGTCCAGTTATACTTTGGCTGGTTTGTTTGCAGCACGGAAACTATTTCTGAAGTTTTTCCCACGGGATAGGGCTTTAAGCCAGGATAAATTGTCTGTGGGATATATTTATCATTCCACGGATCCAAAACTTTATGTGTAAAAGGATCACCTATTCTTAAATTTCCGTCAACTAAATATTGAAATGAATATTCCTGATTTGGAACCAGTCCATTTATTTTAATCCAGTAAACAACGCTGTCTGCAGAGACAGAATCTTTTTTCATAAAATAATTTTCATCAACTTTCCAGTCGTTGAAATCACCAATCACATAAACAAAACTTTTTTGTGGTGCAAATAAAGCGAGAGTAACACTATGAATGTCACTATTGTCGTAGTTAATTCCCGGTACTATCCCGGTGGGAAGAGCTTCATTTGTAACAGCGGGATTTATCATTAGAGTAAACTTTGAAGTATCAGTCAAATTCGCTGTATCTCTGCCAACTATAACAATCTCGTTTGCACCAGTCGATAATTCAGTTGCTGCAATTAATTGATATTTTAATGAATCTGCACTTGTAGTTGCTTTTTGAACTCCGTTTACAAATAATTTAATTGAAGAATTTTGTGTGCCGATTGCTACAGCATTAACTGAGATGTTCACTGTATCCGTACTATTAATAAAAAATGGAGACCTTTGAGGATCATTAAAACTTGTCACTGCTGATGGACTATTAAGCGCAAGAGTGTAGCCTGGCTGATAAATTGTATAAAAAATATCCGGCCTGGTCTGAAGGTTTCCATCCGCACTGCGAAATACAATTGCTAAGGCTGAAATATGCTCGGAAGCATTTGTAATATTAAAAAATTGCCTTGGATACCCAATTGTTAATTTATAATGATTCGTAGCCATTTTTGTCAATGCTGGTTGTGTTGTATTATTTCCCCAGCTTCCGATTACGTGCTGCCAGTCTCCTAAATTTGTATTAACACCAATATGAGCATATATGGTCCCTGAATAGGTTTCTGTTTCCTCAGCTCCGGGTTGAGAAGTATCAAGATAAATCACTATAGAATCATTTTCTGTTGGGTAAGTTGGAGTAGAAGTTACAACCTGAGAAAAGCCAACCCCTGCAAATAACAGAGAAATTAATATGACCAATTTAATTTTCATAAAACTTGAATTTATTAAGTTCAAATATCGAATGAAAATTAGGATAATAAAAGGTGAAAAAATACCACCCGAACAGGTAGGATTTTATAACATAGAATGTAAAATGAATAATTTATAATTTATAACCTTATAAAAATCATTTTCATTCTACATTATAAATTTTACATTTTTGATTATCCCATTGCTTCGTCAACATCATTTACGAACAATACAAGAATGCCTGCAATAATCATCGCTATTCCACCAAGAATTATCGCGTAAATTGCATCACCGCCAAACAAATGTTTTACATACCATCCGAGAATTGCTGCTGCTGTTATCTGCGGAATAACAATAAAGAAATTAAATATCCCCATATAAACGCCCATTTTTTCAGGGGGAAGAGCGCCTGCCAGAATTGCATAGGGCATAGCCAGTATGGAAGCCCAAGCCAGACCGATACCCAGTTCTGAGATAAGAAGCAAATCCGGATTTTTAATCACATAAAAAGAGAGGAAAGCTATACCTCCTATAATAAGGCTGACCATATGAACGGTTTTTCTACTGGTCTTGCCGGCAAGCCAGATAAGAACAAAAGCCATCACTGCCGCGAAGCCGTTGTAAACGGCCATTAATACACCGACCCAATCAGCGCCTTTGTTGTATAATTCGGAGGTAGGATCAGTTGCACCGTATATGTGATGAGTTACTGCCGGAGTTGTATAAATCCACATTGCGAAAAGAGCAAACCAAGAAAAAAACTGAACCAGCGCTAACTGTTTCATAGTTTTCGGCATTTTATAAAAGTCATTAAAAACTACTACCATTCCCCCGTCAGTTTTTCCCGATTTCGTAACTGCTCCAACAAACATCTGCAACAGCCCAAAAATAAATGAACCGACAAATAAAACGTACAAACCATAATCGGTTTCTTTAAGAGCAAAATATAAGATAGCTGAACCCGCCAGACCTATCAGGCTCCATATCGATCCAACTTTCATAAAACGGACTGCACTTATATTTTCTCCGCGTTCAGCTCTTTTGGAATTCATTGGATCCGATTCAGAAAATTTTTTTAATTCTTCGGGTGAATATTCTTTTGTACTGAAAACTGTCCACAACACTGCAAGCAGGAAAACAGCACCTCCTATATAGAAAGAGAATTTCACCGATTCAGGTATTTCTCCAGATGGCGCCGTATTTGAGATGCCAAACCAGTTAGTCATCATATAAGGAAGCGCGGAAGCTACAATTGCGCCGGTACCGATAAAAAAACTCTGCATCGAAAAACCGGTTGTTCTCTGCTCGGAAGGAAGCATATCTCCAACAAAAGCCCGGAAAGGTTCCATGGAAATATTAATTGAAGCATCCATTATCCACAGCATTCCTGCAGCAACCCAAAGTACCGGAGAATTTGGCATAATCAATAGCGCAAGTGATGCCAGAATTGCACCGGCTAAAAAGAATGGTCTTCTTCTTCCTAATTTTCCCCAGGTCTTATCACTCATATGTCCGATTATCGGTTGAACAATTAATCCCGTTACAGGCGCCGCTATCCAGAGAATGGGAATATCATCAATCTTTGCACCAAGGGTTTCAAATATTCTACTTACATTTGCGTTCTGTAATGCAAAACCAAACTGGATTCCTAGAAATCCAAAACTCATGTTCCAAATTTGCCAAAAACTAAGGCGGGGTTTATTCATTGGATAGTTCCTTCTTTTATTTGGAATGCCTATGAAATTTCTGACGAATATAACATTTTTTTTCATTCATCATAACTACCTAATCAGGTAGGTAAATTTTTTATAATAGATTTTTATATTGCTTGCCATATTACAGGGAGCAATTCTATATGTTTATTCGCAAAACAATTAACACCGGCTTACTTTTCTTATTTATTCTTTTTGTCTGTTCAAATCTGTTTGCACAAGAAACCACTACTGTTAAACATCCTGATTGGGCAAAAAATGCAACAATTTATGAAGTCAATATTCGGCAGTATACACCGGAAGGAACATTCAAAGCATTTCAGAAACATCTACATGAATTAAGAGATATGGGGGTAGATATTTTATGGCTAATGCCCATAAACCCTATTGGAAAATTAAACAGAAAAGGTTCACTTGGAAGCTACTATTCAATTAGTGATTATAATAAGGTTAACCCTGAGTTTGGTACACTTAATGATTTTAAGAATTTAGTGAATGCGGCTCATAAATTAGGCTTTAAAGTAATAATTGACTGGGTAGCAAATCATACATCCTGGGATAATGTCTGGACAAGAACTCATCCTGAATTCTATAAAAAAGATAAAAATGGAAACTTTGTATCCCCTGTTAAGGACTGGACGGACGTTATTGGATTAAATTTTAATAATCCGAAACTCTGGATTGCCATGGAAAATTCAATGGAGTACTGGATAAATGAATGCAATATTGACGGTTACCGCTGCGACGTAGCCGGAATGGTACAGATGCCTTTCTGGAATTTTGTAAGAAAGGAACTCGATAAGATTAAACCGATATTTATGCTTGCTGAAGCTGAAGGTACACAATTTCATAAACATGCTTTTGATATGACATACGCATGGGAATTCCACCATATCACAAAAGAAATCTATGCCGGGAGACAAACGGTTAAAGATCTCGACAATTATTTCCTGAAGGAAAACAGCAATTACAATCCGGATGCCTACAGGATGGAATTTACATCAAACCACGACGAAAATTCCTGGAAAGGGAGCGTTTTCGAAAGATATGGAGATGCAGTAAAAACTTTTGCAGTGCTTTGTGGCGTTGTAAAAGGAATGCCTCTTATATACAGCGGGCAGGAAGCGGGCATGAATAGAAGCCTCAGGTTTTTTGACAAAGATACAATAGAATGGAAAAAGAGTGACCTCAGGAAAATTTATACAAAACTTAACCATCTAAAGATGAGAAACAAAGCTCTCTGGAACGGAACTGCCGGCGGTGAAATGAACAGATTAAATACGAGTGATGACAACAATATTTTTGCTTTTGAAAGAGAGAAGGATGGAAATAAAGTTATTGCAATTTTTAATCTTTCAAAAAGTGAGGAAGTAATAAATATCAATTCTGACAAATTAGCAGGAAATTATTCCAACTTGTTTTCAGGGAAAAATGTCAGACTAAAAACAGAAAGTTCCTTTAAGTTAGAGCCATGGGGATATTTAGTCCTTTATAAATAATTAAAATAGAAAACCCCGGGAATAGTAGAAATGATTTTCGGGGTCGCTAATTTTCATAAAAATAATTATTGAGTATTTTCATTCTTTCTTCATTCAAACTTACCTCAGTAACATTTAAATTTTCTTCTAATTGTTGTACAGAACTTACACCAATTACCGGCATAACAAACGGATCTGAATTTAACATCCATGCAAGAACTAATTGATTAACAGAAATACCTTCTTCAATGGAAATCCTTTTTATTATGTCAATTCGCTTTTTATTTTTTTCAGTCTTGTAAAATTGCGGAAGCCCGGGTGAACCCTGAGAATAAGCACCTGACAATAATGGTGAATAAGCAAGCAATTGCAGTTCTTCTTTTCTGCACATATCGAATAATAATTCATCCGCAACTATTTGTGTATCAAGTTTAAAATCTTTATTCGGCCTCAGGTAGGAATGTCTTTGTTGAATACAGCAGAATTTCTCAATATTATTTTTTATTCTAATATTTAATGCATCCTTTAATCTTTCCGTGGAATAATTACTTGCACCAAATGATCTGATTTTCCCGTCTTCAATTAATTCATTAAACGCTTTCAATGTTTCTTCCAGCGGAGTGTTTTTATCATCAGCATGAGAATAATATATATCGATGTATTCTGTCCCCAGCCTTTTAAGGCTTTTTTCACATTCCTTTTTTATCTGATTACTTCTTAAACCCCCTTCTGTTCCCGGGTATTCTATCCCCACTTTCGTAGCAAGGACTATTTCATTCCTGGTTTTATTCCTCTTCATCCATCTGCCTAGAAATTCCTCGCTGTCTCCTCCCCTGCATCCGTTTATCCAGTGAGCATAAATATTGGCGGTATCAATAAAATTTCCTCCTGCCAGTAAATAATTATTAAGAATTAAACACGAAATTTCAGGATCAGTTTTGTTGCCTAAGTACATTGCACCCAGACAAACAGGACTGACTGTTATCCCGGTTTTACCTATTTCTACCATTTTCATATGAATGCTCAAAACAATGTTTGCTAAAAACTTTTTTACAATTTATTCATTTATTCTTATTTAAAGAGTATTTTAAGACTAAATTTTTTGCTTTAGTTTTCCATACATATATTTATCTACATAATAATCAGGAAATAAAATGCCTTTCGAACGCAACGCAGGAATACTACTCCACCCAACTTCATTACCGGGGAAATTTGGAATCGGAGATTTGGGATCAGAAGCTTTTAATTTCATCAATTTTTTAGAACACTCAGGGCAAAAGTTATGGCAGGTTTTGCCTCTGGGACCAACGGGTTACGGCGATTCTCCCTACCAGTGCTTTTCAGCCTTTGCCGGCAATCCTTTATTAATTAGTCCAGAAAAACTTTATGAAGATGGATTTTTAGCAAAAGAAGAAATTGATAACGCACCGGAGTCAAATCCACACAAGGTAGATTTTGGAAAAATAATAAATTATAAAAAAGAATTATTCCTGAAAGCATTTAATGCATTTAGAATTAACCCCAACGGGCTAAAAGAAGAATTTGAAAATTTTTCCGGTGAACAATCTGATTGGCTTGAAGATTATTCTTTTTTTATGGCCCTAAAGGACTTTCATTCAGGAGCCCCCTGGAATAAATGGGAAAAGAGCCTGGTTGAAAGAAAACAGAAAGTAATGAAAGAATGGAGGGAAAAATTATATGATCAAATGCTTTACCAGAAATTCATTCAGTTTATTTTCTTCAAACAGTGGAAGGAAGTAAAAAATTATGCGAACGAAAAGGGAATAAAGATGATTGGTGATGTTCCAATCTTTATTGCGTACGATAGCGCTGATCTTTGGGCAAACAAAGAATTATTTACCGTAGATAAAAGTGGAAAACTTGGATCTGTTGCCGGTGTACCCCCAGATTACTTCAGTGAAACCGGACAGTTATGGGGAAATCCGCTTTATAAATGGGATCTAATGGAAAAAAATGATTTTGAGTGGTGGAGAAAAAGACTTAGCACGCTTTTGGAATTTATTGATATAATAAGGATAGATCATTTCAGGGGCTTTGATGCATACTGGGAAATTCCCGGAGATGCACCAAATGCAATTACGGGCAAATGGGTAAAAGCACCGGGAGAAAAATTATTTAATTCTTTAAAAAAACATTTTGGTGAATTGCCGATTCTTGCTGAGGATCTCGGTGTAATTACCAAATCAGTTGAAGCATTAAGAGATCGATTTGACTTTCCCGGGATGAAGATTCTTCAGTTCGCATTTGGGACAGGAATGGAAGACAAATTTCTTCCCCATAATTATATATCTAATTGTTGTGTTTACACCGGTTCACACGATAACGACACAACAAGGGCTTATTTTGAAAAAGCAAAAGAACAGGACAATGATATATTTGAGCATGCAAGAAAATATCTAGCCTACGATGGAAATAACTTTACTGCTGAATTAATCAGGACAGCTTATTCTTCTGTAGCAAATACAGTTTTAATTCCTATGCAGGATATTCTTAATCTTGGCGGTGAAGCAAGAATGAATTTCCCAAGTAAACTAGGCGGTAACTGGTCATGGAGATTTACCTGGGACCAGGTTAAGCCCGAGTTAGCAGATTACTATAAATACTTATCTGAACTTTATGAACGCCCCCCAAAAGACAAAATAGAAACGGAAATAGATGTACAATAGCTTTGGGAGATGAACTTTACAGAATAATAAGATGTTTATTATTACTGATATTAACAAATAATTTAATTTTGAGATGACTGACTTTAGATTGCAGGTATTTTATATCTCTACGCAGAAACTGAATTTTACAGAAACCGCAAAAGAATTACATATTAGTCAGCCTGCTGTAAGTAAACATATAAAAGAACTAGAAGAAAGTTTAGGTGTACGATTATTTGAACGAAACAGAAACGGACTGGCCTTAACTGCCGATGGCACCACTTTTCTAAATTATGCTGAAAAACTTCTCTCTATATATAATGAACTTTCATTTGAACTCGGAACTAAGAAGCAACAACTAACCGGATCTCTCAAAATTGGAGCTAGTACAACAATTGCCCAATATATCTTACCGCCGGTTCTCGCAAAATTTATTTCAAAATTTCCAAATGTAAACCCGGTGTTGTTAAATGGAAATTCAAAAGAAATTGAAGCCGCAATTTTTTCAAAAAAAATTGATCTAGGTATGATAGAGGGCACAAGAAATCATAAACAGCTAAAATATATTCCCTTTATTAAAGATGAACTTGTTGCAGTAGCTTCAGCAAAAAATATGAATTTCAACAGTAAAGAAGAGTTAAGCATAAAAGAACTGAAAAATACTCCTGTAGTTTTAAGAGAAAGAGGTTCCGGGACACTGGCAATAATTGAGAAAGCACTTGGCAAGAAAAGAATAAAACTAAATGATCTTAAAATTCTTCTTCATCTTGGAAGTACAGAAAGTATAAAACTTTTTTTACAGCATAACGATTGCATTGGTTTCTTATCAATCCAATCTATCTCATCAGAATTAGCAGAAGGAAAGTTTAAGGTAATCGAGATCCCCGGACTAAATCTTGATCGTCAGCTTTACTTCGTGCACAAACATGGCTCCCCGGGTGGACTTTCATCTGCTTTCATTCGCTTCGCTTCCGACTATTACAAATAGTTATAATACATAACAAAACACTTCTCGTAATTACTTTTTTTCATTTCTACTTTTACCAGCAATAAAAAAGGATTTCTATTATTATGAGAAGTTTTACAGTCCCAAATACATACAAACAAATAATTTTTATAGGCCTGATAGTTTTGTGCATGACACCTTACATCAGTACTCCCATAGCTTTACTGTTAGGAATAATATTAGCTCAGACAATCGGGCACCCTTTTATTCATCTCAATAATAAAGCTACAAAGATGTTGTTAAAAATTGCTGTCATCGGACTTGGATTCGGAATGAATTTACAGGCCGCTATAAATTCCAGCAAACAGGGGGTTCTTTTAGCAATTGCCACTATTACAATTACTCTTACTGCTGGAATTCTCCTGGGCAAATTATTGAAAGTTAGCAAGAACACACGGTTATTAATTGCTTCAGGAACTGCAATATGCGGAGGTAGTGCAATAGCAGCAGTAAGTCCTGTAGTAAGAGCAAATGAAGAAGAAATGTCCGTTTCACTCGGGACGGTATTTATCCTTAACGCAATTGCTTTATTTCTTTTTCCTTATATCGGTCATTTATTACATATGACGCAAACACATTTTGGGATGTGGGCAGCGGTGGCTATACACGATACAAGTTCAGTAGTGGCGGCAGGACAGGTTTATGGGCATGACGCTTTGCAAACAGCAATCACCGTAAAACTTGCAAGATCTCTCTGGATTATTCCACTTGTATTTTTGATGATGTTTCTCACAAAGAATAATAAAACAAAAATAAAACTACCTTTATTTATTCTCGGATTTATTCTTACAATGATAATTAACACCTACGTACCATCACTTTCATCAGTAAATATTATTCTGAGTAATCTTGCAAAAAAGATATTAACGGTAACTCTATTTTTAATTGGAGCTGGTCTTACAAGGGAAAGAATCAAAGCAGTGGGCATCAGGCCATTAATGCTCGGAGTAGCCATATGGACAATAATAAGCCTGGTTTCTCTTTTTGCAGTGCAGAATATTTTTTAGATATTGCTTGAGTCATAAAATTGGGATAAATACCAACAATTATTTATCCCAAAACTTTTTTTAGAATATTTTTTACAATTCCTTCATATCTTTTTACAACGAGTACCGATGTTGGAGAAAAACGGGCAACTTTTTCAGGTATTTCACCAAACAGGATTTTACGGAATAATGGTTCTTTAGCAGCACCAATTATTACCAGGTCAAAATCTTTGCCTGCTTTTGCAATTCCACCGGCAATGGATTTGGACTTAATCAGTTTTTCATTACTCTTTATATCAGAATCAAGATTACTTAGAGTAGCTTTTATGCTGCTATTTCCAAATTCAATCTGTTCTGGTGAAGGATCTTCCCTGGTTATGAATCCAGCTGTAACTGATAAATTTAATTCTTTTGCAATTGCATTTAATATTGTTGATGCTAGTTCAGCATTTGGACCACCTGCAGTGGGTAAAAAGCAATTTTCAATATTATTTGATTCACCGATTTTCAACATCATTAAATCACAAGGTGCAAAACGGATAACTCTGTCAGCAATTTCACCAAATATTCTATCTCTGGTTTTTGTAAAACCTTTCCAGCCCATAACCAGCATACTTGCATTATGCTGATATGTAGCAGCTAATATTCCCTGGGAAGCATGGTGCCCGATAATAACATCCGTTTCAATTTCAATTTTGAATTCCTGCCCGATCTTTTTTGCTTTATTTAACAAAGCTTCTTTGTGATGCGCATATCTCATTCCTTCGTGAATTGGCATCTGGCGCGGAACCTCAACCACACTTATTGCAAGAATTCTCTGGTTCCTTTGCTTGGCGACAGGTATAGCAAGCTTCAGTAAAATTTCAATTGTTTCAGGATTATAAATTGCCACAATAACAGAAGGTTCATTATCAAATTCCGAAACCTGTGCTTTTGGCAAAAGTACCTGTGGTTCAATTGTAGCTGCCTGTTTTTCAAAAATCGAATAGTATAAAAGTAATCCAAATGCAATCCATCCTATTGTTACATACCAGGCAATAGGTTGAAAATCAAACTGGTATAAAGCAAGGAAAATATTAAGTGTAAAGCCTAATAAAGGAACAACCGGGTAAAGCGGTACTTTGTATATTCTGGGAATCTCCGGATGATTTCTGCGCAATACAATTACTGATAAATTTACAAGTGCAAATGTTAAAAGAAACATTAAACTTGCTGCAGAACCAACTGTCTCAATAGGAAGAGTAACGGCCATTACTAATAATATTGCTCCCGTTAAATAAATGGCAATATGAGGTGTTCTGCGTTTAGCATGAATTGTTGAAACTCGTTTTGGTAACCAAAGATCTCTTCCCATTGAAAATGCTACACGGGAAGCAGCCATCACTGTTGCATTAAGTGCAGAGGAAGTAGATAAGATCCCACCGAAGACTATTAGTGCCACACCGATAGCAGGCATAAAATTTTCGGCTGCACGAACTATAGCGGTCTCTTTAAATTTCCCCAAAAATTCCCAGCTCGGCATTGAACCAGGATTTATTGCTGCAAGCGAAACAAAAAGTATGAGCAGATACATAACAATTGTTACACCTAGAGCAATAAAAGTAGCTTTAGGAATATTCTTTTCCGGTGATTTTATTTCTTCTGCAACAGTGGCTATTAAATCATAACCTTCAAATGCTATAAAGGTTAACCCCATTGCAATAAAAACTCCCCCCAATCCTTTAGCGAAAAAAGGAGTAAAACTTTCACTAACCTGATGGGGATTTCCCAAAATTTCTTTCAATCCAAAGTAGACAAAAATGCCAAGCACAATAAGCTTGGAAATTGTCAGAGCATTCTCTGCCTTTCCTGTTACTTCTGTTCCACGTGCATTCAACCAGACAAATAACGATCCTATTATAACCGTTACAATTAAAACCGGAGCTTTATTACCAAGGAAAGAAAAAACACCTGTCGAAATAAAAGGGATGTATTTGTGCAGAAACTCCCAGAAATAGCCGGCAAATCCAAGGGCATATAAACTGCACGCAACCGTGTAAGCAAACCACAGCATCCATCCGGAAACAAAACCTACAGCCCCCGGATAAGCCATTTTAACAAATGAATATCCACCGCCGGCTTTGGGAATAGCCGATGCAAGTTCAGCGTACGCAAACGCAGTTAATAATGTAACCAGACCATTTAAAGCAAAGGCAAGAATTGAAGCAGGACCCGCTTCGCCTGCTGCGATACCTGTAAACACAAAAATTCCGGCGCCAATCATTGCGCCAATACCAATCATTGTAGCATCAAAAAGCCCGAGATCACGGGCAAATGTAGGCTGACTTTCTGTCTTCCCTTTTTTATTCTGCATAAATACTTAATTAAAGAAAGTATAATTTCAGAAAATATTCATTTTAAGTTAAGGAGATGTAAATAGATTAGCAAAAAGAATTACCCACTATGCTATTATCAATAAAAAGCCGAATAAAAGCAAATAACTTCTTATTAATTTTAATTAAATTTGGTTATAACTTTTAAGCATTATGAAAAAAATAATAATAGGAATTCACGGTATAGGAAATAAGCCCCCTGCAAAGATTCTAAGAAAATGGTGGCTGAATTCAATCTATGAAGGATTGAAAAAATATAATTATCCTGACCCGATTTAAATTTTGAAATGGTCTACTGGGCAGATATTCTTCATAAATCACCTCTTAATCCCGAACAAACCGACAAGAACAAGCCCGATTTTATGTCTGAAAAATATGTGCCGGAAGAATTTACGAGCGTTAAAGAACCGGCAGGCTTCAGGCAGAAAGCAATTGAATATCTTGAAAAATATTATGATAAGTTAATAGTTAACGGAGTTTTAACTCTTGAGAACAGGTCAATTACTGAATTATTTATCCATATGCATATGAAAGATCTTGAAAGTTACTATTCCCCCGTTTATTTAGAAAATAATGAAGAAAAAGTACTTGTGCGGGATGCAATACTGGAAAGACTTACGTACAAATTAAGAGAACACAAAGACAAAAAGATTTTATTAATTGCACATTCAATGGGTTCAATAATTTCACATGACGTATTAATTGAAAGGTTACCCGATATTCAAATTGATACTCTTATTACAATTGGTTCTCCCATGGGTCAAAAATATGTTATCGATAAATATACAGATGAGCAAAAACAAAAATCAATTACCAAACTTCGTGTGCCTGATAATATTAAAAAACACTGGTATAATTTTGCTGATCTTGAAGATCAGGTTGCAATAAATAATACACTTTCAAAGTACTATAAAAAGAGTTCAAATAATTTAGAAGTAGATGATAAAATTGTTAGAAACAATTATGTCTACAATGGTGACAGCAATCCTCATAAATCCTTTGGATATTTGAGAACTTCAGAAACTGCGGAAGTAATAAATTCATTCTTGGTTTCAAGATACCCGAATATGTATGTGTGGGTTAAGAATAAAATTGGGAGGATATTTACAAATAAATGACTTTGAATTCCCCAGCACGAGATGGAAAGATCAGAAAAGCCAAAGAATTGACAGTTAAATATTTTATAAAAATTACAAAGATTTATTTAAAATAAGAAGCGGGTCGATAACCCGCCTATTCGAAAGTGAAACTGCTTATCAATACCTGTAATAATCAGGTTTATACGGTCCTTCTACTTTAACACCGATATATTTTGCCTGTTCGGGTGTCAAAGTTTCAAGCTCCACCCCGATCTGTGCGAGATGAAGTTTCGCGACTTTTTCATCGAGATGTTTCGGAAGCATATAAACTTTATTTTCATATTTATCCGAATGATTCCATAACTCGATCTGTGCAAGTGTCTGGTTCGAAAATGAATTTGACATTACAAATGAAGGATGCCCAGTTGCGCATCCCAGGTTTACCAGTCTTCCTTCCGCCAGAACGATGATTTCTTTACCATCGATATTGTAAAGGTCCACCTGAGGTTTAATTGTATCTTTTGTATTGCCGTAGTTTTTATTCAGCCAGGCCATATCTATTTCATTATCAAAGTGACCGATATTACAAACAATAGTTTTATCGTTCATTAACCTGAAT
Organism: uncultured Bacteroidota bacterium; assembly: GCA_963748105.1. GTDB lineage: Bacteria > Bacteroidota > Ignavibacteria > Ignavibacteriales > Ignavibacteriaceae > JAKAGZ01. Next base: position 29,911 of record CAVVHP010000034.1, on the reverse strand, counting down.
ATTTTTTCAGTTATGATGTCTTTGTTACCTGTTGCAGTTACGATTATATTAGCTCTTTTAACTACGTTTTCCAGTTTTTTAACTTCATATCCATCCATTGCAGCCTGCAGCGCACAAATAGGATCTGCTTCTGTTACAATAACTCTAACACCAGCACTTCTAAGAGATTGAGCGGAGCCTTTACCAACATCACCGTATCCGCAGACCACAGCAACTTTACCTGCCATCATGAGGTCAGTTGCTCTTCTTAAAGCATCAACAAGAGATTCGCGACAGCCGTACTTATTATCGAATTTGGATTTTGTAACCGAGTCGTTTACGTTAATTGCAGGCAGAGGAAGCGTACCGTTTTCCATCCTGTCATAGAGCCTGTGAACACCGGTGGTGGTTTCTTCCGATAATCCCTTTATTCCTTTTACCAGTTCGGGATATTTATCGAGTACCATGTTTGTAAGGTCACCGCCGTCATCAAGAATCATACTCAGGGGTTTCTTTTCCTCACCAAAGAACAATGTCTGCTGGATGCACCAGTCGAATTCTTCAGCGTTCATACCTTTCCAGGCGTAGACAGCAATTCCGGCTGCCGCAATTGCCGCTGCAGCGTGATCCTGCGTTGAGAAAATATTACACGATGACCATGTCACTTCTGCACCCAGTTCAACCAGTGTTTCAATTAATACCGCTGTCTGGATCGTCATATGAAGACAGCCGGCAATCCTTGCACCTTTTAATGGTTTCTGCGGACCATACTCTTTACGGATTGACATTAGCCCCGGCATTTCGGCTTCCGCTAGTTTTATTTCTTTCCTTCCCCATTCGGCAAGTGAAATATCCTTCACTTTATATTTTATATACTTTGTATCTTTTACAGCTGCGTCACTCATTCTTACACCTTCTTTTATTTTTAAACTTTTGCATATTTTTTAAATGCGGGAACTAAATCAAGTTGTTCCCAGGAAAATTCCTTTCTACCGAAATGTCCGTATGAAGATGTTGCCTGGTAGATCGGCCTTCTAAGTTTTAATCTTTTGATTATGCCTTTGGGAGTCAGATCAACTTCCTTACGTATCATTTTTGAAATTTCTGTATCCGGAATTACACCGGTTCCTTTTGTATCGATAAATACAGAAATCGGTTCGGCAACTCCAATTGCATACGACAACTGAACCAAACATTCTTTTGCAAGTTTAGCACCGACAACATTCTTTGCAATATGTCTTGCAGCGTATGTAGCGCTCCTGTCAACTTTTGAAGGATCTTTACCGGAGAAAGCACCGCCACCATGTGGAGCCCATCCGCCGTAAGTATCAACAATAATTTTTCTTCCGGTCAGCCCGCTGTCTCCGTGCGGTCCGCCGACTTCAAATCTTCCGGTAGGATTTACGAAATACTTTGTTTTTTTGTCTATATATTTTGTCGGAATTACTTTCTTAATAACATTTTTAATTACGTCAGCTTTAATTTTGCTCTGTTTTACATCACCGTCGTGTTGTGTCGAAATTACAACCGCATCTACTCTCAATGGCTTATGATCATCGCTGTATTCAATGGTAACCTGTGATTTTGCATCCGGTCTTAAGTAAGGCATTAACTTTGATTGTTTTTTCCTGATGTCAGCAAGTTTTTTAACTAGTTTATGAGCATACATTATCGGCATCGGCATAAGTTCCGGTGTCTGGTCGCAGGCATACCCGAACATAATTCCCTGGTCACCCGCTCCGCCGGTATCAACACCCATTGCAATATCAGGTGATTGTGAATGAATAGCATTGAGCACGGAACACGATTCAGAATCAAATTTATACTCTGCCTTTGTATAGCCGATTTTTTTTACTGTGTTTCTTACAATCTCCTGCACATCAATGTATGCTTTGGTTGTAATTTCACCGCCTACAAGCACGAGTCCGGTTGTTACAAACGTTTCACAAGCTACTCTGGCATTTGGGTCTGTAGCATAAATTGCATCAAGAACACCATCGGATATCGCATCACTTACTTTATCCGGATGACCTTCGGAAACTGATTCCGATGTAAAGAAATATGACATTGATTATTATACCTTATGTTTTTAATAATTATAATTTAATAAAATTCTATTTCTGAAGAGTCGCCCGAATTTAACCTTTTGTGGCTTCCCTTTACTACCGAATTATTACCGATAATTGAATTTTCAAGCATCGCGTTCATCACGTTCGCCTTAGTTCCGATAATGGTATTTTTAATAATCGAGTTCTCTATTTTACTTCCCTTATCAATAGTTGTATATGGCCCAATTACGGAATTGGTTATTTCAACATCATCAGCAATAAAAACAGGTTTATTAATTACAACATTCGGATAAGTTTTATGATATCCCTTTCTATCCAGCAAAAACTGGTTTGTCGAAAGTAATGTTTCCGGTTTCCCACAATCGTACCAGCCCTCTACCGGGAAAGAAGTTAATTTTTCTCCGTCCTCAATCATTAATTGTATAGCATCCGTCAGTTGGAGCTCCCCGTTTGTGCGGATATCATTTTTAACAAGCTTGTTTAATCCATCTTTTAATTTATCCGAATTTGAGAAATAATATAGACCTACAAGGGCTAATTTGCTGACTAATTCCTGTGGCTTTTCAACAAGTTTTTTAATTATTCCATTTTCCACAATTGCAACACCAAATCTGCGCGGATCCTCAACTTCTTTTACTCCGAGTGACGACATTTTATTCTTAAACACTTCAGTCAGGTTGACGTCAAAAATGGTATCACCAAGGATAACAAAGATTTCCTTTTCTTTAATTGTTGGAAGAGCTTTATAAATAGCATGACCCAGCCCTTCCATGTCTTTCTGTTCAACAAAATCTGATTTGAAAGAAGGATAATTTTTTAATACATATTCCTGAATCAGCTCTCCCAGATGTCCGATTACAAATGTTGCCTTATAAATCCCTTCATTAGCCAGCTTATCCAATATGTGCCCGAGAATCGGTTTACCACCGACATTTATAAGTACTTTTGGTGTAGTATGCGTGTGCGGTTTAAGCCGGCTGCCAATGCCAGCAACAGGAATTATTGCTCTCATATTATTGTGAGTTTTATTATGATAGATTTTAATCTTTAAAAATACCCAATCTCATTTCGAATAACAAATAAAAACGTGCCGTTTGTACACCAAAAAACTTATATAATTACTATTTATATTGGTCTATAAATTATTAATAATTATACTTCTAGCTATGAAATTCAATACTAAAATTACCCGTCTTTTTAATATAGATTACCCGATAATTCAGGCAGGAATGGTCTGGGCGTCTGGCTGGAAACTAGCATCGGCTGTATCAAACAGCGGCGGTCTTGGCTTAATAGGTGCCGGTTCTATGAAACCCGATCTACTGAGGGAACACATACAAAAATGCAGGACCGCTACGGATAAACCATTTGGCGTTAATATCCCTTTACTTCGCGGAGATGCCGATCAGCTGGTTAACGTGATAATTGAAGAAGGTGTTAAAATTGTATTTTCATCTGCTGGTAATCCTGCCAAATTTATTGGACTGCTTAAGAAAAATGACATCATAGTAGTGCATGTAGTACCGTCTGTCAAATTCGGATTAAAGGCAGAAAGCGCGGGTTGCGATGCTATTGTTGGAGAAGGTGTGGAAGCTGGTGGTCATAACGGTGCTGATCAGACAACAACTCTATGCTTAATTCCTCAATTGGCTGACGCATTAAAAATCCCAGTAATTGCCGCCGGCGGAATTGCCGATGGTAGAGGAATTTTAGCTGTTATGTCCCTCGGGGCTGAAGGCGTACAAATAGGGACCAGATTTGCGGCTACAGTTGAATCATCTGCACACGCAAATTATAAAAAGAAAGTTGTTGAAGCTGCCGACAGTGATACAGTTCTGGCCTTCAAGAAAGTTGCGCTTGTCAGAATGCTTAAAAATGATTTTGCATTTCGTTCTCTTAAAGCAGAGGAAGAAGGCCAGGGGAAAGAAGAACTGCTAAAATTACTAGGGACTAAAAGAGAAAGACTCGGCATATTCGAAGGGGAAGAAAATGAAGGAGAAATGGAAGCCGGTCAAAGTTCCGGTCTGGTGAAAGAGATACTATCGGTTAAAGACCTATTCAAGAGGTTGCTAATAGAATACAACGAAGCGAAAAAAAGGATGGAACAAATCTATTGATAAAATTAATATGTTTCGCCTTTTTGTAATCTTCTGCCACCCATCAAATAAAACTTGCAGTTAAAATCTGAAACCTTTAAAATATTAGTTATGCAAATTATTTTAATCTAAAAATTATCGGATAAATAATGAAAAGATCAAATATAAAAACCACGCTCGCCATATTTACAGCTATATTTTTATTCTCCCAGGTTAGTATTTTCAGCCAGGCAAGTGAAGCTGAGCTTTATAATAATGCAAAGGCAATTAGGGACCCCCATCAAAAAATTGAGGCGCTAAGAAATTTCCTGGTTAAATATCCGGACAGCCATAATTCATTGGGTGCACGGTATTACATTTTTATGACTTATGTTGATCTTAAATCCGAAAAAGGAGCGCTCGATGCAGCGCAGAACCTGTTAAATAATTCATCCGGCGGTACACAAATAAGTCTGTATAACACAGTAGCTTCCTCACTTGCCGAGAGCAAGATGGCCTTAAAGGAAGCGAAGGAATATATCGATACTGCCCTGGTTGCAATGGAGGGAGGAAGCCCGAGATATATTAGAAACTTTAAAGATACCAAAGCCCTAGTAGTGTTTAACTTAGGTTATCCCGATTCAGCCCTCGCCCTTGAAAAAGAAGCAATGGTCGGGAATGAAAAGAAATCCGGTTTTCTAAATTCTCTATCTGTTTATCAGAATGCCACCGGGCATAAAGATGAGGCTCTTACAACGGCAGCAAAATCAGTTTTATACGGAAACACCGACGAATCAATTTCAAACTTCAGCAAATGGCTCGACGAATATAAATCCGGAAAACAGGATCGTGCAGACCTTAGAAACAATATCACAAATAAAGTGCTTGGTGAATTTATCAAGGATTCGGGAGATGAAAACCAAGCAGCGGTGAATTCAAACGCAGCGGCTTTCCTTGCCAGGATGAAAGTTGATCTGTCAAAGGCAGAGAAATGGGCAGTGACGGCGGTAAAAAAGATCAACAAAGAAACATCCATAGATGATATAATTACATATAGGACAAATCTCGCAATAGTCTACAGCGAGCTAAATAAAAACCAGAAAGCTTTGAAAGAACTTACTTCAGTAGAAGATTTTGTTGATCCCTGGACACCCGATTTCTGGAATGTACTCGGTATGGTTTACGAAAAGTTAGGTCAAAATGATAAAGCAATGAATGCTTATGTCTCAGGTTTAATTGCATACAAACCTGACATGGTGCTGAACTCCGCAAAAGCACTTGCTAAAAAGGAAGGAAAGGCCGAAGGTTTTATTGACAAAGAAATAGATCGTAAAGAAAAAGAATTGAAAGAATTTGAGCCCGGAAAATTCGACGGCAAAAATTCTACAGGCAGGGTTGTACTCGCGGAATTATTTACCGGCGCAGAATGCCCCCCGTGCGTAGGAGCGGATCTTGCTTTTGATAAGCTTTCGGAATATTACCCGAAAGATGTTTTCGCCGTGCTCGAATATCATGTTCATATTCCGGGACCTGACCCGTTGACAAATCCCCAGACTTTCCAGAGATATAAATATTACGGCGGAAATTTCGGTACGCCAACAGTTTTCTTTGACGGCGGAAACCAATTAATCGGCGGAGGCCCGGACATTTTAAAGGCAAACCGTTTCAAGGTTTATAATTATATTATTAAGCAGCAACTCGGAATAAGTCCCGAAATTAAGATTAAGGGATCCGCAAAAGTTGACGGCAATATAGTTGATGTAAAGGTAGAACTTTCACCCGCGATGAAAGATAAAAATTTAATGGGGAAATCATTGCACATAGCGCTGGCTGAAAGATCGGTGAGCTATACAGGCGGAAACGGGGTAAGCAAACAAATATTTGTTGTGCGTCACCTGGTTGACGGCCCGGAAGGCAGCCCTGTAAACTTTGGCGGAAAGTCTGTATCAGTAAGCAAAACAATAGATCTGGCCGGAATTGAAAAAACAATTAATACTTATCTCGATGACCCGACGAAGGATCCATCTTGGAGAGGCGGAAAGACAGTTGATTGGAGGGCGAGACCGGAGAAAATAAATCCGCATAACCTGGCAGTAGTAATTTGGGTGCAGGATAATACAACTAAACAAATTGCGCAGGCATTCTACACAAATGTAAGTTATAAAATGAGTTCTAAATAATTTTATTCAATTAAGGAAATTTTTAAGACATTATGAAGACAGTAAAGTACGTAGCACTGGTAATTTCAATTTTGTTTTTATATAACGCGGAAACTTTTAGTCAAGATGTTAAGCCTGAATCCGTGGTAGATATTTCTTCGAGATCAACGGTTAATAAAAGTTCGAATGGGACCGAAATTGAGTTAAAAGTGATCCTGATCATAAAAGATACCTGGCACATTAATGCCCATAAACCAACAGATGAGTCATTAACACCGACTTCAGTACAATTTGATAAATCTAAAGATTTTGCAATTACGAGAATAAAATATCCCCCCGCAGAAATGTTAAAGTTACAATTTTCAAACCAGGAACTTGCATTGTACGAAACACAGGCAACTGTAAAAACTAAAATTATTGTCAGTAAGAATTATAAAGGAAAGGAATTAACTGTTAAAGGAACCTTACAGTACCAACCCTGTAATAATCAGACCTGTTTATTCCCTGTGAAAAAACCATTTTCATTTGATATAAAGCTCAAATAGGGATTCTTTTATTCTGATCTTAATCTTACTCCTAACCTAGAGTAAGATTAAGATTTTAATTTTTAAGAAAAACCTCTTCCAGTTTTTTAGCGTCATCAAATAAAGAAAGTATCTTCTGCAGAACCTGGTCGACTACCGCGTCCGGGCAGGAGGCACCGCTTGTAAGTAAAATATCTACCGGCCTTTTCCCGGATATAAAATTTTCAGTAGCTATTTCTTCTTTTGATTTAATGTCAAAATGTGAAATTTCTTTTTCTGATAATATTTTATCGGCTGATGAAATGAAATAAGTTTTAATTTTTTCTTCGCAGAGTTCAACAATATGGCTTGTGTTTGAACTGTTATATCCCCCGACAACGATAGCAAAATCGGCTTCTTTTTCCAGTAAACCATAGGTCGCTTCCTGGTTATCATTAGTAGCGTAACAAAGAGTATCGCGTGTATCGGCAAAATGTTCTTTTAGATTTTCTTTCCCGAATTTTTTAATCATCGTTTCTTTCAGGAAATCAGCTATTGATTGTGTCTCCGTTGCCAGCATTGTTGTCTGGTTAACAACACCAACTTTCAGTAAATCGTTTTTAACATCAAAACCTTCTGAATATTTTCCCTTAAAAAATTTATAAAATTCTTCTTGTGATTTTTCACCAAGTATCACCTGCGAAAGGAATTTTGTTTCCTCAATATCACGAACAATAAGTGATGCTGAATTAACTATGCTGTGAGAGAAAGTCGCACGTGTTTCTTCGTGGTAATGTTTACCGTGAATAATAATTGTATAGTCCTGTTTTCCGAGCTGAGCAGAACGATTCCATACTTTCTCAACAAACGGACAGGTTGTATCGTACTTATAAGCATCAAGTCCTATTTCGGATAATTTTTTCTCAATTTCCAGTGTAGTTCCAAAAGCAGGAATAATTACAATATCTTCCTTTTTCAATTCACCCCAGTCAATTAATTGTTTTCCATGGGTATCCATGATAAACTTCACTCCACGGCTTTGTAAATCTTCATTAACACCTGGATTATGAATCATTTCGCTCAACAGGAAAATCCTTTTACCAGGATTCTCTTCGATCGTTTTATACGATATTTCAATCGCGTTTTCAACTCCATAACAGAAACCAAAATGCCGAGCTACATAAAAATGTACCGGACCGAAATCCAGAAGAGTAGGGCTAAAATCCTTTTTCCGTGGATCATTATCCTTGCGGGATTCTTTTATTTTTGAAATAATTGAACTTCTGTAGAATTGTGGAATTTCGAATTTCTTCATTTAGGCCAATTTGATAAAATTTTAGTAATCAAAAATATGAAATAATATCGGGATAAATAACCCAATCAATTATAAAACCGTTTTTGAGGTCTGCATAATTACAATTTGAACCGTTCATCCGTGATATACACCAATTTATCAAATTACAGTTAATAATTCAGTCTTTTTACAATACTTTTGTTCAGCTTAGGTCTCACAAAAGTCTATTTACGGGAGTTTATATGCAAAGGATATCTAATATTTACAAAGTATTACTATTCAGTTTTTTACTACTGGCTTCAACTTCATTTGCACAGCAGGTTTTTGAAGTCAATCTGATGGACAGGGCGGATGACAATTTTCATGTAACAGTATATCCTGAAAAACTATCTGCCGATAATAACATATTCCAGTTTGCTGCTACAGCACCGGGAACATATCAAACAATGGACATTGGCCGATTTGTAAGTGACTTCAAAGCTTATGATAATAGTGGAAATGAAATTGCAACAAAAAATAGTTCAACTAATCAATGGACAATCTCGGACCCTGCTGCAGTAAAAAAAATAACATATAAAATTGATGATATCTGGGATACTCCTGTAACAACGCATCAACTTTATCCGATGTGCAGTTCAACTATTTCTGATGATTTTGTAATGATGAACGGACAAACAGTTTTCGGATATTTCAGCGGCATGCAATCTAAACCAATGAAAATTAAAATTGATTATCCTACTAATTGGTCCGTAGGCACGCCCTTGAAACAGGATAAAGATGGTTATTATTTAGCTGAGACTTTCGACAAGGTAGTGGATTCTCCTTTTTATCTGGGTAAATTATCCAGATCTACTACTGAAGTTGGGGGAGCAAAAATAGATGTATATACTCATTCAGTCTCAGGAAAGATTACATCGGATGATATTCTAAACATGCTAAAGGATATTCTGCATGCAGAATCAGATTTTACTGAAGGACTCCCGGTAGATAATTATACTTTTCTTTTTTACTTTGGTAAATTTCCCGCGGGTGCATGGGAACACTCCTACAGTTCAGAATATGTAATGCAAGAAGGAGCACTTACTCCCAGGTTCATAGATAATGTTCGCTCCGTGGTTGCCCACGAATTTTTTCATGTGAATGTGCCATTAAATATTCATAGTGAACTTGTTGAAAAATTTAATTTTGTAAAACCGGTAATGTCACAACATCTCTGGTTATATGAGGGTACAACAGAATGGGCAGCACATATTTTACAGCTACGTGATAAACTGATTTCACTGGATGATTATCTGAGAGTTTTACATCACCAGCTGGCGATGAATGATAATTTCAGGCAGGACGTCAGTCTGACTGAGCTTGGTGTTCGTTCCACTGAAATGCCGGATCAATATTATAATATATATCAAAAGGGAGCGTTTATAAGTTCATTATTAGATATAAGACTTTTGGAGCTTTCCCATGGAAAAAGAGGACTACGCGAATTAATAATTGAACTTTCAAAAAAATATGGCCCCAAACATGCATTCAGCGAAAAGAATTTCTTTAATGAATTGGTTTCAATGACCTATCCGGAAATAGGAAATTTCATAAACAGTTATATCAAAGGAACAGATAAACTCCCTGTTAAAGAATATTATAACAAACTAGGAATAGATTATAAAGAAAAAGCAGGCCTAGACAGCAGCAGAACATCTTTAGGAATTAATATTGGATTTGAGAATGGGGCATTTAACGTTATTAGTGTTAATGATGAAAATAAAATACCTCTGAAAGTTGGCGATGTTATTACGAAAGTGGAAGGAACACCACTCAATCTTCAAACAGCCAGATCTATTTTTGCCAAAAGGCAGGAAAAAAAGGTTGGTGATAATATTACTTTCACAGTAAAACGCGGGGAAAAGGAAATGGATTTCACATTAACCTTAGAACCAGCTGTAATAAGACACGAATTTACGGTTGATCCAAATCCAACACCAGAACAGTTAAAGCTTCGTGAATCGTGGATGAAAAATTTATAATTCTTATTATCTCTCTCTAAAGGGCCGGGGTTGTGGTTGCTCCGGCCCTTTTTTAATTTATCTGGAAATTCACGTAAATATATACTTGGAAAAGTAAAACCCCCTAATTAAATCCTAAATTTTTAAGATACCCGTTCTTAAATCTCAATTTGAATTGTGTCTTGACATAAGAGCCAAATACACCAAGTCCCCCTTTAATATTAGAATAATCCGGATCGTCTATTCTCACTGTGAAATCATTTATCCCCAATTCAATGGAAGAATAGTATGCCGAAAGATATTCATCGATGACCATAACGTCTATAGTAATGTTTAAAACTTTAATTTTTGTACCTACTATTGTATTTATTTGCTAATATATCAAGTGTCTTATGAACGCTTAAGGTATCAAATGATATGGAGGTTTCACGATCCGGCTTTGCATATTCCGGGCTGCCATCATAATTGTAAGATTGAGGAAGAGCAATTTTATACAACGAGCTGTCCCCTTCCAGTTGATAATTTATATTCAGAATTGGGGCATAGGCATACCGGCCAAAATCATTCCAACGTAATAACTGTAAGCCCGACCTGAATCTGGCGGGAATACATTACTATTAAAATGACTAAAAAAACCATAATTCGTTACGTTTGGTGTTTTGCTCTCGGATTGTAATAATTGTCCATTTGGTAAAAACACCTTGATCATAATTAATTTGTTTATTTCGGGCTTTAGATTCTTTAAATAAAAGAAATTAAATGGAGAATCAAAATGAGAAGTATCTGTCCTGGCAATAGATGAATCGCGAAATTGATAAACCAGGTTATTATAATAAAGCTCAATTCTTGCACCTGCAATAGCCGGGTCTTCCTTATATGAAAGTGGATTAGTACCATCTGGTTGATAACTATGCGAAAGAGTAACAACCTGATACGAAGTATCGCCCCTTATTACCCCGTTTAAAATATATTCCTCCGTAAAAGGAGCATATGGATTAATCGAATCATTGCAGGACAGGAAAAAAAATGATATCAATAGTGGAAACAATAATATGATTTTTTTCATAATTCCACCTTTATAGTCGCTGTTGGCAGGAAAGGCAGCATATTTACTCTTTTACCTGTATCTCTCTGGAAATAAAAAATATTACTCCTGTTGTATACATTAATAATGCTGGCCGGCCAGGCTTATCTTAATAAATGACAAATCGAATTTTTTAGATATGCTTACATCAAGTCTGTGGTATTGGGGAAGTGTTGCCAGATTTTTTGAAGCTAGTATTGGAAATGATTTATAATCACCATAATAATTATCCCCATCAAAAAAGTCATCCAGATAAAATTTTTCATAAAAGCCCCGGGTTTGAGTAAAAGGATGTCCCGAGTTAAATATCCAGGTCATACTAAATTGCCAGCCGGCGCCCAAATTTATAGTGCCTAACAGGTTAAAATTATGACGTGTATCATACCTTGGATGATATGTTATTGTGTCAACTGTTTTAAAAGCCCATCCTAAGGAATACGATACTGTAATACCTAGAATCCCTTTATTATATTTTAACAATGCTTCCAACCCGTAAGATTTTCCGCTTGAAGAAATAAGGTCGGGATCTTCGGGATAAATTTTTCCTTCATTAAGTGTAGGAATATCGTGCAAAATTTTATAATACCCCTGCAGGTCTATTGACAACTCGTTCGAAATCTCGTCTTTTAACCCAACTCCATAATGAATTGCTGTTGGAGTATTTAAATATTCGGGGACTATTATCCATGGCTCAAATAAAGAAATAATTTCATTATCATCCGATAGAGTCGTCATTTCCTGGGAATAAATCCCCCACGCCCCTTTTATGGATAAAGTTGATGACAATACATATGTCAGGCTTATCCGCGGTTCGAACATATAATTATTTTTCAGGGACCTTGATAAACTTGAAACATTCAATCTTGTACCGACGTCCAGTCCCAAATTGTCGAACCTCAAAAGTTTATACTTCCCAAACAAGCTAATATTAGCACCCTTTGATCTTATATCGCTGTTTATACCTTTCTTATTTTGTAAGCTAAGTGTAGTTTCTATCGATTTTAGCTGCATGCCAAAAGCAATTTCATCTTTACTGTTAAACATATAATTTACATTCGTATCCCACGAAAAATCCGTAACATCGTTATGCTTGGGTTTTATTGCTGTGTTGTTTGGATTTACATTTCCTCTAAATTCACTGTATGATAACGCCAGCACAAAATAAACTGGTGAATCAGTTACCTGGAACCATTTAATACCCGCCATCTTATTCGTCCAGTCCAAGCTTTCCAGCCTTGCATTATTGTTGTCCAGGACATCGTGACTAATAAAACCGTGAATAGTCATCTTGCCCCCTTTAATAAAATCGGGATCGGTGTAATTTATTTTTCCACCTAAATCATAAAAATCAATCGGGGCGTTTTTGTCATTCAAAAATTTCTTCAGTATGCCGGTGTTAAAACTTTTTCGTCCTGTTAAAATAAACGAGCCCCCGTGTATTGGGCCCTCTACCATTACTTTACCCGATAAGAGACTGGCACTTGCGCTTCCTCCTAATCTTTTTTTGTTCCCGTCTTTTGTCACTATATTTAAAACTGAAGACAATCTTCCACCGTATTCCGCAGTGAATCCTCCTTTATAAAATTCAACGTTATTAATCATATCGGGGTCAATCACACTAAATAGTCCGAAAGCATGAAACGGATTATAAATCGTAACTCCGTTCAATAATACGAGGTTTTCGTTGGTCGGGCTTCCTCTGACATAATACCTCGCAGAAACATCTCCGGTGGATTGAACACCGGGAATAAACTGCAGAGACCTGAATATATCTGTTTCAACACCCTGCGGAATATTTTCAATATCTTTAAGGGTAATCCTTTGAAGACCTATATCAGCGGCATTTTTTTCTATTATTCTATGACCGGTTTTTTCAACCTGGCTAAGTTCGATAGTCGTAGGTGTCAATTCAATTTTAAGGTCAGTAATTTCATCACTTTTGGTGGAAAAATTTATTTCTTTGGATTGATAGCCTACATAAGTGACCAAAAGAGTATAGTTAATACCTGCATTTATTGAAGGAATACGAAAATATCCCCTGATATCAGTAGATGCGCCTATGTTTAATTCTTTGACTAAAACATTGCAGTAAGCAAGCACTTCTCCATTTGTGGAATCAACAACCTGCCCCCTGAGTATTCCATTACCGGTATTCTGACTGATAATTGTATTAACTACCGATTTTCCAAATGGTGATGCGGCGGGATATAAGAGAAACAAGGCTATGAAAATTACTGTAAAAATTGAATTTCTATTAACAAATAACTTATTCACTCAAAATTCTCCGTTTAACAATCTGGCGGTAATTCCTATGGCTATATATACTAATACAATTAGCTAATACTTTACCTCTACATAATTGATTCGTTTAAGTTACAGATCACTGAGCAGATTAGTCAACATTTATGCGATTATATAAATAATATCTTTTCTTGAATTGTATTAAACGCCCGCACGTAATATTTTTACATATGCCGACTATAAACAAAATAATCAGTAATTTCCCGCGCATAACAAAACTTTATACAGAGAGTTTTAATGCGGATGGCAGAAAGATTCACAGTTTATCCGGATCCGTGCGTGTAGAAATTACAACAGAGAATGAAATTATTTTTAACGAAAACCTACGGTGGAAAAACAGGAACAGCCTGCTTTTAAATTCAAGAAATGTTTACAATTGGACGTTTACTGATTCGGGAAATATAAGACTTGATCATTTAAGATTTGGAAAGGATAAACCCGTATTCCTGGTTGAGTTTACTCAAACAGGCAAAGATAATTGGACGGGCATCGAACCGCACGATTGTAACAAGGACCTGTATTCCGCCAAACTAAATATTGAAAATAACAATATTATACTGCACTGGACAGTAAGCGGACCGACCGAGAATTATACCCTAAAAACAGTATATTCCTGACTTATAGGCAAGGATTCATAACACTAATCTTAGATTTTAAGCCCCGCCTTTGCTATATTTGAAATCCTAAAAGAAGAATTAATATGAATTTATCAGACAGACTAAAAAAAATAAATGACCGGTTTGATATAATCAACCAGCAGCTATCAGATCCCAGTTTTATGAACGACAGGGAAAAGATCGTCAGCCTGAGCAGGGAAAGAAGCGAACTGGTTGAAATCGTAAAATCCTGGGAAGAGTATTCAAAGATCTTGAATGACATTAAAGGAAATAAAGAAATAATAAATTCCGGCGGCGACAAAGAGCTGATTTCAATGGCGGAAACCGAACTGGATGAACTTGAAGAACGAAAAGAAAAACTTGAAGAAGAAATAAAAGTTTTGTTATTACCGAAAGACCCGAATGATAATAAAGATATTATTATGGAAATCCGCGCCGGTACAGGCGGAGAGGAAGCCGCACTTTTTGCCGCCGATCTTTTCAGAATGTACAGCCGTTATGCCGAAATTAAAAGACTGGAAACTGGAACTGATGGATGTAAGCGATTCGGGCCTCGGCGGTATCAAAGAAGTGGTTTTTTCAGTAAGCGGGAATAATATTTACGGAAGTTTGAAATTCGAAAGCGGGGTGCATCGTGTTCAGAGAGTACCGGAAACCGAGGCAAGCGGAAGAGTTCATACATCGGCAGCATCTGTTGCCGTGCTACCGGAAGCCGAAGACGTACAGATAGATATTAATCCAAATGACCTGAGGATTGATATTTTTCGCTCCGGCGGAGCTGGTGGACAGAATGTAAACAAGGTTGAAACTGCGGTCAGGATCATACATAATCCAACAGGAATAGTCGTACAATGCCAGGATGAAAGATCCCAGTTGAAAAACAGGCAAAAGGCAATGAAGGTTCTCCGCGCCAGATTGTATGATTTGAAGCTAAAGGAACACAACGCAGAGTTATCAGCACAAAGAAAATCAATGGTTGGCAGCGGTGACAGAAGTGATAAAATCAGAACCTATAACTTTCCCCAAAATCGCGTAACTGATCACCGGATTGGTCTTACTCTTTATAATCTCTCAAATATTATTGAAGGTGATCTTGACGAATTGATTGAACAATTGAAATTAGCGGACAGGACAGAAAAACTACAGGAAAGCGGACAGGCCTAAAAAAATATTTAACAGGTATATCAGACTGATTTAATTGTTATAAGGCTTATATCATCTTCAAATTTACTTCCCGTAAATTCTATAAATTTTTCTTTTAATTTTTTGAACGGTTCATCTTCGGGTGAAATACTGCTGATCACCTCTTTTAATTTATTCGTTCCGAATTGTTCATCGCTATTATTTCTCGTTTCAATAATTCCATCTGTAATAAGAAATAAACAGTCGTTTTTCCCCATTTCTACAGTTATATCATCATATTGCCCATCTGAAGAAAATCCAAGTAATAATCCATTCGATTGCAATTTTTTTATCTCACCACTCTCAGCATTTTTATAAATAATAGGAAGATCGCCTGCACCGGTGTACTGAACAGCTTTAGTTTTTTTGTTTAGAACAAGTACAGAAAGAGTGGCAAAAACCTCTGACACTTTTGCATCCTGGTAAACTGACCTGTTAACCTGCTTTAAAATTTCACTGGGACGTGCAACTTCAGAGTTTTGCAGCGCTACCCTGATAGCACTTCGAACATATCCTGCATAGGCAAAAGCAAAATACCATGCACCCCATTTTTTACCCATTACATCGCCAAGTATAATCGCCAGGCAATCATCATTTAGATTAAAATAATCTATGAAATCCCCGCCCGGAATTCCCTGGTAAGGCTGATGCCACTGGTTAATTTCAAAACCTTCAAATTCAGGGCTTTGATCAGGCACAACTTTTACACGCATAGAATCCGCAGCCTGGTGAAGTTCGCTTACGGCTTTTTGTCTTTCTTTTCCAAGGCTTTTAATAATTGCTTTCACTTTTGCAACTACAACCCTTGGCCCGGCTGTTTTTAAAACGTAATCCGTAATGCCAAGATCGTATCCGTCGAGTATGTCATCTTCTCCACCCTTTGCCGTTAAAAAAACAAATGGTACGGCACGCAGCTCCGGAACTTCCATCAGGTTTCTGCGAAATTGAAATCCATCCACCTCGGGCATCATAATATCAGAAACAATAATATCAGGCAGAAAGGACTTTGCTTTTTCAAGTCCCTCATCTGCTCCGGGTGCTGTAACACATTCAAATCCTTCTTTATTCAGATTATATTGAAAAAGTTTTGATATTGTATTATCATCATCAACAATTAAAATTTTTGTTTTATCCTGGGCAAAAGATTGTTCCACATTTCTCTTCGGAGCATCGCCGTTATATTTCTTATATATATCAGCTTTTCGAATAAGTGCCCGGACTTTGAGAATCAATTCCTCTACATCAAACGGCTTTGTAATAATATCATCACCACCAACTTCAAGAGCAGTTGATTTATCTTCAAAGGAACTTTTAGCAGTAACAAAGACAAAGGGAAGAGTTTTAAATTCCTGGTTTTCTCTCACTTTTTTACAAAATGTAAATCCATCCATCCCCTGCATTGTGACGTCGCAAAGCACCAGATCTACTTTATTTTCTCCCAAATGTTTAAAACCATCTTCTGAGCCTTCTGCAACAAGGCTGGAGAAACCATTTTTTTGCAAATGGTGCTGGATTAATTTTCTAATAGTGATGTCATCATCGATAATAAGAATTGACTTTTGTTCTTCCTGCATTTAACTAATCGAATTTAGTTTAAAAAATCAGATTTAATTTCTCAGCCGGCTTTTGGGATTTTTGCCGGAATGATAGGGGAAAAATGATATAAAGATTTATGCAAACAAACTTACACGGCTATTTAAAACTTTGTACAGCTTCTTCTTTTGTCTTATAAGATTCAAAAACACGATACATTCTTGTTAATTCAAACATGGAGTGTACTGCCGGCTGAAAACCAACCAGTTTGAGATCGCCCCCAAGTCCGTTGATCTTTTTTAATGAGACTACAAGGGCACCAAGAAAAGTAGAATCAATAAACTCACACTGTGATATATCAACAACAATTTTTTTATCGCCTTCTTCTATATCCTGAGATAGTGTTAACTTAAACTCTTCCGCCTCTTTTAATGTAGCACGGGTAAGATTAACAACTTCAACAAGTACTTCGCCGTATTTTTCTTTAGTAAAGTCCATTTATAAACCTATAATTTTAATTGTTCAATCATTAGACCTGTTTTCAATATTGTATTTTTCCATCAGCCTGTAAATTGTTGCACGTCCAAGCTGAAGTTTTTTTGCCACTTCTACAATATTACCGTTAGTCACCTTTAAAGCATGTCTAATTGACTCTTCTTTGAGTTTTTCAAATGGTATAATATTATCATCACTAAACAGAGCTCCTGAAAAATCTCCGGCAACTGATGAATCCGAAGTTTTAATATGTGATGGAAGATCATTAACATCTATCAGGTCTTTTTCAGCAAGGATTAAACATCGTTCAATCGTGTTTTCCATTTCCCTGATGTTACCCGGCCATCCATATTCGTAAATAAGCTTCAGAGCCTTTTTTGTAAATCCTTTGATTTCTTTACCAAGTCTTGTATTCCCGGCCTTTAAAAAATGTTCAGCAAGTACGAGAATATCTCCTCTTCTTTGTCGCAGAGGTGGAATATTTATCGGAAATGAATTTAACCTGTAATAAAGATCTTCTCTGAATTCTTTATTTTCGACAGCCTTTTTCAACTCCCTGTTTGTTGCCGAAATTATTCTCACATCTGTTTTAATAAGCTCGGTTCCGCCTACTCTCTCAAATTCCTTTTCCTGTATAACTCTTAATAATTTTGCCTGCAGAAGCATTTCAAGTTCGCCTACCTCATCAAGAAATATAGTACCTCCGGTTGCAAGTTCAAATTTTCCAAGCTTCCTTTGATGTGCTCCTGTAAATGAACCTTTTTCATGACCAAACAATTCACTTTCAAGAAGTTCGCGCGGAATTGAAGCACAGTTAACAACAATAAATGGATTGTCTTTTCTTCTGCCGTTATAGTGAATTGCGCGGGCAATCAGTTCTTTTCCGGTTCCACTTTCACCATGAATAATTACGGTAATTTCGTTATTCAAAACTTTGGAAACCAGCTTAAAGACATCTTGCATTTTCCCATCAGAAGAAATAATATTATCAAAGCTGTATTCTTTTTTAACATTTTCCTTCAGATTTTCCACTTCTTTCAAAAGGTCATAATTTTTAATCGCATTTTTAAGAGATGGCTCAAGCCTTTGCATTTCAATAGGTTTCGGGAAATAATCAAAAGCCCCAAAGCGTAGAGCTTCTACTGCAACCTCTATACTACCTTGAGCTGAAAGTATTATTACCGGTAAATTATCATCGAATTGTTTTATTCTTTTTAGGGTCTCAATTCCATCCAGGCCCGGTAACATAATATCCAAAAGAACTATATCGGGTTGTGCATTCAACCTTTTTAATGCGTCTTCTCCGTTTGAAAAAACCTCAACATTGTATTTCCATTTATCTTTTACCCAGTATGATAAAAGCTTAGATATTGCTTTTTCATCATCAACTATAAAAACTAATTTATCCACCGCTATTTATGCCCTTATAATTTTGTTTTTTGAAGTTTTAAGCCTTTTGGCAATTTGATCACAAAGGAAGTTCCCTTATCAACTTCGCTTTCAACAGTAATCAAGCCTTTGTGCAAATCTACAATTTGTTTTACAAAAACCAAGCCCAACCCGGTTCCAGGAACCTCGGTTCCGGGTCTGTTTACACGATAAAATTTCTGAAAAATATTTTGCAAATCTTTTTCCGGAATACCAATGCCGGTATCGCTAAATATAATTTCAAATTCCTTGTAAAGACTTTGCCCTCTTATTGTAATTCGTCCGCCGGCCGGGGTAAATTTAATGGAATTATTTAAAAGAGCGTCAAATATCAGTTTTAGTCTTTCTTCATCTCCATTCATTACAATTTCTTCAACAGGAATATCGAACGTAAGTGTTAATTTTTTTTCTTTGATTGCCTTACGATTTTCTTCAACAACTTCATTCAACAAATTAATAATATCAAAATTGCTTAGGCTCAGAACTATCCCATCACCTTCAATTTTTGTAAGATCAAGAACATCATTAATCAAATTCGAGAGTCTTTTGCCTTCTTTTAATATCAGGTTACTAAATTCTACCTGTGATTCCTTCGACATTTCCGGATCAGAAACAATAGTTTCAGAAAAACCAATTATTGATGCAAGCGGAGTTCTCATTTCATGAGATATATTCGACAAAAAATCATTTTTTAGCCTGTTAAGCTCGTCAAGTATTGTCCTTCGCTGGTTTGCTCTGTTCCTTTCAATAGAGATTAACCTTTCCGATTCCATCAATTTGAGAGAGAGTTCTTTTACTTTTAATTCATCAAACCGGGATTTAGTAATATTTTTTCCGACTCCAAGCAAGCCGGCTACCTTTTTATTTTCTTTTAAAACTTTTGCCGTTATCTGAAAAATAACCTCCTTTCCAAATTTTGAAGTAAATGTAACTTCAAAAGTTGTCAGTTCCCCGGAATTTAGAATTGATTGGAAAGATTTTGCTATTTCTTCATCGCTTTTAGGATCAACAAATTCCCCAAAATGTCTGCCCATTAAATTTTTAGGCGAATAATCCAAAGATGCTGCTCCATTATTATTCACCCTTTTGAAACATCCGTTATTGTCCAGTATAAAAATCAGGTCCTCAGAAGCTTCAAGAATTAATTCAAATTTCTCATTTAAGCGGCTTGCTTCATCGGAAACATTTTTTTTCCCGACTGATTTCTTATCAGGAGCATTTTTCTTTGTCTTAGTATGAATCAAGGGACGTTAAATTCCTTTATGTTTAACTAATTTAGACTGTTTTATAATGTTCCAAATAAAGACATATAGAAAATAAGAAACTTTTTGATAGATTATCCAATAATTATTGAAATATTTTACAGATGAATCGATTTTAGTATAAATTTTAAGAAAATAATTCATCCCTGAAAGGCAGGAAATGGCAAATCTGGTAATATTGCCAGTTTGATAATTGTCCGCCTGCAGCTGATAATAAAATAGTCCGAGCAATTTTTTTATTATTGCTGATATAAATTATCTTTGTCTATGGCCAAAATATTAAAAAGAGCTGCCAATCTTTCCCTGGCAGTTAACATATTCCTGTTTATTATAAAAGCTATTGCCGGAATAATTTCAAATTCGATTGCTGTAATTTCGGATGCTATAAACTCTCTGACAGATGTTGTCTCGTCTGGAGCTATAATGTATAGCGTAAAAGTTTCTCTTAAAAAACCGGATGATGATCATCAGTTCGGACATAATGCCGCCCAACCAATAGCCGTTTTTTTGATTGCTCTTTTTACTGCAATTGTTGCTATTAATTTAATTCAGGCTTCTATTGGGAGAATTCTTAACCCTAACGAACATCATAATATTAATGCCCTTGTATACGGAATTCTTCTTGTAACAATTACTGTAAAAATAATTTTATCCCGTTATCAGTCAAAAGTTGGAAAAACTTTCCGTAGTCCCGGACTTAAGGCAAGCGCTATTGACAGTTTAAATGATGTTCTGGCTTCTTCACTTTCTATTATCGGTGTAATTGGTGTTGAGATAGGTTTGCCATACATTGACGGAATTGCGGGCATACTGATTTCCTTTTTCATTTTAAAATCCGGTTATGAAATAGCAAAAGAAAACATAGATTACCTGATGGGGAGAGCCGCGGATGATCAGCTAATTCTGGAAATGGCCAACAGAGCAATGAATATTGAAGGTGTTGTAGGAATGAATGATTTAAGATCTCACTATGTAGGAAATAAATTTCATATCGAGATTCATATTGAAGTAGACAAACATATGACAACCCAGAATTCTCATGATGTAGGAAAAGAAGTTCAGAAAGCGATAGAATCAATTGAGGAAATTCAAAAAGTATTTGTTCATATTGATCCCGTGTAATTATTTTTTCTCTGTCCTTACCTTTTGAAGTGCCTCGTAATATTTCCTGATCAATTCTTCATAATCCTTTGAATATCCTTCCTGAACTGCGCGGTTAAGTTCATCTCTAATTTTATTCTTCCCCTGTTCCGAATTCAAATCCAGATTAGCCGGTGACTGGCGTTGAATATTTCTCCCGGTAAATGATTCCCTGTCTTTTTCGTAATCCCTTTCATTTACCGATCTCTGTGCGTCCAGCATTTTTGAAAGAATCTTTTCCTGTTTTTGAATCAAGTCATCATTGACTTTTTGCGTTTTCATATTTGTTACAACTTCCTGCATCTGATCAAGAAGTTTATCAAGATTTGAGGCCAGAGTTTTAGATTTTCCTGAAGCTTTTGCCTCTTCACTAAGTCGTTTCAGAGTTTTTCTAACTTCTTCCTGCTGCTGAGCGAGTCTCTGTAATTGTGCCTGCTGCTGCATTGTTAACTTGCCGCCCATTGCCTGATGCAGCATTTGCGTGAGATTATTCAGGTTCATTTGCTGTTGTGTCATTTGACCAAGCTGCTGCATCAATGACATCATTCCACCCTGTCCCTGCCCGTTCATCATTTGCTGCATAGAATTTTTCATAAGCGATGCCGCCTCGTTCAGACCTTTCATCGCTTCGCCCTGGTTAGATAATGTCTGATTACCGTTCCTGTTTTGCATGGCATCAAGCGAGCGCATCATTGCTCTCTTAGCATCTCCGAGTGCCTTGCCCATTTCGGGAGTTATTGCAAAAGTCTTCTGTGAAAGTTCAGACATTTGAGCAGCAATTTTATCCAGGTTTTTCTGAATATTATTTTGCTGTTCTGAATTTGATTTGAATGCTGATGAAGCCGGATCGATATTTTCCGATTCCTGTCTCAATGCTTCCTGTTGTTTCGAAAGTGAAATTAGATTATCCGTTAGTTTCATCATATCCAGAAATGTCTGCATCTGGTTTTTCTGCTGCATGGTCTTCTGCAGGTCCTGCATTCCGCCTTTCATTTGTTTAATATTCTGCTGAATCTGCTGCTGGTTCTGCATTGCCATTTGTTTTTGTGACTGCTGAATTTTCTGCGAAGCATCTTTTGAAAGTTCTGAATTTTTCTGCTTATTAAATTCATCCTGCAATTTATCAAGGTCTTCTTTCGGCAGATCTTTTAATTCGCTCATTTTTTTTGAAAGATCATCCATCTGCTCTTTCAGATCATTCATATCTTTTGATATTTCATTCTGCCGCGAACTTAATTCATCCTGTTTGTTTTTATCATTTAGATTGCTGTTTTTTGTCTCCTTCTCAATATTTTCCTGCTTCTTAATTATTTCATCCATTTTTTTAACAAGATCATTTACCTTTTGCTCAGCCTGTATTCTCTTAAGCAGGTTCATTGTCCGTTCTATACTTGCCCGGAACTGTTCTTCATCAAACTTGAAATTTTCCATCGCCTGTTGTATCTGCTGGCGGTCGAGTTTTTGCAGAAGGTTCTGCATATTCTCCGCCATCTTTTTCATTTCGTCGCTCGAAAGCGTGTCAAACAGTTTTTGAAGCTCAGTATATTTTTCAAGTGTTTCCTGCGACATCATGTTATTCTGCTGCAGGTTTTTCTTCAACTCATCTATTTTTTTACTTATCTGTTCCGATTTATCCTGCAATCTTTTTGAATTGATCGAGTGATTTTTCAATTTTTTCTTTTTCCTGCCAGGTAATATCTTTTTTGTCCTGTTTTAATTCCTGTGAAATTTTTTCAATATTTTTTTTCAGGTCCTCTGCATCCTTCAGAGTCTGCTTGAAGATCCATTTATCGCTTTATCCTGAGTCTTATCAGCCTGCGTAATTAATTCATTCAGTGTGGGTACTCTCACAGTAAATGAAGCAGTTTTCGCAGATTTTGGACCGCTTACATTATCGTTGTCAAAAATTTCCAGGTAATATGTAACAACATCATTCTCTGATAATTGCAACTGTGATAAATTCCAGATATAGCTGACGGATTGTTCGGTGGATTTTCCGTTTAACGGAATTTTAAGTGTCTTATAGTCAGTCCACGGCTCTTTATACTTAGAGGATGAAAGCCTGTAAGCAAGATTTAATTTAGTAAAACCGTAATCGTCGCTAATTTTTGTAAGCAAGGCAATCCTGTTGTCATTCGGAAGCAATAGATTCTCATTGGGTGCAATAACTTCAATAACAGGGTATGCATCATTGAGAGCCTTTACAGTATAATTTATCGGAGAAATATTTTCATTATCATTCTTATCTTTAATTATAATACGGTAATAATTATCATTTTTTATTCTGAAACTTCCCCGGACTTCTTCACCATTTGTTTTTAATTTTATTTCTGTCGAATCACTAAAAACCAAGCGAGCATCTTTCAAATCCTTTGTCGAACTGATTTTAAGGCTCACACGGCTTCCCTTCAGTGCAGATACATTTCCGTTATCTTTTTGATTGACAGGTCGAATTCCTGAATACGAAGGTGAATTAATACTCACATCAAGTGTTTTTATTATTGGGGGATCAATTACAGCAACATTATAGTGCCTGCTGCTAATCCCGTCTGCTGAAGCAAAATATTTAAATGAACTCCTGACGGATTTTACCTGAAAATCATATACTCCGGTTGAGTCACGATTTAATTGCTGCATTTCAAATTTAGTTTGTTCCACCTCTTTGATTCCAAGAGATACATTTTTAGGAATGGTACCATTCACTTTTACTGAAATAAATAAATTATCTCCTTTGGTTGCCTGAGTGTTCCCCGGCTCTATCATTAACGTAAATTTAGGTGGAGGAATAAATTCTTTGCCGAAATTTTCCAATCTGAAGCTCGCCGCCTGCAATGATGGCAAAAAAGCAAATAGAGCAGTACAAACTATTACAGTGCCAGCCAGATATTTAAAAAGTTCTTTTGCCTTTTTGAAATCAACAATCTTTTCGAACTGTATATTTCTGGTTTTGTTATAAACATCAAGAAATGTAGCATTAATAAGATCTGGAGAATAATTTTCCCCGTAGTTAATTGATACAAGTTGCATTGCATTCAGCAAATCATCTTTTATCTGTGGGTAATTTCGACCAGCTTTTTTTGATACACTGTAATAATCAGTCTTTCTGAAAATGTTGAAATATTTCAATAAAGGGATTACAAAAAGAATTAGAACTGTAGCCAGTGAAAAAATTAGAAAAAGGGAAAACAAAATCGTTCTTATGTCAGAGCCAAAATGGAACAGTGCTTCAAGAATAGAAAAAGTTGTGTAGAGAATTATGCTCCATAAAATTGCAGCTTGTATACCTACTGATGAAAAAAGGAAATATTCCCTCTTTACAAGCCTTTCAAGCTTGGCAATTATTTCCTGGTAATATTTTGATTCATTTCCCACTATATTTTTTTATTCTGCCTTTTCATAAAGATTTTTTTAGAAATAAAAAAAGATTTCTCCCCACCTCCGGCGGGATCGAAATGACATTTTATTTATTGCTTATGTCCACGGGCTGACTGAGCGCCCAGACAACTATGTTGGTTCCAAATTTTAAAGCTTCAAGTCTTTTATCAGGAGGATCGTTATGAACTTCCTGGTCATTCCAGCCATCACTCGGATTTGATTCATAAGTATAATAGACAGCAAGACGGTTCCCGATAAATATTCCGAATCCCTGTGCAGGTTTACCGTCGTGTTCGTGAGTTTTCGGAACGCCGTTGGGGAAATCATAAAAATCATGGTACAGCCCGTAACTGAACGGAAGCTCAACAAGGTCTTTATCCGGGAAAACTTTTTTTATTTCTCTTCTGAAAGCCTTATCCATTCCGTAATCATCGTCGGCATATAAAAATCCCCCTGCTTCCAGGTATTTTCTCAATCTTTCAGATTCATCTTTTGAAAAAATGATGTTTCCGTGCCCTGTCATAAAAAGAAACGGGTATGAAAAAATATCATCACTTGATATATCTACAAATTTATAATCAGCATTTACCTTTATGTTCGTGTTTTGCGCCACGAAATTCAACAGGTTTACTTCTTCGTTCGGATCATTATACCAGTCCCCTCCGCCATTGTATTTTAGCCTGGCAATCTGGAATGCCCCGTCAGGCTGGGCAAAAACAAATGTCGATAAAAGCAAGATTAATATTCCAGAAACGATATATTTTCGCATAATCCGTTTAATTTTTGAATCAATATATCATTGAGTGGTTTGAATATCAATTTAATTAGGACGGGTAAAAAGGTGATCTTTAAAAATTCGGAGAAATTAGAAATAAGTAATATTTCTTTTTATTTTAATTAACTGAATAAAAAAGGAGCGGTAAAAGATGAAATACTGGCTTGTAAAAGCGGAACCGGATTGCTTTTCAATCGATGATCTTGCGAAAAGCAAAAATAAAACCACCTGCTGGGATGGAGTAAGGAATTACCAGGCAAGAAATTTTATGCGTGATGATATGAAAATAGGCGACAGGGTTTTCTTTTATCACAGCAATGCCGATCCGACCGCGGTTGTTGGCTGTTTGCGAAGTTGCAAAGGAAGCATATCCTGATCACACGCAGTTTGATCCGGAAGATAAGCACTTTGATCCGAAAGCTGATCCAACAAATCCGAGGTGGATGATGGTTGACATTAAACTGGTAAAGAAATTTAAAACTCCTGTTCCGCTTGCTGATATAAAAGATAATCCGAAACTGCAAAAGATGAGACTTGTACAGAGAGGAAACCGTCTTTCCGTTATGCCTGTTGAAAAGAAAGAGTGGGATGAGATTTTGAAGATGGGATCCTGATATTTTCTCAGTTTTCCTTATAACCATAAGTAACTAAGGACTCTCAGACACACTAAGATTTATAAGCTTTGATAGAATACATCAACGGCAGAATATTTTCAAATCCTTTTATCCGCCAGAAATTATCTTCGCCTTGCACCATATCGGGAAAACAATTATAAAATGAGAAAGGATATTCTTTAAAACTTTCTATTTTTAATCCATTGTTTTTTAGTGAGTTAAAAACCTCGTCCAGTGAATGATTCCACCCGTACTCGGTCATTTTTATATCAGCATTCCTGTCGGTATAAGTTCCTTCATTCGTTTCTTCGATTGGTTCACCGGAATTAAAATAGGAATACTTTAAGTTCTTAAATCCATGATCATACATCCAGATCACAGGGTGAAACTCTGCGATAAAAAATACACCGCCCGGTTTGAGAAAGTGAGAGATAATCTCCGCCCATTTATTTAAATCCGGCAGCCAGCCAATTGTGCCGTAGGAGGTAAAAACTATGTCATAATTTTTTATCAAGATTTTCTTTCAGGTCATAAATATTTGAACAAATAAACTCTGCATCAAGTTTTAATTCATCACTTAATAATCTGGCAAGTTTTATTGCCTCATCCGAAAAATCTACACCTGTTGCTTTTGCCCCGAGCCTGGCCCACGAAAGAGTATCCATCCCGAAATGACACTGCAGATGCAGAAATAGATTTTCCCTTCACATCGCCAAGCGCTTCCATCTCGACAAAATTTAACGAATTTTTTCCCTCTTTAAATTCTTTCAATGCCGTAAAAATCCGAGTCTGCGTGGATTGGTGTTTTTCTATCCCAGAGTTTTTTATTGGCCTCGAAATATTTTTTATACATTTATAAATCCTTTCTCATTTCAAAATGCGGAATTGAATCAAAAAGCGTATGCGACTTTTTCACAACTTTATAACCGTATTTTTCATAAAAAGGAACCGCATTATCCCTGGCGTTAAGCATAATATTTTTTGCCCCTTTCTGTGCCGCTCTTCTCTCAAGTTCTTTCAGAATTATTGCGCCAATACCCTTTCCCCGCTGATCTTCCTCAACAGCCATATACCTTACCTGCGCTTCTTCGGGTGAATTAAAATGCGCTCTCCCGACACCGACCGGGACACTATCTTTTTCACATGCCATCACGTGGATAGCCTCGTCTTCCTTTTCATCTTTTTCACTTCCTCTCGGCTGATCCCACGGCGCGCGCAGAATTCTCCAGCGGAGATCGTAGTACTTTTCAAATTCTTCTGGGTGTTTGTGGTTGGGTTATCGTCATTTATTTAAACGAGTTTCTATTTAAGATGAACTCAAGTTGTCATTTCGACTGAAAGGAGAAATCTTATTGCTGTTTTTTAGATTTCTCATCCCGCACGCGGGATTCGAAATGACATTAAACCGTTATTTAAGCAGGAACAGTTAATGGATAATTTTATTTATTCTTCCAATAAATTTTCATCTTCGTCATCATCATTATCAATTAAAGATCCGGGAAGAGATTTTGATGTTTTTGCGCCGAGTTTTTTAATTTTTTCCGCACGACGTACAAGGTTACCGGAGCCCTCTGAAAGTTTTTTCATCGCGTCGTTGTAACTGCTTTGCGTCTGCTCAATCCTGCTTCCTATTGTCTGCAAATCATTAACAAAATCGACAAATTTATCGTAAAGAGCACCACTCAATCTGTCAGCGAGGGCCAGCCGATGCAGCAGGATGAAACCCGGCCCACCGAGTTTGTGATCGATGTGCATGGCGAGAGCTATCAGGTGGCGATTACCGGTGTGGGTGTCAAAACCACGGGCAAACGGCATTTCTTCATGACTCTGGACGGCGTGCCCGAAGAAGTGGTGTTCGAGCCCCTCAACGAGTACCAGAGCGGCGGTCGCAGCGGCCGTCAGTCGGCCACCAAGGAAGGCCATGTGACCACCAGTATGCCGGGCAATATCGTCGATGTGCTGGTCGAGGAAGGCCAGTCGATCAAGGCAGGACAACCGGTGCTCGTGACCGAAGCGATGAAAATGGAGTCGGAGATTCAGGCCACCATTGACGGTATCGTCACCGGGATTTATGTTGCCAAGGGTGACAGGGTGACGCCGGGCGAAGTGCTGATCGAAATCGAGGCTCCATAGGTGACCGTTGACCCGAATCTTGTAGATCTTGAAAAACTTGCCGCCTGGATGGATGAGCAGGGCCTGGGCGGCGGCCCCATCGAGAATGATGAGGTGCTGGGCGGCGGCACCCAGAATATCCTGCTGAAATTCACCCGCGACGGCCGCAGCTATGTGCTGCGACGACCACCGCCGCATTTGCGTGCCAATTCCAACGAGACCATGCGTCGGGAAGCCCGCGTGCTGGCCGCCCTGGCCGACTCGGATGTGCCGCATCCCCATCTGATTGCCGCCTGCCCGGACGAAGCGGTGCTGGGCGTGGCCTTCTACCTGATGGAGCCCATAGAAGGCTTCAACCCCACCACCGGGTTACCGGACTATCATGCCTCGGACCCGGCCGTTCGCCATCGTATGGGGCTTTCCATGGTGGAAGGCATAGCAGCGCTGGGAGATATCGATTATCAGGCGGTAGGACTTGGGGACCTGGGCAAGCCCCACGGCTACCTGGAACGACAGGTACCGCGCTGGCGCGCTCACCTCAAGACCTACAATGAATTTCCGTCCTGGCCCGGGCCGGATTCCATCCCGGGCATCGATGACGTGGCCCGATGGCTGGATGCGACGCGCCCCGATGACTTCGAGCCGGGTATCATTCACGGCGACTTTCATCTCTCCAATGTCATGTTCAGCTATGACAGCCCGGAACTGGCGGCGATTGTGGATTGGGAGCTGACCACCATAGGCGACCCGCTGCTGGATCTTGGCTGGCTGATGGCCACCTGGCCGGATGAAGCCGACCGGGCGTCGGGGGTGGCGTCCGTGACGCCATTCGAAGGCTTTCCCACCATCGACGAACTGGTTGCCCATTACGCCAGATTCACTTTCCGTGA
The DNA here is from genome assembly GCA_963748105.1 of uncultured Bacteroidota bacterium. Lineage (GTDB taxonomy): Bacteria > Bacteroidota > Ignavibacteria > Ignavibacteriales > Ignavibacteriaceae > JAKAGZ01. The sequence continues at coordinate 1,024 of CAVVHP010000034.1, read as the reverse complement.
TCTCAGCGCAATCGACTGGTATGGCGTGCTGGCCTGCTACAAGCTGGGCATCATTCTGGAAGGGACCTTTGCGCGTGCCTGTGAAGGGCTGGCGCCTGTGGAGACCGGCGAGCGGTTGCACGCCAGCACGGTCAGCCTGTTCAATCGCGCGCTGCGAATGATCGGCTGAGGTTTTATGGCGCGCCGAACTGCGCCGCCAGTCCCACCGCCTGGGCGATCGACTGTTTCGCTGCCTCTATGCACGGCGGGACCTCGGCCCAGGATTCATCCGTCAAGGCGCTCCATGCGCGCGCCAGCCCCCGCTCGGTACTGGCGAAGGCGCTGCTGAGTTCGGCATAACCAACCACGCTGAGGTGCAGTTCGTGGCGCTGGCGGGCATCCAGGAATTCCGGGAATCAACTCATCCAGCAACACATCCAGTTGCTTGCGCAAATCTTCGGCGTGCTGCTCCGGGTCGCCTTCCGGCAAGGCGGCAATGGCCGCTTCAATGCCGGCGAGCATGGTGTGCGTGTCCTCCTGCTCGCCGTCCCCAAGGGCGCCGGCTTTTGCCTTATGCGCCATAGCGCGCCGGGCGATGATACCGCCGGCCATCATGAGCAGGGCACCGCCGGCAAAGGGGGCACCTGCCACGCCGCCCCAGGCTTCCAGACGATCCATGGAGGTGATGGCGCCGTCCTTGCCCGAGCCCTGGATGCTGGCAGGGGGAATATAACGGGCCGCATACCAGCTCGAGACAATGACGCCGGCGACGAATATCGCAAATCCCAGTCGCTGCATGGCTCAGCCCCCAAGCAAGGTGATAATGGTGAGAGTGAGATTGGTGAGTGCCTCACCCACAATCAATCCGGCGGCGATGGGCACGATCATGTCCCCATAGATCTGAACTCCCCGGAAGCGTTGCAGGCTGATGCTGACGAGGCAGCCCACGCCGTAACCCAGGGTAATATTGAATGGCAGATACATGGCGAGCCCCATCAGCACGCCCAGACCGGCAATGGGGAAGAAGGCCAGGCTGCCGCCGATC
>CAVVHP010000033.1:0-9302 GCA_963748105.1 uncultured Bacteroidota bacterium | reverse complement strand
TGCTCGGATACAATAGTAAACAAGAGCTATATGATTTAAATATTAAAACACAATTATATTTTCAGGAATCTGATCGGGAAAGTGCCGCTCTTGAAGAAAAATATGAGGAGATGGCCATTTTCCGTCTTAAGAAAAAAGACGGGTCAGAGCTCTGGGTTGAAGATCATGGGCGGCATGTACTTGATGACCGGGGTAATGTACTTTATCACGAAGGCGTAATGCGGGATGTAACTGAAAGACTTAGAACAGAAGAAGAATTAATTGAGGCAAAAGATAAAGCGGAAGAAATGAACCGGCTTAAAGACAAATTTCCTTGCAAATATGAGTCACGAACTAAGAACACCGCTGATTGGAATATTAGGTTATGCCGAATTTTTAGAGAACGAGTTAAAGGATAAAGACTTACTGCAAATGGCAACAACCATAAAAAACAGCGGGAAAAGATTAAATACAACCTTGAACAATATACTCGATATTTCCAGGATCGACTCCGGTAAACAGCAAATCAGACTTAAAAGAACAGGATATAATAAAATATTTAATTGAACAAGCGGATTATTTAAAGTTGTGGCTGAAGGAAAAGGATTAACGCTGAACCTGGAAATTAAAGAAAAAATATTAAATGCCTTTATCGATGAAGAAATGTTCGTGTCAATAATAAGTAATCTATTGAGTAACGCGATAAAATTTACGGAAAAGGGAAACGTTACTTTAAGGGCAATGCGGCTGGAAGATAAAGCAGTAATCGAAATTGAAGACCAGGGCATTGGCATACCTGAGGACTACCAGGAAATAATATTTGAACCTTTCAGGCAGGCAAGTGACGGATTCAGCAGAAGATTTGAAGGAACAGGACTGGGACTAACTATAGTGAAAAAATATACTGATTTAATCGGCGGGACCATAACTTTGAAAAGCAGCCCGCCGACCTGCCTGCGGCAAGCAGGAGGCACTAAGTTTGAATTAAAGTTCCCTCTCCATAAAAATAATGGGAATAAATTGATTATTACAAAGCAAGGGTGATTCCAATGAATGAGAATAAAGGAAATAAATAATAATTTAAAGCAAAGGCTGCTTATTCTTGAAGACGATATAGTAACAGTAAACGTGCTGCTCAGGTTATTAAAAAACCAGTATGATATTGATTACGTAAATAATGGCGAGGATGCTTTAAAGATGGCAAACGAAAATAATTACGACGCTTTTTTAATTGATATTGGACTACCGGGAAGTATGAACGGAATTCAGGCAACAAAGGAGCTGAAGAAAATTAAAGATAACAGGAAAAACCTTTTATAGCTATTACAGCATACGCTTTACCCGGAGACAAGGCTCACTTCCTTACAAATGGATTAACACATTATATTTCCAAACCTTTTGAATTCAAAACACTTTTACGATTAATTGAAAATGCTTTAGAAAAAACAAAAAAGACGGATGTTAAAAAATAAGTGGACTTTAAAATGTGTGTGGTCATTCCCGTGAAAACATGTCCTTCAGGCTGTTGCAGAATTGTCATTTCGATCCCGATTTATCGGGAGAGAAATCTTTTTCATTCAATTTGAAAGATTTCTCACTCGAAGACTCGTTCGAAATGACAAAAATATCCTTCTGCAACATCCTGCCTACCGTACAGAGACGTTAGGGATGACATATAGTGAAATTGAGACACTGCTGATATTCATTATCGCTAATAGGAAAATGTTATGAAAAGGAAAAATGAAAAGGAAAAAATAATATCAGGAAATAATTCTCCCCCGCTGAAAATTAAATTGAAGAATGCTGATAACAACAGCAACTTTGCTGAGAATATAGTAAATACAGTACGGGAACCTTTAATTGTTCTCGATCAGGATTTAAAAATAGTTACAGCCAGCCGTTCATTCTATAACGTATTTCAAAGTAAATCCTGATGAGACCTTAGGAATGCTTATTTATGATTTGGGAAATGGCCAGTGGGATATACCTAAGCTGAAGGAACTACTTGAAACAATCCTTCCTGAAAAAACCTCTTTTGAAAACTATGAAGTGGAACACTATTTTTCCACAATCGGCAAACGCATTATGCTATTGAATGCGCGGCAAATAAAGACAGCGTTTGGAAAAGAAAAAATAATTCTTCTTGCCATTGAGGATATTACTGAACGAAGACTGGCAGAAAAAAAGTTGAGTGAAAAGAACCGTTTAACCAGCGAATACCTTAACATTCTCATGGACCATGCGCATGCACCGATTATAATCTGGGATTCTTCAATGCTTATAAAACGATTCAATCTCGAATTCGAAAAACTCAGCGGTTACAAGTATGCCGAAGTATTTGATAAAAATATTGAGATACTTTTCCCTAAAAATAAAATTGTTTCAACATTGAAGTTGATCAAAAATAATTTAGACGTTGATAACCAGGAAGTTATTGAAATAGATATTTTAACAAAAGACAAAGACATCAGGACAGTTCTATGGAATTCTGCGAATATTCTGGATGAGGAGGGAGAAAAAAAAGCTGCAACAATTGCGCAGGATATTACAAAACGCAAACAGACAGAGGAAAATCTCAGCCGATCTGGAAACCCGCTACCGCCGCCTTTTTGAGTCGGCAAAGGACGGAATTTTAATCCTCGACGCTGAAACAGGTGAAATTATTGATGTCAACCCGTTCCTGGTTGAACTGTTCGGTTATTCAAAAAAGATATTTCTTAAAAAGAAAATCTGGGAAATAGGGTTTTTTAAAGATATCGCGGCTAATAAAAATAAATTTTTAGAATTGAAGCAAAGAGAATTTGTTCGTTTTGATAATTTGATACTTGAATCGTCCACGGGGCAAAAGATAAATGTTGAGTTTGTCAGTAATTTTTATTCTGCAAATAGCCAAAAAATAATACAATGTAATATTCGGGATATTACACAGCGTATACAAACAAAAAACAGGCACGCTCTTACATCGACTATTCTTTCAATTTTAAACAGAAAGAATGATTGGCCCCTGCTTGTAAAAAATATTCTGGAGGTAATTAAGAAATATGTAGCTTTTGAAGCTATTGGCATTCGCTTAAAGGAAGGTGAAGATTATCCATATATTGAAACAATTGGATTTAGCCCTGATTTTATTGATAAAGAACATTTGCTTTATACAAGGGATCCGGATGGCAAAATAATTTGCGATACCGACGGTAAGCCAAAATTTGAATGTATATGCGGTAGTATAATATCTGGGCGTACGAAGCCATTAATACCATTTTTTACAAACGGTGGAAGTTTTTGGACTAATTCCAAAACTCAACTGCTTGCTTCCACTTTAGCAAAAGACTACCCTTTAAATAACTGCAGCAGCTGTGACTTTAAGAAAAATGAATCTGTGGCTTTAATACCTATCTACTCAGGCGATGAAATAATCGGATTACTTCAATTGACTGATAAGCAACCGGGCAAATTAACATTAGATTTAGTTCAGTTTCTTGAAGGTATCGGCTCAACAATTGGAATTGCTTTCAAAAGAGTGACAATTGAAAAACAAATAAAAGAAAGCGAAGAAAAATTCCGGCATTCATTTGAATATGCTCCTACCAGTATAAGCCTTGTAGGCCTCGATAAAAAATTCCAGCGTATTAACAACGCTTTTAGATTAATGTTGGGTTATGATGAAAATGAGATAAAGGAATTAACATTTTCGGATATCACACACCCGGACGACTTATTAATAGGTTCATTGCTATATGATAAGTTAATAGCAGGCGATATCAATAAAATTACTTTTGAAAAACGTTACATAAGAAAAGATAAAAAGATTATATGGGTAATAGTTTCTACTACATTAATGCTGGATAACGACAATAAGCCCCAATATTTTATTACGCAGATAGTTGATATAACAGAGCGCAAAAAAAGCGAAGAACAAATTACTATGCTCGCCCATTCATTAAGAAGCATAAATGAATGTGTAAGTATTACTGACCTCGATGACAATCTCATTTTTGTAAATGACGCTTTCGTGAATATGTATGGTTATAGTGAATCTGAATTAATTGGAAACAAAATGAGTATTGTTCGATCATCTAACAATTCACCTGATATTGTAAACGCAATATTGACTGATACACTAAAAGGAGGCTGGAGCGGTGAGTTATGGAATACAAGAAAGGACGGAAGTGAATTCCAAATCTCTTTATCTACCACTTTAGTTAAGGATAAAACCAACAAAGTTTTAGGACTGATAGGAATTGCCACTGACATTACTGACAGGAAAAGAAAGGAACTGGAACTTATTGGGGCAAAAGAAAAAGCTGAGGAAATGAACAAGCTCAAAACTTCTTTTCTGGCTAATATGAGTCACGAACTCAGGACACCTCTTATCGGCATCTTGGGATATGCCGAATTCCTTGAAAATGACTTAAAAGATAAAGACCAAATAGAAATGGCAAATACTATAAAAACAAGCGGCCTTAGATTAAATACAACGTTGAACAACATACTTGATATTTCAAGAATCGAATCCGAAAAAGGGGAAATGGATTTAAAAGAACAGGATTTAATAAAATTTCTGACTGAACAAATAAAATTATTCACAGCAGCCGGCCGCTGAAAAAGGTTTAACACTGACTTTTGAAACCAAAGAAGAAACATTTAAAGGCATTTATAGATTCGGAAATGTTCATATCAACAATAAGTAATCTCTTAAATAATGCCATTAAGTTTACGCAGAGTGGGAAAGTTACTTTAAGAGCAATGAAGCAGGAAAACCATGCTGTAATTGAAGTAGAAGATACAGGTATTGGCGTGCCGGAGATCTTCAGGAAATAATATTCGACCCTTTCAGGCAGGCAAGCGAAGGGCACAGCAGAAGTTTTGAAGGGACGGGATTAGGATTAGCTATAGTGAAAAAATATATGGTCTTAATGGGAGGAAACAATAACATTGAGCAGTAAGCTGGAAGACCCGGCTGCCGGCATTGCGGGCGGAAGCACATTTATACTAAAGTTTCCGTTAACCGGGCATATTGTTGAAAATATAATAAATACACACTGGGTGTAATTATTATGAATGATAACAAAGAAAATAATAACCCGGCAAAACCAGCCGACAAGACATCTAAATTTCCAAAGAGAACAGCCACCCGGAATATTATTATTCGTACTGTTTTGGTTTTGTTAACTTGCTTTGTAATCACTTACTTAATCTGGAATTATGCAAACACAAACGCACAAAATGAACTCCGCTCATATTTTGAATTTCGTGTAAGAGAAGTTAACCAACTTCATTGTGCAGCGGCTTGCTAATTATGAACAGGTACTAAGAAGTGAACGTGGTTTATTTAATACGTCGGATAATGTTAACCGGGCTGAATTCCATACATTCTTTAATTCTCTGCATCTTGATAAAAACTACCCGGGCATACAGGGGGTGGGCTTTTCTTTAATAATACCTCCAAAGCAAATAAAAAAACATATTGCAAGCGTTCGTGCTGAGGGTTTTAGTGATTACAAAATCTGGCCGGAAGGCAAGCGGGAAATATATACTTCAATAATTTATCTCGAACCTTTCAGCGACCTTAACCTTCGTGCTTTTGGATATGATATGTTTTCCGAGCCTGTTCGCCGGAAAGCAATGGAATCTGCGCGTGACTCAGATGAGAGCAAAATATCAGGGAAAATTACTCTTGTACAGGAAACAGGTAAAGAAAAACAGGCGGGTTTCTTGATGTATTTACCGGTTTATAGAAAAGGGACATCACACAAAACACTTCAGGAGAGGCGTGCAAATATAATCGGTTGGGTTTATTCCCCTTTCAGGATGGATGATTTTATGACAGGCCTTTTGGGAGAACGATCTGCGGATCTTGATCTAGAAATTTATGACGGTAATAAAATTTCAAACGAAACGAAAATGTATGATTCCAAAACTTCTACTTTAAGGTTCAATCATTTATTGAATTTAAGTAAAGAGATAGAATTTGATGGACACAAATGGACAGTTATAATAAAATCTACGCCGGAATTAGAATCGAGAATAGGATTTAATAGCTCACTAATTATTCTTATAGCCGGATTAGTTTTAAGTCTGCTGATTGCAATAATAACCTGGGGGATTGAAAAGAAAAGATTGTTTAAAAGATTTTCCGTAAATAAACTGCGGGAAAGTGAAACACGGTTTAAACAAATATCAGAAGGCACTGAGGAGTGGATTTGGGAAGTTGACACTAACGGCGTTTTCACATATATGAATCCATATGTGAAAAAGTTGCTGGGCTATAACCCTGATGAACTAATAGGCATTAAACACTTTTATGATTTCTTTGAGCCTGAACATAAAGAAGAGTTGATACAGGGAGCTCTTGAGGCGTTTGGCAGAAAAGAAAGCATCAGGAATTTTATTAATTGTAATATTCATAAAGACGGCAGAAGAATAATACTTTCAACATCCGGGTTCCCTATACTCGATAGTGAGAATAATTTTATTGGCTACCGGGGGATTAATGTTGATATTACCAACAGGCAAAAAGCGGAAGAAGAATTAAAAATTTCCGAAATGAAATTCCGCAATATCGCTGAAGGAACAAAGGCCATTCTCTTCAATGTCAACACACACGGTATATTCACCTACCTTAATGAAGCCGCCTGTAAAAAACTTGAAATGACAAATCAGGAATTACTCGGGAAATTATATTTAAGATTTGTTCATCCTGAAAATCGCGAAAAAGTTCATTCCATTTTCTCTGAGCAGATGAAGAATCCTACGCTAAACAAAAGCATTGATGTTCAGATAATAACAAAATCAGGAAAGGAAGGCTGGATTAGTTTTTTAATTAACCCGATTTACCTGGAAGGAAAAATTGCAGGTTTATCCAGCATTGGGCAGGATATTACCGAGCGCAAGCTTGCGGAAGCGGAACTTGGCGAGAACGAAAGAAAGACAAGAGCGCTGCTGGATGCAATTCCCGATATGATATTCAGAATAAACCGTGAAGGAACTTTTTTGGACTACAAAGCAGATAGATTAGATCTTTATGCGCAATCCGAAGAGACAATCATCGGCAAACAATATCGGGACATCACACCTCCTGAATTTGCAGATTTAGTAGATCGGTATATTAAGCAAACCCTGGATAGCGGAGAGATTCAGGAATTCGAATACCAAATGTCAACTCCGAATCGCGGGCTGCGTGATTATGAAGCCCGGATGGTAGCCAGCGGCAAAGACGAAGTCATAGCTGTTGTACGCGATATAACGGATCGCAAATTTGCAGAACTAAATCTTAAAGAAAGCGAAGGGAAATATAGAACTCTGTTTGAGAATATCCCGATTGGAATTGGTATCACGGATTTGACGGGTAAACTTGTAGCTTTTAATGACTCGATACTAGAACCCGGTGGATATTCCCGTGATGATTTGATCAGAATCGGAACCGTAGAGAATCTTTATTATAATTTGTCTGATCGGGAAACACTTATTCCTTTATTAAAAGAAAAAGGATCCATTACTCAGCACCCTATAAAGTTAAAACGCAAAGACGGCTCTCCTTATGATGCTCTATTATCACTATCAATAATCTATATTAATGATCAACCCATGATCCAGGCGGTAGTGGAAGATATTACCGAACGCAAGCGTGCAGAAGATTCGCTTAAGTTTTTCCGGATGATGATTGATAAGTCGCAAGATGCTATTGAATTAATTGATGTAGAAACTGCCCGGTTTATAGATGTTAATGAAAAAGCCTGTACCGATCTTGGATATAGCCGGAGTGAGCTTTTGAATATGTGTGTATTTGATATTGATCCTAATCAAAACATGCATGATTTCCAACAGATGATACAGACTATCGGACAGTCAAATTCTATGACAGTAGAATCGTTACACCAACGCAAGGATGGCTCTACCTTCCCGGTTGAGGTGAATATTGCTGTTGTGAAACTTGAAAAAACGTACACAATTGCCATTGTTCGGGATATAACGGAAAAGAAAATTGCAGAGAACAAATTAAAGAAAAGTGAAGATCAGTTAAAAGAAGCGCAGCAAGTAGGTCACATCGGCAGCTGGGAAGTGGACCCTGTAAAAAACATAGGTACGATGTCGGATGAAATGTATAAAATATTCGACCTTAACAACTCTATTGACGTAACGATCGATACTTTTTTGGAAACCCCGATACCGGAGGACCGCAAGATGGTTCGGGAACTTATCATGAAGTCACTGGAAACACGTGAAGGGATTAACTTTGATTTCCGTACCTTCACGTCAAGCGGGGATATCCGTTGGATTCATGAAAGAAGCACGGTTGAAGTGGACGACAAAGGTAATCCGAAACGTGTTTTTGGTACTTGCCAGAACGTTACTGACCGCAAATTAGCTGAACTAAACCTTAAAGAAAGTGAAGCCAGGTTAACCGATGCTATGAAGATTGCCAAACTCAGTACATGGGAATATAACTTCGCTCTCGACCAGTTTACTTTTCCCGATCAATCCTTCTCACTATTTAATACAACAGCAGAACATGAAGGCGGTTATATCATGTCTTCCGAGCATTTCGCACAAAAGTATATTTACCCTGATGACCGGGCATTGATTGAGAAGGAAATTCGGAAAGCGTTTGAAACTCCGGACCCGGCTTATACTTCTTATATGGAATACCGTGTAATCTATGCACCCGGTGAGATAGGCTACTTCGCAGCCAATGTTCGTATTGAGAAAGATGCGGATAATCGTACAATTAAGGCGCTCGGAGTTAACCAGGATATTACCAAACGCAAACGTGCAGAAGATTCGCTTAAGTTTTTCAGGATGATGATTGATAAGTCGCAGGATGCTATTGAAGTGATTGATGTAGAAACTGCCCGGTTTATAGATGTCAATGAAAAAGCCTGTACCGAACTTGGATATAGCCGGGATGAGCTTTTAAATATGAGTGTATTTGATATTGATCCTAATCAAAACATGAATGATTTCCAACAGATGATACAGAATATTGGGCAGTCAGATTCTATGACGGTAGAATCGTTACACAAACGTAAAGACGGCTCTTTCTTCCCGGTTGAGATAAATATTGCAATTGTTAGGCTTGAAAAAACATATACAATTGCCATTGTAAGGGAGATAACAGAACGCAAACTTGTTGAAGAAGAGATAAAAAGAAGCAATGAGCAACTCAAAAAGCTAAACGCGGAAAAAGATAAATTCTTTTCCATTATAGCGCACGATTTGAAGAGTCCATTTAATGGTTTTATTGGCCTAACGGCACTAATGGCCGATAGAACTGAGGAATTTTCAAAGGATGAATGTATTGAAAATGGATTGTTGTTGAATAAATC
>CAVVHP010000032.1:0-39789 GCA_963748105.1 uncultured Bacteroidota bacterium | reverse complement strand
GGAAGCGCGTTATCAATTCCAATAAAATAAAATCCAAGTCCGCAGGAAATTCCAACAAATGCCGCATCAAAAATCCAGCCTCTCACAAACCTCCCCAATTGCATACTAACTTTTTTCAATATCCAGTACGACATTTCAAAATATTTATTTGGCATAACATGAATTATACCACGCTGGATTATTCTGCTGTCTTTTATTAAAAAGAAAGTTATAAACGGAACAATAATTAATATAGCAATTACTGAAACTATGCTTGTGAAAATAATTGAAATTTTATCAACTGAGTTTACAATACCGGAAGAAATAAAGTCCTCAACTTTTTTGGATAATTCACCGGGATTAAAAAATGGAAGATATTTATGAATTTCTTTTTCTGCAGAAACTATTTGATCATGTATTGAATAAACCTGCAAAGCCTCCACTAGTTGGTTAAACTGGTAAATAAATTTTGGGATGAAATATGATACGCCAAAATAAATCAGGAAGGTAACAACAACAAAAACTATTAAAGTTGAACTGAGCCTGTTGAATCCTTCTCTTTCTAAAATTTTAACAAATGGCTCAAAAATGAATGCGATGAGAATTGAAATTGCAATTATTATTATTAAGGTAGAAAGGAGATAAAAAAGATAAAGGAAGGCAGCAATACCAAGAAATAATAAAATAATCTTCCCGGTCTTTTTTGTACTGCTATCCATATCAAATATTTCCCAGCTTAAATTGTCTTTTCAAAACCTGGTTGAAATTTACACAAAGAAATAATATTTCAAAATAATTAACTTACAGCCTCTACTCGTCTTACCCCGGGTATCTCTCTCATTAGTGCCCTTTCAATTCCAGCCCTAAGTGTCATAATTGACATAGGGCAAACGCTACAGGCCCCGGTAAGTTTAACTTTTACAATTCCGTCCTCACTAATTTCAATTAGTTCCACGTCACCGCTGTCTGCCTGCAAATATGGCCTCATACTTTCGAGTGACTTTAATACTTGTTCTTTTGAAATATTCACATTCGCTCTTTAATTATCGTTGTCATCCAAAAGGATTTCAACTTTTGATTCCGGGTTAGTATTCCTGATTTCAACTTGTTTTCCAAAATTTCTGGAAATATCCAATATCACTTTCTCATATTCTGTGTTGGGGGAGTCATAAACAATCGGAATTCCTTTATCTCCTCCAACTCTGATTCTTGAATCGATAGGCATTCCACCGAGGAAAGGAACATTTAATTCGCTCGATAAGGAAGAACCGCCGCCGGTTCCGAAAATATCATATTTCTTACCTGTGTCCGGGGCAATAAAGTAACTCATATTTTCAACCACACCAAGCACCGGAACATTGACTCTTGTAAACATTTTAAGAGCTTTGCGTGCGTCAATTAATGATACTTCCTGTGGTGTTGTTACTATAACTGCACCGGTAAGAGGTACAGTCTGAACAAGTGTGAGTTGGATATCGCCGGTACCCGGAGGCATGTCAAAGATAAGGTAATCTAGTTCACCCCATTCTACATCAGTCATAAATTGTTTTACTGCACCGCTTGCCATAGGTCCGCGCCAAATCACCGGCGCGTTATCATCTACCAAAAATCCGATTGAGATCACTTTTATTCCATAATTTTCAAGCGGAATCATTTTCATAGTAGTTTTATCCTGATACACTTTCGGTTTCTCTTTGATGCCGAGCATTAATGGAATGCTTGGTCCGTAAATATCTGCATCTATTAGCCCAACAGAGGCGCCTTCTTTTGCAAGTGCAACTGCCAGGTTCACTGCAACCGTGCTTTTACCAACTCCTCCTTTGCCGCTTGCTATTGCAATAGTGTTTTTTACTCCGGGAAGCAAAGCATCTTTTTTAGAATCCTGATGAGCTGTTACTTTTCCCTGAATATTAAGTTCAATTTTATCTAAAGATTTAAATTCAGATTTTAGAACATTAATAATTTTATTTTTTAATTCATCGCTTAAATCACTCTGTGAGATTGGCAATGATATTGTTAAATCAAGATTGTTTTCAGAGACTTTAAAATCTTTTATTGTATTTAGTGTAAGTAAGTTCTTATTTAATTTATTATCATCAGTTTTCTTAAGTGCGTTTAATATCCCGCTTTTGGTCAAATCAGACATCTCTTTTCCTTTATTTTTTCTAAATATTTTCATATCCAAATTTAAGAAAATTACCTTTCAATTTGTATGATAATATTCAGTTCAATTATTGAATACTTTTAATTATAAAATTGGAATTACCTTGAACCTGAGGAAAGTTTGCTTGCATGCCGCATCAGCCATTCCTGGCAATCAATATTTTTGCCTTCTTTTTCTTTTTTATCAATCTTCAGATATTTCATATCCGATAAGAGCTTCTTCGCTTTCACGTTGTCGGCCAGTGCATGCTTAATTATTGTTCTCTTAAGTTCGGCTTTAATAATCTCGTTTTCAATTGGGATTGCAATTTCAACTCTCCGATCAAGATTTCGCTGCATCATATCCGCGCTGCTAATGTAAAGTTCATCCTCTCCACAATTATAGAAATAATATATTCTGCTATGTTCAAGAAATCGGCCTACAATACTTATTACCTTTATGTTTTCGCTCAGGCCCTTTACTCCGGGAACCAGGCAGCAAATTCCTCTTACTATCAAATCAATTTTTACGCCATTATTCGAAGCATCATAAAGTGCACTTATAATTAACGGATCTACAAGTGCGTTCAATTTAAAAATTATCTTTCCTTCCTTTCCGTTCTTAACATTTTCAATTTCACGCAAGATTTTAGATAAAAACTTTTCGCGCATATTTACCGGTGCAGCGATAATTTTATTAAAATTCTCAAGCGTTGAATAACCCGTAAGGTAATTAAACAGGTCGGCTATATCAGTACAGATGTCCGGGTCCGTTGTGAAAAACCCAATGTCCGTATAAGTTTTGGCCGTTATAGCATTGTAATTTCCGGTTGATACATGAACATATCTTTTTACACCTTCCGATTCTTTTCTGACAACCAGTGTCATCTTTCCGTGAGTCTTTAGGCCGACCAGCCCGTAGACTACATGTACACCGACTTTTTCGAGTTCGCGTGCCCAGAAAATATTATTTTCTTCGTCAAATCTTGCTTTCAGCTCAACAAGAACGGCTACCTGTTTTCCTCGTTCAGCCGCTTCTATCAGATATTTTACAATTGGCGAATTGGGACCAACCCGATACAACGTCTGTTTTATTGCAAGAACATCCGGATCTTTAGACGCCTGCTTAATAAAATCTATAATTGGAGTGAAAGAATGATAAGGATGATGAACTAAAATATCTTTTTGACTAAGAGTCGAAAAAATATCTTCATCATCTTCAAATTCTTTTGGTGTTACAGGATAAAACGGTTTTTCTTTTAACTGATGAAGAGGAAGATTATATAATGAAATTATATCACTTAATCCAAGATGTCCATCTATTATATGAACTTCATCTTTTTTTATTTGCAGGTTCTCAATTAATGTCTCCAGCATGAATTCCGGCATTTTACTTTCTACTTCCAGTCTGACAACGCTGCCAAATCTTCTCAACCTGATATTTTCTTCGATAACGCTTAATAAATCATCCGCTTCATCTTCTTGGAGCTCGATATCTGTATCCCTGGTTATTCTAAAACGATGAGCTTCTAGAATTTCCATACCGGGGAATAACAAATCGAGATTTGCTTTTATCAGGTCGCCAAGCCATAAAAATCTTGCACTAAAGTTTCCGTTTGTACCTATCTTTTTATTCTGGTCAATTATTTTATCTATTTGCATTAACCTTGGAAGAATGCTTGGCACCTTTACTCTTCCAAAATGACTTTCGCCATTCGGCCTTTTAACAAGTATCGCAAGACTCAAACTGAGATTAGAAATATAGGGGAACGGTCTTCCCGGATCGAAAGCAAGGGGAGTTAACACAGGATAAATTTCTTTTTTAAAATAATTTTTTAGAGTCTGTTTTTCATTATCATTTAATTCATCGTATGTGCAAATAGATATTTTATTCTTTTTAAGCTCCGGAATTATCTCGCTTGACCAAAGATCCATTATCGTTTTCAGCATTGGCTGAAGAACTTTTTCTATCTTTTGTAATTGAGCAATCGGAGTTAATCCATCAATTGAAGGTTCAAGAATATTTGCAGCAATTTGCTCTTTAATTCCTGCTATTCGGATCATATAAAATTCATCAAGATTTGTATGGAAAATCGAAATAAATTTTACCTTCTCGAGCAGGGGTAAATTAGGATTTAATGCTTCTTCAAGCACTCGCCGGTTAAACTCAACCCAGCTTAAATCTCTGTTAAAAAAATTCTCAGGATCTTTATATTTTTTTAATAATTCTTTTTTAGACATAATAATTGTACTCTTTCAGGCAGTGAATATAAGGCTTTTAAGTCAGATTTACATCGTAATTACGATGAGTGGCTGGTATTTACTATTAGTGAATTCCCCTTTAATTGCAGCAAAATAAAAAGAAAAACCTTCGCGATAATTTATTTGAAGCAATAAACTTAAACTCCGAAGGTTTATTAAAATGGTATATACAGAGCTTATGTAGTAGCTTTTTCAGCCATATAAAGCTTTGCAAATTCTTTGCCCCGCCTGTTCTTCCAGGAGCCTTTATGATAGGCATAACCGGTAACCAGCGGCATTGCAATAGTTGCTTCAGAATAAACCATCTGTTCATAAGTCGTTTCAACTTTACCCCAGCTACTGGCTTCTTTTAAAGTGGAACCGGAAAGCGCACCATCTCTTTCGTCTGCTACTGTAATCTGTATTGCATATTTATGCATCGAGGCTTCACCGTCAAGAATATCTGCTGCAACAACAATGTCCTGTGTGAAGTTTTTAGGAACACCTCCGCCAATCATTAATATGCCCGTATCTTTTGAGGCCTGCTTAATTTTTGTCAGTTCAAGAAAATCTTTTGCCGAATCAATGGAAACGTGTTTGTTGGGATTGTTAGTCTGGTGTACAACAAAACCAAATCCTGCAGAACAATCAGAAAAAGCCGGTACAAATATAGGCACGTTTTTTTTGTAAGCAGCATAAATAACACTATCGTCAACTTTCGGCCCGCCGTTATTTTCAAGATACTTTCCCATTTCCCAAATTAGTTCTCTTGATGAATATGCACGCGGTTCAAGCGAGTTCCAGATCTTTTCTGTTGTTTCGTCGCATACTCTGAGCTCGTCTTCATCTATATAGGTATCATAAATTCTGTCAATCGCTAAATCCCTTAGTTCATTATCATCGCTGAAAGGTGTGCCCTTGTAATGTTTGAAACCGAGTGCTTCAAAAAAATCCTGATCTACCATTATAGCACCGGTTGATACAATGGCATCAACCATACTATTGTCGACAAGGTCAAAAACTACTTTCTTTAATCCTGCACTGAAAAGGCTTCCGGCAAGAGTTAAAATCACACCGCATTCCGTATCTGCAAGCATCATATCATAAATTTTTGCCGCCCTGTTCAAATCGCGCGCAGAAAATGCCATCTTTTCCATTGCATCAACAAGCGGAACGACATTGTGCTTTTTTATATCTATGTGTTCAATTACTTCTTTTAAGTAATCTTTTTTGTTTGCCATTACCTACTCCTTATTTATTTCCTTCGACCTTTATTTAATATAAAACTTTATTTGTTAATCTGAAATTGGATTTTAATCATAATCATTAAAAGAAAGCTTTGGCTACCTTCAAAATTCCCTGCTTCCAGGGCACACGGTGAGAAACCCCGCTCTGGTTTCTAAAATCTTTTTCGTGCTCAAGGTACCATTTAAAATTTCTTATTAACGCCTCTTTGTTTGAATATTTTGGCTTAAACCCTAATTGTTTTTCTGCCTTTTCAATGGAAACAAATGAATCTTTTGAAGCTGTTTCATAAACCCATTTATATAACGGTGAAAGTTTCAAGGCCTCCAAAAATTTAAGTGTCCAGATTATGGGTTTTTCAGGTAGCGGAACAATTTTTTTCCCGTGTTTTGCAAAATCCAGCACAGACTGGTAATCTTCTTTCATTGTTGTGTATTCTTTTGCGCCGATGTTAAATGTATCGTTCACTTTGTTTTTATCCAGGGTTGCACAGAGATAAATTGCCTCGCAGAGGTCTTCCACATCGAGCAGCTGGTAACGGTTTTTGCCGCTTCCAATCATAGGGAAGCCTTTACCGTCTTTTGCCCAGTCGTAGAGAAGAGCGAAAACACCGAGTCGTTCGGGGCCGACAAACGATTTTGGACGAATAACCGGTACGCACATGCCCATTCTTCTGTATTTTATGCATTCCTCTTCAGCGGCAATTTTTGCTTTGCCGTATGGTCCCACTCCATCGAGTTTATCATTTTCAAAAAGCGGGTGATGGTCGGGAATTCCGTAAACTGCTGTGGATGAAATATGTATAAATCTTTGTACCTTATTTTCCTTCGAGGCTTCCAATAAATTCCGCGTACCCTCAATATCCGTAGAAAAAATGTCTTCGGGTTTGTACAGAGGAAGAGCCGCTGCGGTATGGACAACGCAATCTATATCCATAGTTGCAACGTGATCTATTTGTTTATCCCTGATATCCCCAGTTATGATTTTTATTTTATCCTTCTTATCCGGGTAATCGAAACTGGCTACATCAAGAGAAACAACTTGGTGGCCGTGTTTAACCAGAAATCTTATTAAATTTATTCCTAAAAAGCCGGCTCCGCCGGTGACGAGAAATTTCATCCTTAAATCCTGAGTTTTCATAAATGCAAACTTAAAATTAACGATTTTTGAAATGCATTCAAATTTTGGGGTGATTTCAATCTTTAACCCCTATTTAACCGAAAGTAATCATCTATAATAAAACAAGAGTATTATTTCAGTTTAGAAATTCTTATTTATTATTCTTAACTTTTTTAAAAGAAAATTACCCAAACCGGATATTGAGAAACCCGATAATGAAAAAGATGATGAATAAAACCAGGCTGATGATAATTACTGCATTTTTGTGTATTACCGTAAACGTTTGTCCACAGGGGAGATTTGAAGGTAAAATAACTATTAAAGTTCCTGAAATTGAAAATTACGGAGAATTGAGTTATTATATTAAGGGCAACAAAACCAGGATCAATGTTGAGGGTAAGCAGAGGAACAGCGATCTTATTATAGACCCGGATATAAGAGAAATGATATTGCTGAAGACTCAAATGAGTAAATACATTATATTTCCTTTTGATGGCTATGGTGAAACAGGGGCGGTTAATAAGAGTGCAACTCTGAAGCAATTCAAAAACACCGGGATTAAAAAAAGTATTCAGGGTTACCATTGCGAAAAATGGATTTATCAATCTGACAATAAAGTAATTATTGCCTGGCTAACAAAAGAAATCGGGCAGTTCAGATTTTTTAGAAATCCTGAAAAGAATAAAAATCCAATAAGCTGGGAAAATGAGATAGAAAACTCCGGCTACTTTCCTATGAAGATTGAAGAGCGATCAAACGGAGGAAAAACTATTACAACATTAGAAGTAAAAGATATTAAAGCTATGAAATTGGAAAAAGATTATTTTCAACCTCCTGCTGATTTTGAAAAAATGAAAATGCCTGATATTAATTCGATGAAAAGATTTATGCAGAAAAGTCACTGAATAATTTTTCCAAGTACATATTATTTCTTAATTTGAACATACATAATTTTAGGAGGACACTAAATGAAACTTTCCGGATTTTTTTTCGCATTAATACTTTTTTTATCATTTATAACCCCCAAAGCATATTCTCAATCTAAATTTGAGGGTAAAGTTGTAATTGAAACTTCAGGTATAGACGGTTCCGGCACTCTTAATTATTACATAAAGGGGCAGAACATCCGGCTTGATATGAACTCGGCAAGAGGAGAGGTAAATGCTCTCTTCGACAGGGCCAATAAGAAAGTATTAATGATAATGCCCGCTATGAAAATGTACATGGAATTTCCTATGGATTTAATGAAGGATAATTCCGAGAATGAGAATATGGACAATGAAACGGATAAATTTGAAAAAACCGGGGAGATGAAAAAAATAAACGGGTACAATTGCGAAAAGTGGATAATGAAAGAAAATAATGGAAGCACTGAAGCATGGATGACGAAAGACCTGGGCGGTTTTATGTTTTTCGATTCCCCTATGGGAAATAAATCGGAAAGCACCTGGCAGAAGGATATTGAAGAGTCGGGTAACTTCCCGATGCTGGTGATACAAAAAAATAATGAAGGGGATGAGATCAGTAAATTCAATGTCTTATCGGTTGTAAGTATGAACCTGGACGATTCTTTTTTCAAAGTTCCTGATGGCTACAGCCAGATGAAAATGCCGATGGGCGGACAGAAATAAGCAAAATAGCTCGTATTTGAATATTGCTTCCGGTTAACTATAGTCCAATAAATATTATGAAAGTGAATAAACTATCTTTGATGGGTATATCTTGACATTTTCCCGGTTTCAAGCTATCTTTAGTGCTCTTTATTTGAAAAGATTTATAAGGTTTCGGAGGAAAATAGCGTGAAACAGGAAAAACAGACAAAGTTCATCAACCTTGAAAATGCAGACCGCAAATGGGTTGTTGTTGATGCTAAAGGACAGGTTCTTGGAAGACTTGCCAGCAAAGGTTGCAAGCATTATTCGCGGTAAAACAAAACCGACTTTTACTCCTAATGCAGACACAGGTGACTTTGTCGTAGTTATTAATGCTGAACAGATTAAAGTAACCGGTAAAAGAGAATTATTAAAAACATACTCACACTACAGCGGATACCCGGGCGGAAGAAAAGTTCAAAGCTATGAAGAATTGATGGCAAAAAAACCGGAATTCGTTATTGAAAATGCAGTTAAAGGTATGCTTCCGAAAAACAGGTTAGGAAATAAGTTAATTAAAAAATTAAAAGTATATAAAGGTTCAGATCACCCTCACACTGCCCAGAAACCTGAACAGATAAGTTTATAACGGAGAAAGAATGGCCGATCAGATTTATATTGGAAGAAGAAAGACATCTGTAGCAAGAGTAATTTTAAGAAATGGTAGTGGTAAAATTACCGTTAATGGCAAAGCCTTTGAAGAAGCTTTCCCTATGTTACTCAGCAGAGAAGATATTCTTGCACCATTAAACGTTACAAAAAATAACGGCAACTATGATGTTGTTGCTAATGTAAACGGTGGTGGTACAACCGGGCAGGCGCAGGCAATTAGATTAGGAATTGCAAGAGCACTTATTGCAATTAACCCCGATTTCCGTGCTGATCTTAAACCATTTGGATTTCTTACGAGAGACCCGAGAATGGTTGAACGTAAAAAATACGGACAGCCAAAAGCAAGGAAAAGATTCCAGTTCTCTAAGAGATAAGATTTTATTCAGAGTATCTATTAACAATCATTCATACTCTCCGATTTACTGCCTGTGTCCCGCATAAAAAGGGATGGAAAGTAAAGAAGACGGGAGTAGAAGAAAAACAGGAGCAAAATGAAAAAGCTAGAACTAACCCAGCTTATAGAATCTGGTGCGCACTTCGGTCATCTTACCCGCCGTTGGAATCCTAAAATGAAAGAATACATCTTCATGGAGAAAAACGGGATTCATATCATTGATCTTAAAAAAACTCAGACACGTGTTAATGAAGCTGCTGAAAGCTTAATGAACCTGGTTGCTGAAGGCAAAAGAGTACTTTTTGTCGGTACAAAGAAACAGGCAAAAAATGTAATTGATGCTGAAGCCCGCAGATGCGATGCAAACTGGGTAAGTGAAAGATGGCTCGGTGGAATGCTTACAAACTTTTCCACTATTAGAAAGAGTATTAAAAGATTAAATACGATCGAGAAACAGGAAACAGACGGAACTTTTGACAAAATCACCAAGAAAGAAAGACTTTTCCTTACAAGAGAAAAAGACAAACTGAAAAAAGTTCTTGAAGGTGTGGAATCAATGAACAGGATTCCGGGAGCTATGTTTGTGGTTGATATTAAAAAAGAATCAATCGCAATTAAAGAAGCACACAGACTTAACATTCCTGTATTTGCTATTGTAGATACAAACTGTGATCCGGATGAAGTTGATTATGTAATCCCTGCAAATGATGATGCAGTAAAAACTATTGAATTGATTACTTCTTATATGGCTGATGCTGTTGCACAAGGCGGAATGGTTGCAAAAGAGAAAAAAGCAGAAGAAGCTGCCGTTGCAGAAAGAATTGCAAAAGAAAGAGAAGCCACTGAAAAAACAGAGACACCTTCAGAAAACGAACATGTAAAAACAAAGAAAAAACCTAAAAAGATTGTAAAAAAAGAAGAATCAGAAAAAACTGAAGATGTTAAAGCAGCCGAAACTAAAAAAGCAGAAGAGGTAAAAGCTGAGGTTGCTGAAAAGCCCGAACCAGCAAAAACTGAAACAAACGAAAAACCTGAAGCATCAAAAACTGAAACAACTGAAAAACCTAAAGCATCAAAAACTGAAACAACTGAAAACAAAGAAACAGAAAAAGAATAGGTAAAAATTATGGCTATTACAGCTGCACAAGTAAATGAATTAAGAAAGAAAACCGGTGCCGGTATGATGGATTGTAAAAAAGCCCTGACCGAAGCCGACGGTGATTTTGAAAAAGCCATAGAAATTCTTCGTAAAAAAGGTGCATCCGTTGCTGCAAAAAGAGCAGAAAAATCTGCAAACGAAGGAATGGTTCTAACTAAAATTGTTGACGAAGGGAAAACAGGAATTATTGTTGAAGTAAACTGTGAAACAGACTTTGTTGCAAAAGGTGATGACTTCATCAATTTTGCAAATGAAGCAATGAATGTGGTTGACTCCAAAAGACCTGGAAATGTAGAAGAATTGCTAGGTGACGAGGCATTAAAATCTAAGATGGCTGATTTACTCGGTAAAGTAGGGGAGAAAATTGAAATTTCGCGTTTCACCATTGAAAAATCAGAAAACGGTCTCGTTGTTGATTATGTACATATGGGATCAAAACTTGGGGTGCTGGTTCGCTTTGATGAATCCGGTGATGCTAATAATGAATTGGCAGAAATTGGGAAAGACATTGCAATGCAGGTTGCAGCAATGAACCCGATTTGCGTAAAACGCGAGGAAGTTTCTTCTCATACAATCAATAAAGAGATTGAAATTTACAAGGAAATATCCCGGAAAGAAGGGAAACCGGAACAAATTCTTGAAAAAATTGCAAACGGTAAATTGAATAAATTCTACCAGGAAAACTGTCTGATTGAACAGGCTTATATAAAAGACAATTCAAAATCAGTAAATGACCTGCTGAAAGAATTCAATTCGAAACATGGCACAAATGCCACCATAGCCTTGTTTCACCGATTTCATCTTGGCGACGAGAAAAAATAATCATTCTTAATCTAAAAGGTCTTAAATTTATTAAGACCTTTTTTTATATTAATCCTATAATATATATAATTACATAATTATGGCTAAAATAAAATACAAAAGGGTACTGCTCAAACTCAGCGGTGAATCCTTAATGGGTGATAAAGGCTTTGGCATTGATCACAAAGTACTCGAGTTCTTTGCAACGGAAGTTAAAAAAGTTCACGACATTGGAGTGCAGGTTGGAATAGTTATAGGAGGTGGAAATATTTATCGTGGTTTGAGCGCAGGTGATCAGGGAATTGACCGAGTAACGGGCGATCAGATGGGAATGCTTGCTACTGTGATAAACTCGCTTGCATTACAAAATGCGATTGAACACAAAGGAATTAATACAAGACTGCTAAGTGCGCTTCATATGGAACAAATCGCTGAACCATATATCAGGAGAAGAGCATTAAGGCATCTTGAAAAAGGTCGGGTAAT
Source organism: uncultured Bacteroidota bacterium (assembly GCA_963748105.1). Classification (GTDB taxonomy): domain Bacteria; phylum Bacteroidota; class Ignavibacteria; order Ignavibacteriales; family Ignavibacteriaceae; genus JAKAGZ01. Next base: position 27,959 of record CAVVHP010000032.1, on the reverse strand, counting down.
TATTTTTGGAGCCGGAACAGGACACCCATATTTCAGTACTGATACAGCCGCTTCATTAAGGGCCGTAGAAATTGGTGCCGATGTGATCATTAAAGGGACTCGAGTGGATGGTGTCTATGATTCCGATCCGGAAAAAAATAAAGATGCATTTAAATTCGGGAATATTTCTTACCTTGATGTATTGAAAAAAAATCTTCGCGTAATGGACCTGACAGCAGTAAGTCTTTGCCAGGAAAACAATTTGCCGCTTGTAGTATTTAATATGAATTATCCAGATAATTTGCTTAAACTTGTTAGAGGCGATAATGTAGGCACAATTGTTAATAACGGCGACTAATATTTTGTTATTCTAAGTAAGACAAACTTTTAATTTAATTTAATTTTGATTGAAAAAACAATGAGGGTTGTATGGATCCTATAATAAAAGATGCAAAATCCAGAATGGATAAATCACTGGAAGCTTTAAGATCAGAGCTTGTTAAAATCAGAACAGGTAAAGCTACAACCGCACTTCTTGATGGAATAAAAGTTGAATATTACGGGACTCAGACTCCATTAAACCAGATTGCAAATGTTACAGTTTTAGATGCACATACTCTTTCTGTTACTCCGTGGGATAAAACGGTTGTACAGGCTGTAGATAAAGCTATTCTAGAAGCAAACATCGGGCTTAACCCGGTTAGCGACGGGACGAATCTCAAAGTTCCAATTCCACCTTTAAATGAAGAAAGAAGAAAAGAACTTGTAAAACTTGTTAAAAAGTTTGGCGAAGATTCTAAAATTGCTGTCAGAAATATTCGGCGCGATGCTAATGACCATCTTAAAAAAGTCGGAAAAAGATAAAAAATTATCCGAAGATCAGTTGAAGGATGCTGAAGATGAAGTGCAGAATTTGACAGATGAACATATAAAGAAAGTTGATGATATTCTGAAGCACAAAGAAGATGAGATAATGGAGGTTTAGCTTTTAGTTTTAGTCTGAATTTAAGACCCAATTTCTCTTACGCGACTATGCGGAATTGCAGGAATTGGGTCTTTTAGTGTTTATTGGACTTAAAAAAGTTATTATTTGCAGAAAATTTTAATTAAATTTTATTTAACAGAAGTTTTTTTTCTTTGAGCCAGGCATAATATTATTATGGGATTCGAAGAAGGCCCTAAAATTGAAATAGAAAGAAATTTATTTACTTATTTCAATAAGAATACTTTCAAAAGTGTCTTATTTTTTTCAGGTGGAATTGTTCTTTTTATTACAGGCGTAATTGGTTATGGCATTATCATAAATCTGAGAACCCCTACTCTTGAGGAAGCTATGGCTATGAAAGGGTTAAAACAAATTTCTAATCCACACATTGTAATAAGCAAGAAGCAATACGCGTTGTTTCTTTATAGCGATTCAGTTCTTGTAAAAAGTTATAGGGCCAGCTTCGGAAGAAATGTAAATTCAAGTAGTCATTTTACTGAAGAGTTGGCGACTCCGGTGGGAAATTACCAAATTTGTTCAGTTGATACTGAAAGTGTATATGATAAGTTTCTCCAGTTAAATTATCCGAATATAGAAGATATAACCGACGCATTGAGAAAAGGTGTAATCACACAGAAACAATACGATAAACTTAAGTATGAATTTTATTATGCAGAGTGCCCGAAAACTAAAACTGCCATTGGCGGACCATTAGGAATTCATGGTCAGGGCAGATTAAATTTCCTTTTAAAGAATTTGCCTTTTGTGTATAACTGGACCGACGGATCTGTTGCGGTAAGCAATGAAGCAATTGATGAAATTAACTCAGTAGTAAAAAAAGGAACTAAAGTTGTTATCCAATAAAAAATTATTATCAATGTTAATATTATCTTCACTTGTGTTTTTCTCATGCGGAGGTAATAAATCTAAAGAGGAAAGGGCAAAGTTAGAAAACAGTTATAACGATCCTTCTTTTGTTCTTTCACAGGCTAAAAGGATTCTTGGTGATAGCGTACAAACTGCTTTTAAAGGACGATTTGATCAGGATTCAGTAATTGAAGTTGTTGCGGGAACTGAAATATCAAATAAATCAGAGTGGGGGATCAGGTTTTATCTTCTGAAACTTCAGGGAGATGAACTGGTAAAAGTTGCACAGACTGATTTGCTCCAGGGATCATTTAAAGGAAGTTTGTGTAATAAAATAAAATTTCCATCTTTTAACCACGAATTAATCTATTATAATTCAAGGGATTATTTTCTGGGCAGTTCAGGCGGTGAAATATTTTCATATATAATTAATTTTCAGGAAAATAAAACTTATTATGCACACCTTGTTGCAGATGAAAATAAACCGACTGTTCTTTTTACATCAGAGAATATAGATGTACCGGAAATTAAGAACTTTTTTATTTTGAATTTCAAACGGGATTATCCCAAAATTAGTCTTTCCTCCAAAGATGTCAGGTTGAAATTTTAAATTACCTTCAAAAAATTATGTTCAGTTTATTGCCGATTTATGCATTTTAAAAAATTATTTTTAATCATATTTCTCTTACTCAGCGGGTTGATTTACGCACAATCAACCGAAGAAAAATATGAATTAAATTCTCTCAATTTTGAAGGGAATGATGAAATTTCAACTTCTGCGCTGGAATATAAAGTCTATTCCCGCGAAACCCCAATGTGGTTCTGGAAAGTGCTGCACTCAATAACAGGCCTGGCAAGGGGCGCCTCATATTTTGACTCAACAAATATCCATCTTGATCTGGAAGCATTGAAGGAATTCTATAATGCAAACGGTTTTTTCAATGCTAGCTTTTCAGATAAGGTAGAAATTGATACTTCATCAAAGCAGGTAGACTTGACATATATAATTAGTGAAAACGCACCCTCAAATTATGGTAAGATGAAAGTTTATGGCCTTGATAAAGTCCCTAAAACTATATCCGATAATGTAAAAAGTGATATTGATGCAGATACTACAAAAAGATTTAATCAGGATCTTCTCCAGGCAAATATTGAATATGGATTAAACGATCTGCTGAATGAAGGATATATGTTTGCACGGTATGACAGCACTATTGTATACCGTGATACTGTAAAAGACAAGGCGGGATTAAATATCTACTATACTTCTGGCAAAAGATATACCATTGATTCAATTGTAGTTACTAAAAGTGGTGAAGGTGCTGACCTTGTAGATAATACTTTGCTGCGTGATATCAGTGGTTTTAACAAAGGAGATTTTTACGATCTTGAAAAAATGAGACGAAACCAGTTGAGGATGTATCGTACCGGGCTGTTTAATTCAATTACACTTTCCGGAATAGAATCTGACACAACTGATCACCACGTTCCTTTAAGAATAGATGGAAATATTGGTCTGCTTAATGAACTTTCTCCTGAAATAATTCTTAATAACCAGCAAAACGCTTTTAATGCGGGTCTTGGTGCAACTTATGTAAGGAAAAATTTTCTGGGTGATGCCAGGAAATTAACTTTTGCCTCGTCATTTGGTATACAGGATATCTTCCAGGTAAACTTTGGACAACTTATCGATAAATTTTCCTTCCGCGATACAACATTGCTCGGTTACGTCGATTCAAGAATTACGATTGAACAGCCGTATATGTTTGAAAAAAATATCTTCGGGACCTGGGAAAATTATGTTACGATTAACAAACAGCGGACCTACAATAACACTGTTATAGGTTCGAAGCTTACACTTGAATTTGAAATGCCACGCTATACTTTTGTGAATTTTTTAAGTGCGTTTTATAATGTTGAAAAATCAAATGAAGTTTACAGGCTTTATAATGACAGCCTTTCATCAAAACTGATTTCTGCAATAGGTATCAATATTGGTTCTACAACAGTCGACAGTCTTTTATTTCCCTCACGTGGTTACAATCTTTCTCTGCAGGTTGAAGAGGCCAACATTTTACCTTACGGAATTTCAAAAGTTTTTGGTGGTAGCTTTGACGGTGCATTGTTTTATAAACTTCTTGCAACTTACTCCACGTATTTCAATATGAACAAAGAACGTACATCTGTATTCGCATTGAAAAATAAAGCAGGTGTTATACAGGCATACGTTGGTGATTATTCCGGTATTCCTATTAACAGAACATTCTACGCTGGCGGAAGCAACTCGATAAGAGGATGGCGCGCGAACGAGCTTGTACCGCGTAATTCTCCCGTGATACGCGGTATTACGCAGCAGGGACCAAATGTAAAAGGCGGCACATTTTTATACGAAGGCTCCGCGGAATTCCGTTTCAGGTTTTTACATTCTTACGGGTTGGCATTTTTCCTCGATTACGGCAACACCTGGCTTAATTACAAGCAGTTCCGTTTTGATGACGTTGCGGTAGCCATAGGATTCGGCTTCAGGTATTACACACTTGTCGCGCCAATAAGGATTGATTTCGGGTTTAAGCTTTACGATCCTTCTGATAAAAGATTTATCTTCAATAAAAAAGTCTTCAGTAATTTTGCATTTAACTTTGGAATTGGTGAGGCGTTTTAGGGAAAATTTTACTTTATCTGACCGTTTATTCAACCAAACCCACTGTTTAATAAATGGGACCTATAGAAAATTAACAAATGCTATGAAAATGCATAACTTTTAATAATAACATTCAGGATCTTATTATGCGGGGATTTCTCAATCACTTTCTAATGTTAGACTATATACTCATAATAATCTGTCTTTTCTTATACCAACCAAATTACTTCTCACAAAATCAGTTAAATAGTAAAAATGATAAATTACCTATTAACATTTGGAAACCTTATACTAAGTCATTAAACCTATCCGAAAAAGAGATCGTTGAAAATTCAACAGAGGATGCCGATATAGTCTTGGATAAAAAAAATTTCCATATCAAAAGAAGAGTAGTTAAGCAGACATTACAAAAATTAAAACAAGAAAAGTTTTTAGATAATGACTGGCAAAGACTAGATGGGCCGCAGGGAGGAAGTGTAAGGAGATTTTACACTATTAACGATACTATCTATGCAATAACAGATAGGGATGTATTTCAATTACAAGATCAAAAATGGATTTCTATTTACAACAATCCAAATTCTATAAACTTAAATCTATGTATGTACAAGAGTCAAACAAATATAATAATAGTCGGTACCGACAAAGGTCTTTGCTATAGCTCAGATAGTGGTGAAAGTTGGCATAATGTACAAAACGATTTAAATTTTATAGCTATTAGTGATATTGTCGAATCACCGGATGGAAAAATTCTGATAGCGACTAGTAATGGAATATATTCTTCATTAGACAATGCTAATCAATTTACTCAATTCAGTTTACCTAATATAAATACTAATACTATTACTTTTGATAAAGTTGGTAATATTTGGGCAGGTACGTCAGATGGTGTATATAAAGCCAAATATGATTCTAATCTTACCTGGCAAAAAATGGATCTGGAAAAAAATTATTATAAAAAAATTATCTTTGATTCAAAAGGAGTAGCATATACCTATAATAACAATTATGTCTTTAGAAGTACCGATAATGGACTATCCTGGGAATATTTAGGTGGCGGGTGGATAAATGATATTATGGTTGATAATAATGATAAATTAATAATTACCGGGACATATAATATTTACATTACATCTGAAAATGGAATAGATACAATGAGTATTGCCAGCAATATTTTTTTACTAAATACTTTCTTAACGAACAGAAATGAGCTACTAGTTGGGACTCTTGGAGCAGGTGCGTTAGCGTACAATCGTTTAGCTAACACTTTTAATGATTTTAGCAATGGTATGAATGCTTCAACAATAAGAGCCATATTATCCATGGGTAATGGCGAAATAATTGTCAGTACAGACGCAAATGCATGTTACATCACAGGTGATAACGGTTTTACCTGGAAAAAGGTATTGAACTACAGGACATTAATTTTAAAAAGGGTATAGGGAATACAATTTATGCCGCAGTTAAGGGCGGAATTAGTAAATCAATAGACTTTGGAAGAACATGGGAGCCGTTAAATATTGATGTTTTACCATATTTTGTATCTGCTTTCGATTTTAGTGATGATAATACAACAATATGTGCAGGTACTTCTACAGGCGAATTATATACATCTTATGATGGGGGGAGAAATTTTAAGAAGGTAAAAGATGCTAATTATATTTTTGTCGATGCAATTAAATATATAAATAGTAACTCCTTTATTATATCTAATGATCAAATGTATTTTACTAACGATGCAAGTAATGCTTTATTACCGTTAGGTAACGTAATACAAGGCAGGATAAATGATATTATACTTGATAATAACAGGAATATATATATCGCATCTTCGAATGGTTTATTCAAATCTAATAATGGTTTGAATTGGAGTAAAATTTCTAGCATTCAATCTGGTTATTTAATGACGGATGAATTTAATAATTTGTATTCAATAACTGGAAATGGTGTGGTTAATGTTTCTTACGATTTTGGAAGAACCTGGGAGGCTATTTCTGATCCTATAGGCCCATATTTTTTGTGGAGCTCGGGAATAAGTAAGAATGGCTACATTTTTGAGGGGACTCAAGATCACGGTATATATAGAAAAAAAATAGAAATAAAAGAATTAGAAATATCGGACAATTCAATATCTCAAAATTTCCCAAATCCATTTAATTCTGAAACAGTAATTCACTATCGACTTCAGCAAAATTCATTAGTAACAATAAAAATTTATGATTTATTGGGACGGGAAGTTACGACCCTTGTAAATGAAGCAAAGAATAAAGGACGATATGAGGTAAATCTAAACGGTAAAAATCTAGCTAGTGGGATTTATTTTTACAGAATTACAACTAATAATTATAGTGAAGTAAAGAAGATGGTTTTATTGAAATAAGATTCAATTAATTTTGTCTACCTTTATCTTTGTGTTAATAGTTTCGTAGCTTAACTTATTCCTGGTAGCCGGGGTCGTACTCTGGCTAAAGAAAGATGTCGCAGGACTACTGAGACATCCAGAACGGTAAATCTTCAACAAAAAAGTCTTCAGCAACTTTGCCTTTAATTTTGGAATTGGTGAAGCGTTCTAGACAAACCTCTGACCGTTAACTCAATGAACCATACCTTTAAATAAATAATCCCCGCTGTTTACTCATTTGTTATTGCTAAATTATTCAACAATGGCTATTTTGTTATGTAAAGGGGGAGCTTTTTGCATAATAACCCTCCTTTATTAGGTGTCATTTTTTTATTAAAAAGAGCGAATAATGAAAATTTTTACCCCCCCCCCCAGAAAAAAATCAAATAATTTAATGCAGAACAAAAAAATATACGCCGGGTTAATAATTATTTTATTTATATTATTTAGCCGGCTGTAAAAAGAGCGATAACGGAATTGAAGTAAAGCCGGTAAAAGACCCGAGAACCTATACGTGGACTGCAGATACGCTTGGCTACCCGGGAGCTTCACAGACGCTAATGACATGATATCTGGGGAAGCTCTCCAAATGATGTATATGTTGTTGGGCATAATAGTAGTTCAGGGGCATGGTGTAATGTGGCACTATGACGGTACAAAATGGACTAATATAAAACTTCTTACACCAGAAGGCGGGCAGATATCAGGAGCAATTGACCTTTCACAATCTACGGATTCAGTGCTACGGATATTTACGCAGTGGGTTCAAGGATAAGAATAAATTATAACCCCCCCCCTAATTTTATAGATTCCAGCCTGATAATTCACTATAACGGAAGTGCCTGGAAAGCAGGTAAATATAATTACAATGGAAATTTCCTAAGTGATATATACGGTAACTCCTCATAATATCTGGGCAGGCGGACGGGGGAAAAATCTGTACCACTACGATGGAAGTAAGTGGGAAACAGATTCAATAAATATTTATGTTCCCCCTGCTTATGATTTTGGTGTTAGTTCCATTAGCTCATATAATTCTAATACGTATGCAATTGGAGGTAGTTACAACATTAATACCGGTGAAACAACAAATTACTTTTTCAAAAAGTTAAATGATGCCTGGGCAGTGCAGGATTCATTTTCAAATTTCAAATTATAAATTTGGGATAAGATTAAACCAAAGTAAATTGCAATATCTTTATTCATACGGAGGTGGGGGGATATATAAATATAGTGGTTCTTCTTGGAATATTTTTTTTACAACTTCGTATCCGATAAGTTCTATGTGGGGCACAAGCGATAATAATATATTTGCAGCAACCAATGTTAAGGTCTACCATTACAACGGCACAGACTGGAAAGAGATAGAGCAATTAACCTTGCCGGGTGCAGACTATTGGGCAGTATGGACAGACGGTACGGAAGCGTTTGTAGTCGGACATATTTATGACGCACCATACCAGAAAACTATAATATGGCACGGTAAGTAAGAGAATACTTTTCAAAACCTTGAAGCCTGCCTGTGGCAAGCATATCATTAATTAGGCTTCAAGGTTAATATTTTTATAACTGCAATGTCACTCACCGATTTCCGATGTATTATTTATCATTCATCAAACTTCAAATAATTGCCTAATTTCCCTCATTATTTATCTTTGTAAAACAGCCCTGAAATGCTTATTTTAAATATTCTTTTTTAGGTTTTAAACTATGATTTACAGCATGACCGGCTACGGCAAAGGGATTGCCGAAAACGGAAAAATAACAGTTGAAGTGGAAGTAAAAAGCGTAAACAGCCGCTTTTTAGATATATATTTAAAGCTTCCCAATTCCCTGATGAACCGTGATTACGAGTTGAGGGAATTAATTAAAGGCAAAATTAAAAGAGGCAAGCTTACCGTTATTACACAGCTTAAAGTTAACGGTGCGGAAGATGAATTGCCTCAGCTCGATAAAGTAAAAGTAAAACACCAGCTTGCAATTCTGAAAGAGATTAAGAAAACCACCAGGCTGACTGACAAAATTAAGATGGATCACATTTTATTGAATAAAGATATTTATCTGAGCGGCGATGGTGAAATAGCTGAAACGGAATTTAAAGTATTAAAAAAGGCTACTTCCTCCGCGCTCGATCAGCTTTTAAAAATGAAAAAGGCGGAAGGGAAAGAACTCGAAAAAGATCTGCTTAAAAGACTGGTAAATATTGAAGAGCATCTTTCAGAAATTGAAAAAGAAGCGAAAGAAAGCGGTGTAAAACTTTATTACGATAAATTGAAAGAAAGGGTTAATGTTCTACTCGACGGACAGCAGGCCGACAACGACAGGCTGGAACTTGAGCTTGCGATTATGGCCGACAAAGCAGACATAACCGAAGAATGTGTAAGACTAAGAAGCCATATAAAATTTTTCAGGGAAAGCCTTAAAAATGAAAGTGAGCCGGGAAGAAAAGTAAACTTTCTCTGCCAGGAACTTAACAGGGAAGCAAATACTATTTCTTCAAAATCTATCTCAACTTCCATTACGCACAAAGCGGTTTTTATAAAAGAAGAAATTGAAAAGATCCGTGAACAAGTACAAAATATTGAGTGATAGTTGGAGAATAAGAAAGGAAAAATTATTGCGATATCCGCACCAAGCGGAACAGGTAAAACTACAATTGTCAGAAGGGTCTTAAAAGATATTCCCGGTCTGGTGTTCTCCGTCTCTGCAACAACACGCAAACCGAGGGAAAATGAGAAAGACGGCGTTCATTATTTCTTTATCAGCGAAGATGAGTTTAAGGGTAAGATAGAGAAAAATGAGTTCATTGAATGGGAAAAATTTTACGATTATTATTACGGTACTTTCAAATCTGAGGTAGAAAACGCTGTAAACAGCGAAAAATCGATCATTCTGGAGGTTGACGTAAAAGGCGCACTTTCGCTGAAAGGCATTTACCCTGAGTCAGTTCTTATATATATTGTACCCCCCAGTTTTGATGAACTTGTAAACAGGCTAAAGAACAGGAATACGGAAAGCGAAGAAGATTTGCAGAAGAGAATTGACAGGGCAAAGATGGAACTGGGACTAAAAGATAAATTTGATTTTGCAATTGAAAATGAAGACCTGGAAACAGCAGTTTCCGAAACAGAGAATTTAGTAAAAAAAATTATTTCTAAAGGAGAATAAATAAATGCCAATTACACCGGTTGATTTACGTGAAGTTGATAAAAATGCTTCCAATGTTTATGAAGGAATTATCGTCTCTGCACTAAGAGCTCGTCAGCTTAATGACGAATATAAAATTGAGTACAATGCTCTTGTAAGTACAATTCCTGTTGCAGCAGGCGAAGATGATGCTGAAGATATTCAGAACCCGGCTCAGTTAAAAATTTCATTGGATTTTGAAAAGAAGGAAAAACCACACATTCAGGCTCTTGGAGAATTGCTCGAAGGTAAAATAGAATTCAGGTATAAAGAGTAAAAAGATTTAAAGGATCGGAAATTTTTGTTATATTTTGGCATTTAAATGAAGGCGCAAAAATTTCTGATCTTTAGTTTTGAGCGATCTTATTCAAGCAGACAATTTATTTGAATATATAAACATTCCGTTTCTATCCTTTTCAGAAAAATCTCAAGCAGTATTTCGTATTGATACATCAGGGTTGCGTAAAATATTGCGTGATCGAGAAAATTATAATTGTATTTTATCGTTTCAAGTAACAACTTCCAGAAGTATTTTCTCTTTTTTTGTTTTATACCCAGCTTGTAAGTAATTCTGAAAAAACTGGCAACGTGTGCAATTGTCAGTTTTCTTTTTAGCGAAGTTTTAACCTTGTAAAGATTGTTTTTGTCTTTATAGTACTGTAAAACCCTATCGAGAATTTTTTCTGAAGAGTAAACTTCAATCAATATCTTTTTATAACCTTTGTGCAATTCTTCCGTATCCATCAGGGGAACTATGTTTGTCTTATCTTCATCAAATTCAAATTTTTTAAGCAGCCTGTTTTCTCTGACCATTCTGTCGTATAATTCAGTACCGGGAGGTGCTTTTAATACATTTATTATCACATAAACAATACCGCTTTTTTTAATGAAATTAATCACATCATCAAACACTGTTGGTTTATCGGTATCCAGTCCTACTATGAAAGTACCGATGATCATAAATCCCATTCCCTGCAGGTACTTTACAATTTCTAAAATATTTCGTCCGGCATTCTGATTTTTTCTCATTGCCTTTAAAGATTCTTCTTCTATTGATTCAATACCTATTAACACATGCCTGAATCCCGCTTCTAATAATAAATGGCATAACTCTTCATCATCAGCTAGATTTATCGTTAATTGGGTTGTAAATCCGGGCGCATATGGATTTTTTCTTCTCCATTCAATCAAGGCTGGCAGCAGTTCCTTTTTAAGCAGTTTTTTATTCCCGATTAAATTATCATCCGCAAATAAAATTGATTCCGTTTTACCGGTTGAAACGAGAACATCAAGTTCAGCAATAATTTGTTCCGGTGTTTTCACTCTTGGCCTTCTTCCGAAAAGTGCAGTGACGTCACAAAAATCACATAAATAAGGACAGCCTCGTGAATATTGAACTATCGAATAAAGATATTTATTCAAATCTACCAGTTCCCACATTGGCGGGGGAGTTTTTTCTACATCTGCAAATTCCTTTGACTGATAAATCTTTTTCGGATTCCCTTTTTCAAGATCTTTCAAAAATTCCGGCAGTGTAATTTCTGCTTCATTTAAAACAAAATGATCAACTCCTTCAAAATGCTCGTATTCGTGCGTAAAAAGCGGTCCGCCGGCAACTATTTTAGAATTATTTTCATTACAAATTTTAATTATATCAAAAACACTTTTTGCCTGTACGTTCATAGCGCTGATGAAAACATAATCGGCCCAGGCAAGATCTTTTAAATTGAGAGAATCTGTATTCATATCTACAACTTTTTTCTTCCAACCTTCAGGCAAAAGTGCCGCAACTGTTAATAATCCAATTGGAGGGAAAGATGATTTTCTGCCCGCAAATCTTACTGTCTCTTTACAGTTTGTTATATTGTTTGGCATTTCAGGGTAGAGTAATAAGATTTTCATTTTATCCATAAAGATTTTTTGAAAGGAAATTGAAACAAATACAAAAATTGTCGTTTCATTTATTCATTATTTTAGATTAAGAAAATATATATTTATCAATCCAAATAACAGTTTAATTAAAATATTGCCCTAAAATCCATCAGTAAGCAATATAAGAATAATAAACAGTTTTATATTTAGTAATGTGTTTACCCTGATTGAGTTGTTAATTATATTACAGAATAAGGTTTTATTGATCCGGGAAATTTAAGAATTTACATAAATTACATTATATGAAAAAAGACATTTTATCAGGTAAGAAAATACTACTTGGAGTAACAGGTTGTATCGCGGCCTATAAATCGGTTTATCTCGTCCGGGATCTTGTAAAAAGAGGGGCGGAAGTTCGTGTTATAATGACACCTTCGGCAACAGAATTTATTACTCCGCTTACACTCTCTGCGCTTTCCGGAAATGAAGTAATTGTAAATCTTTTCCCAAAATCAAAAAATGAAACAACATCAATTAATACGTGGCATATAGATTATGCTCTCTGGGCGGACGTTATGATTATTGCACCAGCCACTGTTAATTCAGCAGCGAAAATTGCGCACGGATTTGCTGACAACGCTTTGACTACACTCGTACTTGCATTGCGTTGCCCTTTAATAATTGCACCGGCTGCGGATGTTGATATGTACGAAAATAAAATTACTCAGAAAAATTTGCAGACATTAAAGGAAGCGGGCTACTTTATTGTTGATGCAGAAGAGGGTGATCTTGCAAGCGGACTTAAGGGAAAAGGAAGGCTTGCTGAAAACGATAAAATTGTTGATTCTATAGAATTGATTCTTTCTGGTAACAAAAAAGATTTGCCTGGTAAAAAAATACTTGTTACTGCCGGACCTACTTATGAAGATATTGATCCAGTCAGATATTTGGGAAATCGTTCATCAGGAAAAATGGGATTTGAAATTGCCAAATCTGCATTCCTGAGAGGCGCCGAGGTAACTTTGATCTCAGGTCCAACGAAGGAGATTGCTTACCCGGAAATAAAAACCATAAATGTACGGACTGCAAAAGAAATGAAGATAGCAGTTGAAAAAAATCTCAAAGATAATGAAGTGCTAATAATGTCTGCTGCGGTAGCCGATTTCAAACCTGCAAAAGTTGCTGCTAAAAAATTAAAAAAGGAAGATAATCCGGAAACAATTAAACTTAGCCGGACGGATGATATTTTGTCATCAATAAAAAAGGATAATAAAATTATTGTAGGATTTGCTCTTGAAACAGATAATGAATTGAGCAATGCTAAGAAAAAATTGAAATCTAAAAATCTTGATATGATTGTTTTGAATTCATTAAAAGACAAAAACAGTGGTTTTGAGGTTGATACGAATAAGATAAAAATATTACATAAGTCAGGTAAAAAGAACGAACTGCCTTTAATGTCAAAATTTCAGGCAGCAAATAAAATACTTTCCGAAATAGTGAAAATATCCTGAAAATATTCATTATAAATTCTACATTATACATTATAACAAATGTCTCAATCATTAAAAGATAAACTTATACAGTCTCTGAAGGATCAAAAAGAAATATTTGGTGACGATCTTTTGGAAGAAAATATTTTTAATTACAGGAGAACAGAAATCGGTAATAATAAAATTTCAGAACCTGACGCATTATTCCAGGAGGAATGGGAACTGGCAGAGAATCTTGAGCAGATGAATAATTTAATCTGCAATTGTCAGAAATGTTCACTCGGAGCAACTAGAAACAAATTTGTATTTGGATCAGGAAATCCAAATGCGGATGCAATGTGTATTGGCGAAGGGCCTGGCGCGGATGAAGATGCACAGGGTTTACCTTTTGTCGGACGTGCAGGAAAGCTTCTGACGGATATTTTAAAGGCAATAAATTTTTCACGTGATGAAGATATTTATATAGCCAATATTGTAAAATGTCGTCCCCCGGGTAACAGAACGCCTCTTCCTGTTGAAATGGATACCTGCATGCCTTATTTGAAGAAACAAATTGAACTTATAAAACCAAAGGTTATTTTATGTCTCGGACTAACGGCAGCACAGGGACTTTTGAAGAAAAGAGATTCCCTTACGAATATGCGCGGAAAAGTTTTTGATTTTGACACAGGAAAATTTAGCACAAAACTTATGGTAACTTATCATCCGGCTGCTCTGCTCAGGAATCCGAACTGGAAAAGGCCATGCTGGGAGGATGTGCAGAAATTCAAAAAATTATACGATGAATTAACTTCGTCTTAATCACTTTTTTATCAAGTCGGTAAATTTTTTATCTTAAAAATTGATATATTTGATCAGGACTTGCTGTAAATTGAAGCCTCGAAAACGGGGCTTTTTTCATCTTAATTTTGACATTTAAGGGAAACTTTTAGAACTTAAAATTTAATAGAATAATCTACTCTAATGGGAAAATTCAAAAAGCAAAATATCATACTTGAAGAAATTAAGCCTGCCAACGTAAAGCCACCCGCAGAGCCAGAAGTTGAAGCTGCTGTTTTGGGGGCGATGCTGATCGAAAAAGAAGCTGTGCCAAAAGCAATTGAATTGCTGACAGCCGATAGTTTTTATATGAAGGAACACAGGCTGATTTACGAAGCAATGGTTTCCCTTTTTGAGTCCGGTGAGCCGATAGACACTGTAACTCTCTATGAGGAATTAAAAAAACGTGATCAGATTGACGAAGTTGGCGGTGCGGTTTATCTGAGTAAACTTTCACAGAATATTTCTTCTGCCGCCAATATTGAATACCACTCAAAAATTATTCTGGAAAAAGAAATTTTACGCAGCCTGATTACTAGTTCTCATAAAATTGCGCAATCCGCTTATGAAGGAACGGAAGACGCATTTGATATACTGGATGAAGCGGAAAGGAGAATTTTTGAAATTACAGAAAGTCACCTCAAAAAATCCTTTCAGGGAATGGATAGGGCAGTACGTGATGCAATTGAATATATTGAGGCTATACATTCTTCTTCACACGATAAATTTTCTGTACCTACAGGATTTTACGAACTTGATGAAATGCTAGGCGGTTTTCAGAAATCGGATTTAATAATTATTGCTGCTCGTCCATCAATGGGTAAAACGGCTTTTGCTCTTACACTTGCGCGTAATGCTGCTGTTGATCATAAAGTACCGGTTGGAGTTTTCAGTCTTGAAATGTCCACTATGCAACTCATCATCCGTCTTCTTTGTGCAGAAGGCAGACTGAATGCACATCTTGTAAGAACGGGAAAACTTCCTCACGAGGAAGGAGTTAAACTCAGCAAGAATGCTCACAAGTTAATCGAAGCCCCTATTTACGTTGATGACACGCCAGCACAAACTGTACTTGAAATTCGCGCAAAGGCAAGAAGGCTCAAAGCTGAAAAAGATATAGGCATGATAATCATTGATTACCTTCAGCTTATGCAGGGACCGGCGAGAGCGGAAAGCCGTGAAAGGGAGATTTCTCATATTTCCCGATCGCTTAAGGCATTGGCTAAAGAATTAAACATTCCTATAATTGCTCTTTCGCAGCTTAACAGAGCTGTTGAAACAAGAAACGATAAAAGACCGCAGCTTTCAGATCTTCGTGAATCAGGTTCAATCGAGCAGGATGCGGATGTTGTTATTTTCCTTAACAGACCTGAATATTACGGCATAAAAACATTTGCAGACGATGCAAGTTCCACCGAGGGAATCGCCGAAATTATTATCGGAAAGCAGAGAAACGGTCCTGTCGGAGATAAGAGGCTCGCTTTTATCAAAGAATATGCTCGATTCGAAAATCTTGCTCATCAGAGACAGATTGAAGAATATCATGCCCAGTCAACTGTTGGCGAATTACCAGGCAATGAAGATATTATCTGACAAATTTAAATTCATAAAAATCGAAGAATGAAATTGAAGAAGTATATAATAGTACTGTTATTAATTTTTACGGGGCTTTCAAAGGCACAGGTTTATTCACAAGCTGATATAAATACTTGTATCCAGGAATTTCAAATGGTGATTGATCAGAAAATGACACACCAGCCTGTTGGTGAGATTATGGTTGCCATTGCTAAGAGTTTTATCGGCAAAATGTATATGGCTCATACGCTGGAAGTAGCACAGCCCGAAACACTGGTTGTAAATCTAAGGGGATTCGATTGCACTACTCTGGTGGAAAACAGCCTGACTCTTGCGAGAGTTTCCAAAATGAAAAAACCGACAATCAAAAAATTTATGGAACAGCTTCAGCTGGAAAGATACAGGCACGGGAAAATTGACGGGTATACGTCCAGACTGCATTATTTTACCGACTGGATCTACGACGGGCAAAAAAAAGGGATCATAAAAGATATCACGAAAAAACTGGGTGGTATTCCTTATAAGAAGAAAATTGATTTTATGACGAAGCATCGCGACGCTTATAAACAGTTGAAAAATGATAAATTCTACAAAGAAACTGGCCAAATAGAAAAGGATATTAACAAAAGAAAATTGTACTACATTCCGAAAGACAGCGTTGCTAAAATTGAAAGTAAGATTAAGGACGGCGATATTATCGCTTTTACCACAAGTATTCCCGGGCTTGATGTCTCCCATACTGCAATAGCTCTTAATATGGCCGATGGAAAGGTACATATTATACACGCACCTGATGTTGGACAGCGTGTTAAAATCTCTTATGTATCTTTATCAAGGTATCTGCAGGGTAACAAAAAACAGACAGGTATTATCATTGCGAGACCTCTGGAACCGAAGAGATAGTGGTGTTATCCTAAGCTAAAAGATTCTTTTTAATTTCATCAAGGCTTTCTTTGGACGTTAAAATCAGAACCTCATCATCCGTCTGCAATCTTTCATCAGGATAAGGAATTTCAAGATCATCATCCCTGATAATAGCTACAATTTTCCATTCTTCACTTTTTTTATTTAAGCATCGATCTTTAATAAGTGTATTTACACAGGTATTTTTATCAGTAATAGTTCCCATAAATAATTGCTCTGTGTCTGATAGATTTATGGGGATTCTTGAATCAAGCAGGGAAAAGAGATCAATATTTTCTAAAACTTCCGGAGCAATTTTCTTTTGATCTTTGAGAATAGCCAATGCTCGTTTTAAGTGATCCGCTCTGTGTGCCTGTGAATATGACTGCCTTCTTACCTGTGCCTCGTAAAGACTAATATATTTAACTTTGAGTTTAACCGAGAGAAAATCCTGTATATAAAAACCAATAATTACTGCAAGCGCGGCCGGAACAAGCAGGCTATATCCACCCGTCATTTCTGTTACCATTAACAAAGTGGCAATTGGCACGCGTGCAGTACTTCCGAATACCGCAGCCATTCCGACTACTGCAAAGGCTGCGGGCGGCTGGTGAAAAATTACTGCGAAAAGTCCTCCAAGCATGGCACCAACAAATAATGTCGGGGCAAATACACCACCGGACCCTCCCGATGAGACAGTTAATGCAAACGCAATCATTTTTCCAAACATTAGAATAAACAGCAGGGAAAAAACTATTTGCCCGTTTATAGCTTGTTGTATCCATCCGTAACCGCCACCAAGCACCTGGGGATAGGCAAGGGCAATTACTCCAACCCCAAAGGCACCAATTGCAGGTTTAAAATGATCTTTGATCGGAATTTTTTTGAAGAGATCACGTGTGTAATAAAAAACATTTGGAAGCAAAGTTCCTATAACTCCACTCGCTATTCCAAGAAGGATGTACCAGGCGTAACCACTTAAATGTTCAACTACCAAATTACCGGGTACCACGAACAGAGGCTCCCACCCGACAAAAATGGCATTTAGTGCGTAAGCTATAATTGAACCAAGCATAGTATAAATAAGCGCCCCGGTTTCAAATTCCATATCACTGTAAAGAACTTCAACCGCGAAAATCGCTGTGCCAATGGGAGAACGGAAAATAGCGGATAACCCGGCGGCCATTCCTATAAGCACGAGCAGACGCTTTTCTTTATCCGGGCGCTTTAATAGAGATGCATAAATTGAACCGAAGCCGGCACTGAATAGAGCAGTTGGACCCTCACGGCCGGCCGCTCCTCCAGACCCGATTGTAATTGCGGAAGCCAGTATTTTTACAGGTGTAACTCTCTTTCTTATTTTCCCGCCCTGCCGGTGAAATGCTTTTACTGCTGTATCTGTCCCGTGTCCTTCTGCTTCGGGTGCGAATGTATATACAATAAACCCCGAAATCAGTCCGCCAATTATTAAAACGACAGGGATGAGCCAGAGGCCGTTGGATCCGACATTTTCCACAAGTTTTTTCCCTTCACTTGAAAGTCCGGGTGGGGAATATTCAGCAATGTAGTCGAAAAAAATCGTCTGAAAAAAGTGCAGTAATAACCGGAAAAGTTCGGCTCCGAGAGCGCCTATAATGCCAAGGATGAGTGTATCAAAAAGTAAGTGGGCCTGCTTTCTCATAACAAAAGTAGTGGTTATTTAGCTTTATCCTATTTGTTCGTAATGCTTTAACTATACAAATGATATGTCTTACAAGCAATGCAAAAACGGAATATTCCGGGATTTGAAGCGGGGGATAATCTAGGTTTTTATTTGGGCCAGTAACGTTTTAATATTCTCTAAATCCTCTTTCATCTCTTTTCCTTTTGGTGTCTCCAGAATTTTGGGAATATCCTTTAGCCTGTCGTCATTCATTATGTTTGCAAATCCTTCTTTCCCGATAAATCCTTTCCCGATGTGCTCGTGCCTGTCGACTCTGCTGCCCAGCTCTTTTTTACTGTCGTTAATATGAAAACACTTTAATTTCTCAAGCCCGATAATATTATCAAAATCTTTTATTACATTTTCATATTCTTCCGGGTCTTTGATGTTGTAACCAGCTGCGAAAATATGTGCCGTATCTATGCAGACAGTCATTCTGTCTTTATCTTCCACCAATTCAATAATCTTCTGAAGCTGTTCAAAGCGGTAACCGAGCATTGTGCCCTGTCCGGCGGTTGCCTCCAGCATTGAACTTACACTAATATCTTTTGTCCTGTCGTGACATATATTTAATGACTCTGCAATTAATTTAATACCGTACTCTTCTCCTTTTCCCCCATGGGAACCGGGATGAAAATTAAGATATTTTATGCCGAGTTTATCGCACCTTTTAAGTTCGTCAATGTATGCATCCCGGGATTTCTTTAATGTCGATTTATTTGCAGAGCATAGATTTATAAGGTAGGAATCGTGTGTGATAACAAATTTAATCTTTGATTCTTTGAGGGATGATTTAAAATTTTCAATCTCTTCATCGGCCAGATCTTTGGCTTTCCACCTGTTATTATTTTTGGTGAAAATCTGCATTGCGGTAAAATCCATTTTTGTAGCTTTCTCGACCGCGGTATGAACGCCTCCTGAAATTGAAGTATGCGCGCCAATCAGTTGTTGCATTTTTCTAAGAATTAATTATTTCTTTTATCGAATCTCCGATAGATTTTTGCTTTATTCCGTAGGACTGAAGTTTGCTTGTATCCATAGAAACATCCTCCACTACTGGATAATCGGGAATATCCTGCATGGATATTTTCTCAATTAGATTTTTATCAAACCCGGCCAAATCACACAAAATATTTCCTATGTCCAGCCTGCTTACTCTTTCTTTACCACCCAGATTTATTATTTCTCCTTTTACATCGGAGCCTGTGAGTTCATTTATAATCCGGCCTGCTTCAAAAAACGAAAGAGGAGTCCTATACTGGTCATAAAATAGTTTTACGGGTTTATTAATTCTAAAATTGTCATACATCTGCTGGAAGTGGTTTTTTTTTCGCCCGATTCCAAACCCGTAAAGCAGGGCCGATCGGAGGATCAGGAAATTATCAAAGGTTTCCCGGATTTTTACCTCGGCCATTAATTTTGTTTCTGCGTATAAAGATGCAGGAATTAATTTTGCACCTTCTTTCAGCATAGATCCTCTATAACCCGCGTAAACAAGGTCGCTTGAGATGTAAATTAGTTTTGCTGAAAATTTATCACAAAATTCGGAAATATTTTTAGTCGCAGTTACATTAGTCTCATACACAAATCGTGAATCCAGCGATCCTTGTGTTAAAGTATCTGCAATAGCCGCAGCGTGGATTACAATTTCGGGTCTGTATAAATTAATTACGCTTCCAATATTTTTACGATTAGTAATGTCCAACTGGATAGAATTATAATCGATGCAATTTCCTGGGTCGTTGTGGAAAGTAGTAAGTATTCTGAAACTTTTTGATAAAGTAAAATTAAGGTATTGGCCCAGAAGCCCGCCACCGCCGGTGATAAGGATTTTCATATAAAACTTAAAATATTTTCAGGATAGGCTGATGAATTATTGATTTGAAATAGTTTGCTAGAACACTAAAGAGAAAAATTTGTTTTGATACCCGCTATATAATAATTAATTGAGAATGTTTCAAACTCTGTGTGCTGAACGGCCAGAATAAGCTTAAATTGTTTTACAGGAGAATATTCCAGTTGCCCAAAAATCAGTTTTTTTTGCGTTTCATCCTGGTTGAAAATTGTGAGAAGATCTGAATCATAATAATAAGCCCGTTTTCCGATCATTCCGCCTACTTTCAGCAGGAGCTGGTTAACAGGGAGATAATGAATTTTACCTGCGACGGAAGTCAGACTTCGCCCGTCTCTTAGTTTTACATAACTTGGCTTTAGAGAGAGGAAAACGCGTGGACCCGCAATCCATTCTAATCTCCCTGTAAATTGATTTGTGCTTTGTTGCAGAATACCGCCATCCATATCTAAATGAACGTAAGAGACACCCAGGTAAACAGCTCCGATTCTAAAAAAGATCTCGGGATTTAAAATATTCGTTTTGTCCTGGTAACTATATCCGGTTGATTTTTCGGAATAATTACCTTTCAGATAAGCATAATTAAATTTGAGGTAAACCGGGTCAAAAGATAAAATTGTACCTACATTGTAAGTCTGCTGCTTGTATTTCCAATCAGGTGTATTAATTTTTAAATTATCGTACCCAAGAACAATAGTATGTCTCAGGCTAAATACCAGTGGAATATATCCTGCATAAGAATTTGAGGAAGCGTTATATGAATAATTACCGTATGTATAATAAAAAGCCGGATAAACGGAAAGTGAGTCTGCTTTGCCTAAAACTGAAATTACAAGGAATAAAAAAATAACACGGAAAAACCTACTCATTCTCAATCCTCCAATTTTTTCAGGCCCTCGGTTGCTGATTCATCGTTAGTACTCATCATAAGTGCTGAGGTCAATAATTGCTCTGCTTTTTGTTTTTCGCCCAGGTAAAGGTATGTCCAACCCAGAGAAAGATTTACTTCATAATCAGCAGGATAAAGTGAAAATACTCTATCAAGGTATTTTTTAGCATTAGCGTACTCACCTTTGTTAAGGTAAATTTGTCCGAGGCGTAAATTAGCGTAATAATTACGAACATCAATTTTTAATATTGCGAGATAAAGGTTACTAACATCATCCCATTTATTTAGCGCAGCTAAAGGCAGTGTTAGCCCAAGCCTGGCTTCAATACTATTATTTTGTTGACTTATAGCTGCAGTGTAATATTTCCTAGAATTTTCATAATCTTCATTTTTGTAATAAAGCCAGCCAAGTCGCATGTTTATCAGGTAAGAATTATTCCCGAATGAATTTTTAAGAAGAACATCAAGGGCTTTTTGGTAATCGTTATTTGCTTCATATTGAAGGGATTCGTTGAAAGCTTTTATATTATCGTTTCCCTGTGCGTTTATAGAATAATTATTCAGCAATATTATTGAAGAAACAATTATTACCCCTAATATTAAATGTTTTTTCATTTTAATTGTCCTCCTTTATTACCGCATTTGCAGTAAAAATATTTTTATCATTCTCAGATATTTTTATTTCCCTTATCTTACCGTCGTCATCGATAAAAAGTGAACCGGAAATTTCTTTATTAAAAAACGAAAATAGTCCGGTACCTTTTATTTCGATAATATTACTAATTGTATATCCTTTTTCACCTTCGGTTATCTGCTTATAACCAAATTTACCCGTGGCTGTTATTTGTTGTCTAAATAATAGGAAAAATTCTGAAATATATCTTGTGAAATTATTCAACAGTTTTGAAATCTGATACTCATCTTCCCAGGTTAGTTTTTCATTAAAGCACAAAGGAATTTTTACGGAAAGCAGATAAAAATAATACAATGCTGATTTTCGTTTACCGACATAATTAGTCAGATAGAAAATTTTATCAGTTGAATAAATATGTGCTGTTTCACCAAAAGAATTTTCAATAAAAAAAGTATTGAATGTATCGACTTTAATTTCCCATTCCTCAGTCACGGTTTTCCCATCTGCATCATAATTGAATTTTAATTTATCGCCATATCTGAATTTGAAAGCCTTCTTGATTATTGAATGTGTTTCCGGAGCCTGTACGTGAGTGTTTTCCTCAGGGTAATCGAAAGTTTTTAATACAACCTTGTTATCCTTTCGCTCAAGAAAATACGCTATCGGGAATTTTAAAGTTTTATCTCCGAGCTTCTCCGTAGCCTGGAATTGAAAATGAATATGCGGCGAAGGGGAGCGCCCGCTGTTTCCACAAAGTCCAATAATCTTTCCTTTCTTAATTTCTTCACCTTCTTCTACTTTTATTGAATCCGGCTCAAGGTGGGAAACAGAAGAAAATAAACCTTTTGTATGATCTATAATTACAGTGTTCCCCCAATTTTGTTCAAGATTTATTTCGCCCACTGGATTATTAGGAATTCCATCAACAACCTTTACAACTTTGCCATCCAACGGAGAAATTACAGGAATTTTATGGGTGTAGTATTCTTCAAGTGATGTTCCCTCATCTTTGTATTCTTTGTTTTGATCATCAGTAATAACAAAATCCCAGGCATATTTCCAATCATTTTTGTGAGTGAATTCTCCATTAAAGCCTTGCGGGATGAAAAATTCACCAAAGAAAGGAAGTTCAGGGAATAAAAATTTAAATTTTTCAAACCGGGTTTTTCTGTTCTGGTGATAATAATAATTCTCCTCAGGAGAGCCCGGCTGAAAATACAGCAGAGCGAGATCACTTTGTTCCTGCCGGAATTTAAGACTGTAAAGCACTGACAATACAATGAAGTTAAAGGGAAGAACAAGGACCGGGAGATCATAATAAGAAAGCAGCTTAATAAAAAATCCGGTTATTATAATTACCATAACTGTTGAAACTAATACCAATGGTAGAGACTTCTTAGAAATTATAACCAGATTTCCGCCAAGAGCAAATGCTGTTAGTATTGAGTTAAAGCTTGCGAGTACTAAAATATTATCAAACTGTGCAGGAATAATTAATTGCAGGAATAAATAATTAAGCGCAAAGGCTATTATGCTCAGCATAAACATTACACGTGAGAAAAATAAAACTGCCAGAGTAATTATTATCCCGGTAAGAAGGCTGGGCTGAAAAAGAATAAGTGCCATTGCCTGGAAATATTTTTTAACAATATATGGGACAAACCAGAGGAAAGAATAATCTATGTAGTGAAGTTGATTTAAATTTATAAAATCATAATTGGTTAAAAAGATAATAAATATATATAACGTGATAATAAACGGTAAACTAAAACCCGGGAGATTAAATCCAACGGCCATGTAATTTTCCAGAACGCTGGAGATGAAAAATGTAATTACAAGGAATACCAGTATTATGAAAAATAAAAATGGGGTTACCTGGAAATAAAATGCTGATGCAGTTCCAAATAAAATCCCGTTAAAACCATAAAAACCATTTCTGATTTTTGTCTTATCAAATTTCAGATATATTGCCAGAAAATTTGAAATCAGTCCACCAAGCAAAGCAAGGGCACCGAGTTGCGGTACAATAAAAGTGGATAGTAAAGCTACAATGCCAAACCACTTCCTGTTACTAAAAAAGATTTGTGCGTAGCTGAAGAATAAAGAATCCAGAAAAAACTTCATAAGTAAAATCCTGATTTATTTATTTTCAGATGATAAAAGTTTTTTCGGAATCTGTTCCTGCTGCATAATGTAATCGAGAGTTTCAGCCGTTCTGATCAATTCAACAGATTTATCAGACATAATCATAACAACATTTGGACGGAGTGTAATAAACTGCATCCACTGCGTCATGTTATAAGCTCCAACATATTGAATAACTAGTTTATCGCCTTTCTTTAATGAAGGTAAATTGATACCGTCTGAAATACAGTCAATATTCATACAAAGTGGTCCGTAAATTGTCGAGTCTTCCATATGAAGGCCGCCTTCCTGTGCCGGGGAAATATTGTGCTTATACCAAAAACTTGTGAACAAAAGGTTTACACCTGCATCAATAATTACAGCTTTTCTTCCCGATGATAGACGTTTATTTGCAATTACTGATGTTATTAAATATCCTGCGTCATCAATTAATGATCTTCCTGTTTCCAGAATTAAGAGAGGTAATTCATCATCCTTTGTAGCAAGATCAAATAAACCGCTAGAAATTGCGTCTGCAAATTGTTCAAGTGTAGGAAGTACCTGTTCAGCAGGAAGGTACTGTCCCAATAAAGTATTATTTGATGGAAATCCTCCTCCAAGATCTATATAATCAAGTATAACGTTGAATTGGGATTTTATACTTTTTGCCAATGTAGCAAGATTTGTTGCAGCAATTTTGTAGGCATCGGCAGTCATCATATAAGTACCAATATGAGTATGTAACCCGATCAGCTGTAATTTGTTACTCATAATAATTCTTTTTATAGCGTTCCATGCCTCTCCGTTTTCATAATTGAACCCGAAACGATCCCATTTGGGATATACACCAACATCCATATTCACTCTTATCGCTACCTTCGGTTTCAGATTATGTTTTTCTGCTAGTTCAATTATTTTGTATAACTCATCAAAATGATCAATATGAATTTTTGAATTTAATTTAATTGCCTTCAAAAGTACTTCATCACTTTTATCCGGCCCGTTAAAAATTATATTTTCACCTTTAACTCCCAGTTTAAGTGCGCGCTCATATTCAAATTCAGAAACTACTTCTGCCCAGGAACCTTCACTGTGAAAAACTGAACAAACAGCATTTAAATAATTTGTTTTGTAGGACCAGGCAAACTGTACCTTTGGGTAACGGTTCTTAAAAACTCTGTTCATAGTTCTGAAATTCTGTCTTATTTTGTTTTCAGAAAGAACGAAGAGTGGTGAATCAAATTTTTCCGCCAGTTCTTTTACAGGAATTCCTTCAATTTCAGGAATTATGCCTGCAGTAGTTTTTGCTCCAAATTTATTCATTAGGCCGGAGTTGTGTTTTGAAATAACAGGTCTTTCATAAATTAATTTTTCCATCATATTTCTCCCTGAATAGCAATTTTCTCAAATGTTTTCATGTCTGAAAATAGATCCCAAGATGAACGCACAAACATTTTCCCAACTTCATATTTTGAATATGGCGCAACTTTTTCTCCCATTGCCAGTTTCACCAGGGCCACCGGAAGATTTTGCCCTGCTGCAGGGGCAAGTAGTGTCCAGGCAGGAAAACGTGGATTTATTTCCAGTAAATAATATTCTTTTGTCTCTTTCGATTTTAAATATTCCAGCTCCATTCCGCTTTTCCATTTTAGCTTTTTAATAATATTATAGGATAGTTCCATCAGGTTTTGATCATCAATCGTAACTCCGGACCAGCCCTTGCCTTTATCGGTAATGTATAATTTACGCATCGGTACTGCTCCAACAGTGTTTCCTTCGCCATCTCCAAGGGCAACTACATTAAATTCATCACCAGATATAAATTCCTGGATGATTATTGGAAATCCCCATTTACCAGCTAGTTTTTGAAATTTTGAAAGAGTTTCTTCAAAATTATTTGCTATGTAGGCCTCATAAAATATTCCTTTAACAACAACCGGGTATTCAAATTTTTCTGAAGCCTTATAAATATCCTGATATGAGGTAATCGTAATATTCTTTGGGACCTTTATATTATTTTTTGAACAAAAATCAAAAAGTTTATCCTTTGCGCGAATATTTAATTGTTCAGTAGTGGGAATAAAAGTTTTTATTCCAAGATCCTTTAATTTATCACTTAACTTTGCAAATGCATAAAGTTCTGAATCAAGAGTTGGGATAATGAGATCGAGTTTTTCTTTTTTGTGAATCTGGGCAATACGATCAAAGAAATTATTGAGTCCGCTTGAGGGATACGGAATCAGGTAGCATTTATCAGCTAGGTTTTCCATGTAAGCGCCAGGCTCAAGGCTATCATAAAGAAGCCCGATAATTTTTCCTTTAATGTCCGAAAATTCTTTAATACTTCTGATAACCGGAACACCCGGACCAGGGTTGTCTGTTGCGTTAAGACCTGTTATTGCTATGTTCATGATTCTTTTGCCAAGTCATAATTCTTTAATTGACTAAGGAAATCATCAAGATCTCTTTCGGCCGTTTCCTTGTCTACATCAAATTTCTGAAGCAAAAAATCAATAATCTCACCAAAATTTTTTCCTTCTTTAAGGTTTTTAATTATCTCGGTGCCCATTGCGTTTACTGTAAAAGTTTCTCCGGTAGTAGGGAAAAATAAAAAACCTGAGTCGCTGATTGCCAGATTTTCTTTGATTCTTAACTGACTCATAAACTCCTCCCGAATGAATGTATTTCGTTTCCTTAAAAAGAATTGTCCCCGTAATTAGATGTGATAAAATGAAATAGCGATTTAAATAAAGGGATATTATTTAATCCTTACAAGTGAAATCGCATAAAATTCAAATATCTTTAATAATAGACAATATAAATCAGTAAATGGTTTACTGTGTTTTAATTATTAGACGTGAAAAAAACTGATATATCCTTGGTTAAAATTAATTTTTATTTAATAGCCGATTATTTATAAATTTGCTAAATGAATTGATATATTAGCTTATATAATTATTTTATAAAAGGTTAAAATTGACGCTCAAAGAGAAAATATCTAAGATAAAAATAGTACTAACCGACATCGATGGTGTATTGACCGATGGCGGACTATATTATAATGATGATGGCATTGTTATGAAAAAATTCTTTGTAAAGGATGGAATGGGAGCTGTTCTCCTGAAAGAAAAAGGGATAGAAGTTGGTATAGTTACTTCCGATAATTCAGATATCGCCCTTGCGAGGGGAAAGAGACTAAAACTAGATCTTGTCTATAATAGTGCAAGAGACAAAAAAGAAATTATGAATGAAGTATGTTTTGTGAGAAATTTGGAACCGGAAAATATTGCTTTTATTGGAGATGATGTGAATGATCTTGGCATTTTGCAAATGGCCGGTTTGAGTGCCTGTCCTAATGATGCGATTGAAGAAGTAAAAGACATAGTGGATTATGTATGCAAAAAAGATGGTGGTCAGGGTGCTTTTAGGGAACTGGCTAATATGATTATCAAAGGCGGGTAATTCCTCACTTTGGTTTTTGAAATGTTGTTTGGTAACTTTAATAAATATTTGTTGTGGTAGTATGAAAAAATTAATTGGAATTTTAACACTTATATTTGTCCTTCCCCTGTCTGTTTTTGCGCAGGATAGCCAGTATTTTGATGCCCCATTCGGTGGGGGCGGTGGATATTCACCGGGCTGGTATTTCCCTAATGTAGACCAGGTAAATTTGCAGTTAAAATCCTTCGGAGTTCCCGCGCTTTCTAATAACGGGTTCTATACTTCCGGTGGTGCAGGTTTTATTTATATAGGTTTTATTCCACAGTTAAGGATTGGCGGAATGGGATTCGGAGGCTCCACCACTAGCTCCAGAATGATTAACGGAGAGAACAGGGAAGCAAAATATTCTCTGAGCGGCGGTGCTTTAACTTTAGAGTATACTTTACCTTTTGTACGAACTTTCGGTATTTCAATAGGTGCCATGATCGGACGCGGGAATTTGAAAGTTGAAATGTACAAAAACAATGGTTCATTTGACTGGGCTAATGTCTGGGCAGAAGCTTCGAAAGCATCAACCCCATATTACAGTAGAACTA
>CAVVHP010000031.1:0-66024 GCA_963748105.1 uncultured Bacteroidota bacterium | reverse complement strand
CACAAGCCGCAAAGGATGAAATACCGGAAGTAATTGAAGCTGTAAGATTGGAGCCCTGGGGTAATAAAAAGGAACTTATCAAGTATAATGATAAAGTGTTTTATGAAACGAATATTGCTTCCTGCGACCCTCTATTTTTTAAGATGTTCAGTTTTCCAATCATTCAAGGCAGGATTCCAACTGAAAAAAATGATATTGTTATTACAGAAGACTTAGCGCACAAATATTTTGGCGATGAAAATCCTATTGGCAAAGTACTGAATTGGAATAATTGGCAGTTATATAAAGTAACCGGGGTAATATCAAATATACCGCATAACTCGCATATTCATTTTAACATTCTAACAAATTATGATAATGAAGAAAAGGCATGGCCATATGGTTTTTCGTGGTCTATGTTTAACCGCCCAATTTATTTGCAGTTACAGAAGAATGCAAATGTGAAGGAAGTAAATAGAAAATTAACGGAACTGTTAAAAAAGAACAATCCCAAAGTGAATAATCCATTAATAAAGGTTATGCTTCAGCCTTTAACTGATATTCATCTTACTGCTGGTTTGGTCAATGACCGTGCAGAAGTTAGGGACAAAAAATACATCTATATTTATTCATTTATTGCCTTGTTTATTCTTTTAATAGCCTGTATTAATTTTATTAACCTGTCAACTGCAAGGTCTATCAATCGTGCAAGGGAAATTGGCCTAAGAAAAACTATAGGCGCCAGCCGGTCGCAAATTTTCACACAACACATTGTTGAATCTTTTCTGATGGTCTGCATAAGCCAGCTTATTGCTATTGTGTTGGTAGAATTGTTTATGCCGACATTTAACGCACTTGCCGGCAAAAAGCTAATATTCGATATTCTAAATATCAATATACTTGTAGAAGTTGTAGCCATCATTCTTTTAGCAAGTTTATTAGCAGGCAGTTATCCAGCTCTCTATCTTTCACGTTTTAATCCAATAAGAGTACTCAAAGGTTCCGTTAAAGCCGGTACAAATAGTGCAGCTTTGAGAAAGTCTCTGATTATCACTCAATTTTCTCTTTCAATTATTTTAGTCTTAAGCACAATTTTAGTAGCTCAACAATTGCATTATTTGATTAATAAAAAACTTGGCTTTGTCAAGGAAAATATAGTTTACGTGCCTGTTAAAGAAAATATTGGTAAGAAATATGACCTCTTCAAAGAACACTTACTTAAAAACCCGAACATTTTGAGTTTAGCTTCTAAAGATATTTTGCCTACAGAGAGCTTTGGAACAACCCGTGTAGCAAAACAAGGGCAGAATACTGAAAAGGGAGTTAGCTTCCAACGCGTTGGTGTTGGATATGATTATTTCAAAACATTAGGCCTGACTCTTACACAGGGCAGAGCCTTTTCTAAAGAATATTCGACTGATGCCACTGATGCGGTTATTGTTAATGAAGAAGCTGTACGGCAATTGGAACTTAGTTCGCCAATTGGTAAAAAAATAAATGTCGGAAAGAGAGAATTTACTATTATCGGTGTATTAAAAGACGCCTTGTTTAGATCTCTATATAATAAAATTGAACCTCAGGTTTACTTTAAATTAAGCGACCTGACAAATAATGGAATAAACCTCTACGGTGTGATCTTAATAAAAATTAATGGCAAAAACGAGCAGTCAGCTCTTGCATCTATAAAAGAAGCCTGGGATGAAATAAATCCAACTTATCCGCTTGAGATTCATTTCTTGAATGAAAGATATAATCAACTATATAATTCCGAAAAGCAAACAAGCACTATTATCAATTATTTTACATTACTGGCAATTTTAATATCCTGCTTAGGATTATTTGGCCTTGTATCCTTTACTGCAGAACAGCGGGCAAAAGAAATTGGAGTCCGTAAAGTTTTGGGTGCAACAGTATCCGATATAGTAATGATGCTTTCAAAATCTTTTATTAAATGGGTTATTATTGCAAATATTATTGCCTGGCCAGTAGCCTGGTTTTTGATGAACAATTGGTTAAAGGATTTTGCTTATCACATTAATATAAGCTGGTGGATATTCCTGATAGCGGGGATTTCAACGCTTTTAATTGCTTTGTTAACAGTCAGCATTCAAACCGTTCGGGCAGCAACAGCAAACCCCGTTGAATCTATGAGATATGAATAAAAACAGATTAATAAGAGGAATTTATGATTAATAGTTATTTAAAAGTTACAATTAGAAATCTTGTTAGAAATAAGGTCTATTCATTTATAAATATTTTTGGACTCTCAATCGGGCTGGCTTGCAGCATTCTAATTATACTGTTTGTAAAGAGTGAACTTAGCTATGATTCGTTTCACAAAAATGCTGATAATATATTCAGGGTATCACTATTTGAGAATTATGCCAAGGATGAACAGCATTTTAATTCAATTACACCCGCTCGATTTGGACCTGAATTGAAAAGTTATTATCCGGAAGTAGAAAATTATGTTAGAGTTTCAAAGTTTCCCGGTATCGTAAAAATTGATTCAAAAACATTCCCGGAAGAATGTAGTCTTGTAGATAATAACTTTTTCCAATTATTTAATTTTCCGCTGGTTTCAGGTAAACCAGGTGATGTATTAAAAAGTCCGAACTCTGTAGTGCTAACGGAATCATACGCAAATAAATATTTTGGGAAAAGTGATCCTCTGGGAAGAACAATCAGATTAACCATTGATGACAAAACAGAAGATTTTATTGTAAGCGGAATCGCAAAGGATGTGCCAACCAATTCCAGTATACAATTCAATATTGTGGTCCCATTTCAGAACCTGAACAACATTGTTGATAAAAGAGCAATGAATAGTTTAACTGTTATCATTTGTGAAACTTATGTTTTCTGCCAGCCGGGTACCAAAGCAAAAGAAATGGATGCGAAAATGTCTTCCCTGGTAAAATCAATGGAAGGTATTAATTATCAAGAGGGGACTTATAATATTTTATTCCAACCTATAAAGGATATTCATTTAGATACATCATTCCCTGCAGGTTTGGAACCAATCAGCAATCCAATTTATTCTTATGCTTTATCAATAATCGGCTTTTTCATTCTCCTGATTGCTATAATAAATTTTGTAACACTCTCCATTGGTAAATCCGCTTCAAGATCAGCTGAAGTTGGTATCAGGAAGGTTGTAGGTGCCACAAGGAAACAATTGATAGGGCAATATTGGGGTGAATCACTGACACTTGTCATGTTATCTGCTGTTATGGGAATATTATTTGCTGAAATATTCCTCCCATTTTTTAATAATCTTGCAGGCAAAAACTTAAAATTTAGTTATGACCCCTTAACCCTTTTATTATTGTTGTCCGTTATTGTACTAACCGGATTAATCGCAGGAATTTATCCATCATTGGTGTTATCGTCTTTCAACCCGGTTCAGGTGCTGATGGGTAAATTTAAATTAGGAAGTAAATCTACTTTAAGAAGAATCCTTGTTGGCGGTCAGTTTACTCTCTCCGTTATTCTAATCACCGGAACTATTATTGTATTCAATCAACTTGAATTTGTAAAGAATAAAAATTTGGGATACAATAAAGAAAATGTTGTAATAATACCAACCAAACTAAACATTGACGAGACTTTTAATATTGCGAAATTATTCAAAAATGAATTAAGCAAAAATCTGAATGTGATAGATGTGTCCGCTGCTACCACACCTCTTGGAGAAAAATGGACCACAATAGGATTTGATATGCCGGGAGGTGCTTATGGTCGTTTTTATATGAACACCGTTGATTACAATTACTTGAAGACAACAGGGATAAAGCTTATAAAAGGGAGAGACTTTTCAAAAGATTATTCAACTGATAAAGACCAGGCAGTAATTGTAAATGAAGCTTTTGCCAAAGAATTCGGTATTTATGATTTGGCTGCGGCAAAAATGCCCGGAAGATTTGATAAAAGTAAAATTATTGGAATTGTTAAAGATTTTAATTTCGAATCACTTCATTCCAAAATTAAACCGGCATTAATTGCTTTGAATTTTCGGCCAATCTTTAGAGCAGCGAATGATATTGATCCTAATTTTGCGCCCAGGATAATGGTTAAAATAAAATCGAATAATACTAAAGCTACATTGGATGACATAAAAAATACCTGGAAGAAATTAGTCCCGAATATGCAATTTGAAAGTTCATTCCTGAATGACAATATAGACAGACAATATAAATCGGAAGAACAGCTTACCACAATAATAAGTTATTCATCTATTTTATCTATACTAATTACGTGTTTGGGATTATTTGGACTTACTATTCTTATTGCTATTCAAAAGACAAAAGAAATTGGAATAAGAAAATTACTTGGAGCATCTGTTAGCTCAATATATAAAATTATGGCGATGGAATTTATCTGGCTTATTGTTTCTGCTCAAATAATAGGAATGCCGATTGCCTGGTATTTCTTAAATAAATGGCTAAATGGATTTGCTTACAGAACAAATATTAACATATCTATGTTTTTGCTTGCTGGAATTTTAACAATTTTTATTGCTTTCCTTACAATTAGTTTTCAGGCAATAAAAGCGTCCAGGGAAAACCCGATAAAATCATTAAGGAGCGAGTAATATTATGTTTAAAAATTATATAAAAGTGACTTTCAGGAATATCATAAAGAATAAGCTTTATTCCTTCATAAACATTACGGGACTTTCAATTGGAATTGCTGGTAGTTTATTAATTATGGTTTACGTTGCGAACCAGTTAAGCTACGAATCGATGCATAAGAATGCTGATAATATTGTCAGGGTATCGGCGGGATTCGGTAACGGGACAAATGTAATGAAACTTGCGGGGGCTATGCCCGGCTTAGGGCCTGCAGCAACAGAAGAAATTCCTGAAGTGAAGTCTTCGGTAAGATTCAGAAAAGCTTATAATGCTAAAATTAAAGTCGGGGATAAAGAATTTACTGAAAATAATTTTTTCTTCGCTGATTCAAATGTATTTAAAGTATTTACATTCCCATTCCTCGAAGGCAATGCGGACAATGCTTTGAATGAGCCGAATTCAATTGTTATTTCAGAAAGAATATCAAGAAAATATTTCGGCAGGCAGGATGCTTTAGGTAAAACGCTGATATACAAGGGGAAATATAATTTTAAAATTACCGGAATAATTAAAAATGTTTCGGCAAATACTTACCTGAGATGTGATTTTATTGCACCTTATTCAAAAGCTATTGATATTTATAGTATTAATAATATGTGGGGCAGCTGGGGTCAGGATTACACGTATTTATATTTAAGAGATAATACTGCACCCAAAGTTTTACTTACAAAACTGAATCAACTGTTAGTTAAGCATACAAATGAAAGCTTTGCCAAAATGTTTACCTTATATGCACTACCGCTAAGAGAGATTTATCTAAAATCTGATATGATGGGGGAACTGGGGCCTACAGGTAATCTAAAATCAGTTTACATTTTTTCATCAATTGCGTTGTTATTATTACTAATTGCCTGTTTAAACTTTATTAATTTATCCACCGCGAGATCATTGCGCCGCTCAAAAGAGGTCGGGTTAAGAAAAGTTCTCGGCGCAAACAGGTTAAGCCTCTTCAAACAATTCTGGGGCGAATCAATAATTATTACCATAATATCGGTTTCTGTTAGCATCATCTTTTTTGAATTTCTCAACCCGGTATTATTTAAATATTTTGATATTAATATCTCAGGGATAAATTACTTTGATACTAATTTTTTTATTATCCTGATGGGGATTATTGCATTTGTAAGCCTGCTGGCGGGTATTTACCCTGCAATATTTTTATCGAAGTACCAGCCGGTTGATTCACTTAAAGGAATCCGAACACCCGGTTCGTCGGGCGCCGGGCTTAGAAAAATGCTTGTTGTTCTCCAGTTTTCAATTTCAATCTTTTTATTAATTGGGACTGCTGCAATTTATAAGCAGTTAAATTTCATGTTAACCGCTAATGCCGGATTTGATAAAAAAGATATTTATGTAGTCAGCTATCCGGTATCACAAAAAGGAGTATCCGATAAATATTCCGTTCTCAAAAATGAGTTTTTATCAGTAAAGGGCGTTATGGATGTTTCAGGAGTTTATACATTACCCGGCTCGGGCAATAAAGAACAACAATCTTTCAGGTTAAAAGGACAATCAAAGGATGACGCGATGACAATGCAGGCATCGGGAGTAGATTATGATTTTATAAAAACACTCGGCATAAAATTACTTGAAGGAAGAAACTTTTCCACGCAATATGGGAGGGACAAAGATAATTCAATTTTAATAAATGAAACTGCCGCAAAGAAGCTCGGCTTAAAAAATCCGGTTGGCACTGAAGTATATATTCCGGGTGGGGGAGGTGAACACCTCGTTAAAGTGATTGGTGTTATAAAGGACTTTCACACTGCCTCATTCCACCAAAAGATTGGACCGCTTTTCCTTTATATAAATCCTGATAGATTTTATAATATAGCCGTTAAAATTGACCCGGCTTACACAAAACAGGCGCTAACGGGACTAAGGGAGAAATTCAGTGCTGTATTGCCGGCAAAAACATTTAACTATCAAACTTTGACCGAACAGTACAACAGTCTGTATCAGCCTGATGAAAAAACCGGCTCGCTCATAATGATCTTCGCTATACTTTCTGTAATTGTCGCGTCAATGGGTTTGTTCGGACTTTCTTCTTTTGCCACGGTTGTGAGGATGAAGGAAATAGGTATAAGAAAAGTATTGGGCGCCGATATTTTGAATATCTCTTTTTTGCTTTCCAAAGATTTTACAAAATGGGTGCTTGTGGCAAATATAATTGCCTGGCCGGCAGCGTATTACGCAATCTCCAAATGGCTGGATGATTTTGCCTATAAAACAAGCATGGGTATCTGGATTTATATACTGGCCGCAATTATAGCGCTGGTTATATCAATAATTACAATCAGTTTTCAGAGCATCAGGGCGGCAAATGCAAATCCTGTTAAAACATTGAGATATGAATGACCGCTTATCATATTTAGGTTTATATTTGAAATATATTAAGGTATTATTCGGGAAAGAGAAACAAGCTAATTATAGAATATACAATTAGTTAGGAGGCTCAAATGAGAGACATTTGCATACCTTTAAAAGACGTTGAGAATAATAAGCCGGTTGAAGTGATAGTAAATGTTGCCGGGGAATTGCATAAGTATAATTTCAGGGTTGAGACGTTCGACTGGAGCATTTCTGAAGACGAAGCGGCGACTCATCAATTTGATTTGTACACACTTAGAATCCAGAAACTCAGGGAAGCCATTGAGAGTTATGATAAAGACTGGGAAGTAATACAAATATTTGATCCCGGAAAGGATTCTAATTTTGTGCAGGCATTGTTCAGGTTAAAGGATAAAAAATAATATATTGTATTCACTCAGTAATTCATATTTCGGAAAACTTTTATGATTAAGCTCAAAGAGGTTGAAAAATATTATTCATCTGGTTTTATTAAAACGTACGTCCTCAGAAATATTAGTCTTGATATTGAAGAAGGTGAATTCTTAACAATTATGGGCCCATCTGGGGCAGGGAAATCAACCTTATTAAATATTATTGGAATGCTCGATACTGCTTCTGGAGGAGAATATCTCTTTTATGATGAAAACGTAACGAAGCTTAGCGAAAAACAGAGATCTGAATTTCATAAAATGCACCTTGGGTTCGTTTTTCAGAGCTATCACCTTATTGATGAATTAACAGTTTATGAGAATATTGAAACACCTCTCCTCTATAAAAAAATAAAATCCTCAGAACGAAAAGGAATGGTCAGTGACATACTTGACAGATTCCAGATAGTAGCAAAAAAAGACCTTTTCCCTAATCAGCTTTCAGGTGGACAGCAGCAACTCGTTGCAATCGCCCGCGCAGTTATTTCTGAACCAAAATTGATTCTTGCAGATGAACCGACCGGGAATCTAAATTCCAAACAAGGTGAAGAGATTATGAAGCTTTTTAAAAAACTGAATGAAAACGGAACTACTATTGTCCAGGTAACTCATTCAGAAAAAAATGCTGAATACGGCAAGCGTATAGTTAATCTGTTAGATGGCTGGGTAGAATCTATTCAATAACCATATATTCGTGCATAATTACGTAAAAATTATGTAGATCTTATTCCCACTGCTTTTTATCTTAATATAATCTTTTATTATCAAATCAATTGGAGAAGCGCTGATGCGTTTATTTAGATTCATATGTCTTTTTGTATTTATTTTTTCCGGTTTAACATTGTTTGCTCAACAAACATCATCTGAAATGATGGCAGCAAATAATCTATTAAAAGAGAAAAAATATACCGAGGCAATTGATGCGTATAAAATGGTTTTAAAGAAAGATCCTGATAATGGTAAAGTATGGTATTATATTGCCACGGCTGAATATTCGCAAAAGAATTACAAGGGAGCGATATCTGCATACCTGAATGCCGCTAAATTTCTAACCGGACCTATTGTGTGCTATAACCTGGCCGGAGTATATGCCTTGTCAGGGGACAAAGAAAATGCGTATAAATGGCTTGAAAAGTCCGCTGAGAAAGGATTTAATCAGTACAAAACAATGGAAAAAGATTCAGATTTTGAAAATATAAAAGGTGAAAAGAGGTTCAATAATTTACTTGAGAAAGTAAAAATTAGTAACAATCCCTGTCTCTCACGTGATGAATACAGCCAGTTTAATTTTTGGGTCGGGAAATGGGATGTAGTTACTGCCACAGGCCAGCCCGCCGGTGACAGCGAAATCGATTTAATGAATAATGGATGCACGATAGTTGAAAACTGGTATAGCAAGGCAGGATCCGTTGGAAAAAGTTTTAATTATTTTGACACAACAGATAATAAATGGCACCAGTTCTGGATAAACCAGAATGCGCAGAAAACAACTTTTGAAGGGAAATTAGTAAATGGAAATATGGTCTTTTATGGATACGATCATGTAAAGGATGAGAAGAATCCATACCTGGAAAGACTTACTTTTTTTAATCTTGGAAAAAATAAAGTCAGACAATTTGATGAAAAATCTACAGATAATGGAAAGACGTGGACTGTACAGTATGATCTGACATATAACCGGAAAACTAATTCGAAGTGATATTCTTTCGTTTTTTAAGGAAAAAATCCTTTAACAGTTTTTCACTCTCCAGAGAATATATGCCGGAGAAGATTTTTATTTTATGATTATATTTTCCTTCTTCAGCAAGATTGTACAGGGAACCGCAGGCACCGAATTTGCTGTCGAACGCGGAAAAATAAATTGAATTAATCCTCGCTGCCAGCAGTGCACCGGTACACATTACACAAGGTTCAAGTGTTACATAAATATCGCAGTCAGTTAATCTCCAGTCTGATAAATGATTAGCAGCTGCTGTAATTGCAATCATTTCTGCGTGTGCGGTGGGATCTTTTAGCCTTTCCACCTGGTTATAACCACGGCCTATAATTTTGTTTTCATGGACTACAACTGCTCCGACTGGCACTTCGTCTATTTCAAGTGCTTTTTCTGCTTCCTGCAGGGCAGAAAACATAAATTTGTAATTGTCTTCGGAAAATATCATATACTAGATTAAATAATTTGCAATGCACTAAAATAGCGATTATAATTGATTGTAAAAATTGGCAGTAAATGTTATATTTGTGCGCTTAATCAGCATAATTTCATGCACCTGTAGCTCAATTGGATAGAGCATCTGACTACGGATCAGAAGGTTTGGGGTTCGAATCCCTACAGGTGTACAAAGAATTTCGGACTTGCGATTTTGGACTTCAGATTTTTTCAGGGTTCGGAATCACAATTCCGATTTTTTTCATGCGCCCGTAGCTCAACTGGATAGAGCATTTGACTTCGGATCAAAGGGTTGAGGGTTCGAATCCTTCCGGGCGTACTTGTAATAATCACTTCCTGCAGTTATATAAAATATTTCAGCTTATAATTCGGAAAAGATTTAAATATTCGTGAATAGATCATATTTTTTCATATTTTAGTAGCAATTCTTACAATTTAATCTGAAGGAACAAAAATGTTTAAAGGTGTCGGAACCGCTATAATTACTCCATTCGATCTGGATCAGAATGTTGATTATTATGCTTTGAAAAAAATAACAAGACTTCAGGTTGATAGCGGTATTGATGCAATAATTATTCTTGGTACAACTGGTGAAGCACCGGTAATAGAGCCTGATGAAAGAAAAAAAATTATTGAAACAATAATGACTGAAGCTGATGGCAGGTGCAGGATTATTATCGGAACCGGTGGTAATTATACCAAGAAAGTAGCAGAGCTTAATAAATCAGCAGAAGAATTTAAACCGGACGGACTGCTGGTAGCTAATCCATATTACAATAAAGGCACACAGGAAAGTCTGGTTGAGCATTATAAATATTTGTCGGAAAGAACATCGGCTCCAATTATGCTTTATAATGTACCCTCAAGAACAGGGATGAATTTACTTCCCGAAACTGCTGTAAGAATTCACGAGAAATGCAAAAATGTGGTTGCAATTAAAGAAGCAAGCGGCAATATTTCTCAAATTGCCCATTTATGTTCGATAAAACCAGACAGCTTAAGAGTGCTTTCTGGTAATGATGACCAGACACTTCCAATAATGGCATTAGGTGGTGACGGAGTAATATCCGTTTTCACAAATGCATTCCCAAAGCAAATGAAGAAATTAACTGACGCCTTTTTTGCCGGTAATATTTCTTTAGCTCAAAACTTGAATAATTCCTATTTGGAAATGATGAACGCGTTATTCCTTGAAACTAGTCCGGGACCATTAAAATATATTATGGAAAAAATGGGATATTGTAAAAATATGTTCCGTCTTCCGATTGCGCCGGTAGGTAAGAAAACCGAGGCAAAACTGGATGAAGTTTATGAAAGATTTTCAAAATTCATTTAAGATATGATTTTATATGAGTAATAAATTTAAATATGGTCTTATCGGGGCCAGCGGCAGACTCGGTGGGGAAGTTATAAAAGTATTTTCTGATGCCGGGCATAACCTGGTTTTTAGTTATGATATTGATGGGGAAACTAAAAAAGAGAAACCTGAGCTTTTAATTGATTGTTCATTGCCAGATGTATTTCCCAAAACAATGGAATTTGTTAAGCAGTTTAATGTACCCTTAATAATTGCAACCACCGGATTATCCTCAAAAAACCTGGATGAATTAAAATCAATATCGAAAAATGTTGCAGTGGTTCAGAGCTTCAATTTCTCAAGAGGCATTCAGGTGCTCTTAAAGCTTACAGAACTGGCAAATGATAAATTTGGGGACTGGGACATCGAAATAACAGAAACACACCACAGATTTAAAAAGGATAAACCTTCCGGAACAGCCAAAATGATTCAGAATATATTTGAGGGTAAAGAAATTCATACTTCTTCTATGAGACTTGGGAATGTTCCAGGGGAGCACACTGTAAGTTTCGGTGGACTGGGTGAGGTTCTGTCAATTACTCATAGTGCCACATCAAGGCGTACATTTGCTGAGGGTATTTTGTTGTCAGTAGAATTTATAATATATAGAAGTAAAGGCCTGTTCTCCTTTACAGATGTCGTGTTCCCTAAATGAATTAAAGGACGTATCTATGGACTCATATGAAATTATAAAATATATCTCTAACTCAGTTAAGAAAACACCTGCTAAAGTGTATCTGAAAGGTAAGTTAAATAAGATTAATTTTAGTGATTTCGAATATTATGGTAACGAGAGCTCAGGTATATTATTTATTGAAATGAAAGATTTTAGCAGATTCATTGAAAAGAATCAATCTTTCATAACTAAACATAGAATTGAAGTAGAAATGAGAAATTCTGCTATTCCCTTGGCTGATTTGACAAAGTATAATGCAAGAATAGAACCCGGAGCACTTATTCGTGATCTTGTAGAAATTGGTGATGGATGTGTCATTATGATGGGAGCAGTGCTCAATATTGGAGCAGTCATTGGTGAAAAAACAATGATTGATATGAATGTAGTAGTTGGTGGTCGCGCTATTGTTGGCAGAAATTGTCATATCGGGGCAGGTACTGTTCTGGCTGGAGTAATAGAGCCACCAAGCGCTGATCCTGTCATAATTGAAGACAATGTGCTGATTGGTGCAAACGTTGTTGTTCTCGAAGGTGTTAAAGTCGGGAAAGGTGCAGTAATTGCAGCAGGATCGGTTGTAGTTAAGGATGTAGAACCTTATACAGTAATGGTTGGTGTACCGGCTAAACCAATAAAAAAAGTAGATGATAAAACACGTAGCAAAACTCAGCTAATGGAAGAGCTAAGAAAGTTATAATACTAGAATTAGAAATATTGAATTGAATGGAAATTATAGTCCAGAAATATGGCGGAAGCAGTGTAGCCGATCCTGAAAAATTAAAAAAAATTGCACAAATTGTCTCATCCGTAAAATCAGAAGGCTATGGAGTAGTTGTAATAGTTTCCGCTATGGGAAAAACTACAAATTCCTTAATCGATT
Organism: uncultured Bacteroidota bacterium; assembly: GCA_963748105.1. Classification (GTDB taxonomy): domain Bacteria; phylum Bacteroidota; class Ignavibacteria; order Ignavibacteriales; family Ignavibacteriaceae; genus JAKAGZ01. The sequence goes on along the minus strand of CAVVHP010000031.1, from coordinate 53,551 downwards.
TGGCAAATAGTGTATCTGCTGATCCTTCCAGGAGAGAACTTGATATGTTGCTCAGCGCAGGTGAGAGAATAACAATGTCTCTACTTTGTATGGCTCTTAATTATCTAGGGGTTGAAGCACTTTCTTTAACTGGTTCGCAGGCGGGAATTATTACAGACGACAGGCACAACGATGCACGGGTAATTGAAGTCAGGCCAATACGCGTTCAGGATGAACTGAATAATAATAAAGTTGTTGTTGTTGGCGGGTTCCAGGGAGTAAGCTATAAAAAAGATGTTACTACTCTTGGAAGGGGTGGCTCTGATACTTCAGCCGTTGCACTGGCAGCAGCATTAAATGCGATTAGATGCGAAATATATTCTGATGTGGATGGCGTTTATACGGCAGATCCGTCTTTGGTTAAGGAAGCTAAACATCTGCCTGAAATTTCTTACCAGCTGATGCAGGAAATGAGCACTGCAGGTGCAAAAATCCTAAATGCCCAGGCAGTTCAATTCGCAAAAGAATCAGGTATCGTAATTCATGCACGGAGTACTTTTAATCCGGGTTCAGAGACAATTATTAAAACCTCAAAATCAGTCAGTTCAAGGGAAATAACCGGTATAGTTCACGAAAATGATGTAGTAAGAGTAATCCTCTCCTATAAAACTAATTCAGAAGATTTTTATGAACTTCTTCTCATATTGGAAGAAAAACAAATTGGAATAAAAGAACTAAATGTTACTGAAGCTGAAATAGAAGACATTAAATCAAAAGCTTCTTTTGTTATTTCTTATAAAAACATCTATGGCTGGAAAATATTTTTAGATAAGTTAAAGACTAAATTTAGTGACAAAATTGAATTTGATTATAACCTTGGAGCACTTTCAATAATTGGAGAGGGACTTAACAGGGATAATGAAACTTTATTAGCTTCACTTGATGTTTTAAGAAAAGAAAAAATAAGGGTTCTTGGTATAACAACTACTTCATACAGAATTTCATTCCTTGTAGCCAGGGATGATTTGCAAAAAAGTGTGAAAATAATTCATAATAAATGGATTAAAGAAAGAGCCTGATGGCAATAATAGTTCAGAAATATGGCGGCAGTTCCGTCGCTGATACAACCAAAATAAAAACGATTGCTCAAAAACTTGCTGCCAGAATTAATGATGGAAATAAATTGGTAGTTGTTGTATCCGCCATGGGCAAAACAACGGACAATCTCATCAAAACGGCAAAAGAGATTACCGAAAATATTGTACCTCGTGAACTTGATATGCTTTTAACCACGGGAGAACAGGTCACGGCAGCACTTTTATCCATTGCACTCAATGATATCGGTATAAAAGCAAAATCTCTTAATGCCTTTCAGCTTGAAATATTAACAACCAACGATTTTAATGCTGCAAGGATAAAAAATTTAAAAGTCGATAAGATTAATGATTTCCTAAATGAATTTGATGCAATAATTGTTACAGGCTTCCAGGGCATTACAGATGAAGGAGAAATAACAACTCTGGGGCGAGGTGGATCAGATACTTCCGCTGTTGCTCTGGCCGCAGCAATTAACGTTAATTGCGAAATTTACAGCGATGTAGCAGGAGTTTATTCAACAGATCCTAAATTTCATCCTTCTGCAAAAAAACTTCATACGGTCGCTTATGATGAAATGCTCGAAATGTCGAGTCTTGGAGCAAAAGTTCTGCATAGTCGTTCTGTAGAAATTGCAAAAAAATTTAATATTAAGCTTTATTGTGGATCAACTTTCTCAGAGGAGGAGGGTAGTTACGTGGTAGATGATTATCTTGAACAACCGAGTGTGACAGGTTTAAGCATAATGGATAAGCAGACGCAGGTTACTATTTCAAAGTTGCCGCTGGATTATACACTGGTGCATGACATTTTTAAAAGCGTTGCGAACCATAACCTTAATGTGGATATGATATCTGTTATCAGCAATTCAAGCCTGAATGTTTCCTTTACTATTATTGAGGATGAAAAACATCATTTTCAGAAAGCTCTTTCAGATGTTTTGCAGGATCTGCCTAAATTAAATATTAAGTACTACAGTGGATATTCAAAAATTTCCATTGTCGGAATTGGGATGAAATCCAGCAGAGGTGTTGCAGCAGAATATTTTGAAGCATTGAAAGAAATACCTGTGAAACTGGTAACTACTTCTGAAATTAAAATTTCCTGTCTTGTTGAAGAACAATACAAGGAACAGGCAATGAATGCATTAATTAAAATGTTTGAATTATAAAGGTATGAAATGAGTCTGGAACCAATTGAACTAAGACATATTCTCCACCAAAACCCTGAACTCTCTTTTAATGAAGTTAAAACGACAGAACTGCTGTATAATAATATCCGTGAATTTAATGCTGATCTAAAAATTCATACTCCTTTTAAAACGGGCTTGTTAGTAGAATACAAGGTAAATGATGACGATTATTTTTTATTTCGTGCAGATATTGATGCGCTCCCGATAAAAGAACAAAACGAAATAGATTTTAAATCAAATAATGAATTTATGCATGCCTGCGGGCATGATATTCATACTTCAATTCTTTATTCTTTTTTAAAGCAGGTAACTGAGAATAAATATTACAAAAATATTCTATTTCTTTTCCAGCCGGCAGAAGAAAGCGGCGGCGGTGCGATGGAATTTTATGCGACCGGTATATTCGATAAATTTAATATCAGTAAAGCATTTGCGTTGCACGTAACTGATGAATATAAAGAAGGAACAGTTGCAAGCACATCAGGCGTATTATTTGCCTCCGCTCTTGAAATTGATTTTGAATTTAAAGGCGTTAGCGCTCACGTGGCTTTTCCCAAAGAAGGCAAAAATGCATTTAATGCATTAAGGATATTTCTTGATGAGTGTGAGAAAATGCCTGCTATTTCTGATTCACCGATAGTACTTGGAATTGGGAAAATTCTTGCAGGTGAAGTAAGAAATATTACTCCGGATTTTGCAAAACTTGAAACTTCAATTAGGGGACTCAGCAAAGAAAAAGTACTACAATACTGTGCTGATCTTCAAATAATTTTGGGAAAAATTGAGCAAAAAACAGGGGTGAAATTTGCAATGGGAAAAGGTGCACATTACCCTGAAGTTATAGTCGATAATAAATTATTTAAGGATTTATCGAAAGTATTATCTGCAAAATTTGATTTTATAGACTGCGGTTATAAAATGACCGGAGAAGACTTTGGCTTGTTTTCTAGAAAATATCCTTCGTTTATGTTCTGGTTAGGAACTTCAAAAAATGGTGAACGATTCGGACTACATAGCCCTTATTTTCTACCACCCGATTCAGTGATTGAAAAAGGCAAAAATATATTTACTGAAATTCTTGTTTCCCAAATGTGATTTATATTTTTGTCTCATTTTGAATCCTGTCTTAAAATTAAAATAATCCTATTAGTAAGTTCTTTTAATTGAACAAAATATTGGAACTTTTGGTATGGCACGCTTGTTGAAAAATTAGGCAGGTTGACTCATATTTTTGTTTGATTGATTGCCGTTATTGAAGGAAGTGGGTGCTAAGCCCGGAGGGCTCTTTCAATTATCGGCAATCTTTTTATTACTCCTCACTTTGATATTCACAGTTCTTCGGTATTTCCGGGTGCACAAGCAATACCTCTTCCTTCATTAAAACAACTTTACCAGCTTCCATTCCTTTCTTTTTTACAACATATTTTTTGAGAGAATATGAAACAGGTGCTAACCCGGCCGTTTTAGCCTTGCTATGAAATGCGGCAACAGAGGCCGCACTTTTCAAAACATTTTTGGGAACGTGCTCTTTTGTATTTTCTACTCTAAGTACTACATGCGATCCGGGAACACTTCTGGCGTGAAACCAGTAGTCGTTTTGTTTTGCAAATTTAGTAGTAAGCAGGTCATTATTTCTGCTGTCCTTACCAACATATACATTATATTTTCTGTCGATGATATAATGTTTAAATTTTATTTTAATATCATCATTGTGCTTTTTGCCTTCTGTATCTTTAATTTTTAACTCCTTCATAATATTTTTTAATTCTTCCGGTGTCTCCGATTTATTAAACCTCTCTTCAATATTTATGTACTTTTTAAAATCTGTTTCCGTTAGTTTCAACAACTCTTTATTCTTTTCACGGCTGATTCTTTCACTTTTCGATTTATTAAAATAATTATCAGCATTTTGTTTTGGAGATTTATTCTCATCCAGTTTAATATTTACTAAATCGTTGCTTTTATAAACATCTTCTAATTGTACTGATTTCATCCCTTTTCTGATGTTATGAATATTGATTAAAAGAATATTGCCGATCCTGTTGTATTCTTCCTCCTTGCTCGCTTTTTGAAGAACAGCTTTGAGCCTATTAAATTTTTGAAGTGATCTTTTCCAGCTCGCGGTTTAGATACTTCTCAATTATTCTTTTTCTCTTCCCAAAATCATCCGAAAAATATTTTCTCCCGATGTAATAATTCTGGGCATCAGTTAGCTTATCAAATATTTTTTTTTCTTCATATGGAAATATCCGGAAGGATTGAGGACCAAGATATAATTCAGCAGATGCTTTATCTTGAAATATTGCAATTTTCTCCTGGAATATTTCCATTATAACCCGGGAAATTATTTTATTACTTTCGTCCTTCTCATCATCAAATCTCCTTTTTGCTTCAAGTATAATTTCTTTGCCCAGTATAGGATAGCTCTTTATCATTTCATCAAAACTCATTTCAGTGGTGGTTCGCAAAATATCAAGATGATTTTCCTCAAAGATAAATTTTGTATTTTTTATTTCATCCAAAAAATTATTCTCAATTGCTTCATCCTCAGATTTGAAAGAAATTATTTTCTCATCGTTATCAATAAGGTGTAAATTTGTATACTTACCGCGAATAGCAAAATAAATTGAAAAGTCTTTAAATCTGAGCCTTACGATTCTATCAAAATCAGCGATTTCAATTTTCAGTAGTGGGGAAGGGGAATATTCGATAAAAAAGTCTATGGTGTTTTTCTTAGCCCTGTGAAAAGTATCTTTTAAAGTTATGTATGGGAATCCCGGATTTACAGAAATTTCAAGGAATAGTGAGGTATTAATTTCTCTTAGTTCCAGGATTATCTTATTCTTTTCCTGCGAAAAAGCAGATACAAGCTTAAAATCTTTTAGCAGATTTCCTGCTTCTTTAATAAATCTGTTTAGAATAAAATAATTTTTATACATCAGTTAATTTGTTTAACTACAATTTTAATTTAAATCAACTCTCAGGCAATAAAAAAGGGTTGAAACTTAATTCAACCCTTAAATTAAAAGAAAATTATGAATAAAGCGTCAGGACTTTGAGCCCGTCCGCTCTTTTACAATAGCATCAAGCCCTTTTATCCTGGCAAAAATCCATGCGCCACCGATGAATGCAGCGCCTGCAATAATCAAAAAGAACATCTTTTTATCGGTAAAGTCATCCCAGAAACTTGCCATAATGCCGGCCGCCTTACCTCCGAGGGAAGTAGAGAGGAACCATCCCCCCATCATCAGTGCGGTTGTTCTTGCCGGCGCTAATTTTGAAACGAGTGACAATCCAATTGGGCTGAGGAATAATTCACTGACCGTAAAAATTCCATACGTCAGGAAAAGCCAGTAGGCCCCGGTTTTATGAGTATAAACTGAAGGCACCGACATAATAGCGAATACCATAACAAGTGCCGAAAACCCGGAAATAAAAAGAGCCATACCAAATTTAGCAACCGTTGATGGTTCGTGTTTTCGCTTTCGCATAAATCCAAAGAAGCCAACCACAAGAGGAGTCAGCACAATTATAAAAAAGGGATTTATCGATTGAAACAATTCCGCATTTGCCAGCTTTAATACTTCATTTGCGCCGGGCCATTCTTTCTTCGGTAAATTATTAAAATAAGGATCCGGTCCCATGTGTGTTACAACTTCTCCGCTGCTGTCCACTACTGTTCTCATATATTGATCAACTTCGGGAACAACCTTTGGAGAAGTGTTCACATCCGTCACCATATCTATTGCCTCAGCAGGTTTTTCAAGAAACGGCGTAATTTCACGATTTGTGTATGATTCTGCCCAGATTGTCAAACCGGTTGCATTCTGGTTGTAAATGGTCCAGAATATAATTGAAATGGAAAAAATAAAGAGCAAAGCTCCAATGGCTCTTTTATCAGATCCAATTGAGCGAAGCCAGAGCGAGACATAAAAAGCAATAATAGGGAAGCAGGCAAAGATGAAAGCATCATTGGAATCAGAACCAAAAACATTATTAGGTATAAACCAGCCGATTAATGCAAAGATAATTGCCGGTAAAAAAACATACATAAATATCTGTTTCATAGATGCATCTTCTTTTTCCATAGGTTTTTTTACATCGGCGTATTTGACTGATTTCAATCCTGACGCAAGCCAGATCATTCCAATTATTAGTCCAACACCGGCGGCGGAAAAAGCATAGCCCCAGCCATAAACATTTCTCAGATATGCGGCTACAAAATTACAGACAAGTGCACCGATGTTAATACCCATATAAAAAATATTATAGGCGTTATCTTTTAAAGGTTTTAGTTCATCCGTATTATAAATTATTCCGAGAAGCGTACTGATATTAGGTTTGAAAAATCCGTTACCGATAATTACAAGTCCAAGGGAGATGAAAAGCGCAGTATTTCCTGGGAAAGCCAATCCGAAATATCCGGCAGCCATGAGTGTACCGCCAATAAATATGGATTTTAAATAACCCAGGTAACGATCTGCAATCAGGCCTCCGATGAATGGTGTCAGATAAACAAGTGCAATGAATGAACCAACGATATCTGCCGCTGTTTTTGTATCGAATCCTTTACCGCCGGTTTTTGTGTCAATAAGATATAATAAAAGGATACCTACCATCAGGTAATAGCCAAAACGCTCCCACATTTCTGTAAAGAACAAGACATATAATCCTTTAGGGTGCTTTTTTAACATCAGAGGACCTCGTAATAATTAATTAAGGAAGTGATTTTAATTTTGGATTTTTTTGCGCAAGAATTCAATATTGTGTGAAACTTTGAATGAATTTCTATGTTAAAGTTGTTACAATATATGTGAATTTTATCATTTTTCATAATTTTCGAATAATAAAATATTATTTAATTGATTCAGCTATTTACTTATAAAACCTTTAGTTGTATAAGAAAACTTCATTTAATATATTACAATAATGAAAAAAATTATTAAAAAATCTTTTATAATAAAGTCAGTGGCATTTCTCGTTGGTATTATTGCACTTATTTTATTATTAAACAACCTAATTTTACCCTGGTACGTAAGTTCGCCCGAAACTATAGTCCCTAACATAGTTGGAATGGATAAAGTTCAGGCATCCAAAATTCTTGAAGAAAATAATCTTCAACCGGTAATTGGAGATACAACCTACGATCAATCAGTTCCTAAAGACGCTGTTATGCTGCAGAAACCTGGAGCCGGAGAAACTGTTAAAACAGGAAGAAGAATATATCTTTTTATCAGTGGCGGAGATCCGGTAGTTTCTGTTCCAAGTTTGAAAGGAAAATCACTCCGTGATGCAAAATTTGCGCTTGAAAGGCTGGGATTAAGCCTTGGACAGGTGGAAGACGTTCCATCCGATAATCCTAAAGATATGATATTTGATCAGCAATACGCCCCCGGTACTCCGTTAAAGAAAGGAGAGACAGTTGGTGTTACGATGAGTATTGGCAATAGTGAAGGATTGCTTGTTGTACCGGATTTAATTGGAAAATCATTGACCGAAGCACAGCAGGTTCTGGCAGATAGTTCACTTAATATTGGCAAAATAAGTTATCAGCGTTCATATTCACTTCTCCCAAATACAGTTGTTGATCAATATCCGAGCAAAGGCAGCAGGGTAAACACAGGCTCAAAAATAGATTTGTTCGTTACTAAAAATTCTGATTCACCAAATAATTAGATCACATTATGGCAATTTTAGCTCCTTCCATACTTGCAGCTGATTTATCAAATCTCTCTCAGCAAATCAGATTAGTTGAGATGAGCGGTGCCGATTGGATACATTGTGATATTATGGACGGACATTTCGTTCCCAATATTTCTTTTGGGCATATTCTGGTAGCAGCAGCAAAAAAATGTACTAAACTTCCTCTTGATGTCCACCTCATGATTAAAAATCCGGATAATTATCTTGAAGATTTTGTTGAAACCGGTGCAAATATTATAACAGTTCACCAGGAAGAAGTTGTACATCTCAATCGTACAATAAACAAAATTAAAGAACTTGGAGCTAAGGCGGGAGTTGCAATAAATCCGGCAACACCAGTCAGTACATTAAAAGATATTGCGGAATTTGCGGATCTTATTCTGGTTATGTCAGTCAATCCTGGATTTGGAGGCCAATCCTTTATCAAAGGTTCACTAAGAAAGATTCAGGAAACTGTTCAACTCAGGAAAGAAATGAATACTGATTTTATTATTGAAGTAGATGGAGGAATTGGCAATAAGAATATAAAATTAATAAAAGAATCCGGATGTGAAGCTTTTGTTGTTGGTTCTTCTATTTTTGGTGCTGATAATATTTCAGCGGCGGCAATGGAATTAGCAAATATTATTAAATAAGTATGTCAATTATCTGAATTATGATTACAAACGATTAGAAATACTATTTATCCACTGAAGTGACTTTTGTCACTTTTTTTTTAATAGAGGGAAAATTGATATTTCAAATAATAAACCTTTCCAACACAGAAGTCTTTAGAAAATACAGTGAATATTACAAAATATTCAGAGAGGTTTATGAAATTCATCTACTTGGTTTGGAATTAAGAGATATTCCACACAAACTTGCTGAAAATGTTCAGAAGATAATTCTTCAAGAGAAAGAAATTTGTTATAAAATAAAGAAAGATAAAAATTATATTGATTTACTTGTTACAGGCTCAGTAAAGAATTTTAGGGACCTTTCCAGGAAAATTCTTGCCGGTGGTGATAAGGACCTTGGCTACCAGATAAGTAATATTATCAAGAAATTTAATGATTACGATCACGTTTCATATTCTTTTGGTGATAGGACATTTAATTTTGAAAATTCTCATGTAATGGGAATATTAAACGTAACTGAAGATTCATTTTCAGATGGTGGCCGATATATTTCTCCTGATAAAGCAGTTTCTCACGCTATTGAAATGATAGATGCAGGGGCCTGCATAATTGATGTTGGTGGTGAATCGACCAGGCCCGGAGCTGAAGAAATTTCGGCAGATAAAGAAATAGAAAGAATTATCCCTGTAATTAATAATGTATTAAAAGAAAGACCGGGGACAATAATTTCTGCAGATACTACAAAAAGCAAGGTTGCCGCGGAAGCACTTTCTGCGGGAGCAAAAATCATTAATGACATAAGCGGATTTAATTTTGACCCCGAAATTGTTCAAGTTGTGAAAAAATACAAAGCAGGATATGTACTGATGCATATGAAAGGTAAACCCGCAGATATGCAAAAAAATCCTTATTATGATAACGTTGTTAAAGAAATTTATGATTTTCTTTTTGAAAAGAGCAGGTTACTTTTAAATGTAGGAATCAAGAAAATTTTCATTGATCCCGGGATCGGATTTGGTAAAAAGGTTCAAGATAATTTTGAATTATTAAAACGAATAGAAGATTTTAAATGCCTTGGATTTCCTATATTAATTGGTGTCTCAAGAAAATCTTTTATTGGAAAATCATTGGACCTTGAAATCGGTAACAGGGATATGCCAACTGCCATACTTGAAGCCGTATCAATCAGAAACGGGGCTAAAGTTATCCGAACACATAATGTAAATAACGGTGTGCAGGTTTGCAAATTATTAAGCAACATAAATAAATTAAATGTTTGAATTATTCAGAGTAGGATTTTTAACAGTAAACTTTACAGATATTATTGATATCTGTATAGTTACTTTTATACTTTATAAGCTCTATACGCTGCTTAAGGGAACTATTGCAGCCCAGATTTTCATTGGCCTGATGATTATTCTACTGATTTCTTTTATTTCACAAGCTGCAAATTTCAGGGCATTGAGCTGGCTGTTAAAATTAATTACGGATATTTGGGTAATAGCGTTCTTAATTTTATTCCAGCCAGAGATAAGAAGGCTGCTCGTAATTGTAGCTAGGAACCCATTCTTCAGGATGTTTGTTAAATCTGAATCGTCTGAGCCAGCATCAATTATTGCTGATGCCGCTTTTGAACTATCCCAGCATCGGCATGGTGCATTAATGATTGTAGTAAAATCTACAGGAATTCGTGGATTTACAGAAACAGGCGAGTTACTTAATGCAAAACTGAGTGTTGGATTATTAAAAGCAATTTTCTTTCCCCGTTCACCACTGCATGACGGTGCTGTTATTATTAAAAACGATACTATTGAAGCAGCCCGTTGTACTTTACCTCTATCTTTAAAAACAACTGCAAAAGGTGAAACACTTGGAATGCGACACAGAGCCGGCCTTGGAATTTCAGAGCAGGCTGATGTTTTAAGTGTCATTGTTTCTGAAGAAACCGGTAGTATATCACTTGCAGAGGATGGACAACTTTCAAAAGGATTGTCTAAAGATGCTCTGCGTAAAATACTTGCAAGTGCTTTCAAAACTCCTGCAGTTAAAGGATGGAAAGGGATATTTGAGCATTATGTCAAATCAAAATAATACCTGCGCTGTAATTCCTTTTTTTAACGAAGAAAAAACAATTGCTGAAGTCATTACCAGAACTCTAAAGTATGTTAATAATGTTATTGCTGTAAATGATGGCTCTGCGGACAATTCAATTAAGAATATTCCGGTTGATGAAAGAATTATTGTTTTAGAAAATAAATTTAACGAAGGGAAGGGATCCGCACTCAATAAAGGATTTAGAGAAAGTTTAAAAAGAGGATATGAGCTTACTTTTACTCTAGATGCTGATTTGCAGCATCCCCCTGAAAATCTCCAGGATTTTTTCTCAATTATTGATGATTATGATATTGTCATAGGCAACAGGCTCGAAGATATTTCAGATATGCCGCCACAGAGAATCTTGAGCAATAAAATTACCTCATTTTTAATGGGGATCAAAACCGGACAGGCTATTTTAGATAGTCAATGTGGCTTCAGGTTATTCAGAACTAAAATCTTTCAGGATATTTTACCAACCTTTTCAGGCTACGAAGCAGAAAGCCAGATATTGATTAATGCGGCAAGAAAGAATTATAAAATTGGATTTGTTAAAATTCCGACAGTTTACGGTAACGAAAAAAGTAAAATGAATCCACTACAGGCAATTACAGGTTTTATAAGAGTATTATTTATCTAATTTTAAATTTAAGTTCATATTTAATTGTACTTAAAATCTCAATATTTTACATCAGGATTTATTATCTTCAATCGTAGAAATTTACTGATAAATTAGGTTTTAGACATTTGATTTATTGAAAATACAGAGTATCAAATTTAGGAGGCTAATATGAGATTAAAATATTTTTCCCATTCTGCTTTTCAGATTACAACTTCTGCAGGCAAAAAGATATTAATTGATCCTTATCTGGACGACAATCCGACTTCGCCGGTAAAATCTGACAACGTTTCAGCAGATTATATTATATTAACTCATGCCCACGGAGATCATATTGGGGACACTTTCAAAATTGCCAAAAGATGTGACTCTACTGTAATCGCTGTAAATGAATTAGCTAATTATTGTAGTGGAAAAGGTGCTAAAGCTCATAATATGCACATTGGCGGTGGTTATGATTTTGAATTTGGCAGGGTTAAATTTACTATTGCTCATCACGGTTCGCAAACTCCTGATGGCCAATACGCAGGTGAACCTGCTGGAATAGTTTTAACGATTGACGGCAAAACTATTTATCACACAGGTGATACCGGATTATTTTATGATATGAAACTTATCGGTGAAATGGATAAGATTGATTATATGCTTGTTCCTATCGGTGATAATTTTACCATGGGTATTACGGATGCTGTAAAAGCCGTTGAATTTGTCAATCCAAAGAACGTAATTCCAATGCACTATAAAACATTTCCTGTTATCAATGCAGAACCATCTGAATTTAAGAGCAGAATTGAAAAGGATGGCAAAAAATGCAGGGTAATGGAATTTGGAGAAGAGATTGAATTGTAAGTTATTTACTTACTCATTTTTTATTTATTAAATCAAACAGAAAATAATGTCAAAAGTTATTTCAGTGGCTAATCAGAAGGGAGGAGTTGGTAAAACATCAACTGCTATAAACCTTTCATCATCACTTGCCGCAGCAGAAAAGAAGACTTTATTAATTGATATAGATCCACAGGCCAATTCATCTTCAGGCCTGGGTGTTCATAATCATGCTCCTTCTGTATACGAAGTTTTGATTGGAGAAATCAGTATTAATGAAGCCATTCTTGAAACCTTTATGCCTAACCTTGATTTACTTCCTTCTAATATAAACCTGGTTGGCGCAGAGATTGAAATGGTTGACATGGAAAATCGTGAAAAATTATTTGAAGAAGCAATTTCAGAAATCCGTGATAAGTACGATTACATAATAATTGATTGTCCGCCTTCGCTTGGGCTCCTTACGTTAAATTCACTTGCAGCATCAAATTCTGTAATCATCCCTGTTCAGTGTGAGTATTTTGCCCTGGAAGGACTCGGACAATTATTAAATACTATAAATATTGTTAAACAACATTATAATGAGAAGCTTACAATTGAGGGTGTTGTACTAACAATGTTTGATGTTAGACTGAGGTTATCCCAGCAGGTTGCAGAAGAAGTAAAAAAATATTTTGGCGATAAGGTTTTTAATACTATTATTCACAGAAATGTTAGAATTTCAGAAGCCCCTAGTTATGGCAAACCTGTAATTTTATATGATGCTATTTCAACAGGCGCAAAAAATTATATTGAACTGGCTTCTGAATTACTGGAAAGGAATTCAAACAAAATTAATAAAGTAGAAAATGAGTAAGTTAAAACCAGGACTTGGCCGGGGGCTTGATGCGCTTATAAATCCTCATGCTATGAAAAAAGAAGAAAAAGCGCAGGATTATTCAAACCTAAAGAAAGATGATGGGAAACAGGTAGACGTACTTGCCAAAATTCCAATCGATGATATTTCACCAAACCCGTTTCAACCAAGAACATCATTTGAACCGGAAGCACTTGAAGAGTTGAAAAAATCAATTCTCTCAAATGGCTTAATTCAGCCTGTTACCGTAAGACGTACAAAAGATGATAGATATGAGCTTATTTCAGGTGAAAGAAGACTAAAAGCCTGTAAAGGAATTGGATACAAAGATATCCCTGCCTACATTATTCAGGTTGACAGCAATGAAGCCATGCTTGCCCTTTCCCTGATTGAAAATATACAAAGAGAGAGATTAAACCCGATTGAAGTTGGAACAGCTTATAAGAGATTGATGGAAGAATGTGCTCTTACTCAGGAACAAATCGCAGAAAAAGTAGGGAAAGACAGAACAACTGTTGCCAATTCAATCAGATTATTGAAACTGCCAAAAGAAATACAAAACAGCCTGATAAATGATGAGATTACTTCCGGCCATGCAAGAGCAATTATTAATCTTCCCACAGAAAAAATGCAGTTGGATGTACTTGCTAAAATTAAAAATGAAAACCTATCTGTAAGAAAAGTTGAACAACTGGTAAAAAAACTTCTAACAGATCCCGGAGCGCCTGGCAAAAGATCTGTATCCTTTAAACCTCATGTAAAACCAAACGTCTCAAATCTTAACGATGTTGAAGACAAGCTACGGAAAATATTTGGGACTAAAGTTTCCTGTAAACAAAAACCTGATGGCACGGGTGACATAGTAATTGAATTTTATTCAAATGACGAATTGGAAAGATTGTTTGAACTTTTTGAAATCATCGATAAATCATATAACTAAAATTTATTTAATAATCCTGTTACTGCAATCAATTTCTTTTTCACAGCAGGATTCTACAAATGTTACAAATGTAACGAAAACTGATTCAGTTTTTGTAATGCATAAATCGCCCTGGGGAGCGGTTTTAAGAAGTGCCATTTTACCCGGTTGGGGACAATTTTATAATGAATCTTACATTAAAGTGCCAATAGTCTGGGGAATTTTCGGGGCACTTGCAGCCGGATGGATACACTACAATAATAAATATAAAGATTCACGCAATTTGTATCTTACAACTCTAAATGATGTGTACAGGCAAAACCGTGATTTCTACAGGGATCAGCGAGATCTGATGGGAATTTACATTGGGTTAGCATATTTCTTAAATCTGGTGGATGCTTATGTGGATGCCCAGCTCTTTGATTTTACTGTTAAAGAAAATAATATGACAAGAGAACCCTGGCTGAATATAAAAGTAAGATTTTAACTAAAAAAGCATCTATATGAAAAATGTAATAGCCTGTAACAATTGCCACGAAGAAAACCCCTTTTACGCAAAAACCTGCTGGAAATGCCATAGCTATTTGCGTGATAAGGTTTACAACATTGATTTATGGAAAACGATTGGAAAGCTTATAGATAATCCGGGGGGTGGGTTCAAATCAATCATTTTGTCCGATCATAAAAATTTCATTTTTGCTATAATACTTTTTGCCACAATTAAATTTTACCTCGATTCACTTTACCTGACTATGTTTGCGAAAAAGGTTGAGGTAGTAGACAGCACCCTCTTAATTAGCTCCGGTATTGTCCTGGTAGTTACTTTGTTAGTAATTGTTCTATTTTCTTTCCTTCTTAAAATAATTACCTCATCAACTAATGCACAGACAAGATTTAAAGATAATTTCGCTGTGTTTTCCTATAGCCTTGTTCCGCACGCAATTGGACTGTGCATATTATTTCCAATTGAATTAGTGTTGTTTGGTGGTTACTTATTTTCATCAAATCCCACACCATTCTCTATAAAAGAAACACTTGCGTTTATAATGTCTGGATTTGAATTATTGGTACTACTGTGGAGTCTGTTCTTATCAATCTTTGCGGTTTATATTCAAACGAGAAGTTTTCTTTTTTCCCTCGTCTTTGCAATACTATTTAATGCGGCTCTTTTCTATTTACTTTACCTTATTGGAATGCTGACCTAGGAATAACTACATAGCCTTGTTAATATTTGTAATGGAAAAATGGATGTGGTGTGTGCTCCCAAAGTGTAAATAATGTTCGTTATTTTTTGGTCAATTGTAACAGGCTTTGAAAGCTACACAGAAACTTCTTAATGATAGTGTATTTACCCCTATTACTTATCAATTGTTTTATCAATAATAGCACCAAATCGAATTCCCTTGGTGCTAACTAAAACATTATCTATTTTTAATATTTCCATAATGAATAAGAGAATAATAGCCCCACTTAAGATTAAATCTTCACGTCCGTTTACTACAGCTTTGTATCTGTTTCGAATCTCCTTGATTGAGAACTCAGAAAGCAAATTTATCATTTCCTCAATATCTTCATAGCTTAATATGCTCCCTTCGACAAGTCCCTCATCAAATTGCTCCAGATTTTGTTTAATACATGCAAGAGTTGTTGGTGTACCTGCCAAAGCAATAGCTAAATCGGGAGCATAGTCCATATCTCTTAATTTTGTGAACATTGTTGAAAGTTCATTTCTAAATTTTTCAATTTCTGTTTTTAGCGGAGGATCATTAAGCAAGAATTTCTCAGATGCGCTAACTACTCCGGTTTTGAAACTTTCACGAAAACTCAGTTTCTGTCCCTTTCCAAAAGTTAATTCTGTGCTTCCACCACCAATATCAATAACCAGCATTTCTTGGCTAGAATTTACCCCGCTAATAGCACCGAGATAAGAAAGCCGGGCCTCCTCAACACCTGTTACTATTTTAACTTCCCAGTTATATTTATCCCTGATTTCATTGGCAATTTCTTCACCATTTGCAGCAATTCTAAATGCATTTGTTGCTGTAACCAGTGTCCTTTCGCAATTATATTTATTAATAATTTCTGAATATGTCTCAAGGACAGTAAACAATTCAGTAATCTTTTCTTCAGTAATATTTCCGCCCGGCAGAAGTCCTTTCCCGATCCTTGGTATTCTGTATTCGTTACGCAAGGTTTCAATTTGAGTGTCGTCAGAAACACTTGCTATGAGCAGCAGGACAGTATTTGTCCCTATATCAATTGAGGCAACAATCATATTTTTTTTTTATCTTAATTTAACTAAATAAAAAGAGTTATGGAAAATCTAAAAACTTCATCCAAAGTAATATTATTCTTTACAATTCTCTCCGGTGCGCTCTGGATGGGTAGTTATTTTACCAGGTTGATGATCTCTTACCAGATTTTTGAAGGTACAAATTTCAAATTAAGAAGTTATTTGAACAATGAAAATTTGTCAGCTGTATTAAAATCATTTGAACCGGCAATATTATCTACTTCCATTCTCTATATAATTTTCATAATATTTTTTATCCTTTTTATCTCTACTTCAAAAATTAAGCTCAAAAATAATGGCTGGCTGTTTATTATTATTGTTTTGATACTTATTACGATGCCTCTTGAAATATTTTTGATGACAATTGATTACAGGCTGATTACTGCCTTGAACACTTCCGGTTTTAACCCCAATGAAGTTTTGGATTTAATTATAAAAAGGTTTAAGATATTTTCCAGTTTTCCGGTAATTGAAATGTTATGTTATTTTTCTGTTATTTATTTTTTCATTTTTCAGCCTTTAACCAAGAAGGAAAAAGATAAAATATGAAATTGAAAGAAAAAGAATTTGAAGAAATAATCCAGGATCTAAAAGCACTTGCGGCACAGCTTGGCGCCGAAGTTCGTTTTGAGAAAGGAGATTTTAAAGGCGGGTACTGTCTGTTGAAAGAAAGTAAAATAATTGTAATAAATAAGATGGCTAATCTTCAAAGAAAAGTAATGATCCTTTCTATGGCTCTTAAAGAACTAGGAATTGATGAAATGTATCTTACTCCAAAGATGCGTGAAATAATTGATGAGATGGCGGAAAGCAGATGAAAATACTCGTTATCAACGGACCAAATCTGAATATGCTTGGTAAAAGAGATCAAGGCCATTATGGTAATTTGTCACTCGATAAAATTGAAACGCTATTAAAAGACGAGTTTAAAGAAATTACCTTTGAATTTTATCAATCAAACATAGAGGGTGAAATCATTACAAAAGTGCAGGGAGCAGAAAATAATTACAGTGGCATAATGATAAATCCGGGTGGTTATGCGCACACATCTGTTGGAATCAGAGATGCACTGGCCGATTGCAAAATCCCTAAAGTAGAATTGCATTTGTCTCACCTGGCCAATAGGGAAGAGTTCAGGCAAAACCTTGTAACGGCAACTGCCTGTGATGGATATATCTCCGGGTTTAAAGAGAATAGTTATCTCGCAGGTGCTTATTTAATGATTAAATTACTTAAATGATGTTTTATTCACAGAGGTAATCTTTCTGATCTCTGTTTTTATAATAATTAAAATGAGGAACATGTTTTGATTAAAGCAGTAGTTTTCGATCTCGATAATACATTGATGGATTTTATGAAAATGAAAAGACGCTCTATCGAAGAAGCAATTCCAGCTATGATAGACGCAGGATTATCAATAACACAGGAAGAAGCAAATCATGTTATTGATGACATTTATAAGGAACAGGGAATAGAATACCAGAAGGTTTTTGATGTATTCCTGCAGCGTGTACTTAACCGGATGGACTACAAAATTCTCTCGGCAGGAATAGTTGCATATAGGCGGGCCAGAGAAGCAGCTCTTACGCCATACCCGCACGTTTATTCAACCTTGAACAAGTTGCTAAAGATGGGCATCAAGATGGGAATTTTATCTGACGCTCCTGCAAAAGAGGCATGGTTAAGACTGGCTCAGCTAAATTTCCATCACATAGTAGATGCTGTTGTAACTTTTGAAGATACAGGTGAACGAAAACCCAGTGCCGCTCCTTTTAAGATGGTATTGAAAAAGCTTCAGGTAAAACCCGAAGAAGCTTTAATGGTAGGTGATTGGGCTGAAAGAGATATAGTAGGTGCGAGCAACATTGGAATGAAAACCGCATTCGCAAAATACGGAGACACATTTGAAACTGATGTTCATAACGCAGATTACGAATTAGGGGATATCAGCCAGCTAATTGACATCATTATTAAAGAGAATGAGTTATAGCCCTTTTCTAAAGTTTAGATTTATTTGTAATCTTTGATATTGCTATTAAAAAGTCAATTAGTTATTTTGGCCTAAAATAATTATGAGCTGTAATGAAAGACCTATCTATTAAGAAGCTTTATTACTCAATCAGCGAAGTAAGCAAAATAACAAGTGTAGAGCAGTATGTACTTCGCTATTGGGAAACTGAGTTTGAACAACTCAAGCCTCAGAAGAACAGAGCTGGTAACAGAATTTATACCAATAAAGATATCCAGCTTATAATTCATATTAAAAGTCTCCTCAGGGAACGGAAATATACTATTGAGGGTGCCCGGAAAATACTGGAGGACTTTTCTACTGAAAATGTTCTGCAGGTAGATGAGCCGGATATTAAGGAGACAGGTAATACGAATGTCTCGGTTTCAGAACCCCGTAAAGAAAAGCCGTCCCTTAAAAAAGATCTTGAAGAAATCAAAAGTATTTTAGAACTTTTGGTATCAAAATTATAATTTTTTTTCGGAACGTGGCGCAGCCCGGTAGCGTACCTGAATGGGGTTCAGGGGGTCGCGGGTTCAAATCCCGCCGTTCCGACATTAAGCAGTTCTTTTGAACTGCTTTTTTATTTTAAAAAATGGAACATTTGCCTCAATAATTTATTAGAACAGATATATACTCTTAAGAAGAATTAGAGGATAAGAAATGGATAAATTGTTAAATACCTCCGAAGGTTTGGAAATACAACAGCTCATAAAAAGCCTTTGCAGTAAAAACGGACAAGAAAGACAAAAGGCCCGCTCTGCACTTGTTGAAAAAGGAATTAGGTCAATAGATTTCCTGATGGAACTGCTTAACAGCCCGAAACATATTTACAGATGGGAAGCAATTAAGACTATAGAAGAAATCAATGCCCCCGAATCCATACCAATTTTTTTAGATGCTCTTGAGGATGAAAAAAGCGATATACGCTGGATAGCGGCTGAGGGGCTAATAAATCTGGGCAAGCTTTCAGTGGAACCGCTGCTTAAAAGACTGCTCGAAAAATCTGAGTCAATATTTGTTCTTGAAGGTGCTCATCACGTATTTATTGATCTAAAGAAAAACAAAATGCTTCCTGATGATTTCCCCATTGATAAATTATTACTTGCATTAAAAGACACCGGTTGGGTTGAGAACATTAAATCAATGGCTCACGAATTGCTTGGAAACTCCAAAAGTTAATTATCATGGACAAGTTGCGAAAACACTGGTTAAGAATTAGCTCCATTTTTTACAGCCGAAATTTGTCTACTTCTTTGTGATATCTGACTGCTTAACGCTTTACCTGATTTATGAATCGAAGCCTGGGCACAGGCCTACTGTTCGGACTTTCAATCAATTCTTTTAAGTGCAAGCAAAGTAAAATCATCGCTGTAAAAATCTGATGAACAAAAAGTTTTTGTTGAAAGGATTATATTTCTTATAATTTTGTCAGGTGCTTGATCTTTGTTAGCTACCACCAGATCTTTCAGCCTTTCTAGTCCGAATTGCTCATTATCTTCATTAAAAACTTCAGTAACACCATCCGTATAAAAAAGTATTTTATCATTTTTCCCGATGTAAATCTCTTTAGACAAAAATTCGGCATCTTTAACAAGGTTTAATGAAGGCCCTGTGCCTTCGAGCAGAATTGTTTTACTCAAATTCAGATGTAATGATGGATTGTGTCCGCAATTGGAGTAAATAAGTTTATGATTTTTGTGGTCCAGTATACCGTAAAAAACAGAAATAAAATCTCTCGCACGCATAAACTCAGAAACGTGTTGGTTCATTACTTTCATAAGTTCAGCCGGATCAGTGAAAAGTTTTGCGTTATACCTGAGCAGTGCACGGAAAGCAGCCATAATTAATGCCGCTGGAATGCCATCTCCTGAGACATCCGCCACAAGTATAGCAAGCCTGTTTTCATCCAGTATATATATAATCGAAATAATCGCCTCCAATATCAAATGTTGGGATGCAGATACCTGAAAATTGATAGCCTTTTATCTCCGGTTCAGAGGTAGGGAGCAACCCAAGCTGAACATTTTTAGCAAGCTGAAGCTGCTCTTCAATTTTTTTATTCTCAAGTATACGGTAATGAAGCAGTGCCATTTCAATTGAGATTGATGCGGCTTCGGCGAAAAAGTCAAGCACCTTTATATCATCTTGTGTAAATGCGTCCAGTTTGTCACTTTCAACATTTAGCGCACCGATTGTTTTGCCGTCACGAAAAATTGGAGATGTAATCTCTGATTTACTTTCTTTTCTTCCGGCAATGTATCTCTTTTCCTTGTTTACATTCGGGAGAATGATGCCTTTGCCTGTTTTTATCGTATGGCCGATTATGCCTTTGCCTTCCATCAGCATCGTATCCGATTCGGGAGGCAGGTTTCCAAAACCGCGCTGTGCTATACCTGCTATTTTTTGTTTAGGTGAGTGATAACCCGGGTAGTTTATACTTTCTTTCAGTATAAAAATTCCCGCAGCATCATAGTGAATTATTTCGCTCAATAAATCGAGGAGGAGGGTTAAAATCTTATCAAGGTCTAATGTCCCCCTGATTTTATGCGAGATATCCTTAAGAAGATGGTACTTTATTTCTGCTGTCAGCTCCGTTTTCTTCTTCATCCAAGAGCCACATTAAATTATAATTTATAACATAGCCCGTAGTACCGATAAATTCAAATAATATATTTAAGTATACTAAATTTAAGGATAAATGACATATTTTCTTTGATTAATGGCAGAACTGTAATTTTACCGAAATGTGAAAATAATTAAATCTGTTTGATTTGCAGTATCCATAATTTTTACATAAATATTTAATATTATTCCTTTCGCAGACCGTTAACTCAATGAACCATATTTATACGCCTATGCATACCGTTAGATAAATATTCCCTTAAATAATTGCTTAATAAGTTTCTGTTCTTTAATTTAGCACAAATTTTAACAGGGGAGTCTGAATGAGCAGACATTCAATTTCAGTCTTATTAGTGTTCTTGTTCATTTTTTTATTAACCGATATTATTACTGCCCAGACATTAGACATGCAGGCAATTCCTGCCAACAAAGTTCAAATTGGCCTCAGTTATGACAAGGGATTTTTCGGAGAGAGGTATGATTTTTCAACAAGTTCCGGAATTTTTAGTCTGTCTCTAAATATTCCGGTTAGCTCTAAATTTAACCTGATTGGCAGCATTCCATATATCAATACCAGTTATAAAATTAATAATTATTTTGGACCAAGTTTGAGGAACGAGAGGGGAATGGGTAATATATTTATAGGCCTTCAATCTAATAAAACACCGGTAAACAATAAAAGATCAATAGTTACATTTGGTGTTTACCTGCCAACCGTATGGGAAGATGCGGGCTACCTTGGATCTTTTGCAAACTATTACTACAGCCAGCAATTTTCTCAAGATATGGTCGGAGTATATTTCAATTATGCCTATCACAAAATAATTGATGAAGGTTTTAGCTGGGGACTGGAACTCGGGCCTAATTTTTATATCTCAACAGACAGGAGATACAGGAGAACCAGTTTAACATTGCATTACGGTTTAGGCGGGGGATACGGTTTCAATAATATCTCGATCAGGGCAGAATTACTCGGGATGGCTTTGCTTACAGGCAGCCCGAATAGTTTCGGCGATATTCTTGCACACCTTCTTGATCTTGGCGCACAATGGAATGGTGCGGTTGTAAGGCCGAAATTATTTTATAGAATATATCTCTCGGATAAATTTGAAAATTTTATAAACGGCAGCCTGGGAGCCGGCGTTTCTGTGGTTCTGAACTAAAGAATTATCTTTTGTAAGACCTTAATATTTAATAATTTACAAATATGTAGTGAAATAGCGCACGTTATACGCGCAAAATTTGCTCAATAACATGCAAATTGACTAATTAGCCAGTGCAGTATAAGTTAAAGTTAGGCGATAAATATAAAAGAAATATGGTTAATTCAATTAAACCAAATAAAGCTGAGTTGGAATTTCTCACATTATCTTATAAAAGATTTTATGACTTATTTGATGAAATAATTAATGAAGAATTCTGGGAAAAGGATGAATGGTATCGTTATTCAAAAATAAAAGATGGATTTTCCGTATATGTAGAAGTAATTCAATATGAACCAATAAGTTTTGTAATAGAACAAATTAAAAAAAATCGTCCACCAATGGAATCAGAAATTGGAAGTGATGTCTTTAGATTTATAAGAAATCTTATAATTTATTTTCCATTTTATGATAGTTGGAATCAAGTATGGATTAATAAAAGTCTCGCTAATTGGAACAAGGAAGGGCAATTTATAGATAGATTTTTAAGAAATTACGCTGGTAAGAATGTAGTTAAATATAGGTTTTGGGAGGAAGATAAAAAGTTAATGACTTATTTAAGTATAAAATTTCCCAAATCTTATGCAGATAATGATAAGATATATTTAAAAGATTTATTGAATGAGAAAGAAGGAGTTAAATTTTCATTTATATTAATGAAAAAGATTTTAGATACTCAGGTATTAAAATAAAATATCGCCTAACAAGCATTCCAATCTGACCGCCTAATTGGTGCTGGGTTTTTAAAGTTTTTGGCATTTGTTTTCCCCGACGTTGGAAGCGCAGGCTTTTCGGCATTTCGTGTGAAGTTTTTGTTCTAATTAATAAAATAGCAAAGCGCACTTTGCAAAACATTTGGCAGTTGTGTTATAGTCTAAATGTTACTTCGGGACGGACGAGTTACGCGCAACGTCTTTATATGAAAGGATAAATAATGGATTCAAATCTGGTATTAGCTATTCCAAAATTACAAAATGATGCTTCCGAATGGATACAATCGATTCGTAAGTCTAATGATACAAGATACTATAATGTTGTTGAGCCACATTTTACAATTGTTTTCCCTTTATTTAGTTATGAAGTCAGTGAACTTCAAACACACATTAAAAATATTTGTGCTGAAATTGAATCAATAGAATTTACTATCAGAGCTGCTACTATGGTTAAAGATACATTTAGTGAATACACGGATGTGTTTTTAGTCCCGGATGAAGGCAACAGCCAAATAATTAATTTGCACGATAAATTATACACCGGGATAATCAGGAAAGACCTTCGCCTTGACGTCCCGTTTATTCCTCATATTGGAATCGGTGCAAGCGAAAGAGCGGAGGAAGCAAAAGAACTTTCTGATAACCTAAACAAACAAAATATTTGTATTGAAGGTAAAATTACTGAACTGGATCTGGTTGAATATTCATATCCGGAGCTGAATTTAATTAGTAAATACGCCCTCAAATAGAATAAAAAATCCCGCCATAAATACTTACAGCGGGATTCATAATCTTTCCTTAAAATATTTTTATAACCCGAGTTTTTCTCTTATTTCTTTCGGAATAGCGTCTTTGTGAACCATTATAGCTATTGTACGAAGTTTTACGAATGGTTGTGACATATACCAGTAACCGTCATATTTTTTATCCTTTGTTCCCCAGGAATTTTTTGTGTAATAGAAAATTGTTCCTGCCTGGTCTTTTGCCATTCCTGTAATATGCATTAAATGATCATCTGTGGTTGTGTAATCATCGTATGCTTTTTGCCTGACTTCCTGCGTAATATTCTTTTCTTTTTCGGGACCTGTTTCTGTTGTATCATCTTCTCTTAATGGCACAATAGCATAACCCTCTTTTCTCAGGAAATTTTCTCTGCCAACGTCACCGTCCCAGTCAATTGTGTACCCGTTTTCCAGGGCGTTGTCCATAATTGAAATAAGATCATTAAGTGGCACGTTGTAATATTCACCGTCCGTCCAGTTATCCGGTACTTCAAGATCAAATTTTGTATAGAAAGGATGGTGAGTGTAGGAAGTAATTTCAACGTAGTCTTTTGTATTTATTCCCAGGCTGGCTGCAAAAGTTTTAGGAGTGTACTCCTTACCCTGATACTCAAATTTTTCCGGAACCTTACCGAGATAGATATCGCAAACTGCTTTAACTATATCTTTATAATGAGATGATATTTTTTTTCTTTTTACTATCGTCGCCAGTACATTTTTAAGTACGGCGTCCATTTCAAAATTGTTGTGGAGCGAATCTCCGGGTTCAAGGCCGGGATAAACAAAATGGGGGACAGCACCGTATTTGTCAAATATTTTAAGTACGTCGTGCGCCTGTCCGCCTTCTCCAAATTGCGCCTTTCCGTGATATCTCACATATTTTTCAGCTTTTAACGGATATGTGTAACGTACGTTGAACATCTCTGAGAGGTTGTATTTACCTTTACCCATCCTGAGCAATTCACTTTCAAGAAATGATTGCGTGGCAAAATCCCAGCACGTGCCTGTCTGTGACTGGTTTTTCACTGATGTAGCACTGATATCGTATAACATAGTAAAAGTATGTCTGTCTTTTTTATTTTCCTTTTCCTTTGTTTTATCCTGCGGACTTGCCGGACTTACAAAAAAGGCAATTATAAGAAGAGTGGATGTAATCAACCGTATTTTCATTTTTCCTCCTGAAATTCTGTTTATTTTAACGGGATTAATTTAGGTATATTCAAAATAAAATATTTCAAAAAACCACCAGTAATTGAATTAAAAAAGAGTCATGAAGGTTTAGTATATTTAATAATTATATTTAATTTCGTAATTTTGCATATGCCCACACAAATCAACCGGAAATCGATGGAAATCAAATTAGATAAGCCCAAATGTTTTTGCGGTATATTCGGAATTTATGGTACACCGAATGCTTCAGTCAACACTTATTACGGCCTTCACTCCCTTCAGCACCGGGGACAGGAAGCAACAGGAATAGTTTCACAAAGTATAAATGAACGGGGTAAATCAGTTTTTAACGTACACAAAGCCGAAGGTCTAGTCTCGGAGGTGTACCCGGATTTTGGAATCTTTAAAAGAACTCTTGTCGGAAACTCTGCAATCGGGCATAACAGGTACTCTACAACAGGGTCATCAGAATCCAAGAAAAACATACAGCCATTTGTTGTTAATTACAGATTTGGAAATCTTGCCGTATCACACAACGGGAATCTTACAAATGCGAAAAAGCTGAGGGAAGAGCTTGTAAACGAAGGTGCTATATTCCAGACAACCAGTGATACTGAAGTTATTCTCCACCTGATTGCCAGGAGCAGGCTTGAAAACCAGGTTGACCAGGTAAAGGAAGCAATTTCAAAACTGGAAGGTGCTTACTGCGTAATTATTTTAACAGATGACAAATTAATTGCGGCTCGTGACAGTTACGGTTTTCGTCCGCTGGAACTTGGAAAACTTGGAGATGCTTTTATTGCTGCATCTGAAACCTGTGCATTTGATATTAACACAGCAGAGTTTGTCCGCGAAGTTGAACCCGGTGAAATGGTAGTGATCGACGATGAAGTTATTAAAACCGGTGAAATAAAATCTGTAGGAATAGGTGTTCCGGAAGTCCCTAAAAAACAATGTGTTTTTGAATACATTTATTTTTCACGCCCAGATAGTTTTATCTTCGGACATAACGTTGATAAAATGAGAAGAAAACTTGGAAAGATACTAGCAAATAATCATCCGGTAGTTGATAAGGACGGAGATAAAGTTATTGTAATAAGCGTGCCGGATAGTTCTAACACCTGTGCAATTGGATATCAGACGCAATTAGAAAAACAGGGGATTAGCTCAAAGCTGGAAATCGGCCTGATAAGAAGCCATTATATCGGTCGTACATTTATACAGCCGGGACAGGAAAAAAGAGAAATCGGGGTAAGAATTAAATTTAACATAGTAAAAGGTGTCCTTGAGGGCAGAACAATCGTGGTTGTAGATGATTCAATAGTAAGAGGTACCACGTCAAAACAATTAGTAAGCCTGATTAAAGAAGCTAATCCAAAAGAAATTCACCTGAGAATTTCTTCACCACCGATAAAGCATCCCTGTTATTATGGAATGGATTTTCCGAGCAGGCAGGAGCTGATTGCAAACAGGCATAAAAATATTGAAGAAATCCGGAAACATTTTGAAGTTGACAGCCTTGAATATCTTACTGAAGAAGAAATGCTTGAAGCAGTAAAAGATGCAGGAAAAGAGAACTTCTGTACAGCTTGTTTCTCCGGTAGATATCCGACTGAAGTTGATGTGAATTTCAAAAAAGAAATTTATGAGTTATAAATCACTCTCCATAAATTAAATTTATCCAGATACTCCCGGTAACTAATGGTAAAAATAAAAGAGTTATTCACAACAAAATCTAACCTGCTTAGTCTGTTCAGGCTTTTTATGGCAATTCCATTCTGGATTTTACTGGATAACCTTAATGCACCGGGGCACAGAGCTATTCTTTTCGGGATGTGTATATTTGGAGCCATTACAGATGTCCTTGATGGTTACCTGGCAAGAAAATTTAATGAAGTTACCGAGATGGGTAAAATTATTGATCCTCTCGCAGATAAAATAGTTATCGGAATTATTATCTTGAAATTATTCCTGGTAGGGGAGATACCGAATTCATATTTCTTAATGATAATTCTGCGTGATTTACTGATTTTTACTGGTGGCATTTTCGTTTCGAAAAAGCTTGGCCGCGTTCTTCCTTCAAATATGCTAGGTAAACTTACTGTAACAAGTATTGCAATTGTAATATTATTTATACTAGCTCAGGTT
Source organism: uncultured Bacteroidota bacterium (assembly GCA_963748105.1). GTDB lineage: Bacteria > Bacteroidota > Ignavibacteria > Ignavibacteriales > Ignavibacteriaceae > JAKAGZ01. The sequence continues at coordinate 26,711 of CAVVHP010000031.1, read as the reverse complement.
GATAAAACTTCAATAGTATACCTTGGATTTTATTACTTAAGTATTATTATGATTTTTGCTTCTTTAATCGGATATACTATTCGTTCACTTGAATTTATAAAACAAAAAGATAATGAGCCTCTTCAAAAACCTTAACTTCGACAAATTAAAAGATGGTCTTTCAAAGACCCGAACTAAAATAGTCACCAGTATAAATGAAACAATCTCAGGCAAGGCTGTCCTGGATGATAAGACTCTGGATGAAATAGAAGAAATTCTGATTTCATCTGATATTGGTTCTGAAACTTCAGAAAGAATTATTGAAAATTCCCGTGTCGCTTTAAAAAACGAAAAGGACAGATCTCAGATAAGTATAATTGAAACTGTAAAGAAAGAATTAGTTAATTCTATCAGCAGATTTTCAAATTCAAATAACCGTAACAATACTGATAATGCAAAACCATACGTTATACTTATAATTGGAGTAAACGGAGCAGGGAAGACAACTACCGTGGGAAAGCTGGCTCACAATTATAAAAAAGCCGGCAAGAAAGTAATAGTTGGAGCGGCTGATACTTTCAGAGCAGCAGCAAATGAACAACTTGATGTTTGGGCTAAAAGAGCCGGTGTAGAAATTATTCAGAAAAGCCAGGGCTCCGATCCATCTGCCGTTGCTTTTGATACCGTAACGCAGGCCGTAAAGGGAAATTATGATATTGTATTAATTGATACTGCCGGAAGGCTTCATAATAAGGCCAATCTTATGGAAGAATTGAGCAAAATTAAGCGTGTTATACAAAAAATTATTCCTGGTGCTCCTAATGAGACCTTGCTTGTTCTTGACGGTACAACCGGACAGAATGCTCTTGTTCAAGCCCAGGAGTTCTCCAAAGTCACAGATATTTCCGGTCTGGCAGTTACCAAGTTAGATGGCAGCGCCAAAGGCGGCGTTATTTTCCAGATATGCTCCCGTAATAAAATTCCGATAAAATATATCGGCGTCGGTGAAAGTATTGAAGATTTGCAGGCTTTTGATCCGGGATTGTTTGTATCAGCAATATTTGATAATTAAGGGTAAAAATTATGAGTACGTTTATGAAAAAGCCCAGTCACAGGGTTTTCGATTATCCACCAAGATTCTATAAACCTGAAACGGATGAAACAGAAAAAAGAAAGAAACGCCTGGGATTTAAAAGGAAGATAAAAAACCATAGAAGCAGAAGAAGTCCAATGATCTGGATCATACTTGCAATAATACTTATCTTTATATACTTGAAGTTATCAGGCGTTGGCTAGGGTATTATCAAGTTTACATAATATACATTATCGGACAAGAATCCCTCTCATTAAGAATTCTCTTCATAATCAATCTTTTAACAATTTTTACCTATCCTAATGCCAGATCCTGTTCACTCTGCTGGATAAATAATTCATTCTGATACTTTCTAAGAATTTTTTCTCTGGAAACTATTCCAAGAAACTTATTGCTATCCTTATCCAGTACGGGTAGAAACTCAATATCAATCTTTTCAAGAACTTTTAATGCTTCTTCGCTATTTTTATCGCTTGTTATTGTAGGTAGATTCCGAACCATAAGATCACCCGCAACAAGGAAATGAAGAATGTTCCTGGTTTCCTCGTCCAATATAGAATCTCTTATATCCTGGAAGGAAATTCTTCCAATTAGCATATTGCTGCTATTTTTAACCAGTAAATAGTTAAATCTGGAATTTTTAACAGCTTCCATAAGCTTCTGGAATGGAAATTCTTCTGTTACAACATCCTTGGTATCTTCAATTAAACTAGCAACTGAGATATTCTTAAGAACTGATGTTTTTCTACCATATATATCAATTCCTTTGCCTTCACGATCAAACTTTAGAGTATATAAAGATCCTTTAAGTATGGCCTTGGAAAGTGTTGTAGAAATGATAATTGTAAGCATTAATGGAAGTATAATCTTATAATTATTTGTCATTTCAAAAACCATAATCAGAGCAGTCAATGAAGCATGAGTTGTTCCGGCAACAACTGCGGCCATACCTACTAAAGCATATGCTCCCGGAGGCGCACTGATAGCCGGGAATAAGTAATTAACAATCTGTCCGAATGCTCCGCCTAACATTGCTCCGGTAAAAATACTTGGACTGAATGTACCGCCATTTCCGCCGGAACCGATAGTAAGTCCTGTAGCAATTGGCTTAAACAGAAGGAGTAATAGAAGGATCAGAAATGGCGTGGCATTGAATATTGAATTATCAACTGCGGCTTCGCTGAAGCTGAAAATTCCCGGCAAGTATAAAGCGATTATTCCAACCATTAATCCACCGATGGCTGGTTTTATCCACTCAGGAATTTTATGCCTGTTTTCAAATTCTTCCTCAATTCTCATGAAGGTTTTTACAAAATATACAGCCGTTAATGCCGATAATACACCGAGAATCACGTAGAAGATAAATTCATAATTAGTTATTAAGTGGAATGAAGAAGTTTTGAAAGCCGGTTCGTTACCCAGGTAACTTCTTGAAACAACCGTGGCAAAAACTGAAGAAATAATAATAGGACTAAATGATTTTGCGTTAAATGTCCGTAAAATTATTTCCATTGAAAAAAGAGCACCGCCCAATGGTGCATTATAAGCTGCAGCAAGACCTGCGGCTGCACCACATCCAACCAATATTTTTAACCTGTCAGGTGATGATGATAAGTATCTTCCCATAGAGGAAGCAATTGAAGAACCCATCATAACAATCGGACCTTCATTACCGCCTGCACCACCGGTACCAATACTTACAACAGCACCAATCGTTTTCAGGAATCCGGTTTGTCCTTCTATCACTCCCCCTCTGGAAGCAACTGCGTCAATAACTTTGGGAATTCCTTCCCCTTTTTTAGCGCCTTTAAAATATTTAGCCATCAGGCCAACAATAAGTCCACCAAAAGCGGGAATAGAAATTAAGATAAGGATGGTATACCAGGTCTTAGGCCCATTAATAAGAGTTGTTAACCCCCAGAATGAACCCGGAACATCAAATAGAAAATGTTTGACTTCCATAATAGAGCCTTTATAAAGCACAGCTCCGTAACCGCACAATATTCCTATTATGCTACCAAGCAGCAGTAGGTAGGTATCCTGAGAAAGAGGAAACGATTGGAAAAAATTATTTATCCTTACACGATATAATCTTGAACGTTTCCGAAAATCATTATATAACTGCAAATATTTCTCTGTTCCTAATTGTATTTAAAAAATCCTTCCCCCGATTTCCTGCCTAATTTTCCTGCCGCAACCATTTTCTTCAATAACGGACAAGGTCTGTATTTTGAATCATTGTATCCGGTGTACAGAACATCCATTATGGAAAGACAAACATCCAGCCCTATAAAATCAGCCAGTGTTAGTGGCCCCATAGGATGATTCATCCCAAGTTTCATTACGGTATCAATATCTTCTGCAGAAGCAACGCTTTCAAACAGTGCAAAGATTGCTTCATTAATCATTGGCATTAATACCCTGTTTGAGATAAAACCCGGATAATCAAAAACTTCAACAGGAGTTTTGCCAAGTTTTACAGCCAGATCTTTGATTATATTGTAAGTCTCATCTGAAGTAGAATAACCCCTAATTATCTCAATAAGTTTCATTACCGGCACAGGATTCATAAAATGCATACCAATAAATTTATCAGACCTGCAAACAGCAGAAAGTTCGGTAATAGAAATAGAGGAAGTGTTTGAAGCAAATATAGAATCTTTTTTAACTACATTCTCTAAAGTTTTGAAAATGTTAAGCTTAGCATCTCTATTTTCATAAATAGCTTCCACAACTAAATCAGAATCCTTAGGTGTATTTTCTATGCCCACGACTTTCTTAATTCTATTCAGCGTATCGTTTTTTGCCGATTCATCAATTATTTCCTTTTTTACCTGCCTGTCAAGATTCTTAGAAATAGTAGCAATTGCTTTATCGGCCAGCTCAGCAGTTATTTCTACCAAATTCACATTAAATCCTTTTAATGCAAAGACATGAGCAATTCCGTTGCCCATCGTTCCACCGCCAATTACAGAAATATTTTTAATTTCCATTACTCCCCTCCTATGCGTTATATTTTTTTACGATTAATGCTGATGCTTCTCCACCGCCTATGCATAGTGAAGCAAGACCTAATTTAGATTTTCTTTTCATCATTTCGTGAATAAGTGTTACAAGTATTCTTGCACCGCTTGCTCCGATTGGATGACCAATAGCAATAGCACCTCCGTTTACATTAATTTTAGAGGTATCAAGATCTAAGATTTTATTTACTGCCAGGGAAACAACCGCAAATGCCTCATTTATTTCAAACAGATCGATGTCGTCCTTTGTCATATTTGCTTTTTTAAGAACCTTAGCAATTGCGTCAGCAGGTGCAGTTGTGAATTCAATCGGGGCTTTTGCTGCAGAACTTTGAGCGACAATTTCTACAAGAGGCTTAAATCCTAATTCCTTCGCTTTATCCTCACTCATAATCAATAAGGCTGCCGCACCGTCATTGATTGTTGATGCATTTGCCGCAGTTACAACGCCATTTTTATCAAATACCGGGCGAAGTTCAGGGATTTTATCAAAATTCACTCTTGCCGGTTCTTCATCAGTATCAACAACAGTTTCGCCTTTTCTGGTTCTTATTGTAATTGGTGAAATTTCTTCTTTAAATTTGCCTTCTTTCTGAGCAGTGTGAGTCTTTTTATATGAATTAACTGAAAATTCATCCAGCTCCTCACGGGTAAATTTGAAGTCCTTTGCACAGGCTTCTGCACAACTACCCATATGAATGTCATTGTAGGCATCCCACAGGCCATCCTTAACCATAGAATCGACAAGTTCACCATTTCCCAGCCTGTAACCGCCTCTTGCATTCTGGAGCAGATATGGCGCATTTGTCATACTTTCCTGACCGCCAGCTATGATTATATCAGCATCTCCGCACATTATAGCCTGGTGAGCTAACATAACTGCTTTCAGACCACTTCCGCACATTTTATTGATAGTTAGACACTCAGTTTTATCTGGTAATCCGGAATAAATAGCTGCCTGCCTTGCTGGCGCCTGCCCCTGACCTGCGGTTAAAACATTGCCGAAGATTACTTCATCTATTAAATTTTTATCAATATTAGAGTTATCCAGAACAGCTTTTATTGCAGCACTGCCAAGCTGTACAGCTGAAAATGAAGAAAGGCTTCCACTTAGTGAGCCTATAGGTGTTCTTTTTGCTTCTGTGATGACTACTTTTTTCATATTAATTCCTTTGTATTCTTTTAAAGAATATTTGATTAATCCTTTTTAACTAATAAGTAAATTTAAATAATTTTAACCTTAAGGTACAGGTTCAGAGTAACGTAAAGTTCAATACATTACAATTTTTGTGGTTTTTTAGGGATGGTCAGCATAGCAAGTTCAAAAACTATATTAAACATAATTGTGTTTATGTTCACATTGTTATGAATTACAGTGGCAAGCCGGTCTAATTTGAATATAATTTCCCTTAATTCAAGATCAGGAAAACGAGCATTGAATTTTTCCAAAGTTTCAATATGTTTAGTAAAATAATAATCACCTGACTCGAACCTGTATTTCTGCACATCTGTCAGCCAGGTAATGATCATCTGTATAATCAATTTTAATGTTTCGGCAGAATTATTAGAAACCAATTCCTGAAATTCACTCAAAGCTGAATTGTATTTTCGTCCGAATGAATACCTTAGAATGATGATGGTCTTATCCCGTAATTTCTCAAATTCTTGTTCAAGCAATTTAAGTGCAGTCCTGACGGACCCACCAGAAAATCCTGCGACTTCCCATGCTAATTGGCTATCAATATTAAAATGGTTTATTAATATATCTTTTACGTCTTCATCTTTTAAAGGCTGAAAAGGCAACGACCAGCATCTTGAGCGAATTGTTTCTCTCAATAAGTTCGGATATTGAGTTGATAAGATAAAAATTATTCCCTCTGGTGGTTCTTCCAGATTTTTTAATAGTGCATTTTGTGCTGCTTCATTCATCAGGTGGGCATCAGATATAAGAACTATTCTGTGGCTGACATCACTAAAATTAAAGGAAAGAAATTTATTGATATCCCTGATGCTGCTAATTTTAATCTGATTTGCTTTTGGAATCTGAATCTTGAAATAGGGGTTTTTAATTTTCTCACTTAATTGTGAGTGAAACAATTCATTTTCTTCAGAAGAAAGTTTTTCGAACGGACCATTTGATTCAGTTTCGTTTTTGCCCCTGGGAAGAGGTGTGATATATTTTATATAAGGTTCTGTATAGCGGCTAATCAGATTATTTGCTTTTTCTGATTCATCGGTTGCTGAAAATTTAGCATTCAATGCTTGGGCAAATCGAATTGCGGTAAATTCTTTTCCAACACCATCAGATCCAGTAAATAATAATGCGTGAGGTATTTTAGAATTATCAATCAGTTTAGTTAAAATATTAATAACTGACGTCTGACCGTAAATTCCTTCCCAGTAATTCTGCATAATATTAAAAAAGCGCCTTTAAGGCGCCTTAAAAAAGTTTAATCGTCCAAATTGTAGAAAAAGTCTTCTTCTGAAGGATAATCCGGCCAGATATCATCTATTGATTCGTAAGGCTCTTCTGCGTCCTCCAGCTCAATTAAATTTTCAATAACTTCATAAGGAGCTCCAATTCTATCGGCGTACTCTATTAGTTCTTCCTTAGTAGCAGGCCATGGTGCATCATCCAGGAAGGATGCAAGCTCTACTGTCCAAATCATAGTCTATCTCCGCAAATTTAATTCTTTAAGTTAGAGTTTGTTGAGTCAAAGTATGCCATATCATCAAAGAAAAATCCAATCGGATTTTCTATAATTCCATTGTGGTGAATTTCATAATGTAAATGCGGACCTGTTGCAAGCCCGGAACTTCCGGATTTAGCTATGACATCTCCGCGATTAACTTCTTTACCTTTTCTAACCATAGTTTTGGAAAGGTGCGCATAAACTGTTCTGTAACCAAAACCATGATCAATTTCTATAGTTAATCCATAACCACCCTTATATCCGACGAAAACAATTTTTCCATCTCCGGTTGCATGAACAGGTGTACCCCTGTCAGCAAGAATATCAATTCCTTCGTGCATTCTTCTTATACCAAGAATTGGATGAAATCTCATTCCAAAATCATGTTCCACAGTTCCGGCACAAGGTCTGATAGCAGGCATTGCAGCATACAATTGTTTATTGAGACTTAACTGTTTGCTTATTTCGCTGTAGTTTTCTTTTTCAAATTCTACTTTTCTTGAAACTTCATCAACAAACGCCAGGGCATCCTTTAATTTGAATGCAGATTTATCACTGAGAAAATCCAGTGAGTTATCAAAATAGCCACCACCAACACCAAGTTGTTTCTCTTCATCAGAAACGGGTGCAAGGTCAGCTGCAATGCGTAGGTCTTTATCCTGTTTGCTAAGGCTGTCAATTTGATTATTGAGATCCCTGTATTTATCAACTACTTCTGTGAGTTTTTTCTTTAATACTTCATTTTCAGATCGCATTGAAATCAGACTGTTTGTGGGATTAGCGATTGAATTAATAAAGAAGTAAGCTCCAAAAATAAAGGAACTGAAGGTCAAAACTGCAAGGGAAAAGTAAGCCAGAAGCTTTGCCTTGTAATTCCTGATCTCGATAAACTGTAATTTCTGCTTGGAAAAGAAGTATAATTTTTTCATAAATTAAGCCGGAATGTATGAAAATAGGGTTAATTTGTCAAGCATCTGATTCTTATTCAAAATCGTGTTCAAAATAATCAACTCCCCGGATATCTTCGCTGTTTTTCCTTGATAACCTGTTTGTAAGGCGTTTTTCAAAGAATTTTGCAGAATCATACCCATAATGCTTTAATAAATAATTCAGGCTTATTACCTCGGAAATTACTGTAATATTCTTACCAGGGATAATCGGCAGCTTGATATAGGGAATTTCTACATTGGAAATGGTGACACTGCTCTCATCAAGCCCTGTCCTGGTATATTCGCCTTTTTCGTCCCAAATTTCAAGTTCTACAACAATTTCAAGCCTTTTTTGGTGTCTTATTGCCCTGATACCGAACATTTTTTCAACATTTATCAGGCCCAGACCTCTTATTTCCATAAAGTGTTTAACAAGATTCGTGCCTGACCCCATTAATATGCCTTCCCCTTTTTTAGTGAGAATTATGATATCATCAGCCACAAGCCTGTGCCCTCTTTCAACAAGGTCCAGAGCAACCTCACTCTTCCCTATTCCGGATTTACCAACAAACAAGATCCCAACACCATAAACATCTACAAATGAACCATGAATAGAAATTCTTTTAGCAAATTGATCATCTAAAAAATCGCTTAAGAAATAAATAGTTTTTGTAGTTGGATACTGTGAACCGAAAATGGCAACATTGTGTTTGTTTGCAAGTTCGAGCAAAATAGGGAAAGGATGATTTTTATCAGCTAAAACAATGCAGGGAATATCAAAGTTAAAGAATCTTTCAAGTGTCACTACTTTCTGCTTATCAGTTAGTTGTGCAAGGTAATGCATTTCAGTATTACCAAAAACCTGAATCCGTGAATAGGAAAATAATTCAACAAACCCGGCCAGCGCAAGGCCGGGCCTGTGTAAATTCTGATCAATTATTTTTTTATCAAATCCAGATCTATCAGAAAACAGTTTAATTTTAAAATTATCCTTAGTGGATTTATAGAAGAAATCCACAGAAATATTGTCTTTTTTCGAAACTGCTTTTTGATCTATTTTAATCATTTACTCTTTCTTGTAATTTCTTTGTCTTAAGCTTTTTAAGCTGTCTGGATATTTTATCAACTGCTGAACTTACTGATTTTGAAAAATCGTCAGATTCTTCCGTAGCTGTTAATGTCTGTCCCGGAACCTGCAAAATAATTTCAGCATTTTTCATACTTTCTTTCATATTTAGATAACTTAATATAACATCCGCGCTTAAAATATCATCATTAAATTTTGCTAAAGATTTAACTTCATCCTCTATATGATCTTTTAATGTACTGTGTGCTTTAAATTTTCTGGCTGTTATTGAAATGTTCATAGTATCCTCCAATGAATTAAGATTTTGGATGAGCTTTCTTGTACGCTGATTTTAATCTTTCTACACTAACGTGCGTATAGATTTGTGTTGTAGATAAATTTTCGTGCCCAAGTATTTCTTTTACTGCACGTAAATCAGCGCCATTATCAAGCATATGTGTAGCTGCACTGTGTCTTAAAATGTGCGGACTTTTCTTCTTGATATCTGTAACCCTGGACAAATATTTATTCACTATCCTATATACGTATCTGGGATAAATTCTCCCACCTTTTAATTTTGTAATTAAAGCTTCTTTACCTCCGTTATTATTTTTTATTGAAAGGTATTTTTTTACAACTTCCAGTGATTTATTTCCAACCGGTACAATCCTGGTTTTGTTCCCCTTCCCTTTTACTTTTATAATTTTTTCATTCAGATCAAGATCTACATTATTCAAATTACAAAGTTCATCAACTCGAAGCGCGCAACCATATAAAAGTTCAATGATAACTTTTACGAGCATGGCTTCCTTTTCTCCATCCTTCTTGCTTAACTTTGCATCTTCATCTGCTTCATCAAAAGTTTTCAGGATTGTTTTTTCAGAAACAATTTCCGGTAATTTTCTGGATGATTTTGGATTAGAGATATAAGAAGTAGGATTATGATCTAAATATGATTTTTCGAAGGCAAATTTGAACAGACCTCTGATTGCAGCAAGCTTTCGGGAAATTGATTTTTTGCTAATCCCTTTTTCTGTTAAAACCATTAGAAAGGATTTCACAAACTTATCTGTAATCTTTCCTGCTTCTGTCCGGGAATTATTGTTACAGTAGCTGACAAATTCCTGTAGATCCGTAGTGTAAGACTTTATTGTATTAGCAGAATAACGTTTTACACTTTTAAATCTTCAAGATATTTTTCTGAGATTGATTTTATATTCATTAATTCTCTTCAATCTCTTCAACTTCTTCCTTTATAACTTCTTCGCCGCAAACCGGGCATTTGAGAAAATCACCTTTTTTCTTGGTGTGTTTTGCTTCCATATACTTTGAATCACCATTAGGACAAGGTTGAGCAATCGGTTTGTACCAGCTCACAAAATCACAATCCGGGAAACGTGAACACCCGTAAAATAACTTATTTCTACGAGATTTCCTCTCGACAATTTCACCATCCTTACATTTGGGACAATTTATGCCTAGAGTGATATTTTCAATATAATCACAATCGGGGAACTTTTCACACCCAATAAATCGCCCATATTTGCCATCTCTTACCACAGTTCTTGCTCCACACTTCGGACAGGCTTCTCCGGTGTATTCAGGTTCCTGATGTTGGGCAGCGACTTCTTTGAACGATTTTATATTATTACAATCAGGATAATTGCTACAGGCCAGATATTTGCCAAATCTTCCTACCTTTATGATCATCTCGCCGCCGCATTTATCGCAAAGAATCTTTTCTATTTTATCTTCAACTTCTTTTAAAGACTTTGAAAATGGTTGATAAAAGTCATTTAGAACTTTTTCATATTCATTATCACCGCTTGCAATCTGGTCCAGCTCATTCTCCATTAACGAGGTAAAATCTTCATTAATAATATTCGGGAAATTCTTAACCAGGATTCCACATACAGCTCTGCCCAGTTTTGTTGGTACAAGTTTTCGATTATCCATCAGTACATATTTCCTGTCCTGAATTGTACTGACGATATGTGAATATGTACTCGGTCTCCCGATTCCATTGCTTTCGAGTACTTTGATTAATGAGCTTTCTGTAAATCTGGCAGGTGGCTTCGTAAAATGTTGAGCTTTTTGTAACTCTTCCAGACCTAGTTTCTGGTCCTTTTCTAATCCAAGCGGAATTCTTTCATTCCTGTACTCTTCTTTTTCATCAGCATTTTCTTTTTTCTCAACAATCTCTTCGTAAACCTGCAAAAATCCATTAAACTTAATAGCACTACCAAAGGCTTTAAATAAATATTCATCAGCGCTTATTTCAATTACAGTAGTTTCCATTAAAGCCGGATTCATTTGCGAGGAAATAAACCTGTTCCAAATAAGTTCATATAATCTAAAAGCTTTGGGCTCAAGAAATTCTTTTACAAACTGAGGAGTATATTTAATTGAAGTTGGTCTTATAGCTTCGTGTGCATCCTGTACGTTCTTTTTGTCTTTCTTTTCATAATTGTTCGTTTTATCAGGTAAATATTCATTCCCATAGTTGGTTGAAATAAAATCTCTGGCAAGCGGCATAAACTCATCGCTTATTCTTGTAGAATCTGTTCTCATATATGTTATCAAACCGACTGTGCCTTCACTGCCCATTTCGATACCTTCATATAATCTTTGAGCAAACATCATTGTTTGTTTTGGTCTCATACTCAGTCTTCGTGACGCTTCGGCCTGCAATGTACTGGTAATAAACGGAGCTGAAGGGTTTCGCCTGGTATTTCTCTTGGAGATTTTAGAAATCTTATAGTTGTCTTTGTTAACTAACTGATTATAAATCTCTGTCGCTGATTTTTCATCAGTAATTGCAAAATTTTCTTTTAAAAATTCTTTCCAATCATTTTCATCCATCTCAGGCTTTGGAGGAATTTTAATATCCTTATCATCTACACTAAAAAGTTTTGCTTTGAAAGTCTCATTTTTCTCTGTCTTAAATATTGCCCAGATAGACCAATGCTCTGTTGTTTTAAATATATCAATAGCATCTTCACGGTCACAAATGATTTTCAGAGCCACGGATTGTACCCTGCCTGCAGAGACAGATGTACTGCCGGAAATTTCAATTACAGCCTTCCAAAGAAACGGACTCATTTTATAGCCAATTATTCTGTCCATTACTCTTCTTGCTCTTTGTGATCTGACAAGATATTCGTCAATAGAGCGTGGATTATCCATAGCTCTTTTAATACCGGTCTTTGTAATTTCATTAAACAGAACTCTGAACAATCCGGCATCTTCTTTAAGAACTATTACATCAGCAATATCCTGCGCAATTGCTTCACCTTCACGGTCGGGGTCAGTTGCTATAAATACGTTTTTGCTTTTCTTGGCAAGGGTTTTTATTTTTTTTATTAAATCTCCTTTCCCACGGATATTTAAATAGCTGGCTTTAAAACCATCGTCAACATCAACGCCTAATTTTGTTTTGGGTAAATTCCTAATATGTCCAATCGTGGCTTCAACCTGGAAATCTCTTCCCAGATATTTATTAATTGTTTTGGCTTTAGCTGGTGACTCAACTAATACAAGATTTTTTTCTTTTGGCTTTTGTTTTTTCATATCATTTAGTTTATCATATCTGAAGAATAAAGTAACATTCTGCTTCCCGGTAGTGTCAGGTTATCCATGTCCAGGAATAAAGATAAAAGTAATAAATTTATCTGTTCGGGGTTTATAGTTCCTTCCGGGAAAAGTTTTAGATCATCAATAATTATTTCTAAATCGGTTGTGGTGAGCAGGCCAATATTATAATAATGTAAAAGATAATTATAGTTTCTCAACCCAATTTGTATCGCTTCTTCTGTAGAAAGAGTCCTTAAGCTTTTAGATGAATTGGTTTGAGCACTGTTTTGAATATATTTATTTCGGTTTATTTTTTCATAAATCCAGCTATAAGCCGCTGCTACAACATTTCTATTATAATTAGATTCCCTCGAAATTGTTTCAACCACATCTTCCACAGTTGTGTCTCTTTCCATCTTTTCTGTGATTTTAGCCAATACTTCAACTATTTCTGTAACCATAACACCTATTTTATTTTAATAAAGTAATTTTATACTTGTTAAGCAAACTATTTTCTAATTCTTTCATCTTTTTAAAATCCGATTTTTTTTTATCATCATAGCCTATAAGATGAAGAATACCGTGAATTACTAGTCTTGCCAGCTCTTCTTTTAGCGAATTATTGTATACTTTTGCGTTAATTTTAGCGTCATCAACGGATATAAATATTTCTCCGTCAAGGTTTTTATTACTACCAGAATAGTTAAATGTAATTATATCCGTTGAATAATTATGATTTAAATATTCTTTATTTATTGTAATTATTTGATCAGATGAAATGAAATTAATAGGCAAAGATTCAACTATAAAATCCAGATCGCTAGTTAACAAACTAACTAATTTATGAAAAAGTAGTTTATTTGTTTTATATTTTTTGTATGAACTGAAAATTCTTAAGTTTTTGACCACATAATTCCAATATTATGTCAAAATCTATTGGCTAAGCTAAGACCTTAGAACAAATATAATAAAATTTTACAAGTATCCACTTTTCTTTAGGGAATCCTGTGTAATCTTTGAATATTCTTTATATCTTACTGCTGATATTTCAAATTCTTCAATTTCTTCTTTAGTAAGGTCTCTTATTATTTTCCCCGGAACACCTGCAACTAGTTTTCCCGATGGAACTACAAACCCCGGAGTTATTACTGCCCCTGCTGCAACCATACTATTTTCTTCAATTACAGCACCATCGAGAACTACTGCGCCCATTCCGACAAGGCATAAATCCTTTAATGTACAACCATGTAAAACAACAGAATGGCCAATTGTTACTTTGTTGCCTATAGTCAATGGGAATTTACCATTAGTTACATGTAACATAGAACAATCCTGAACATTTGTAAGTTCACCAATTTTTACAAAATGTACATCGCCCCTGATAACGGTATTGTACCAAATACTCGAATTATTGCCAATTTTAACATCTCCGACAATTTTAACTCCGGAAGCTAGAAAAACATTTTCACCTAATTCCGGATAAGCATCCACATATGGGAATAATTTTATTTCTTCTCTTAGTCCTTGTATCTTGGTGGATTCCATCCTGATCTCTTCCAGCTTTTTAATTCTAATGTAACACTACCGATAAGAACATTCATCTTTGCTTTAATGGGTATAGCTTCATCATCATTTGAAAACCATCCTTCAAAATCACCGGTTAATCCAAATACACTAATAAAGTTTACCTTTCCTTCAAGATGAGTACAATCGATATCATAATCGACCGCATCAATTGATTGATCTTCTTTTTCAGTATTAAAATTTATTTCTGTTGAAACTTTTTTCTCATTTACAAATGTCGGTATAATTTCATATTTCTTTTGCAGACTGTGAGCACGGGCATAATAAAAGATAGAAAGTCCATCCTGATATTTTTTGTGTACTTCACAAGTAGAATCTATAGGAGCTTTGTTGGAATTTGTTAACCACTTGTGAATTTTTACTATCGATTTTATATAATCAAAATGATATTCCGTATTGATGAGTCGTAATTATCATGCTTTAGAATTCCTTTGAAATATTTCGAATAATAATCAGGCGTCATCGTAGTTTCATATACCTGGTGCAAATTTACAAATGGAATACCCGGATATGAATCGATATAAACGGCAGCGCTATAATAATCCTTTCCATCAATTTCCTCTTTACCTGTAACAACCACTTTTACTTCACCAAGTCTCATCACACTATACCTGACCACGTAAACGAGTTCTTCACCAACTTCTAATTTTAAGACAGTCTTAGTATTGTCCGGATTTCTTACTACAGTTTTATTCCCTCCCGGTACCAAAAGTACCAGGAAAAATGGAACCAGGGAAAATATTTTTATTTTATTACTCATTTAAGTCCGGCAAGATCCTTTGCTTCATTAAATAATGTCAACGATTTCTGAATTTCTTTGTCAATTGTTGACATTTCTTTGTACCATCCCTTATTTTTCCAATAATTCCTAGCAATTTGTGCTTTTAATCTTACAGTAATATATGCTTTATCCTTTTTAAATTGTTCCGGCTCAGGATTTATCTTTTTACTCTTTGCAAACTTTATAAAATTACCTAAAACATTTTCAGTTATTTTATAATTTTCAATAAATTTATTCAGATCATCGCCATAAATTGATTTTATACTCTTATTATGCCCCTCAATGTAATTTAAAGCAAACTGGTAAAATAGATTATTCTTTAAGAGGTCAATCGTATATTTTGTAATATCATCAGATTTAATTATGTAATCAGGTGTAATACCGCCGCCGCCATATACTATTCTTCCAGAATCTGTATGAAACATTGGTTTTGTTGTGTCTTTTTCTGCTGTATGTGAAATGTTATCACCCTGAGCTTCTGAGGTATCTCCTGCCTCTTCATAGTATTCATTACGATTCTTCAATCCTTTATAATTTCTCTGAATTAATCTGCCAGACGGAGTATAATAATGAGAGATTGTTAAACGCAAAGCAGAATTATCCGGTAGACTGAACTGACGCTGCACCAGTCCTTTACCAAATGTAGTTTCACCAACAATTAGTCCTCTGTCCCAATCCTGCACGGCTCCTGAGACAATCTCACTTGCAGAAGCACTTCCTTTATTTACCAGAACTATTAGTGGAATATTTTCAAATGGAGATGATTTAGATGCATCATATTCTTCATCAAATTCTGATCTTCTGCCTTTAGTATAAACGATTTTTTTATCACCTTTAATAAAAAGATCGGCAATTTTTACTGCCTGATTTAGATAGCCTCCCGGGTTACCTCTTAAATCAAGAATCAGGTTCTTCATACCTTGATCTTTTAAATCATACAAAGCATTTGATAATTCTTTATATGTTGTTTCAGCAAATCTTGAAACGCTGACATATCCGGTGTTGTTATCCAACATAAAATGAGTATCAACAGAATACAATGGAATTTTATCTCGCATTATTTCAAATTCTATAGGTGTTGAAGAACCGTTTCTAATAATTGTAACAGAAACCTTTGTGCCGGCTTTGCCCCTTAGTTTTGCCCTAACCTGGTCATTGGTAATGCCTACTGATGATTTGCCATCAATCTTTACTATTCTGTCCCCGGCCATAATACCAAGTGCTTCACTGGGGCCACCACTAATTGGCGAGACCACTGTTAACGTATCATCAACCATCTGGAATTCAATCCCAATTCCTTCAAAATCTCCACGGAATTGTTCCTCTATTCCTTTTACCCGGGTCTCTGGAATATAAACTGAATGAGGGTCCAATTTCGAAAGCATGCCATTTATAGCAGCCTCAATTAATTTATGAGTATCTATTGGCTCGACATAATATTTTTCTGTGAGAGTAAGTACATCGTTAAACTTTGCAATACTGTTCTGTAAATTATCATCAGAAAAAACTTTTTGAATCTGAATTCCCAAAACAATGCCGAGTGTAAGCACAATAATTGTAATCGGAAATTTTATGTTAAAATTTTTCATTATTTCTAACAAATATTTTATAATTGGTAATTAAACATTAAATAGGCTTCAAGCCGCTTGTTATGGATAGAGTTCTGAAGTGATTCATTTCTATATTGCAGTAAACCAGTGAAATAGAAATCTTTTAATGGTTCATAAACAAATTTTGCTGATAATATTCTTGTGTATTCCTTGTCGCCATCAAGAAACGGAGCATCAGTAGCATCAGAATTACGGTGTCCAAATTTAAGCTCACCACCAACATTCCGCTTAACAGATCCATCCGGGTTTAAGGGATTTGCTCCGTGAACATAATACCTCATACCGGCCGTTACCTTCAACCTGTTAGTAAACCTATAATTAAATTGAGTTAAAAACAATTCACTGTTTGGCTGCATAAATGAACCTAACCCATATCCATCATTGTCATATGTGTTCCATGGTAGCCTATTTGTATATACATAGGGATCAATTCTTGTATACTCAAACTGAATATCAAGTGGAATTGTTTTGTATAAATTGTTTGAAAGAAATCCAACATTATAAATAAATTGATTTCCCCAATATGGAGAACCAAATTTAGTTACCTGAATATCATCGATATAAAGCAAACCGTATAACTTAAGTCCTTTAATTGACTTGTTATTAAAATCCAATATGACAACTGAATTATCACGGTCTTTATTGTTGTTCTGTGCAGTTTTATATAAAATAAATGGATTAACATATTCAAAATCCAGAGGCCTGTCTCCGTAAATAATCATTTCAGCAGCACCTATATTAAAATCATCAGACAGATTAAAAGCTATTCTGTGATAACCAATATATTTTTGCTGAACATTATGAATCTCTCCCATTGTGCTGTCATAGGCAAAACTGGTATTTCCCAACAATTTACCATGGAAATATGTTACATCAACAGATTTGTAGTGCATCTTAAGAAACAGATAATCAAACTGTGGAGCATTATTACCAATTACTGATTTTACCGGTCCGTAGCCAATATTTATTCTGTCTCTTCCGAATTTTGCTTTCACAAGGCCAAAATCAGCAGTAATATAACCAGCAGTGGTCATATCATACGAGCCGAAATTTTTATACTTATAATTATACTGAAGTTCTGGTTTTAGCAAAGCAGCCTCTCGTTGGCCAAAGATATATCCATTTCCTCCCCTGTAAAAGAATCCGATTTTCTTATAAAATGTACCTCTTATCTGCAACTGCATTTGCCAGATAGTTGCAGAAGTTGAATGATTCGGATTTCTGTAATTAGCGTAAATTGCCTGGGAAGCACCGGCAGAATTAAAAAACATACTGACATTAGAAGAAGTATCATTTATGAAGTAAAGATATTTTTCATCCTGTGACAGGAAATTGAAATAGCCTTTACCGATAAGTCTTTGTGAATGTTTTAATGTTCCATAAATATCAAGTTCAAATTCGGCTTCAAGATCAGTTAAAAGGTTTTTATCTGCTTCGTCTAATTTTTCTTTGTTAGCAATAACTTCTTTTAAATATCCTGCAATTTCACTTCTTGATTTCGGAATTTCGAGAGAATTATACTTTTGAATAATCTGGAGTGATTCCATCCTTTCAAGGAAATCATAAATTTTATTACCTGAAAGGACATATTCTGCCTGTGCAAAAAGTGAACCTGAAAATATTATCAATAAAAATAAGAGTTTCTTCAACTACCTAACCTCTTCCCATTCTTTTGAAAATGATCTATTATTAAAAATAATAGAATGACTATTTCTTAACCATTGCCAGGTTACATCAGTATAACCGAATTTCCGATATCTGCGGGGTGATTCGTAGACACAAATAATATTCGAATAAAGTATATCCCCTATTTTTTTTATTCTTCTGAAAAAATCAAAATCCTCTCCGGCAGCAAGATTTTCATTATATCCGTTTAATTTATGAAATGTTTCTTTTCTGATTACCTGGCATTCACCTCTTCCCATTCCGGTTACATAATTGTTTAAAAGCCTGAAATAATTATTAAATGCAAAATGGAACAATTTATCTTTAATGATCTCCTGTTCAGGTGATATTCGGACATCACAGGTCATAGCAAGATAATGACTATTAATAAAATTATTATCGATATAATAGAAAAACCGGATTGGATGATCAAGAAGTATATCACTGTTAAGGAATATCAGTAATTCTCCGTCAGCAATTTTTGCCCCTTTGTTTCTGCAAATAGCAATATTCCCATTTTTTCGTGCAGTATTAACAACTACTTTGTCGGCATAGGTAAGCGCAATCTCAACTGTGCAATCAGAACTGCCGCTGTCAGAAACAATTATTTCAGTATCAAACTGTTCCCGATAATTCTTGTCGGTAAGTTGCTTAAGAAGTAACGGAAGTAGTTTCTCCTCATTTAAAGTCGGAATGATAATACTGTACTTCAAATCATATCCGTTAATATTATTTTTTAGCTTTTTACTTCCGGTTTCATCTGCGGAAAAAATATTACATCTCTTATTGATGATTGATCTGTTAAAAGCATAACAAGCCTGTCAATCCCGATTCCAAGTCCGGCAGTTGGCGGCATTCCGTATTCAAGTGCCCTGATAAAATCTTCATCTATCTGATGCGCTTCTTCATCACCTTCTTCTCGCATTTTGCCCTGTCCTTCAAATCTTTCTTTTTGATCAATCGGGTCATTTAATTCGCTGAATGCATTACACAATTCTCTTCCGGCCACATATGCTTCAAATCTTTCAACAACACCTTCTTTTGAACGGTGTTTTTTTGCAAGTGGAGAAAGTTCCACAGGATAATCAATAATAAAAGTAGGCTGAATTAAATTCGGCTCACAGTAACGCTGAATAATTCATCTATCATCTTTGCCCTGCCTTCAACTGATTTCAGATCTACACCATGCTGTTTACATGCATTTTTAATCTCATCCACCGAGTGCAGTTATTACATTAACTCCTGTTTTTTCCTTTATCGCATCAATCATTGATATTCTCTGCCAGGGAGATTTGAAATCTATCTGTTTCCCTTCGATAGGTAAATTCTGTTTTATTAAAAACTTCTGTACAAATATTCTGTATCATCTTTTCAACAAAATTCATCATCCATTCGTAATCTTTATAAGGAACGTAAAGTTCCATCATTGTAAATTCCGGATTATGAGTTCTGTCCATTCCCTCATTTCTGAAATCTTTTGATATTTCATAAACGCCGTTAAATCCACCAACAATTAATCTTTTTAGATAAAGTTCATCAGCAATTCTAAGGTAAAGTTCAGTATCCAGTGTGTTATGATGAGTAACAAACGGTCGGGCAGCAGCCCCGCCGTAAAGCGGCTGCAGAATGGGAGTTTCAACTTCCAGATAACCATTTTCATCAAGAAATCTTCTCATCGAGGTAATAATTTTACTTCGCTTTATAAATGTGTCTTTTATATCAGGATTTACAACCAGATCAAGGTATCTTTGCCTGTAACGCAATTCCTTATCAGCAAACTGATCAAAAACAGTTTTATTACCCTGCTCATCAGTAATTTCCTTTGCAATTGGCAATGGTCTTAATGATTTTGAAAGAATTGTTATTTGTCTTAACGTGAACTGATGTTTCACCTGTTTTTGTTTTAAAGACAAATCCTTCAACACCTATAATGTCACCAATATCCATTAATTTAAATGCGTCATAAGCTTCCCCTATTTCATCTTTCTTCAGATAAATCTGTATTCTTCCGGTATGATCCTGAATATGGGCAAACGAGGCTTTTCCCATTCTTCTCAGCGCCATAAGTCTGCCGGCAACTTTAACATTTTTTTCTTCGTCTTCCTTATAATTATCTTTTATTTCTTTCGCATTACTGTCAACATCAAATGAATATGCAAAAGGCTCAAAGCCTTTTGATTTTAATTCTTCTAATTCTTCATGTCTTCTTTTAATAAGTACATTTATTTCCTGCTGAATATTGTTCTCCACGTATCCTCCGATTATTTTCTTTTAAAGTTTGCAAGACGCAAACATACTAAATCCTGAATATTCTCTGCCAGTTTTACCGGCACATTAAAATTATTTACAATTATTGAAAAAGCAACTGGCTCATTGTCTGCAGTATAAGCATATCCTGAAAGGCTTCGTACGCCCTCAAGGAATCCGCTTTTAGCCCTGATTCGGTCCTGAGCAAGAGTATTTTGCAATCTATCCCCCAAAGTTCCATCAACCCCTGCAATAGCCAATGAATTAAAAAATGGGATAAAATATTTACTCTTGTACATATAATTTAGCAATGTAACAATTTGCTTTGGTGTAACCAGATCCAGTCTTGAAAGACCACTTCCATCAACTAGTGACATACTTTCAGGGTTTATACCCATTTCTTTAAATATTTTACTTTCAGCTTTTACACCATTTTCAATTGAGCCAAATCCGGATTTTTCCAATGCTATTGTTTTTAATAATTGTTCCGCAAAAAAATTCTGGCTGTTTTTATTAATAACCTTGATGATTTCTTTCAGGGGCGGTGAAAAAGTTGTGCAAACTCTCTTCAATTTTGTATAATCCAGTGGAGAAGAAATATCATCCACGTCAGTAGGATAACCTTTAACTTTAATCCCTTTACGCTCCAGAACTTTTTTCAGAATAACCATTGCAAACTGTGTTGGATTATTAACCGTAACAAAAGTTTTTACGGAGTCACCATCTCTGATTGTACCGAATACACTAATCAGGTTGGTCCCTCTTTCCCTGTAAACATCAATTGAGGAAACTGAATCCTTTGAAACAGGAATAACATTATTTGAAATTACAACATATTTTGTGTCGGGAAGAATGCTGATTTTTGGTAGTTTAGTTTGTTTATCAAGTGTTACTGTAACATCAACGCAATTATCGTTAAATGATACTGCACTGGATTGAGCAGCAAACCAATAACTTTCATAATCCCAGGCCCATCCTTTTCCCAGACCGTTATCATCAAATGCGTTATCATCTCCAATAAGATTCCCTGTAATTTCGTCTATTCCATAATTGATAAGAGAATCTGCCCAATCTTCATATATTTTATATAAGTCATTATTATAAAATCTACCGGATATTGTAGGGTCACCTCTTCCCTGGACAATTAAATCACCATTTAGAATTGAACCGTCAACTTTGCCATTAATAAAAAGATTTGTAGAAAAATGATAATCGCTACCGAGAAGAATTAATCCTGCCGCTGTTGTAAACAATTTCAGATCGGAAGCGGGCATCATTAATTTGTCTTCATTTCTTTTATAGAAATATTCACCTGTTTCCAGAGATTGTATTATTACTCCCCATTGAGCGTTACTAAAGTTAGGATCGTTAAAAATATCATTTAACTGATCACGGAATTCAGGTATGGTTGTGTAAGAATATCTCTGGGGGGAATTTTTCGTAGTATCCTGCGCACTTGCAGCATCAGGTAATAGAATAATTATAAGCAGACAACTAATTATTATGTGCTTTACCATAAATCTCAATTGCTTTATCAATTTCTAAGGATGAAATCGTCCTGTAATGGCCGACAGGAACGTCAGCTGAAAAATTTCCGTATGCGGATCTGTTTAATGAAATAACTGTATATCCAAGGGTTTTAAACATATTCTTTACAAAATGATTTCGCCCTTCAACAGTAATAACATTAACTTTTTTCCGGGAATTATTTTTAGGGAATTTTAAACTTTTAAATTTCCCCTTTACACCATCAATATAAACACCTTTTAATAATTTCTCATCGTGCGATTCCTCCAAAGGTCTATCCAGGATAACTTCATATGTCCTCGGGACTTTATTTCGGGGGTGTGTTAGTAAATTAGAGAACTCGCCATCATTTGTAAGTAGTAAGACACCCGTTGTATTAAAATCCAGTCTGCCTACAGGGAAGATTTTTTCCTGTGTTTTTATAAGACCTACAACCGTTCCCCGTTTCTTTTCATCACTTGTAGTTGTAACAACTCCCTTAGGCTTATTAAGTAAAAAATATAAATGCTTTTTAGGAGAAATATTTTCTCCATCAAATGAGACTACATCGTTATCATTATTAACTTTGAAAGATAGTTCCTTTACTACTTTACCATTAACAGTGACCCTGCCCTGCAAAATGAACTCTTCTGCTTTTCTTCTTGAAGAAATTCCACTGTCAGCTAAATATTTATTCAGTCGTATCATCTTCTGCCGATTCTTGCTCTGTTTCATTTTCCATCTTTTCTTCAATTACATTCATCATAATTTTATTTTTCTGTTCAATAAAATCCTCATCCTGCATTATTTCTTCAATTTCCCTTGGTTTTGGAAGATCGCTGAGTTTATTTAATGCAAAATATTTTAGAAATTCATCAGTTGTAGCGTAAAGAAGCGGCCTTCCAATTGTTTCTGCTCTACCTTTTATTGTAATAAGATTCTTTTCAAGGAGAGTATTTAAAATATAATCGGAATTTACACCTCTGATTGATTCAAGTTCCGGTTTAGTTATGGGCTGTTTATAAGCAATGATTGCCAGAGTTTCAAGTGCTGCCTGACTTAATCTACGTTTACTTTTTTCTGATGAAAGATATCCAACATATTTGGCATACTCAGGCCGGGTAGCGAATAGATAACCATCTGCAATTCTAATTATTCTGTATGAGGTATTGTTTTCCTCGTAAGAGGTATTAATTTCATCAACACATTTTTCAACATCACTGCTGGAAATTTCAGTGTCTTCTCCATCGATCCCCTTAACGGCTTTAATTATTTCAGAATTTGAAAGGGATTCGTCTGATGAAAAAATTAATGCTTCAATTATTGAGTTGTAGATCTTGTCCATTATCCAACTTGTAAATTATAAATTCGTTAAAATCAGGAGTTTCTTTAATTCCAATTCTTTCCATTTTTACAAGTTCAAGCAGAGCAATAAATGTGATAACTATTCGAATCTTCTCCCTCATATCCATCAATTAAACTTAAGAAATTGAATCTCGTTGATTCATTGAGCTTATTATAAATATGTTCAATCTGCTCATCAACAGTAACATTTATTCTAACAATTTCATGAACCGGCTGAGGTTTCAGATTATCAATAGCCTTTTTAAATGCTTTTGCAAGATCAAAAAGTGTTACGTTTTTTAATAAGATTTCATAATCCGGAGGAGTTTCCTTTTCATCTTCATCATAATTACCTCTAAAACTCAGTTTTCTCTGGTTCGATTCAAGAAAAGAAAGTTCTTCGGACATCTCTTTATAACGTTTGTACTCAAGAAGCGCAGCAATCAATTCTGCACGTGGATCAATTTCCTCTCCTTTTTCATCAACTTCTCTTGGCAAAAGCATTCTTACTTTAATATGCATCAGTGTTGATGCCATTAGAATAAAATCACCGGCCGTTTCCAGATCCAACATCTGAATTAATTTTTACATATCCAAGAAATTCTTTTGTAATTCTGGCAATCGGAATATCATAGATATCCAGTTCATCTCTTTTTATAAAAAAGAGAAGCAGATCAAGCGGGCCTTCAAAATGATCTAACTTTAATTTTATACATTTTAGCCAAGCTTCATTTTAGAATGAACTTCATTCATTGTTTCTTCTGCTACTTCCCTGCCGCGTTTTTCACCATCTGCAAGAATATCTTTTACTTCATCAAGATTATTTTCGTAATAATTTCTTTTTTCCCTAATCGGCTCAATAAAATCAGATATTTTTGATGAACATTTCATTTTGCAATCAAAACAACCAAGTGCTCCCGATCGGCATCCTGATTCAATTTCAGGGATTTCATCTGGATTAAATTTTTTATGATAAGAAAAAACAAGACAAATATCAGGATTTCCCGGATCCCCCTTCCTTACCTTGTTTGGGTCTGTTACAGCTTTTTTCAATTTTGATTTTACAGTATCAGGATCATCAGAAAGCAAAATTGTATTGCCAAGTGATTTGCTCATTTTTGCATTACCATCAAGTCCTGCTAAACGTGCAAACTTTGTTAGCTTTGGCTCCGGTTCAGGAAAAACCCGGCCGTATTGATTATTAAACTTTCGGGCAATTTCTCTTGTTATTTCAACGTGAGGAACCTGGTCCTCACCAACAGGAACTGCATCCCCTTTGTAAAGTAAAATATCAGCTGACTGTAAAACAGGATATCCTAAATGTCCGAAAATAATATTCTCAATATTAAGGTCTCGCACCTGATCCTTTAGAGTTGGATTTCTTTCAAGCCGATTAACTGTAATTAACATTTCAAAGATAAGGTTCAATTCAGTATGCTGTTTTATCTGTGATTGCCTGAACATCGGACTTTTAACCGGATCCAATCCGGCCGACAGCCAGTCAATCAGCATATCAATTGAATCATTATAAATTGTAGAAGTATCAAGATTTGTAGTTAATGCATGATAATCAGCAATCAAATGAAAATTATCGTATTCATCCTGAAGCTTCACCCAATTTTCTAGCGCCCCAACATAGTGGCCAATATGCAACTTGCCCGTTGGACGCATTCCACTAAGTATTCTTTTTTTCAACATATTCCGGAAAAGTTTTAGAATTTAATTGAATAAAATAATAATAAAGCTAGTAATAATCTTTAATTTAATGCAGTAAAGGGAATTTTCCTGCAATTCATGAAAGATAAAGATATGGTTTCCAGTTTTCATCGAGCTTACCCACCACGTTTTTAATGAAACATAATGTGGCTTGGTTTAAATGGCTTATATATTAATTTCATGTTTGCTTCTTCCGGCGTTTTGTCGCCTTTTTTATTATTGCAGATTGTACAGGCACAAACAAGATTTTCCCACGCATCAGTACCACCCCGCGCCTTCGGAAGCACGTGATCAATTGTTAAGGGAAGATCACTTCTTCCGCAATAAGCACATTTAAATGCATCTCTGCGTAAAATATTCTTTCTTGTGAGTACTACTTTTTTGTACGGGATTGCTACAAATCGGCTGAGTCGTAATTATACTTGGCCAGGGGTAAAAAGTAGCTAACTGTGCGCAATTTTTTTCTGTTATCATCAAGGACTACTTCTGCTTTCCCCAGATAAATTAATATTATAGCTTTTTTAATATTACAAATTGTAAGTGGCTCATAGCTCTGATTTAGTATTAAAACCTTTGCATTTAGTTTGCCATTTACTCGTTTGGAAGATTCGAAGACTACCTCCTCTGCTCTTTTTTATCCTGTATACTCAAATAAATTCTTAAGAATAATTCTGATTATAAATAATAATATGCTAACAACTAATACCGGGACAAAATATTCAACGGGTAAGATCTTTGTAACCATTAATGCCAGTAGCACAATGATAATACTTATAGCAGTATAGGTGTAAATATTAAAGTTTTTTCGAGTTAATATTTTACCGGAAAAAGCCATTATTTAAGCCATTTAATAATTTAATGAGGATAATATATGCAAAATCTCCCCTAATTTTCAATATATTTATGAAGATAATGCGAATGATTAAATGAGGTGTTTACGCTTCCGTATTTTTGTAAACAATAGCCATACAGGTTACATAGTCACGGGAATGACTTATTGAAATTTTAAGGCTTTTATCTGTTGACAAAAATGTTTTCAATTTCCCTTTGAGAGTAACAAGAGGCATACCGTTGGGTTCATTTGAAATTTCAATATCCTGCCAGGTTGCAACTTCGTGCCAACCGGTGGTTAACGCCTTATAAACCGCTTCTTTTGCTGCAAATCTTGCTGCCAAATGTTGGTATTTACTACTTTTGGCCAGGCAATACTCCAATTCTGACTCAGTATAAATCTTATTCAGAAATCTGTCGCCATATTTATCAACGCTATCCTTGATTCTGTCAATTTCAATTATATCTATACCAACGCCCATTATCATTTTGAAAGTCCTTCCACTAAAAATTAATATCCTTCTGCTGAGCCACTTCCTCTGGGATCTGAGGCACCATAAACTACACCATTTTGATGATCTATCATAATTCCTTCTGCAACACCAAGTATTTTTGCCTCTTTATTAAAGTTAGCCAAAAGATATCCCATTTTCATCAGTTTTTCTGCAGTATCCTTATTCAGAGAAAAATTTTCGGAATAAATTTCATCAGGATACCATTGGTGATGAATTCTTGGTGCATCTATTGCCTGACTGATATTCATTCTGAAATCAATACAATTCATAATAACCTGTAAAACCGTAGTAATTATTGTAGATCCTCCGGGAGAACCGACTATAATGTAAGGCCTGTCGTTTTTCAAAACAATTGTCGGAGTCATAGAACTTAACATTCTTTTTTCCGGCTGAATTGAATTTGCCTCGGAACCCAGTAAACCATATTGATTAGGTACGCCAGGTTTTGAACTGAAGTCGTCCATTTCGTTATTTAAAAGAAATCCGGCTCCATCCACAACTATTTTTGAGCCAAAGCCAGAATTGATTGTAGTTGTTGTGCTAACTGCATTTCCAT
>CAVVHP010000030.1:0-64181 GCA_963748105.1 uncultured Bacteroidota bacterium | reverse complement strand
AGATTGAGGGTGAGGCTATACCTATTTCAGATAACATTCAATATTATGATGTAAGGATAAGCGGGTCATTCGCGGTTTCAGGAAACGGAAAACTCGTCTACCTCGAGCAGAACCAGAGCAGTGAAAGAATTGTGATAATGAACAAGAAGGGAGAGATACTTAACAAAGTTGCCGATCAAAAAGTGCAGTGGGCAGTTAATTTTTCCCCCGACGGTACTAAACTTGCATATGATCTGTATGACGCCGGCCAGAAAAACATTGATATCTGGACATACGATATAAAAAGGAATGTATCAACAAGGCTGACATTTAAACAGGACGCCGATGTGCTGCCGCAATGGACTCCGGACGGTAAAAAAATTGCGTATAGTTCAAATAACGGCGGCGGAGTTTTCGATTCATTTATCAAAAATGCAGATGGTTCCGGTGAAGCTTCTCCTATGTATAAATCCGGATCTAACAAATTTATCACGGACTTCTCTCCCGACGGCAATATGATCCTTTATAGCGTGGTAAATTTTAAAAATTCTTCCGGCGGCTGGGATATTGTTGCACAGCGCGCGGGAGATGATCAAAAGCCAATAGATGTAATGTCAACAAAATTCAATGAAAGACTGGGCAAGTTTTCACCTAATATGAAATGGATTGCTTATCAGTCCAACGAATCAGGGAAAAACCAGGTTTACATCATTCCATTCGACCCGAATAATTCATCCGGCAAAACCAGCGGCAAATGGCAGATTTCGGTAGACGGAGGCGAAAGTCCCAAATGGATGGATAACGGGAAGAAAATTTATTTCCTTACTTCGGGTAATAAAATTATGGCTGTAGACGTTAATGAAAAGGGCACTTCCCTTTCTCCCGGCTCACCTTACTTAATTTTTAATCCAGGGAATAATCCTATTTCAAGAATCTATGATATTGATCATACCGGGACAAAAATAGTGGCCGCGGTTCCCAACGGGCAGTCCATTCAGCCGCCGATAACCCTGGTTGCCAACTGGCAGAAGGAAATTAAAGAGAAGAATTAAATTTTAGCTTTAGCGAATTTGTTTTTATTAGGGCTAAAACCCGGGTTATTTTTTGTTTATTAACCCACGGCCTTAAGGCCGTGGCTATAAAAAGGATGCCTTATGATAGGCGAAACAATACTGCATTATAATATCCTCGAGAAACTCGGCGAACCTGCCTGCCGGCAGGCAGGGGCGGGATGGGGCAACGCTCTATTTGGGAGTGAACTATGATCGGCAAAACTATACTCCACTATAAAATACTGGAAAAATTAGGCGAAGGAGGAATGGGCGAAGTCTTCAAAGCGCAGGATACAAAATTGGACCGTTTTGTTGCGCTGAAGTTTCTCCCCTCCCAGTTAACAGCTTCCGAAGATGACAAAGCAAGATTCATACAGGAAGCGAAAGCCGCCTCCGCGATGAATCACCCGAATGTCTGTACAATTTATTCTATAGAAGAATATGAAAAGCAGCTGTTTATTGCGATGGAATTTGTTGAGGGGAAAACATTAAAAGATAAAAAAGATTCGCTTTCCGAAAAACAAATACTTGAAATTGGAATACAGGTGGCAGAAGGACTTGCTGCCGCGCACGAGAAAGGAATTGTTCACCGCGATATAAAGCCTGAAAATATAATGGTCCGCAAGGACGGCATAGCGCAGATAATGGATTTCGGCCTTGCAAAACTATATTCAGAAAGCAATGTATCCCGCTTAACAAAAGCCGGCACTACTATGGGCACGATGGGTTATATGTCACCCGAGCAGGTGCAGGGTCTGGATGTTGACCACAGGACGGATATTTTTTCTCTTGGCGTTGTGCTGTATGAAATGTTTGCCGGTGAATCCCCTTTCAAGGGAATGCACGAGACGGCAATTATGTATGAGATTGTAAATGTTGAAGCTCCTCCAATTTCTACAATCAAAGAAGGCATTGATCCGCAACTGGATGAAATAATTCTGGAATGTCTGGAGAAAGACAAAGATGAAAGGTGTCAATCTGCAAAAGAGCTAGCAAAAGATTTAAGAAAAATTAAAAAATCATCCGGTCACCGAAAGAGCAGAGTTTACCAGGCCAAATCTTTTGAGAAACGAGCAGCAGTTTCTAAAAATATTTCCGTTAATTACTATTTACTAGTAAAAGAACATATATCAAGAAATAAAGTTTCGACTGCGCTTATTTCACTATTAGCTATTTTAGTAATATTTCTGGTATTACTAAAAGTATCGTCGGTGCCAGGTTCAAACCATAATCTTCCCGTTCATTTTTCTTTTAATATTCCTGCTGAATCAAACCCAATTCTAAATTGGGAAAATGTTTTTAATATCTCTACTGATGGAAAATATATTGCCTATGTTGATAATTCAAAACCTGTAAACGAAATATATATTAGAAGTATAAATAACACTGTGCCCACTTTTATAAGAGGTACTGAAGGAGGCACGAGTCCTTTTTTTTCAAAAGATAATAATTGGCTTACATTTACTTTAAATAGTTTTGCAGCAAAGGTGCCGGTTAATGGCGGGGTACCTGATATTTCAAGATATAAATACGGACAGAGTGCAAACTGGACAAGTGGTGGCAAAATTGTTTCTGCAATTGACTGGGGTGGTGGATTATATATACAAAACGATTGGGAAAGTAAACCGGAAATATTAACAACAGTAGATGTTGATAAAAATGAAGGCACACACTTACATCCTTATGTACTGCCCGGTAATAAAGCTGCAATATTTACGTCATGGAACAAAGATGGAACATTTGATGATTCTAAGATCGGAATAATCAATTTAGAGACAAAAGAAAGATCATACCTCAGCTATAAAGAAGTAAACATAAGAGGTACTTATCCGCAATTTTTTCAAACCTCATATGGTGACTATATGACATGGAGCAGGAATGGAAATTTATATGCTTCATTATTTGATCTTTCTGGTTTAAAGATTATTGGGACTGAAATAAAAATATTAGAAAAACTCGCTGTAAATGCTTCAAGCGGAAGAGCAGCATACTCAATATCCAATGCAAACAACGGAACTTTAGTATATGTTTCAGGAAATATGGAAACTGCTAAAAATAATCTCGTATGGCAAACGATAGATGGTAAAGAAACAAATATTTTAAAAGAATCAGCTCCAATTACACACCCTTGCATTTCTAATGATGGGAAACTCATTGTAACTATCACGGGTCCCGCATACAAAATCGGACAAGTTAATTTTAATACAGGTACAATTGAACCACTATTTATGAAAGGTGATAATGATAAGATACAAATATCACCGGATGGTTCCAGTTATATATTTGTTTCCAATTTTGAAACAGGTAAATACAACATTTATCATAGAAGAATAGATGAAGTAGGCGGATCCAAAAAAATTGTTAATTTAGAAAGTGGTACAATACCCCGCATTTCAAATTTATCCCTGGATGGCAAGATAATTCTATTCAGCATAAATTCTCCTGCATACTTAGGAAATGATATCTGGATAGCTGATGTAAATACAGGGAAAGAGCCTGAACCATTATTCAAAACTCCTTCTGCGGAAATTGAGCCTCAATTTTCACCGGATGGTAAATTCATTGTATATCGTTCAAATGAAATTGAAGGTAAATTCAAAATATTTATAAGACCATTTCCAATAAACGAAAACAAAGTACAGATTTCTATAAATGACGGAATATATCCAAACTGGTCAAAGGATGGATCAAAAATTTATTACAGAGAAGACGATAACATTATGGAAGCTACAATACAATATTCTCCCAAATTAAAAGTACTACAAAGAAAAGCAATATTTAAAGTAAAAAGTGGATTACTTGATGCTTCTGAACCGGATTTTACAGTAGCACGTGACGGGAGGTTTATATTTATAAAAAGTGCAACAGATATTACGACACCAACGAAAGTAAATGTAATTACGGATTGGTTTGTTGAGTTAAAAGATAAATTGAATAAATAATATAAAACAGGAAAAAGAACTGATTTCTGGATTGAATATTTGAAATGGAATATGTCATATCGACGAGTCCGGCAGTAGCCGGTTGAGGAGATATCTTTTTCTAAAAAGCTAGAAAAAAATTCTCCCTCGCCTACGGCGAGGTCGAAATGACAAGAGTAATGAATATTTATTAAGGTAAAAATTATGATAGGCGAAACTATTTTACATTATAAGATACTGGAAAAGCTTGGTGAGGGGGGCATGGGTGAAGTCTATAAAGCCCAGGACATAAAGCTCGACCGCTTTGTTGCGCTGAAGTTTCTCCCCTCTCAGCTAACTGCATCAGAGGATGATAAATCAAGATTCATACAGGAGGCAAAAGCCGCCTCTGCAATGAATCATCCTAACATTTGCACAATATATTCAATTGAAGAATATAACGATCAGTTGTTCATATCGATGGAATTTGTTGAGGGTAAAACGTTAAAAGATAAAAAGGAAAGTCTTTCAGAAAAACAAAAACTCGAAATTGGTGTACAGGTTGCTGAAGGACTGGCTGCCGCTCACGAGAAAAGAATAGTGCACCGTGATATAAAACCTGAAAACATTATGATCCGGAAAGACGGAATTGCTCAGATTATGGATTTCGGTCTTGCAAAA
This sequence comes from uncultured Bacteroidota bacterium, assembly GCA_963748105.1. Taxonomy (GTDB): domain Bacteria; phylum Bacteroidota; class Ignavibacteria; order Ignavibacteriales; family Ignavibacteriaceae; genus JAKAGZ01. The sequence goes on along the minus strand of CAVVHP010000030.1, from coordinate 59,569 downwards.
TTATACTCGGACAAAAATGCTTCACGACTTACGAAAGTCGGCACAACAATGGGGACACTCGGTTACATGTCTCCCGAACAGGTGCAGGGTTTGGATGTTGACCACAGGACAGATATTTTTTCATTCGGTGTCGTACTTTATGAAATGTTCGCAGGTGAATCTCCTTTTAAAGGAATGCACGAGACTGCAATAATGTACGAGATAGTAAATGTAGATGCCCCTCCCCTTTCAACTATTAAAGAAGGAATTGACCCTGAACTGGATGAAATAATTTTAGAATGTCTTGAAAAAGATAAAGATGATAGATGTCAGTCAGCAAAAGAACTTGCAAAAGATTTGAGGAAGGTAAAGAAATCTAGCGGCCACAAGAAAAGCAGGGTTTATAATGTGAACACAGCTGCATTTAAAACTCAGACAGGCCAGGCTCCGCTTTCTAATTCTTCCGGTTCAATTGCAATAGAAGCTTTTAACAGAAGATTCGAATTAAGGAAATTATTTCCGATGTTTTTTGCTTTAATATTTATTGCTGCCGCAGTCTTTGCATATTTATACTTCAATCAAAGTAAAACATTCAGTAACGGGGCTATACAATTTGAACTTAATTCACCAAACGGGACAAAATTTGAGGACGATGTTCCCCAGATTTCACCCGACGGGAAAGTGATAGCATTTACAGCTGCTGATTCAACAGGTAAATCTATGATATGGCTCCGCCCCGTTGAGTCTATTAAATCAAATCGTGTAGAAGGTACGGAGGATGCCCGCCTTCCTTTCTGGTCTTATGATGGTAAATATTTAGGATTCTTCCAGGATAAAAAATTACAAAAAATTAATTTATCGACAGGTTCTAAAAAGGTTATTTGTAATGCAGAAGAAGGATGGGGGGCAATATGGAATAATGATAACCAGATAATTTTTATGCCTACATTTTTTTCGCCTTTATATAAAGTAAATGCAGGCGGCGGCATACCTGTTCAATTAACCTCACTCGATAATTCTATTGGCGAAGAACATCATTTCCCTTCCCAGTTTTTGCCTGACAATATTCACTTTTTATATACTGCAGGAAGCAGGAACCAGGGACAAAACAATATATATGTGGGCTCTCTTAATGATAATTCAAAGATTAAAGTGTTCGGCAACGATCAAACTATTGGTTTTAATGACAAAGCATTTTTTATTTCACCAGACTATTTGCTGTATTTGAAAGATAGAAATGTGGTAGCCCGGAAGTTTAATCTTTCAAGCTATAAACCGGAAGGTGAAAAAAGAACTATCCTGAATAACGTACAAAATATTAGCGTTTCAGGAAATTTGCTTGTCGCTTCAGAAGGTAGCTCAAGCGAAAGGTCCAATCTTATTTTATATGACAAAAAAGGAAACATATTAAGTAAAAAAAATAACCTTGGCCTTCTCGTTGAGATGTACCCGTCTCCGGATGAAAATAGTATTGCATACCATAGAATTCACGGACCTGATGAGAACATTATAGAAAATCAGGATATATGGATATACAACAGGCAAAGAGATTTCAGCACTCGCCTGACAACAGATGATGCGGCAGACATCGCACCAGTCTGGTCACCTGATGGCAAAAAGATGGTGTATTCTTCTTCTCCGGATTCGGTATATAATATTTACGAAAAAAACATTGAAATAGATGCCAAACCAAAATTATTATTCAAGAATAATATTGTTAATAAATCTCCATTCGATTGGTCAAAAGACGGAAAATATATTTTAATAGGTGTTTTTAATCATCCTGAGACTAATGCAGATATATGGCTGCTGCCTATGTTTGGGGATAAAAAACCGTTTCCATATCTTCAAACTAAATTTAATGAATACGCGGGAAGTTTTTCTCCAGACAGTAAATGGCTGGCATATTCTTCGGATGAAACCGGGCGACCTGAAGTCTATATTCAAAATTTCCCTGTACCTGGGAAAAAATATGTTGTTTCAACAGAAGGAGGAAGATACCCCAAATGGAGCAAGGATGGAAATGAACTTTTTTATATATCAACTAATGGATATATGACTGCAGTTGAAATAAAATTAAAGGATAAGCCCGAAATAGGTAAAGCTAAAAAGCTATTCAAAGTTAATCCTCTTCTACCCTATCCGAATATGTATGAGGTGCTAAATAATGGACAAAGTTTTCTGTTCAATAACTGGGAGTTTAATTCTAAAATTAAATCATTGCGTGTTATTGTTAACTGGAGAGATTTACTTAATGATAAATAGTATTAAAAAGGAAATTATATGATCGGCGAAACTATTCTACATTACAAGATATTGGAAAAACTCGGTGAAGGCGGGATGGGCGAAGTCTTCAAAGCGCAGGATACAAAACTCGACCGCTTTGTAGCACTGAAGTTCCTCCCTTCCGAGCTCACTTCATCCGAAGATGATAAAGCAAGATTCATACAGGAAGCAAAAGCTGCTTCTTCAATGAATCACCCGAATGTCTGTACGATTCATTCAATTGAAGAATACAACAATCAGTTATTCATCGTAATGGAATATATAGAAGGCACAACACTGAGGGACAACAAGCAGGTTCTTTCAGAGAAAAAGATTCTTGAAATAGCCGCACAGGTTGCTGACGGACTTGGTGCCGCACACGAAAAAGGTATTGTGCACAGGGATATAAAACCGGAAAATATTATGATCCGTAAAGACGGGATTGTACAGATAATGGATTTCGGCCTGGCAAAACTTTTTTCATCCGGTAAAGGTTCCCGTTTAACAAAAGCCGGAACTACTATGGGCACGATGGGATACATGTCTCCCGAGCAGGTACAGGGACTCGATGTTGATCACAGGACAGATATTTTTTCTTTTGGAGTAGTGCTGTACGAAATGATTGCCGGTGAATCCCCTTTCAAAGGAATGCATGAAACCGCAATAATGTACGAGATTGTAAACGTGGATGCACAGCCGATTGCATCAATAAAAGAGGATATAAATCCTGAACTTGACCAATTAATACTTGAATGCCTTGAAAAGGATAAAGATGAAAGATTTCAATCTGCTAAGGAACTTGCCAGAAGTTTACGGAAATTGAAGAGAGGTTCAACCGGGAACAGAACGAGCAGGATGTACAGTGTAAATACACAGGCATTTAAAGCCCAAACCGGCAGCCAGCCTGTTTCCAAAAGTTCCGGCTCTATAACTATTGATTTCGGCCGCATTTATTCATCAAATTATCTGACCTGGGGTTTGATTGGCATCTTATTGGTCGCGGTTTTATATTTTGCGTTATTCAATAGGCCGGTTAATAATACTCCCATCATTTCCGCTACGTCAATAGTCGCAAATAACAACATTAATATCCTGGGAGAAAATTCACGTATATCTCACAATGGTAAATTTGTAGTATTTGCCGGTACCGATTCCACCGGAAACCTGGCAATGGTGTTGCGCCCATTAAGTTCAACCGGTACAAGGTTGCTAAAAACCTTAAACCCCGGCGGTGTTAGTGGAGGACTTTTCCCCTTCTGGTCACAAGACGATAAATATATATTCTATTTCTATAATGGAAAACTGAAAAAGCTAGATGTAATCACCGGTACAGAAATGGATGTCTGTGACGTTTTATTAGGACGAGGCGGAACAGTAAATACTGAGGGAGACGTAATATTTGCTCCAAATTCAACTGGCGGTCTTTACCTGGTTTCTGAAAATGGCGGCACTCCAAGGGAAATAATTAAATCAGATTCGGCTAATTCCGAAGAGAGCCTGCGCTTCCCGTATTTTCTGCCCGATGGAATTCATTTTCTGTATACAATTCAGGCGAAATTCTCAGGCGCTTCTTCAATGGACCAAATTATGGTTGGATCATTAAAATCTGATTCCAAAGATACTGTAATGCAGGCTTCATCTAATTCGGCTTATTCTGACGGCTATTTATTTTTTGTAAATCAGTCAACTTTAATGTGCCAGGCATTTGATCCGGATAACTATAAACTAAGCGGCGACATTTTTACAATATCCGGTAACATTGATTTTAAAAACGCATATATTCATGCATCATTCTCCGTATCCAATGCTGGCAATCTCATTTACCAGACATTAAGCGAAAATAGCATAAAACTCTCTTTGGTAAATGAAAATGGATATAAAAAAGAAGATGTTTTTACAAAAGACGTTCGAAATACTGCGCGTTTTTCACCGGACGGTAATAAAATTTTATACGATGGGTTTGACGCAGATTACAAAAATTTTGATATCTGGGCATATGATATTAAAAGAGGAATAACCACCAGGTTTACTTTTACATCAGATATAGATCAATGGCCAGTTTGGTCAAATGATGGGAAAAATATTGCGTACGTATCAAACAGAGGTAAGAACTGGAACATCTATATTAAAAAAACGGATGGGACCGGGAATGATAGTCTTGTATACCAAACCCTTCAATTTGCAGCTCCTATTGACTGGTCCGGTGACGGCAGGTATATCGCATTTATAGAAATAAATCCGGAGACACAATCAGATATAGGAATAATAGATTTGAGTAATAATAATGAGGTCCATTATTTCCTAAAAAGTGATTTTAACGAAGTCGCTCCATTATTTTCAAATAACGGGAAATGGATAATGTATGCGAGCAATGAATCAGGGAAATTTCAGACATATGTTCAATCTTTAACCGGCAATGGCGGCAGATGGCAGATTTCTAATAATGGCGGATACCCCTTAAGCTGGCTCAGTAATGATAAAGCAATAATTTACATATGGCAGAATGAAGTCTTCAAAGTAAATGTTGATGCTTCGGGAAATAATTTTGTTTTGGGCAAACCGGAATTATTATTCAATACTACCGATAGAAATATTTTAAACGTTTATGATGTAACTAAAGACGGGAAAACTTTTCTTGTGGGTGTTCCCAACGGCAATGCAGTTAATCCCCCGTTAACGTATATCCAAAACTGGCAGGGATTAATCTCTGATAGAAATAACAACTAATATAAAATCAAAATAAGAGGTTAAAAATGAACGCAAAGGTATATGAACAGTACAACGCGGCAGTAGTAGAACTCCAGGGCAGAATTGAAGGCGGACCGTTTGCCCAGGAATTTAAGAATACTCTTCAGGACCTGCTTCAGAATAACAGGAAAAATATCGTCGTTGATATGTCAGGTATAAATTTCATAAACAGTAACGGAATCGGGATTCTGGTCAGCGGGTTTACTACTGTAAAAAACGGGGGCGGCGAGCTTAAGCTTGTTAATTCCAGCAACAAGGTTACCGGCGTGCTAGCTGTGACAAAACTAAACCAGATTTTTCAGAATTTTGAATCTCTCGACGATGCGCTTAAAAGCTTTGGTTGATTTCGCGTTGCCCGGGGAAATTTTAACCCGGAACCGAAAGCTTATCATTATTTAATAATTAACAGGTTTACACTGTTTTACAAGGGAAACTATGATCGGTGCAACAATACTTCATTATAAAATTCTTGAAAAACTCGGCGAAGGAGGAATGGGCGAAGTCTTCAAAGCGCAGGATACAAAACTTGACCGCTTTGTCGCCCTCAAGTTCCTTCCTTCCCAGTTAACAGCTTCCGAAGAGGACAAGGAGAGATTTATACAGGAAGCAAAGACAGCATCCGCGATGAATCATCCGAACGTCTGCACAATCCATGATATTCAGCAGCATGAGGGCCAGCTCTTCATAGTTATGGAGTTTGTGGAAGGCAAAACTCTGAAAGACAAAAAAGACAGCCTGTCGGAAAAGCAATTTCTGGAGATCAGCATACAGGTTGCAGAGGGCCTAGCGGCAGCGCACGAGAAAGGTATTGTTCACCGCGACATTAAACCTGAAAACATTATGATCCGGAAGGACGGAATAGCGCAGATAATGGATTTCGGTCTGGCAAAACTTTTTTCATCCAATAACGCTTCCCGCCTTACAAAGGCCGGAACTACTATGGGCACAATTGGTTATATGTCCCCCGAACAGGTTCAGGGTCTGGATGTCGATCACAGAACTGATATTTTTTCTCTCGGCGTTGTGCTTTACGAAATGTTCGCGGGCGAATCACCCTTTAAGGGAATGCACGAAACCGCCATAATGTACGAGATTGTAAATGTTGAAGCCCCTCCCCTCTCGACAGTAAAAAAAGGAATAGCACCCGAACTTGATGAAATAATTATAGAATGCCTTGAGAAAGACAAAGATGAAAGGTGCCAGTCTGCCAGGGAGCTGGCAAAGGACCTGCGGAAAATAAAAAAATCCTCCAGCCACAGGAAAAGCAGGGTGTATAAAGTTAATGCTGATTCTCTGAAGGCAGATCCGGGCGCAACCTCAGTTTCAACTTCTTCCGGTTCAGTCACACTGGAAGTGATGAACAGGAAATTTGATCTTTCAAAAATTTACAGATCGAGACTAATACCGTGGATTGCAGCATTTATATTACTGGCCGCCGCCGTCGCGTTGTTTTTGACTAAAAATACATCTGTAATGCCCGAACAGACAGCGAGATTTTCAATAGATCTTCCTGAAAATATAAATCTTGATATAGGCAATTACCCGGAGCTGGCTATATCCAGGGACGGTTCAAAAATTGTGTTCGGCGCCAATCACCACCTGTATTTAAGAAATATTAATGAGCTCGGATCTTTCCAGATCAGCGGAACCGAGAACGCTTTAAGCCCGTTTTTTTCCCCAGATGGAAACTGGATTGCCTTTTTTGATGAATCCAAACTGCAGAAGATTTCGTCAAACGGCGGCGCCGTAATTCCGGTAGCCGATATCCAGGTTAATCGCGGCGGAAGCTGGGGCAGCGATAACAATATTATTTTCCCTGTCTCAACAGTAACAGGTTTGAGCAAAATTTCCGGTTCAGGCGGCACACCGGTTGCAATTACGTCCCTGGATAGTATTAAAAACGAGCGGACACACAGGTGGCCGCAATATATTTCAGAGCATAATATCGCAATATATACCGTGGGGAAATTTGACAGCCCCGACTATTACGAGGACAGCAATATTGAAGCGTTCAACCTTAAGACCGGGGAAAGAAAAATAATACTGAAAGGTGCCAGCACGGCACGCTACTTAAAAAACGGTTACCTGGTATATACAAATTCCGGTATTCTTTACTCAGTGCCTTTCGATATTGATAATCTCCGGGTTACCGGGCAGCCGGTCCCGGTTATACAGGATATATCAGGCGATGTAACTTCCGGCGCAATGAATTATGATGTTTCAGATAACGGCACACTGGTTTATTTCCCGGGTTTATCCGAACAGGGAAACAGGCAGATTGTCCAGCTAAACAGTAAAGGAGGGGAAACAGATCTGCTTGCACCCTTAAACACCTATATTGAACCGAGAATTTCACCCGATGGGAAAAAAGTTGCCGTTGTTATACCGAACGGGAAGGACTATGATATCTGGGTTTACAACATTCCCAGAAAATCGCTGAGCAGGCTGACTTTCGGGGGGAACAACAGGACTCCCACCTGGTCACCCGACGGGAAAAAAATTGCCTACTGGAAATACCTTGATAACGGCAAAAGCGGAATTTATATGAGGCAGTCAGATGGAAGCGATGAGCCAAGGAAGATATATGAAAGCAACGACAGGTCATATATAGACTCATGGTCGGGTAATTCGAAATATCTTGTGCTCGATGCTTCTTTAAACGGCGGGTCGTCATTGCTAAGAATACTTCCGCTTGATGGCACCGCAAAAACATTTGACTTTTCGCATCGCGGAAAAACAGTGACCAGGATAGGCAGTTTATCACCCGACGGTAAATGGCTGGCCTACACATCCAATGAATCGGGACGGAACCAGATTTATGTAAAAGCTTTTCCTTCCGGCAAAGGTAAGTGGCAGATCTCAACGGACCTGGGAATCGAGCCTCACTGGGCTCCCGACGGAAAAGCTATCTATTATATAGCTAATGATAAAATGATGAAAGCATCAATTTCAACTGACCAGGGCTTTGTCCCGCAGACTCCGGTTGTGTTGTTTTCGGGTTATGTTAGATTAGACGTAGACAGCGGATTGACTTTTGATATATCGCCGGACGGAAAATATTTCATTACAACAAAAGCTAACAAAACTGAAAACCTGAGGAAAATTACGGTTGTGCTGAACTGGTTTGAAGAATTGCAAAACCGTGTATCCAGGAAAAATAGTGCCGAGTAAATTTATAATATGACATTCTGAAAAGTCCCGGTTATATCCGGACAGAATGAGAGCCGTTATTAACCATAAATAGTCTAAAAGAGGATAAAATGAAATTAGTAATCTATTTTTTGCTAAGTGTGATAATCGCACCCGCCTTGATACTGGCACAGGATAAAGAAGATCCGTTTTTATGGCTCGAGAAGGTTGATAGTCCGAAGTCAATGGAATGGGTTAAAGCTCAGGATTCAATTACCGTAAATGCCATCAAAAAATTCCCCGGATTTCAGAACTTATATGAAAATAATCTAAAGATTCTAAATTCACACGAGAGAATTGCCTACCCTTCAATTGTAGGGAAATATGTTTACAATTTCTGGCAGGACAGCAAAAATGAACGAGGATTGTGGAGAAGAACAACTCTGCGATGATTATTTAACTTCGGCTCCCCATTGGGAAACAGTTCTTGATATTGATTCACTTTCAAAAGCTGATAATGTAAAATGGGTTTACAAAGGCGCTGATTATCTTTACCCTGATTACAATTTATGCCTGTTGAATTTATCCCCCGGCGGCTCGGATGCCGCAGTTGTAAAAGAATTTGATCTCAGGACTAAAAAGTTCGTCGGAAATGGTTTCCAGTTGCCTGAAGCAAAACAGTCCGTTGGCTGGATAGACAAAGACCATCTCTTCGTCGGTACTGATTTCGGCAAAGGTTCAATGACAACCTCGGGTTATCCCAGAATTGTGAAGGAATGGACACGAGGAACAAAATTAAGCGGGGCAAAAACTATCTTTGAAGGAGAATCCGGCGATGTAAGTGTTGGCGGTTATGTGATAAACACACCTGAAAGATCCTATCAGATAATATACCGCGGAATATCTTTTTATTCATCCAATATTTACACAATGGTAAATGGCTCGCTTGTAAAATTTGATCTGCCGGAAGACATACAATTTGACGGAATCTTTAAAAACCAGATGCTGCTCGAACTGAAGTCGGACTGGAAGGTCGGTGGTAAGAATTATAAACAAGGCTCCTTAATAAGTATTGACTATGATGGATTCTTAAAAGGAGACAGATCTTTTTCATTGATCTACAATCCCGGACCGCGGGAAAGTATCGTATCTGTGAGTGAAACAAAGGACTTTTTACTTGTAAATAAATTGAGTAATGTGCGTGGAGAATTGTCTAAATATGTTTTCAGCCGGGGCAAATGGTCCGGGGAAAAAATAAACGCGCCGGATTACGGAACAATTGGCATCGTTTCAACATCTGATTTTTCTGATAAATTTTTCTTCTCTTATACAAATTTTTTAAATCCTTCTACACTTTATCTGTATGAAGAAGACGGGAATATAAATAAGGTAAAGAGCCTGCCGCAATTTTTTGATGCGGATAAATATGAAGTAAAGCAAAATGAGGCTGTATCAAAGGACGGGACAAAGATCCCCTACTTTATTGTTTATAATAGAAATATTAAATACGACGGCAGAAACCCGACTCTTCAGTATGCGTACGGGGGATTTGAGATTTCTTTGACCCCGAGATATTCGGCTACCATAGGCACCGAATGGCTTAATAACGGCGGTGTTTACGTTCTTGCAAATATCCGCGGAGGAGGTGAATTCGGACCTAAATGGCATCTTGCAGCATTGAAACAAAATCGTCAGAAAGCCTATGATGATATGATCGCGGTTTCAGAAGACCTTATAAAAAGAAAAATCACCTCACCGAAACATCTGGGAGTTATGGGAGGAAGCAACGGCGGACTGCTGGTTGGCGTGATGCTTACAGAAAGACCCGATCTTTATGGTGCTGTCGTTTGTCAATCACCTTTGCTTGATATGAAGCGCTTCAACAAACTACTGGCGGGCGCAAGCTGGATGGGTGAATATGGAAATCCCGATATACCAGAAGAATGGGCATACATTAAGAAATATTCGCCTTATCAAAATGTATCCGGGGATAAAAAATATCCGCCTGTTCTGTTTACCACTTCAACGAGGGATGACAGGGTTCACCCTGCGCATGCCAGGAAAATGGCAGCATTAATGGAGTCATACGGGAACCCGGTATATTTTTATGAATATACGGAAGGCGGACATTCAGCCGGAGTGACAAATAATGAAGTGGCATTTGAAAGCGCTTTAACATTTTCTTTTTTGCTAATGCAATTACAATAATTTTTTTTATAACAGATTTAAACTCTGTTTTTATAAGGGAAATAATATGATAGACAAAACAATCCTTCACTATAAGATAACAGACAAACTCGGCGAAGGCGGTATGGGCGTGGTTTATAAAGCCGAGGACACCAAGCTTAAACGGGAGGTCGCTATAAAGCTTCTCCCTAATTTTATTGCAAAGAGTGCGGAAGATAAAATAAGGTTTGAAAATGAAGCCCAGGCGGCAGCATCTCTCAATCATCCGAATATTGCTACCATACACGCAATTGAGGAATTTGAAAACCAGATTTTTATCGTGATGGAATACATTAACGGCCCGGAACTAATGCAAAAAATTGATGAAGGCTCTTTATCAATAGAAGAATCTTTCGGCATTATTGAACAAATTGCCAATGGTCTGACCGCCGCTCATCAAAAAGGGATAATACACAGGGACATTAAAAGCAGCAATATTATGCTTACTCAAACAGGGCAGGTTAAAATAATGGATTTTGGTCTGGCAAAAGTAAAAGGCTCATCACAAATAACCAAGATCGGAACTACGGTCGGCACAGCGGCTTATATGTCGCCCGAACAGGCCCAGGGAGATAAAGTAGATCACAGGGCGGATATATGGGCAATGGGAGTTATTTTTTATGAAATGTTAACCGGGCAGCAGCCATATAAAGGAGAGTTTGAACAGGCGGTAATTTATTCCATTCTAAACCTGGAACCGGATCCTGTTTCATCGATCAAACCCGAAATCCCGCTGAAGGTTGAGCAAATATCGAAGAAATTATTATCAAAGGATAATAGATCTTACGTTACCAGGACGCGAAATCATTCTTAAACGATTTAAAGGAATTCAGGGAAAGTAAAACAGAAGTAAAATCTGATAAAGAAAAAACAATTGCCGTTCTTCCTTTTGAGAATATTAGCCCGGATAAGGAAACTGATTACTTTGCGGACGGACTTGCCGAAGAGCTGATAATAAATTTGTCCAGATTAAAGGAAATGAGTGTGGTTGCAAGGACAACATCCATGCAATATAAAGGGACAAAGAAGGATATCCGGACAATCGGAAAGGAACTTGGCGTCCGGTATATAATGGAAGGAAGTGTAAGGAAATTTAAAGATGACCTGCGAATATCAGTTCAGTTTATTGATGTCTCAAAAGGCACCCAGCTCTGGGGCGAAACCTACAAAGGAAAATTAGCGGATGTATTTGATATCCAGGAAAAAGTTTCAAAAGAAATAGTCGAAGCTTTAATGCTCAAACTCTCCCCCGTTGAAAAAGTTGAGTTGTCAAAACGACCGACATTAAACGCCGAAGCATTCGATTGCTACCTGCGCGGGAGAAATTTCCTGTCAAACAGAACAAAAAGCAATCTTGACTTTGCAATCTTACTTTTTCAAAAAGCCGTTGAACTTGATTCCAGGTTTGCCGCCGCTTATGCCGGTCTCGGGGAGGCCTTACGGTACTATGTACCGCGATTTTGACAGGCAGGAAAGCTGGCTTGACAAGGCTCTGGATGTCAGCCTGAAAGCATTGATGTACGACCCGTCACTATCGGAAGCTTACGCTTCGCTGGGACTCGCCTATTTCGGCAAAAATTCGCTGGATGAGGCTCTTACTGCCAGTAAAAAAGCGGTTGATTTAGATCCCAATAATATCAATGCTTACTGGATACTTTCAAGGATTTATCATTCTACCGACAGAGACGAAGAAGCCGTGGAAGCGCTGGAGAAGATTGTAGCGATAAATTCTAATTTTTTCCAGGCCTACGATGACCTGGAAATGTATTATGAACGGTTGAATAACAAAGAGAAATACGAGCACACTTTACAAACTGTCTGCCGGGTTGTCCCTGAATATTTGCGGCAGCATCCCGAAGACGCTTACAGGAGAATGGCCTATGCGGTTACGCTGGCAAAGATTGAAAAAAAAGATGAAGCAAAACTTGAAGGTGATAAAGCATTGGACCTGAACCCGAATGACCCGATAATGATGTACTACGGTGCCTGCCTGTATTCTCTTCTTAATGAAAAAGACATCGCGGTTGATTTATTAAGCAAGGCAATTGAAAACGGCTATCAAAATTTCGAATGGATAAAACGCGACCCTGATTTTAATAAATATTCGTAAAGAACCGGGTTTCCTGAAACTAATTCAAGGGAAAGTAAAACCATGATGAAATATGAATTAAAGCATATGGTTGATCAAAGCAGCGCGCTTTTCGAGGTCAGGAAGGATCAGCTTAAAGCAGGCGATTATGTCTATTTAAAGACATATAACTCTATTTATATAATAAAAGTGGATGATGACGGTAAATACATAGTTTCGGGCGGATGGTTCGATAAAAATAATAAGTCGCCCATGAAAATCTCAATTAACGGGTGCACCTGGGGCAGCAGCGTTATTAAGACGGACATTGTAGCGGCGTGCGGCCTGTTCCTGGAATTCGGAAACAAACTTATTACGAGCAGAATAAAAGAAATTGTTGTACTCCCCCAGCCATTACAAAATTAATAATAATTTTAAAAAGGGTAATTGTTAATGAATGAATTAAAGGGAAAAAACATTTCCCACTACCAGGTACTGGACCAGATTGGCCAGGGCGGTATGGGCGTAGTTTACAAGGCAAAAGACCTGAATCTTGAAAGAACCGTCGCAATTAAATTTCTTCCCTCGCACCTCGCATCCTCCGAAGAAAACAAAAAAAGATTTTTGCAGGAAGCAAAAGCGGCCGCTTCACTCAATCATCCAAACATAATGAGCATCTTTGAAATTGATGAACACGAGGGCTCTGTTTTCATGGTAATGGAATTTGTTGAGGGTGAAACTTTAAAATCTTACATATCAAACCTGAAAACCGGTTCGGGCATACCGTATCTGAAAGCAATCGACTGGATGATTACAATTTCACAGGGCTTAAAGATTGCACACGACAATAACATCATTCACCGCGACATAAAAAGCGAAAACATCATGCTTGCACCCGGCGACCAGCTGAAAATAATGGATTTCGGGCTCGCAAAATTGAAAGGAAGTTCGGGACTTACCAAAACCGGTACCTCCCTCGGCACACTTGCATATATGGCACCCGAACAGGCCCAGGGACTCAGCGCGGATCAAAGGTCCGATATCTGGTCGCTCGGGGTGGTCTTTTATGAAATGCTGACGGGAGAACCACTGTTTAAAGCAGAACACGAAGCCGCCCTGCTATATCTTATAGTTAATGAAGATCCTCCCCTGCCCAGTACTATGGATCTGAAAATCCCCCGGCAGGTTGACCAGATCGAAAAAAGGATGCTGGCAAAAAACCCGGATAAAAGATACCAGGACGTAGATGAATTACTAAAATCATTGATACAAATAAAGGACGAACTGCTAAAATCAAAGGGAGAAACGGTAATTCAAAAAACCATAGCTGTGCTTCCTTTCGAAAATATCAGTCCCGACAAGGAAAACGACTACTTCGGCGAAGGCCTGACGGGCGAACTGATTGCCAATCTTTCCAGGCTAAAAGATATGAAGGTTGTCTCAAGGACCACAACAATGCAGTACAAGGGAACGCAGAAAGATATTAAAACCATCGGGCGCGAACTTGATGCAAGGTATATTATTGAAGGAAACGTAAGAAAATTTGGAGAAGACATCCGCATAACAGCTCAGTTGATAGAGGTAGAAAGTGATGCTCAACTCTGGGCTGAGACATATAAAGGTAAACTTGCCGGATGTTTTCGATATACAGGAAAAGGTATCAAAACAAATTGTAGATGCTCTGCTTGTAAAATTAACCCCCACTGAAAAAGTTGAACTTACAAAGCGCCCGACTTTAAACGCGGAAGCCTTCGATTATAACCTCAGGGCAAGAAATTATTTGTACAAATATTCAAAAAACAACATTCAATTTGCGATCCAGTTTTTTGAAAAAGCCATTTCGCTCGATCCCCGGTATGCAGAGGCCTATGCCGGCCTGGCTGAGGCAAATGCGATGAAGTTTGCTTATTACGACCGCAAAGCTGATTTGCTTGATAAAGCACTGGAATTGAGCTTAAAAGCCATTATGTACGATTCTACTCTTGCGGAGGCCTACTCCTCGCTTGCTCTCTCCTATTACTATAAGAATTCATTTGATGAGGCTATAACTGCTGTTAATAAGGCCCTGGAACTGGACCCTGATAGTTTTTTTGCATACTGGATTAAAGGAAGAATTTATTTTACTACCGACAAAAATACCGAGGCTTTGGAACCGTTTAAGAAAACCATAGAACTAAATCCGGATTTTTATACTGCATACGGTGATTTAAGAATGGTTTGTGAAAGGCTCAATAATAATGAGGAGCGTGATATAGTTACAAGCAAAGCTCTGAGCTTTTACCCGGGCTATCTTGAAAAAAACCCGGATGATTCGCGCGCGAGAATTTTTTATGCCCAGCTTCTTGTGAGAAACGGCAAGATAGAAGAAGCAAAACATGAGACTACAACCGCCCTTGATTTAAGTCCCAATGATGTAGTGATGCTTTATAATGCCGCGTGCGTTTATTCAATAATTGATGAAAAGCAGCTCGCCATTAAAACATTAGAAAATGCAGTCAGCGGGGGTTTTGAACATTTTGACTGGATAAAAAGAGATCCCGACCTGGAAAATATCTGGAAAGAACCGGATTACCTGGAACTTATAAAAGGCAAATAATTTTAAAAAATAATTCTCAGGAATATTAATGAACGAGTTAAAAGGGAAAACTGTCTCACACTATGAAGTACTTGACCAGGTTGGCCAGGGCGGAATGGGTGTCGTTTACAGGGCAAAGGATCTGAAACTTGATCGAATCGTCGCCATAAAATTTCTCCCTTCTCATCTGGCGTCTTCGGAAGAAAGCAAAAAGAGATTTATGCAGGAGGCAAAAGCTGCGGCATCTCTTAATCACCCGAACATTATGGGCATATATGAAATTGATGAATATAATGATTCAGTTTTTATGGTGATGGAATTTGTAGAAGGACAGACATTAAAATCATATATCTCAAATTTGAAAACCGGCTCGGGTATTCCGTTTTTAAAAGCAGCGGAATGGATGTCCGTAATTTCAAAAGGTTTGAAGGCAGCGCACGAAAATAATATTGTTCACCGCGATATTAAAAGTGAAAATATTATGATTTCCTCCGATGAGCAATTGAAAATAATGGATTTCGGACTTGCCAAATTAAAAGGAAGTTCAGGATTGACTAAAACCGGTACTTCGCTTGGAACCCTGTCGCTATATGTCACCTGAACAAGCGCAGGGACTGAATGCGGACCACAGGTCGGATATCTGGTCTCTCGGTGTAGTATTTTATGAAATGCTTACCGGTGAAACATTATTTAAAGCCGAGCACGAAGCCGCGCTTCTTTACCTGATTGTAAATGAGGACCCGCCTTCCCCTTGTATTCTTGACAGGAAGATACCCGTCCAGATTGACAACGTGGTGAAGAAAATGCTGGTCAAAGATCCCGAAAAAAGATACCAGGATCTGGATGAACTTATCAGCGCCTTATCTGATATTAAAAATGAAATAGGGAAAGCCGGAAACGAGACAAAGAAAAAAGCTATCGCTGTTTTGCCGTTCGATAACATCAGCTCCGATAAAGAGAATGAATACTTCGGAGACGGTTTAACCGAGGAACTGATTGCTAATCTTTCCAGGCTGAAGGATATGCGCGTAATTTCACGAACAACAACGATGCAGTACAAGGGAACAAAAAAGGACATCAAGAGCATCGGCAGGGAGCTTGGCGCCCGTTATATAATGGAAGGAAGCGTCAGGAAATTCCAGGATGATCTTAGAATTACAGCACAGCTAATTGATGTTGACAGCGACGAACAATTATGGGCGGAAACTTATAAAGGTAAACTCGCGGATGTATTTGATATTCAGGAAAAAGTATCAAAACAAATTGTGGATGCCCTTATGGTAAAATTAACCCCTACTGAAAAAATCGTTTTATCGAAACGTTCCACCTTAAATCCCGAAGCTTTTGACTGCAATTTAAGAGCAAGAGATTTTCTATACCGTTATAATAAGAATCATCTTGATTTTTGCCATTCAGCTATTTCAAAAAGCGCTTGAGCTTGATCCCCGGTATTCTGATGCTTATGCCGGGCTGGGACAGGCTTACGCACATCTTATTACCAAGCTTTTGAAAGGAATGTCTCAATTGGCTTGATAAAGCAATTGAATACAGTCTCAAAGCAATTATGTATGATTCTTCTTTACCCGAGGCATATGCCGCACTGGGATATGCTTATTACAATAAAGAACAATTCGATGAGGGGATTGAAGCAGCTAAAAAAGCAATTGAACTTGATACAAATAATTTTCTGGGTTACTGGATACTTGGCAGAATTTATGTTGCAATAGACAAAGCCAAAGAACGCGATAGAGATGTTTAACAAGGTGATAGAACTCAACCCTGATTTTTACACGGTATACGGCGATCTTCAAATTGCTTATGGCCAGATTCAGGATAAGGAAAAATATAACCAGATACTTAATCAGGGACTCGTAATCTACGAGAAATACCTTTCCAAACATCCCGATGATGCAAGAGCCCATATGTTCTTTGCAGTCGATCTTGTACAAACAGGAAATAAAGAGAAGGCTAAAACCGAAGCCGCGAAGGCGCTTGAATTAAGCCCGGGCGATCCATTAATGCAGTACAATGCTGCCTGTTTCTATTCACAGATGAATGAAAAGAAACTTGCTCTGGAATCATTAAAGAGAACGATTGAATCAGGATTCGGTGAATTTGAATGGCTGAGAAGAGACAGCGATCTTGACAACATAAGAAATGAACCGGAATTCATAGAATTACTAAAGGGAAATTAAATTTTAATAACAATCATCCAGGAATATGAATGAATGATCTAAAAGGGAAAACTGTTTCGCATTACAAGATTATTGATAAAATCGGCGAAGGCGGAATGGGTGTGGTGTATAAGGCACAGGATTTAAAACTCGACAGGTTTGTGGCAATAAAATTTCTTCCTCCTCAAATGGCCGCATCCGAGGAGAACAAAGCAAGGTTTGCCAGGGAAGCAAAATCCGCCGCCGCTCTCAGCCATCCAAATATTTTAAGTGTCTACGAAATTGACGAAGACAATGACGCATTATTTATTGTAATGGAATTTGTGGACGGTGAAACTTTAAAGGACCATATTTCAAATATCACCTCCGGAACGGGCGTTCAGGTAGACCAGGCTATTGAATGGATGGAGCAGATTTCGCAGGGACTGAAATCGGCTCACAGTATGAATATTATTCACCGCGATATTAAGACCGAAAACGTCATGATCAATAAAGACAACCACCTGAAAATAATGGACTTTGGTCTCGCGAAATTAAAAAGCAGTGTTGGTGTAACAAAGACAAAATCCTCTCTTGGTACCCTGTCCTATATGTCACCCGAACAAGTGCAGGGAATTCCGGCCGATCACAGAAGCGATATTTGGTCTCTCGGCGTGGTTTTCTATGAAATTCTAACCGGGGAACTTCCATTTAAATCGGAACACGAAGCAGCATTATTATATCTTATTTCCAGCGAACAGCCCCTCTCCCCTAACCTGTTGAATAAAAAGGTTCCGCATCAGTTAGATTCATTAATCAACAGGATGCTGGAAAAGGACCGGGAAAAACGTTTTCAGAATATGGATGAGTTTTTGAATGCTCTTAATTCAGTTAAAGATGATATAAAAAACGCTACGAGCGCTCCCAAAACAAAGGCAATAGTAGTTCTACCATTCGATAATATTAGTCCGGATGCTGATAGTGATTACTTTGCTGATGGATTAACTGAAGAGTTAATTGCAAATCTATCGAGACTAAAAGATATCAGACTAGTACCAAGAACTACTTCGATGAGATACAAAAGTACCACTAAAGATATCAAAACAATCGGAAGAGAATTAGGAACAAGATATATTCTTGCCGGAAGCGTAAGAAAATTCCAGGAAAATTTAAGAATAACTGTTGAACTAATTGATGTAGATACCGACGCACAATTATGGGCTGATACTTATAAAGGCAAATTGGCGGATGTGTTTGATATTCAGGAAAACGTATCAAAACAGATAGTTGATATGCTGATGGTGAAACTGACTCCAACCGAAAAAATCGTCCTTACAAAAAGGTCGACGGTCAATGCGGAGGCTTTTGATCTCTACCTTCGCGGCAGAGATTCTCTTTACAGGAGAACAAAGAAAAGCATGCTTCACGCTATACAATTATTTGAAAAAGCAATTGAGCTTGATCCGAGGTACGCGGATGCCTACGCGGGAATAGGTGAGGCATATTCAGCATTGTATCTTGATTCACAAAGAAATCCAGACTGGCTGGATAAGGCTATTGAAAATGGATTAAAGGCTTTAATGTATGATTCAGGATTATCAGAAGCATACGCTGCACTTGGTTTAGCTTATTATAACAAGAGATCCTTTGAAGAGGCTGTTGCATCCAGCCAAAAAGCTATAGAACTTGATCCTAATAATTATATAGCATACTGGATTCTCGCCAGAATATATATAGCCACAAATAAAGAGAGTGAAGCAGAATCTCTTTGTATGAAAGTTATTGAATTAAACCCTGATTTCTATTCTATTTATGGCGATCTGCAAATAGTTTACGGAAGAACAGGCAATACAGAGAAATATAACACTGTTATAAAATCGGGAATTGAAACATATAGAAGACACTTAACTCAACACCCTGATGATGCAAGATGTTATATGTACCTTGCAACAGATCTTGCACAGCAGGGACACAAAGCGGAAGCATTATCGCAAGCAAAAAAAGCACTTGAATTGAACCCTGACGATCCTTTAATGTTATATAATGCCTGTTGTTTTTACGCTCAACTTGGAGAAAAGGACAACGCGTTAAAAAGTATTAACGCAGCACTAGATGTAGGATATGCAAATATAGAATGGCTTGAAAATGATGTTGACCTGGATAGTATAAGAAGTGACCCTAAATTTCAGGAAATTGTTCAGACACTGAAAAGAAAGGAAAGGAAATAAATTTAGAAGCATCAAATTTCTTTTTAATTGTTTCTTTAAATAATAAAAAATACGAATCAGATCAGATTTCCTTCCGCTTTAACTTCGGCTGAGGTAATCATTTTTACTCCGGCATTTTTCATTTCTTCGAATGCAGCTTCCACATCTCCTTCGTGCTGGTAGATGCCTTCAACCGCATCCTTAATCACAAATGTCTCGAAGCCGTATTTTATTGAATCCAAAGCGGTGGTCTTTACGCAGTATTCAATTGTAAGTCCTGCAACGTATACAGTTTCAACTTCATGGCTTTTAAGAAACGCCTCGAGGTTTTCGTTTTTCGCCTCAAATGAAGAATAGCCGTCATCTACATTTCCGGTTCCTTTAATAAACACCTTATGAAACCTTTGTTCGTGAAGATCAGGATGAAATTCTGCTCCTTTTGTCCCCTGTACGCAGTGTTTCGGCCATTTTTCAAAATGCACGGTTTCATTAGGATGCCAGTCTTTTGAAGCTACTACAAAATCAAATTCATCAATTAATTTATTTATAACCGGTACTACCGCGTGGCCTTTAGGTGTGGCCAGCGATCCGCCGGGACAAAAATCGTTTTGAACGTCAACTACAAGTAATGCTCTCATTGTACAATCTCCTTTCCTGTGTCTTTCGGTAATCTCAGTAATTATTTCATTTCGCAGATTCATTAATTTTGAGCTTATACCAATTTTATAAATATGCGGGTTTTCAAATCGCTTATGTTCGTTAGGCAGTTTATTGAGCCTTTCTTTAACATAATCGGATATTTCCCCCGTTGTTTTTTGTTTTTTCAAAATTTTTCCGTCAGAATACGCTGGCGATAATAATTCCTCTTTTTCCATCCCCTTAACATAAGAATTTTTTAACGGTTGATGCGGGTGAAAAATTTTATCCGGTTCGAATTCATCATCAAGCATAATTCCATCGGCGTAGAATTTTCCATTTCCATTCAGGTACCTGTATATTTTCTTCAAGCCCGGCAGGGTAACTTTATCAATATCTTCTGAAATTTTCAGGCTCGGCTTGCCGTCGCTGGTGCTTAATTTATAAACCCCGTCAAGCGCAGCATCCCTTTGACCCGTTATTAAATTAGTCCCGACTCCAAAGATATCAATTGGTGCACCCTGCTCAATTAAACTTTTAATCAGATATTCATCGAGCTGATTTGAAGCGACTATTTTTACATAATTAAAGCCAGCATTATCAAGCATTTCCCTGGTTTTTTTACTAAGGTACGCAAGATCCCCACTATCCAGACGGACAGCAGAAAGCTTTTCACCCTTTTTTTCAAGCTCTCCCGCAATTTTTATCGCATTTGGAACACCGCTTTTTAGTGTGTCATATGTGTCTACAATCAGGACACAATTTTGGGGGAAAGCAGCAGCAAATTTCCTGAATGCAGTAATTTCATCCTCATAACTTTGCATCCAGGAATGTGCCTGGGTTCCGGAAGAAGTCAACCCGTATAAATAAGCGCTGTAAACATTAGATGTACTGTTAACTCCGCCAATCACAGCGGCCCTGCTGCCGTGGATTGATGCAAGTCCCTGTGCCCGCCTCATTCCGAAATCAACAATTACTTTATCCCCCGCTGAGTTCCTTAGTCTGGCCGCCTTTGTTGCAATCAAAGACTGAAAATTTAAAATGTTCATAGGACAAAGTTTCAATTAATTGAGTTTCAATTATATTACCTTCAAACCTTACAACAGGTTCATTAGCAAAGATAATCTCGCCCTCTTCCGGTGAGTAAATATTTCCCTTAAAGCTAAAGTTTTTAAGAAATTCAAGAAAGTCACTCTTAAATCCAATTTTATTAAGGTGATCTATTGAGTCCTTATCAAATTTAAAATCGCCGATCATTTCAAGCATATCCTGCAAACCGGCAAACACAACATATCCGGATCCAAACGGGTTTTTTCGAAAAAAATAATCAAAACTTGCCGGAAGGTTCTGTCTTCCATCCTGAAAATAACCCTGTGCCATCGTTAATTCATAATGGTCGGTATACAATCCGGTATAAGAATTTAAGAGATTCATTCTGTTTATTTGCTAATTATTATTATTCATCTAATATAAAGCATTTAGCAGTGTTTTTAAACGAATGTACACACATATTAGCTTTAATATAAGCCAGTTACTATTCTTTTATTAAATACTTATAAACGTTATATTTAGCAATTAGAAGCAGGGATATAATTGCAGCATTTTATTTTTGAGATAACTTTCAAACCAATCGTTTAGTACGGAGAAAATTTTGGCCACCGGCGAACTTGACGAATTACTCACAGAAGCATATGAACATCTGAAACAGGGACGTTTCAGGATGGCATTAACTGCCGCCAGAAATGTCTATGAGCAAAAATCAGATGATTTTAATGCGATTATGTGCTATGCCTGGGCCACGCTGGAAAATGGTGATCCTGTTTACGCATTAGAGTTGGCAAATATTGCCGTTGAAGTTAGTGACGATGACGTTAATACAAGATTATACCGTGGATTTCTTTTAATGAGAATGGCAGTATATGAAGGTGCAATTTCTGATCTGGATAATGCGATTTTAAGAAAGCCTGCACTACTTTCCTGGGCACATTTAAATAAAGCAAGAGCCCTCGCTGGTATGGGCCGATTTTTTGAGGGCCTTGAAGAAATTGAAAAAGCAATTGAAATTGACTCTGAAACAAACACAAAACTTACACGGGTCAGGGACCTGCTGCGCAGAACTCTCGGATATGATGAAGGATTTTTCAGTGGAATTTTCTCCAAAAGAAAAACACTTATTGAAGATGCAGAAGAAGCCTACAGGCAAAAGGAATTCTGGTTTACTTTATGGGCTGCTAGTAACATTCTTGATTCTCCTTCACATAAGAATGACCATCACAAAGCACACATTCTGGAACTTGAAGCATTACTTGCAACCTTTCAAATGCGTCCGGCTTTTGAAAAAGCAAATAAAATAAAAAACCATTTTGAAGATGACGAACAATTTAAGAGCCTTTATAAAAAAGCATCAACATTCTTTCCTGAAGAATTAGGGATAAAAAGTGTAGAAGAACCAATAAATTCAGCCGATAGCAGGACTGAACTCGCCTTATATAATAATAAGTTTTTTAATGTTCTTTTTGCGCGCACTTATGACCTTATTGAAAATATAAGAAGCGGTAAAAGGACATATATTCTCCAATTTTGTGAAGATACTATTACTTATATAGGCGTTGAAGTTGTTTTCGATAATCCTTTCTATCAAAAACGAAATGAAAATATTAACGGGCTGGCTGTTTGGTTTTTGAATGATCAGGAAGTCGGGAGACACATATTTGATCTTGCAATGGAAAAAAGCTGGAAAACAGTAGAATTTGTACAAAGCTGGGGAACAGATTCTCCAGGTTTCTGGCACAGAGGTCAGGGAAAAGTTGATATTTATCTAGACAATAACATCACTTGCACAAGGTATTTTCTTATAGGGCATTCTACGGTTGTAAATTTTGAGGAAACTCAAAAACCAGCAGGCCTTACCCAACTCCACGAAATGCAGGAGTCTGAACAACCGAAGGATGTAATTACCAAGACATCCATTCCACAAAAGGAAGAATCCCTTGAAGATTTATTGGCAAATTTAAATACCTTTATCGGGCTGGATAGTGTAAAGCAATCGATGCAGGATTTTATAGCCTATTTAAAATTTGTAAATGAGAGAGAAAAAGAGGGTTTGAAAACGGATGGTGGTTTATCAGTTCATAGTATATTTCTAGGCAATCCTGGCACCGGTAAAACAACCATTGCAAGATTACTGGGTAAAATATTTAAAGCTATGGGACTACTGCAAAACGGGCATGTAATAGAAGTTGACAGGTCTGGTTTGGTTGGTCAATATATTGGAGAAACAGCACAAAAGACTGAAAAAGTAATAAAAGAAGCTCTCGGCGGTATTCTGTTTATTGATGAAGCATACACATTAAAAAAAGCCGGCAGTCAGCAAGACTTTGGGCAGGAAGCAATCGATGTATTACTAAAAAGAATGGAAGACCAGGGCGGAGAATTTGTGGTAATTTGCGCAGGATATCCAGAGGAAATGAATAGTTTTATCAATTCAAATCCTGGTTTAAAATCACGATTCAACCATTATTTTAATTTTGAAGATTATACACCTGAAGAACTTATAGATATTTATAAACTTATGGCGAAAAAGGAAGAATACGTCATTACCGATGGTGCCATAAAAATTCTAAAAAAAACGTTAACTAATCTTTACCGAAAACGGGATAGTTCCTTTGGCAATGCAAGGTTAATAAGGAATTATTTTAACGAGGCAAAACTACAGTTAAGTAAAAGATATCTCAAACTTAATCAAGAAAGCAGAACAAGAGAATCTATGGTTACGATAACTGAGAAAGATATTACTGCAATACTGGGTAGCGGAAAGTTAAAGGAAGCCAAAATTGGCATAGACGAAGAAAGCCTTGCAAAATCACTGCAAAAATTAAATAGTTTATACGGCCTGGATAATGTAAAAAATGAAATAGATCAACTTGTAAAACTTGCCCGACTTTATATTGATCAGGCAGAAAACCTGCAGGAAAAATTTAGTAACCATCTCGTTTTTCTGGGGAGCCCCGGTACTGGCAAAACCACTGTAGCAAGAATATTCTCTGAAATATATTCAGCATTAGGCATTTTGCCCAAGGGTCATTTAATTGAAACCGACCGTCAGGGATTGGTATCAGGATATGTTGGACAAACTGCTGAAAAGACAAGGGATATGATAAATAAAGCTCTCGGTGGAACTCTACTTATTGACGAAGCCTATACGCTAGTAAAAAACGGTGAAGGTAACAACTCTGATTTTGGAAAGGAAGCAATTGACACTCTTTTGAAAAGAATGGAGGACGACAAAGGTAAGTTTTTGGTAATTGCTACGGGTTACACAGATGAAATGAGAGCATTTCTAAATAGTAATCCGGGTATGAAATCCAGATTTGCAAAAGAAATATCTTTCCATGATTATGAACCGAAAGAATTATTGGATATTACAAAGTTATATATCAAACAAAAAGGGCACACATTATCTGAAGAAGTTCTGAAACCGCTTACCAGGTATTACAATGAAATTTATCGCACTAGGGATAAATCTTTCGGGAATGCCCGTCTTGTAAAAAATACTGTGGATAGTATCTTGAAAAATCATCTTTTAAGAGTAGCAGACCTCCCAGCAGAAAAAAGGGATGAAAAAATTATAAAAGAAATTACCCTAGAAGATGTTAGCCAGCAAATTAAATTAAAAGAAGAAAATCGATCGGCTTCAGTAGAAGGCAATCCGGAATTACTGGATCAATATCTTAAGGAGTTATCAGAGCTTACCGGGCTGGAATCTGTAAAAAATTCAGTCGAAAAATTAATCAGCAGCCTGAAGGTTGCAAAGCTACGAAAAGAAAGAGGCTTAAAAGTTATTCCAAGAAACCTTCATTCAGTATTTATGGGAAATCCGGGCACTGGCAAAACAACCATTGCCAGACTTTTAAGTAAGATTTATAAGGAAATGGGAATACTTGAAAAAGGCCACCTTGTAGAAGTTGACCGTTCCGGACTGGTTGCAGGTTATGTAGGACAAACAGCCGCGAAAACAGAAAAAGTAATTGAAAGTGCAATCGGAGGAACCCTTTTTATAGATGAGGCATATTCACTTTCTCGTGCCGGTGATGCATTCGGCCAGGAAGCTATTGATACTTTGCTAAAGAGAATGGAAGATGAGGTTGGGAAATTCGTTGTGATTGTAGCTGGGTATACAAATGAAATGAAAAAATTCGTTGAAACTAATCCCGGACTGCAATCACGATTTACTAATTTCTTTACATATGATGATTATACACCAAGGCAAATGCTTGAAATTGCCCTAGTAATAAGTACTAAAGCCGGTTATACTCTTGATGAAGGTGCCTGGCAATTATTACTTGAAATTTTTACAGAACTTTATAAAAACCGTGATAAGAGCTTTGGTAACGCCAGAACTGTTAGAAGTATTTTATATAAAGCAATCTCCAATCAGGAAGAAAGAATCCTTTCAATTCCTAGTCCAACTGATGAAGATCTGAGTACTATAGTTATAGATGACGTTGATAGGATTAATTATATCAAAGAAAATTAATCTCAAACAATGCCTTCAAAACAAATTCAACATAACAATTTGTAAAGTAGTAATGTTTTAAAAGTTGAATTTGTAACTTAATTGTATCCCTCTAAAGGAATTATAATTAAGAGTTGGCAATTTCTGTGCACTCAAATCTGAGTCTTTTGGAAATTTTGTAAAAAACAATATATCAATCTGACTATAAATCCAAATTGCAGCGAAAGTAACTATGGAAAAATTTCTGAGTTTTGTAGAATTATGAAAATCAGTGTAACGAACAGGTTTTAAATTTGGGTCTGTTTCAGACCTGTATTCATTTTCTTTTCTATTTGCGTCAATTATAAAATAAATCATTGAGCCCAAAGAAACGGTGCTGAAAGCGGTAAGGACAATACCCTTGGATTTTTCCCCTATATAAATGTGACCCAATCCTGGTAAAATTAATGAACGAATCATAGTTTTTCTTAGATTTTCCTCTGCACTTTTTTCAAGATCAATTTGTGAAGATTTAAGTGAATCTTGTCTAGCCAACCTTAATTCTTTTTCCTTAGCTAGTATTTCCAGATATTTTGATTTTACATTATTAAAGAATAGGATAATTTTGGGCGAGGTTTTTGAAGAATCGAGATTAAATGTAGAGTCAATATTCAAGATAGCTCTAAAGCTTATTTGCGCTTCTTCTTCATCCTGAAGAGAAAATTGAGATATCCCCTTAATCCTGTAAATATTAATAAGCTGATTATCCGAAAAATTAGGATCTGTTTTTAACAAACTGTCTGCTAAAGCTATTACCCTGGTGTAATTAAAAGCTTCAAATTCCTGAACTAATGAATCTAGTTTAGCTGAATTTTGCTGGGCATTTACAAAAACCGGGATAGTGCAAAATATTAAAACTATGGCGGAAATACTTCTCATATTATATTTTTTTGTTTTTATACAATTCCTAACTTTGTCCAGAAAAAATAAGAAATACTTATTTACAATTTACTATTTTTATGAGTAGTAAAGCAAGCTTGTAGAATGATACAGGACGAGTCTAATATACACTAGTTTATTTTCAAACTAAATACTTTTAACATAGAGATTAAGAAGAGACTTTGTTTAGATTCGTTATATTAGGGAAAATGGATTAAATGGACTAGCATAAATGAAAGGCAATAATACTTGAAATAATTTTTATTTTGAATTCAAACTATCACCGGCTTTTTCAAAATTTAGATTGAAATTCAAAGTATCTTTTGTATTAATATCTATTGTTTCTTCGAAATCTTCATATTTCGGATTCTTAATCGTCAAATCATATTTCCCATTTAACAAAGGAATCGGGGACATTGGTGTTATACCTTTGGAATCCCCATTAATAAAAATTTCCCCCCAGGGATAAATATTGCACTTCAGATAACCCAGTACGTCAGAATAATTTAGAGACACTGATTCTATTCTATCAGAGCGAATGAATATTTTTTTTATATAGGGTGGATAACCAGGGTGCACAAGTTTCAGTAAATGCCTCCCTGTTTTTAATACTATATAATCCTTTAGAGGAGTACTATCAACTTTATTTCCGTCAATATATATATCAGCATAGGGTAAGCATTCAACGAATAATTTACCAATGATAGACTTTTCTATTCCAGCGCCCGCCCCTGTTTTGTTGGAATTATTTTTATCCGAGATGTCATTTCCTGAACCTATAGGGGCTGATATCGGATTTGCCATTGAATCAGCAGCTAATAATTCTGAATTTTTAGGCAGGTTTTCAAGAGAATCTTTACCATTTTCCTCTAGTTTATTAAAAAAAAGAAAACTAACAACGATAATTAGAACTATTACAAATACAGCCGGAGTATATATTTTATACTTAAAGTTAAAAATATCTTTTGATTTAACAGGTTTGTATATATCTCCCTCTATCCCCAACAAATTCAGTACTTCCATAATGGATTTAGCTCTATTTTTCTGACTTTTCCTCAACATACTTTTAACAGCTTCTCGCACAGCTTCCGGTAATTTATTAAAATCAATTGTCCCGATATTTTCATCATAATTTAGAATCTTGTTTACAGTGTCTGAAACTGCATTCCCACTAAAAGGATTGAATCCCGAGTAAAGTTCATAAGCGACAATTCCAGCTGAAAATATATCCGTTTGTAATGTCTTTTCTCCGCGTAATTGTTCAGGAGACATATAACTGGGTGTACCCACAATAGAAGAATCTTGTGTAAGATTATCATCTGATTGAATCATTGCTAAACCAAAGTCAGCTATTTTCAAATGATAATCAGTCCCAATTAAGATATTTTCGGGTTTTATATCCCTATGAACAATTTTATTCTGATGCGCAATATTTAGAGCCTTCAGTAGCTGAATGAAAATATAAAATTTAGTCTCATTAGTAATATCATTTTGTTTTATTACTTCTCTTAAGTTTCTGCTTTCATAATACTCGAAGGAGATATAAAAATGGTTTTTAATAGTTCCGAAATCAAGGACTTTAATCAGGTTGGGATGATCAAGCTGTGCTAATATTTTAGCTTCTCTTTTAAATCTTTTTAAGATTGTTTGATCGGTAAGATCGTCCGTATTTAGAGTCTTAAGGATTATCTTTTTCCCGAGATAAATATGTGTTGCCAGGTACACATTTGCATAAGAATCTCTTTTAAGACATTCTATAATCTCAAACTTGTCAAATATTATTTCACCGGAGTTATGGTTCATTATTATAAAACTTCATCCATTTCTTTAAGTTTAAGCTGAACCCACCTAACAGAAACTCCTAAAGATTTAGCTGTTAAAGTCCGGTTTCCTTCAAATTCATTTAATCTTTTTTTAAGCAATAATTTCTCAATCTCTTTTAAGGTACCGTTAAAATTTACTCCATCTGAACCATCTTCAATAACAATGTGTTCTGGTTGAAGTTTATTTGAATCACAAAGAATAAGAGCACGCTGTATTATATTTTCAAGTTGGCGAACATTACCCGGCCAATCATATAATTCCAACTCTTTTAAAGCTTGCGAACTTATCTGAATATCTTTATCAGAATATTTATTTATAAAATATTTTGTTAATAAAGGGATATCACCACGCCTTTCTTTTAAGGACGGCAAATTAATTGGGAAAACATTAAGCCTATAAAAAAGGTCCTCCCTAAATTTACCATCATTTACTAATTCTTTAAGATCTTTATTCGTTGCAGCAATAATCCTTACATCAACCTGCTTAGCATGAGTATCCCCAATTTTTATTATTTCCTTGTTTTGCAAAACTCTTAATAATTTTGCCTGCAAAGCAATTGAAATATCTGCAATTTCATCCAGAAAAAATGTGCCGGAATTTGCAACTTCAAATAATCCTTTTTTATCTGAAGTTGCACCAGTAAAAGCACCTTTTTTATAGCCAAATAATTCACTCTCAAGTAATGTATCAGGAATTGATCCACAAAATTGTGCAAGATAGGGCCTATTTACTCGTGAACTCAAATAATGAATTGCATTTGCCACAATTTCTTTTCCAGTTCCACTTTCACCAAGTAAGAGTACCGTTGCATCAGTCTTGGCTACCTTATGAATTAATGCTGCAAGATTTTTCATCACAGAGCTATTACCAATTAATTCCGGAATTGTTTTTGCAGATTCAATCTGATTTTTGAGAATTAAATTTTCATCCTGTAATTCCGAGAGTTGAATAATTTTATCAAGGGCAGGTGAAACGATGTTTGAAAAAAAATCTAAGAATAAAAGATTTTCATCAGTAAATTCTTTCCTGTTCGCCCTGCTGTCAGCAAGTATCACGCCCCAAATTTTATCGTTTCTTATAATAGGTACACCAATTATAGATTTAATATTGTATAATTGTAAGCTCACAAACTGTGAAACGTTAGGGTCATTCTGAACATCGTGATAGAGACAGGGCTCTTTATTATCTATTACTTTTTGTAAAACCCCAGAAGAAAATTCAGAAAGGTCACTAATTGTTTCCTGCTGAACATTTCGGGCGGCAATAATAGTAAAATTATTATTCTCTTCGTCAAATTTTACAACAAGTCCGCGCTCAGCATTTATTACTTTTATTACCAAATCCAGAATACTCTTAACAAGTGTGCTTTCATAAACGGCAGAATTTAAAATCTTACTTACTTTATAAAGAGTCTCATACTGTTCTTTTGTTATTAACTTTATTTGTCCGAGGTCTTCCTGCTCGTTAATATTAATCATAGTATTTTATATTTTATTAAATTAATTATAATGCACATTTAGTTTAAATGATAAGGATTTCACAGCCGTGCCAACTTGAAAAAAATAAATCTTTGTGGTAGAAGAATAAAAAGTCCCCTATTATATAGGCAAACTTATAAAATTATTTATAATAATGCGCATTTTATTCATAGCAAATTGTACCACATTAAAAGCTTAAATTAGCCCATAATTGAATATATTAATAATATTTTTCAACTTATTAAAGTTAGGTATATAATCAATAATTAAATATAGAAAAATTTTCGCACTTATTAAACTTTAGAATTCCGTCCAAATTATACGAAAAACAATGAATTTTTTATGAACCAGTTTAGCTTAATTAGAATTTCGCACTATTATTTAAATAAAATATTAAATACACCTAAAAACGGCATTTTTGCAACAATTGAAGCAATCCTAATAATTTTTGCGAAAAAATTGAAGAAGTATCCCATGGTGGGTGGTTTAGGGTTGTTTTTATTGGATGAAATGAAACCGAATTCGTGGGAAAGGGAATTCCGGGTGCCCCTATTCGTGTAGGAAATTTCCATAATCCAACAATTCTCCTGTCAATTTTTAAGATTATTACTTATCGGCTTATTAATGCTAAAAAAAAATCGGACCTGGATTTGCGATAAGTGCTGGCTCCCCTTTTGTTTTGTGATCTAGAATTACTTGGCTTGATGTTTAATGCGCAACCCAAAAAGAAAACTTAATTTTTCCAATCATTCAATAGCTTTCTTGCAGTGAGTATTTGCCCAAGATGATAGGCGTTATGTTCTGCCACGATAAGAATTTCCCGTAAATAAGTGTGTCCATCAGTGTGTGGGATTTTAGAAGTTAGACCTATATTTTCATTAAGTACTAATTTTATTAATTCATCCCTGTCATTCAGAAAAGATGACAGAGAATTTTTCCACTTTTCATCATCTATATTGCGTTTATCATCCGGCCAGTATCCTTCGGGCCATACAGGTGATTTCCATTTTTTATCAACAGTATACTTTAAAATGTCCTCCTGGGCTATTCTCATATGTTCGAGGTTTTCCCAAACTGAGTGGATATTTTCCGATGGCCTTTTATTTCTTAATCCCGGTCCTACGTTTTCAAGCGCCGATTCAAATGTCACAGATGCCCGCCCGCCTTTCAATAAATTAATCAGTTGTTCTCTCAATAATTTATCAGTCATAGTAATCTCCGTTTTTATATAAGTCCGTTCTGTTTCAGAATAAATAATCCCACTGCAATTGTGACAACTGAAACCATAGTAGTAACCAATAATATATTGCCTGCAAGTTTGCTGTTGACCCCCATTGCTTCGGCCATAATAAAACTTGCAATTGCTGTGGGACAGGCAAACAGGATAAAAATGATACCAAGATCGTCACCTACAAATCCAAATTCATAAGCTGCAAATGTAGCAACCAGAGGTATAAGGACAAGTTTTATACCTGAAGAAATTGAAGTTAATTTTAATCCTTCCTTGATATCATCAAAATTCAGAAAACCCCCGATGCCTAGCAAAGCAAGAGGCAAAGCAAGGGCTGCTATATAATTGGCAGTGGTTAATATTATATCACTAACCTGAATTTTAAAATATGAAAATGGCAGTGCAAACAGTACACCAAGTACAAGTGGGTTTCTAACAATCTCCCATATAGTAGATTTTAAATCCAGATTTTTTTCCTTTCTAACCGGCACCGTTAAAGCAACTACAGCAAGAATATTATAAAGCGGAATTGTAAACGCCAGCACCAGTGAAGCTTTTCCAAGTTTCCCAGGCCCGTAAAGATTTGCAATGAGAGCGAGGCCTACAATCGCAAAATTTCCTCTGAAACTTCCCTGCAGAAAAGCGCTTTCATCTTTTCCGTTTTTTATAAATGGTGCAGATAAAACCCAAATAAGAAAGAAAGATACTAAAGTACCCGTGTAAATAAACAAGATTAACTTAAAGTCCAGGATCACGTCTAGATCAATTTTCGATATTTCGGTAAATATCAAAACCGGGAGTGAAACCGAAAAGACAATTTTGGAAGAAAGGTTAACAAAATTATCATTAATCAATTTTCGTCTGCGCAACAGGTATCCAAGAGCAACAATTATAAATACGGGAACAACAATGTTTGCGGTAAATATCAGGTTTTGCATATTTTCGCTTTTATTTTAGTTTGGTTTCCACGCTATCTATTTTATCTTTCATCGTCTGCTCTCTGTCAGTCCTCGTACCAAATCTCAATGTTGATGAAATTCTTGAAGCACCCATTCGGTGAACTTTTTCGTGACATTTTTTAATTGCAGCAAACACCTGGTCCCAGTCACCCTCCAGGTTAGTGCCGTATGCGTGCAGATTGGTTTTTAATCCTTCTTCTTTAAATATTTTTTCACATTCAGCCACATATTTTGATACGGAAATTCCGACTTCAATCGGGACGATGCAAAAATCAGCAATAACGTTCATAAGTCTCCCACAAATATCTTTTAAAAACATATTTAGTCTGTGGAAAAATTAAGGAAATTAATGGCAGGTTACAATTCCGTGGGTATTATGCCAGCTATTCGTAATAATTCACTTTGCAGCCACATCCGTTCCACATATTTTCATAAACGGCAAGCCTGTCATTAACCAGATTTTCAGCATCTTTAAGGCGGGTAAATTTTCTGAGGGCCAACTCGTCTTTCGCGGTAATTTCCTGGAAAAGTATACTTCCCGCCAGGTTTAATATTCTTACTTTACCGTTTACAATTGTGTCTTTTTCAACAATAATTTCTCCTGTATTCAGCAAGGCTTCAAGTTCTGCTACTGGAAGCAGCAGAACTTTTTTCACATTAAATTTTTTAAGTAAATCTTTTGGCTTCATTTTTATCTTTGTTTAAGTACCCAGTTTTTCCAATAATTTAATAATTTTTGTTCAGTCACATTTAACATGCTGAGAATGCCCTTTTGAGTAGATTGAGTCAGTAATTCTGTAATTTTATCTTTTCCGTATTTCGAACTGATATAACTGACTAATAAACCGGAAAATCCGTATTTATTTGCTCCGCTCCAGGCATTCTTCAATTCTCTGGGATAGTCCCCCATTTTGATGGCTTTAACAGCACGATCAATCCTGTCTTTAGTTAACTGTCCTGAGACAAAAACAGCAAGCCCCTCAATAAACCAGCCGATATTATCCATTCCAGCAAAATCCGGATTCCGGTTAACCTGTCCCTGATAAACATGCACAAGTTCGTGAGCTATGAGATCTTTTGTAGCTGTCTTGTCTTCAGGATTATGTTCACAAGCCTCTGACTTCCATACAGACGGACTCAAAATATCCAATTTGTCAGCAACCCCACTTGCAACCATCCAGCATTGGGATTTGAATCCGGGAATCCCCCAGGCTTTTTGCCAGGCTTTATCCATATCTGAACGTTTTGGATAAATATAAACGTCAAATGATTTTGGAAATTTTTTGCCGAAATATTTTTCAACAGTTGATATACCCTGATCAAGATATGTTTTTAAAGACATAAACATTCCAGCATCAGAGTCAGTATAATGGATTATATATTTCTGAAATTTAATGTCATTCCAAATTATTGTATCTATTTTTGCTGTTGCATTTTTCTGAGCAAAAATATTGCCTCCTGAAAAGAGGACTAATAATAAAATTATGTTATGAAACAGTTTTATTTTTCTGATCATCTGGATAAGTCCTAAAGTTTAACTTTATGATGAAATAGTTCCCTGAAAGTTTCAGGAATAATTTATTCCCAAAATAATAATTTTCAAATTGATAATAATGCAGCTTTATTCGTTTACAGATCCCATCATTTTTTCCGGGTACCGCAATCCGGCAGCCGCATCTTTTGGAAATACATTTTCAATTCTATCCAGAACTTCTTTTGATAATTCAACTTCAACAGAAGCGGCATTTTCCTCCAGGTATTTTACGTGTTTTGTACCGGGAATCGGTACTATATCTTCTCCCTGTGCAAGTACCCAGACCATTGCAAGTTGTCCCGGTTTTATATTATTCTCTTGTGCAATTTCTTCGACCTTTTTTACGAGTTCAAGGTTCTTCTGAAAATTTTCCCCTTGGAATCTCGGAGAAAACCTCCTGTAATCGTCTGGCGCAAGATCTTCAAATTTTTTAAATCTACCCGTTAAAAATCCCCTTCCGAGCGGACTATAGGAAACAAACCCTGTGCCCAGTTCCCGTACGGTAGTTAATATTTTGTCTTCCGGGTCACGTGACCACAAAGAATATTCCGTCTGAAGCGCTGTAATATGATGTACTTTATTTGCTCGGATAATTGTTTCAGGGCTTGCTTCCGACAGACCTAAAAATCTGACCTTTCCCTCTTCGACCAGTCCGCTCATTGCCCCGACAGTATCTTCAATTGGTACGCTTTTATCAACACGGTGCTGATAGTATAAGTCAATATGATCAACGCCCAGTCTTTTAAGAGAAGCTTCGCAGGCGGATTTTACATATTCAGGTTTCCCATTAATCGATCTTTGAGCGGGGTCATCCGATCTTTGAATTCCAAATTTTGTAGCAAGAAAAACTTTGTCTCTTCTATCGTTAATTGCTTTTCCAACCAGTAATTCATTTATAAACGGGCCGTACATATCTGCGGTGTCAAGAAAATTTATTCCCAGTTCCAAAGCCTTGTGAATGGTTTCAATTGATTCTTTTTCATCCCCCTGTCCGTAGAATTCAGACATACCCATGCATCCTAGTCCAATAGCAGATACTTCCGGGCCATTCTTTCCTAATTTTCGTTTTTTCATTATTATCTCCTTATATTTTCAGTACTTAAACCTTCTAAAAATATTAATAAAATTCCACAACATAATAATTGACTATTACTCTAAAAAAGTATCTCAGGGCATTCATCAAAATTTTATTGCATTAAAAAACAGATTTAAACATATTGTTTTGTACTTCAAAATCAGGGGCAGTTTTTTCACGATGTCTGAATATGCAAGTCATATTTATAATCACTTCACGGAGCCAGTAATGAAAATCAACCAATTTCTTAAAGGCAATGGAATAATATTATTTGCTTTATTCCTGATCCTTACTTCATTTTCTTTCCCTCAAACAATTTTTAATACGCCATTAAGTCCAAGAAATGCAAGCTATGATTTGGACGTTAACTTAAACCCTGAGACTAAAATCATAGACGGGTTTGAGGTGCTGCATTGGAAGAACCTTTCAAAAGATAATATAAAAGAATTGAGATTTCATCTTTACCTCAACGCTTTTAAAAATAGTAATTCAACTTTTATGAAAGAATCGGGCGGACAGCTCCGCGGAGATAAAATAAATAAGGAATCAGACAGTTCGTGGGGGTGGATAGATGTAACTTCAATGAAAATAAAAAATGGTGAGGATCTTACCGGCAAAATAAAATATATTCACCCAGATGATGATAACGCTGATGACCAAACTGTAATAAGTGTTCCCCTTTCAAAACCGGTAAGGCCCGGGCAAACAATAGACCTCGATATAAAATTCAAATCAAAGCTGCCCCAAATTTTTGCAAGAACAGGATATGCCGGGAATTATTTTCTTGTCGGACAATGGTTTCCGAAAATAGGAGTTTATGAATATCCGGGAATTCGTTATGCAAAAAAAGGCGGATGGAATTGTCACCAGTTTCATGCAAATTCGGAATTTTACGCTGATTTTGGAGTCTATTATGTCAGCATTACCCTGCCAAAAGAATTTATTGTAGGAGCTGTAGGAATTCAAACCGATGAGAAAGAAAATCAAGATGGAACTAAAACTGTAAAATTCCATGCAGAGGATGTGATTGATTTTGCCTGGACTGCTTCCCCAATATTTAAAATTGCCGAAGGTCAATGGAAAAATGTAAAGATAAAAGTTCTTCTGCAGCCGGAACACTTTGCACAGGCCGACAGACACATAAACTCGGCGATTAACGCACTCGAATATTTTGATAAATATCTCGGAAAATATCCATACCATAATCTTACAATAGTCGATCCTCCTATTTATGCTATGGGCTCCGGCGGAATGGAATACCCGACCTTTATTACAGCCGGTTGTCTCTGGGGAGCCCCGGAAGGTTTAAGGCTCACGGAAATGGTCGTCGTTCACGAGTTCGGCCACAATTATTTCATGGGTATGCTCGCCACAAATGAATTTGAGGAAGCCTGGATGGATGAGGGAATGAATTCCTATTTCGAAGCTAGGATTATGGACCACTATTACGGCAAAAGCACCTCATTCATTGATTTTGGGGGATATCATTTCGGTGATCTTGAAATGCAGCGCGAAGGATATTTAAATATGAGCAATCCCAAAATTGCATCAAACTTTTTACCCGCCTGGGGCTACAAAAACGGGGGATATGGTTCAATAACATATGCAAAGACGGCTACATGGATGACAACTCTTGACAGGCTGGTAGGTAGAGACGTAATGAATGAGATTATGAAGACTTATTACGACAGGTGGAGTTTTAAGCATCCGTGCACAAGGGATTTTATAGATATTGTAAATGAAATTGTGCCTAAAAGACTCGGCAATAAATTCGGAGATAATATGAACTGGTTTTTTGACCAAGTGCTTTACGGAACAGATATCTGTGATTACAAACTTGCCGGTATTTCCGTTAATAAGGTGATGGACCCTTCAGGGATTTACGATAGTGCCGAGACAAAACATCTTTACAAATTTCGTAATGAAAGCAGCAATAAGGATAGTGTAATTTATAAATCAAAAGTATCTGTTTACAGGCTTGGCGAGGTTACAATGCCTGTCGAATTACTGGTACACTTTAATGATGGGAAAGACTCACTTTTAACCTGGGATGGCAAAAGCCGCACATACAACGCCGAATTTGTGGGTAAGAAAAAAGTTGAATGGGCAAAAGTGGATCCCGATCAGAAATTATTAATAGATACAAACCTGATAAATAACAGTTTCACTACTAAACCGGGAAGTACAACATTCAGGAAATACACGACGAAATTTATTTTCTGGGTGGAAAATTTAATGACATCTTTTTCTATGATTTTTTAATTAAAACAAGAGTTAAACATGAAACTTCTACATTCATACGGAAAGGGTTTTAATCAAACGTTTTCAAATAAGAAAATTGTTACAACCATTTATGCCATACTTCTGTTATTTGCTCTGGCTATTGCTATTCCTTTTAGCAAGACCATAAAAATTGAAGCCGGCAATTCAATGGCAATATCAAAATTATTAAATGATTTCAATTATACTGTTTATACCGATTTTATGCGGGAGGCCGGCAAAGCAATTCAACCATATATTTCTACGGCTTTCTGGATAGCCATTTTATACCTAGTTTTCACGATATTTTTTTCCGGGGGAATATTAACATTATTAAAAGACGGGAAAGGTGATAAATCATTAAAATTATTCTGGCAGGGTTGCGCAATTTATTTCTGGAGATTTTTCCGTCTCGCACTTTACATGGTAATCCTGCAGATAATTGCTTTTATTGCAGTTTATATCCCTCTTTCAGCAATTATTGGATCAATCAGCAAAACTTCTACTGAGCCGACAATTTTTTATACGGCCATTGCCGGCGTAGTAATTCATCTTTTATTATTCATAATTTTGCTTACGGTTACCGATTACGCGAAAGTAATGATGGTGGAACATGATGCATACCGCCCTCTGCGCACAATAATTAGATCGTTTGGATTTGTATTCAAGCATTTTTTCAGCACAATTGGATTGTATAAGTCTTTGCTGATTTTCCCGGTTGTTTTATTTGTTTTATATTTTATTGTCGTTGATAAAATTGGTATGTCTACGTGGTTCACAATATTTATCACTTTTATTATTCAGCAGGCATTTATCTGGCTGAGGGTTTATGTAAAATTCTGGTACCTTGCAAGTGAACTTGATTTATATAATAGATTTGACAATCAGGATGTACCGGTCTTTGAGGAAGAACCTGCCCTAGAAAATTAGTTAAAAATCCAGGGACGGAATATCTTCGCTTTTGGTAGAAACTGATAAGGTATCCATAATTTTGCCTTTTTCAACAATTATAGTTGATAGTTTAATTCCACTATAAGCTGAAGTATCAATATATACTGAATTATTTTTTTCATTGAACTCTATTTCATCTTTACGTGTATGTCCAACAACCTGTAGTTTTCCAAGATCCAGAAGGTCATCCCGTGTCCATAATATGCCACTCTCTGATTCCAGGTTATTTATTATAGATTTATCAAGTTTTTCAATATCACTTATTGGATTTTTGCCTAATTTACCTTTAAACGCAACTGATATTCCTGCGTGTGAAATAAAGCAATCTTCAAGGTTATAATAAAGTGGGGCAGATTTTATTAGTTCCAGATGCTCACCTAATTTTTCATACCTGTCTTCGTAAGATCTTAAAGTATTTTCATACCCATTATAAAGCCAGGCACTCGCAAATAAGGAACTTGGATTTTTCATAAAATAGTAGAACATATAATCATGATTGCCAGGTGTAAAATTGATTTGTTCTTTTTGTATAAAATCGATTACCTCAAAGCTAAAATTTCCACGATCGACCAAATCACCGACACAATAGATTTTTATTCCGGCATATTTTTTTCTGATATCACGAACAAGTTCACTAAGAGTATAAAAGCATCCGTGAATGTCACCTATTATTCCAATCATA
Source organism: uncultured Bacteroidota bacterium (assembly GCA_963748105.1). Lineage (GTDB taxonomy): Bacteria > Bacteroidota > Ignavibacteria > Ignavibacteriales > Ignavibacteriaceae > JAKAGZ01. Next base: position 21,157 of record CAVVHP010000030.1, on the reverse strand, counting down.
TTTAAATATACTTATTATCACTGGCATATTTTAGCAATTCATCACGGAATTTTGGATGGGCTATATTAGTAAGTGAGTAAACACGTTCCCTGATAGTTTTGCCGAACAGCTGTGCAACACCGTACTCTGTAACCACATAATGAACGTCTGCCCGATTTGTAATCACACCTGCGCCTAATTTCAGGGAAGGAACTATTCTGCTGAATTTTTTATCCTTTGTAGTTGAAGGAAGCGCGATTATGGGCTTGCCTCCATTTGATCTTGCAGCACCGCGTATAAAATCAACCTGTCCTCCGAACCCGCTGTATAATCTTGGGCCAATTGAATCTGAACAAACCTGGCCTGTAATATCTATTTCTATTGCTGAATTGATGGCAACCATCTTATCATTTTTAGCAATGACAAAAGGATCATTAACGTATTCCTGGGGGTGGAATTCAATTAAAGGATTGTTATCTATGAAATCAAAAAGCTTTTTAGTCCCAAGTACAAAACCTGCAATAATTTTTCCCGGATGTAATGTCTTGAATTCGTTTGTTACGACGCCACTTTCCACCAGTTCAATAATTCCATCGGAAAACATTTCTGAATGAATACCCAAACCTTTTTTATCGTGCAGGTAATGAAGAACTGCATCTGGTATTGCGCCGATGCCAAGCTGAAGTGTAGAACCATCTTCTACGAGATCTGCTATATACTTCCCTATTTTACTGTAAATTTGTTCCATCTCTGGAGTCATATTCTTATCGAACTGTGGCAGCTCTGCAATAGGATCATTAACCTCAATAATGTAATCAATCTTATTAATATGAATAAAACTATCACCTAAGGCCCTTGGCATATTCGGATTAACCTGTGCTATAATTGTCTTCGCTTTAATTGCAGCATTTTTAACTAATCCAACATCCACACCGTAACTGCAAAAGCCATGTTCATCCGGTAGAGAAACGTGAATAAGTGCAACATCAACGGGAATAATTCCATGAGTAAAAAGGAGGGGATATTCATAAAGATATATCGGGGTTACATCAGCTCTGCCTTCATTAACGGCTTTTCTTGAATTTCCTCCAATAAAAAAAGCATTGTGTTTAAAATGTTTTTCCATCCCTGGTTGAAGGTAAGGAAGATCCCCAACTGTTAAAACGTGCATCATAGATACATCACGAAGCTCACTCTTCCTTTTTACAAGAGCGTTTATGGTTGCAAGTGGAACGGCACACCCGCACTGCACCACAACATTATCTTCAGATTTAACTACTAGTACCGCTTCTTCAGCAGGCACAACTTTTTTCTTATAATTTTCAAGAATATTGAAAGGTATATTTATCGAGGGTTTTATTTCTTCAGTAGCAGTCATCATTTTAGCCAAACAATTTTATAAGTTAGTCAATTAGTTGAAAATACATGTAGTCTTCTATATTCCAGTTCAAACAGATCAGCAATTTTTTTATTTGATACATAACCTTTATAAGTACAAACTCCCTTTGACAGACCCGGCTCGCTTGTTAAGGCTTCCGCTAAACCATTATCCGCAATGTTCTGTATATATTTTAATGCGGCATTATTTAAACCATAACTTGCTGTTCTTGGAACAACAGCCGGCATATTAGGAACACAATAATGAATTACATTATCCTTAATAAAAACAGGATCAGATAAAGTTGTAATCCTGCTGGTTTCTATGCAGCCACCCTGATCCACTGATACATCCACAATCACAGCATTTTTTTTCATCTGCGAGACCATTTCCTCAGTAACTATGAGAGGAGCTTTTTCACCTTTTATTAGAACTGCACCTATTAGAACATCTGCAAATTTCACGCCACGTGAAATAGTATAAGGATTTGCCATAACAGTAGTAACTTTTTTCCTGAAACTGGCATCAATTTTTCTCAAACGCTGGAGGTCATTATCAAGAACAATTACTTGTGCTCCTCGTCCAAGCGCAGCCCTTGCAGCTGTAGTTCCAACCACACCTGCACCTAAAATAACAACTGCCGCCGGAGCAACACCAGTAATTCCTCCTAGCAAAATGCCTCTTCCTGAGGTTTGAGAAGTTTCAAGATATCTTTCCGCAACCTGTATAGCAATCTGTCCGGCAATCTCACTCATTGAATGGAGTACTGGCAGTCTGCCTTCATTTTCAATTAATTCATAACCAATGGCGGTTACTTTCTTTTCAAGAAGCTTCTCAACCGTATTTTTATTTCCAACAGCAAGATGAAGGAAAGAAAAGAGTATCTGGTTTTCCTGTAGAAGTTCAAGTTCACCTTCTTCCAGATGACTTACCTTAGTAACTAGTTCTGACCTATGGTAAATCTCTTCTGCTGAATAAACAATTGATGCACCGGTTTTGATATATTCCTCGTCGCTGAAGTGACTCCCCTCACCTGCGCCAGTTTGAATATAAACTGTGTGTCCAGCTCTTACTAATGAATCAACACCGGCCGGTGCCAGAGCTACTCTCTTTTCTTCGAGTAGATTTTCTTTTAGTATCCCTATTCTCATAGAACAACGTATGTTTTTTTATTGTTAAAATTAGCTATAAGGGGCTAGATTATCAAATGAATTGTTTAAACGGTCTGCTTTATACTGCGTTTAGGGCTTTTTTACCCGATAGAACGGCGGCTACATTTTTAGCTGCTATCATTGCCATACTGGTTCTTGCATTTATAGTCGCACTCCCAATGTGTGGAAGCAATACAACATTTTCCAGGTTTAATAATTTCTTATTAATATTTAGTTCATTTTCATAAACATCAAGTCCGGCTACCTTGATTTTTTGCTTTTTCAGAATTTTAATTAATTCTTTTTCATCTATTATTTCACCTCTCGCCGTGTTTATAAGAATTGCTGAATTTTTCAAAAAAGACAATTTATCTTTATCTAACAGATGATATGTTTCTGAATTAGATGGTAAATGCACAGAGATAAAATCAGAAATTTTAAGCAATCTATTTAATGATACTTTTTTAGCATTAGTTGTTTTTTCTAATTCATAACTTTTTGTTCTTGAGAAATAAATAATTTTGCAACCGAAGGCATGTGCTCTTATTGCAGTGGCAGTTCCAATTCTGCCAGAGCCAAGGATTCCAAAAAATTTATTCCTCAATTCCACACCTAAAAGTAGATCCGGTTTCCAGTGGGTATATTTGCCATCTCTTAAAAAGTCTTCTGCTTCAGTCAGTCTTCTGGCACACACAAGTGTAAGGGACATTGCTAGATCGGCCGTGGAATCAGTTAAAACGCCGGGAGTATTTGTTACTATTATATTTTTAGATTTAGCATATTTCACGTCTATGTTATCATAACCGACTGCATAATTTGCTATTATTTTACAGCTGTTCATTCCATCAATTATTGCTGAATCAATTTTATCCGTAAGTAATGATATTACTGCATCTACATTTTTGATATTTTTTATCAGTTCGTTTCGTGGAATAGGTTTATCTTGTTTATAGCTGGAAACAGCAAATCCTTTCTCTTTAAGAAATTCAATCGCTTTTTGTGGGATAATCCTGGTGATATAAACTTTCATTTTATTTTTTAACCAAATAAAAGCCTGACAATAAATACCGCTGCTAAAATTCCGACTATATCAGCTACCAGTCCTGCCGGTAAAGCATGGCGGGTTTTTTTGATGCTTACAGCACCAAAATAAAGTGCAAGGACATAAAAAGTAGTTTCCGTACTTCCATAAAATGTTGAGACCATAATTCCAATAAAAGAATCCGGTCCGTGAACTGAAATAGTTTCCGCCATTATTCCAAGCGAACCACTTCCAGATAAAGGTCTCATCAAAGCCATAGGCAGTGCTTCTGCCGGCATTCCAATAAAGTCAGTAAATGGTTTCAATATTTTTATTAACCATGCCATAGCTCCGCCGGCCCTAAATATTCCAATTGCCACTAACATTGCAACTAGGTAAGGAATAATTTTTACTGCAATATTAAATCCTTCTTTTGCACCTTCAATAAACTGCTCATATACTTTTACTTTTTTTACAAGCCCGTATCCAAGAAACACTACAATTAAAAGAGGAATTGCAACAATTGAAAATCCCTGTATAATATTTTTAATTATATCCGGATTGACAACAGACGCCAAGGATTTCCCAATTCCTGAAAAAGCCATTAATAAAATAAAAAGAATAATTCCGGCTACTGTTAGAAATAACTTTGCATTACTTTTTAACCAAACTGAAAATCCTCCCTTTTTTATAGGGAATTTCTCAAATATTTTTGCTGCACTTACGCCTGCAATAGTTGCACAGACTGAGGCAAACAAAGATGTCCCGATAATTACTGCAGGCTCAGAGCTGCCCGCAGCAGCCCTTATAGCAATTGCTGTTGCTGGAATAAGAGTAATTCCCGCCGTATTGATAGCCAAAAATGTGCACATTGCATTAGTTGCAGTCCCTTTCTCAGGATTTGTTTCTTCAAGTTCCTCCATAGCTTTTAAGCCGAAAGGTGTTGCGGCATTTCCGAGTCCCAGCATATTTGCGGAAATATTCATGATCATTGAACCCATTGCCGGGTGGTCTGCCGGTACTTCCGGAAATAATCTTTTAGTAATTGGCTTAAGTACATTTGCAATTATTTTAATCAACCCTGCTTCTACTGCAACTTTCATAACACCAAGCCAGAGAGCCATTATTCCAATTAAACCAATTGCAATATTTACAGCAATTCCGGCATAATCCAGAGCTGAATTTGTTACGCTTTTAAGTTTTAAAAATTTAACTTCTTCAAAAATTGCCTGACCAATAGCAGAAGTATCACCTACAATGTTATTAAAGCTGACTGTACCTGTGATATCGTTTTTTTCACCGGAAGCGGATGCTATTTGTTGTAAAATTGCTGGAGAAGAATTATTAATTTTAAAATAAATGCTATAAACATTCTTTTGGGGATTTGGAGTAATTTTTATTGGAAAGACAAGATCGCTTTTTATTGAATCTCTATAAAATGAATTGAATGAATCGCGCCCAATTTTTATTTCACCTTCAGTATTTTTTGAACTATTTTTAACAAAATTATTATAAAAGTTTACAGTTACTGAAATTGGCTCATCATTCCTGTATTTGTTCTGATTTTGATTTACAATATCTGTAGTCAGGGCAGCCCCTATCCCCAGAAATAATAATGCAAGCCAGATATAATTCAGCATTAAGTAGTACCCTATCTAATATTTGGTAAAAGAACTATCTCTTTTCTGTAAGGAAACGAATGATTACCGTTCTTATTTGCAACAAATATTCTCAATGAATGCCTGCCTGTTGTAGCTTCAGTAATATTAACTGTAAGTATTTTCAGATACCTATCGTAATATAAATTATTTACCTCTGTAGAATCAAATTGAACTTTAATTGAATTTGAATCAATCCCTGTTGAATCACTCAAAAGGAAAGAAAAGCTGGTACTATCATCCGTAACTATATCATCAGGTTTATCTAATGATATGATAAGTGGAATGCCTGCCTTAAAATACCGGCATAGCCCCCTGAAAATACCCCATGCTTCAATCTTATTGAACTCAGTTTCTGTCAGTCTGCCAGCTTCAAAATGATCTGTGCTGAAGTTACATTCCACTAATATTGAAGGGATTTTAGTTTCTCTTAACACAGAAAATCCCTGTCCCGGATAAATTGTATAATCAGAATAAGTCCCGTCAAAAGACCCAAGTCCGCCAGAATTTCTAACAGCATATGCTAGATCCCTTTGCACATATTTTGCTATATCTCTGCAGCTGGGTTCATACTCATAATTATTTTCTCTTGCATGGTAGTAAGTAGAAGTGTAATCAGTCCAGAAATCATCGGCTGACCCGGGCGCGTTATGATGAATACTTATAAATATATCTGCACCACTTTCATCTGCAAGCTTTGACCGTTCTTTTAAATTAATTGTTGTATCTGTGCTCCGGGACATATAAACAACTGCCCCAGCTTCCTGAAGAAATGATCTCAAATATAAAGCAACCTTTAGATTTAAATTTGCTTCGGCCTCAAATCCTTGATATCCCTTGTTTCCTCTTTGTTGTCCTCCGTGACCGGGATCAATAAAGATATTTTTACCCAGTATAAACGGATAATAGTCACTAGCAAATTTTTCTCTCTTTTCCGGAAATCTGAACTCGGCAGGAATTTCATAAAAACTTTTAATACCGGAAGCGCAGCCACTAATTCCAGCAGCCAGAATTAAAATTCCTAATCTGGTTTTTAGATTATCCACCAGTCTCTTCAATAGCTTTGATTTCTTCTGAGTCAATCATAGTTAATTTATTAATGACCGTAAAATCAAGTTTAGTTCCATCCTTTTTCTTGGAATATTTCTTAACGTACGATCGTTTCAAATCCTCCACAATTTTGCTGTCTTCAATTTTTTTGATTACACCAGATATTGAAATGGAAAAATATTTATATGTTGGTTGGTAGCCTGCCTTTTTATTGTCCCGCAGTTTTTCTTCTTTTAATATTGTGAATGAAACATTAGAATTAAAAATAATTGAATTAAATAATTCATCATCTTCAAAGAAGATATATAGGTTTTTATCTCTATACAAAAAAGTGGTAGCTATCTGCAATAATTCTTCATCTTCGCATTGAACTGCAAGCACACCAGCTCCACTACTGTTTAGTTCTTTTTCTATTACTTCTATATCTCTGATTTGTTTAATTATTCGGTTCATGTAATTTTATCCCAATAAGTTTATTCAATATACATCAGCTATTAATTACACATTTGTTGTTAAGAGAATAAAGGCATTTGTTGCAATGTTCAAGGTTTTTGGTAAAATTCTCATTTCGTACTGAATCCACCATTTTAGTCAGATTATTGCGAATTTGAGCTAAATATTCCCTTTTCAAAGATTTTTCAAACAATTCTTCAGGATGTTTTATAAAAATGAGCTTTAATTCAATTTCCTTAACATCAGGGAAAAACTGCCCCGTAATATATGAATAAAATTCTAATTGCGGTAAATAGTTTTTTGCTCTTTCTGCTATTTCCTCAATTAAAATATCATCGGTTTTATAATCTACGATAATTGCTTTATTATTATCAATAATTAATTTATCAATAATTCCATAAAGGAAATAGTCATTTTCTTTCAAATAAATTTCAAACTCATTATGGTAAGTTCTATAGCTGGTAATTTCTTTATAGGTACCTGATGATAAATATTTATTAATATCCTTCAGTATATTCTTTTTTAATTCGAATGCGGCGGTTTCAGAATAATCAAAAACATCAATTTCATTTTTAATATTTCTTTTGACAAATTCATCCAACTCTTCTCGGGCAACATCCATTTGTAATATTTTATGAATGATTCTTCCTTTAACGTCAGTAAATCCTTGAGCTTTTTGCCTATCATTTACAAAAATCAGATCATTCTTTTCTTCCCTTGAATTGTAATCAAAGTTGCTTTCAGATAAGCTGCTATTATTTTGGTTTTTATGCCAAGTTTTATACTTGTTAAATAATCGAGTAAATCCATATTCATAAGTAAGTTGATATTTTAACGGGCACTGGTTAAAAACGGCAACTTTTGTCGCAGAGATAAATTCTCCTTCTGGCTGATCAGATATTTTCTTTAAATTAAATCTAAGATCCGAAATATCCGGGGCAGGTTTTCCCGATGGCTTTTGGGACTGCTCAACTTCCCGAATAATAGAAATTTGAGTGGACACTGTTTTTTCTTCTGTTATATATTTGCCAGCTTTCTCAGATGTAAATTTAAGTCTTCCGTTCAGTTCATAGGTATTAGAAGAAAAATCAAATAATGGGAATAAAGAGACCATACCAAGGAAGGATTTTTCTGAAAAACTTTTCGCTTTTTTTTCAGTTCCACAAATATAAAGCGCCTCTATTGCCCTGGTTACTCCGACATAAAATAATCTTTTAAATTCAGCTATATTTTTTTTCTCTTCTATGTATTCAGCTAGTCCAACAATTGGCGCAGATATATATTCACCTGCTATATTATCATCCAGCGGGATTTTGGAAAGCAGCCCGTATTTTTTATCGATAACAACTTTTTTGGATTTTATACTTTCTTTACGCAAAGATTCACTACAATTGTGAAGAAAAACATTTTTGAACTCCAGTCCTTTAGCCTGGTGGTAGGTCATTATTTTCACTGAATTACTTTCATCTGTAACAGAGGCTTGAGATTCATCTTCAAGCTGCTGTATGGACTGTTTCAGGTAGTCCACATAATCATACAAAGTTTTAAATCCCTGGTTTCCAAAAGCAGTAGTTACATTTATCAGTTTTTCTATATTAGCAAGCTCCTGAGTATTATTTGAACGGGAAGCAATTACGCTTATATAACTTGTTTCATTAAGAATTTTTCTCAAAAGAGCTGTAATATTAAAACTTGTCGAAAGCCGGGTATTCTCGTCTATTAGTTTTACTTTATCATCAATTTCTTTGTCATTAGGGCTAAAGGTTTTTAATTTTTCCCAATATGTACTTCCCTTTTCAAGAGAAATTTCCAGGATTTTTGAGTCTGAGATATTGAAGAAAGGCGATCTCAGTGTCCCCACAAGAGCTGTATCATCTTCATTATTCCGCAAAAAGGAAAAATAATTGTAAATATCATAAATGGATTGCCGCTGGTAAAATCCTTTACCGCCAACTACAACAAATGGGATAAAATATTTAACAAAAGTATTTTCAAGTTCCTTAAATTCTTTTCTTCTTCTGCATAGTATTGTAATATCACTAAAATTTATCTTTGAAGTACTTTCATTCGTGACTAAACCAATGATTTTTTTTGCGATCAGTTCATCTTCTGATATTTCGGCTTCATTTTCTAAAGGATTTCCTCCAAGCAGAATTTCAATCTTCCCTTCCGTTTCCGTTTTGCTGGCACACACAAGTTCATTGTATTCAACTTCATTAAAAATCAGATTAGGTCCGCTAAAGATTCTCTTAAATAGTTCGTTAGTAAAAAGAGCAATCGCGGGAGCCATTCTGAAACTTTCCGGTAAAGTTAAAAGTTTATTCAAACCTTCAGTTTCATCAATATCATTTCTTGTCCTGTCAAAAACTTCCAGTTCAGCATCTCTGAACAAATAAATACTTTGTTTTTCATCACCAACAACAAACAGGTTCCCTTTTTTCAGATGATCGAGAATTGGAAGAAATATATTATACTGAATTTCATTAGTATCCTGATACTCATCTATCATAATATATTTATATTTCTCGGAAAGGGATTCTCTGACCTGAGGATTATCTAATATTTGCTGTGTAAATAATAGAATATCCTCATAATCGAGATACCCGTTTTCCTTCTTTTTTAAGTTATACCTTGCAAGTGCTTTATAAAATAATGTTAATAAATTTATTCCAAATTCAGCGAGTGCAGATTCAATTTGAGTAAATCCATCATCTAGATTAATACTTTTCATAGAAAAGTAAAATTCCTGAATTGCTAAGATTTCCTTGGTAAAATCATCAGCAAATTTGTTCAGATATCCTCTTTTTTTTACTCCACCTGATTGAGTTAATAAAAATTCACCGATATTATTTAACAGGCTTATTTTCTCGAAAAATAAGTCTGCATTATCAATTTTTACTAAAAGAGAGGATATCTCAATTCCAGATTCATTATCAAGCTTTTTATTTAATACAGCCTGGTTAATATTATTTATGGCAGAGATAATCCCGGGTAGTTTTGGCAAGAATATTTGTTTAAAAGTATCTTCGTATGTATTATGAAAATATTCAGCAATTTCTTCAGTGCTTTTATTATAAATTCTATAAGCCAGCACAATTACATTTTTTCTTCTTTTTACCAGGGATATTATTTCCCTTGTCAATAGTGATTTTGCCCCGAATATTCTAATAAGGTATTTTAATTTATCTTCATCCTCATGTGTCTTAAAAATATTTTTCAACAATTCATCGACTGATAATTCAATTAGCTCGTCAGATAATATTTCATCAATAGCAGAAAAATTAGCATCGAGTCCAGCCTCTACGGGGTATTCCCTCAATACATCTATACAAAAAGAATGAATAGTTGATATATTTGCTGAAACGAGTTGTCGCCTAATAGTTTCCAACTTGCTAATTTCAACCGGATCATTTGAAGCTTTAAGTCTTTCTTCAGTTTCTTTTGCAATTTTTTTATATAATTCGCTTGAGGCCTTTTCGGTAAAACTTATTGCTGCAATGCTTCTAAGGTTAGGATATTTCTGAGACAGTGCAATTTCAAGATATCTTTTTGATAGTACAAAAGTTTTCCCCGACCCTGCATTTGCCGTAAGCGAAATATGCTTATCAAAATTTAATGCTGCTTTTTGATGTTCAGTAAGCATTGTCATTTAGAAGTTTTATCCGTCTTTTTCGTTATAATAGGGATTATTATCTCGAAGTTAGTTCCTTTCTCTGAACTTTCTACCAGAATAATATCTCCTTTAATACTTTCCATAAATCTTTTGGCAATTTTCAAACCGATTCCCATTCCCTTTTCCTTGGTAGTAAAATTAGCTTCAAAGATTTTATCTTTATATTGATCCGGGATACCTGTCCCATTATCCTCAACACTGACTGTTAATTTTGTTCTCTTCACCGATATATCAACATTAATAGAATCCGCTTGAGCCTGTATTGAATTCCTGATCAAATTTATGAAAAGTCTTCTAAGCTGTACTTTATCTGCTTCAATAATTGCTGTTTCTACAAAAGATTCAATATTAATTTCGACTTTTTCTTCCATAAAAAGATTAATTACATCATGCAATACAGGGAGCAAATCCAATTCTTCCATATTATAATTTGGCATTCGGGCAAAACGGGAAAATTCTGTTGCAATCTGGCTTAAACTTTCAATCTGGTTAAGCAGAGTAGTAGATACTTTCTTGAATATATTGTCAAAATTCTTGTTTTTATCTTTATATGAAATTATTAATTGCTGAACTGCTAGTTTCATTGGCGTTAATGGATTTTTAATCTCGTGTGCGACCTGCTTTGCCATTTCCTTCCAGGCATTTTCTCTTTCAAGTTCGGCAAGTTCCACCTGGTTCTTCTGTAGTTCCATTGTCATTGATTTAAATCCATCCAGCAAATCCCTTATTTCACCTCGTTGGTTATTATCTATCTCCACATTAAAATCACCATGAGCAATTGACTCTGTAGCCTTAGTTAGCCTTCTTATTGGCGATGAAATCTTGTTAGCAAGAATTGTGCTAATTAAAATAATCAGTATTGAAGCAAAGGAATAAATACCAAATAGGAAAACATCAATATCAATTACAGAGTAAGCTGGCTCAACTTTATTAAATGCATCATTTACACTTATTATAAAATGATATTTATCAATATCTGTTCGCCTGAAAAAAGCATTATAGGTAAAATTATTTACTTTTTCTTTATTTAAGGCCTCACGGTAATTGAGATAATTAAGTTGATAATAAGCTTCGGGATCCAGCATATTATTGAACAACCCGGCTTTGTAATATTGTTCTTTTGAATTAAAAATTTGCGTAGTACCTTCATAAATAGAAAACGATATTTTTAACTCGTTCCCTGCGTGTTTGAAAACATCCTGTAATCCCTTATTACCCTCATCTTTTAGCTGTGCTTTCAGGTGATTTTCCACATACACTGATCTTTCGTTCAATTCCTTTATAATTGAAAGCTGGCTTTTTTCTTTAACTATCTGCCTGTTATAAACTGCCAGGATAAAGACAGGAATTATGGAAACAATCAATAAGGCAATTAATAATTGTGTCCTGAAACTATATCTAAATTTTCTAAATTGGAATGAAAATACAACTAGGAATAAAAGAAGAATGATAATACTGTGAATAATAAATATTTTAAAAAAGTTATAAAGGTTCCAGGAAAGATTTTTTTCAAGAACGGCTACAGTAGTAATTCTGGTTTCATTTCCTGTCTCATTTTTTAGTATATACGCCACATATGGCTCACCACTTAGATTTAACGTAAGCCAGGCTTCATCATCAGCTGAAAACTGAGCATTAGTTATGGCTTTTGTTAGATTTAATGAGGGGAAAATATCCCCATAAACTTTGCTCAACCTGGAATCTCTGAATTCAAATATTTTTAATTGCTCCGGTTCTATAACAGAATTAAGAATATTTTTTCTTGATTCAAGAAACTCCGGGATATTTCTACCAGGGTTTAATATATCTATATCAATGCTGGCTAGCACGTATCCAAGTATAATACCTCTCTCTTTTACAGGAATAAGTCCGACCAGCTTGTCACTACCATCTTCTGTATTAACAATTTTTTCAATTACAATCGGCTTCTTATTAACCTTATTTTCGAGAAGATGTAGGTCCACTTCTTCCCCTTGAGGCTCTACTGAAAACCCGCCAACCCTCTTAAACTTTTTGTCCAAAATTACAACGGCTGAATTTATTGATTCCCTTTGCAATGCACTTCCGCTCCATATTATAAATGCAACAGCATCTGCGTTACTGTTGTACACAGAATATGACCTTTTTAATTCTTCATTTTCTGCCGCATTATTTAAAGTCTCGCTGAGAAAAAATTTCAATAAACTTTCATTTGATCTGTTTAATTCGAGTGCTGTAGTTTTTAATGATTCTCTTTCAAGTTCAAGGTTGAAATAATTCATCAAGCTAATAGTAACAATTGAAGCAAGTAGAGTTACGAACACATAATTATAAATTGGGTTTTTACTCTCGGTAAAACAAGCAATGTATATAAAAGAGAAAAACAATGCGATAAGAATAATGCTAAGTATTGGTGTGATCAGAGGAGTATTCTGTAAATAAAAGAAAACTATACCGAATATTTCAAATAAGACAAAAAGAATTACAAAAAATAGTTTGGATTTTTTAGAACCCTTCAATGGCAAAAATGATATTAGCAAGATCACTAATGATGTTAGCACAAATATTACTGAAATACCAAATATAAGAGTGCTGAATATCATTGAAAGAGCCGGAAAACTAGGGATTAAATCAGGACTTTTAAAATAGCGAAGGGTTGAGTCGAAAATGATACTTCTAATTGAAGCACTCAATCCCCTGAATGTTAAAAAATAAACAGGGATAATGGGAATAATAAGAAGCATCCTTAAATATTTGAATTTACTTCTTTCATAATTTTTTAAATAACTAAATGAATAAGCAAATGCCTTAATACCAACAAGCAAAGCAAAAAATGAAGTAACAAAAAATTCTACGGGAGACTTTACTATTCCTCCACCAAAAGCTGAAGAAAAATATCCTGAATCAGTTAATGCGCCACTCAACAGGTTAGAAGGAAATCCTAGTTTAAATAAGATCATCCTGAAAAGTGTAAAATAAATAACAAGGATCAGGAATTTGACTGATGAATATCTGATTGTTCTAAATTCCCGTTTGAGACTTATCCCTAAAAACAAAAAAGCCAGTATTACAAGAATTGTCTGAATCTTAGCCGCATCAGATTGAATAGTATTTAATGCCAGATCAAGTGAAGGTTTTGAAAATGTAACTACTCCTATTTTATTGTCTTTATTATTCAGTAAATCAAAAGAATACTGTATTCCATCTTTTGTAGGCGGAGCGAAAGGATTATATTCTATTTCAAATTGCGTAGCAAAATGATCTGATAATACTTTGGAAAAATTGATCTGATTGAAAAAGGGACTTTGCAGCGAATAGTTTTTCTCTATTGGATGAGTTACCAGGATATAAAATTGGTCATTGTCAACAAATAATGTATCTGTAACAGTTAGATATGTAACCAGGTCAGAACGGTAAAAATGTGCCTCCCCTGCAGGATATGAAAGAGGCAGCACATCTTCCTGTTTTATTGCAAGTACATCATTCCATCCTATTAGCTTACCGTTTGGGGCAAGTACCTCTATAGAATATGAGGAATATCTATCTTTATTTATTAACCTGATTAAAGAACCGTAGGTTGATTTTGACTGGCCCAGTACATGTGAAAGCTGACTTTTTAATGAATCTTTTACATCGAGTAACTTAGTTTCTCTTTTTAGAAATGCCTGGTTCGTCCCTGCTTCAATCGATAATATTTTCTGGTCAATCTGTTTCTTCCAGTTATCTTTTTGTTTCTCAAGTATTACAGGAGTTACTATCCCTGAAATAAGAATAAGGAATAAAATAAAAAGGACGATAGTAAAATATTTTCTATCGTCCCCGAATCTTTTGAATAAATTTTTACTCATTCAATCAATTTGTTGTAATTTGAGTAATCGTCCAGTTATTACTGCTTTCCCTTATTTGAATATAAATATGAACAGAATTTCTCCGGCCCTTCAACTCATAATTATACACACCTGTTGCAAAGGGATTCAAGGTACTAACATTAATCTCGTCAAATTTAAATGAAACAACCCTGTATTTTTTCAGGAAATCCTCTAGCACAAAATATGCCTGGTTTGCCGAATAATAACCGCTTATTCCATTAGGCAAATTAAGATAGGTTTGTGTCTTCAGGTGCTTTGATATTGTCCCTATATCCTTTGATTTTATGGCTTCCTGTATCTCCGCGAATACCTTTTCTATTTCACTGTTCTGTATATCAAACTTTCTATTCGCCTGATCTTTAGTCCAATTAAGCCTGTTGTGAATATTTGATCTTTCATTAAGTTCACGTTGAGTTGTTGCAATCTGCCCGAATGCCAGTAGGCTGACCATTAGGATTGAGAGAATAAACAATATTTTAGTTCCTGTTTTCATCATCTTATATTACATAATTTAACTAATAATCAGGAGTAAATCTATATAGTTTTACTCCTAATTAAATCTTGATGGAACTACCTGTTAATAGAACTGGATAGATTTCCTCTTTCCTTTTTATTATTTGCAGGTGCTTTTAGTTGTCTTTCGCCTTCAACAAGCTGGAATGCCCAGTCAAAAGATATTCTATCATTTGTAATAGCATTTATTCTAATCTTTGCATAATGATTATCCCAGGTCCAAATTATGTAGGTATGTCCAACTCTGGCAATCTCATCTTTGGTTGATGACCATCCTCCTGTTGGAGCATTTGCAACATCGTATAGATCCTGAGTTAAACCTGCGTCTTGAATTTCACTATCATCCCATACGTCTATATAAAAGTCACCATTATAGTTTTCAAAGAAGAAATCTGCTGAATTATCATCATACGGAACAGTTGAATATGTTGTAAATGAATATCCGCCCTGATCAGGGAAATTTCTGTAATCGAGTATTGATTGATTAAATCCTTCAGGACGTGGTGTTGAATAAATTACATCGTAACTGAGTTCACTCTCATTCCCGTTATAATCAAAAGCAGTAACAGCATAGTAATAAGTATTTCCGTTTGATGCCCCATCATCAATAAAATAGTTTTCATTCGTTGATCCGAGTAATGTATACTTACCATTATAAGAATAGCTATAATAAACATTGTATCCGGAAATATCCGATTCACGATTTTGATACCAGGATAAATCAACCCTGTTATCTCCATTTATTACTATTATTCCACTTGGAGGAGAAGGAGGTGTTGCATCCTGATAATAGGGATCATTTAAATTTACTTTACAGGCTGATAAAATCAGTGAAAGAAATATTGCACTAAGTATTGATATTGTAGTTTTCATTTTGTCCACCATTCATAACTTTTAAGTTAAGTGGATCAAAATGAATGCCGAATAATATTGTGCGTTTATTGCCCAAATACGCGCTATCCCGGCGAGAGATGTATAAAATAATAGACAGATTTGTAGTGTAATAAAACCTATTAAATATTCAGTGTTTCCTTTTCAAAAATCATTTTGTTTTTATTTATAACACCGACAGCTCTTCCGGTCAATAGTCTTTTATTGAAAGGAGAATTTTTTGATTTGCTTTTGAAATTATTTGTGTCGACAGTCCATACTTCATCAACATCCAGAATTGTAAAATTAGCATCTTCGCCAACTTCAAATTTTGGGACCGGCAGATTCAATATTTTCCGTGGATTTATTGACATTTTTTCAATCAGTTGCTCAAGACTTAAAACTTTTTTATGGTATAATTCGGTAAGCGCAAGACCAACCTGTGTTTCCAGCCCTAGAATCCCGTTCGGAGCGAATTCAAATTCAACTTCTTTTTCTTCATATGAATGTGGCGCATGGTCACTAGCAATACAATCAATTGTTCCGTCTTTTAAGCCTTTTATAACTTCCGCAACATCGTTTATCTCCCTTAATGGCGGATTCATTTTCATATTTGTATCGTATGTCTTAACTGCATCGTCCGTCAAAGTAAAGTGATGCGGTGTAACTTCTGCAGTGATATTTAATCTGGCTTTTTTAGCTGTGCGTACCATTTCAACCGATTTTTTAGTACTTATATGTGCAACGTGAAATTTACCTTCAGTATACTCAGACATTAAAATTCCTCTCATTACAATAAGATCTTCAGCAACTGATGGAATTGGCGGAAGACCCAGTAATGTTGAATTCAGACCTTCATTCATTGCACCACCTGCAAGCGACTCATCTTCGCAGTGTTCAATTATCGGAAGATTATACATCTTTGAATATTCAAGCGCGCGTTTAAGAATTGCCGCGGTTTTTATAGCTACACCGTCGTCAGAAAAACCAACAACTCCTGATTCATATAATTCCGCCATTGGAGAAATGACTTCACCCTTTCTTCCCTGTGTGGCAGCACCAATTACAAACAAATCAACAAGGTGACCATCTGCCTGTTTTTTAATCAGTGAAACAACTTCAGAAGAATCTATTGCTGGCTCTGTGTTAGGCATACAGGCTATTCCGGTAAATCCACCGTTTGCTGCGCTATCACATCCTGTTACAACAGTTTCCTCATCTTCTCTTCCTGGTTCGCGTAAATGTACGTGCATATCAAAAAATCCGGGAACAAGTACTTTCCCGGTTAAATCAATTTCCTTTGAATTTTTTGTGTCCTCCTCACTCAGCTTTCCAATCTTAATAATTTTTCCATCTTTAATTATTAGATTGGTTTTGGTTTCTTTAAGCTTTTGTGATGGGTGATTAAGATTTACATTTTTTAATATTACTTTCATTTGAATTCCTTTTAATTCATAGTACCGAGTAAATACAGAATGGCCATTCTTACAGCAACTCCATTTGTAACCTGTTTAAGAATAATCTGCTGCAGACCATCAGCAACCCCTGAAGAAAGTTCTACCCCACGGTTAATTGGTCCGGGATGCATTATGACGACGTCTTTTCCGTTTTTTTCAAGTCTTTCTTCAGTGATTCCAAAATATTTAGCATATTCTCTTATGGAAGGGAAGTATTCCCTTGCCTTTCTTTCAAGCTGAATTCTTAAAACATTTAATACATCATTTTCCTGTATAGCTTCATCAATATTGTGTATTACATCAACTCCAAGTTCTTTCATATTTCTTGGAATCATAGTCGATGGGCCGCATACTGAAACTTTAGCACCCATAGTTTTCAATCCATAAATATTTGAAAGTGCAACGCGGCTATGTGCTATATCCCCGACTATACATACCTTCAAACCTTCAAGTCTTCCTAATTTTTCCCTGATCGAATACAGGTCAAGCAAGCCCTGAGTTGGATGTTCGTGAATTCCGTCACCAGCATTAATTATGTTTGCATCGCAAATCTTCGTGAGAAATAATGGAGTTCCTGCTGCAGCGTGCCTTGCTACAACCATATCAACTTTCATAGCTTCAATATTTTTGATTGTGTCTTTGAACGTTTCTCCTTTACTTACACTGCTTGCAGAAGCTGAAAAATTTATTGCATCTGCTGAAAGTCTTTTTTCGGCAAGTTCAAATGAAATTCGAGTTCTTGTAGAGTTTTCAAAAAAAAGATTTACAATTGTTTTTCCCTGGAGTGTGGGTACTTTTTTAATCGGTCTTTCAAGTACTTCGCGGAATGTTTTAGTTGTGTCCAGAATTAACTGAATATCTTCCTTTGGCACCCCGTTGAGTCCTAATAAATGTCTGCTTGATAATGGCATATAAATTTTCTTTTATTTTAATTCAACTAAATAAATTGCGTCTTCCCCGTCTACTTCTGTCATTTTCACTTTAATTTCTTCATTCGTGGATGTGGGAATATTTTTTCCGACATAATCAGCTTTTACGGGAAGCTCTTTGTGTCCTCTGTCAACCAGGACAACAAACTGAATTGCAGACGGCCTGCCGAAATCCATAATGGCATTAAGAGCTGATCTAACCGTTCGTCCTGTGTACAAAACATCATCAATCAGGATTATGTTTTTTTCTGTAATATCCGTAGTGATATTGGAAACAGAAACTTCCGGCTGTTTCATCCGAGTGCGGAAATCATCCCTGTAGAGAGTAACATCCAGAACCGATAACGGAATTTCAATATTTTCAATTTCTTTTATTTTTCGCTGGATTCTTTGTGCTAGGAACTCCCCCCTGGTACGCATTCCGATTAAAACAAGGTCTTTTGTACCCTTATTTTTTTCAAGAATTTCGTGTGATATTCTTGAAATTATTCTGCTGAAACCTTCAGCATCTATTGCTTTTGATTTTATGTCCATATACAAAAAATCCTCCTTGGATAAATCCGTGGAGGTTAATCTTTATAAAAAAATATTTTTCTCATTTACCTTGCCTATCTCACAGGATAGATTTAAAGGACTGTTAATTATTTAATTGTCACAAACATAACTTAAACATATGAAAAAGTAAAGCTCGTAAGCATTTTTAAAAAGAGAAGAAGCCATTTTTATTTTATTTCAATAAGTTTTGATTAATTAAGCCTATTTCTAATTTATAAGCTTATGGTCTTGGCAAAGACATTCTAAAAGCGTAATTTTATAAAGCGAAATATAGAATTTAGGTTGTAGCTCCGCTTTCAGCGGGATAAACTCAACCCGGTTAATGCTTGTAGGCGAGTCGGGAAAGTCAGGATTTTATACAGGAAAAATTTATTTTCGGGGTGTAGCGCAGCCCGGTTAGCGCGCTTCGTTCGGGACGAAGAGGTCGGGAGTTCGAATCTCCCCACCCCGACTTAAAAACCTTCAATATATAACGTATTGAAGGTTTTTTATTTTAAAGCAAAATGCTGACTAGCGTAAATTGGTGTGTATCGGTGTGAAAAATCGCACAATAATAGCACAATGATTTTTATTATACTATATATAATAGATGATCTAGATAATATTAAAAAACCTGACCGCAGCGCCCTGAAGAATGAACTCCGGCTGCAGCCGGGTGAATGATGAGCAAGCAAGGGAAGGTTTTTATATGAATTGCTTATCCGACTCAACTATCTCAAAATATTCTTTACTCCCCGGAATAATTTTTTTATTCATTTCCTTGATACACTCTTCCGCCAGGTATTTTGTCAAGCTGTTTTTAACTGTCCTGACAATGTAGATTTCATTACCAGCGGTATCTACCATACCATTAAAGTAGTGGACTATTTTGTAATCCCGTTTTCCTTCCGGGAATAATTTCAGTTGTTCGGACATTACTATTAATATAAAAAATGCTGCCGATAAAATACCGGCAGCAATGGTTAGTTTTATTTTAGCTTGCTTCATATCACCCTGCTGGCAGGCAAGTTTATATGAATCGACTACATCGATTGGATTTTCAGACTCTTTCAGCATTTCAAAAAGTTCTTCGAGTTCCTGACGTCTGAAATTGAGTTCTGTGAAGTGCATCTTCTCAATTTCAGTTGTGCTGGTTGTTCCGAAGATCTTCTCTATTATAGATGTCTTTAACTGTTTGTCTGCTTTGCTTCTTGCATCACCAAGGCCGTATTTATCAAAAACAGCACTGATCTTTTCCATTTCAATCTGCTGTTTCTGTTTCCTTTCAAAGTAATCTGCATCACTGCCCGGTGTGTAATTCTGATCAAGTGTTCCCTGCGGTACTTCACCTATTGGCAGTCCTAGAATAAACCTGACTATCGGGCGGAAGTGTTTATACTTCGGCATTTCATAGGATTTGCCGTTTATGGTGTCGCTTCTGTCTTTTAATATATATGCAACATTTTTCTGAGTTATTTTATTATCCTTTGTTATCCCTTTCTCCAGCTGCATCCAGATATTAAGATCAGTTTCATATGGTGTTTCTCCGGCAATCTTCATTTTGAAGCCGGACTTTAACAAATCCGCCTTTCTCTGTTACATTTCCTTGTTCGTCTGTCTGTATCTTCTTCCTTGTCATATTCAAAACCGCCTCTGCCGGTAAAGACTATGTTTCCTTCAGTGTTTACGAACCTGTCTGAGAATTCCTCCTGCCAGGCAGGGAGTATTTTTCCCCAGTCGTTCAGGCGCATAAATGATCTTCTGTTTTTCTCTTTATAATCCTTCACAAATTTGTAATAGATTTTTGTGAGTGAATCTATAAACAGAAAATCTATTTCACCTGACTTTAAGTATTCAAATGCCTGAATAATATCTGCCAGGTTTACCGTGTCTTTTACAAGTGCTTTAATCCCGGCTTTTTTGAAGATCGGGATTAAGAAGCGTGAGCCTTTTTCATTATCGAGGCATAGAATCGGTTTTGTGCATTTCATTTCCTTATATGCACCGATAATAAACTCGGTGGCGGTCCGGGTTTTACCCGAACCCTGAAAGCCGCCGAATGATGCTTTTATAAATGAATTCTTTGCCACTAAATTACCTGCGAATTTTTCTAATGATAGTTTACCCATTTTATTCTCCTTTTTAATTATTCTTATCTTCAGCTTCAGCCATTGCACAATCCTGCTGAAAGTTATTGAACCATTCCTGGATCAAGTTCTGCTGCAGATGTGTAGGCTGGTTTAAAAGTATTTCGATTACTTCTTCATCATTTAATTTTAATGCTTTCATTACTTCGTCCAGTTCCTGCAGAGCCAGAAGCTCCGCAGGGTCATAATATTTTTTAATTAACATTTACGCCTCCTCGAGTTCAAGCACTTCAGTTTGAGAAATGTCGAAAACTGTTTTGTACAGAAAAAAGGTTTCGGTTTCTTCCTCCTCGTTTTCGTCGGCTTTATTTTTTGCAGGAACAGCAATTAAGTAACCGTGAGAACCTTTACTTACTATTCTGCCGGATTTCTGCCACTGCTTAAAGCCTGCAACAACAGAAAGAGGATTATCCCCAGCCTGAAAAGCCAGCAGGCATTGATTGCGGGGGCTGAGGATGTGCCCTTCGGGATTTGTGATGCCGAGCTCTCCGGCAAT
>CAVVHP010000029.1:0-36813 GCA_963748105.1 uncultured Bacteroidota bacterium | reverse complement strand
GATCAGATGACGGGACGGCTGATATAATTAAAAATTTAAAATTTATAATTAAGAATGAAATTGAAAACTTTAAGTTTAAAAGCGAGAAAGATGATGGCATTTATGAGGCTCTCAATAAAGGATTAAAAATAGCCACAGGCGATGTTATCGGTTTTCTTCATTCAGACGATATTTTTAACAATGAAAATGTTATAAGTAAAATCGCAAAAGTATTTGAAGAAAAAGGAACCGATTCGGTATATTCAGACCTGGTTTATGTTTATAAGAATGATAATCCGGTAAGTGCTGCGCTACTGGAAGTCCGGCGAGTTTAATTCAAGTTTATTAAATAAGGGCTGGATGCCGCCTCATCCGGCATTTTTTGTAAAGAAAAATATTTATGATAAATTTGGTATGTTCGATACATCCTATAAAATTGCAGCTGATTACGAAATTAGTATTAAGATTTTTGGCAAAACATAAAATTTCTTCAGCTTATCTGCCTGAAGTCACTATTAAAATGCGTACGGGTGGTGCCAGCAATAAAAATATTGCTTCTGTTATTCGGAAAAGCAGGGAAGATTACAGGGCATTAAAGAGCTAATGCAATTCCGTTTCCGTTGATGACTCTCGTTTTTAAGAATACCCGGAAGATAAACCAGTTTATTCTTCATAACTGGAATTAATAGGGAAAGTATTTTTATTAAACATTCTTATTTATCTGAATAGACAACTTGTAATTTCATCACTGTGGAGAAGGGAAGTTTAAGACATTGCATCCGCTTTCTTCAGGTTTCGATTTGACAAAACAGATACTACTTATATCGATAGCTTAAATCAATTTTCTATATGATAAATTATTTCATAATATTTTTCTCAAGCCTGCTTATTACAATAGCGGTTACACCTTATCTTATTAATTACCTGGTTAAAAGTAATATAGTTGATAAGCCCGGTGAAGAGAGAAGAATAAATAAGGTATCAATTCCACGCGGCGGGGGTATTATTATATTTATCGTTACTATCATCGCGATAATTGAATTTTATAACGATATCAATTTTATCAGGTTTTTCATTCCTTCTGCTGTTATAATTGCAACCATAGGACTTGCAGACGATATACTTAAAGTAAAATGGTACACAAAGTTTGTCACACAACTTGTGGTTGCTTTTATCCTGCTGTTCTTTGTATTCGAAAAATTTAATGAAGTTACGTTATTCGGAATAAGCTTTTCGCCGTTTATCGGTTCGATAATAATTCTGTTTTTCGTGATTGGAGTTATAAATGCCTTTAACCTTATGGATGGGCTTGACGGACTGACAAGCGGGCTTTCATTACTGGTTGTAATTGTAATATTTCTTATAGGCCTTGATCTTAACGATAAGCTCCTGCTGATTATTTCCTCAGCGCTCATCGGGTCACTGCTGGGATTTTTAAAATTCAATGCTTATCCCGCAAGAATATTCCTGGGAGATGCCGGGGCGCTCTCGCTTGGACTTTTCATTGTTGTTCTGACAGTCTTCATAGGTTATTTACCAAAGGACAATGTACTTGATCTTACTTTCCCTGTAATAATTTTAGGCGTCCCGATTATTGATACTCTGAAAGTAATGGTGATAAGGATATATAAAGGAAAAAATCCATTTGTAGCCGATAACAGCCATATTCACCATATTATATATTATAATAAAGTACGTCATAAGATAGCTGTCTTTGTACTGCTGGGATTCTCTGCGCTCTATTCAATCTTTGCTATTTATTATCTGTATTATTCTCATTCTATAGCAATATTGCTTTTTATAGCATTTACGGTAGCACTTATTTTTATTAATCCATTATTGAAACTGGCAAACCCTTTAAGAAAAATAAAAGAAAGACTTCCAAAGCAGGAATACCTGAAGGGAAAGTTTCTTATGATTTACAGGCTGATAATAATGCCTTTAACTTTTATCGTATTGCTGGTGCTGCTGTTTCTTTTATTTCCCGGTGAAAATAAAATATCTAATACCTACCTGCTTCTCCTTTTGCTTATGGTGGTTATTTCACAGGTAATTTCTATGATTGAAAATATTTATAAAAAAAGTTACGGGGAGCTTTTTGTATTAATTAACCTGCTGATTCTTGCATCTATTATTGGTGATTCTTCCCCGCTTATTTATAAATTTAATTTTAATCATTCTATGCTGGCACATATTACTAATATATTTTTCTACCTGCTGGCGTCGTCATTCGTGTTTTTTATATTGTTGAAGGATAACCTGTTTGGTAAAAAGATAGCTTTTATTTCAGGTGTTGACCTTATTGTGTTTGTTACTATCACACTGTTTATCATTTCCAAAAGTTTTATAGGATATACCAAATCAGAATTCCTGGATCCGAGCCTTCTTATCGGGTTTGTGATATTTATGTGGTACAAGATTTTCATATTATTCAATGAGAAATATAAAGTAGCTGTGTTTCATGTCTCGTTCTTATTACTTGATCTGGCGCTGGTTTCTATGTATTTGAATTTGAAGTAGGAGGGATTCTCAATTAGACGGGTTAAAGATATCTCATATAGAATTTTGAGAATTCGAAATGATTAAATACTGTCATTTCGACGAGTTTATGAGGAGAAATCTTTGGGAAAGCATTTTTCCCAAATGTATATCTCAGTCACTAAATCACTTCAATATGATAGTTAAAGGATAATCTTCTTGAAATTTAACTGATTATCTAAAAGAAATTATGAAAAAAATATTTTTAATAACTGTAACTGTATCTTTATTATTAATTTCTTCCCGGATTTATTCCCAGGTAGTCTACGAACCGTTATCTTCTTCTGTTTACCGTTTTCTCGAGAGAATGGACCTTAAAGACAATACTGTGATCCACAACGAAGTAAAACCATTTTCAAGAATCTATATTGCTGAAAGACTCCTTGATCTGGAAGAGAATAAAAATAAACTAAATTCGCTGGAATATGATGAACTGATATTTTACAAAAAAGAATACGCAATTGAATTAAGCAAATTAAAAAATGAAAAGATAAAAGAAGAACTGAGCTATTTCCATAATGATAAGAACGGACGGTTCAGAGCTTTCACTTTTTCAAACCAGTACTTTACATTTGCTGCCGATCCTGTGCTTGGTTATTCCCTTTCAAACATAAAAGGAAATATTACCAGCCATTTGCAAAATGGGGCCAAAGCATACGGCTATATTTCGGATGATATAGGCTTCAGTTTTAATTACAGGGACAATACTGAAAGCGGCACCTACATAGATAATTCTAAAAGTTTTACTCCCGTTACCGGAATTTCACAGACTAATTCAGGTGTTAAAAACCTTCAATACGATGAAGTAAATGCTGGTATTTCAGTTAACTGGAAATGGGGATCGGTAACTTTTGCAAAAGATTATCTCAACTGGGGAAGCGGAGAAAACGGCCGGATAATCCTTTCTTCAAAAGCTCCCTCTTTCCCTTTTATAAGGCTGGACGTAAGCCCTGTTAGCTGGTTCAGGTTCACTTATATTCACGGCTGGCTTCATTCTCAAATACTGGATTCAACTACATTACGAACAACATCAGTGCCCGGCAGAAATAATTTCCTGGAAGTACCAAAATTTATTGCGGCTCACATGCTCTCGTTTGATCTTAAACGGAACTTTACAGTATCAATCGGTGAATCAATTATTTACAGTGACAGGCTGGAACCAATTTATCTTATACCGGTTATGTTTTTCCGTGTAGCGGATCATTATCTCCAGGATAATAATAGTAATTCAGGTTCAAATGCACAGATGTTTGCAAATGCATATTACAAGATTCCTGAATTGAAGCTTCAGCTATATAGCAGTCTCTTTATTGATGAATTATCCATCACAGGTTTATTAAAGAACAGTAATTCAGCATCTGCGGTAGCCTATACATTTGGCGCCAAAGCGGCGGATTTGCTTTTTCCCAATTCCGAAATAGTGCTGGAATATACACGTGTAAATCCTTTTGTTTATATGAATTCCAACGATGCGCAGCTTTATACAAACCGTGGTTATCAATTGGGCCATTGGATCGGGAGCAACGCAGATATTGTTTATTTTTCTTATATTCAATTCCTTGAAAGAGGGCTGTCAGCTGCTTTAAGTGTACATTATGCAAGGAAGGGAAGTAAGGAACAACCTCAGCAGCAATATGAGTTACCATATCCCGGATTATTGTTTGGCAACAGGAAGGATGACCTGGAAATTTCATTGAATATGAAGTATGAAATTATAAATGGATTAACAGGGGAAGCAGGATTTACTCATTCAAATGTTAGCGACATGGAATTGAACAGAACACCTGCCTGGATGCTCGGTAGTAAAAATGTTCTTAGTTTCAGTTTAAGCTATGGTATCTAAATGTATTGATTAGGGAAAATAAGATAAAATGCAAAGATCTGATGTGATTAATTCTTAAATGATTTATTCTAAACTAAAGTTGGGGAAGAAACTGGCTGTTGCGTAAATATTTATTCATTATACACGGAGATCATTTTGTAATGAGGAATATTCTACTATTTCTTTTATTGATTTTATTAAGCGGTTTAACCATTGCACAGAATCAGGACATCCAGCTGGGCAGTGGTGCAAACGGTCAGCAGGTCCGAAACCAGGGTGCACTTTACGATTATTCCGATCCGCAATCCGTTAATATTAAAGTTGGAATATTAGGTTTTGTTAAATTTCCGGGAAGGTATATTGTCCCTTCAAACACCAAGGTATCCGATCTTTTGGCCCTGGCGGGGGGACCGGTGCAGGATGCAAAAGTAGATGAGTTCAGGCTGGTTAGAACAAATTCTGATAGTTCACAGTCTGTGATAAAATTAAACTTTAATGATTTCCTTTATGACGGCGATGCTTCTAAAATCAATACTACACTGACCTTAAAAGCCGGCGACATTGTGCTGGCTTCGGGCGGCCAGCCCAAACTATTTTTCAAGGATTATTTCTCGATAATATCGGCAACTATTTCTGTATTACTTTCAATATATATAATAATTAGAAAATAGAGTTTAGCTATGAAGGATTTAAATAATGACTATCAGGAAGAATTTGAAAGTGGATTATCTCTGAGAGATTATTATTTCCTGGTCAGAAATAATTTGATGACGATATCAATAATTGTTGTCGTGGTTCTTGCTGCGTCGGCCTTCTATGCATTCCAAAAAGTTGATATTTACAAGGCTACAGCTTCCATCAAAATAGTAAAACAACAGGGTAGCCTGCTTGCAAATTCAATTTTACCGGATGGCGGTGATTTTGCAAACGATAGGTTTATTGCTAATGAAATTGAGATAATTAAAAGTTATAAGGTGAGGAAACGAACAGCACGGGCTTTGATAGATTCTTTTCATAACGATTCTTCAGTCAGCAATGGCCGGTATTCAGTTATCTATAATGACAAAGAGAATAAACTGCACAATCCGAAAGGAGCTATACTAAATGCTGACCAGCTGGCCGGTGTACTGGGTATTATTGTTTCTGTAGAACAAAAAAGGGGGCTGGATTTTATTGAAATTAGCTCAGAATCTCCTTCTAAGTATGAAGCTGCCTTGATTACGAATATCTATGCCAGCGAATATAAACAGTACAATCTTGAAACAACAAGAGGGCAGCTTACTAATGTAAGGGAATTCCTGGAGAAGCAGTCTGCAGATAAGCTTAGTGAACTGAGGCAGGCAGAGTACCAGCTTAGTAAATTCCAGAAAAAAGGCGGTATAATTTCACTTGACGCACAGTCACAAAACCTGATTCAACAATTAACATCCCTGCAGGCGCAGAGAGACGCAACAAAAATTGATATCAGATCCTCGCAAACCGAGCTTGAGGCTTTAAAATCCGAATTGAACAGGCAAAGCCCGAAGGTTGCCGAGTATATGGATAAACTGGCTTCAGAAGCATATATAAAAGAACTGCAGGATAATATTGCTAAACTGCAGGTTAACCGGGATCTTGTACAGGTTAATAAAAACAATACTGATAACAATTTATTAAGCAGTAACTATAACAGTGAAATAATCAGGCTTAAGAAAATACTCAATGATAAGATAAATTCGGTAAAAACCGACGAGCCGGGTGGAAGCCCCGATGTTATTAAAAATCTGAGCCAGAAAATTCTTGATGCTCAGGTAAGGACAAAATCTTATGAAATTACTCTGAATGAGCTTAACTCGGTTCTCGGTAAATATGAAGCAAAATTCGATTCACTCCCTTCTACTGCAATTGAATATGCACGTTTTGAGAGGAATCGTGAAGCTTCTGAAAAACTATACTCTCTCGTAGAAGAAAAGTATCAGGAGGCCGTAGTCAATGAACAGTCAAAACCGGGTAATGTTCAGATAATTGACAACGCACGGCCGCCCATATTTCCTTTTGAACCAAACAGAAAATTGATCATACTAACGGGATTACTGCTGGGTTGCGCATTAGGGTTCGGCTATGTGTTTATAAGGAATTATTTTGATAATACAGTAAAATCTGCTGAAGATATAGAAAGCCGGAATATTAACCTTCTTGGTTGGGTACCTACAATTCAGGAAATAGGCGTTAAAGGGAATAAGGAGTCTGAATTTATTGTGGCCCAAAAAAAAGAAGCAATAGCCAGCGAAGCATTCAAAGCTCTTAGGACAAGGGTATTGTTTTCTAAAATTGAGAAGGATGCTTTAAAAACGATACTGGTTACTTCATCGGCACCCGGCGAAGGAAAGACACTGATCAGCACGAACCTCGCTGGAACTTTTGCATTAGCCAAAAGAAAGACGCTGCTGCTGGATGCTGATTTGAGAAAACCCAGGGTTCACCATGTTTTCAATGTCCCTAGAAGCCCGGGACTGGTTGATTACATTTTCGGGGAGGTTACGTTTGACGAAATATTAAGGAAATCGGAGGAGATCGAAAACCTCTACTATATTACAACTGGAACTATCCCTCCGAATCCATCAGAAATGCTGAGCTCAGAGCAGTTTAAAAAGTTTCTAAATATGACGCGTAAAAATTTTGATTTTATAATAATAGATTCCGCACCCCTCATTGCAGTAACAGATTCTGAAATCTTATCCCGGCGGGTTGATGCGTCAATTCTTGTAACTACCGCAAATGTAACAGAATTTGATATGATGGAAAAAGCTGTACAATTACTCAGGCACGACAGCACGTCATTTTTAGGGGTGGTACTTAATAAATTTACCTATAGCCATGGATATGGCTCTTATTATAAATATGCTTATAACTATTCTCAGTCTGGCAACGGTAATGGTCACCTAAAAGACAGCAAGTTTAATCCGTTTAATGGCAACGGTAACGGTAAAAGCCATATAAATGAGAAAAAACCTGATGCAGGTAAAGGTAAAGAAACAGACTACAAAAATGACAGCTGATTTAATGATTGAATTTTTAGGTAATTCCAAAATTATGGCCTTCTCATTTTAATGTTCGATAAAAAGGCTCTAAGAAGAATAAAGCTTGTTGTTTCTGATTTAGATGGAAGTATTTTAAATTCTAATGCAGAGATCAGTTCCTACACTAGAACATTAATCGCTAAATTAAGTGCAAAAGGTGTTAAGTTTACTTTTGCATCAGGCCGCGTTTCTTCGGCTCTGTATAAATATGTTAATGAATTGGATATTGCCCTGCCTGTTATAGCCCTTGACGGCTGTTGTATCTGTTATCCATCCACCGGTGTAGTTATCAGTGAAACCTATATCCCGGCAAAATTTGTAAGGCGTGCCTTAATTTTTGCGGATAAATATTTGTTGAATGTAGTCCTTTGCCGGAATGAAGCAATTTATTATACCGAGTCGAATTCTGTTATTAAAGATATTATGGATAAGTTCGGGACAAGGTATGAAGAAGTTAACAGCTACGATCGATTAGAAAGTAAAACACTCGAGGTTGTTTTTGCCTCCGACTATAAGGAAAATATATTACACGCCAAAGATAAGTTTTCCTTTCCATACGTACTTGGATTAAATGTTTCATATTATAAGTCACAAAAAAATGATGGAATTTATTATCTGGAGCTACGCCGGAAAGGAGTGAATAAAGGGACGGCCTTAAAAAAACTCCTCAGAAAACTTTCGATTAAGCAAAGCAGGGTTGCTGTAATTGGTGACTGGTATAACGACATTAGTCTGTTTGAAACGGGCGCACTGAAAATCACGCTGGAAAATGGTGTCCCGGAATTGAAAAAAAAGGCGGATATAATTATACCAAAGACAAACGATCAGGAAGGTGTGGCAGAATTTCTTGAAATGCTTTTGAAGGTCAATTGATGTACATACAATGTTCTGTTAGTTTTATGTGTGTTTTGCTTGCCTGTTCAGAGTACTTGGCTTTGTTACAGTCCGGGCTAACTTCATTTTGATTCTACAACGATATAATTATTACATTTTGTTAATTTAACCATAGCTTAATGTAGTATATTCAATCCGATGTCCTAAAGGTACGATACCTTTTTCTCACCTTTTCTCCTACCTTTATAATAAAATCACAAATATTAGTTAATATTTCAGCAGGTTATTATATCAATAGTAATCAACTTGCTTATGCTGTATCATTTACAAATAATTTTGATCCGGGTTTGATCTGGCATAATTGAAAATCTTCTCTAAGAGCCCAATTAACCCTCTTTTGTAATTAATAATTTATTTTTCATATTTGAATTATTTTGTTGCCAATGTGTTTAATTCTTCATAGCTTAATATCAAGAAGCAGTTGAAGTCTAAATCCCGGCTTCGAACATTTACTTTCCATAGTTAATAACAAAAATAAATTTAAAACGTTCTGAGTTAAGGTAAAAAATAATCCAGCTACCGGGTAAAACTTATTCAGGCATTTTAATAATCCACTCCTTAAAAAGCGGGTAAGGGTATTCGCACACAAAAATTAGGGTCTCATTTAAATGATAAAAATCCGAAGTAATTTATTAGATAATTATAGTGATGTGTTTACACCTGAGGTAATTAGTGCACTAAATCATCTCTCAATTTTAAATCCGGATCAAAAAGAAATAATGGCTGATAGGATACAAAGAAGATCAAACAGGTTTTTGAACAAGGAAAGAATAAGTTTTTTAAATTCACAGGAGTATATTGCGCGTACCGGTATTAAGGTAAAAGATGCCCGGGAAGGAAATTTTACCGGTTCTGAAATACCAAAAGATCTTCGCCGCCAGTGGATACAGGGTACCGGCCCTGCAGCAAAACCAAACGCTTCAATTGAAAAAAGTATTCGTAATGTGGCTTATGCTTTACTATCAGGCGCTGATGGATGGATGTTTGATGGTGAGGACGCTTTAGGACAGGTTTCCACTATGTCTCTGGATAATCAAAGAAATTTAAAACTTTCTATTCATAGTGATCCGGTTTTCTTAAGTGTTGCTGAAAAAGTATCAGGTCAAATGAATGCATGGAGTGAAAGTTTTTTCGGAAAGAAAATAATTTCAGATTGGAAAGGTCAATTGCAGTTTACTACTAAAATTTTCCGGGCCCGTGGTTTACATCTGGATGACAGGCATATAAGCGATAAAAACGGCAAAGGTTTTTCTGCATCAATTGTTGATTTGACGCTGTATGTCGTCAATAATTACAGGCAATTGCTTGACTCTGGTTCTTCGATAGTTTTATACCTGCCTAAAATTCAAACCGGCGAAGAAGCCGCTTTCTGGAATGAGATTATTACTTCGCTTGAAGAATTTCTAAATCTTCAAATCGGCACAATAAAAACCTATGTTTTGGTCGAACAGGTGGAAGCCACTTTTCAGCTTATGGAAATTAGGGCTGTTTTAGGAAAACATTTTGTAGGGTTTAATACCGGGAGATGGGATTATATAAATAGTGTCTCCGATGCTATGTCCTGGGATAAGGAATTTGTCAATCCAAATATAGAATCAATTACTATGACGTATGGTTATATGCGGATTTACGAGGACCGCGTAAGAAGAGCTGTAAACACCCCCGATAGAAACGGAAATTATGCTCTCTGGCAGGGAGGAATGGAAGCTAATATTCCGGTAGGGACTAAAACGGGGGTCGCAAAAAGTATGGAAAAAGCTCTCGCAGGTGCAACGCTCGAACAGAAAAGAGGAGCAAGCGGTAAATGGGTGGCACATTGGAAAATGGTTCACATAATCAGGCCGGTATGGGAAAAAGCAGGCAAAGATAACCAAATGGGGAGGAAGTTTCCTTCACTTACTTATACAAAGGAAGATGGGTTTGCCCTCACACTTCTTGAAAAAGCGCCCCGTTCAATTCAGGGAGCCCGCAATCTTCTGAGCGTTGCATTGCAGTATGGAAATGCCTTTTTGCAGGGCTTTCAGTCAGCAGCACTTAAACCGGCAGATTTTTTTACTGATTTTGATATTCTATACTTGATGGAAGATATGGCAACGGGTGAAATTAGGCTCAGCATTCTTTGGGAATGGATTCATAAAAAGGCACAAATAAATGAAGATGATGACGAAACAGGTATAAGACAGGGTGATGTCTTTTCTATAGAAATTTTCAAAAAACTCTTTGAAGAAGAATATAATAAACTACTCGCGGCTGATGACAAAGATGTGTTTGACAGTTCAAAAAATACAACTTTGCCGATAGCTGCCAAAATAGTGGAGATATACGTCCTGAGTAAAAGTAAATTTCCCTGGTATATTGATCTGCTAAATATCAATATTGATAATTATAACCTGGATAAAGCTAATGAGAGGATACAGCAGTTTGTATCAGCTTACGAGAAAGATGGAACACGGATAACTGAGAATCTTGATTTTTAATAATAATAAAATCTGATCGTCAAAGGAGGGTTGTATGAATAAATTTGAAATTGATTTACTTGAAACCAGGGAATGGTTCTTAAGCGCTCGTTTCAAAAATATAAAACGTCTTTACTCTCCCGGTCAGATTGTAGCTCAGAGAGGTACAATCAAAAATGATTATACAATTGCAAGGGAAGCTTCCGAAAATTTTTTCAAAAAGTTGAGAGCACTATTTTCAAAAAAACAACAAATTACTACTTTTGGTCCCTATTCTACCGGGCAGGCAGTTTCTATGAAACGGAAAGGAATAGAATTTATTTATTTGGGAGGTTGGGCAACATCGGCAAAAGGCTCTGTAAATGAAGATCCCGGACCCGATCTTGCAAGTTATCCTCTCAGCCAGGTACCAAATGAAGCTACAGGAATTGTGAG
Organism: uncultured Bacteroidota bacterium; assembly: GCA_963748105.1. Lineage (GTDB taxonomy): Bacteria > Bacteroidota > Ignavibacteria > Ignavibacteriales > Ignavibacteriaceae > JAKAGZ01. The sequence goes on along the minus strand of CAVVHP010000029.1, from coordinate 25,630 downwards.
AGCATTGTTGACTGCAGATAAAAATCAGCAATTTGCAAGACTGAAAATGTCGGAAGATGAACTTAAAGAAAACCTGCCAGTGGATTTTAGTCCTTATATCATTGCTGATGCAGATACCGGACACGGTGGAGAGGCTCACGTAAGAAACCTGATAAAAAGATTTGTTGAAGTAGGTGTACCGGGTTATCATATTGAGGACCAAAAACCGGGGACAAAAAAATGTGGTCATCAGGGAGGAAAAGTATTAGTATCTCAGGATGAACAGATTAAAAGATTAAATGCTGCTCGGTTCCAGTTGGATGTCATGAAGGTACCGGGAATAATAGTCGCTAGAACAGATGCTGAATCTGCAAGTTTGCTCGATAGAAAAAGCGATGAACGTGATCAACCATTTATTTTGGGAACAACAAATCAAAATCTGCCCGGATATAAAATCTCTTATTTATCTGTGTTAAAGAGATTTTATGATAGTGGTATAGAAGAAATAAACGGGCATTTATTATATGATCTGTCTGAGGCTGCTTACAAGGAATCATTTGCCTGGCTGAAAAAAACAAAACTACTATCTGAAATTGATAAATTAATTCTGGAATATAAAGAAGCTAAAAAAATAAATATTGATCCTACTCTGAATAAAGTAATAAATCTATTTCACCAATTATGGGAAAAAGAAGGGAACCTTCAAACTTATGCTCAGGCTGTGGCCTCAAAAATGCAATTCCACATTGAGGAAGGAATTAAGTTTGATTTATCTATTGAAGAATGGCTGAACTTTGCAAATCACGCTTCATTTGAAGAAGCTGCTGAAAAAACCAGATCGATGGGAATTAATGTAAACTGGAATTGTGAATTACCGAAAACCCCGGAAGGCTATTACCAGATTCAGGGAGGAATAGATTACGCGATAGCAAGATCATTGGCAGTAGCTCCCTTTTCAGATATTCTTTGGATGGAAACTAAAACTGCTAATTTAGCAGATGCTAAAATGTTTGCCGACGCAATTCATAATGTTTATCCGGAAAAGATGCTGGCATATAATCTCTCTCCATCATTTAACTGGGATACTACCGGTATGAATGATAACGAAATGCAAAATTTCCCTAAAGAGCTGGGCAAACTTGGTTATGTCTTTAATTTTATAACTTATGGCGGTCATCAGATTGACGGGCTGGCTGCCGAGGATTTTTCAACTTCCTTGTTAAACGATGGTATGCTGGCGCTTGCACGACTACAAAGAAAATTCAGATTATTAAATTCTCCTTATAGAACACCACAGACATTGGTTGGGGGCCCTCGTTCCGATGATGCTCTTACCGCAACGTCAGGCCGCACTGCAACAACAAAAGCTATGGGAAAAGGTTCAACACAAACGCAACACCTGGTAGAAACTGAAGTTCCAACAAAAATTCTAGAAAGCTGGCTTAGTGAATGGGCAAAGCAATACAAAATAAATGATAAATTGTTCGTAATGTTGCGTCCCCACACAGCAGGTTCAGAATTATTAGAAATTAATGTAGTTAATGAAAATAGAGATACGGTTGCCAGCATAATTTTCGCTACTATAAAAGATAGAAGACAAAAAAGCATTATTTCTATTAGAGATCAGATTAATCATAAACTGCAGTTTCGCAAAAAGAGACTAATGACATTGATACACCTTTTCCTTATTCATAGGTATAAAGCAGTCTCAATTCATTATGTTACCCCTACGGATGACAATAAAATACAAGCTTCCAGGATGAAAGAATCAGGTATTTATGAGGAAGTCAATACGGAAATTGGTGATATAATAGTTGCCACAGTAAACACAAAACTTATTAATAATTTGATTGACCCTGCTAAAACGAATTTAATAAATCTGATATCAAAGAGTTAGACAAAGAGTCTAAAGAATTGCGTAAATATGAAAATTAAAAATTATTATGTTGGGTATTAATAAATAAAAATTTAAGTCCATAACTCCGAATATAAACACTAACGGCTATACGCTATAAAACTGTACGCTGTTTGTGAACCCTGAACTCATCTAATCATTCCTAGGTACATTCCCCCTAAATAGGGAACCAGCCAGACCAGCCACACAAAGAGGCTGAAGCGGTGGAAATTATTTTTCAATTTTTCGTCGTTTCTAAATATTACGCGCGTAGCCCACGCCGCGTGGAAGAGCATTAGCCAGATAGCGATTTGCCCGGTGAGTGTGTGCGGTTCCAGTATGTTGAAAGGTTTGTCGGAAATATAGTGCATTGCCAGTGTGCCGGAAACATCGAAAGCAAATCCTATCCAGAAGGCAATCACGTGCCAAGGTTTGAGGTAGTGTGCTATCTTCTCGGACCAGACGCCCAGCGAATAAAATACAAGTGCGAGAGTAATGAGTACCGTTGAGACGATTATCGGTGTGGACATAATTTCCCCGTGTTTGAAGTATTAATATGATTAATATTCGGCGTATTTATCCGCCTAAGGGTGACTGAACTTAAAACCCAAAAACTTCCGCCGCGAATGAAATTTCATTTTGTGGCTTTGTTGTTTAAACCAGCTTCCTCATTATAATATCCTTTATTTAGCTGGTGATTCATTGCTTAAAATATCCTAAATTTAAGCGGCAACTATAAGGGGAATAGTCATGAAAAAATTCATTTCTTTACTCCTCGTTATTTCGCTTCTGGCCGGCTGGACCGGTTGTTACAGCATGTACCCTGTTTCAAAAAAAGAATTTAAGGAGAACAATGGTGACAGCGGCGCGGAAGTCATCACAAAAGGGGAACAGGAATACAGGTATGAAAGATGGAACTATTATATTAAGTCGGACACATTGTTCGGTGAGGGAATTAAAATTGAGCATGATAATGAATATCCTTATTCTAATCCGATTGTCCTGGACAGTATTGCGGTCTATAATATTGCAAAAATGAGCGGCGGAAAAACAGTACTGTTTTCAGTAGCCGCAATCGCTGGTTTTGCAGTTTTGTTTGCTGCTATTGTGTTAATTAGTATCAGCGGCGGTGAGCATTAGAAACATCCCAATACAATAAGGTATTTCCTTTATTGTACTTTTAACCGAATTATAATATTCACTTCAACCGCCTTGTTTATAATTTTATTTACTGTATAATATTTCATCAAATATTATTAAATTGGTTGGGGTCAATTTTGAGATAATTATGTATTTACGGGGGAGTGATGAATATCTCTTTTGGCTGTATAGTACAAAATATTCTTTCTTTTTTTAGAGGCAGTTATGCTTTTATAAAGGGAATTCAATTTAGTACTTTCAGCGGAATTCCTGCAAAATTATCCTTTTCCAATTCTGATTCTTCAATTAAACAAATAATTCCCGTACAAATTCCTGGGGATAGAATATTATTCATTTACAAATCTGCATACATCAATTGCACTAAATTCAAACCAAGCGAGTTTTAACTATGAAGATCAAATTTCTTATATCCGCACTGATTTTATTAACCGGGCTTACTCTAGGACAAACTCAAAAATATTACATTGGAACTGGTCAGGGAGTAAATTATGCCAATCCGGGATTTTCCTGTTCGTCCTGTCACGCATCGGGAGGAATTGCTTCTCCAAAGTTCAACGAATGGAAAAAAACTAATCACTCAATTGCTACAGATTCCGGTTACGCACAATCGACTCATTTCGGATATTCCTGTTTAAGATGTCACGCTACAGGCTGGGATACTTCAAAAGATAATTTTGGTGCGGATGAATATGTTGTTCGGGACAGTACCTTAACTCCAGATTTCAAACCAACCGATCAGGTAAAATGGGATGATGTTAAAAATGTAGGGTGCGAAGCTTGTCACGGAGCTATGGGGGACAGCACAGGATATTTATCAGACGATCACTGGAATTTTAAAACAAAAAATATCCCGGACTATTCAGCTGAAACCTGCGGAGTATGTCACCAGGGCAGCCACTACGGGTATTACGAGGAATGGGCAATTTCCGGCCACGCAAAATCTCTGACAATTCTAAATGGAAATATCGCCCTTTTTCCAGGTTGCGTAAGGTGTCACGTTGGTCAAAATGCTGCGGCATATATAAACGGCACGTACTTTACCGGTCCGGACAAAGGTAAACCTTACGAGGATAAAATAATTGTAGATAAAAATGATCCGACCATTCAGCCTATCACCTGTGTAGTTTGCCACGATCCTCACAGTGCATCAAATGGAAAGTCGCAGTTAAGAATTGCTTCAACCCAGGCAGCAGTGGTTTGCGATAAATGTCATAATAATAGTTCGGTATTCGGTAATGTTGAATCTCCACACAGGGGTGTTTCGGAATGTCTATCGGGTACCGAAGATTTCGGCGCAAGGTTTTCGTCTGCACAGTTAAACTCTGTTGGACTCGATACAATTTATCAGAATTCCGCACACACATTCGCTGCATTAAAAAGATGTATAGATTGTCACGTAAATCCGGACGGAAAAGATGAATTCGGAAATGCGGCTCACGGACATTCATTTAAAGCAAGAACAGAAGCCTGCGCAAAATGTCACCTTGATTATTATTCTGTAGTAGACACTTCAAATCACGCAAAAATGTTTGACTACAGGAGAACACAAACAATTACAGACAGCCTGATAACCGTTCTTGAAGGCGAACTGGCAAAAGCTACTACTGCTGATAAAGGGACCGATATTTATAAGAAGGCATATGAAAACTTACTGGCAGCAAAAGGCGAGAGCAGTAAAGGAATACACAATACCAAGCTGACTCAAAAATTGCTGGTAGCTTCAATCGCTTTGTTTGAGCCGGGAGTTACTGACCTGAAAATTGAAAATAACAGCCTGCCTTCTACTTATAGTTTGAGTCAGAATTATCCGAATCCTTTCAACCCGCAGACTGAAATAAAATTCGCTTTGCCTCAGCCGGGCAACGTAAGGCTGGTAATTTATGATTCTATCGGTAGAGAAGTTGCCGTGCTTGTAAACCAGCATCTTAACGCGGGGACCTATAGGTATTCCTGGAACGCATCAGGATTTTCATCTGGGATTTATTTTTATAGAATTATCGCGAAGGATTTCACGATGGTTAAGAAGATGATTTACATGAAATAATTCAGCCGCAAAAGCCCACTTTTAAGTGGGCTTTTTTTTTATCTATTTTGCCTGACGGCAATTTTATTTTTCCCCCACCTTTCCCCCAAAAAAAATTAATTTTTTTTTATTTGAGGATATTCCCGCAATACCTCAAAATTTCAATTTTTAAATTCTTTTGTTTACAAGAATTTACGTCATTCCTTAAAGTTAGTTCTTAAGTCTGGATGAACAAGATTTGGGAAAGTGGTGGAGAATAATTAAGATTTTCCTTGACAATTGGCTATATTTTCCCTTATTTTGGGGAGTAGTGGGGAATTGTGGTGAAAAATACCAAACAAGGATAAAAATTTGTTCAGAGGTCAATTTACATATTCAGTAGATGCAAAAGGAAGAGTAAGCATACCTGCGAGATTACGTAAACATGTTTCTCCTGAAGCCAACGATACTTTTGTAATGACACAGGGAACCGGAAAATGTATTGACATTTATCCTCTCGATCAATGGCTTGTCTTCGAGAAAAAACTCGAGGAGCTAAATCCATTCGATCCACGAAAAGCAAAATTTATAAGAATGATTCTTCAGCACGCAGCTGAAGATACTCTGGACTCACAGTCCAGAATTCTTATCCCTCAAAAGCTTTTAGAATACGCAAAAATAGAAAAAGAAGTTATTATACTTGGCGCATTAAAGAAAATTGAAGTTTGGAATCCTAAGGAGTTTGAAGAATACCTTAAGGACTCTCCTGAAACTTACGAAGAAATTGCAGCACAAGTAATGGCACCGTGATGGATTCTCATCATACGCCTGTATTGTTGAACGAAAGTCTTGAATACCTGGTTACCGATAAATCGGGAATTTACTTTGATGGTACCCTGGGTTTTGGTGGACATTCGGAAGAAATTTTAAAATTACTGGATCCCGGCGCATTGCTGGTAGCAACTGATATAGACATAGATGCATTCAACTTTTCAAAAAAGAAATTTAATGAAGAAAAGAGAATGAATATTTACAACTTCAATTTTTCGCAAATAGGTATCATTTCAAAAATTGAATCAATCTCAGGATTCACGGGCATCTTTGTCGACTTAGGAGTTTCTTCCTTTCAACTCGATAATCCTTCTTCGGGCTTTACCTATAGAGAAAAAGCAAAACTAGATTTGAGAATGGATAAGAAAAAAGCGATCAACGCTGCTGATATTGTTAATTCATTCTCTGAAAAAGATATTGCCAATATAATTTATGAATTTGGCGAAGAAAAAAACTCAAGGAAGATTGCACGTAAAATAGTTGAAAAACGGATCTTCCAAAAAATTGAAACAACAGAAGATTTGAAAAATATTATAGCCGAAATCACTCCCGAAAGGTTTCTAATAAAAACTTTGTCGAGAGTTTTTCAGGCTCTTAGAATTTATGTAAATGATGAACTCGGTGTCTTGAAGACTTTTCTTGCTGATTCAGTCTCTTTGTTAAAGAAAGGTGGGCGGATGGTTGTTTTGTCATATCATTCTCTTGAGGACAGGATAGTAAAAGAAGCTTTTAAGTATGAAACACTGGATTGTATTTGCCCTAAAGAATTCCCGGTATGCCAGTGCGAAAAGGAAAGAAGATTAAAAATTTTGACAAAAAAGCCAGTACTTCCATCAGAAAATGAAGTAGGATTAAATTTCCGAGCAAGAAGCGCAAAATTAAGGGCTGCGGAGAGAATATGAATAAAGGTTCAAAAGCAAATATTCTTTATACGTTATTTCTGTTTATAGTTTTCACGCTGCTCGGACTCGGATACGTAAGCATAAAATTAAAATGTGAACAATTGACAAAAGACAAAGTATTTGCTGAAGAAAAATTAAACGCAGTAAAAAATACTAGGTTAAGTCTTGTCGCAACCGAGCAAAATCTTTCGTCAGAGGAAAGAATCGTAAAAATAGCAAAGAGTGAACTAGGGATGGTCAAAAAGAATGAACCTTATATGCAGGTTAAAGTAAGTAAAGAAAAAATTGATGAAATAAATAAGGCACTTCAGAAAAAGTATGAGTAACTCAAGAGCCATTGTAATTATTATTCTCGTTATGCTGCTCTTCACGGCGCTGGTGATTAAACTTGTCAACGTGCAGATAATCAGAAGCGAGGAATTAAAATATTATGCTCAGAGGCAGCAGACCAGTGTTGAAAAAATTGATGCTGAAAGAGGGCTTATTTATGACAGGAATAACGTTCTTTTGGTTTATAACAGGAACGACTATTCATTTTACCTGGACCTGAGAATGGTTACTAAAACAGGAAAGAAAAAAATTGCAGATAAATTTTCTTCGATACTCGGTAAAAGTAAAAAATATTATTACGACTTGATGAAAGAATCGGGAAAGACAATCTGCCTGGAAAATAAAATCCCGAGTGAAAAAGCTTTTCTGCTGACTAATTTCAAAGTTAACGGACTTTTTTACAGGGAAGACCCGACAAGGATTTACCATTACGGAGATCTTGCTTCACACGTTTTGGGTTTTGTTGGCAACGATTACGAAGGCGTTAATGGAATTGAAAGGTCGTTTGATAAATCACTCAGGGGCGAAAACGGAACACGCCTGGTTGAAAGAGACGCAATAGGCGATATGATTACTGTCTCTGAAGAAGAAACTAAGCAGGCTGTCCCCGGAGATAATCTGATTTTAACAATTAATAAATCATACCAGGCAATTCTTGAAGAAGAATTAAAGAAAGGAATAAAAGAGTACGAGGGAACGTCGGCAGTTGGAATAATTATGGATCCCAATAATGGCGAAATATTATCACTCGCTAATATGAATGATTATGACCCAAATAAATATTGGAATTATAGTAACGACGAAAGAAGAGACAGGGCAGTAACGGATACTTACGAACCGGGTTCTACATTTAAAGGCATCACTATGTCGGCCCTGCTTGATCAGAAACTTGTTCGTGAAAATGATAAAGTATTTGTGGAGAATGGTACTTATAGATTCAGAAATGTAACCATAAAAGATACCCACAAACACGGATGGCTGACAGCAAAAGGTGTTGTTGAAGAATCAAGCAATATTGGAATGGCAAAGCTTTCTCAGAAGATAGACAATGATCTATTTTATAAATATGTCAGGGCATTTGGGTTTGGGAATTATACTTCAGTTAATCTTCCGGGTGAAGTTAAAGGAACGTTGAAAAACCCAAAAGACTGGACACTTGTCACAAAAGCTTTTATGTCGTACGGTTATGAAGTTGCTGTAACGCCTATTCAACTTATTACAGCTTATTCAGCAATAGTAAACGGCGGCAAATTATTCCAGCCGGAAATTATTAAAAGAGAAGTAAGGCACGACGGTACTGTTGTGATGGAAAATTCACCAAAACAAATAAGGACAGTTATAACGCCTCAGACATCTGCAGAAATGAGAAAGATTTTAGCTGGTGTTGTAGAAAAAGGCACAGGTGTAAATGCAAAACTTGATTTTATAACTGTTGGAGGGAAAACTGGTACTTCACAAAAATTGATTAATGGCCGTTATTCAAGTAAAGAGTATAATTCTTCCTTTATCGGGTTTTTCCCCGCTGAAAATCCGAAGGTAATTTGTCTCATTCTAGTTAATGCTCCTGAAAAAGGAAGATATGGCGGTTCGGTAGCAGCTCCTATTTTTAAGAATGTTGCTCAGAGAATAATTAATACTGATCCACAAATTTATCGCGATTCAGTAGCTCGACCACAGATTCAAAATAAATTGAAAGTGGTTTTTGCAGGCAATCAGAATAAAGATAACCAGCATGTAGTTTCTGCAAAAATGATTTCGGATAATCTAAGCAATATTAAGAAAACACAAATGCCGGATTTGACAAACTACAGTTTGAGAGACGGGATTAAAATTTTGTCAAAACTTGGTTTGAAATACAATGTGTCTGGAAGCGGACTAATTATTTCACAAAGTATAAAACCTGGTGAGAAAATTACGAAAGGTTTGATTTGCAGCATTGATTGTAAAGAAGTTCAAATAAAAGGTGCATCGGTTTACTGATGGAATTAACTCATTTATTAAATAGCGTGCAGGCTGTACAGGTAGTTGGCGAAGTTCAGAGAAAGGACGTTGTTTCTATCGTTTATGATTCACGCAAATCTGTTAAGAATTCCATCTTTGTCGCTATAAAAGGATTTAGTACTGATGGTCACAAATTTATTCTTGATGCAATAAATAAAGGTGCACTTGCTGTAGTGCTTGAAGATAATGATGCTGTCCCTGAAGATATTTTTATGCACCAGGGAGTAGCAAAAATTCTTGTTAAAGATTCACGGGTCGCTCTTGCACAGCTTGCAAATAATTTTTTTAAGGAACCTTCAAAGAAATTAAAACTTATTGGTATAACAGGCACTAATGGTAAAACCACAACATCATATTTTATTAAATCGATACTGGAAACTGCAGGTAATAAAGTCGGGTTAACGGGAACAATTGCAAATTACATCGGGAAGGAAAAACTGAATTCATCACTTACAACGCCCGAAGCGAATGATATGAATGAGCTCTTGTTTGAAATGTATAACAAGGGCTGTGGTTATGCTGTTATGGAAGCATCTTCACATTCTCTTGTAATGAAAAGAACATATGATCTGCATTTTGCGGCAGGTGTTTTTACAAATATAACATCAGATCATCTGGATTTTCATGAAAGCTTTGAAAATTATCTTTCGGCAAAGAAAATTCTTTTTAGTTCACTTTCAGAATCTGCATTTGGCATCTTTAATGTTGATGACAGCAGCAGCACTTTAATTGTCGATGATTCAAAGTCAAAATTGTTTTCATATGGTGTTTCGTCAAATGCAGATTTTTTATTAAAAGATATTCATTACGATCTGGAAGGGACAAATTTTATAATCAGCTATAAAGGAAAAAATTATCCTGCAAATACATCGCTTGTAGGAGAATTTAATGCCTACAATGCGGGTGCTGCTTTTGCAACAACTGTATTGCTTGGAGTTAATGAGAATAAGGCAATTGAGGGAATCAAAAACACACAGCAAGTGCCGGGAAGATTTGAAATTATTGGCAGCGGACTGAAGAAAGTAATAGTTGATTATTCCCATACGGCAGATAGTCTTGAAAAAACTTTAATCGCCCTGAGAAAAATCGCAAAAGATGATCAGCCTGTTTATACAGTCTTTGGCTGCGGCGGAAACAGGGATAAAACAAAAAGACCTGTGATGGGGAAAATTGCTACAGAATACAGCGATAGTGCTATTATTACATCTGATAATCCGAGGAATGAAGATCCTAATGAAATTATTGATGATATAAAAAAAGGTATTTCGAAAAATAATTATTCTGTTTTAAAAGACAGGGAAGAAGCAATAAAAGAAGCAATTGAAAAATCAGAGGGCAATGCGGTAATCCTTGTTGCTGGTAAAGGTCACGAAAATTACCAGGAGATAAAAGGTGAGCGCAAACATTTTTCAGATAAAGAAATTGCGCAAAGGTATCTGGGAAAATGATAAGACTAACGCTGGAAGATATTTTTGAAATACCGGGGGCCAGAATTTACAACCCGGATGTATTCAGATCAGTAAGTTCGGTTTCTATTGACTCGAGAAATATTAAAAAAAATTCCCTTTTTGTTGCAATAAAGGGAAAAAAATTTGACGGTCACGATTTTATTAGAGAAGTAATTCAAAAAGGTACTGTTGCTGTAATGATAAACGAAAAAACATATAGAAAATTTAATAACCTGAAATTACCTGTCATTACGGTTCCTGATACCACCATTGCCTACGGTGATGTTGCAAGATCCTGGAGAAGAAAACTTGATACAAAAGTGATCGGAATAACAGGCAGCGCCGGAAAAACTTCTACTAAAGAAATGATATCGGCAATATTGAGCAGTAAGTATAAAGTCAATAAAACTATTTTGAATAATAATAATCATATCGGCGTTCCGCTCACAATTTTAAGCACGAATAATAAACATGATATCCTTGTGCTTGAATTAGGGACAAATCATTTTGGTGAAATAGGCTACACAGCCATGATTGCCGAACCAGATTATGCGTTGATTACAAATATTGGTCATTCACATCTTGAGTTCCTGAAAAATAAAAGAGGAGTACTAAAGGAAAAAATAACCTTGTTTGATGCAGCAAAAAATGTCAATGGCACACTCTTTATTAATAAAGATGACAAATTATTAAATAATTCAAAAAAGAATTATAAAAAGAGATTCACCTATTCTTTTTCCGCTAAAGCTGATGTAACAGGTAATCTAAATGGAATTGATAAAACAGGTAAAGAAATAATAGAAATCAATTACAAGAATATAAAAATTAAAGGCGCTTTCTTTTACGGTGAACAAACAGCTAAAAATTTATTAGCATCATCTGCTGTCGCATTCAGGTTGGGACTAAATAAAACACAAATACTTAAAGGCATAAAGAAATATAAAAATGCAGATAAAAGATTAAATGTAAAAAATTACAAAAAGTCCTTTACAATGATTGATGACACGTATAATGCAAATCCTGAATCTACGAAATATGCAATTGAACTTTTAAATAAGATTGGAAACGGAAGAAAAAAAATTGCAGTTCTTGGTGATATGTTTGAACTGGGCAACGATGCCCCAAAATTGCACAAGAGTTTAGTGCCGGTAATTAGGAAAAATAAAATTGATGAAGTACTCCTGATAGGTTCATTGATGAAAAATCTTTATTCAGAATTAAGAAAAACAAAGATCTGTGTTAAACATTTTATTACCAGAGATAAATTAAAAAAAGAAATTTTGAATTGTGAATTATCAAAATCCGCTGTACTGGTTAAAGGTTCACGGGGAATGAAAATGGAAGAATTTGTAACAGTAATTGAAGGTAAAATTAGCGGTTAATGCTTTACTATTTATTCGACTATATTAATAAGATATTCAGCCCTCCGGGATTTAGATTATTCCGGTTCCTTACGTTCAGGTCTGCCCTGGCTGCAATTACAGCATTATTCCTTGCGTTTTACCTCGGCCCAAAGATTATAAAAATTCTTCAGGCAAAACAAATTGGTGAGGCTAAAAAAGTGGATGGACCAAAATCCCACTGGTCAAAAGCCGGTACGCCAACTATGGGAGGAATAATATTAATTCTCTCAGTAATTATTCCCGTTTTATTGTGGAGCGATATTAAAAGCATTTATGTTATCCTGATTTTAAGCGGAACAGTTTGTCTTAGCCTGGTTGGATTTCTTGATGATTATTTAAAAGTAATTAAAAAGTTGCCAAACGGACTTATCGCCCGTTACAAATTAATGGGACAGGTTTTGGTCGGTCTTGCAGTAGGCGGAGTAATTTATTTCTCTCCCGAATTTGCTGGTTTTAGTACGCTTACTACAGTACCGTTCCTGAAGGACGTGAATCTCGATCTGTCAATCTTTTATATACCGGCAGTGATTTTCATAGTAACAGCCACTTCAAATGCTGTCAACCTTACTGATGGTCTGGATGGACTTGCAATCGGTGTGACAACAATTGTAATGCTTACACTGGCCGTGATTGCTTATGTAAGTGGTAATGCAATTTATTCAAGATATCTGAATATAATTTTTCTCCCTGGTGCGGGCGAACTGACAGTTTTTATCTCTGCGGTTATAGGTGCATCACTTGGATTTTTATGGTTCAATTCGTACCCGGCGCAGGTTTTTATGGGCGATACAGGTTCACTTGCATTAGGAGGAGCGTTTGGAATTTTATCTGTTCTAATTAAAAAGGAATTGTTCATTCCTATTCTTGGCGGAATATTTTTTATGGAAACTCTTTCTGTAATAGGACAAAGAGTTTATTTCAAGTATACCAAGAAAAAAGTATGGTGAAGGTAGAAGAATTTTCAAGATGGCACCGGTTCATCATCATTTTGAAATGCTCGGATGGCCTGAGCCAAAAATTGTAACAAGATTTTATATAATCGCAATCATTCTGGCAATAGTCAGTCTTGCATCATTTAAGATTCGTTAATGGAAATTACAGGGAAAAATATATCGATAATAGGCGCGGTCAGAAGCGGAATTGGTGCTGCTAAAATGATAAAAAAACTTGGCGGAATTCCATTTGTAAGTGATTCCGGAGATGAAAAAAAACTGGAGAAACAGCTAAAAATATTAAAAGAGCTTGGAGTTGAATTTGAAACAGGGATGCATTCGGAAAAAGTTTATGATTGCGATCTTATGGTTGTAAGCCCGGGTGTTCCGTCTGACTCAAAAGTAATTATGACAGCAAAAGAAAAAAATATTAAAGTGATTGGCGAAGTTGAACTTGCGGCTTCATTTTGCAAAGGGAATATTATTGCAATTACCGGAACAAACGGCAAAACTACAACAACAAGTTTAACAGGACATCTATTGAAAACCTGCGGTGCAAAAACTTTTGTCGTTGGGAATATTGGTAATGCATTTTCTGAAATTGCTCTTGATACAACTAAAGAAGATTACGTAGTACTTGAAATTTCAAGTTTTCAGCTGGACATGATTGAAAAATTCAAACCGAAAGTAGCAGCTATATTAAATATTACTCCGGATCATCTAAACCGGTACGAAAATAAATTTGAAAATTATATTGATTCAAAATTCAGAATTTTCAAGAACCAGGATGAAAAAGATTATCTGATAATTAACCGGGATGATAAAACAATCAGCAAATTTATTTCATCACATAAAAGCCGTGATTTATATTTTTCCTTAACTGAAGAGCAGGGAAACGGATGCTTCAGGTTAAATGAAAAAGTAATTTTTAATAAAAATGGGCAAACGGAATTTGAATGTGAAGTTACAGACATTAACCTGCTTGGTGATCATAATGTATCAAATGCAATGGCTGCCGTTAGTTCATTGAAAGTATTCGGTTTTGAAAATGGAAAAATTATTGAAGGCCTGAGATCATTTGAGGCAGTAGAACATCGCCTTGAGTTTGTAAGAGAATTGAATGGCGTCAGATACATAAATGATTCAAAAGCAACTAATGTTGATTCAGTCTGGTACGCACTCCAAAGCTTCGATGAGCCAATTTTCCTGATACTTGGCGGACAGGACAAAGGAAACGATTATAACCTGATTAAAAAACTGGTACTGGACAGAGTAAAAAAAATATATGCCATTGGTTCTTCAGCAACTAAAGTCTTTAACTTTTTTCATCAAGATGTTAAGGTTGAAGTTGTTTCGTCTCTTGAAAGTGCGATTACCGAGGCAAACAAAGAAGCGAGAGAGGGTGAAATCGTACTGCTTGCTCCGGCATGCGCCAGTTTCGATATGTTCGATAATTATGAACACAGGGGCAAAATATTTAAGGATTTTGTAAAAAGCTTATAAATGAAAAAACTAGGTTTAACAATATTTCTCGATTCGTTTGCGCTGATGCTGCTCGGGCTTATTATAGTTATGAGTGCCAGCAGTACATATAGTGCAATTCGTTTTGATAGTTTGTTTCACCTGTTCAATTCACATTTATTCAAAGTGATATTCGGAATACTTGTGATGGTCATTTTCTGTGCAGTACCTTATGAGCTTTACAAGGAATTTAGTAAACCCGCAATATTGCTGGTGAGCGGCCTGTTGATTCTGACTTTATTCATTGCACCAAATATTAAAGGTGCAGGCAGATGGATAAACCTGGGATTTTTATCATTTCAACCGGCCGACATTGCGAAACTTGTATTAATAATTCATCTGGCCGCACTAATTGAAGACAAAGGTGAACTCATAAAGAATTATAAAGAAGGATTTTTATACCTGATGATCTGGGTGCTCCTTGTTTCCGGATTAATATTAATTCAGCCGAATGTCAGCAACGGTATTTTGCTTGTTTTTATTTCATTTGTGATGCTTTATATCGGCGGCGCAAAATTAACTCACTTACTCGGGACAGCATTTGTTTGCCTTATAACTGTGGGTGCCGTTGCGATGATTTTTACACATTCCCGCGAAAGGATTTTAACTTTTATTGATGCTATTAACAATGGCGGAACCGCTAACATTCAGGTTAAACAGGCATTGCTCGGTTTGGGAAGCGGCGGAATTTTTGGTGTTGGCGTTGGACATAGCATGCAAAGCAATTTATTTCTACCGGAATCATATGGAGATTTCATATTCGCCATTGTTGGAGAGGAATTAGGATTTATAGGATCAGTAATTGTTTTAATGAGTTACCTGGTATTGTTCGTTGCAGGTATTCTGATTGCAAAGAAGACGAAAGATGTTTTTGGACAAATGCTGGCTTTTGGAATTACATTTTCGATTCTCCTTTATGCATTTATTAATGCAGCAGTTGCAACAGGCCTAGTGCCAACTACGGGTCTGCCGTTGCCATTTATTAGCTATGGCGGTACTTCAATGATCTTTCTTTGTATTTCCGTGGGAATATTGGTGAACATTGCTTATTCGAATGCAAGAAAAAATGATGGATTAAACAATTCGACTGCTGATTTGACAGCAGAAGAAATTAACCAGTAGGATACGAGGTAATGCGTGATGCAAGAACTAAATATAGATTCTTATTTGCCGGCGGAGGAACGGGAGGGCATTTATTCCCCGCTGTTGCTGTTGCAGAAAAAATTCGCTCACTCGTTCCTGAAGCAGAAATTATGTTTATAGGTACAAAATCAAAAATTGAGGGAAAGGTTGTTCCTGAACTCGGATATAAGTTTAGTTCAATCTGGATTAAGGGCTTCGCGAGAAAATTTAATGTTGAAAATTTACTATTCCCGGTAAAATTAGTTGTATCAGTTATGCAGTCAATAATAATAAATATGAAGTTCAAACCTAAAGTTGCTATCGGCTCCGGAGGATATGTATCCGGTCCGGCAATATTTGGAGCGAATGTAATGGGTGCCAGAATATTGTTGCTTGAACAAAATAGTTATCCCGGCGTAACAACAAGATTACTTGAAAATTATGCGGATGAAATTCATATAAGTTTTGAGGATTCAAAAAAATATTTCAGAAATAAAGAGAAGTTATTTGTTACCGGAAATCCTGTCAGGGAAAGTCTAAGCCCTGTTTCAAAAGAAGAAGCTTTGAGGAGTTTTGGCCTTTCACCGGATAACAAAACACTGCTAGTACTTGGAGGGAGTCTGGGTGCAGCATCAATAAATAAAGCTGTTGCCGGTGCAGTTAAAAAGTTTGAAGAAAATAATATCCAGGTAATCTGGCAGACGGGCAAAAATGGTTATGAAGAGAATAAAAAATATGAATCTAAAAACGTTAAAGTTTTTTCGTTCGTTGAAAAAATGAATGTGCTTTATTCTGCTTGTGACCTTCTGCTTGCCCGGGCAGGAGGAATAACTATAGCAGAATTTCTCAAACTGGGGATCCCCTGCATATTGGTTCCCTCACCTAATGTTGCAGAGAATCACCAGTATTTTAATGCAAAATCGCTTGCAGATAAAAATGCAGCAGTGTTACTGGATGACAAAGAAGTGAGTGATAAAATTTTTAATGAAGTTAATTCACTATTAAATGATGAAAAGAAACTCTCAGGTCTTAAAGAAAACGCGCTAAAACTTGCTAGACCTGATGCGGCCAGAACAATCGCTGAAAATGCAATAAAATTTGCGGAAGCAATATGAATAACGAAAATAAAAACAGCACTCAAAATTATAAGTGTAAAATGTCGTTCTATTATCAGTCGACAATTATATACTTCGTTGTATTTATACTTTATGCAATAATCCGTGGAGAATTTGTTGAGAATTCATTCAAAGTAATAACTAAAGATCCTATCATTTACTTTTTTGGATTGATTGTAGTCATCTCTTTGATAAGTCTGGTTTACAATATTTACAAAAACAAGCACCTGGTTATTAGCGAGAACCGCATATCGTTTGTTAATCGATTCAGAGAGAGAGCTTTTACTTTTGATAAAATCATCAGGATTAGAATATCGAGAGAAAAAAACGACAGCGGAAATGGTGCGTTTAAAATTGTTAGAATAAAATTGAAAAACAGAAGAAGACCTTTGGTTATCAGACCGTACGATTATGAAAACGGAAATGATCTGCTGAAAAAATTTCAGGAAATTAAATCGGGATTAGAAAAACAGTAATGTTCAAGAATATTAAAAAAGTACACTTTGTTGGAATTGGCGGTATCGGGATGAGCGGCATCGCAGAAATATTGCTCAACCAGGGATTTGAAATATCCGGTTCTGATAAAACTTTAAGCGACGTAACGAACCGGCTTTCCGATTTAGGAATTAAAGTCTATGAAGGACATTCACCGGAAAACGTAAAAGATGTAGATGTACTTGTTTATTCTTCCGCTGTTACTACCGATAACCCGGAAGTTAAGGCTGCGGCAGAACGGAAAATACCGATTATAAAGCGCTCTGAAATGCTGGCGGAATGCATGAGAATGCAATATGGAATTGGTATTGCAGGAACGCACGGTAAAACTACAACTACTTCAATGGTTGGACTGACTTTGACCGAGGGAAATATAGATCCCACAATTATAGTTGGTGGAAAACTTAGTGGATTGGGTGGAACAAATGCCAGACTTGGAAACGGAGAATTTATTGTAGTTGAAGCTGACGAATTTGACAGAACATTTTTGAAATTAACACCAACAATTGCAGCAATTACTACTCTGGAAACAGAACATCTGGATACATACAAAGACCTCGACGACATAAAAGCAGCCTTTGTAGAATTCGCAAATAAAGTTCCGTTTTATGGTTTTGTGGCTCTTTGTATGGATGAGCCGGCGTTACAGGATATTATTCCGCAAATAAATAAAAAAATTATTTCGTATGGATTAACTACTCAGGCAGATGTAAGGGCAGTTGATATTTTTCATAATCAATTTGTAAGCAAGTTTACAGTTAATTATTTCGATAAAAAACTCGGTGAAATTAATCTGAAAATTCCTGGACTGCACAATGTTAAAAATGCTTTGGTTGCAGTAACAATAGCTCACGAATTAGGAATTGATTTTAAAATTATTAAAAAGGCACTTGAGTCTTTTGCAGGAGTTTACAGAAGGTTCGAAGTAAAATATGATAAAGAAATCCTGGTAATAGATGATTATGCGCATCATCCAACAGAAACGACTGTAGTACTTGCAGGAATTAGAGCAGGGTGGAACAGAAGACTGGTTGTTGTATTTCAACCGCATTTATATTCAAGAACAAGAGATTTTTACCAGGAATTTGGAAGATCATTTTTGAATTCGGATGTATTTATTTGTACGGATGTATATCCGGCGCGCGAAGAAGCAATTGAAGGTATTAGTGGTGAATTAATTACAAATACTGCAAAAAAAATCGGTCATAAGAATGTCATTTACCTAAAAGATAAAAACGATGTACCTGCAAAACTAAATGAAATAAAAAAAGACGGTGATATTATTATCACAATGGGAGCTGGTGATATCTGGAAGTTTGGTGACAAGTTCGTAGAATTAATTAAAAACAACTAAATAAATGAGAGAAAGTACGGCTAAAATATTCGGCTTGCTGATATTCCTCTTCTTGCTGTCGGGTGTACTTTATTTAACTTTTTTTTCGCAGAAGAAAATAAATAAAGGAGAAATAAAAATGATCGAAGTAACGGGAAATAAACTGCTTAATGAAACTGATTATCTGAAAATGACAAAACTGAATGATAGAACTGCCTATATAGATTTATCTCTTCCTGTTATTAAAGATAGAATTTTAAAGCATCCTTACGTTTTAAGAGCTGATGTAGAATATGATGGACTTGGAGGGGTTAGAATAGAAATTAAGGAAAAAAAAATTAAAGCTGTAATTCTCAATGATGGAGAACCATATTTTATAACAGAAAAATACCAAATATTACCCCTACTACCCGGGTCACAATTTTCAGATTTACCAATAATCAGCAATTTACCAGACTCAGTAAAGATAAGAACATTGTCAGTATTAAATAATGAAGAGATTAAAGAAGCATTTAAAATTATAGATGCAGCAAAACTAACAAACGAGAGCATGCTAAATCATATGGCTGAAATTAATTTAAGAAAAGGCGGAGATATAATACTCACTTTTTCAAGGGTTAAACTACCGGTTATTTTCGGGAGAAATGGGGCTGCTAAAAAGATGGTTTATCTCGATATACTTTGGGATGATATGCTTGCACAAAAAGAAATAGTTGAAAACAGCGAATATATAGATCTTAGATTTTCCAACGAGATTTATGTCGGAAAGTCTGAAAAAATAGGTTTGAATTAATGAAAAAGAACATTATTGCGGGATTGGATTTAGGAACTACTAAAGTTTGCGCGGTTATCGCGGAAAAGATCGGGGATAATAAGATTGATATTCTTGGCTTCGGCGTTGCCCCTTCGGAAGGATTACATAAAGGACTGGTTGCAAATATCGGGAAAACTTCTGAAGCAATTAAAGAAGCCATTGCTATAGCCTCTAACAGGGCAGGCATTCAGGTAAATATTGTAAATGTTGGAGTAGCAGGCGAGCATATTACAAGTATCAGGCACAGGAATTATGTAACAATTACAAATGATGAAAAAGAAATAACTAAATCTGATTTGGACAGACTGGAAGCTGATGTAAGAACAATCAGAATTCCTTCGGACAGGCAGATATTACACATTATTCCTGAAGAATTTTCAGTAGATCATCAGGGCGGGATTGAAAATCCTATTGGTATGTCAGGTTCAAGGCTTGAAGCAACAAATCATATTGTTCTGGCTTCAATTCCCGCAATACAAAATATTAAAAGATCTGTTGAACGTGCTGGCTTACAGGTTCAGGAATATATTCTGCAGCCAATTGCTTCAAGTTCTTCAGTTTTGGAAGAAAGTGAAAAAGATCTGGGTGTTGCTTTAATAGACATTGGTGGCGGAACAACTGACATTGCAATTTTTCATAAAAAATCGATCAAGCATACTAAAGTAATTGGAGTTGCCGGAAACCAGGTAACAAATGATATCAGGGAATCTTTAGGTGTGATTACTGAAGAAGCTGAAATATTAAAACGTGATTATGGGTATGCAACTGAAAGCGCAATAATTAAGGATGAGGATATTTTGATAAAAGGCATTGGTGCACGTGGAAATGCAAAAATTCCTATTAGTCTTTTAACTCAAATCATAAGCCTCAGAATGAGAGAATTGTTCAGTCTGATTGATAATGAAATGAGAAGCGCCGGGTTTAAGAATAAAATTAAAGCGGGAATAGTTTTAACAGGGGGCGGTTCATTATTGAAAGGATGTAGTGAACTGGCTGAAGAAGTTTTTGGAATGCCAACAAGGATTGGTGTACCTCAGGAATTAGGTGCAGGATTATCAAATGAAATTGAGAGCCCTGAATTTGCTACAGTTGCCGGACTGATCAGAGGAATACCGGGCGGCAAATCTAGTGAATATCAGATATTAATCAGGCCTAAAAAAGTTAAAGGCAAAGGTAAGATTTCTTATATAGCAAAAAGAATACAACAGTTTTTTGATGAACTTTAAATTATTACATAATTAGGAGGTAACTATGTCCCGATTTGCAACCTTAGATAGAGACAAATCAATGTCAGCTATCCTTAAAGTAGTCGGTGTAGGTGGTGGCGGATGCAATGCCATTGAAAGCATGATTAAGAGAGGTCTCACAGGCGTTGAATACGTTGCTGTAAATACTGATTCACAGGTTCTTAATAGCAGCAGCGCCAACCACAAAATTCAGGTCGGAACTATGATCACCCGTGGTTTGGGTGCAGGTGCTGATCCCAATGTAGGCAGAAAATCTCTCGAAGAGGATAGAGAAAAAATTGCTGAAGTTCTTTCCAGCAGCGACATGGTTTTTGTAACAGCCGGAATGGGTGGTGGAACAGGGACAGGCGGTGCTCCTGTAATTGCTTCTATTGCACAAAGTGTTGGAGCACTTGTGGTTGGAATAGTTACAAAACCTTTCCGATGGGAAGGTAAAAAAAGAATGCTGAATGCTGAACAGGGTATACAGGAATTACGTCAGCATGTTGATAGTTTAATTGTAATTCCAAATGAAAGACTCTTAAGTATTCTCGATAAAAACATTAATGCTTTTGCGGCCTTCGACAAACCAAATGAAGTTCTTTACGAAGCAACGAGAGGTATAGCTGATATTATTACAGTGGAAGGACTTATAAATGTCGACTTTGCTGATGTCCGTTCTGTAATGAATCAAAGTGGTGAAGCTTTGATGGGATGCGGGATTGCAAGTGGTGAAAATCGTGCAATTGAAGCAGCACAAAAAGCAATTTCAAGTCCATTGCTCGAAGGTATAAATATTAAAGGCGCCAAAAGTGTGCTGTTAAATGTAACCGGCTCAAGCAATCTGACGATGCAGGAAATAAATGAAGGAAATAATGTAATATTCGAAGCGGCAGGTGAAGAAGCCAATGTTATTTTCGGCTGCGTAAGAAAAGAAGAAATGAATGACTATGTCTCATATACAGTAATTGCAACCGGATTTGAATCAAGTCAGGGATTTACCAAAGCTCAGAAAAAAGCTACACAACCGCAGCCTAAAAAACAGGATACATTCAGAGGCGGATTTAATTTTCTTGAGAATGATGAAGTTGACAAAGAAAACCTTGATGTACCTACAATATTGAGGGTTAAAAGTCCAAAAGCATCTATAGAACCAAATGAAGAAGAAACTCCAGAAAGCGGTTTTAAATTTGAGACATCAAGATACAATTGGGCTAAAGATAAGGCGGAGAAGAAAAAAGAAGAAGAGCCTGAACATCAGAATAATAATGACGATGATGAAGATAGTTCTTCATTTTTGAGAATGATAATGGATTAAAGGAGGTTTATAAAAAAAACTTTACTAATAAATAAAGTCCTTGATTTATAGAGCGGATAAATCTTAGAAATTTCACAATAATTTCCTGTGCGCATTACTCATCAGATGGTCTTGCCTCAAGTGAAATGTTGTCTTCATTATCAACTGACACTATAATTCTGTTTGGTCGGCAGCAAATTCTACAGTCTTCAATAAAATCCATTTTTGTAGCTACTGTTAAATCTACCCAGACAGAATTTTGTATTCCACAATATTGGCACGTCCAGATTATATCTTCATCTGTTGTAAACATTGCATCCCTGTTAGTAATCACACTAATCAAGATATTAAAATTAGGATAAAAAAGAAGGCAAAAAAAAATAGGCAGAAAAAAATATTCCTTAAAACTTAAGAATACTATTTCATATTAATAAACTGAGATGGAAAGTTAAGATCAGCCTCACGCACCAATTTTATTACTGCTTGCAGATCATCAATTTTTGTCGCCTGAACACGGATTTTTTCATCCTGAATTTGGGCATTTACTTTTAGTTTTGATCCTTTTATGAGGGTGGTGATTTTCTTTGCGTTTTCTTTAGAAATGCCGCTCTGTAGATTTATTTTCTGTCTAAGTCTTCCGTTGGCAGCAGATTCAGGTTCCTGCATATCTAGAGATTTAATTGGGATACCTCTTTTTATAAACTTTGATTGCAGAATATCTATGCTCGCTTTGCGGGAATAATCATCCCTCGTATTAATGCTCAAAAATTTATCTTTCTTATTAAGTTCAATTTCCGTGGCAGAGTCTTTAAGATCATATCTTTGATGAATCTCTTTTATTGCCTGGTTAACAGCATTATCAACTTCCTGGAAATCTATTTCTGAAACTATGTCAAAAGAATGATTTTGAGCCATTGTTTTACCCTTTTTTACAAACATACATTGTCGGGGTGGGGAGATTCGAACTCCCGACCTCTTCGTCCCGAACTATGAAAAATATGATTTATTTAACTAATTTCAAGTGATTTGGGCGGTTTGTGCTATAAATTGTGCTAATATTTTCAATCGCGTTTACAGCTTCACCCATCCTGTCTATTTCTGCTGCTGCATAACTCTTTAGCGTAGTCCTTATATCACGGTGCCTTGCCAGCTTGGAGACATCAAATATATTCATCCCGCCGTTTGCAAGCATCGTTATAAAAGTCCGTCTCAGAGTATGTATCGAATAATGATTAAAGACCTTTTTCTCTGCATTCTCACCAGCCAGGAACCGTTTCCAGAATTTGAAAGAATGACGGTCCTTCCGGTCGAATACCTTTCCTTCCTTTAGTTCAAAATTCTCTATAAGGAAATTAAGTAATTTAGGGTAAAGAGGAAACTGGTCAACCCTGTGGCCTTTGTTATTTCTTATATAGAGCTTATTATTCTTAAAATCTATATCCTCATTCGTCAGCCTGGTTAATTCACTGGCCCTCATTCCGGTCAGCAGAAACATCATAATGATCTTATAGTGCTCTATATTAGTTTCACGCAGCAGCGGGAGTATCTCCTCAAGTTCATCCATAGGGATTGTTTTAATTGCTGCATCCTTAATTCGTTTCTTGGGGAAGGGGTTAACACTCATATATCCCTTTTCTACAAAATACGTGAAGATAATTCGCAGGTTATTTATATATGAAGTGATGCTTCTCTCTTTAATTATTTTTCCCTTGGCGTTTGGTATGTGCCTCAACCAGTTTTCAAATTTCTTTACCAGGTTATCGTCAATCTGAATTAGTTTTATATCTCCTGTAAAGTCCTTCAACTTATTGAATGCTGCATTATAGTTGTCTTCGGTTGCCTGTGATAGATCTGTTTTTGTTTCCAGGTATTCATCAAATGCAGCCTGGAGTTTTGATTTGTTTTTAAGATTTAGTTTTTCGTAGTAGATGCCCTGTGCCAGCTCGCCTTCCTTTATCCGTTTAATTCGCCTGGCTTCGGCCCATCCCTGGTTTGTAGCGCTTAACCCCAGAGATTCCCGGTATTCCTTGCCGTTTACCGAGTATCTTATCCACAGCTTTTTATCTCTTTTATAAATTGAAGCCATAAGAGTCACCTCCTTTATTATATATTGATAATAATGGCGGCAATCATACACAGTTAAAATTAATTATTTACCCTTAAACTAAAGGTGTGGCTAGTCGAGCTCTTTTTGCTCAGTGTCCTTTTCAGGAACCGTCTTTTCCAGAATTTTTGTCAGGGCAGCTATTGTTTTCCGCTGTTCTACCAGCAGTTTTCCCTGTTCCTCAATAATTTTACGGTACTCTTCCATAAAATAATTATTCTCCCATTTGTCTTTTTCCCCATATTGAGGCTTAATCAACTCATGCTCAATTAACAAAAGGTAAAACCTTTCGCTCGGCTTCTTAAGCCATCTGCTAAGCTGGGTTGCTGACACATTTAGATTTCTGGCACATTCAGCGTATGAGCCATATCTTTTAATTATTTCTGTTTTTAATTCTGGTAGATTTATTTTTTTATCAGTTCTCATATGGTCCCTTGAGCTAATAATTGATTTTCAATCAACAAACGTAACCATTGTTCATACAAGGGCTATCTCTTGGTGTTATCATAACTATATACAAAAATTGATCTTTTGTATATAAATGTGTATAATTGCCTTGTTCAAATTATCATATTATCAATTTATAATTTTTATAGGATGATTGCAATAGAAATCGAAAATTTGTCATTAAAAGTTGACAAACTTACCCTTTCTGTTTCAGAGGCTTCACGCCTGGTCGGCTGCGATAAATCTGTAATTAACTCTGCTATATATTCCGGTGAGCTGCCTTTCTTAATTCCAAATAAAAGAACACAAAAAAGAGTCTCTATTTTTGATCTGATTAATTATATAAACAACAGGAGTATTTATTTTGAAGAAAATTAAAACTAATGTTAAGAACTCAGCCTCTAAAGTAATACACGTCTCCGAGTGGCTTCATACAAGGCTCAAACTGCATACTGCGTTGAAGAATACCAGGACCGGTAACAAAGTAACCATAGCTCAGGAAGCCGATCAGGCTATCAAAGAACACATATCAAGAGAAGGTTATGTATGAAAAATTACCTGGTCTGGTACCAGCACTATGTCAATTCTCATAACCACTGGAAATTTAAAATGCTTCGCTCCGAATTCGGCTGGTCCGGTGAGGGGAGATTCTGGGCATTGAACAATCTGATTGGTGCTTCTGACAATGCAATACTGGACCTTGGTAAAAAAGCAATACTGGCTTCAACAGCAGATGATCTTGGCTTAACAATTAAGCAATTCCGGTACTTTATTGAGTTCCTTGACAAAGAATGTGAATTGATCATATTTGTTGATGATAAAGTCACAACTGAAATTGTAAGATCGAACCTGAGAGACGTAATGAAATCCAGGGAAAAAGCGAGGGCTAATAAAAACAAGCACTTAGAGAAGAATTTGCCCGAAAAAGAGGAAAGTTTCCCCAAACTTTTAAAAAGTTACAGGTAACTTTTTAACACAGAAAGAGAGATAAAAACAGATACATAATAATGTTGATATGTTGATAACCGGAAATAAATGTGTACAACTTGTAAAAATGTTGATAAATAAGTGTCTATATGAAAGAAGATAAAAATTTTGACCAGTTCTTCAGCCTGAAAAAGAAAATCTCACGCACTATCACAAGAAACCTGAAATACAGCTACGTCAGTTATGAACCTGTCGATCCCGACAAAACGGCTGAGGATATAATAAAGCTGCTTGAAAGGAAAGGTTTTATAAGAACTGTAAAGTCAATCACAAACAAAGACCTGCT
>CAVVHP010000028.1:0-17885 GCA_963748105.1 uncultured Bacteroidota bacterium | reverse complement strand
GGTTTTAAGGTGATTGGTATGGGAACAACCCAGCCGCCGATCCATGCATTTAATTTATGCCCATACATTTTTTCGTTATAAACACTATATTCCAGAGGTTCTATTTTTACATCAATTCCAATTGCATGTAAATTATTTTTAATAATCTCGGCTGCAAATTTTCTCCTGGGATTATTGCCGGATATGTTCAGAACGAAAGAAAATTTCCCGTTGTCTTTTTTCCAGTATCCCATCATTATCTGAATCCTTCCACCCTTCTTCACTGAGAAGCTTTTTTGCTTTTTCAGGATTGTAGCTTAATCGGTTTCAGGCTTGTATCAACTGAGCTTTTAAAAATAGGCGCAACAGGGCCGACCGCAATATCACCGTAACCGTTTAGGATATTCATTTAATATTTCTTCTTTATTTATTGCATAAGATAATGCTTCCCGTACTTTCGTATCTCCGAAAAGTTTATTGGGAATTATTTTCTTTATCTTTCCGTATAAACAGCGGGATCTATATTATTCCAGCCAACATATTCATATTCCCTGCCTTTAATTGATTTGAGTTCAAATTCGCATCGTTTTTAATAGCTCTACATCCTGCGGTCTGAAATGATCAATTATATCCACTTCTCCATTTTTTAGCTGAAGAAGGCGGGAATTATAATCTGGAATTATTTTAAAAATCAATTCCGAAATATTCTCGGGATTATACAAAAATGATTTTTTGTCGGTTTTTAGAATTATTGCCTGGTTTTTATTCCAGGATGAAAGTGTAAATGCACCATCGGTAACAAGTTTAATATTTTTTTCTTCGGTTACCAAATTTTTTCTGTCTATGTTCTTATATACATGTTCAGGAATAATTGGAAAATCTATATTAAATAATGAGGGCGCCGTTTTTTTGTTAAATTTTATGATAAACTTGTACGGATTTATAACATCAAAAGTTTTATCTATAATTATATGCTGATCTTTATCAACGTAAAAATTTTCAAATGTTCCGTATAGCCTGCTTTGAACCTGTGGATCAGAATACATATCTAATGAAAAAATCACATCCTTTACTGTAACCGGCTTTCCGTCGCTCCAGGAAACGTCTTTTCTTAAATTGATAGTGATTGATGTGGAATCTCTGTTCCATCGCCAGTTTCTGGCAAGCATTGGGGTACTTTCAACTATGCCCAGAGAATCGTTCCATCTCTGCTGTACAAGACCCAGAAAAAGCTGATCGGAAATATTAACTTCTTCAAATGTATAAACAAACAGTGGATTTAATGATTGGGGATCTGCACTAATACCAACAATTACCCTGTTTTGGTTTGAAGAGCTTTCCTTTTGACAGGAGGAAAATAAGAGAACTAATAATTAGGAAAATGGGAAGAAATAATTTAATTCTCATTGGTTTGGGGGTTTTAATTATTGGTAATAAATCTATACATAATTTATTATTTTGTTAACTTAATAAAAACTAAATTGTGACAAAATGCTAAAGGTCCAAATTAGAGAAATCTGCCTAAAAACCCCCCGCGAAAACAGGGCAATACTGAATGACGCCTTTTTTGAGCTGCCTGCAAATAATACATTTACAATATTGGGAAAAAATGGGAGTGGAAAATCCACCCTCATTAAAAGCTATCACAAATCTCCTGGATGATAAATCTTACTCGGTTAGTGGCGATATTTTTTACAATAATGAAAATATAAACCTCTTATCTGCTGAAAAACTGCAGAAATTAAGAAAAAACAAGATAAAATATGTTTTCCAAGATTCGGTTAACAGCTTTGATCCTCTGAAAAAACTAAAATATTATTTTGAATTTTTAGCAAAGGATATATCGAAGATTGACGAAACTCTCAAATATTTTTTACTTCCACCAGCCCGGGATCTCTTTCAGATGCACTCTTACGAAGTTAGTGGAGGAATGGCCCAGAGAATTAGTTTTGCTCTCGCGATTCTTTCAAAACCGGAAATTATTATTCTTGATGAGCCGACATCCGGCATCGATTCAGCAATTGCAAATTTATTTCTGTTAAAGTTAAAAGAATTTTCAAAATTGAATAATAATTCGGTTCTGCTTGTAACCCAGGATGTATCATTCGCAGAAAAAGTTTCTGATAAAATTGCTTTCCTGAAAAATGGAAGACTATCCGAATTTTATTAACCACAACAATTTATTAACAAAACCGATGATCCATTACTAACTGAATTCCTGTCGGCAACAAACAAGATTAATAATAATGAATAAAATACTTGAAGTAAAAAAAGTAAATTATTCGGTTAACCCTAAAACTCTTTTGGGAAAAGATTCAGTTGAAAAGGAAATATTAAAAAACATTTCCTTTTCTATTAATAATAAAGAGATTATCGGAATTACAGGCGAATCAGGATCAGGGAAAACAACATTATCAAAATTACTCGCCGGAATATTAGAGCCTTCATCCGGTGAGATAAATTACACTCTTTCAGACACCTGGGGAAAAATTAAAACTCAACCTGTACAGATTCTTTTCCAGAATAATTCCGAAATATTAAACCCTTATCGCGAAGTTGGAAAAATTGTGGAAGAGGCATTATTGATAAGGAATAAAGCTCAAATCAATGTTAAGGATGAAATCAATAAAATTTTTAATTCTATTGGTTTTTCTGAATCATTGAGAAAAAGAAAAGGTGTTGAATTAAGTGGCGGCGAGCAGCAAAGAGCCGCCTTAGCCAGAATACTTGCGGCGAAACCTGAATTACTCATTTTGGATGAGCCCTTTTCCGCACAGGATGTAGAATCCCAATTAAACCTGTTAAACCTTTTCAAAAAAATTAATAAGGAATTTGATCTTACAATGATATGCGTTGCACACAATCTTAAAATTTTAAGAAAACTGGCTGATAGAATTTTTGTAATGTATAATGGAGAAATTGTAGAAAGCGGTACAACTGATCAAATTTTTAACTCACCTGAAAATGATTACACAAAATTTTTGCTTAAATGTGAAAATTATGATTTGAAATATGAAGAATTAAAATTCAGTAAAAGTTTATAGTACTAATGTCTAAAACAAACGCTGTAAGAATATTAGAAACAAATAAGATTAAACATACTACTCATTGATTATGAAGTTGACGAAAATGATCTTGGAGGAATTTCTGTTGCTGAAAAAATAGGAGCTGACCCGGATACCGTTTTTAAAACACTTGTGGCAACCGGTGATAAAAATGGAATTAATGTTTTTTGCATTCCAGTAACACCAGAGTTAAATCTGAAAAAAGCAGCGGCAGCCAGTAAAAACAAAAAAATTGAAATGTTGAAATTAAAAGACTTACTGCCAGTTACAGGTTATATCCGTGGTGGATGTTCTCCAATAGGTATGAAGAAAAATTTCCCGGTTTATATAGATGAAACTTCTCAGTTATTTGATACTATATATGTAAGTGCCGGAGTGCGCGGTACACAGATTTGCCTGACTCCATCTGACCTGCAAAACATTACAAATGCACTATTTTCCGACCTAATATAGCCAGAAATATTCTTTTTTTTATATATAATCTTTCCTATATTTGGAGCCAAAATTGAACGGAGATATTAAATGGCTAAACAACAAACATTTGCGGATAAGTCAAAAACTAAGGCAAAAGCAGCAGGTGTTAACGTAAAATTGATAAAAAGCGTTAAAACTGCAAAAGGGACTTATAAATTCAATGAAAAGTTCGTTAAAATAGACGATATCAGCAAAGTTACTGATATTAAATAATTCAGAAGAAAGCGGTTAGTTGGCCGCTTTTTTTGATTTTTCCTTCAAAACAGCACAAGTTCAAACCTTTATACAATCTTACCCCCACTTTGTCTTGATTAAGATCCAAAATTTATTATATTGATTTCTACTGCTATTCATTCTAACCGAAGGCATATTGGAGCCTTCTATTTAGGTTTGTTTTTCAAACTCACTTTCGCAGTCACTGATACTTTTTTTAAGCAGTTAATTTTCACTAATAATTAGAAGGATGTTAAGCATGATTGCCCCAAAAAAGATGAAATTTTACGGATTGAAGGACATTGACAACATCCCTCAGCTGCAGGATTTAACTGAAGATCAAAGATTTGCAATAAAAGTTGTTTCCAACGTTCTGCCGTTCAGAGCAAATAATTACGTAGTTGAGGAGCTGATCGACTGGAGTAACATTCCTGACGACCCGATCTTTCAATTAACTTTTATGCAAAAAGAAATGCTTACTGATGACCAGTTCGACAGGATGGCTGAACTATTGCATAACGGCGCTTCACCAGATAAGGTTAAAGAACTATCAAATGAAATACGCCTTGAATTAAATCCACATCCGGCTGCCCAGATGACGGCAAATGTTCCTTCATTTGAAGGTACAGAGGTTCAGGGAGTTCAGCATAAATACCGGGAAACGGCTTTAATATTTCCGTCAAGCGGTCAGACATGCCATGCATACTGTACTTTTTGTTTCAGGTGGGCCCAATTTGTAGGAATGAATGATTTAAAATTTGCGACTGATGAATCACTCCGCTTCCAGGAATATTTGAAAAAGCACACAGAGATCACGGATATTTTGCTAACAGGCGGCGATCCAATGATAATGAATCTGAAAAACCTAAAGGTTTATTTGGAACCAATGTTAACACCAGAATTCGAACACATAAAAAACATTAGAATCGGTACAAAATCCGTTGCATACTGGCCATATAAATATGTTACCGACCGTGATGCAGATGGCATACTTGAACTCTTTGAAAAAATAGTAAATGCCGGGAAACATCTTGCCATAATGAGCCACTACAATCACTGGAAAGAATTATCAACAGAAGTTTCTCACGAAGCAATCAGAAGAATCAGGAATACCGGTGCACAAATTAGAACGCAATCACCATTAATTAAACACATTAATGATGATCCGGCTGTTTGGACAAAAATGTGGAGCGACCAGGTAGCTCTTGGCTGCATTCCTTACTACTTCTTTATTGAAAGAAACACAGGTGCGAAAAATTATTTTGAAGTTCCGCTTGAAAGATCATACAATATTTTCAGAGAAGCTTATCAGCAGGTTTCCGGTTTGAGCAGAACTGTAAGAGGACCTTCCATGTCTTCATTGCCGGGAAAAGTTGAAATACAGGGTATTACAGAAGTAAAAGGAGAAAAAGTTTTTGTGCTTACTTTACTGCAGGCAAGAAATCCGGAATGGTGCAAAAAACCCTTCTTCGCAAAATATGGTCCTGATGCAACCTGGTACGATCAACTGAGGCCGGCATTTGGTAAGAATAAATTCTTCTTTACCGATGAACTGAATCAAATTCTCGCCAGTCAGAATGGACAAATCTTCTTTGGTAATTATGCTGATGAAGTGCAAATTGAAGAAGATTCAGGAATGGTAGCGTAAGTAAATTATCTATGATTATAAAAGTGAAATTTGTCTTTAAGATGAATTTCACTTTTTTTTGTTTAAAATAAATCCAGACTCAAACATCCCTCAATTTCCAGTAGTTTTTCTTTTATCCCCACACCAGCAGAATAACCACCTAATTGTCCATCACTCGCAATAACTCTGTGACAGGGTATAATAATAGGAACAGGATTTGCACCGTTTGCTCTGCCGACAGCTCTTACTGCTTTTACGTTACCAATTCCTTTGGCAATTGTTTTATAAGAAACGATTTTACCGAATGGAATTTTTAATAATTCTTTCCAGACTTTTTTCTGGAATTTTGTACCTTTAATATCCAGAGGAGAAGTAAATTTAGTTCTCTGCATGTTAAAATATTCTTTCAGCTCGGTAAAAACATTAAACATAAATGGATCATCGGGCTGGAGTTTTGTTGTTTCTCTGGTATTGATCTGGGAGGCTTTCCTGTTCAGATAAATATTTTTAATCCCCTTTCTGGAAGAAAAAATATCAAATTTAATTCCGGCAATAGTTGCAGAAGCGTAGTAAATGTTCTCTGTGCTTTTCATCAATAAAACTCCAGAGATTTGTTTAATAACAATTTACAAAAAGTGAATAAAAAAGGGGAAGAAATTTTCAGGTTTCTCCCCCGATTTAAAAAAATAACAAATTACTTACGCGCTTATAACCTCAATAGCCGGATTGATATCGCGTTTCAGTAATCCTTCTATTGCCATTAAAGTCCCGCTTATCGCGGTTGGGCAGGTACCGCATGCACCCTGGTAACGTATTTTAATTGTATACCCGTCAACTCCCAGTACTTCAAGTCCGCCTCCATCTCCGGCAAGCGCAGGCCTTACTTTCTGGTCAAGTAAATCATTTACTTTCTGCATCAGTTCACTTGAATCCTGGCCTGAAGGTTTTACCCCGGTTTCTTCGGGTAAGGTCGCTTTATCGAATGTCTTTAGGAAATTAATAAATGGTTTTTGTATTTGTCCCCAGTTAGTTTCGGGTTTCTTTTCTATCGTAATAAATTTATCCATATAAAAAACAGAGGCCACTCCTTGAATTTCAAAAATGCCCTTTGCAAGAGGATCACTTTCAGCCTCTTCTTTATTTGAGAACTGGCGTGTTTCAACTTTTAGTAATTTTTCGTTTAATATAAATTTTAACGCGTGTGGATTTGGTGTCAAATCAACATCTTCTACCATTAACATTTAGCATTCTCCTTTTTTATCGTGATGCTAAAATACCCTGAATATATACGTTGTTCAAGTCAGAATTGGCTCATATTCTTTATAGAAACGAGACAAATCCTGCGCTTAATGGGAAATTCAATTTTCTTTAAATTGTATTAAAACCGAATTGCCACTATATTTTAAGCCATAATTTTTGTTAGAAATGAAAATGAATAAAAAGAATATACTTATAGTTTTTACAGGCGGTACGTTCTCGATGAAAATCGATGAACAAACAGGTGGCGCTATACCAAAATATTCCGGCGAAGAATTACTCGAAAAAATCCCGGAAGCTAAAGATCTCGCAAATATTACCTGCTACGATTTCGGAAAATATCCCGGTCCCCACATGACACCGGAACTGATGTTTAATTTATCAGATACTATTAAAGGATTAATCAAAGATAAAAATGTTGATGGTGTGATAGTTACACACGGAACCGATACTCTAGAAGAGACAGCATATATGCTTGATCTGACTATAAAAACAGAGCTACCAATTGTGTTGATCGGTTCAATGAAAAACAGCTCCGAGCCTGATTGGGACGGTCCTAGAAACTTACTTGATGCGATACACGTTTGTTTAAATAAAAATTGCCGGAATCTTGGAGTACTTGTTTGCCTTAACGGTGAAATAAATGCAGCTAGTGAAGTAACAAAAACATATACAGATGAAGTTGATACTTTCCACAGTCTTGATTTCGGGGCACTCGGATTTGTTCAGCAGGGTATTGTAATCATAAACAGGCTGCCTAGAAAACTGGAATATATTGAAACAGATAAAATTGATACAAATATTGACTTGCTAACGGTTTATGCCGGAATGAATGAAAAGTTTTTTAAGTATTCTGCCGACAGCGGAACAAACGGAATTGTTGTTGAGGCGCTAGGTGTGGGAAATGTTCCACCCGCAGCTTTTGACGGAATTAAATATGCAATAGATAAAAAAATTCCGGTTGTTTTGGTTTCACGTTGTCCTGCCGGAGACACACTTGATATTTATAGTTATCCGGGTGCGGGTAAATGGCTAAAGAGTATTGGAGTTTTGTTTGCTGATTATTTGAACGGTCAAAAGGCCAGGATAAAATTAATGCTTGCTCTTGGTGCCGTTAAAAAACAGGAGGAATTAAAAAAGCTCTTTAAGGATTAGATAAGTTCAATATGTTCAATTTCAACTTTTTGAACATCCTTTACTTCCCTACCCAAGAATAATTCAGCGATTTCCTTAAAGGTAACCGGAATATCACTCACATAATAACTGTGATGGCCCGGCACATTGGAATTTGTTTCAAATCCTACGCGTTGTAACTCATTCCTTACAATCTCCGCCGATGCAATTCCTGAATCAACCAAAGTAACATCTTTCCCAATCACTTCCTGAATTACTTCAGATAGAATTGGATAATGAGTACATCCTAAAACAAGGGTATCAATATTAAACTCCCTGAGTTCTTTCAGATATTCTTCGGCAATTTCGTAAGTCGCCTGATGTTTTGTCCAGCCTTCTTCCGCCATCGGAACAAACAAAGGACAGGATTTTTCAAATACTTCAATATCCGGATTTAGTTTTATTATTTCTTTCGAATAAGCCAGATTGTTTATTGTCGATCTTGTACCAATTACCCCAATTCTTCCGTTTTTTGTGTGTCTTATTGCGTACTCTGCTCCCGGTTCAATCATACCGATTATCGGGACAGTGAAATTTCTCGCGAGTTCATTTAAAGCAACTGAAGAAACCGTATTACAGGCAACCACAATGGCTTTAACATTTTTATGCATTAAAAATTTGGCATCTTGTATAGCATATTCAATAACTGTATCATTAGATTTGGAGCCGTAGGGAACGCGTGCAGTATCGCCAAAATAAACAATATTTTCCCTCGGTAATGTTGATGATAATCTTTTAACTACTGTAAGTCCTCCGATACCTGAATCAAAAACCCCTATTGGTTTTTCTTTTTCCATAAAATTCAATTTTATGCCTATAACATTTGTGAAATAGTGTTGTTCAATTCTGAATTAAAAAAATGATAATCATTTTTAGAGATTTTTTTCCCTTCCCTGTTAAGTACATAAAATGAGTCGACAATGTCATCTCCACGGGTGGAAATTTTCGCAAAATAAATCATAAGCCCAAGCTCGTTCATTTTGCTTGTAACCTGGTAAAGAAAGCCAAGTCTGTCAGGTGAAAAAACATCGATGATAGTATGTTTTTCCTGCTCTTCAAACGTAATCTTTACTTTTCCTTTTCTTTTGAAAAACTTATTCTCAATTCTCCACCATTTGGATTTCATCCTTGCAATTTCATTGTTGAGTTGCAAAAGGCCTGTTATAACTGCACTCAAATCACGTTTTATTTTATCATACCGTTCCTTATCTATTATTTCATTAGTACGGAAATCAGTAACATTAAAAGTATCTATAACAATTCCGTCTTTCCTTGTAAAGATCTTAGCATCGTGAATATTCAAATCATTAATTGAAAGAACACCACAAAGTTTTGCAAGAAGAGAAGGAAAATCTTTTGTTATCACCGTAATATTTGTAAACCCGCTTATCTCATTAAATAATGCAGAAACTGATTCGCCTTTTCTAATTGCTTCTATATGCTTTGCAATTTCCTGATCTGAAAAATATTGCGCATAAGCAATATCATTAATTGAATCAAAATGTTCCTGAACATGTTCTTCCGAAATCTCATCGGAATGTTTGCTGATATCTTTTGGAATTATATAAGTGTTTGATATTAGATATTCCTCACCACTTAATTGTTCTTCAATCATAGCTTTTGTTTTTGAATAGAGCTCAGCCAGCAAATCACTTTTCCACGAAGTCCAGACAGCGGAATTTACAGCAGAAAGGTCAGCATATGTAACAAGATAAAGCATATCCAAAGCTTCAACAGAGCTAAACTTAGCACTGAAATTATTCAGAGTTTCCGGATCATTCAGATTTCTTCTGAAAGCAACCTGCTCCATTACAAGATGATTGCGCACAAGGAATGTTACCGGTTCAATTTCTTCATCTTCGTAACCCAATCTGTGCATAATGGACGAAGCCATTTCGGCACCGATTATTTCGTGCCCGCCAATATTTATAGGCTTGGCAATATCATGAAACAAAAGAGCAAGGTAAAGAATTTCTTTGTTTTTAAGTTTATTATAAATTTTCCCAAGCGGCGATTTATCCTTTTCCAGTTTTTCTAAATTCTGAATTGTAATTAACGTATGTTCATCTGCTGTATAACAATGATAAACTCCGTGCTGAAGAAAACCAACAAGTTCATTCCACTCAGTCATAAATGCACCAAGCACACCTAATTCATTCATTACAGAAAGAATGTGCCCTACATTATGGGGCATTTTTAAAATCTCACGGAAAAAAACAGAAGACTCTGCCTGCTCTACTGCTTTTTCTGTAACATTATCAACAGTTTCAATTACTCTGCAGGTAAGATTTTCATCGAGATAGGAATTATGCAAACTACGGTAATAAAACAATCTTAAAATATCCGAAAGTGTAAATTTATTTTTGGTTTAGCTGAAATGGTTTTCCCTTTAAAAGGAAAAAATCATCGAGTTCAATTCCCAGCGAGTCCGGCAGAGGTTCTGTAAATTCTGATCGCAAATCTTTTCAACATCGATTTTGTAAACCTGAAAATTACATTCGAGGCTTCAAAATATTTCTTCATGAAAGGCTGCAATGAATTTTTCTCATGCAGGAAATAATCAGAAATTTTTTCCTGCATACTAAACTCAAATCTGTCGCTCTTTTCCTGATTGAAAATATGCAGAAGATTTCTGACACCCAGAACCATTTTGTAGCTTTCAAGAATACGACTGCATTCATTTGGAGAAGTATATTTCTGCTCTCTCAGCATTGTGATAAAATTTTCAGTCTGAGTTATTTCAGTCTGCTTATTGAGAAGAAATTTATTTTTCAGAATAAACATCCATTCAATTGCCTGGAGATCTCTCAATCCCGCCTGCCGAAAGTTTAATATTTGGTTCCAGCACTTTGGGCGATTCACCATATTTCTTATATCTTTCACTTACATCGTTACTTAGCTCTTTATATAGCCTTTTTTGGTCTGCTTCGATTCATCGAATCAAAAAGTATTTTATTCCAATGATTATAAATTTTATCTGAGCCAAAAAGCAAACGCGTTTCAAAAAATTGAGTAAACGTATGAAGATCGGAAGTGAGATATTTTTCTATATCTGAAAACTCGCGCGTTGTATGTGAAACATCAACACCGTTGTCCCAGAACTTGGTTATTAACTCAGTAATGTCATCTTTATTTTCTTCTACAGATTCTGTAATAAATATTATATCAATATCTGAATACGGTGATAGTTCTCTCCTGCTGAAACTTCCTGCTGAGGACAGAGCAAAATTATACTTCTTCTTCCCGGCAAGTAAAGTAATATATTCTTCCACCAACAGGCTGTACGCCATACTAAACTTAAGGGCATTTTTTTGCAGGTCTTTATTCCTGAAGATCTCTTCTCTTCGGTTTATAAAATCCTGCTTTGCAGTTAAACTGGTGGACATAAAACCCTTTTACATATTTCCAATTATTATTTACTTGTCCAATCGTCGCTTTCATATTCAACTTCAACAACAGAACCGATTCCGCCCCTGACATTAAACTCAGCCACTACACTCATATATCGCGGTATACAGACTTCTACTAGATCATCAAGAATTTTATTTGTAACACTTTCAAAATAAATTCCGTCATTACGATAAGAATTCAAATAGATTTTTAATGACTTTAATTCAAGACAAAGTTTATCAGGAATGTATTCAACTGTAATTGTTGCAAAATCAGGCTGTCCGGTTTTAGGACAAACGGAAGTAAACTCAGGTGCTTCGTGGAAAATAGTATAATCTCTTTCCGGGTATGCGTTATCAAACACTTCTAATAATTTAATTTTATCGCTCACTTTTACCTCTTATCAATTTAGAATTTATAATGTAGAATGTTTAATGTATAATTATTAATTTTATCTTTTAAATTCTTAGTAAACCGGTCTAATTTTATAGAGAATCGGGTCCTCAAGTCCCGCCATTTGGAAATCCTCGTAAACGAAGAGCACAACTATCGCACTCACCACAGGCTTCATCTTCATTTTTATAACAGGACCACGTTAAATGCAACGGAGTTTTTAATTCAATTCCCTTTTTTACAATTTCCGATTTTGAAAGATTGATGATCGGAGTTTCTATTTTAATTTTTGTTTCAGGTTTTGTTCCCTCATCAATCATATTTTCAAAGGATTGAAAAAATGAGGGTCTGCAATCCGGGTAACCGGAAGAATCTTCAAACACCGCACCGATAAAGATTTTCTCTGCTTTCAATACTTCCGCCCAGCTTGTACAGGCTGAAAGTATATTTGCATTCCTGAAAGGGACATAGGATGAAGGAATTTCTTTATTATTAATATCCGCTTTTGTTACTTCAATATTTTTATCAGTAAGAGAAGAGCCGCCTATTTTAGAAAGATGAGTGTAATCAATAACCAGTCTGTTTTTTACATTATAAAAATCCGCGATTTCATTAAAGGCTTTTAACTCTCTTTTTTCAGTCCTTTGACCATAATTTATATGAGCAAAAGCCAGGTCATAATTTTCATTGGCAATGGCTGCAGTTACACAGCTGTCCATTCCACCACTGACTGCCACAACAGCTATTTCCCTTGTATTCTTCATCGTTTTAGCATTTCTACATTAAAGTATAAAAATAACAAAATCACGCTTCACTTAGAAATGTGAAAATTAGTACCAAATATTAACAAAAAGTGGATTTATTTTTTCACACGCAGAAACGCAAGTACAACTCCGAAACTCACAATAGAAGATAATAGAAACGGAACCTGCGAGCCGTATAAGTCCCATAAAAACCCTGTTAGAAATGAACCGGACATTATTGCCAGGCTAGAAAGCATAGTGAGAAGTCCAATTGCAGTTCCTCTTTTTTCATCAGGGATAAGATCTGCGACCCAGGCCTTTGCTATTCCCTCAGTTGCAGCAGCGTATATCCCATAAAAAGCAAAAAGTACCCATGTAAAAGAAAACTCTGAAATGAAAGCAAAACCCAAATAGACCATTGAGTAAATAAAAAGCCCGGTTATAAATATATTTTTCTTCCCTAGCTTATCAGAAAACTTACCTAGTGGATATGAAGCAGAAGCATAAACGAGATTGTAAAAAATATACCCGATTATAGCCAGATTGGATGAATGTGTTATATCTCTCGATTTCAAAATTAAAAAGACATCGCTGCTGTTTACAAGCGAAAAAATTGTAAAAAGGTAAACCAGTTTTTTGTAATTAGCCGGGGCCTTTTGCCAGAAAGCCTTGTAATGTTTTTTCTCTCTTACTACAATTTTAACAGGCTTGTCTTTTACGGGAAGTGTAAATCCAACGGCAACAAGTGATGGTAGAAAAGCAACAAGAAATATTAAAGTATAATTGCCGGGAAAAAAGTAAAGTAACAAAAGAGCACCAACAGGTCCGAGCGCTGCACCGAGCGTATCCATTCCTCTATGGAATCCAAAAATTGCTCCTGTATTTTTATCCGAGTGACTTGCGAGCAATGCATCGCGTGGAGCCGTTCGTATTCCTTTCCCAACCCTGTCAGTTACTCTTGCAAAGAGCACGGCAGAAATATGTGGAAAAATTCCCGGGAGTGGTTTTGTAAGTGCTGAGAGGCTGTAACCTATTCTTACAAATATTGACCTTTTGCCTAGCTTATCAGAAAGGCTTCCGAAATATCCT
Organism: uncultured Bacteroidota bacterium; assembly: GCA_963748105.1. GTDB lineage: Bacteria > Bacteroidota > Ignavibacteria > Ignavibacteriales > Ignavibacteriaceae > JAKAGZ01. Next base: position 4,482 of record CAVVHP010000028.1, on the reverse strand, counting down.
TTGAATAAACCTGCTGTAATTTCTGCCAAGCCTTCAATCAGCCCTACAATAGCCATTGGTGCGCCAAGCACCACGGTAAGAAAAATAGGCGTAATTGGATATAGCATTTCACTTGCCATATCCGTAAACAGGCTTACCATTCCAAGTATTTTAACCTGGTGGGGAATTTTCTTTTGTGACATAATTAAATATGAAATTTTCTTAGGGCTTAATAATCGCGATAAATGAAGTGAACATCAAATTATTTTTCTATAACAGATAGGAGTGAAGTCTTCCATTTCGTAAATTTCAACAGTCATTTTTAGAATATCTTTCAGAGGAGAAGACATGCGCCGAAAAGTTATAGCAGGAAACTGGAAAATGCACAAAGATCTGAATGAAACTCAGAATCTTATTTCCAAATTATCAATCGGGCTTGCAAAAGAAGAATTCAATTGTGATGTAATAATTTGTCCTCCTTACACTTCTTTAAGCGAAGCATCAACTTTGATTAAAGACACGAAGATAAAACTTGGCGCGCAGAATATGTATTTCGAAGATAAGGGTGCATTTACCGGTGAAATATCCTCAGCAATGTTAAAAAGTGTCGGCTGCGAATATGTAATTCTCGGTCATTCTGAAAGAAGAGCTATATTTCAAGAGACAGACGAAACAATAAACAAGAAAATAAAAAAAGCTCTTGACTCAGGACTGAAACCAATTTTTTGCATTGGTGAAACCCTTCAGGAAAGAGAAAGCGGCGTGATGAAAGATGTAATAAAGAGACAAATTACCGAAGGACTCAAGCATATATCGAAAGGCGAAATGGAGAAATTAATAATTGCCTACGAACCTGTCTGGGCAATCGGCACCGGAGTTACGGCATCACCCGAACAGGCACAGGAAGTACATCTTTTTGTAAGAGAATTAATTTCAGAGATTTTCGGCGGAGATACGGCGGAGAATATTATTATTCAATATGGCGGAAGTGTTAAGCCGAATAACGCAAAAGAGCTGTTGTCTCAGAATGATATTGACGGAGCCCTTGTCGGTGGCGCATGCCTTGAAGCTGAGTCTTTCATTGGTATAATAATATCCGTCTAAGCCTTTGATTTTTAGATAATTACAAGATATTTTGTGCCTGCTCAAAATAGTCCTTTATTAAATATTTCAATTGATTTCGCCTCCTTTCTTTAGTATATTAATCCGCTAATTTTCTACTAAGAAGGACACAAATAGCGGATGCTCATACCCAGGAAATTTTACCTATTTATAATATTTTTACTCATAACCTGCCCTTTTTTCTCAAATTCAATAAAAGCACAGATTATTTTTAGAGAGTTGCCGGAATACAATATAAATCTTTCAGATTCTCTATACTTTAACATCACTAATACCCGTAATATTATTCCACTGAATGGGGACTGGCAGGTTTATCACGCAGAAAACAGAGATAAAGAAAAAGTTTCTGTCAGCATTCCCTCAGTTTTTGAAGGCAATGCAAATCTCGTATTCGAAAAAAAATTTTCATTAACTGATTCGCAGATACAAAATCATCAGCTTCGTATGGTTTTTTTCGGTGTGAATTATTCAGCTGACTTTTCTGTAAATGGAAAAATTATTTACACACATATTGGCGGTGAATTCCCGATTAGTTTTGATCTCCCCCGGGATATACTTTTTTCAGATAAAGAAAATACTATTTCTGTAAATGTTCATTATAAGCTGGATGCTCAAAATACAATACCGTTAAAGCAAAGATTTTTATTCCCAAAAAATTACGGTGGAATTTTCAGAGATGTATTTATTCGGCTCCGTCCTTCAATTTCTATAAATGATTTATATATCAGAAGCAGTTACGATTCTAAAACTGGCCGGGCAAAAATCTTTCTAAATTCCAAAATTGTTAACGAGGAATTTAGTTCAAGTAATGATACTCTTGAAACCTCAAATAAATTTTCCGTAAAAGCAAAAATCATTTCCCCCGGCGGACAAAACAATCAGAGCCCCGCTGATGTTACCTTTGATCTGGATAAAAACAAAGAAAAAAACGTTAAACAGGAAGCCGAAATATCTTCTCCTGTTTTATGGACTCCGAACAGCCCCAGGTTCTACATAATAAAAATGGAGCTATGGAGAGACGGTAATCTGTTAGATGTATCCGAACGCGCTTTCCCTCTCTATTCGTTAAAATCAGGCAAAAATAATTTAACCTTAAACGGAAATGATTTTGCCATTAATGGTGTAACATATATTCCATCAAACGATAATTATGGAAACCTTTCTACTTATAGTGGAATGGAAAGAGACATAAAAATGATAAAAGATCTCGGGATGAATGCAATAAGATTCGAAAAATCTGTCCCGAATCCATATTACCTTTATCTTTGTCAGAAATATGGCATACTTACATTTGTTGAAATTCCATTAAACGGAATTCCCGAAGAACTTACAACCGATCCAAATTTTATTGAAAGAACGAAAAACTATTTCTCTGATTTTCTTAAGGCTTATCATCATTATTCAATTGCAGGTGTAGGGCTTGGTGGTTCTTATCTTGCAAACTCAGAAGATCATATAGCTTATTTAAGAAGCATTTCATCATTTCTGAAAGGACAAACTAATTCAATTTTATATGCTTCATTTACTGATTTCAATATCCCGCAGATAGATGGCCTTGATATGTTTGGAGTTGAGTTATTAAATACTCCAATCAAGATGCAAAAGGATAAGTTAAAAGATTTACAGGAAAAATTGGGTAAAGGGAAAGTCTTTATAAGCGAAGCGACTTATCTTGTTAATACTGGAAACAGTGATGGTTATTTGAATCCAGGTTCTTTTGAAGCACAGGCAAAATACTTTGAGGACCTCCTGGATTATTCTACCGCAAATCCTCTGGCCGGATATTTTATTAATTCAATGTTTGATTATAGGGGTGAATTTGCATCTTTAATTGCAAGTTATAGCAAAGACAACCTGTACAAATTAGGAATATGTACTGAAGACCGTGGTATTGACAGGCTTGGCTATAAAGTAATATATTCAAAATTACATAACTCAGAAAAAGTAACAATCCCAATCGGAAGTAAATCAGACACAGCACCGATGTCCTATATTTTATTTGGACTTTTTCTCGCACTTCTAATGGGGGCACTGGTAAATTCAGGAAAGAAATTCAGGGAGGATGCATCAAGAGCTTTGTTGAGACCATATAATTTTTTCGCGGACGTCCGGGATCAAAGAATCATTTCTGGCTTCCACTCTGTTGTTTTAGCGCTGGTTGTTGCCGCTGTAACAGCTTTAATAATAAGTAATTTCCTGTCATATCTGAAGGTTAGTGTTTTTCTTGAAAAATTTCTTTTGGCTTTTGGAACGCATTCGCTAATTTCCCGTGTTAGCTATCTGGCCTGGGACCCGGTATCGGCTTTAATCTGGCTCACTCTGCTCTACATTGTTTTAATTGGAATCCTGACTTTATTAATTAAAGCAGCCTCATTCTTTATTAAAAACAGGATTTTCCTGAGCAGCGTATTTTACATAGTTGTATGGTCACTGCTTCCAATGGTTTTGTTAATCCCGGTGGGCATTGTGCTGTACAGATTTCTTAATGCGGATATTGCCAATATTTATATTTACTTGGCTATCATTCTATTTAAACTTTGGATATTTTACAGATTAATGAAGGGCATATACGTAATTTTCGACGTAAATACTGGTAGCGTGTATTTTTACAGCATTCTTATAATACTGCTATGCGCAGGAGGATTTATTTTTTACTTCCAGGTAAATGATTCTGTATTAAACTACCTGCACCTGGCTCTAAAACAATTTAATATCGGAGTATAGGGAAAAGTTGTATCTATCTAAACTTGAAATATTAGGTTTTAAATCTTTTGCTCAAAAGACCGTTGTAATTTTTAACGAAGGTGTAACCTCTATCGTTGGACCAAACGGCTGCGGGAAGACAAATATAGTTGATGCTATACGCTGGTGTCTTGGAGAACAAAGAAGTGGCGCGTTGAGAAGCGATAAAATGGAAAACGTTATTTTCAATGGTACTAATGCCAAAAAGCCAATGGGGATGGCTGAAGTTTCTCTTACAATTCAAAACACCAAGGGAATTCTACCGACCGAATATACCGAAGTAGTTATAACAAGAAGGATTTTCCGCTCCGGTGAAAGTGAATACCTGTTAAATAAAAACATCTGCCGATTAAAAGACATTACAAATCTTTTTATGGATACTGGCATTGGAGCAAATGCATACTCAGTTATCGAATTAAAAATGGTTGAAACCATCCTCAGCAGCAAAGCGGATGAACGGAGAGTAATGTTTGAGGAAGCTGCAGGTGTAAATAAATATAAACTCCGCAGAAGACTTGCCCTGAGAAAATTAGATGAAGTCCGATCAGATCTAACCAGGGTAAACGATATTGTTATCAGAAGTTGAAAAGAAAGTTAATTCGCTTGAACGCCAGGCAAAGAAAGCCGATAGGTATAACC
>CAVVHP010000027.1:0-3508 GCA_963748105.1 uncultured Bacteroidota bacterium | reverse complement strand
CCCGGCAAGCGAATAAGATAGACTGAATTTCTCAATAAGCAAAGGAAGAATGGGTGCAAGGAATGCGGAATAAACATCATGCACAAAATGCGCGCCCGCAATTAACAGGATGTTTTCCGTCTGGAATTTTTTGTGTTCTGGCATTTGGGTTGTGCGTATAAAAAATTAAAAATAGTTAAATAAGATATAAAGATAAGTTTAAAGAAAATAAAAATTTATCCTTCTCAAACATCATTTATAGATATGGATTGGATGAAATGAAAGGATATGGGATTCTAATTTTGGCTTTGAACTCATCCCCCTAACCCCCTTCTCTTGTGAAGAGAAGGGGGAATAAAAGAGGGCTGAGTTTTTTTAAAGGAAGAAATCCTGGATTAATTGAACCGGTAGGTTTTTTCCACCCAGTAAACAATTTTGTTATCCTTAATTTTAATCGGTTCCCATTTGGATTTGTATGCTGCGGCAATTACATTCTGCAAACATTGCTGCGACCCGGTTGTGTTTTCAATAACTTTGTGTTCAATTACTTTTCCGTCCGTCCCTATTTTCAACTTCATCTCAATGTAACCCTTAAAGTCCTCATCGGCATTTTTTGGAAGCACTTCAAGAATTTGTCTCGGCACGAACGGCAGTTGGGGAGCATCGAGTGCATCGCCGCTCCCGGTAACGGCGTTGCTGCCTTTTCCGCTGCCCGAATTTTCCGTGTTTGTCAGTGAAACAATATGCTCATCGGGCAGGATCTCCGGCTCATCGGTTACATCCGGTACGAAAATCTTAGGTTCCGGCGGTTTTGGATTTGCGATGTTTTTTTGTGTCGAATTGGGCGCAAAATCATTAATAGTAAAGAGAAGTGACTGATATTCCGGCGGGGGAGCAGCAGGAGGTGCAATGTACGGGAAGAATAAAAACAGGAGTATACAGATTGCCAGGCTGGCAACTAGGCTTAATTTAAAACTTAGCCTGTAATAGTCCTTTAATATTTTAAAACGCTTTACCATAAACAGGGGTAATCTATTTCCAGGTTAATTCCGTGCTTTGCTCTGTTTCTTTACCCGTAATATTATCTTTTAATTTGATAGTTAAAACATAATCTCCAGGTTCATAGCCAGTCATATCAAGCTGCAGGTAAACCTGGCTGTTTCTGTCTTCAGTTTTATAATTGCTCGTTAAGGAAACTTGTTTTTGTTCGTTGTTAATACCTACGGTTTTTAGAACGGGTGAAAATATTTTAGAGAGTAACCCTTTGTCTTCTTTTTTCTGAAGTATAATGTTTTGACTGAAATCAGTTGTTCCTCTTCCTATCAGGCTCAGGTTGTAAACTTCATAATAAATATATAAATCCTGACCTTTCGAAAATATCCCGGTTGGGTTTGGAAGAATTGAGATATCTTTTCGTCTTATTGTTCCTTCTCGGTCTGAATTTGTATTAATATCTGAGGCGAGTAAAATATCGCTCAGAGTTAGTGAAGAATTTTTAAAGTTTTTAATTTCATACGGTCCGTGGTAAGCCGCAACTCCTTTATCGGCAGTTCTGAGAATTTCGAAGGATATATTCCCTGAATCCGGTAATGCTAGCATCTCAACAGAGTTCACAATAAAATCCCCTGAATCAGGGATAATAACATTATTATTTGCATTTAAAAATTCAATTGTTTTTTCGTTATTTGCTGTTTTATTAAAATACCTATCAAAAAAGTAAAGCCCTGTTTTATGTTCATATTTATATTTTGATTCCCGGGACTGGCTATTGTCTCTTTTAACTGCATAGCTAGCATAAACATCAGTTAATCTGTCTACTTTAGAGTCTTTAAATTGCAAAATATTGTAAGGCAGTTCAAACGATGGCCCGGCAAATTCTGGTTTGTAGACTTCTTTTTGATCTGCGAGCAAATCAGCAGCAAATAACTGGGTATCAAAATAAGCTTCTTTAGAGTTTAGCTGGTTATCCCTGAGAGTTGCATATTTAAATATGCCCTTTTTTGCTTTATCAAGAGTAAATGAAAAAATTTTATCTGAATAAATCCATACGTCTGTTTTTGCTGTTGCTTTGTAATTATCCCCTGGACTAAGGTCTACATCAGGCCGAAATCGGAATTTTATAGGCGGGATTCCATACCTGATGACTGTTGTTCCACGGTCAGTTTGCCAACCTTTAATATTAAGGCTGGGAAGACTAAAGTTTAAATTAGAATACGCTACTCTCGAATAATGTTCAAGCAGTCTTTCATTATATGGTGTAATATTCAATGGGTCTCTTGCTATCCAGAAAACATCAATTATTTTTTTTAGCTTGCTAACACTAATATTTCCCATCTCACCTTTCAGGAAAGGGCCTATCAGAACTTTAACAGAATTGAAAGTAAAGTCTTCCCTTTCAGACTTACTCATTAATGAAATAGCTTTTGCAAATTCGGCATAAGCGCTGTCAGGGTTATTGCTTCTGTAATACAATAAACCAAGTTCAAGATGCCCGTCTTTATCATCAGGCAGAAGTTTAACTAGCTGCGAAAGAAATGGGATACCCTTGTCAGGCTGGCCGTTCTCCTCATATATCTTGCATAAAGTATGATAAGGTTTGGGATTGTTTGGATCACAATTAATAGATTTTATTAATGACTTTTCTGCAAGTTTAAAATCATCCTCTGCGAATTTATTTAAATTAGTGAGAGTAATATTGTCTAAATTATATTTCCGTTGTTTTATAGCTTTGCCCAGCTTCTGGTCCTCAATTATTTTTTTTTGAACATCACCAATGTTCCCAAGAAGATTGAAAGTATTAGAATGTTTTATTGTAGAGTTGTGATACTCAAGAAATTCATTTGCCTTTACCTCGCCCAGTCCGGCTAATGCCAGGGTATTGGTGCTATCGTATTCGAGTATCTTCTCATACTGAGCTTTAGCATCCCTTTCCGAAATCAATTCAGTGCTCCTAAATTCTTGCGCTAACTTTAAAGATAAAGAAGCGTAAAATAATCTGTAAGTTATATTTCTCGGATTTAGTTTTACTGCATTTTTTATATGGTCTCTTGCGATATTCCACATTGAATGGGAGGTGTCAGCCATATAAACTTTTGCAAGTTCATATTCGGCGGGGCCATTATCCTTTTCTCTAACCGATTTTTTAAATAGATCTTTTGCAGATTCTAAATCATTTTTTGAAACAGCTGTTTTACCCAGGGTGAAATACTGGACAGCCAATGAATCTACCGATTGCGCGTTTAGCAATGCGGCAGGAGAAACAAGGACCAACAGAAGGCATATTATTTTAAATTTTCTCATATTATTCCCTGGCACATATCCTGATATTCAAGATCGGAAAGTCCTTATAAATAGGCAACAATTTACCGTGACAATTTATCTAACGGTATGGTTCATTGAGTTAACGGCAAATTTATCCGCTATTCCCAGGTTAAATCCGTGCTTTGTTTAGTTCCCTTACCATTAATATTGTCTTTAATTTTTATTGTAAGAATATAATCGCCCGGTTCATACCCGCTCATATCCAGCT
>CAVVHP010000026.1:0-3264 GCA_963748105.1 uncultured Bacteroidota bacterium | reverse complement strand
GCAATATTAACAGAGCCGACTCTCTTTGCTTCTTTTACAGCTTTCTTCGACCATGCCCCTGTAACAATATAATCAGCTTTATTCTTTGAAGGCATTAGATTTAGACGGAATCATTGAAAACTGAAGGCTTGCGCCGCCCTGTAAAAACAGCATATCATAATTATCGCCGATACTTAAGAGCGATTTCAAACCATCAACAGCATCAGCAAATATTTTATCAAAAGTTTTTGAACGATGACTTATCTCAAGTACAGACATTCCCACACCCGGAAGCATAAAAAGATCTTTCTGCGCTTCTTTTAACACTTCTTCAGGTAAAATTGCTGGTCCCGCGCTAAAATTAAATATTCTTTTTTCCATAACACTATTCCCTTTTATAGTTCTGATTTATAACAAATTTAAATTTAAAAAAACTAAATTAAGTGAACCAGTAATCCATCACGTAATTTTGGCTCGAACCATGTTGATTTGGGAGGCATGATCTCTCCCGCATCTGAAATATTCATTAAGTCCTGCACTGACACAGAGTACAGCGAAAATGCAACCGCTGCTTTTCCGCTGTCCACCAGTCTTTCAAGTTCTTTTGTACCGCGTATACCGCCGACAAAATCCACTCTCGGGTTTGTCCTGGGATCATCGATATTAAGAACCGGATTAAGAAGAAAATCCTGGAGAATGCTTGCATCAAGAGTTTCGCCGACTGATTTTGAAAGCGAAAGACTCGCTGTAACATTGTCTTTCGGTTTCAACGAGTACCATTGTTTATCAATATACATTCCGAATGTTCTTTTTTCAGCCGGCTCTTTTTTATCCGTCCGTTCAAGAGTAAATTTTTCACTTACTTCATTTAAAAATTCATCCCTGTGTTTCCCGTTCAGATCCAGGACCACGCGGTTGTACGGAAGTATATGTAATTGTTCTGCCGGGAATAAAACAGCAATAAAATAGTTATACTCTTCATCACCTCTGTGATTTGGATTAGCTTTTTTTCTTTCAGCCCTTGCCCTTCCTGCGCTTGCAGCACGATGATGTCCGTCGGCAATATAAAGATTTTTAACTTTGCCGATTTCATTTATGAAAAGCTCATTATGTTTGTCAGGTAGAATCCATACAGAATGTTTAATTCCATCGGCGGAAGTGAAATCGTAAAGAGGCTGCTCTTCTGACATCGTTTTGTTTACAACATCATTAATTGAAGTGACTCCCCGGTATGTAAGAAAAACAACTCCCGTTTGCGCACCGGTAGTTACAATGTGATTTGTCCTGTCATCCTCTTTTACTTTTCTTGTTTTTTCGTGTTTCAGTATCACATTATTATCGTAATCATCTACCGAGAATGTCGCGCCTATCCCGACTTGCGCGCGACCGTCCATCTCAAGTCTGTATAAATAAAAATGAGGTGTCTCATCCGTCACAAGCGGAGCATCTTTAATTAATTGGTCAAGGTTTTCTTTAGCTTTTTTATAAACTTCAGGAGAATATGCGTCTGTTTTATCGTCAAGGCCAATTTCTGACCTGGTAACTTTTAAAAAACTTAAATTATTCTCCCCTGCAAGTTCTTTTGCTTCTTCACGATTAACAACATCATAAGGAACACTTGAAACAAGATGTGCTTTTTCTTTAACGGGTCTTAATGCTTTGAAAGGTCTTATTACTGCCATATCGTCAAAAATCTCCATTTTTAGTGAAAGAACGTCCTTTAAAATCTACAAAATATTGTCAATAATCCATTTTATTAGGAGAAATTGTGTTAATATTGATCGATTTTTCTTCATTAAACGAAATAAGGTTAATTTTTAACCAGAAATTTTGTAAAATTTTAAAGTATCGCTATTTTAACCGCTCTCAATTTAATCAGGAAGTTAAGTAGAATAATGCCGCAAAAAAAATCGAAATCCAGAAAAAAGATATTGGGAAAGATCCGTTATCATAAAAATTTCTATTCAAAATTATTGAATAATGAAAGGGACATTATCGTCTGGCTGCCACCGTCTTACAATAAAAAAAGCGGCCATAAATTCCCTGTTCTGTATATGCAGGACGGACAAAATATAATGGATCCGGAAACATCTTTTGCGGGGAATGACTGGCGGGCCGATGAAACAGCGACCAGATTGATAAAAGAAAAAAAAATTGAAGAGATAATAATTGTTGGTATCTATAATACACCTGACCGGCTCGAAGAATACAGCGATTCAGAAAAAGGAAACAAATACATTCAGTTTATTATTAATGAATTAAAGCCTTTCATTGATTCAACTTACCCGACAAAATCTGGAAATAATAATTGTGCTGTTATGGGCTCATCAATGGGCGGACTTATTTCTTTTTTAATTGCCTGGAAATACACGGATGTTTTTTCAAAAGCAGCCTGCATGTCGAGTTCATTTTATTATGATGACGAAAAAGTAATTAAAATGGTAAAAGAAAACGAGGAAGCAAAAAGAAAATTTAGAGTCTATATTGATCACGGCGAAGACGGGCTGCCCCGCGGCCAAAAAATGTTCGCTGCTCTTACAGAAAAAGGATACGTTATCGGCACAGACATTGACTATTATTACGCTCCGGGTGCAGAGCACAATGAAGCCGCATGGGCCGATAGGCTTGAAAGACCTCTGGTATTTTTATTTGGCACTAAAAAATAAATCACATTTTTATTTGCATCTTGCCCCAAATTTCGCTTTAATGCAGGTCCTTTTTCTTAATAAGGGGTTAGTTAGTATATGAACAATAAATATCGAATATCCTTTGCCGTTGTTATTTTATATGTGGTAATAATATTTGCCGGCTGTGCCCCGGAGTCAACCTACCTTGTAAACCTGACCCTAGCAAAAAATGCAGTCATCAACTATCAGGAAAACGGCGGTTTTCATAAGGACACTGAGGAAGCTGTTAATAAAGCCATAAAGGAATTTGATAATATTACACCCGGTGAAAAATCGGCCGTGGTTTTTGATAAGCAATACGTTTATTGTTTTTGTTTACCGCTGAACCATCGTATTGCTCCAGTCCGAGACGGAACGGTATGTAGCACGCATTCTGGCGCTGTATCCGACGCTCTGAGAGTAGCCGGCTCCCGGCGCTTTCAATCCCTTTCCCTGCCGAACTTGTTTTCCAGCAGATAGGCGACGGCCTGCGGGGCGCAGTGTGGACAGTAGCCGAAGCGGGTGATGAGCCTGTTCAAGGTCGCCCTGGCCGTTTCCTGACGGGCCGCTGGAAAGGTCTGGAAATCCGGCGTCCCTATGGCGAGCAGGGCCATTCCGA
>CAVVHP010000025.1:0-11920 GCA_963748105.1 uncultured Bacteroidota bacterium | reverse complement strand
AGCTGGCTCTGAACCTGTATTTCAAATCTTCGCCATAGAATTGTTTGGCGAAAGAAACGAGAGTTCCTTTTAATTCTGCAAACGTAACATCCGTATCAACATATAATCCTTCAACCTGATGAAACATACAATAGCTTCTGGCACTAACAGCTTCATTTCTATAAACCCTTCCAGGCATAATTGCGCGCACAGGCGGTTTCTGTGATTCCATCAACCTTACCTGAACCGGAGATGTGTGAGTTCTAAGCAGGAAATCATCGTTAACAAAAAAAGTGTCCTGCATATCTCTTGCCGGATGATCAGGAGCAAAATTCAGAGCCTCAAAGTTGTAATAATCAGATTCCAGTTCGGGTCCCTCTGATATTGAAAAGCCAAGGCCTTTGAAGATTGATTTTATTTCGTCCAGGGTCTGGGTGAGTATATGTCTGCTCCCAATTTGTCTTTGATTTCCAGGCAGTGAAATGTCTGATCTGGATTCATTACCTGAAGATTGAGATTCAATCTGAGCTTTTAATGAATTAAATTGATTTTGTACTTTGTTTCTAAATAAGTTAAGTGATTTTCCTAAAGTAGGTTTTTGCTCTTTAGGAACATTCTTTAACTCATCAAAAAGAGATGCGATTAACCCGTTTCTGCTGAAGTATTTTATTCTAAAATCTTCTAGTTTATCCAGGTTATCAATAGTTTGGAAATCTGAATTGAAAGTGTCAGAGATATGTTTAATTTTTTCTTCAAGCATCAGGTATATTGTTTAAATTTAAAGGAATACCCCCTGACGGATCATATACGTGCTCCGCAGGGGGTAAAAATTAGGTCTGAGTAAACTTAACTAATTCAGCAAAAGCAGTTGGATTTTCCATTGCAAGGTTTGCAAGTACTTTTCTGTTAATTTCTACACCTTTAACATCAAGAGCATGAATTAACCTTGAATAAGATGTACCATTCTGTCTGGCTGCTGCATTAATACGAACAATCCATAGATTTCTGAATGTTCTCTTTTTAAGTTTCCTGTCCCTATATGCATGAACAAGTCCTTTTTCAACGTGGTTCTTTGCAACAGTATAAACCTTACTGCGCGCACCCCAATAGCCTTTTGCTTGTTTTAATACCTTTTTGCGTCTTTTATGAGACGCAACTTTATTTTTTGAACGTGGCATTGTTCTATCCTTTTTCTTTTATTGTAACATTTGTTTAACACGCTTTTGTTCTGAATCTGATACAAGAGTTGCGTGTCTTAATTTTCTCTTTCTCTTGGTGCTCTTAGAAGTAAGAATATGACTCCTAAAGGCTTTTTTCCTCTTGTATTTACCTGAAGCGGTCTTTTTAAAAGTTTTTGAAGCGCCGCTATTGCTTTTCATTTTTGGCATGATATATCCTGGTTATTCCTTTTTTAATTATTCTTTAGTTTTTGATTTTGATGGAACTAATATTACGTTCATATTTCGCCCTTCCATCTTAATTGGGCTTTCAACTTTTGCAATGTCTTCTACTTTTTCAATGAATCTGTTCAACAGATCTTCACCTTGTTCAGTATATGCCATCTCTCTACCCTTAAACATTACGGAGACTTTTACTTTGTTTCCTTCTTCAAGAAAATTGATGGCGTGTTTTGCTTTAAATTCAAAATCGTGTACATCAGTATTCGGGTGAAGTCTGATTTCTTTTAATACAGAGACAGTCTGATTTTTTCTTTGTATTTTTTCTCTTTTTTGTTTCTCGTATCTGAATTTACCGTAATCAATAATTTTACAAACAGGCGGTTTGGCCTGCGGTGCTATTTCTATCAGATCCTGACCTCTTTCAGCAGCAACTTTTAAAGCATCTTTTACAGTAAATACTCCCAGCTGGGAACCATCAACATCTATTACTCTCACCTGTGGAGCTCTTATCTCCTCATTAACCTTAACGTTATCTTTTTGAGCGATTGACGACCTCTCTGAATTGTTTTTTAAATTTTATTTTTAATAGTCTCTTTAATATTATTGATAAATTCGGACAAAGACAAAGCCCCCTGGTCTCCTTCTTTATGTTTTCTTACGGAGATGTTTCCCGCTTCTCTCTCTTTTTCACCAACAATAATCATATATTTTATTTTCTGCGTTTCAGCTTCACGAATTTTGTATCCGATTTTTTCGTTCCTGTTATCCAGTTCCACACGAATGCCTGCATCTTTAATTGCCTGGTAAACTTCTTTCCCGTAATCTGAAAAGTTCTGTGAAACAGGAATTACAACTGCCTGAACAGGTGCAAGCCAAAGTGGAAACTCTCCTGCAAAATGCTCAATCAAAACACCAATGAATCTTTCAAGTGAACCAAATGGTGCCCTGTGAATAACAACAGGTCTGTGTTTCTGTCCATCGCTTCCAACATACTGAAGATCGAATCTCTCAGGCATAATATAATCTATCTGAACAGTACCCAGCTGCCATTCCCTACCGAGGGCATCCTTAACCATAAAATCAATTTTGGGCCCGTAAAATGCAGCTTCACCCTCGGCAACAATATAATCCAGCTTCATTTCATCTGCGGCTACCTGAATTTCTTTCTGAGCTCTTTCCCATAGTTTAATATCTCCACCATATTTTTCAGCGTTATCATCTCTAAAGGACAATTGGGTTGTGAAATCCTTAAAACCCATCTGCTCAAAAACTATCTGGATCAATTCTATCACGTTGCAGACTTCATCTTTAAGCTGATCATCGCGAACAAAGATATGTGAATCATCTACAGCAAATGATCTTACTCTTGTAATTCCGTTAATCTCTCCCGACTGTTCAAATCTGTAAACCGTACCAAATTCAGCATATCTTATAGGAAGATCCCTGTAACTTCTTGGCTTGGAAGCATAAATCATGAAAATGATGGGGACAGTTCATTGGTTTAAGAAGATATTCTTCTTTTCCATCTTCCAGCTGAATCGGAGGAAATTGGCTGTCCTTATAATAAGGGTAATGACCGCTGGTTTTATAGAGATTGATATTTCCTATATGTGGCGTAATTACCGGTTCATACCCCCTTTTTCTCTGCTCATCACGTAAATAATTTTCTAAAGTCTCTCTTAAAATCGTACCCTTCGGAAGCCAAATTGGTAACCCACTACCTACTTCCCTGGAAATCATAAATAATTCAAGTTCTTTGCCCAATTTCCTGTGGTCACGTTTTTTTGCTTCTTCAAGCATAGCGAGATATTCATCAAGCATTTTCTTTTTGGGGAAAGCAATTCCGTAAATTCTTTGGAGCTGCTTATTATTTTCATCACCTCGCCAATATGACCCGGAAACACTTAGTAATTTTATATATTTAATTTTACCAGCAGAAGGAACGTGTGGACCTGTACATAGATCAGTAAATTTGCCCTCATGGTAAATGCTTATAGTTTCTTTACTATCATCCAGCCCGTCTATTAATTCCAGTTTATATTCATCATCTTTTTCTTTGAAGAATTCAAATGCTTTGTTTTTTGATAATTCAACACGCTCAAAAGAATTATCTTCCTTTGAAATTTTTGCCATCTGATCTTCAATTTTTTCCAGATCATTTTCTGAAAGCTTGGTGTTTATATCAAAGTCATAATAAAAACCATTTTCAATAGCAGGTCCTACACCAAATTTTGCTTCAGGATAAAGAGACAAAATAGCATGTGCCATTAAATGTGAAGTGGAATGCCAATAAACTTCTTTTCCCTTTTCATCATCGAAAGTTAAAAGTCTAACGGCTGAATTATTATTAATCGGCGCATTAAGATCACGGACGAACCCATTAACCTCAATTGCCAAAGCATTTTCTGCCAGCCTTGAAGAAATACCTTCTGCAATCTGCATTCCGGTAACACCTTTTGAATATTCTTTTGAGTTACCGTCAGGAAATGTGATCTTTATATTTTCCATAATCATATCTAATAAAAAAATCGGAATTTACTCCGACTAACGTGGGCTCTAAAGGATTCGAACCTTTGACCTTCTGCACGTCAAGCAGACGCTCTAACCAACTGAGCTAAGAGCCCCAAGGTCAAATTCGCTCACCAGTTTTTAACTTATTGATTTTTGTACCGAGAGCCGGAGTCGAACCGGCACGGGAATAAATTCCCACAGGATTTTAAGTCCTGTGCGTCTACCAATTCCGCCATCCCGGCAAGTTTGGTACAAACAAAATTTAAAAGTTCAAAAATTACTGTTTATACTAAAAAATCAAACTATTTTAGCGTGTAAATATAGAGAATTGATAGTTTTATTGCAAGAAAACTATCTCCATAAACTTTAAAAATTGAAGTATTTCCTAATATTTGATATGCTTTGGGATGAATTGATAGGACTATATTTTTTATATTCTAAGAATTATAAAATTATTTACTTTTTCGAGATTCGTGAAGCAAAATATCCTGAATCTTTTGCATTTCGGGAACTCTGCCCTGGAAAACTACTTTATCGTTAATAACCAGGCTTGGTGTATGTCTAATTCCATATTTATTGATTTGTCTTTTATCAACCACTTCTTCTATTTTCACCTTCAACTTAAGGGATTTTACTGCACCTTTTGTTCTCTGAATTAATGATCTTGACTCTATTGAGTTAGCGTGGAGAACTTTTACTTTCATTTTAACCTCAATAAATTGGATTTTATAAGAAGTAATCAATAAATGTGCTATCTGTATAATGAATTAAAATGAAAATATCAACAATAATTTTGTTGAATGTTTAGTTTTTGAATATTTGAAAAGACTGAATTGTAGAGAATTTCTATAGTTCTGTTCTAAAAAATGAGAATTTGTTAATATTTGGAAGCTCATAGAACTAATTATTTTTTCTTTTTCTTCGAAAAATGTAATTTTTTTTCTCTTTTACAGTACTTGTTAATTGCCTCATAAGCCTCAAAATATCCTAAATCACCAGCACTTAACAGATCTTGGCAACCCAGTTTTTTGTTTTTTATTGCTAAATAGTCAAGACCTCTTCTGTAATAGGCCTTGGCTTCTCTTTTATTCATACCAATTATTATAGTGAAATCTTCTATCGCAGCTTTATATTGATCCATCATGTTGTTTGCTTCGCCGCGCATAAAGTATAATTCCGTATTTGATAGGTCTAACAAAATAGCAGCACTAAAATCTTCAACCGCCCCCTCATAATCCCCAATAATTCCTTTATCTGTTCCCCTGTTTATATGTGCATTAATATCAGTGGAATCAATTTCAAGCGCTGTTGTAAAGTCATCTATTGCACCCAGATGGTCATCCAGATCAGCTTTGACATTGCCCCGATTGATGTAAGCCTTTTCGTATTGGGGATCAAGTTCAATTGCTTTGTCATAATCTTTTAATGCACCTTCTGCATCTCCAAGGAGGGATTTTGTATAGGCACGGCTAAAGTATGTCTTGGGATTATTGGGAATAAGATCAACTGCATGGTTTAAATCGTTAAGAGCATTATCAAGGTCCTCAATTACAAGATAACTGATCCCTCTTCCTAAATAAGCTGGTCCAAAGTCTGGGTTTATTACCAGAGCAATTGTAAAATCATCAATTGCTGATTTATTTTTTTTTAACATGCTTTTTGTTTTTGCCCTGCCATAATACGCAAGAACATCATTCGGATCATTATTTATGGCTTTGGTATATTCTTCCAGGGCAAGGAAGTACTTCTCCCTATTAAATGCTTCATTGCCAAGATCAAAATATCCGGGGTTGGAAGCAGAGCAAGAAAATTCCATTATTATAAAAAGGAATAATAATGGATAAAGTATTAAATATTTTTTCACTATAATTTTGAAATCCAAATTATATATTATATAGATCCCGTAGCAGCTAAATCTGGACGCACTACTTTGTAATCAGTAAAGCCAATTGTTAAACCACCAAATCCTGAAAAGACAATGATCCTGAAAAAGAATGAAAATTATTTTTCTGAAATTGTTGTGGGAATGTAAATTGTGCAAAAAAGAAAACTAAAAATAGAATACTTCTTCATATTCTCTCACGGAAATTATTGGCAGTTATTTAGTCTAAATTACTAAATATTTTTTAGAAATATTAAAATATGTTCAAATATTACTGATGTCTTATCCATCGAGGAATTAGAGAGAGTACATTTCGTAAAATTGCTCCCCACAAAATTGATAATTCGTCACATTTAATTTTGATTTAGGGAATAATATTTATAAATAGGCACGGGAATATTCTGAAGATAGACTCTATCTTCAGAACTAATCTCTTATATTTATAAAATAATTTCATATAAAATCGAATAACACAAAAGAGGATTGGAAAATGAATGCTCTTGAAGTAAGGAATTTATGCAAGACATTCGGAGCTGTTAAAGCCGTTGATGATGTTTCCTTCAATGTTCCCGAGGGAAAAGTATTCGGACTAATAGGTAGAAATGGCGCCGGGAAAACAACTACAATAAGAATGATGATGAATATTTATATCCCGGATTCGGGTGAAGTGATTCTTCAGGGTGCACCCGTAACTGAAGAATTTAAACAGAAAGTTGGTTATCTCCCGGAAGAACGTGGACTATATAAAAAAATGAACGTTTGGGATACTCTTATGTTTTTTGCCAGTGTAAAAGGAAAATCTGGCAAAGAAACAGAAAAGAAAGCAAACGATTACTTAAAAAAATTCAAGTTATACGACAGAAAAACTTCTAAGGTGCAGGATCTTTCAAAAGGTAATCAACAGAAAATCCAGTTTATTGCAACAATTCTGCACGACCCGGAATTTTTGATTCTTGATGAACCTTTTTCGGGATTGGATCCAATTAATACAGATCTTTTACGCCAGATAATAATTGATCTGAAAAACCAGGGAAAGGTAATTATATTCTCCACTCATCTGATGGATTTTGCGGAAAAAATGTGTGATCATATAGCCATGATTGATAGCGGCAAAATTATTCTGCACGGATCATTAAAAGATATTAAAGCCAAGTATGGAAACAGGAACGTTAACCTGACCTACGATGGAAATATTTCCTTTTTACAAAAGCATCCTATAATAGATTCAATTCAGGATTTTGGTAATTCAACCGGAATTACCGTAAGAGAAGAATCTCAGACACAGGAACTATTAAAATTACTACTTGAAAATAATGTCACTATCAGACGATTTAATGCGAATGATATTTCCTTACACGAAGTATTTGTAAAATTAGCAGGTGAAGCGGATGATGCCGTTAAAAGCATGGAGGTGAAAAATGTTTAATTTTAGAACTCTTGCTATCATAAAACGCGAATTAAGAGAAAAGATTATGAGTAAGACATTTATCATCATGACTCTTCTTCTCCCTGTATTTATGTTCGGAATAATGGCATTTCAAACATTTTTATATACTTATGATAGTGAATCAAATGCAAGCTTAATTATTGTATCGGAAAACCAAAATTTAACACAAAGCCTCAAAGAGGATTTCGCTGATCTTCAAATTATAAAAAGCGGTAAATACACTGCTACTTTCCAAACCTTAGACAACACACAATTACAATCACTTATTGAGAATAATAAGAAAAATCTTTTAAATGATAAATTGAATGGGATAATCTTTGTACCTTCTTCAGCTCTTAAGGATAAAAAGATTGAATACTATTCAAAGAGTCCAAGCAATAGTGATCTTTTTAATAAAATTAGGGGAGCAATTAATCAGTCTCTTGTAGACAATTATTTTCATGATAAACAACTTTCCCCTGCAGATATTGAATACGCAAGAGATCGTGTTGGTATAAATGGTTTCCGTATTTCAACAGATAACAAAATAGAAGAGACAAATAAAGGAGCACAAATAATATCATTTGTATTTTCTTTCCTTTTGTACTTCAGTTTGATGTTCATTGGTATGATGATGATGAGATCTGTTGTAGAAGAAAAAAATTCCAAAATCGTGGAAGTGCTACTTTCGTCTGTTAACAGTAAGGAATTAATGGTAGGTAAAATTATTGGTACAGCCATAACCGGACTTTTACAGATGGCAATATGGCTATTGCCAATTGTTGTAGTTGTTTCTTCCAGCTTTTTTGTAATACCACCCGAATTTATTCCAAATGTTACAATGGGTGAAATTCTTTATTTCCTTTTCAATTATTTTGTTGGCCTCATAACGTTCCTTGGATTATTTGCTACAGTAGGAGCTATTTTTGATAATGATCAGGATGCTCAATCCGGAATATGGCCAATTATGATGCTTATAATGATTCCTTTCTTCATCAGCATTTCAATGGCTAAAAACCCAAACAGCGTTCTGGCCAATGTAACTTCAATGCTACCTTTTGCATCCATTATGGTAATGCCTGCCAGAATGAGTCTGGTAGAAATACCGGTATGGCAGTTTGCAACATCAATTGTAATCAATATAGCAACTATGTTGCTTATCTTTCCTTTTGCTGGCAAGATTTATAGAGTAGGAATTCTACTTACTGGCAAAAAGCCTCAATGGTCAGAAGTATTGAAATGGCTGAAATACTAACTGTTTTAACATCCCTGCGATCTATGTGGATCGCAGGGGCCAAATAATTCATTTATAAGTGTCTTTACATAATTCTAACATTAGGAGAATTATTTAACTTACCAACCGAATATCAATTGGATAATTTCCAAGTATTTAAAAGCAGAACTATTTTCTTATTACAGTTTTAATTTTCGATTGTTGTTTCAGCTAGAGGAATCGTAGCTGTAACTATGATTCTTCTGGCAGGCGGCAGTTATCTGGCTTATAAAATTGAAATAAATGCAAATACCAGAGATTTTACTAAAATTAGGGCAATAACATCTCCATTGTTATTTATTCAGGGTGAGTAAATTGAACATAGTTGAATCATTTTCCTAGGGCAAAATGGAAATATATTCAACATTTTTACTTGTAATTTTGGTCAGTCTTTTTGGTATAATATTTTTGGCCACGTTTGTTTCTTTTATACTTGATAGGATCAGAAACAAACAAGCTAGCCCACAAATTTCACTCTGCATTGCAAATCTCAAAGAATTCGAATAATTACGTTTTAATCGCAATTCTGTTTATTTAATAGCATTCATTCTTTATATTTTACAGAACTATTATATTAATATTTTCAGCATTTTGCTAACTGGAGATAATCCGGGAAATCATATCTAAATATGAAGATTAATAAATTCAGATTTAATATACTCCTGAGACTGCTTGTCATTATTATTACCATAATTTTTGCAGTCTACTTATTTTTTAAAGCGGAATATTATTACGGATTCACAATAGTTTCTCTAATGTTTATTTATGAAGTATATTCTCTTTTCCATTTTGTTGACAAAACTAATTTAGAATTAGCAAGATTTCTTAAAGCTGTAAAACATTCTGATACTTCTCAGACCTACATTTCTAAAAATTTTGGCGAATCTTTTGATGAATTATTTTCTGTCTTCAGAAATCTTACAGAAAAAATATCTGAGACAAGAAGTCAAAAGGAAGAAAGCTACCAGTATCTTCAAACAATAGTAAAACACGTAGCAATTGGACTAATTACTTTTAGAAAAGATGGTGAGATAGAATTGATTAATAATGCAGCAAAAAAACTTCTAAATGTTCAATCTCTTAAAAATATATATAACCTGGGATCGTACAATCGCGAATTGTTAGCAGTTCTATCAAATATTAAAGCCGGTGATAAAGCGCTTGTAAGAATTCAGGGCAATGGCGAGTCGAAAGAACTATCAATTTTTGCAGCTGAATTTAAATTACGTGAGAAAGAATTTACACTAGTCTCATTACAGGATATAAAAAGCGAACTGGAACGTGAAAGACTATCCAATGAACTTGAAATTGCCCACCAGGTACAAACTAAACTTTTGCCCAAAAATACCCCGGTAATTGACGGATATTCAATTTCTGCAGTTTGTGATCCTGCTAAAGAAGTTGGTGGTGACTACTACGATTTTTTAAACCTTGGAAAAGATAAATTAGGGATTGTAATTGGAGATGTTGCTGGCAAAGGGCTGCCTGCTGCAATATATATGACTTTGACCAAAGGAATCTTCCAATCGTATTCAGAAAATAATAGCTCTCCAAAAGATGTTCTTGTAAAAATTAACAAATTGATTTACCAGATAATTGAAAGTGGTTCATTCGTTACAATGTTTTATGGAATAATTGATTTAAAGAAAAATACTTTTACTTATGCACGAGCCGGACATGAAGCACCAATTTTATTCAATACTTCAATTCTAGATTATACAATGCTAAGACCCGTTGGAATGGCACTTGGTTTTGAAGAGGGTGAAGTTTTTGAAGAAAAAATGGAAGAAGAAACAATAACATTGAACAAAGGCGACAAAATCATTTTTTATACTGATGGATTTACCGAAGCCAATAACAGGCTGAATGAAGAGTATGGTAAACCCAGGCTATTGGATTTTATTAAAGAATACCATACTCTTGATTCATCAAAAATGCTTGATCACCTGTTAGAAGATGTTAAAAATTTCTGCCAGGGCACAGATCAGTTTGATGATATGACAAGCATAATCGTTCAAAGAGATTTGTAAATTATCAGGGCTTATTATTGAAATAATTTTTAGTTTCAGCCGCTACTATTGTTCCCAGCCCCAGCAACCCTACAAGATTTGGAACAGCCATCAACCCGTTCATTATATCAGCGAAAGTCCAGACAACATCTAATTTAGCTACGGCGCCAATGAAAACAAAAATACAAAACAAAATTCTATAGGGCTTTATAGATTTACTTCCTAATAAAAATTCCAGTGATTTTTCACCATAATAGCTCCACCCCAGTATTGTGGAATAGGCAAAGAATATTATTCCAAGCGAAACCACAATTCCTCCCCATTCTCCCGGCAAAGCTGTTGCAAATGCTGATGATGTTAAAGGGACACCTGTCTCCCCTGAATTCCATAATCCGCTTACCAGTATTGCAAAACCCGTTAGTGAACAAATTACAATAGTATCAATAAAAGTTTGAGTCATTGATACCAGTGCTTGTGTAACCGGGTGTTTTGTCTGTGCAGCTGCGGCAGCTATTGGGGCACTTCCCAGGCCTGATTCATTGGAGAAAACTCCCCTTGCAACGCCCATTCGCATTGTCAGCATTACTCCTGCTCCAAGAAAACCTCCTGATGCAGCAGTAGGACTAAAAGCTTCACTCAATACCCATCCTATTACTTCAGGAACACGTTCAATATGTATAATAACAACAAATAAAGCTGCAAACATATAAAAGACTATCATTAAAGGTACCAATAATCCTGTCACACTTCCGATACTTTTTATTCCTCCAAGTATAACCAAAGCAGTAGCAACAGCCAGCACAATTCCAGTAATGTATACCGGAATATGAAATGAATGCTGCACAGCATCGGCAACAGAATTTGATTGAACCATATTACCAATTCCAAATGCAGCCACCGATGCAAAAATGGCAAATATGGAACCGAGCCATTTTAGATTTAATCCTTTAGTTATATAGTACATGGGTCCGCCGCTCATCGTACCATCTTCATCAACTTCCCTGTACTTTACAGCCAGAACAGCCTCAGCATATTTAGTTGCCATCCCAAATAGTCCTGTTATCCACATCCAAAATAGTGCTCCCGGTCCACCTACGGCAATAGCAGTAGCAACACCAGCAATATTACCAGTTCCCACCGTCGCGGCTAAAGCAGTCATTAACGCCTGAAAGTGAGTAATATCTCCTGGATTGTCCCCGTCATCTTTTCTTTTTTATTAATGCAAGCCAGAGAGAATGAAATAACTTTCTGAATTGCACCCCTTTTAATAATATTGTCAGATATATTCCTGTACCGACTAACAATACTAATAATGGGACTCCCCAAACAAAGCTACTTATGTTAGATAACACATCCTGTATTTGCTGCTGCATATTACTCCTGGTTATTAATCGCTGGATCTGACAATTAGATAATTTTTTTTAGATTGTAATAATTAGT
>CAVVHP010000024.1:0-102329 GCA_963748105.1 uncultured Bacteroidota bacterium | reverse complement strand
GATGTCATGAACGTCACCTTTACCGCAGTTGCCATAACGATTTTTCCTGCAGAATGAATTTTTCCCTGTTCACTTTGTTCGGCCTCAATGTAAGGCAATCATTTCGCGACAACTTTTTCATAACCCGTGCGCTTTTAACCACTTGTGGAAGGAAGATTTTTCCTGAACCGAAAAGAATCACCCACTACGTTCATTCCGTCCATCAGCGGTCCTTCAATAATATCCAACGTACACAAATAATGTTGCCGGGCTTCTTCGGCATCATCTTCGATAAAATCAATAATTCCTTTTACCAGCGCATGCTTCAGCCTTTCCTGTATGCTTTCGTTCCGCCACTCATCTTTCTGGATAATTTTCTCATCCTTTTGGCTGACTTTTTCGGCATAAATTGTCAGCCTTTCGGTCGCATCTTTTCTGCGGTTCAGGATAACATCTTCAACAAGGGTCAAAAGATCTTTGGGAATTTCATCATAAACCTGCAGCATATCCCGCATTTACGATTCCCATGTCAAGTCCGGCCTCGTCTTTTTAGACGCCTTTTTTTCTATGCTTGCCCGCCTTGGGCGTGGCGGAGAGACAGGGATTCGAACCCTGGGTGGCAACAAGTACCACACTGGTTTTCGAGACCAGCCTATTAAACCACTCTAGCATCTCTCCTGAATTCTGGCTAAATAAATATTAAATGAACAATAAAAATTAAAACAATTCCTGTAGTAAATGAACCTGCAACCAAAACCTTATGATTTTTATACATTTCTCCAAATACCGCGTGAATTGCCAGGTAAATAAACCCTCCTGCAATGTGAGCCATTACTGCGCCCACTAATATTCCTGAAATACCGGATTTGAAGAAAATTAATCCGGCAACTGAACCAAGTATTGTAACCAACTCTACACCAGCTACATATAAAAATATCTTTAACCTTGAATAATTGGAACTCAGCATTAGTGCGGCAAGAGCCAGGCCTTCCGGAAATTTATGAGCAAGAATAGCTACAAAGACTGATTGATCCCCGCCGTGTGATGGTAAACCGCTGGTGGCGATGGCAAGCCCGTCCAGAAAAGAATGTATAGAAAGTGCGGTTAATAATGTCAGTACTATTTCTGTAAATTTTTTGGTTGTCTGCTCATCAAAATGACTTGCAGAACATGCGGGACAAACGTGTGAATAATATTTACTGATGAAAAAGAAGATCAAATATCCCGATAATACGCTCAGGGCAACTTCTAGCCAGCCGAGATTCATGCTTGATTCAGGAATCAGGGCAAATGCGGCTGCTCCCAGCAAAGCACCAGCTGAAAACGATATGAGTCCGCATAATTTTTTGTGTTTAAGCTTGATAGTAAATAATAATGATGCTCCGGCAAGCGCTGATATTACCGCAAATATTGATTTAGTGAGAATTGTAAATTGCATTTTAAAGATTGTAAAAATGGAACCGGAAATCTATCAAAATTATATTATATATAAAAGATTGTCTCTTGTTAGATGAACAGGGACAAATTAAGATTCTTAAGTCTATTTTGCAGGCCGTTTTTTGTTAAATCATTTCTGAAATAATTATATTTGAAGTCTTCAATCCGGAGAGGTGCAAGAGTGGTTGAATTGGCTACCCTGGAAAGGTAGTGTATCCGCAAGGGTACCGTGGGTTCGAATCCCACCCTCTCCGCAGGATTTATCTACTAATAATCAAATTATTTCTTATTTTCAGAAACCCTGTTAAATCCATTTAATGCCGCAACACGATAGGCCTCTGCCATTGTGGGATAATTAAAAGTTGTATTTATAAAATACATTAATGAATTTCCTTCACCTTTCTGCGACATTATCGCCTGCCCGATGTGAATTATTTCCGATGCTTCGTAACCAAAACAATGGATACCTAAAATCCGCAATGTATCACGGTGAAACAATATTTTCAGCATGCCGGTTGTTCTGCCGGTAATCTGTCCGCGGGCAAGGTGTCTGAAGAATGAGTGCCCGACTTCATAGGGTATCTTTTTCTCAGTCAATTCTTTTTCATTTAGTCCGATAGAACTAATTTCAGGAATTGTATAAATGCCCGTGGGTATATCTTCGACTTTTAGTCTTGTGATTTCACCTTTTAGAAGATGCCTTGCAGCAAACCTTCCTTGGTCATATGCCGCACTTGCAAGGCTGGGGAATCCGATTACATCTCCAACAGCATAAATATGCGGTAAATTTGTCTGATGAAATTCATTTACCGGGATTGATCCCCGTGAATCTGTATCCAGCCCTATTTTATCAAGGCCTATATTTTGTGAATTCCCTGTGCGTCCCTGCGCCCAGAGCAAACAATCACTTCTAATTTGCTTATTTGATTTTAAATATAATGTTACTCCATCATCATCTGCTTCCACTTTTTCATATTCCTCATTATGCCTGATTAATACCCCGTTCTCGCGAAGATGATAGGCGAGTGCATCTATTATTTCATCATCTAAATAAGAAAGTAACTGGCCGCGCGTATTTACCAGGTTAACTTTTGCTCTCAGACCTCTGAAGATTGAAGCATATTCACAGCCGATTACACCTGCACCATAAATTGTAATGGAGCGCGGATTATCATTGAGCATCAGTAATTTATCACTGTCTACAATACGCGGATGAGAAAAATCAATTTCCTCCGGGCGATACGGGCGTGATCCTGTTGCAATAATTATTTTATCAGCTGTATAAATTTTCTTCAGTCCTGTATCCTGTGTCACTTCAATTGTATTAGCATCAATGAAGGCACCGTGACCATAAATTAAATCAACAAGATTTCTCGTATAAAAGCTGTGCCTGAGTTCAACCTGTTTATGAATAACACTCTGCGCTGTGGAAAGAAGATTCTGAAAACTTGTGCCTTCAAATTTGTTGCTGTCAAGCAATATCTGGCTTGCATGTCTTAAAGCTTTGCTGGGAATTGTACCCCTGTGCGTATTACTTCCGCCTACAAGCGTGAAACTGTCGCAGACAGCTACTTTCTTGCCTTCTTTTGCACAAGTCATTGCTGCGCCCTCACCGCCGGGTCCGCTGCCTATTATGAATATGTCGTAATGTTTTTCCACTTTTTTCTTGTATTTTATAATGTTTGAAATGTGAGATGCAAAGTTATGCAAAAATGGGATAAATTATTGTATTCTAAAATGTAATATTATGAGAAAATCTCATAATATTTTCACTATTAACTGTTGTAAAATATTAATCATTAGTTTTTGGGCTAGTTTTATAATCTTTTATCCGCAGTTTTACTCTGTAATCGAATATTCCATTGTTTTTCAATTATTATTTGGACAAATTTCAGTTGGTAAGGTATTTGCTGCATTATTAACAAGAACTTAGAGTAAATCTTATGATTAGAATTATAGTATATATGACCATAGCCTTTTTGTTAGGCGGCGTTGCTGCGGCAACCTATTTTACTTTAGCTGCTGATAATAATGTCAATAAGGATAATAAAAAAGATAAGTTCTTTGCAACACAGGTTGAAAAAGGAGAAAACTACTCTATGAAACAACTTGATAGCCTTACTGCTGCTTCCAACATTAAGTTTACCAGAAGAAATGCTGTAGATTATTCCGTAATAGATACAACAGCTTTCAAGAAACTGTAATAGCCAATTCATTCAGAAATTCATTCCAATTATTTACCTCATAATTATTTTCACATAGCATTAGTTCAGTTTGTATATTTACCGGTTAAATACCGGGAATTATGAATGAAATAAAGCTCCACATAAAAAGCACATTAAGACTATCATATCCTGTGATTATCGGACAGCTTGGATTTATTATGATGGGTGTTGTTGATAGTTTAATGGTAGGGAACATTGGGGCTACTCCTCTGGCTGCTGCATCACTTGCAAACAGTCTTTTTATTTTAATCCTCGTTATTGGTATAGGAATATCATACGCTATCACGCCGCTGGTGGCAATTGCGGTTGGAGCAAATAAATTTTCTGATTGTGGAGTTATTTTCAGGCAGGCACTAATTGTTGATATGATTTTCGGAATTTTACTGATGCTGTTCGTTTTTGTGTGTTCCGGATTTTTAAAATATTTGAACCAGCCTCCTGAAGTTGTAATACTTGCAACATCTTATCTTAATATTCTTGGCTTTTCTATTCTTCCTGTAATGTTATTCCAGACATATAAACAATTTATTGAAGGCCTTTCGATTATGCGCCCGGCTATGGTTCTGACAATTCTAGCAAATTTTATCAATGCATTTGTTAACTGGATATTGATTTACGGCAAATTAGGTTTCCCTGCAATGGGTCTTGACGGGGCAGGCTGGGCTACATTTTCTTCCCGGCTATTCATGGGAATCGGGTTAATGTGGTTTGTAATGTCTTCGTCAAAATTTTCTCAATTTGATGTTACATTTCATTTTAGAAAAATAAATACAAAAGTTATTAAAAAGTTGCTGGGGCTGGGATTACCCAGCGCGTTTCAATACATTTTTGAGGTAGGCGCATTTTCATTTGCCGCAATAATGATAGGATGGCTCGGTACAAAACAGCTTGCCGCACACCAGATTGCAATTAATCTTGCTTCAATTTCTTTTATGTGCGCACTTGGGGTTTCTGCAGCAGGAAGTATCAGGGTTGGAAATGCAGTTGGGAAACAGGATGTAAATGAAATCAGGAAAGCAGGATTTTCTGCCGTGCTTGTCGGGCAGGGAATGATGGCAAGCTTCGGAATCCTGTTTATAATTTTTCAAAAATCGCTCCCTTCTTTATATATTGATGATCAAACCGTAATTTCGTTAGCGTCTTCCTTGCTGGTAATTGCAGCAATATTTCAGATTGCTGATGGAACTCAGGCGGTCGGGATCGGAATTTTGAGAGGGCTGACTGACGTAAAAGGTCCTACTATAATTACATTTATAGCGTACTGGATTTTGGGTCTGCCGATTGGATATATTCTGGGGTTTGTGTTTGAAATGTCCGTACAGGGAGTGTGGATTGGTTTATTAATCGGTCTTACTGCCTCAGCTACAATGTTAACCCTCAGGTTCAATAAGAAGAGCAGGCAGAGGGTAATAATTTAAGATGTAGGGACACATCGTGATGCGTCTCTACTATAATTCTATTTTGTAATTTCTAAAATCCAGTCACCTATTGTTTTTAGAGCAATCGGCGCAATCGTTTCATCGATTGTATTGTATTCAGTTGGTGAGCCAGTTTTTGCAGTTTGAAATAAATGATTTAATCCTTTTAGTTCAACAGTTTTAAAATTTTTATTACCGCCTTTTATCAATGCTGCTTTAATAGCTTCCAGATCTTCTTTCGGTGGGACCTGCAGATCTTTTTCTCCATTGATTGCAAGAACCGGGCAGTTTACCTTCTCTAAAGTTGGGCGTAGATCATATTTTAGGAAATGTTTAAACCAAGGAGATTCCACTCTCTTTAACATTTGCAATGCGGTATTTTCATCACCTGCTTTTTTCTTGTCTTCCTCTGATAAGGAATTATAATAATTCGTAAAAATATCCACTATTTCATTATGAGCTTTTAAGCTATCTGGTTCATTCTTTAATATTTCATAAATTTTCTTATTAACCTTCTCAGACTTTTCAATATTTTCATTTCTTTCTCCCATTGCCTTACTTATTAACGCAGACTGCTTTAGAAGAATTTGATCTCCTGGTAAACCGGGACCAGCCATTAAAACGATAAAAGCTACATCAGGTGATTTAACAGCAACCATTGGTGCAATTAATCCACCTTCACTATGTCCTATTAAACCGATTTCATCTTTGTTAACTTCATTTCGAGTTTTTAAATATTCCACACCGGCCAAAACGTCTGTCGCAAAATCTTCTGAAGTAGCAGAACTAAAATCACCGGTTGATTTTCCTATCCCTCTATCATCAAACCTGAGTACAGCAATTCCTTGTCTTGTTAAATAATCTGAAAGTACCAGGAATGGCTTATGTCCCAGTAATTCCTCATTTCTGTTTTGAGGTCCTGATCCGGTAATCAGAATAACGGCAGGGAAGGGGCCTTCTGATTTAGGGTATGTAAACGTTCCTGCTAAAGTATTCCCGGCCTCATCGTTTTTATAAGTTACTTCTTCTGAATTATATGGAAACGGTTCTTTAGGTTCCTGCGGGCGGTTTAGAACTGCCGGTTTATCAGATCTTTCAAGATCAAGTTGAAAGCTCCTGCCAGACTGTGTCCAGGTTCCTTCTATTTTATTCCCATCACTTCCAAGAATTCCATTATACTCTCCTCTGAGTGCCGGCATTTCCATTTTTATTTTATTTTCTTGAAAAATTATTTTTTCAACAGGAATATCTTTAGCACCCTGGTCGGGCGAATCCATAGTTGCTTTGTATTTGCCATTATCTTCTTTAGATATATTGAACACAATTCTTAATTGTATCCCTGAAACTTTTAATGCACCATTCCAAATCCCGGAAAAGTCGGCAATTTGAGCGAATGATTTATTTGGAAGCATTAATAAAAAGGTAAGAATAATTAAACAAATTCCTGGTATTAATTTTTTCATTAAAGTTACCCTTGTAATTAAATTAAAGCCCCCTCAAAACATAGGGGACATGAAAAAGATTATTTCAAATTCGTATTAAAAAATGTTGTAATCTTATCATAAAGTTGATATACATCTACGCCCCTTACCCCGTGCAAATGGCCTGTGTACGGGAAGTAATCCATTGGTATTCCGAGATCAGCTGCTTTTTTAGTGTACATTAGTGTGTTCTGCCATACCACCGTTACATCCGATGTTCCCTGGACCATCAGGAATTTTCCTTTCAGGTCTTTAACATAATTAAGAAGGTCGGCTTTTTCGTACCCTTCCGGGTTAGCCTGAGGAGTATCCATGTATCTTTCTGTATACATTACTTCGTAATATTTCCAGTCAATTACCGGAGCGCCGGCAACCCCGGCTTTAAAAAGATCCGGAGTGCGGGTCATCAATGAAGTTGCCATAAATCCGCCGTAGCTCCATCCAAAAACGCCCATATTTTTTGAATCAACATAGGGAAGAGATTTAAGGTAATTTACGCCGAGAGATTGATCTTCAATTTCCTTTGTGCCAAGCTGTCTAAATGTTTCCTGTTCAAAAGCCAGCCCGCGATTTGCAGATCCCCGGTTGTCAAGTGTGAAAACAATATAGCCCTGCTCGGCCATATAATTGAACCATGGGCTGCCGCCTCCGAGCCACCTGTTAAAAATAAGCTGAACGCCGGGACCGCCATATACATAAACCATAACCGGGTAGGTTTTAGTCGAATCAAAATCCGGCGGGAGAATCATCCTGCAGTATAAATCATAGCCGTCGCTGCTTTTTAAAGTGAATATCTTCGTCTGCCCAATATTATAATTAGCAAGTGGATTATTTGCAGAATAAACGCTTCTTACAATTTCACCATCTGAATTAACTATCTGGGTTTTGTTTGGAACGTTTAAGCTTGAGTATGAATCAAGAAAATAATTACTATTTTCATTCGGAATTACCCTGTGATAACCGCTTCCGTTTGAGATTATTGTCATATCGCCTGACTTCAAATTTACTTTGTAGTAATCTCTGTCTATGGGACTTTCTTTTGTAGCTGTGAAATAAACATTTTCACCGGAAGCATCGAATCCGTCCAGGTTTGTTACAACCCAATTACCTTTTGTAAGCTGTTTTAATAATTTACCGTCTGTGTTATAAAGATAAAGATGGTCCCAGCCATCGCGTTCAGAAAACCAGATAAACTGATCAGTCTTACCTTTTACAAAGATTGGCCCGTGCATTGGGTGAACATATTTGTCACTGGTTTCTTCGAATAATGTTTTTACCGGTTGACCTGTCTTAGCCTCAAATTTAATTTCTTTAAGGTGATTTTGGTCTCGGTTAAGAATCCCTATAAAAATATATTTTTCATCGGGGCTCCAGGTTACACCTGTTAAATAATGGTCTTTTGGTTCTCCGGTTTTCAACCAAACTATTTCATTTTGTATGGTATTATAAACACCAACAGTTACCTGGTGACTAGTCATTCCTGCCATAGGATATTTAATTTCGTTTACTTTTGCCGGGCGAACTGAAAAATCGATAACCGGGTAATCAGTAACCATTGACTCATCCATCCTGTAAAAAGCGAGGTAATTTCCGGTAGGTGACCAGTAGGTCCCTTTATTAATTCCAAATTCATTTCTGTGGACTGTCTGTCCGTTAACAACCCATTTATTATCGTCTTTTGTTATTTGCCTGCTTCTTCCGTTTGCTGCAAAATATAAATTGTTATCTATAGTATATGCCACAAAATGATTTGAAGCCTCGTCTTTATTCTCCGCTTTTTCAGGTATTGAATTTAAACTGGTTGCCGTTTTTGTATTTATATTAAAATTAAACAGATTATTTCCGGCCCAGAATTTAATAGTGTTTTCGTCCATCCATTCGAAACTGGGTAAGCGTGATAGTGCTTCCATCTTCAAAGATAACAAACCGTCGTTCAATTCATCTAAAGAAGTGATCTTTTCAGTTTTGTCATTATTTACATTGCCTTTAATTAAAGCATTGTCATCTACGTAAGAAAAATTGTTCGTCCCCGGTATCCACTCAGTCTGTGAAAGACCTCTTGGGTATAAACCGTAACTTTGAAGAGTTGCCTGTTTTAATGTTAAATCTTTCTTCTGTGGAAAGACAGATATTGAAATAATAAATATAAAAAGTAAAAGTATGCGGGTCTTCATCTCTACTCCTGATTTGGTAAAATGTTTTTAAAATTAAAGCTATTGGTTATTAGTTGCAAAATAATTGGGATGAATGAACAGGATCTAATCAGTGATAATTTGAGTGATTAGTTTTTTGTCAATTTCTTCGAAAAGGATATCGGGTGAATCTACATTTCTTGTTTTTATTTCTTTTAACGGGGTGAATTTTTGAAAATTTGTAAGCTTTTCCCTTGAAGCAAGTACATAAAGAGGGATTCCATAATATTTGCAAATAATTGCTGCATTTCTGCTGCCAACTTTGTTAACCACATTGCCATTCTTTAATATCATATCAGCACCTATTATTACTGCATCTGAATTCTCAATGAATAAACTGACGGCAGAATCATGTATTATCTTTGTCTTAATACCTTCCTTGGATAGCTTTTTCCCTAAAACAATTCCTTCATTACTCGGAAAAGATTCACAAACAGTTACATGTAGATCCTTTTTCTCTTTTTGTAATCTCGTAAACACTTCAACCAGAGTTTTACTATTGGATAGGGTGAGTATTTTATTCCTTCCTTTCAGATAGCCTTTGCATCTTATGAAGATTCTGTCAAAAGTCTCTTTTTCATCCTTTGAAAATTCCTTTAAGAATCTTATCAATTCTTCGCTATCATTTTTTCTAAGAACCAGGTTAAGTTTTTTAAGATAATTTACTATTACGGCAAAATCCTTAAGCTTATATTTAACCAGAGAAATGTCTTCCCTGATTATTTCCGGATTGCGAGCATTTTTTAATAAATAACTATTCAGCCTGGAAAGTAATTCTGAGGAGCCGGATGTTTTATCTTCCAGAATTGAATTGAGAGTAATATTGTTAGCCTTTGCAGACATACCACAAAAATATGTATTTTTAAATAACTTTTTAATCTAAATTTCTTCAAGAGGTGAAAATGAGAAAGAGTCTGGCCTTGCTTGTTATTTTATTACTGTTTTTTATTACAGGAAATCCATTTGCACAGGAGAAAGGAGAAGAAAGCAGAGATCCGAATGTTGAACAATTTGATCCGGCCAGGGATGCTGCAAAAGATTTACAGAAGGCTATTAATGTTGCACAAAAAGAGAACAAAAGGATTATTCTTGATGTCGGTGGGCGGTGGTGTATATGGTGCCACAGGCTCGATACAATGTTTGTTAAAAATCCCAAGCTGACAGATTACCGTAATAAACATTTTATTTATATAAAAATTAATTACAGCAAAGAAAATAAGAATGAAAAATTTCTTTCTCAGTTTCCTGAAATACCGGGCTATCCCCACTGGTTCTTGTTAGATTCAAACGGGAAATTATTGCTGTCAAAAAGTTCTGGTGATTTTGAAGCAGGGAAGGGACACGACCCCAAAATTGTGATGGCGTTCCTGAAAAAGTGGGCTTTAAAAAATAAATCTTAGGTGAAAAGCTTTATTTCCCGACACGTTGGGGAAAAATTTACAATAATTCCGATCCGATGTATAATCGGATATAATGGGAATTAGAATTATTCTACTTCTTCTTTTATAAAATCCTTAATATCAAACGTAGATTCAACTGTAGAATTTTTATTAAAATTATTCCTCGACAATTGTGTGAACAATTCCCGTTTGTTCTCATACTCTTTTAGATAAAATATCCTCACCTTATTTCTGTTTTTAATCATCCAGTTCAGAGTTATTTTCATTTTCTCAAGATCTTCATCATTTGGAAGAGCAGAAATATAAAGCGTGTTTTCATAATAATCATCAATAGCTTCCTCAAAATAATCACGATCTTTCAATGAGTATTTCTTAATAAATATTCTGCCTGCCAGCATTAGGATATAATCTTTCTCTCTGCCTTCAGTAATTTCAAATAGTACATTTGCCTGGTTCACGGGCTCAGCGAGCAGGGAAGATTTGTGCGTCTGGGCAAGTATCATATCCACCAGTTCTTTTATTTCGGAGGCTTTCTCATATTTCTGTGTATCCGAATAATATTTCATTTTATTAAGGAGTCGATTTAGTGCAAACTGGTTTTTACCGTATAGAAATTCATAAACTTTTTCCAGCTCAGAGTTGTAAAGATCTTTATTCTTATTATCACAGGGAGCAACGCATCTTTCAATTTCTGCCAGGAAACATCTTTTACCTTTTGCGAGTTCTTTTTCATCACATTCTCTCAGCGCAAATATTTTTGTCAGCACATTAAAAACCGTTTCCGCTTTTCTGCGTGATATAAAGAGCCCGAAATAATCATTCCCGTCAAAATCAAAATGATTGCAGATTTCTATTCCCGGGAATTGATCTTTCACGGTTATTCTTAAAAAATATTTATTGCCGTATCTTTTTAACTGGTAATTATGCTTCGGTTTTGCAAGTTTTATAGATTCGGCTTCCAGCAAGAGGGCGGTTAGTTCTGAGTTTGTAAGTTCAATCTTTAGTCTTGATGCCTGTTTTACAATCTTTTTAGCTTTCCTCGGTGCAGTTGGCGAAAAATATGTTTTTACCCTGTCCCTTAAAGATTTTGCCTTCCCTATATAAATTATCTGGTTTTTAGAATTCAGGAAATGATAAACTCCGGGACTGTTAGGAAGATCAAAAACATCCTGACCTAATTTCTTTTTTATCTTTAGTGGTTGATGAATGCTGCCGGGCATTTTCTGATAATCAAGAAGTTCTTCGAGAGAAGTTAATTTATGGCTCTTCTTCAATTCCTTTATCATTTTAATCAGAGCCTTGCCGGTAACCTGAGCATCTGATAAGGCGCGGTGGGCCCCTGAATTTTTTAATTTTAAATGTGTACACACCGAACCGAGAGATTTGCTTTTCAAAAAAGGATAGAGCTTACGTGCCATTTTTAAGGTACACACTTCATGATTCTGCGGAAGTTCACGTCTGGCGTTTCTAAATTCAGATTTCAGAAAACTTTTATCGAAGGAAAGATTGTGAGCTGTGATAATATTTTCACCCATAAATTCTATAATTTCATCAATTATGTCTTCAAAAAAGGGTGCGCTGTAAACATCATCATCTGTAATTCCAGTCAGGTTGGTAATATAATAGGGGATTGCTCTACCGGGATTGATCATTGAATGATAAGTCTCAACAATTTTTAGTTTAGAAATTTTTACCAGTCCGATTTCTATAATACTATTATTCCTAGGTGAAAGTCCTGTGGTTTCTGTATCAACGACACAAAATTCAGCTTCTTCGATGGGAGTCTGTGAAAGGTTTTCTTTTGGCATAATTAAATTTATGACTAAAAAATTTCAGTATCAAAATATAAAATAGTTGCAATATGTGAGTTTGCAACATTTCACATTCTTTCTATTTATAGCTCTTTTGGATATATTTAACTCTCACAATGGAATTATTATGAACCTTTTAAATTTACTCTTTATCGGAGATATTGTTGGTAAACCGGGCATGAATGTAGTTCGGACCTGGCTGCCAGGACTTGTACAGAAATATAAACCTGATTTTATTATTGCCAATGGTGAAAACTCAGCAGATGGGAAAGGTTGTACTGCAAAAGAAGGGAAAGTCCTTTTCGAACTCGGAGTTGACGTAATTACAGGTGGTAACCATACCTGGGACAAACATCAGTCACAGGATTATCTGAAGAATGAACCTCGTTCATTACGCCCGATGAATTACCCGAAAGGTACGTATGGAAATGGATTTTGCATAGCGGAAAGTAAAAAAGGGAAAGTCGGCGTTCTAAATTTACAGGGCAGAACCTTTATGGCTGATATCGATTGTCCTTTCAGAACAACGGATTGGGTGCTGCCAAAAATATCAAGTGAAACAAAGGTTATTTTTGTCGATTTTCATGCGGAAGCAACAGCTGAAAAAATTGCTATGGTAAATTATCTGGATGGGAAAGTCAGTGCACTGGTTGGAACACACACACACGTACAAACAGCAGACGAAAGAATCTTCCCTGGAGGAACCGGTTATATTACTGATGTTGGGATGACCGGCCCTTATGAATCCGTAATAGGGATGAAAACACAGGCCGCGGTTAACAGATTTTTATATCAGACACCGCAGAAATACGAAACCGCAGAAAACGATGTACATATTTGCGGAATGTTTTTTAAGATAGACAAAGAAACAGGTAAGACTGTAGAAATTGAAAGAATAGTTTTCCCTGAATTTATAACAAAGACAAATCAATCCTGATGATTAATTCTCCTTTGCCAAGAATTGACCTGGATGATGAACTCCGGGACCTGCTGCTTCCATATAGCAGGTTTATGAAAGGAAAAATTTGGAAAGACAAGCAGGGAAAACATAAAATTGGATGCCTGGACGCTGCTGATTCTGCTGATCTGAAAAAACTCTTCGGAGCAGAAAAAGCAAAGCTGGCCGTTCACGATCCACCATATAACTTTATTGCTTTCCGCGAATCACAATCTGAAGAATTTGCAAACTGGTGCGGGATCTGGATAAAAAATACTTACGATATACTTGAAAAAAAATCGGCGATGTACATCTGGCTGGGTGCGGATCAGAATAATAATTTTCAGCCTCTCGCTGATTT
This sequence comes from uncultured Bacteroidota bacterium, assembly GCA_963748105.1. Classification (GTDB taxonomy): domain Bacteria; phylum Bacteroidota; class Ignavibacteria; order Ignavibacteriales; family Ignavibacteriaceae; genus JAKAGZ01. Next base: position 89,088 of record CAVVHP010000024.1, on the reverse strand, counting down.
CATAATGATGATGAAAGATTCGGGATTCTCATCAAGAAGTTTCATCACGATGCGAAACCAGAGAGGCTACGGTACGCAGAAAAACTGGATGTCAATAAGACAGGAGCTTTTGTATTATATTAAAGGAAAACCCGATTTTAATATTGAAGCTGAATATACAGACATTCCCAAGGTGCTTAAAGGCTATTATAAAAAAGTAAACGGTAAAGAAACTGAAAATTCTGAGAGGAGTAAATCTGAATTTATTCGGGCCGGTAATGTATGGATTGATATTCAACAGGTCTTTTACAGGATGATTGAAAATGTAAACGGATGCTATGCACAAAAACCATTGAAGGCAATTGACAGGATAATTGATGCCGGAAGTAATAAAGATGATATTGTAACGGATTTTTTTTCACATTCGGGTACAACATTAATTTCCGCAGAAAAAAATAAACGCAAATGTTTTACAATGGATATTGATCCTGTGTTCTGCGAAATTTCTTTAAGACGACTGGAAAATTACAGAAAGACCGGAAGAACCGGCTGGCAAAATTCAAATCCTTTCGCAGAAGAGATTTCTGAAAATAAAAAGATTAAAAGTTATTTAAAAGAAACGTTACCAGATTGAATTTGAAAGCTCAAAGACTTTTGTAGTTAAATAATCTTATAATATCTATCTCCCTATAATTCGGGATTGAAATGAAAAGAAAGTTAATCGAGGAATGAATATTAAATGGAACTAATTGACGGTAAAAAGACAGCAACAATTATTAAAGAAGAGCTGAAAGTAGCAGTAGATAAATTAAAATCGGATGGTAAAGGTGTCCCCGGCCTTGTCACTATTCTTGTAGGAAATGATCCTGCTTCTGAGATATATGTGAACAGCAAAATTAAAGCCTGCGGAATTATTGGATTTAATTCCCAAACCGAACAGCTAAGCGCAGATATTTCGGAGGAAAAACTTTTAGCAATAGTGGAATCCTATAACAATAACCCGGATTTTCACGGCATACTGGTTCAGTTACCTTTGCCAAAACATATCAATGAAGACAAGGTAATAGAAGGCATCTCTCCGAAAAAAGATGTTGATGGTTTTCATCCTATAAGTGTGGGAAATCTTGTAATAGGGAAAGAAACCTTTTTATCTTGTACACCAGCCGGTATTCAGGAGCTGCTTAAAAGATATAACATTGAAACAAAAGGAAAGCACGTAGTAGTACTTGGCAGAAGCAATATAGTCGGCAAACCGATTGCGAATATTCTGCTTCAGAAAAAAGATTATGCTAATTCTATAGTAACAGTCTGTCATTCGGCTGCAAAGGATGTCTCTTACTATACAAAGCAGGCAGACATTTTAATTGCCGCAATTGGCCGCGCTAATTTTGTAACTGCAGATATGGTCAAAGACGGAGTTGTTGTTGTAGATGTAGGTATAAACAGGGTAGATGATGCATCAAAGAAGAAAGGCTACAGTGTAGTAGGAGATGTTGATTTTGAAAAGGTTTCTCCAAAATGTTCATTCATAACACCGGTGCCGGGAGGAGTTGGCCCGATGACAATTGCTATGCTCCTCAAAAATACATACGAAGCATATTTAAAATATGGTGAATAAAATGAGTTATCCAACACACACAAATCTGGATCCACAGGAATTATTAGAAAAAACGTTACGGGAATTTTATTGCAAAGATGAATCCTGTAAAGGATGGGAAACAAATGTTGTAACGCAGCCGAAGGCAGTACAGAATATTGTACAGGTTGGGGCTGAAAGAATTGCCGCCGGACTTGGCGTCGGGGACATTCTTGCCGATAAAAATCTTGCACATAAAATTGATCATACTATCTTGAAGCCCGATGCCACTGAAAATGAAGTTAGAGAATTATGCGGCGAAGCTAAAAAGTATGAATTTGCTTCTGTATGTGTAAACCCGGGATATGTTTCTCTCTGCAGCCAATTACTTAAAGATACACCGGTAAAAGTCTGTACCGTGATTGGTTTCCCGCTTGGAGCAACAACAACCGAGACAAAAAAGTTTGAAGCCGAGCAGGCCATAAATAACGGTGCCGAAGAAATAGATATGGTTATTAATGTCGGAAGGTTAAAACAGGGAGATTATGATTTTGTTTATAGGGATGTGAACCAGGTCGTTCAGACAGCAAAAAAACATGATGCAATATGCAAGGTTATTCTGGAAACAGCATTGTTGACAGACGAGGAAAAAATTAAAGCCTGCGTGATATGCAAACACGCGGGGGCTCATTTTGTTAAAACATCCACCGGATTTAGCAAAGGCGGGGCTACTGCCGGCGACGTTGCATTGATGAAATATGTGGTTGGTAGCACTGTCGGGGTTAAAGCTTCTGGAGGTATACGTTCGCGCGAAGACGCTGAAAAGATGGTTGCAAGCGGTGCGGATAGAATCGGTGCCAGTGCAAGCGTTAAAATTGTACTTGGCGAAAAAAGCGATTCTAAATATTAAAATTTTGAATGTAGAATTCTGACTTATGGTATTAGATATAGTAATTGAAAAAACTGACGACGGTTGCACTGCGGAGATACCAACGTTAAAAGGCTGTGAATGCTGGGCACACGATGAGGATACTGTAATGGAGAAAATCCTGGATCTTGCTTCCTATTATTTGAAAACAGATAAAAAGAAATTCAAAATTGATAAGGCCCGCGGAACAAAATATAAAATAATTTATAAACTAGTCTTTGATAAAAGTAATTAGTGAAAAGATTCAGAACTGAAAAAAGAGCCAACAAAATTGAAAAGGTTGTTAAAGCCCGCCAACCATCGCTTACAGTAGTTTTTGAAAACATACACGATCCTCACAATGTAAGTGCAATCTTCCGAACCTGCGACGCAGTTGGAATTCCGAAAGTGTCACTACTATACAATGAAGAAAAATTTCCTAAAATCGGTAAAAAATCTTCTGCATCTGCTTTTAAATGGGTAAAAAAAGAAAAATATAAATCTGTAAAAGAATGTTACGATAACCTGCATGAACAGGGCTTCAAAGTCTATGCATCATCATTAGCCGATGGGGCAAAAAATTTATACAAACTTGACTTAACGGAAAAAGTTGCTATAGTGTTAGGTAACGAACACAAAGGTGTATCGGAAGAAGCCGCTGAGTTGGCGGATGGAAAATTTTTAATCCCAATGCACGGAATGGTGCAAAGTCTTAATGTCTCTGTAGCTGCAGCAGTGATCTTGTACGAAGCTCTCAGACAAAGAAAAGAAAAGGGTATGTACGAAAAATCAGAGATGAATGAACAAGATTTGGAAAAAATGATTATTGAATGGAGTGATAAGTAATAATGATACAGGAATTTAATTCTATTAGTAAGGTTCAGGGAGAACTTGAACTTCCGGGAGACAAATCTATTTCACACCGCGCGCTGTTTTTTTCTTCTATGGCCGATGGCGAATCCAGGATTTGCAATTTATCAAATTCAGAGGATGTGAAATCTACACAGGAATGTTTTGAAGCGCTAGGAGTTAAAATATTAATTGAAAACGACGATTTTATAGTTACCGGGAAAGGATTTAATAATTTTGATGCGCCGATAAAACCGCTTAATGCTGGTAACTCGGGTACAACAGCAAGATTATTGACCGGTCTATTGGTGACCCAGAAATTTCAATCCTTGATTACAGGAGATTTTTCTCTTTCAAAACGTCCGATGAAAAGAATTGTTGAGCCTCTGACCGGAATGGGCGCGCGCATAAATGCTTCTGAAAACGAAACTTTGCCATTAACTATAAAACCAGCAAAAGAATTAAAGACAGCTAATTACGAATTACCCATCGCGAGTGCACAAGTAAAAAGTACAATATTAATTGCAGGTTTACATCTTGATGAAGAAACTTCCGTGATTGAAAAATTTCAATCCAGGAATCACACCGAAAAAATGCTGGGGCTTAAAGTTGAAAAGACTAAAAATGGATTAGTGAGCTATTCTTCAAAGAAAAACTATCCGGAAGCTAAAGAATATGTTGTCCCAGCCGATATTTCGACTGCTGCGTATTTTATTGTGTTAGCTCTATTTTCGCAGAATTCTTCGCTTACGCTAAAAAATGTTTCATTAAATGAAACCAGAAGCGGCTATATTAAAGTTCTGAAAGACATGGGCGCTTACATTAAAATTGACAATAAACAGGAACAGGCAGGAGAGGAATACGGTGATATTTTTGTAAAAAGCAGCGCTTTAAAAAATATCAAAATATCTGAAGATATTATTCCTAACATTATCGATGAAATCCCTATCCTTGCTATAGCCGGAATATTTTCTGAAGGTGATTTTGAAATAAATAACATCTCCGAATTGCGCTCAAAAGAATCTGACCGTATAAAAACCATTTGTGAGAATCTTAAATTAATAGGATTAAATGTCTATGAAACCGATGATGGTTTTAAGATTAGTGGAGAGTTAAAAAATAAAAAAGTTGAATTCGAGAGCTATGATGATCACAGGATAGCAATGACATTTGCTGTACTTTCAATGCTTCTGGAAAATGGAAGTAAAGTAAACGGATTTGATTGCGTTAAAATTTCTAATCCTGGGTTTTTGAGGCAGTTAAGGAAGGTAGTTATATAGAAAGTATTCGTGCTAATAAGTAACAGGAAAACCTGTTTGCTTCTCCCAGCGGATTAACACGAATGACTTTCAAAGATTTATTACCTGGTGCTCAAATTTATTTATTTCGAGCTCGTCAAATATTTTCTGAAGAAACTCATCTCCGTATTTATTAGCAAAATAAACGAAGTTTAATTCACGTTCCTGCAGACTTGCGTTTGGAAACAGTGTAGTGGAAAGTTTTTCAATTTGTCTGGTTGTAGTTTCGTGTTTTCTTTTTTGAGAATTTATTGCTTTACCTTTTAACTCTTCCAGGTAATTTAAAATTTTCTGTCTGTATTTTGTACTTGCGTCACTTATTGTTTTGTCAAATTCAAAAAGTTTTTCTTTTAACTGATCCAGTGTGTGTTCAACTTTTTCAGTAGCATCGGAAAAAATGTCATCAACTGTTACATCAGACATTTTTGAAATAACGCTTTCAACAAGTTTTTCAGTTTCCCAGAAAACCTGGTTAATTTCCAGAGTATATTTTTCAATTACGATCGAGATATTTTTTTCGACCAGTGTTGCTGAACACCTAGGATAAATTATTGGTGCCTGAATATTGTAAAATTCATAAAGGGGCATTACCTGGGCAAAATAGGCAATTTCACTCGGCCCGCCCACATAAAAAGCAGTTGGTAAAATATAATCCTGGCATATCGGTCGCAGCAAAACATTTGGGCTGAATTTATCTGCTTCTGTATCAATCAGGTTGCTTAGTTCTTCAAAAGTAAATTTCTTTCTTTTTTTCCTGAGGCGAAATTCATCTTCCACAGGATCAATTAAAAATCTGCCTCCGTCTGTGTTGTAAAATAAATTCACTGGTCTCACTTTAACCTGGGCATGATATAGATCATCCAATTTTGCGCTGACACTTACTAATTTTTCAGTATGTTTTCTGAAATCAGTAATTTCTTTCTTAAATACAGGTCGTAGCATATCTTTAATCTCACTATCCTGTGGATCGAAAATCACCAGGCCGTATTTATCAAACAACCAGAAATTTAGTTCTTTAAAGGCTTCTTTTAGTGATCTTCCGGGTGAGTAAAATGATTTAATTTTATCGAGCAATTCCCCTGTAAATTCCGTATTTCTAATGTTTTCTACAATTTCTTCAAAAAAATCAATAATTGAATCGTTCAGTTTTAAGAAGCCAACACTTCCTTTATCAGCATCTTCTTCAACTTCCTCATCATATGAAAACTTTTGAAAATCGTTGTTATTATTTACGAGGTTAACAGATCTAATTTCATTAAAGTCATGATCATCACCTTCGAGCCAGAAAACAGGGACGAATTTGAATTCATCATATCTTTCAGATAAATAATTACTTAGTTTTATTGCTGTTATAATTTTGTAGAAAGTGTAAAGCGGACCGCCCAGAACACCTAATTGCTGTCCGGTTACCACTGCCAGAGTTTTCCTTGATTTGAGTAATTCCAGATTTTCGCGGGTTTTTTCAGATAATTCAAAACCTGAATATTGCCGGCTGATAATTCCCAGTAATTTTTCCCTGTCTGTTTTATTGGATTCTGAAACTCCTTTGAATATTTTAAGAAATTCTTCCTTATTCCTGAAATTGGTAGTCGAAGAATTTACTCACATTCTCAAATTCGTATAAATAGTCCAAATATATATTCTGGTGACCTGGTATATCACTAAAATTGACAAACATTCCTGCTCCGAATAAAATAGATTTGTACTGATAAATGTAAGAAAAACTACTTTCGTTAACAATAACTAAAATTCAAAGTAACTCTTTTGCCTGTAAGTTTTTATGAGAAGCGGCACTCTTTCAGAAGATTAAATATTTAGCTATCTTCGTAAGCAAAATCAAAAAAAGCAAAGCCCTTTTGGAAATAAATTTACTAAAATATTTTACACTCTAAAGAGCACTTTTAATGTACTTAAAATTGTGGCTCATTCGGTATTTCAAGAATAACAAGAAAACCTGTTGTCTGGGGAATGCCGGTTTCATATTCAATTGAACCAACCAATCATTGCAATCTAAAATGCCCGGAATGTCCTTCCGGTCTGGGAGCATTAACCAGGCCGCTTGGTTTATTGAAATTTGATGATTTTAAAAACTGGATTGACCAGATAAATGATTCTGGGTTTTACGTACAGCTATTTTTCCAGGGAGAGCCTTATATAAATAAGCATCTTCCCGAAATGATTAAATATGCACAGTCTCAGAATGTATATATAAGTATAAGTACAAACGGACATTTTGTAAATGAAAAAAATGTAGATCTCGTAGTTGAAAATGCACCCGATAAATTAATCTTTTCTGTGGATGGACTGAATGAAGAAAGTTATCAGAAATACAGAGTAGGAGGAACTTTTGCCCAGGCTGACGAGGGGCTTCGATTGCTGGTAAAAAGAAAAAAAGAACTTGGTAAAAAGAAGCCCTTTATTGAGTTTCAGTTTATTGTTATGAAGCAAAATGAAGATCAACTTGATGAAGTGCTTGAGTACGGGAAAGATGTTGGCATTGATAAAGTAGTTTTTAAAACAATGCAGATTAGCTCTTATGAAAACGCTGTAAAATTTTTACCTGAAAATAAGAAATACAGAAGATACATTGTTGAAGACGGTACTTACAGAATTAAAAATAAATTAAAGAATCATTGTTTTGCTCTCTGGCGTACTTCTGTTATTACGTGGGATGGAAAAGTCGTACCCTGCTGTTTCGATAAAGATGCAGAATTTGAACTCGGTATGCTCAATGGCAAATCATTTAAAGAAATCTGGAATTCAAAAGAATATAATAATTTCAGACAGGGAGTCCTGGATAACAGAAAGGGACTTGATATGTGTACGAATTGTACAGAAGGGCTTAAAATAAATATTATGGAAATTGAACAATAAATGGTCACTGCTTCAACTTTAAATAATACCGGCAGGATTAAAGAGTTTTACGGAAAAAATAAATCCATAATTATATTTTTATTAAAATTAATAATTGCCGGAGGGCTTCTTACATTTATAATTAGCCGGATCAGTCTTTCTGAGATAGTAACGGCAATTAAATCCGCAAATCTTACTTTGATAGGAGTTGCATTTTTATTAGTAGCAATGAACCTGTTTTTACAATTTCTTAAATGGAAATTGGTTTGCGGGAAAATCCTTGATGTTACCGATAATAAAAAAATTCTAATCTCGCTTTTTCATGGCATTACCGCGGGTTCATTTACACCGGCAAGAGTTGGGGAATATTTCGGTAGAGCTATGATGTTCAAAGATAAACCGTTTATTCAGGTAACAATGGCAACCGTAGTAGATAAATTCTTTATGTTGATTGTTGTTGCTTTTGTTGGTGCTTTATCATCAATTATGTTTTTATACTCTTATTATAATTTAGCTCTTCTTACTGCCGTGGGATTGCTGATATTGGCATTTACAGTTTTGGGCTTTTTGATTTTTCTTACAATGAATCCGCGTTTGTGGGAAAATGCGATAGTTGAAAAACTCTCGGTTTCAAAAAAGATAGCTTCCTTTTTTGAGAAGATATCTATCCTTAAAAAAATGGATCTGAAATTTTCTTTAAAACTTTCACTTATAACTTTGCTGTTTTTTATTTGTATTATTTCACAATATGCCATACTTGCTGCAGCATTTTCAAATCATTGGAATATTCTCGATTTTGCCTGGGCGGGGATGCTGGTAATGTTTGCAAAAAGTATTGTTCCTCCCGTTGCAATTGCAGATCTGGGAGTAAGAGAGGGCGCTTCCGTGTTCTTCCTCTCAAAATTTGGTGAAATTCAGTCCGTGGGTTTCAACAGTGCAATCTTTCTGTTCCTGATCAATATACTTTTCCCGGCAATTATAGGTTTATTCTTACTCTTTAAAAAAAATGATGCCTGAAAATTTTCTTTACGTTGTATTTAGTATCCTGCTTTTATATTACCTGTATTTTATTTCAATTATTTACAGGGGACTGGGGAGACTCAGGAGAACGGATAAAAAGAATAATATCCCGGAATTCATATCTATAGTTATTCCCTTCAGAAATGAAAGCGAAAACCTGCCCGGTAATCTCAAGGGGCTGGTAGCGCAAAATTATCCCGGAGACAAATATGAAATTATTTATGTAAATGATTCCTCCACAGATGATTCTGTTGAAGTTCTAAAACAGTTAATTGCTACTGATAATATCTCCGCTATTTCTGTGCCGGATGAATTTTCTCCAAACGCACACAAGAAAAGAGCTGTCAGGTACGGAATTCAAAACGCAAAAGGAGATTTAATTATTACAACTGATGCAGATTGTTTTCACGAAAAAGACTGGCTGCAGACAATGGTAAATTATCTGGACCAGGATACAGCATTTGTTTCCGGACCGGTTGAATTTATTGAGAAGGCGAATGTTTTCAGTACAATGCAAAAAATAGAATTTGCAGGACTTGTAATTACAGGAGCCGGCTTAATAGGTATAAAAAAACCAACAATTTGCAATGCAGCAAATATTCTTTACAGAAAAAAAGTTTTTGATGAAGTAAATGGCTTTAATGACAATCTTAATTTATCATCAGGTGATGATGAATTGTTGATGCAGAAAATTCACAAAAAAACAAAGTATAAAATTGCATTCTGTCCTGAAAGAAAGGCAGTGGTGAAAACAGAAGCCAATAATTCAGTTGAGCAATTTTATCAGCAAAGAAAAAGATGGGCCAGTAAAGGGCTGTTCTATGCTGATAAATTATTAATAGCAAAATTAATTTTAATATTCTGGTTTTATCTTGGCCTGCTTTGCCAGCTTATTCTTGGGATATTTTATTCATCAGAATTTTTCGTCTTATTAATTCTAAGTTTTATTTTAAAAATATTATTCGAATTTCTTGTGATGAAAAGGGGAGTAACGCTTCTGTTTGATAAAAAAATAATGAAGTATTTTTTGTTAACAGAATTATTTCACATCCCATATATAGTTATAGCGGGTATTTCCGGTATATTCGGTAATTTTACCTGGAAAGAGAGAGTGTTAAAACGATAATATTTATGTATAGTTTAAACCCTGAAACGTCCACTAATCTGCACACAAATCCTTAAAAACCTTCAAAAATCTACGATAATCAACTTAAATTGATGGCATAATCATTGGGACTATTAAGGTAAAACCAATGAGGTATATCATGAAACGTATAATAATTTTAATAGCATTTTTAACAATTGCATTAGCATTACCTATAGATACAGCCGCAAAAAATATAAATAATCTGAATGGTGGAGTATATTTCTATTCTTCGCTTTCTCCATACGGAAGCTGGATTGAATTTAGTGCGGGAGTAACTGTATGGCGTCCGGGACGCGTATCACCAGGTTGGGCTCCGTACACGGAAGGTTATTGGGAATGGACAAACGACGGTTGGTACTGGGAATCGAATGAGCCGTTTGGATACATAACCTATCACTACGGCAGATGGTTCTATGACGATTATTATGGATGGGTCTGGATACCGGATAATCAATGGGCACCTGCTTGGGTAGAATGGAGATACGATAATGATTTTATCGGCTGGGCTCCTTTACCACCATACGCCGGTTTTACAATTAGTTTTGGAATAAATTTCACGAGAAGATATAATACTCCTTATGGGCACTGGCATTTTCTCAGGTACAAACATATGTGTGATCCCTACGGTTATAACTATTATATACCTTCGGGAGAAGTTTACAGGTTTTACAGCAAAACAAAATACAGAACAAATTATGGCTACTCTAACGGAAGAGTAATCAATCGTGGAGTTAATATTGACTTTGTAAGAACAAGAGGCGGAAGGGACATAAGAGAGAGAACTATTGAAAGAGTAAGAGATCCTAACCAAATCAGGAATAATGATGGAAGAAATTCCGGCAGAATCAGAACATATTACCCGGGACGTGAAAATATAACCAGGGAAAATATAGATTCAAGGAAGTTAGAAAGGACTAACAGAAGAACAAGTCTGGATTATGATAAAATTAGTATCGGAAGAGATCGGACTCTGGACAGAAATAATATGCAAAGAGATATGACCAGGGACAGAGCCGATGTTAGAAATGATGTACAATTAAGGAACAGAACAAATACCAATAGAAATAATACAGACGGTCGAACCGGGATAAATAATCAGCCCAATAACAGGGAAAGAAATATTGAAAAAAGGAATGAAAATAGCCGGTCCACTATTGAAAGAAACAGAACGATTACAAGGCCACGGAACGAAACTCCAAGGGTCAGAAATAATCAGAGGCAGGAGAAACCCCAGATAAGGAGTGAACGAAAAAATACTCGTGGAATTGAGAAAAAAAATGACAATAAAACCAGAAAAAGAATCAGATAATCCCTGATTCGTTGTGAATGCTCGAAGAAAGCGGTGCCAGTCAGCAGGTACCGCTTTTTTTATTCTAACAAATAGAAAAATGTTTCCAATATTAAGAACAAAATTCCTAGTTCAACCTCACCAAATAATCAAAAAACCTTATTTATCGTAAAAATATCAACATTATTTAAAAACTTCCAGTTAAAAAATCGCTATTTTTAATGGTACAATTTATGGCGGTAATTGTTCGTTTTGTATTCAAATTAAAAATTGCAAATAAGAAGAATCATTGATTTTTCTGAGGAGAAGATATAGATGAAAGTAAATAAAAAAGAGGCGCTCGAATACCACAGTTCGTCTCGAAAGGGGAAAATTGAAGTTGTTGCGACAAAACCATGCTTAACTTCAAGGGATCTTTCACTCGCTTATACTCCGGGTGTTGCTGAACCCTGTCTTGAAATAGCAAAAGACGAAGATCAGGTTTATAATTACACGGCAAAAGGAAATCTTGTTGCTGTCATTTCAAACGGAACTGCAGTGCTTGGATTGGGGGACATCGGACCGGCAGCAGGGAAACCTGTAATGGAAGGAAAAGGGGTTCTCTTTAAAAGATTTGCTGATATTGATGTTTTTGATCTTGAATTGAAAACAAAGGATCCGAAAGAAATAATTCGCGCTGTGGAATTACTTGAACCTACATTTGGCGGAATTAACCTTGAAGACATCAAAGCTCCTGAGTGTTTCGAAATTGAAGAGACTCTTAAAAAGTCAATGAACATTCCGGTATTTCACGATGACCAGCACGGCACTGCTATCATATCCTGCGCTGCTTTGATTAACGCTGCAGAAATTGTGGGCAAAAAGATGAGCGATCTGAAAATTGTTGTTAATGGTGCCGGCGCTGCCGCAATATCCTGTTGTAATTTGTACATAGCTGCGGGTGCTAAACGTGAAAACATTGTAATGTATGACTCCAAAGGTTGTATTCATAAAGGAAGAAAAGATCAGAATAAATATAAAATGATGTTTGCGTCAGATAAAGATCACGGAAAGCTTGGGGACGGAATGAAAGGCGCAGATGTATTTGTCGGCCTTTCAATCGGCGGAGTAGTAAGTAAGGAAATGGTTAAAGGAATGGGACCAAATCCGATAGTTTTTGCTATGGCAAATCCTGATCCGGAAATTACATACGAAGATGCAACTTCTGTAAGAGATGATATTATTATGGCTACCGGAAGAAGCGATTATCCAAACCAGGTTAACAACGTACTCGGATTTCCTTTCATCTTCCGCGGCGCGCTCGATGTAAGAGCTTCTGCTATTACAGAAGAAATGAAAATGGCAGCTGTTCGCGCACTTGCAGAACTTGCAAGAGAAAAAGTTCCTGAAATGGTTCTTAGAGCTTACGGCGGCGAACAGTTTGAATTTGGCAAAGATTATATTATTCCAAAACCGTTCGATCCGCGAGTATTATGGCACGTGGCTCCTGCTGTTGCTAAAGCGGCTATCGATTGCGGCGTATGCAAGAACATCCATAACCGACTGGGACGCATATAAAGAAGAATTAAAAGAAAGACTTGGGCTTTCAAAAGAAGTTGTCCGGGTTATGATCCACAAAGCTAAAAAGAATCCTAAACGTGTGGTTTATCCTGAAGGTGAAGAAGAAACCATTATCAGGGCCGCAAATTCAATTATAAATGAAAATATCGGTAAACCGATTTTACTGGGTAACGAAAGAGTTATTCGCAAAATAATCGAAGAACTTGGTTTCGAACAGGGAGGTTTTGAAATAATTCAACCTGAAGTAAACCAAAAACTTGAGGAGTACGCAAAAGAGTTCTATATGTCACGCCAGAGAAAAGGAACAACAATAGTTGAAGCAAGGCAACTGATGCGTAAGCGTGTTTACTTCGGTTCAATGATGGTAAAGATGGGGGATGCCGATACAATGATAAGCGGATTTTCAACCCATTACCCGAATACAATTAAGCCTGCTTTGCAGTGCGTTGGCGTAAGAGACGGCTTTAAAGTGGTATCCGGATTGTATATTGTAGTTGCTAAAAAAGAAGTCTATTTCTTTGCTGATACAACTGTTAATATAGATCCAACTGCTGAACAGCTTGCAGAAATTGCAATTTCTGCTGCAGATACAGTAAAAGAATTCGATATGGAACCAAGAATTGGAATGTTATCATTCAGTAATTTCGGAAGTTCTGTTAACGCTCAGTCAATTAAAGTTAGAAAAGCTACTGAAATTGCTAAAGGATTAAGACCGGAATTAATGATTGATGGTGAAATGCAGGCCGATACTGCAGTTATTCACCAGATTATAGATCAGGATTTCCCGTTCAGCGCATTAAAATCCAGAGCCAACACTCTTATTTTCCCTGATCTTAATTCAGGAAATATTGCCTATAAATTAATGGCAAGAATAGGACAGGCGACGGTAATTGGTCCGATACTTATGGGTATGAAAAAATCGATTCACGTTCTGCAAAGAGGCGCAACTGTTGATGATATAATCAATATGACGGCGATTGCAGTTGTTGATTCAATTCATAAGAAATAAAAGAGCTGTATAAATGAATAAAAAAGCCCCTCAGTTTGAGGGGCTTTTTTTGTAGTGTGCTTATTTCACAGCAGGTCATCCTGAACTTGTTTCAGGATCTATTTAATCGTAGGATTCTGAAATAATCCGACATGACGGACAGAATAACAAGAAATTTAGTCCGATCTCAGATTAAAAATAGGAGGCTGCCAAATAGTTTATCCTCCTAAACCCGACTTTCCTGACCGTTAACTCAATGAACTATACCGTTAGATAAATTCTTTCTTAAATTTCTTGCTTTTCTGGCCTAATTGTGAGATTTTGAGAATTGAATTAACCAGCGCAGTATAAGAATAGTTAGGTGCTTTAAATAAGATACAATAAATGAATCCATACGCACTATATAAAATGTGATGGTTCAATGAATTATGATTCTAAAAATACTGGTGGTATTGGTTTTGAGGTCATATTTCCAGATTCTGTTGAATTGGAAAATATAAAAGAAAAACATGGAAAATATGAAGGTGCGAATATTGAGAGAATTGAACTTGAAGCTCTGATTTCCGGAATGGAATTTACTCTTAATATTTATGATAAATATTCTGAAAAACTTTCAAACATAAATACAATCATATTCATTACTGATAGATTTAGATTAAATGACAAGGAAGGAACTAGCCCATTTAAAATTAAAGAGTGGAGAAAGAATAAATGGTGTAATCATGAAGGTAAAGAAATTAAAAACCATGATCTCTTGGACAAACTTGATAAGAAAAGGAAAAAGCTATCCGATGTTGCACGAAGTAAAGTATCTATCGAATATAAACCAAGGAAGCAAAATAGAGTTGCTGATAAACTAGCTAAAGCTGGTAAACAATATTCAATATCTGATGATAGTATTGCAATTAAGGGACTTAAAGTCGGCAAAAGGAAATATGACGGAACAGAAGTTAAGTATAACACATTAAAAGAAAATGAAGAAATCCATATTCATGTATTTCTAAAAATTCCATTAAACAGACAATGGGAAATATCTGCTGAGATTTGTGAATCAATTAATATTGGAAAAAAGCTTAAGATATATTCTGATGATAAACTAGCTGCTAAGTTACAAAGACGACATGAATATAATGTGAAGATTAAAAAAGTTTATTCACATCACATACAAATATTTCGCACAATAAAAGCATTAAAAAATAAAAAAGTTTAAGACAGCACTAACTAGCAGCTCAACGCGACCGCATAATCGGTGCGGGGTTTTTAAAGTATTTGGCATTGGTTCTTTCGTTCGGTATTTTTTTCAAGGTAGTAGCTCTAAATAACATTTTTGCAAACTGCGCTTACGAGAAAGTTAAGCATCCCGCCAAGGCGGGACATAACAATTGGCGTTTCGGTTCTGTCCAGCCCGTCATTTCGCGGCGGACGCGTTAGCCGTAACTTCGTTATACTGAAGGATTATGTTTTACAAATACACTTTCTATAAACTATATAAATGGGCCAGAGTTGGCAGTTGGGAAAATGCTTCTTATCCACATTTAAGTGCAATTTATCTTCTTGCTTTGTTAATCTTATCAAATGCTTATTTTATACTGGTTTTGCTCGATAAATTACAGCTTTTCAAATTTAATGGAGATTTTATATATAGCACTTCTGCTAAAATATTATTCGCAGTATTTATCTCAACGCTTTTATTTAATCACCTGTATTTCTATTGGATAAATAAATGGAGAGAGATTGTAAACTATTTTAAGGATAACAATGTCTCATCAAAGATAAATTCACTTTCAAATATATATATCGCGTTTTCAGTTTTAAGTTTTTTAGCTATCTATCTTTTTAATCTCTAGCATTTATTTATTAAAAGACAGTATAACCGGCGGGCAGGCATAAACTGGGCAGGACAATAAATTTATAAATAAGCGGATTAGACGCAACTCCTTTATGCGCAATGAAAAGATATGTAATCCTTACTATATAATTAATGCTAAAAATAGTAATAGATTTTTGAAAGACAACATTTTTAATGAGGATGAGTTATGAAAAAGCATCGCAAATATGCACGTTATATTATTTTTATGGTATTCCTGGTTCTTTTTGTTCCCAACAGAAAACCTGTAAGTTTGGAATGGTTTGGATTACTCGCTTTATTTATTGCGGTAATTATCCTTTTTGAATTTATCGAGAAAAGCAGAAAGAATAGAATAAAGAAGTGGGGAGAGTTAAATAAAAGACCCAGTAAAACTTCATATATATCTAAATTTAGTTTTTTGTATGGTTTGCCTATTTCACTAATAATAAGTCTTCTGATATATAGTAAATCCAGCCCCATATCTTTATTGATTTTTATAATACTACCATTAATCTTGCTCTTTGGCTGGATAGGACATTTAGAATGGCAAAAATCTTATGAAGAAGCAATATCAGAAAAATACAAAAATCACGTATAACCTGCAGGCAGGTTTCGGCAGGTAAGCTCAACGCAACCGCACTTTCTGTCCGGTTTTATCCTTAGCCTTTTGCCTGCTATTCTTATCTTAAATATTTCTCACGCTAATCGTAAGCTTGATATTACCGGTGTAATAAATTTAGTAATTGATCAATTAGTTTGTAAATTTAAAGAGTCTCAAAATTATTTTGATCTATCTAATCTATAGGAAATGAAATTCAGCATAAAAAAAATATGGGCTTTTTTTTCGGAGGTAATAGAAAGTTTTATTGATGATAAAGCTCCTAAATTCGGTGCGGCTCTTTCCTTTTATACAATATTTTCTTTAGCCCCTTTGTTAATAGTCATTATTGCCCTGGCCGGTACTTTCTTCGGCGAGGCGGCGGCAAGGGGGAGAGTGATAATTGAAATTCAGGATATAATGGGAAAAGAAGGAGCAGCTATTATCCAGACGGCTTTAAAAAACGCTTCTTATGCTTCCACAAACTTTTTTGCTATTATCATAAGTGCTATTACTATTTTTATAGGCTCAACCATCGTTTTTGTTGATATCCAGGAATCTCTCAATTCAATATGGAAAGTAAAACCATTGCCAGGCAGGGGAATGATTAAGGGATTTCTAAAAGACAGGATTATCTCATTTATAATGGTATTAGGTACAGGGCTCTTATTTTTACTAACACTTATAATCAGTACCACAATCTCATCAATTAATGATTTTGTAAGCGAAAAATTATTTAGTGTGCCCGCCTCATTTTTACAGGTTATAAATTTGTCTGTATCATTTTGCCTGATCTTCGCCTTGTGTATGATAATCTTTAAGTTTTTACCAAATGTGCTTATAAAATGGAAGGATGTTTGGGTCGGGGCACTTGTAACTTCAGTATTATTTGTGTTGGGACAGTTTCTAATCGGGCTGTATATGAGTAAAAGTTCATTAAGTTCTACTTATGGTGCAGCCGGATCACTTGTAATCTTTTTGTTGTGGATTTATTATTCATCACAAATACTATACCTGGGGGCGGAATTTATACACGTATATGTAAAAAAATTCGGTGACGGCATCCGCCCTAAAAGAAAATTTGTAAAATTCGAAGATACCTCAATTCCGCCGAAAAATTGATTTTGGCCGGATATTTTTACCGTTAACCTTCCGAAGGGATCTTTGGACAACCAACCGTATCGTTAGATAAATCATTTCAGAAAATGCTTGATTCTGTCGTAAAGAATTATAAATTAAAATAATACACCAAGATTTGCCTACAAAATTATCTAAAATAATTGCTTTTCAACCTGACAAAGAATAAAAATATGAGGTTGTAAATAAAAAACTATTTACTAATGCACTTGTAAAAAATTATTATAAAAAATCAGAAAATTAAGAATATTTATTCAACAGCTGATATACAATTATAATCACAAATTAAAACAAGGAGCAATAGAATGAAAAAGTTCTGCATGTTTTTCGTCTTCCTGGCCACATTATCTTTAACATTTTTATCCTGCAGCCAGGAGCCTCCGACAAATGTTGTTGATGTAACCGCAAAAGATTATTATTTCCACGTATCGGATTCGCTGAAATCCGGATGGACTACTTTCAGGTTTCATAATAAAGGAATGGCACATCATTTCTTCTTACTGACGTTGCTCCCAGATAGTATCAAGTTCAATCGTTACCTGGAGGACGTTGCACCCGCTTTTGGTTCTACCTGGGATTCAATAAGAGCCGGTATGAGTAAATCAGATGCCGCCGCTTTGCTTGGTAGCCGTATTCCATCCTGGTATGCTTCTTCAAAGGTAATGGGGGGAGTCGGTCTTATTGCGCCGGGAAAAACTACTGAAACAACTCTCAGGCTGGAGCCGGGAAACTATGTGATGGAATGCTACGTAAAAACAAAAGAAGGTGTATTTCACGGAGCATTGGGAATGATAAGGCCTTTAACGGTTCTAAATGAAGATTCAGGAATGAAAGAACCTGATAATGCAAACGTGGAATTATTTCTGACTAATTATAAGATTGAATCAAAAGGAAAACTTTCACCAGGGAAAAACAGGGTAGCAGTGCATTTTAAAGAACAACCTGAATATGGACTTGGAAATGATGTACACCTTGTCCGTTTGACCGATAGTACCGACCTTGATAAGGTTATAAAATGGATGGACTGGATGAATATAAATGGATTGCGTTCACCGGCTCCGGCTGAATTTCTTGGCGGAACCCAGGAAATGCCCGTTGGGTACACTTCATATTTTACTGTGAACCTTGAATCCGGAAAATATGCCTGGATTTCAGAATCCGGCGCAGATAAAGGGATGGTTAAAGAATTTACAGTTGAATAATAAAAATTAATTTAGATATAATAAAAAACCACCCCGGTAAGCCGGGGTGGTTTTTTGTCTTAATAAATGCTATAGAATTATAAAGTCTTATTCTCTTTAATAATTTTAGCGTTTTCAATCATAACATCATAAGAATAACCGGCGCCGAAATCTTTATTAGTTACTACCTGACCTTCAAAAGCAACAATATCACCTACTTTTGCCGTTTGTTTTGTTGTAACTAAAAGGTCATATTCGCCATTACTGCTTGTTCCGTCCTGGATATGGATCCAGTTCCTGTCCATAATGCCTTCATTAACTTTAGTTACCTTACCCCTGATTTTTACTGTTTTGCCGCTCAGAGAACTTTTATCAGCAAAAATATCTTTTACTGTTTTTCCTCCGGGATATGCTTTAACACTAACATTTTCTTTCGCATCCTGGTTTATTTCAGGATGTTTAAATCCTGGGTTAGCCTGATCCTTTGAAGTTGCAATTCCATCTACAAATAAGACACTATCAAATGTTCTGTTAAGCTCAGTGCTATGAAAATCTTTCATTTCCATGCTTTTTGAAAAATAAAGTGTCTGACCTTTTTTTACATCCATCTTGGTAACGGCAATCCAGAAATCTTTATCGTTTTCTTTAACTTTTATGTATGTGTAATTTGATGTGTTAATAAAATCTTCAACAGTTACAGTATGAAGAACTGCATTTTGAGTAGTTGACTGACCCATAGCCTGAGGTTCAACAGTTTTATTTTCTGTCTTATTATTAAATGCGACTATCCCCAAAATCACGATTATTACTATGGCTAAACCACCATAAATATACTTAGACTTTTCCATTCTCTTTAGACCTCAACTTTTTAGAATTAATTGAAATAAATAGTTTCTTAGAATTGGCAAAAAATATACCATTCACCATTAGGATTTCAAGATTACATTTTTACAGAAAAATCAAATATATAGTCCAATTTTTCTAATAAAAAGGAATAAATTATCAATATTTTTCCCATTTGTGGCAAAGATAATGAATTAATTGTTAAGAATTTGAACAATATTTAAATGATCTGGAATGGTATTGAAGTTGTGCGATTTTATGAAAAAACGTGGGGTCCAATATGTTTACTCATACGGGGTTAAGAAAAATCACTGAGTGGGTTAAAAATTACAATATTATCTTGTTTATCGGATTTATTAGTTTGGGGTGGTTAGCATCCTGGCTGATATTTGTAATTTTTGCGCTTCTTTTCGTAAGCTGACAAAATTTAATCAAATTTATCAGAATTAATTTTCCCTGAATCTTAAATCACTTAAAATTTCACCGGAAATCAATTGCTTAATGCGCCATCTATCCTGGCGAGATGGAATGCTTTGCACATTTCTAAATATTTTATACTCTCCGTTCAACTGCCCAGACGCATTTGTTTTTCTGTAGATTATGGTTCCGGAATTATATATTTCATAATGTCCGTTTAAACCAATAAATATTTTTGCCATTTAATTCCTCCACATTTAGGAACTCAACCATTGTGCCTGAATTATATCCTATTATGAGCTATTTTTAAGGAATTAAATCATTCATGTGTATTATAATTGGATTTTAGTCTATTTATAGTACAAAAGAAGGTTTAGTTTAAGCCATTTATTATCTTTAAATAGTCTAAATTTTTCGGAACTTAAGATGAATAGAAAACTCATTTCGATAATATTTGTTTTAATATTACTTGTGACGAATGAATTTCCACAGAGTAAGACTAATTTATTTAGATCAGATAATCTAAATTTGGTCAATAGAAAATCCACAAAGTTATTAGAGAATACACGCCAATCCGGAAATTACAACTATAGATTGATTCAATATAAATTAACCGGACATAAGGACAATTACACGTTTACAACCGGGCATCAGAATTTCGTTGATTCAACTGACGGATTTATTGTTACTAATTCTCTGGGCGGTTGGGGATATTTTAATCTTAGCTTAGGAATTGTTAGAAATCTAAAGCCAACTGTTGATTCAAATATTTGGAAATATGGAATTTCTGTAAACGCAGATCTTAATTATCAGGTAGGTAATTTTTATTCTTTTGGATTTTTGATTGGGTATAATGAGATCAGTATGAAAAATTCTAAATATTTAGAATCAGTTGGTCTCAATTCTTCCAATTTTAGCACTACGGGCGGTAAATCATATCAGTTAATACTTGGCGGAATCAACAGGTTCTGGTTTTTCCCTTCGTCTTTTGTGTCACCTGTAATTTCACTTTTTGGTGGGTATGAAAATCTGATAGTATCTGATATTATGCTAAATAAATCTGGTACAATAAATAAAGTAACCGGTTTTACAAAAAGTGGATTCCTTTTTGCCGGGGGAGTAGGATTAAAGTTCTCAACCGGCGAGAAGAATGGGTTTCTACTATCAAGTGATTATAATTGGTTTTTTAACAAAAAAATCCGGTATGAATATTTGACCTTTCATTTTGGGTATATCTTATCCATTAATTGAAGAGTTAAATACGAAAATTATAATTCTTGATAGCTACGCATCGGAATATATTGTTCCCCTAGCTTTTAAAAGCAATATTTAATGCATTAAATACAAAAATCCCGCTAAAAAGCAGGGGATATTTGTAGCGGAGAGGGCGGGATTAGTTGCCATCCTTCCTGTCATTCAGTTTTCAAAGAATTCTGATAGTTGATGAGCAAACAGTGACCAGGATAATTTTAAAAAAAATAATTAATAAATTATATGATTCAAATCGGGACCAGTGAGCAAACATCAATCATCACGACGCTTGCCTGGCTTTTATTGTTCCTCTTGCAAATCTGCCATTTCGATTCTGGTAAGTTAGCAAACGGACGTGAGAGAAATCTATTATTGTATAAAAATAATAGATTTCTCACTCCGGCAAATTCAGATCCGCTGGTTAATAATAATTCCTGGGATAACTTATCTTACAATTAGTAACAACGGGTTTTTTATAACCATATATTTTTTTGCTGCATTTTTTACATCGTTCAAGGTAACACTTTTCAAAGCATCTAGGAATTGTTTGTCATAATTATAATCGTTTTCATAATAGAGTGAGTAATCCAGATAATAAGCCTGGTTTATGCTTGAAAGTCTTCTGAACATCATTCTTCCCAGGTACATATTAATTGATTTTTCAAGTTCATCCTGAGTCAATTTATCAACTGTGGTTTCTTTAAAAAATCCCGGGTATTGCGGAACAAGCTTATCTACATTTTGTGGACGTGTTCCCTGTGAAATATAAAACAGTGCTTTATCTTTTATCACATCTATACCCGCACTCATATGATATGCCATTCCCTGCTTTTCCCTGATGTCAAAAACGATATCGTTAGACAGTACAAGAGAAAGTGCCTGTAAAGCTGGCGCATCTTTTGGATCTATTTGTTTGATAAATCCCCAGAATAAATATGATCTCTCGCTGCCTACGGTTGTGTCAATGGTTACTGGTTTGTCCGGCATTTTGTAAGTGGGGGTAAATACCGGTGGCTCGTCAGTCGCTGGTGTACCTGTAAAATCAGCAAAAAGGGAATTTACAGTTTCTGGACTACCAGGCGAAACTACAGAAACTATCATATTTGCAGGATTAAAATATTCCCTGGCAAATGCCAGCAGATTTTGATATGTAAGTTTAACATTGTTGTCAGAATATGGATCCGGGTGAAAAACCAATGATTTATATTCTGCATCAAATAGTTTTTTAGCTTTGTCGCCGCCCATCGACATCATTGCAATGCCTTTGTATTTCTCAACGGCTTTTTTAAATTCTGCTTCAGTTGGGACGAAATTTTTTATTTGTCCGTTTATATATTTTATAGCGCCTGCTAGATCATCGGCCAGTCCTTCCGCCCTTATGTAACCAAAATCGGGATGCAAATAAATATTATCCATAGGTATGTATGGATTGTCATTTACAGTATATGTAAAGCCAAATTTTTTACTGATACTTTTATTGGCGTCAGAAGTTAACCGCTGGTTAAGACAGTCGTGCAAAATTTCTGATGCGTCTTTTCCGTATTTAAACTCCAGCGGGGCCTTATGTTTCACTAAATAATGAATCGCCAAAAGATTACTGGCTTCATTCTGAACGACAACTAATTCTTTCCCGGTTGCATTATCTTTAACAAGTTTTGCGCTGCCGGAAGTTCCGGCTGTTTCTTTTTCTTCTTTATTTGTTGGTGACTGAATGATAATCTTTGACGGGTATTTTAGTTTAAGCCCTGCGATTGATTTTGCAGCTTCGGAATATACGCTGCCGTTAAACGATGCGAGCATTAATTCCAGGCCTTCTTTAACTATCCGGTCCGAATTATAAATTCCGAACATATGCGGTTTCTCAATATTTTTTAAGAAGTCGGTACGTTCTTTCGTTGCTTCGGATTTTACAGTTTCATCAGGTAACATAAAACCTAAACTACTTATTTTCTTCTCAACAGAATTTACTATAATGTTTATGTCAGTATCCTTTTTGTCCAATGTTACTTTTGCTTCAACATAATCAGACAGGGGAGAAGGGCGGACAGATAATTTTATTGATTTAACCTTTTCAGGAAATTCTTTTTTTAACGCAGTTTGAAATTCAATTTGCTTCTTTACGAAAATTGTTCCCATCAGCTGGAAACATTCGGTTGTTTCTCCTTCCGGCAATTTATAAAACAATTGTATTACTTTATCCGATCCTTCATAGAAACGATGGGATACAAGGTTTTCATCGTTTGATTGTAAATTTGGTTTTTGAAATCCTGTTGCCCATTCCGCGTTTGTATCATGAATTACATTCCCCGGTTTTGCTTTCCCGTATATTTCCTTAATTAACGCAAGCATTTCTGCGGTTTTAAAATTCCCTATTACACTTAAAATCATATTATTAGGTACATAATTATTCTTATAAAAAGAATTTACCTCGTCGCGCGACATTGACTCTATGGTTGAATATGTCCCGAGTGTTGGTAGCGAAAGAGCGTGTCCGGGATACAAAACGGAAATTGTGTTTCTTTCCAGCTGGTCATCAGGATCGGCTATGCTTTTTGAAATTTCTTCTAACACAATACTTTTTTCTTTTCTAAATTTTTCTTCCGGCAGGGTTGAATTAAAAAGCATATCCGCCTGGATCTCTAATCCTTTTTTAATGTTTTCTGCAGGTGTTACCATCATAAAATCGGTGTAGTAATTATCTGTGTGGGCATTATTATATCCGCCTATGCGGTCCACATCATCATATAATTGTTTCTGATTGCGTGTAGTTGTTCCGTTAAATAAAAGATGTTCTAGCATGTGGCTCATACCGCTTGTCGAAAAAATTTCGTACGCTGACCCGATTTTAATTACAACATTTGCGCCCACCATTGGAAGGGCAGGATTCTCAATCAGAAGCACTTTCATTCCATTGTCTAATTGATAAATTGAAATTCCTTTAGGTAACTGTTGAACTTTTGTAGCGGGTTGATTATTCTGTAATACCGGGAAAGCATAATTGGATTGACTCAGAGCAGCTATTCCAACAAATAAAATGGCATAAAATAAAATTGATATTTTTTCCCTCATCAGTTTTCTCTCCCTATTTTAAAATATGAATAATGCAATAATCAAATTTAATTAACTTTATTGATTATATCTTCAATATCAAAGATCAATCTAATTTAAAAAAAAGACTTTAAGAGCAAACTTGTAGTGATAATTGTAAGTATTCATTATTCCTGACAGTATTGGAACTGATTTATGTATTATTTATTAAATTTAGAAAAGTCTTTTAAATATTGTAGGGAGAATATTTATTATGAAAAATTATGAGACAGAAGAACAGATCAGGGAAACCGCCTATGCATTCCGTGAAAGCAGAATATTATTAACCGCATTTGTACTTAAATTATTTACTGTAATTGACAAGCATTCAATGAAATCAGACGAAATTTCAGAAAAAATAAAATCAGAACCCCGCGCAACAGATAGATTACTTAATGCACTTTGTGCAATGGGACTACTTAGCAAAGTAAAAGGAATATTTTACAATACCGAGCTTTCTTCTAAATATTTAGTTGAGGGCAAACCGGATTATATGGGAGGGCTTTTCCACACCAATCATCTCTGGAATACTTGGAGCTATCTTACAGAGTCAGTCATTAATGGTACTTCCTATATAGGGGACCAGAATAAAAAAGAAATTGATGACTGGGTTGAAGCTTTTATTTCTGCAATGCATTATCGTGGAGTTAAACAGGCCAGATTAATCCTTGAAATGCTCGACTTAAGTAACACAAAAAAAATGCTGGATGTTGGTGGTGGATCTGCGGCGTTTTCAATGGAAATTGTTAAAAAAAATAGGTCTATTAATGCCGTAGTTTTTGATCTTCCACATGTAATTCCGTTAACTAAAAAATATGTTGAAAAGGAAAATTTAGAAAACAATTTCAGTTTTATTGAAGGTAATTATTTGACAGATGAATTTGAAAATGGCTACGATTTGATATTGCTTTCCGCAATCATTCATATTAACAGCTATGAACAAAATAAAACACTTATTAGGAAATGTGCAGATTCATTAAATAAAAATGGAATAATAGTAATAAATGATTTTATTATGAACGAGGAAAGAACACTGCCATTTCACGGTACTATTTTTTCATTGAATATGCTTGTTGGTACAGAAATGGGAGATACTTATACTGAATCTGAAATTAAGGAATGGATGACATCGGCAGGAATCCAAAACATAGAAAGAAAAAATACAAGTTTTGGCTCAGATTTGATATTGGGTTTAAAAAATAATTGATTTAATGGAATTAAAGTATGACTGTTTGTGAAACCTGCGGAAATGAAATAAATGTTTCTCAAAATAAATGCCCTCTTTGTGGAACTGATTTAAAAACAAATCAAGGGAAAAAATTAAGATTTGGGATTATTAATCTGGAAAAGGGACTACCCACTATTGAAGAGGCAGAAAAAAGGTTAAATAATTCTTTATCGCAATTATTTAAGAGAGGCGCAAATGTAATTAAAATAATTCATGGTTATGGATCATCCGGCATTGGTGGGAAAATAAAAGTGGAAATCAGGAAATCATTAATGAATAACAAAAATAAAGGACTAATAAAGTTTGTGATTTATGGTGAGAATTTTACTGATCGAGACCACGAAACTAAAAATTTCATACAGAAATATCCCGGCATTGCTGATGATTCTGATTTCAAAAGAGGAAACAAGGGCATTACAATAATTGCAAAATAGAGGAAGTGCATTTTAAGAGATTTTCTAAATTCAGAGGGTCGGTGGTTCAAGTCCATCTGGACTCACTTTGAAATCCCCGAATACAAATCCTATTCGGGCTTTTTTGTTTTAAAGGTTACAAAATTAATTTAATAGAACTATCAAAATATCTGCAGGATGAAACTGCTGCAGAAAATTATTTGCTTGAGAAGGGGATACTGGTTGATTGCAAAAAATGACCATACCACATCAGATACACCCCATTAGGCCGTCTACACAGACCCGATTAAAAAACAGAAAGCTCGAAAACAGCCTGAATTTGCTATAATCGAGCTTTCATCTTTTTGTGCGGAGAGGGCAGGAGTCGTTGCTACTCTTAAATTCAAGCTAAAATGGTGGTATTTTAATAGTTGATGACCAAATTGTGACAAGATAAAATCATATTTAGTTCCTTACGCAAGTATTAGAAAAACTGAACATAATGTAGTTCAGTATTCCTTGACAATAACAATCGCATATTAAAGGATAACAATTATGCCCTTTTAATTGGAGCATAGTTCTAACAATGACAAAAAAATAAAGTACCCTATTAAATAACACCTATTTTATTTTACAAATGAAACTGAGCACAGAAATGAATTCCAAATCTGCAAATACTCTATATAGACAGGGGAAGCTTATTTGACTGCGGAATTATTTATACTATTTCAACTAGTTCTGTAGTTGCCTAGGTCACGGGTAATTAGTTACTTCGGGTGAACCAATCATTTTACCATTAATAAGCGGATGGCTTTAATAATCCTTTTTGATACGAAGCCATAAAACAGGACATTTATTCAATTTTTATTTAAATTTAAGTGGGGTCATTCTGGAATTATTGTCATTATATTATATTGATGGGGAATTCTAATGAGCCTGGAAAACAGCCACCCACATGAAATTCTCAATTCACTATCTGATGGAATTTTTTCTGTTGATAAAGAATTCAAAATTAGGTTTTTCAATTCTTCTGCGGAAAATATCACTGGATTGAAAAGTACCCACGTAATTGGCAAGTATTGTAAAGATATTTTCAGATCCAAATTTTGCAATAATCAATGCCCTATAGTAAGTGCACTCGAACTCAAAAAGCCTATCCATGATTTGGAAACCCATTTTAGATTTAATGATGTTATTAAACCTGTAATATTAAATACTTCTATTATAAGCAATGAAAATTCTCAGCCCATTGGCGGTGTAATATCTTTCAGAGAAATAATGCCTTCAATAAAAACAGAAGAATATCTTAAAAAGAATCATCATTTCTGCGGTATTGTTGGATTATCCAAATCAATGACAAATATTTTCAACCTGATAATCGAAATTGCTGATTGTGATGCCAGTGTTCTTATTGCAGGTGAAACCGGAACGGGCAAGGAGCTAATAGCTGATGCAATACAGGCGACAAGCAGGAGAAAAGACAAACCTTTTGTAAAAGTAAATTGCGCCGTACTGCCGCCAAACTTACTTGCCAGTGAACTATTTGGTCATATTAAAGGTGCTTTTACTGATGCCGTTAAAGACAGAACAGGCAGGTTTGAACTTGCTGATAACGGTACAATTTTTCTTGATGAGATTGCTGAGATGCCTGTACAAATGCAACTGCAATTATTGCGAGTAATTCAAAATGGAACTTTCGAAAAAGTCGGGGAATCCATTACAAGGAAGGTTGATGTAAGGTTAATTGCCGCAACTAACTTAAATATTGAAAAAGCCATTAAGGAAGGTAAATTCAGAGAAGACTTATTCTTCAGATTAAATGTCATCCCGATTACTGTTCCGCCACTTCGTGAAAGAAAAGATGATATTTTATTCCTGGCAAAACACTTTCTCAAAAAATTCAGTGTGGCTTATAAAAAGGATATTGTTGAAATTGAACAGGATACACTTGATTGCCTTATGAAATATGAATGGCCCGGAAATGTTAGAGAACTTGAAAACGCTATTGAGTTTGCGTTTATCAGGACCAATTCGCTTGAACCCATAAGTATATGCAAGCTACCACCTGTTATAAGGGAAAAATATGACTGCAAGAAAATAGACATTGAATCGAATTCAAAACAAGACGGCTCACTTAAGGCTAATGAAATTCTATCATTGCTTAATAAATATAAATGGAATAAAAGCCAGGTGGCGCGGGAACTGGGCATTAATCGTACAACCCTATGGAGGTATATTAAGAATTACCAGCTGGAATAGCCTGGAACAATTGCAACAAAGTGTTGCATTATTACCCTGTTATTGCAACACTATTTTACAAATCTAGCCTAAATAGTCCCATTTCTTAACAAAGTTTCTGGCATTTCTCTTGTCAAACAAATATGATATGAGCGAAATGCTAGCAAACCAATATTTCCTTACCAGAAAATATAACCTTGCCGCAAAGGAATTGGAAGAGTCTGTTCTTTCAATAGATAATAACAAAAAAATTATTAAGAAACTTATTATTTGTTATACACAAATAAACAAACCTGTCGAAGCTCTGGATTCGTTTCTGCGAT
Organism: uncultured Bacteroidota bacterium; assembly: GCA_963748105.1. Classification (GTDB taxonomy): domain Bacteria; phylum Bacteroidota; class Ignavibacteria; order Ignavibacteriales; family Ignavibacteriaceae; genus JAKAGZ01. The sequence continues at coordinate 61,079 of CAVVHP010000024.1, read as the reverse complement.
TAATTAATTCTGATATAGATATAATTATGAAAACGGATATTAACGCCGATGATTGTCCGTGTTTTGAATTAATAGACAGAATCAAATGCAACTATGTAAAGTATGAGGACGAATTCACAAAATCTTATATACTTGGCATACTTTATCTTTATTGTAACCTTAAGCAATCATTAAAATATTTTGAAACAGCGTTAAAATTAGATCCTTCAAATAAAACAATCATAAATGTAATTGAAATCTTAAAAGACAAAAACAATAATTACAGTTAGTCTTATTCATTAAAAACCAACAATAAAAGGGGTAGGTAGATGAAAAATAATATTACACGAAAGGATTTCCTGGTAAATTCGTCCAAGGCAGCGGTAGGTTTAACTGCTGTGGGGGCATTGTCCAGCTTAATAACTACAGCCACAACAAAGGCCGGCACCAAAGATACAGCATGGCCTTGGCCTTATGTAGCTCTGGATCCTGATGAAGCAAGGATAAAAGCTCATTATCATTATTATAACGGACTGGCTTGCTGTGCAGGTGTTTTTGGTGCGGTATTGGATTTGCTGAAGGCCAATGTTGGAGATCCATTTAACGCGCTTCCAACTGAACTGATGCTTTACGGCGGCGGCGGGGGGGCCGGCTGGGGTTCTTTATGCGGAACTTTAAATGGCGGTGCCGCAATAATTAACCTTGTATGTGATGCTACCTCCTATGGTGCTCTTGTAAAAGAACTTTGGGGATGGTACTCAATAGAAAAGTTGCCTTCTGATACGGCAAACGATTTTGCTACTCAAAATAAATATCTGGTACATAATTATGACCAGGCTCTTCCGCAAAGTATTGCGGGAAGTGTCCTTTGTCATGTATCAGTTACAGATTGGTGTGTAGTGGCTGACAAAACTGTTGGATCAACTGAAAGAAAAGAAAGATGTGCAAGAATTGCAGGAGATATAGCAGCTAAAACGGTTGAAATATTAAATGCAAAATTTGCTGGAACATTTACTCCTACTTATACAAGAGATTCAGTTGCAGCTGGTTGTCTGGCTTGTCATTCTACTACTCAAAAATACGCTGTTATGACTGAAATGAGTTGTACACCATGCCATCCAACTGCTCATAATTCCACTGGTACTGCCCGGGAATTATCTAGAATTCCACAGAACTATAATATTATGCAGAATTATCCAAATCCATTTAACCCATCAACCACGATTAAATTTTCACTGCCATCACAGGATAAAGTACAGATTGCAATTTATGATATTCAGGGAACACTGGTTAAGAACCTAATCAACCACGAAGATTATAGTGCCGGTACATATTCAATAAAATGGAATGGTAAAAATGAATTTGGAAATCAAGTTGCCAGTGGTGTTTATATAGCCAGAATACTGACAAATAAATATAGCAAAGCAATTAAAATGAATTTGTTAAAATAAATAACTAGTGATAGATAATAAAAAAGGGCACCTTATTGATGCCCTTTTTTTTATGTTAATTGATTCCAAACTTTTTCATCTTTCTCCAGAGAGTTGAAGGATTAATGTTCAGTTCCTTCGCTGCTTTCGTTCGGTTCCAGCTATTATTCTCAAGAACAGAAATTATATATTCTTTTTCGGCCTCTTTGAAATTCCCTTTTCTATTGGTGGTATTTGAAGAAAATTCGTTTTTACCAGGTTCTCTCAATCTTTTAGGAAGGCACTCTAACTGAATTATATTTCCACTACATAGAACAAAACCATGTTCGATTACATTTTCCAGCTCTCTTATATTTCCCGGCCAATGGTTTGATGGTTTATAAAAATCATTCTGATGATCAAACCAGCGATGATTGGTGGTATGAGACGATGCCTAATATATTCTTTTACCAGTTATATTCTTTATATCCAAACACGGGGGATTTCAATAATCAATTTATAAGTGTAGCTGACCAATTCTTGAAATCGGTTATTATAATGGGCGGAAGCACTACTCCCTGGAAACTGCCTAATATGAATTACCAGGGGTTCGATTTTTCAACTATGACCCCTTCTGCACTACATGAACATAATGAACAGGAAGCTGCTGGAGCAACTGCGTGGATTTTATATAACGCCTATAAAGTTACGGGAGATTCTAAATACAGGGTCGGTGCGGAACTTGCGATGGAATATCTTAATAGTTTAAGTGCTAACCCGTCTTATGAACTTCAACTATATTATGGAGTTTACCTGGCTGCAAGGATGAACGCTGAAATAGGTACTAACTATAATGTAACCAAAATGTTAAACTGGTGTTTTACTGACGATAATATCAGGAACTGGGGAGTAATGAATGGTAAATGGGGCGGATATGATGTTGACGGCCTGATTGGTGAAATAAATTCAGACATAAATTCTGGTGGAAACTACCCGTTCACAATGAACACGTTTGAACAAATCGGCACTTTAGTTCCGATGGTCAGATATAATGATAGATATGCAAACGCGATTGGCAAACTGATTCTCAACGCAGCGAATGCTGCAAGATTATTTTATCCGGGTTACCTTCCTTCCGCAAACCAGGATGCTGCAAGTAAACAATGGGCAGATCAATATGACACCGGCTCATATATCGCCCATGAGTCAATGCATCAATATAAGCCGAAGAACAGCTCAATCAGTCCATATGCGACAGGTGACGCTGTTAGCGGTGGATGGGGCCAAACAAATTTGGCACTTTACGGTTCATCGGCATGTTGGAATTTTAGGCGGTATAATAGATACAACAAATGTCACAGGTATACTAAAGCTAGATCTTTTAAAAACTGATTACTTTCATGATAATGCATACCCGACTTACCTGTTTTACAATCCTAATCCTACAGAAGAATCCATTAATCTGAATGTAGAAAATGGTCCTAAAGATATTTATGAAACAACAGCAAATTCTTTTCTTGCAAATAATGTTTCCGGCATTACACAAATAACCATTCCATCAAAGTCCGCAATAGTAATTGTTGAAGTTCCTTCAGGCGGCGTGCAATCATACAATGAGAATAAATTTTTAGTTAATGGAACGATAGTAGATTATAGTTCGGGACAACCTGTTACAAATTATCCACCGAGAATAAAAAGTTTATCTGCTGAAAAAAATGAAATTATAGAAGGAGATAGTGTAGCGGTTTATTGTACTGCCGTGGATAAGGACAAAGACGTAATAAATTATTCTTGGAATTCATCAAATGGTATAATACAGGGAAATGGAAGCCAGATTTTATGGATAGCTCCTGCCGATACAGGTAACAATACTATTAAAGTAATAATAGATGATGGAAAAGGTGGTAAAGATTCTACTTCTATAAATATTAGGGTTGTTAAAATAATAAATAATCCCCCGGTAATTTCGAATCTTACTGCATCACCGGGAAAATTAAGTCTTGGTAAAAATTCAGTAATATATTGTTTTGCCAATGATAGTAATAATGATCAACTTACTTATAGCTGGTCATCCTCAGATGGTTTGATAAGTGGAAGTGATTCTGTTATAACCTGGACTGCTCCGAATAGTCAGGGTATTTTTTATGTAGTATGCAGCGTAAGCGATGGCAATGGTGGCACTGTTAGAGACAGCATAGGACTGGAAGTCAGGGACCTTTCAAATTATCCAACGGGTAATTTAATTTGCTATTATCCCTTTAGCGGTAATGCAAACGATGAAAGTGGCAATAATTTTAACGGGGTAGCGTATGATGTAGTTCCATCAACTGACAGAAAGGGGAACGCAAATAACGCCTATCTTTTTAATGGTACAACAAGTTCTGTATATGTCCCAAATAATAACTCGTTGAATTTTCAGAATTATATTACAATAAATTTCTGGATGAAAATAAATCAATCTTTCAGCCGCGAACAGTATCCTATTTCTCACGGGAGCTGGGAAAACAGGTGGAAAGTTTCTATTTCAAACGGCAGGCTAAGATGGACAATAAAAACAAACAACGGTGTAACCGATCTTGATTCAAAAACGCAACCAATCCTAGATTCTCTTTATAATGTTACGGTGCTGTATGATGGATCGTATGTGGAAATTTATTTTAATGGCGAGCTTGATGCATTCAAACAGTGGAGCGGCAATATATCGCAAACATCTTATGGCTTAACAATAGGGCAGTATTTACCAGGTGACAATAATTATAATTTTTCAGGTATTCTTGACGAAATAAGAATATTTGATTATCCATTAAAGCCAGACTCCATAAAGCAATACTATGATATTACAACCGGGTTGCAGGAAAGTACGGGAACGACCATCCCGGTTACAAGTATGATTTATCAAAATTATCCTAATCCTTTTAATGGACAAACAAACATAAAATTTCAGATTAACACACAATCACATGTACGTCTTGAAATATTTAATGTTATCGGGCAAAGAATTGCTGTGCTATTAGACGAAAATAAAAGTCCGGGATATTATAATTTTCATTGGGACGCAAAGGATAGTAATGGCAATAAACTAAGTTCAGGGGTTTATTTAATCAGGTTAAATACAGGCAACTATTCATTTACAAAAAAAATGGTTCTTCTTAATTAATAACTACGGAAAATTAATGAAATCTAAATCACTGCTTTTCAGACTGGTAATTTTGCAAATAATTCTTCTGGCAACCTTATCAAATGCTCAGGATAGTAATTCCCTTCATATAGTCAGTAAAAAGGAAATCGGACAGATTGAAGTTGGAAGTCCATATATCGGAATAGAAATTCATAAAAGCTTTCCTATGCTGAACAGGATAAGTTTTTATTATCCGGTAGCAAATAGTTTTGATATAAGTGAAGATTATTGGAAGCGTGAAAATTATAGAATAATGGAAATTGGCGTTAAGATTGGAAATGCTCCTAAGGAATTATTAAAGAACGAAGTGTACCAGGTTGATCAAACTCCTTATTCGGTTTCCTTTTCTAAAGTAAAGGATAAAAGTAAAATTGAGATCAGTTATGAATTTTGTAAAGATGAACAGGCAATGCTTGCTACTTATAAATTTACAAACCAATCGAATGCAGCAAAGGAATATGAGGTTTACACAAGATTATCTTCTGTTCTTAAAACCAGCCATACCTACCGGGAAATAAATAGTACAGGCACAGATTATAATCAGGCAAATAACACTTTAAGTATAAATTATAATAATGTAGAAGCCGGCAGAGCCAGAGTGTTTATTTCTAACACGGGAATTGCTCCGGAGAGTTTTACAAGTACGTTCCCCACAAATTATTCCTCAGTTGATCAATGGTGGATGGAACAGAATTTCCCTTTGCCGGGGGGAGTTTTGCCTGCCGGAAAAGAAGGGAAAACCTGTGCCGCGTTTATTTATAAAAAGAAATTGGAGCCGGGAGAATCATTAGTTGTTAAGCAGGTAATCGGAAGTATAAAAATATCGGATGGCGATAAGAAAATTGAAAAAATATTATCCGGTTATAAAAAAGATATTGCCAATTATGAAAATTATGTGTTAAAGGAATCTTTAATAAAGAGTCAATTTAAAACAGGGGACGATGATCTCGATTTTACCTCACGATGGGCGAAAGCAATTCTTGCAGTCGACAGGCATTATATCGATGGTAACATTGAACCGATGCCCGCTCCGGCTGAATACAATTTTTTCTTTACACACGATATGCTATTGACAGACCTGGCCGCTGTAAATTTTGATCTCAGCAGGGTTAAAAATGATTTAAAATTTATAATCTCCCATGCGGATAAAGATAAAATAATACCGCACGCTTATTACTGGAAAGACACAACTTTTATGACAGAATTTGCCGGAACTGAAAACTGGAATCATTTCTGGTTTGTAATGGTTAGCGCTCGTTATTTAAGACATTCCGGTGATATTAAATTTTTGAACGAACTGTATCCCTACATAGCCAAAAGCGTTGAAACTGCCTTAAAAAATAAGGGAAAGGATACACTGATGTGGTCAATGCGTCCCGATTGGTGGGATATTGGCAATAACTCAGGTCCCCGCGCATATATGACAATATTAGCTGTTAAGGCACTGCGAGAATTAAACTTTATTAATAGCAGTTTGAAAAAAAGTAATTTCGAAATTATTAAATATTCCGATCTTGCGGATAATTTAAATAAAAACCTCGTTAAAAAACTTTGGGATAAAAATCTTAAATATCTAATCAGCTATTATGAAGACGGCACGGAAGATAAACACATTTATATGGGTTCGTTATTGGCCCTGCACTTTAATTTGCTTAATAAAGACAAAGATTTAGAGTTATTAAATACTGCAAAAGAATATCTGCTTGATGAGAAACTTGGAATATATGATCTGTTCCCGATGGACTTTAACAAGCTTATAGACTACATGCATTTTGCTGGAAACGAAGCCGGTGAACCCTATTATTATGCAAATGGCGGTATCTGGCCTCACGGAAATTCCTGGTATGCACTCGCTTTAATAAAAAATGGACTTAATAATTCCGCCTATAGTTTTGTAAAACGGACCATGACCATAAACGGAATTAACAACAGTCCGAATGGCCAGCCGGCAATGTATGAATATAGAATAAGTGATAAAAATAACCCGAAACTTTATGGAAAAATTGACAAGCCCCAGTTTTTATGGGCGGGTGGCTGGTACCTTTATACTATATATAACCTGTTTGGATTGAGAGAAAATGAATGGAATATTTCCTTTGCTCCTTACATCCCGGAAGATTTAAATTCAATTTCATTTCCACTTACATATAATAATAAAAATGCTATTGTAGAAATTTCCGGCAAAAGTAATGAGGTGGAATCGGTATCCTTTGACGGTAAACAATTACCGTCTTTAATTATTCCCTATGATATCTCAGGCCTGGCGGAAATAAACATTAATATGGGGAAGACAAAAACGCCTTACATTAAATCCGCGAATGGTAAATTATATTCACCGGAATATGACAAAGTGAAAATGTCGCTGGAATTTACACTTGAGTCTTTCAGCAACAACCTGAATGAATTTGAAATTGTTTCACCCTATAAAGTTGTAAAAATACTTTCAAACAATAAAGTTGTCGATAAAGAAACTATTGAGGATGAAGCAGATGGACTTTACACTATTAGTGTAAAACATAATTCTGCTGAGGCTAAAGTTAAGTACAAAATAGATTTTAAATAAAACAAATTGAAATGAAATGGCAGAAGTTATATTAAAAAATGTTTCTAAAACTTATGATGGAAAATCTAAATCCGTGAATGATGTTAGTATTAACATTAACGATCAAGAATTTGTGGTTCTCGTCGGCCCATCAGGCTGTGGTAAATCAACAACGTTAAGAATGATAGCGGGACTGGAAGAAGTTTCTGAAGGCGAAATATTTATTGATGGCAAACTAATAAATGATGTTCCGCCGAAAGATCGTGACATTGCAATGGTTTTCCAAAACTACGCGTTATATCCTCATATGACAGTTTATGGTAATATGGCTTTTGGTCTAAAGCTCCGAAAATTCAGCAAGGAAGAAATAAAAGCCAGGGTTGGGGAAGCTGCCAGGATTCTGGATTTAACGGATTATCTTGACAGGAAACCAAAAACATTATCAGGTGGACAGCGGCAGAGAGTTGCTGTTGGACGGGCAATAGTAAGAAAACCAAAGGTATTTTTATTTGATGAACCATTAAGCAACCTGGACGCTAAACTTCGTGTTCAGATGAGAACTGAAATATCAAAATTGCATAAAAGACTGAATGCGACAATTATATATGTTACGCACGATCAGGTTGAAGCAATGACTATGGGAACTAAAATTGTAGTAATGAAAGACGGATTTACGCAGCAGGTGGGCAGTCCCCTGGATTTATATAATAACCCGGTAAATAAATTTGTTGCGGGATTTATTGGAAGTCCTTCTATGAATTTCATTGAAGCTGCGGTTGTTGAATCTGAGGGAATATCATTAAAATTAAGTAATTCGGATATTACATTAAAATTACCTTCACTTCATCAAACAAAACTTAAAGAATTCATCGGGAAAAATATATCACTCGGCATCAGGCCGGAAGATATACGGCTGGTTCCAGCTGAAGGAAATTATTTCCCGGTAAATGCAAATCTTGAATTAATAGAGCCTATGGGATATGAGTCTTTCATTTATTTTATGATTGGCAAAGAACAATTTACCGGGCGGGTGGTTTCCAGTAATATTAATAAAAATGAAGAGACTAAAATTATATATCTAAATATTGAAAAGCTTTACTTCTTTTCGCAGGATACGGGTAAAAGCATTTTATCCTGATAGTAAGGGGAATAGTTTATACTTAAACAGTAAAGTATTTTCTAGATTTAGAGCGCAATAAATCTAAATTGACCACTCATAACTTAGAAAACATAACCAAGCCTAGTCAGCAGATGAGCCGGTATGTTTTTACAGAAAATAAATTTTCTTAAGCAGTAAAAAAGGATACTTATTGTGAACAGGAACTACTTCAAGGTCTTGCTGGTTTTTTTCATTTTCTCGGTAATTGCATTTCTAACAAATATTCTAAATCCCCTTATTCCAGATGTTAAGGAGAGTTTTAAACTCAGCAATACAATGGTGGGGCTTTTGCCTTTCTCTTTCTTCATTGCCTACGGCGTAATGTCTATCCCGTCAGGAATATTGGTAGAAAAATATGGTGAAAAGAGAATGCTGCTGATTCCATTTATGCTGGCCTTCGCAGGAGCTATGATCTTTGTATTGGTTCCTTCTCTTCCTGTTTATCTAATTTCATTATTTAGCATAGGTGCCGGGATGGCAATGCTGCAGGTAACCATCAATCCTTTGTTAAGAGTATCCGGCGGTGAAGAACATTTTGCATTTAATTCTGTAATTGCCCAGTTGTTTTTCGGCGGAGCATCATATCTTGGGCCTTACCTTTACTCTTATTTAGTGATAAATCTTAAAGACTATTCCGGGGGAGGGAATATCCTTTTGGATAGTTTATCAGGCGTCGTTCCTGCAAATCTGCACTGGATTTCGGTATACTGGATTTTCGCCATTGTGTCTTTGCTGATGGTTGTTGTGATTGCACTGATTAGATTTCCTAAATTGGAGTTTAATGAAGATGAAAAAGCTGGCGGATGGGGATCTTATTTACAGCTTATTAAAAATAAGTACGTGATTTTATATTTCATAGGAATTTTTGCTTATGTCGGAACAGAACAGGGTATAGGCAATTGGATTTCTGAATTTTTATCACAATATCACGGTATGAATCCTCAAACCACTGGTGCAGGAGCAGTTGCCTGGTTTTGGGGATTGCTAACTATTGGCTGCCTGTTGGGCCTGATCTTACTGAAGTTATTTGATAGCCGAAAAATTCTTATTGGCGCAGCCGGTCTGGCTGTCATCTGCTTAACGACAGCAATCCTTGCAGACGGAGACGTTGCTTTGATTGCATTTCCACTTACAGGATTCTTCCTGTCTGTTATGTGGTCAATAATTTTCTCACTTGCATTAAATTCAGTTGCGGAACACCATGGGTCCTTTTCAGGAATTCTGTGTACAGGGATAATTGGCGGGGCCATTATACCTTTGATCATTGGAGGACTGGCAGACATAGTTGGACTGCGCTATGGGATAATGTTCTTATATGTGCCCTTAGCATATATTTTAAGTATTGGAATTTGGGCAAAACCATTAATTAAAAATAAAACGATATTCGAAAAATAAATTTGTGTAAAACAATTGTATGAACAATCCGGAAGAATTGAATGCCTGATAAGACTATTATTGGTGTGGATATGGGCGGTACTAATATTGGATTAGGCCGGGTAGAAAAAAATCAAATTGATAAATACGTGTTCTTTGATATTTCATCTCAAGGCACTAAAGAAAAAATACTGGAAGAAATTATTCATGGTATCCATAGTGTTTTTGACAAGCACGTGGCCGGAATTGGAATCGGTGTCCCCAGCCTGGTAGATGTTAATAAAGGGATAGTTTATGACGTGCAAAATATTCCCTCCTGGGATGAAGTACACTTAAAGGATATTTTGGAAGAACAGTTTGACGTTCCGGTATATGTAAACAACGATGCAAACTGTTTTGCAGTAGGAGAAAATTATTTTGGTAAAGGGAAGCGCTTTAATAATTTGGTTGGATTAACTCTTGGGACAGGTTTAGGGGCTGGCATCATTATTAACAACCGCTTATATTCAGGTATAAATTGCGGGGCGGGTGAATTTGGCTCAGTACCATTTAAAGATCAGACTCTTGAACATTATTGTAGTGGTCAATTCTTTAATAAGGTATATAATACAGAGGGAAGAATTGTATTTGAAAAAGCACAATCAGGGGATACAAAAGCGTTAAAAATATTTGAGGAATTTGGATATTATTTAGGTAATGCAATTCAAACAATCCTTTTTTCTGTTGATCCTGAGGCAATTATACTTGGAGGATCGATAAGCAGAGCCTATCCGTACTTTAAGGATTCATTGTGGCAGTGTGTTAATGAATTTCCATATAAACATTCGCTGAAAAACCTGGTTATAGACGTAACTACTGAACAAAATATCCCCATTTTGGGTGCAGCTGCTCTTTATTATGATGCGCATCTGACCGATTTGATTTCTAATTCTTAGTATGTAAATATAAAATTGAGAACAATGAAGATGAATTTTGGAAGAGAACCAGGCAGAGCATAACCAAAATAAAATATGCTCATTACCTAAAATTATGTAATTATGCTATTGATGTTTATCAAATATGCAGAGAAGTCGTAGCTCTCAGCATCAATGATTATAGAATTTTAAATTGATTAGTAGATTATCGAGCAATGTGGTAAAATAAATTTAGTGACCAACTAATGACCAACAATTTCTAACTACACAGTATTAAAATGCAATAAACGTACTAAAACTGATCGCATCAATTAGTGCGGAGAGCCCTTTATTCTCCGCATTAAATTTTGGCATAAAAAAGCCCAAAACGTTAAAATTTCGGGCTTTTTTTATACTATGCGGAGAGGGCGGGATTCGAACCCGCGATACCAGTTTCCCAGTATGACGGTTTAGCAAACCGTTGGTTTCAGCCACTCACCCACCTCTCCGGAGCTGAATATCAATCAAAATATTTGAATGTAAAATATAGAGATTTTTATGCAACTAAAAAAGAAATATTGACCAATTTTATTAAATCAATTCACTTTTAGCAATTCTGATTAAATTCTGCAATTGTTAAAATTAGTTGTGCCTGATATGTCCCGGGACATTAATTTGAGTTTAAGTAAACACAAAAACTTTGTCGGAAAGGTAGTGCGCATAAATACAAAATAAGCCTCCTTGGGTATAAGAATGTAGAGTGACTTACTATGTTTATTGATTGATAAAGGGTTTATTTTTAACAGAATAATTGCTTGTAAATTACTTAAAGTTTAACTTTGTAGATCAAAACCTAATCGAATTTTAATCAAGAGGAAAGAATGCAGAAATTTCAGGGAGTGGATTATTATAACATAGAGTCGCAGTTATCTGAAGAAGAGATTATGATTAGGAATTCTGTCAGAGAATTTGTTTCTGATGAGGTTATTCCAATAATAGAAAAACATAACCGAGAAAGCACTTTCCCGATTGATCTTGTTCCTAAGATGGGGGAACTGGGTTTATTTGGTACAAATCTTCCTCAGAAATATGGATGTGCAGAACTTAATAATGTTGCCTACGGACTTGTAATGCAGGAACTGGAAAGAGGCGATAGCGGAGTGAGAAGTTTCGTATCTGTCCAGAGTGCGCTGGTAATGTATCCTATTTATACTTTTGGGAGTGATGAGCAAAAAGATTTCTGGTTGCCTAAACTGGCAAAAGGAGAAAAAATAGGGTGTTTTGGTTTAACTGAACCTGATTACGGATCAAACCCCGGTGGGATGATAACGCGTGCTGAAAAAGTAGATGGCGGATTTAGATTGAATGGCGCAAAAATGTGGATAACGAATGGGACTATAGCAGATGTTGCTGTGGTATGGGCAAAACTTGGTGGTGTAGTGCGAGGATTCCTGGTAGAAAAAGGATTTCAAGGATTTACCTCCCCCGAAATGAAAGGGAAACATTCTTTAAGAGCTTCGGTTACATCTGAACTCGTTTTTGATAATGTATTTATTCCCGAGAAAAATCTACTGCCAAAAACTGAAGGTCTTAAAAATGCGCTAATGTGTCTGAACCAGGCTCGTTATGGAATTGCCTGGGGAGTTGTTGGCTCGATGATGGCTTGTTATGATTCAGCTTTAAATTATGCAAAATCACGAGTGCAGTTCAGCAAGCCTATTGCAGCTTACCAGATGACGCAGGAAAAACTGGTTTATATATTATCCGAAATTACCAAGGCACAATTACTTAATCTGCAGCTCGGTCGAATGAAAGACAATAAAACAATGAAGCACACACAGGTTTCTCTTGCAAAGAGAAACAATTGTGAAAAAGCACTGGAGATTGCTAGGATATCGAGGGAGATTCTGGGAGCAAATGGGATATTGGATGAATACCCGATTATGCGACATTCAGCTAATCTTGAATCTGTTAAGACTTACGAGGGAACACACGAAATGCATACTTTAATTGTTGGTGAAGATATAACCGGTTACCAGGCGTTTGATTAAAGATTTATAAAGGCCACTTAATGTGGTCTTTTTTGTATTAAGAAGGAAAAATTATGAAAACACAATTAGCAATCAGAGAAGGTTTAACATTTGATGACGTACTTCTGGAACCCGGCAAATCGCACGTGCTCCCGAGGGATGTCGATATTTCAACATTTTTGACGCCGGAAATTAAATTAAATGTCCCGATTGTTTCAGCCGCTATGGATACTGTAACGGAATCTGCTCTGGCTGTAGCAATTGCAAGGGAAGGTGGAATAGGAATTCTTCATAAAAATATGACAATTGAGGAACAATGTATTGAAATTGATAAAGTGAAACGATCAGAGAGCGGGATGATCAGAAACCCTGTTACTCTGACCTCTGATAAGACTATTGGGAATGCACTGGAACTTATGAAAAAATATAGTATATCAGGAATTCCAGTGATCGATAGCAATGGAAAATTGGTTGGGATAATTACCAACAGAGACCTAAGGTTTGCACCTAATCCTAAAAGTAAAGTAAAAGATTTAATGACGGTTGAAAATCTTATTACTGCACCAATGGGAACGAATCTGGAAAAAGCAGAAAAGATGCTTCAAAAGTATAAAATTGAAAAATTACCTGTAGTAGATAAAGATGGAATTCTGAAAGGACTGATCACATTCAAAGATATCCAGAAGAAAAAGAAACACCCATTTGCCTGCAAAGATGAACATGGCAGACTCAGGGTCGGAGCAGCTGTCGGTGTAACTGCCGATACTCTAGATAGAGTTGAATCATTGATAAAAGCAGGTGCTGATACCATTGTCATTGATACTGCACACGGGCATTCTATGGGTGTTATTAAAACAATTAAAGAAGTCAGAAAAAAGTTTAAATATGACCAACTAATTGCTGGTAATATAGCAACTTATGATGCAGCACTTGAGCTTGTGAATTGTAAAATTGATGCGATAAAAGTAGGGATTGGACCAGGTTCAATTTGTACTACTCGTGTAGTTGCAGGAGTCGGTGTTCCGCAAATAACTGCAATAGCAGAGGCAGCCAGAGCATTAAAAGGAAAAGGTATCCCCATAATTGCAGATGGTGGAATTAAGCAAACGGGCGATGTTCCGAAAGCAATTGCTGCCGGAGCAGATTCAGTAATGATAGGTGGATTATTTGCTGGTGTTGATGAAAGTCCGGGTGAAAAAGTTCTTTTTGAAGGCAGAAGTTTTAAAATGTATCGTGGAATGGGCTCACTTTCCGCGATGAAAAAAGGCAGCAAGGATCGCTATTTTCAGGATGCTGAAGATGATATAGCAAAATTGGTCCCTGAGGGTGTTGAGGGACGAGTTCCATTTAAAGGCCCGCTTTCTGATACCGTTTACCAGTTAATTGGCGGATTGAGAGCTGCTATGGGATATTGTGGTGTCAAAAATATAAAGGGTCTGAAAACTAAATCTAAGTTTATTAAAATTACAATGGCCGGACTAAAAGAAAGCCATCCCCACGACGTAATAATTACTAAAGAGGCACCAAATTATCATTCCTGATTGAATTAGTAAACAGGGGAGGAGCGTCTAATTTATTGATTTCAGAAATTGTTAAAATTTTCATACATTAAAATTATATCATGTTTAAAGTAATAGTTATAGCATATTATTTCCCTCCCATGGGGTTAAGCGGAGTTCAACGTACTTTAAAATTTGTTAAGTATATGAAGGACTATAATTGGGAGCCAACAGTAATTACTGCCGCAGGTACCGGTTATTTTGCGCACGATACTTCATTGCTTGAGGAAGCTAATCAGGCTGGTATTAATATTGTTAGGGTTGGTGGAAAAGATATTATTTCACGACTCGCTAAAAAAGGCACCGTAAAAATGCCGGCTGAAATTATAAGAAAATTTCTAAGCAGATTGAGTTATACTTTCTTTATCCCTGATAATAAAAAAGGGTGGTGCAAACAAGCAATTGTTAAAGCCAGGGAAATATTAAAAAATGAAAAATTTGATCTGATTTTTGTAAGCGGGCCTCCTTTTTCAACTTTTATGATGGCTACAGAACTAAAGGAAGAATTTGATCTGCCATTAGTAGTAGATTACCGGGACCTTTGGTATGGTAGTCAGTTTGCATTTTATCCAACACCAATGCATAAGTATCTTCATAAGAAATGGGAATACAAAGTATTAAAAGCAGTAGATAAAATCACTGTTACAAACAGACGTGTAAAGGAAAAAATTCTCGATTATTATAAGTTTCTTACCTTTGAAGATGTTTTTATCATCTCTCACGGATATGATCCACAGGATTTTGAAAATCTTGTGCCTATAAAAAAATCAAATTCAAAAATGATTCTGACTTACGCCGGCATATTTTATGATTTTTTAACACCAAAATATTTCCTTCGAGCTTTTAAAAAATTAACCATAGAAAGGCCTGATGTTGGAGCAAATATTGAATTACACTTTGTAGGGATACTCAGGAAAGAAAACGAAAAACTTATTCGTAAACTTGGATTGCAGGAATTTGTCAAGGAATATGGCTATTTAAGTCATAAAGAGTCCCTTCTAAAAGTAATTTCAAGTGATGTACTGTGGCTTATGGTTGGAAATTCGAGAAATATAGATACCCATTCTGCAGGAAAGCTTTACGAATACTTTGGAACGCGTAAACCAATTCTTGCTAATATACCGGAGGGTGCATTAAAAACTGCTTTAACAGATTACAAGTCATCGTTTATAACCAGCCCTGATAATATTGATGAAATTAAGGAAGCTTTATTGAAAATTTACAGTCTATATATTTCAAATCAATTACCGGAACCTAATGAAGAATTCGTACTAAAACACAGACGCGATGTATTGACTGATCAATTGACGAAGCAATTTCAATTTTTAGTAAAAGCTGAGGTATAATGAACATTTTATTAATTGGAGCCGGAGGCAGGGAACATGCTCTGGCCTATAAAATAAGTCAGAGTAAAAAATTATCCAGTCTTTATATCTCACCCGGAAATCCCGGGACTGAAATTTACGGCGAAAATGTTTCTCTGGATATCTCGGATTTTAAAAACGTTTCGGACTTTTGCAAAAAAAATAATATTGAACTGGTAGTTGTTGGTCCTGAACAGCCTTTAGTTGATGGGATAGCCGATTATCTTAGGAAAGAAGGCTTATTTGTTTTTGGCCCGGATTCTAAAGCTGCCGAAATCGAAGCACATAAATCGTACGCAAAATATATAATGAAGAAATATGAAATTCCAACTGCAGACTCCATAGAATTTGATTATACTCAACACGAAGACGCACTTACATATTTGAAACATATTAAATACCCGGTCGTGATAAAGGCCGATGGTCTTGCCGCTGGAAAAGGAGTGATTATTTGCAATACTTTTCCCGAAGCTTCTTCTGCACTGGATGAAATATTTGTTAAAAAAGTATTCGGCGTCTCTGGAGAAAAAATTGTAGTTGAAGAATTTATGACAGGGGAGGAAGCATCAATATTTGCGATAACGGACGGTAAAAATTTTGTTTGTCTTCCATCATCACAGGATCATAAAAGAATCGGGGATAACGATACCGGTAAAAATACCGGTGGTATGGGGGCCTATTCTCCGGCACCAGTGATAAATGCTGATTTGCAAAAACAGGTCGAAAAAGATATTATAAGGCCGGCATTAGAGGGACTTAATAAAGAAGGCAGAACGTTTGTGGGATGCCTTTATGCAGGGCTTATGATAACTAGTTCTGGGCCTAAAGTTGTCGAATTTAACTGTCGTTTTGGTGATCCGGAAACACAGGCAGTGTTACCACTTCTGGAAGGTGATTTTCTTGGGTTATTATATTCAGCAGCAAAGGGCAAACTTAATAAAAAAGCTGTTAAATACTCCGGCGGGAATGCCGTTTGTATTGTGGCTGCATCTAAAGGTTACCCGGAATCATATGAAAAAGGATTTACAATTAGCGGTCTGGATTTACTTAAAAATGATAATATAGTGGTGTTCCAGGCTGGTACTGAAAAAAAAAATAGCCATATTGTGACTAATGGGGGAAGGGTGCTTGGATTGACAGCTTTTACAAAGGAAGAAGATTTAAAAACAGCTCAGACAAAGGCATATGATGCAATAAAAAAAATACATTTCAAAGATATTTATTACAGGAATGATATTGCTAATAAAGCTTTTAGCAAAAAATAAATTTTACAACCAGACGATAAATAAAAAGACCTCATCATTTGATGAGGTCTTTTATGTTAATATTGTACCGAAGACCGGACCAGCCGCAGGCTGACAAGCTCGAATTTAGTCGCCTCCGGCGGGCCGGCACCACAAGACTATTTGTATTTTTCCAAAAATTCCCGTCCTTTTCCACTCTTAAGGAATTTTTCTCTAATTCTGGCTTCTTTTCTTGTTGGTACCCGTTCAGAGTAGATCAATTTGAAAGGTGCGTGTGGCTTTGTGGACTTTTCGTATCCATTATTGTGATATTGAAGTCTCTTCTCAAGATTTGTTGTAAAGCCCACATATGTAAAATTTTTATCTTTGCTTTTGATAGCATAAATAATAAACAAATCAATTCCCATATTGTCAAAATAAAAAAGTGATGGCTAATTTAATAACCATCACTTTATTTTAAGTACCGAAGGCCGGACTCGAACCGGCACGAGGTTTAAGCCTCACTGGATTTTGAGTCCAGCGCGTCTACCAATTTCGCCACTTCGGCATTCCCTAATTACAAACTATTGAACAATCAGTTTCAAATTAAAGACCAATATAAGTCTATAGACTGCTTATATTCAAGTAAGGATAGAGTGCAATCTCTATTTCTTTCCTTGCTTTCCTATTTTTGCCCAAGTGTCTCTTAAAGTAATTGTTCTGTTAAAGACAAGGTTTTCTTTAGTTGAATCTTTGCTGTCAACGCAAAAATAACCGAGCCTCTCAAATTGAAATTTGTCACCCGGGTTTGCATTGGCCAAAAAAGGTTCCAGTTTTCCTGACGTATTTATTGTTAGCGAATCCGGATTAATATAATCCAGGAATGTTTTCTCCTCATCTGCTTCCAGGTCTTCTGCAGTAAAAAGTCTGTCATACAATCTAACTTCCGCATCAACTGCGTGCTGAGCAGATACCCAGTGAATTGTTCCTTTCACTTTTCTTCCACTTTGCGCTGAACCGCTTTTTGTTTCAGGATCATAAGAACATTTTAACTTTATGATATTACCCTTTTCATCTTTTACTACTTCTTCACATTTTATTATGTATGCGTATCTTAATCTTACTTCATTTCCTGGGGAGAGGCGGAAAAATTTCTTTGGTGGATCTTCCATAAAATCATTCTGTTCTATATAAATTTCTCTGGAAAACGGGACAATTCTTTTCCCCATTGACTCATCTTCAGGATTATTTACTGCTTCAAGCTCTTCAACCTGTTCATCTGGATAATTGATTATTTCAACCTTCAATGGATTTAATACCGCCATAGCTCTTTGAGCTCTTTTATTAAGATCATCACGCAGACTGTATTCCAGTAACGCCACATCGATCATATTATCGCGCTTTGCTACGCCCACTCTCTCTGAAAAATCACGAATTGATTCAGGTGTATAACCTCTCCTGCGCAAACCGGAAATAGTGGGCATTCTTGGATCATCCCACCCGGTTACGTGTTTCTCTTCCACAAGCTGCAAGAGTTTGCGCTTGCTCATTATAGTATATGTAAGATTTAAACGCGCAAATTCTATTTGTTGCGGATGATGTATTTCCAGCTGTTCAAGGCACCAGTCATAAAGAGGACGGTGAATTTCAAATTCAAGTGTGCAAACTGAATGAGTAATTCCTTCAATAGAGTCGCTTTGGCCATGTGCCCAATCGTACATTGGATAGATACACCATTTGTCACCGGTTCTATGGTGTGAAACCTTTCTTATTCTGTAAAGTATCGGATCTCTCAACCACATATTGGGAGAGGCCATATCAATTTTTGCACGTAACACATGCTGGCTTTCTTCAAATTCACCGTTCTTCATTTTCTCGAAAAGATCGAGATTTTCCTCAACTGATCTGTTCCTGTAAGGACTTTCTTTTCCTGGCTCAGTTGGTGTTCCACGGAGGTCTTTTATTTGCTCATGAGTTGAACTATCAACATAAGCTTTACCTTTTTTTATGAGCTTAACCGCAAACTCATAAAGTTTATCAAAATAATCTGAGGCAAAATAAAGTCTGTCCTGCCAATCAAAACCAAGCCATTTTATATCCTGAATAATCGAATCGACATACTCCACATTTTCTTTTGATGGGTTAGTATCATCGAAACGTAGATTGCATAACCCCTTATAATGCTCGGCAAGTCCAAAATTTAAACAAATTGATTTTGCGTGGCCGATATGGAGATATCCATTTGGTTCGGGAGGAAAGCGTGTGTGAACTTTCTTAACTTTTCCCGTTTCAAGATCTTTATTGATAATCTCTTTTACAAAATTTGTTGCAGGAGCATTCCCCGCGTTTTCTTTTTTTATCTCAGGCATATTTTATTTCTAATTTTATTTTAGTTCCCTAATTTTTCCACTGCTCTTTTTAGTCTCGCAATAGTTTTCTCTTTCCCGATTATAGAAAGAATATCGAACAGGCCTGGGCCACCACCCACACCCGAAACAGAAAGTCTGACGGGATGAATCAATTTTCCTGTTCCAATATCTAAATTCTCGGCTGTATTTCTCAATGTACTTTCAAAATCAGCCTTTACGGGATTTTCTAACTTAGAAAACTCATCAATCAACTTTTTCAGATATCCTGCTGAGCCTTCTTTCCATCTCTTCTTTACAACAGCTTCGTCATATTCTTTCGGTTCTTCAAAAAAGTAAAAACCATTAGTGAAAAATTCATTAACAAAATTCACTCTTTCTTTCATTGCTTCAATTATCTTGAGAAGATATTCGTCAGAGTAAGTCTCATCTTTATATTTTGATTCCGCAAGGTTCTGTCGTAAAAGTGCCAGTAAATCGTTTTCATTCATTTTACGAAGATGCTCGGCATTTAACCAGTTTAGTTTTTCCACATCAAATACAGCACCTGCTTTATTTACACGTTCGAGGGAAAATTTGTCGGTCATTTCCTTCATATTATAAAATTCGACATCATCACCAGCGTTCCATCCGAGTAATGCAACAAAATTTACTAAAGCATCTTTCAGGTATCCTTTTTGTCTGAAATCTTCAACTGCAACATCACCCTGGCGTTTACTTAGTTTTGTTTTATCAGGATTAAGCAAAAGAGGGAGGTGAGCAAAAGCCGGTATTTCCCAATCGAAATAATTGTAAAGAAGAACGTGTTTGGGAGTAGATGAAAGCCATTCCTCACCGCGAATTACGTGCGTAATTTTCATGGTATGATCATCAATAACATTTGCAAGATGATAGGTAGGATAACCATCACTCTTAATCAGTATCTGATCATCTAACACATCACTGCTAAATTCAACCCGACCTCTGATAATATCATCAAATGCTATCTGTTGTCCGGGTTGCACACTCATTCTAACTACATGCGGCATATTCTTATGGATATTTTCCCTCACCTCTTTTTCAGAAAGATGCAGACACTGCTTATCATACTTGGGCTGCAATCCTTCTTTTTTTTGTTTTTCCCTTACATCATTCAGTCTTTCTTGCGAGCAGAAGCAATAGTATGCTTTCTTCTCTTTTATTAATTTCTCAGTCAGTTCTTTATAGAGATTTAGCCTTTGGGATTGCATATAGGGGCCAAAATCGCCTTCTTTTTCCGGTCCTTCGTCAAAATCAAGACCAGCCCATTTAAGAGTTGCAACCAGGTTTTCAACTGCACCTTCTACAAACCGGTTTCTGTCCGTATCTTCAATTCTTAATATAAATTTTCCGCCTTTATTTTTGGCAAAAAGATAATTGTACAAAGCAGTACGTAAGCCGCCCACATGTAAATAACCTGTTGGGCTGGGAGCAAATCTGACTCTTGGAATATTATTAATCATAAAATCTTAGAAATTTAAAATCGAAATTCAAAAATAACGATAGGTTATTAAAAATTAAACTATTTGGAAAAATAAGGAGTGCGAAAATTCTAAAAGATTTGAGGAAATCCTTTATTTTACTCCAACCTTACTCTCTGTGTAATACTTGACTTTTTCAATAAATTCGTGGCTGTCAATCGGTTTTGGGATATAATCCGTTGCACCGGCATCTATACATTTCTCACGATCTCCTTTCATTGCAAAAGCAGTAAGTGCTATAATAGGAGTATCTTTGTATTCATTGAGTTGTCTTATTTTTTCAGTAGCCTCAAATCCGTTCATTACGGGCATTTGCATATCCATCAGTATCAGATTAAATTTTTGTTTTTTAACCTCATCCAGTGCTTCAGCACCATTTTCCACAACTACAATTGATTCGAAGTTATTTTTTTTCAATAGTCTAGTTACAATTATCTGTGAATGTTTGTAATCCTCAACTAGCAAAATTTTAACTGCATCGGTCTGTTCCAGCACCTCTTCCGGCGTAGGCGGTTCATCATACTGGTTAATCATCTGATTAATAGTATCCGCCAGATCCTCAATATTTGTGCTGCTTTTTTGTAACAGATCGGTAAACATTCCATCTATTTTTTTCAGATCCTCGGAATAATTTTCTTTACCTGTGTAAATTATTATCGGAAGTTTTGCAAATGCAGGTTTAGATTTTATTTGTTTTATAAGATCAAAACCATTTAACTCAGGCATATCAAGGTCAATTATAGCCAGATCCAGATTCATATTTTCAATTATCTGGCTGACTTTTGATGAATGAGCTTCAGGAATTGCATTATACCCTGCTTGTTCAATTGCTTCTTTTATCAGATTTAATGTCGGTACGTCATCATCGACAATTAAAATATTCGAATCTTTTTTGAGCCTGTAGCTTGTAAGAACTTCAACCAGGTACTTGTATTTTATCGGTTTTACAAAATATTCAACGGCTCCCATTAGAAATGCTTTCTGCTGTTCTGCTTCCACGGAGCATACAATTACAGGAGTATTCTTTGCATTTTTGTGCTCGCGAATAGTCTTCAACAATTCGAATCCGTTAGAATCCGGCAAAATAATATCCATTAACACAGCGAGGAAAACTTCCTTATTTACAGCTTTCAGAGCTTGCTCTGCTGAGTTTACAATTGTTGGTTCATAGCCCCATTTATTAAGGTAGTTGCTCAAGAGTTTAGATGTTGCATAATCATCTTCAACAACCAGTACACGGTTCTTTTTACCTGCTGGTTTCGGAAGAGAAGAAATCTGAGATTCAATTCCAGATGCAATTTCAACCTTGATATTAAAATTATAAGTTGTCCCTTTACCGACTGAACTTGTAATTGCTATATCGCCACCTAAAAGTTCAGAATATTTTTTACATAAAATTAATCCTAATCCGGTAGCGGCCCCAACTTGCGAATCTCCAAGTTCAGTAATTACGAACGGTTTGAAAATATCTTTTAATTTTGTTGTTGTTATTCCGGCGCTGGTGTCTGAGATCTTGAAATTGATTTTCTTTTCACTGGCGGAAATAGAGATAGATATTTTGCCTTTACCAGTTTGTCTAATTGAATATGTTAATATTGTTAACAAAATATACTTGAGTTTTTGAGCATCAACTTTAACGGAGTCAGGAACGTTTTTATCGATATTTAATAAGAATTCTATTTCACCTGATTTAGTTTTGTCTGCAAACTGTTTTAGAACTTCATCAATTGTACTTTTAAAATTAACATTTGTTGGTAATTCCTTGCTGACTCCTTTGTCGATTTTTGCAAGTTCAATTACATCATTTAGCAGGCCTAAAAGGTTATAAGCATTGTCTTTTAATGTATTTACATATTCTGATTGCGTTTTGGTGAGGTTCTCTTCATTTAGCAGTGAGGTAAATCCCATAATGCTGTTTGTAGGAGTTCTGAGCTCATGTGCGATATTAGTTATGATATCGCTCAAAGAATCAGTGGGAATATTATGTCCACCAGACCAGAGTTTTAAGAAATTCTTAATTGCTTGTCCAACATTTTCAATATTATCTTTGTCGGCTTTTGTAAAGGGAGTTTTCTTAGCAATTTTAAATAAAAATTTACTAGAAGAGGAAACTTTTATGAAAAAACAGCCTTCGTAAATTACGAAGTCCGATGTTTGAATCTCACAATCCGGTTGTGCATTAAAATTTATGCTGTCCTTGTTGGAAGCTATCGATTTACAAACTGCACATTTGTAGGATCCATTATTTGTAAAAGCTTTTTTAGATCCTTCAGATTTTCCAAGCAATTGCAAACTATCATCATCATTAACTTTAAATAAAACAACAGCTTGAAGTTCAAATTCACTCACCATGAATTCACACAAATTATCAGGGAATTCAGGGGAAGATTTTACAGTAAGGTTAAAAAGGGAGTTGTATTTACTTAAAGATTCAATTTTAGAAATTTGCATTCCGGACCCTTAAAATTTTGGACTTAATAGTTTTAACAAAATTCCTTTGCATTAACAAATATAACTAATTGCATTTCAAAAAGTAAATGGATTCTCCTATAGTATCAATTTAACAATAATTAAATGGATTAAAAATCAATTTTATATATCCTGGAATTCAATATATTGTGATTATTCTAAATTTTTCTTTGATGTCAAAAGCTTGAAAATCACAAAAGATATAATATCTTTGTTATCGTAACTATAAATATAATAATAAGTTAAATAGATGGACAAACATAGAGTTGTAATTATTGGCGGGGGATTTGGCGGACTGAATGCAGCGCTGGAAATGAAGAACTCCAGTTTGGAAATAACAATAGTCGATAAGACAAATTACCACTTATTCCAGCCTTTACTTTACCAGGTTGCCACAGCGGCACTGTCTCCGGCGGATATCGCAGTTCCGATAAGAGCGGTCTTCAGTAAAAATAAAAATATCAAAGTGCTCATGGATGAAGTTGTATCCATAGACAGGGTGAAGAGAAAAGTAATACTGAAGCACGGTGAATTAGAATTTGATTCGCTGGTGATTTCTTCCGGCTCTTCTCATTCATATTTCGCAAATGACAATTGGGAACAATTTGCACCGGGATTGAAGACATTGAGTGACGGACTCTTAATAAGAGAAAAAATTCTAAAATCTCTTGAACTTGCGGAGAAAGAAACTGACAAATTTGAAAGAAGAAAGTATTTAACATTTGTTATTGTTGGAGGAGGACCGACCGGAGTAGAGATGGCGGGAGCAATTGCGGAAATTGCAAAGAAATCTTTGATGAGAGATTTCAGGAATATAAATGCCGGGGAAACGAAAATTTATCTGGTAGAAGCGCTTTCAGGAATCTTGTCTGCCTATCCTGACGAACTTTCTTCGAAGGCGCAGAAATCCCTTGAAACAATGGGTGTGGAATTGAAATTAAATACGAAAGTAATTGATATAAACCAGGACGGTGTTAGAACTGAAAAGGAATTTTTGGATACAACGAATGTAATCTGGGCAGCGGGAAATACGGTATCTCCAATTGTCAAATCACTTAATATTGAAACTGACAGAACAGGCAGAGCCAGGGTTAATGAAGATCTAAGCATAAAAGATGATCCCGATATTTTTGTAATTGGAGATGCTGCCCTTGTAATTAATATTGATGGGAAGGCGGTTCCGGGTGTTGCCCAGGGTGCAATACAGGAAGGAAAATTTGTCGGTAAAATTATAAGTAAGCAAATTCCGGCAAACGAAAGGGGAAAATTTGTTTATGTCGATAAAGGAAATATGGCGACAATCGGCAGGGCGAAGGCAGTTGCGGAGATAAAAGGTTTGAAATTATCCGGTTTTATCGCCTGGGCCTTCTGGTGTTTTATTCACATATTTTTTCTAATCGGATTCAGGAACAGGTTTAGAGTAATGCTTGAATGGATTTGGTATTATGTTACTTTCAAACATGGTATCAGGCTTATTGTCGGGACACAACACGAACGCAAAAATTAAATTAGATATTTAATTCCAGTTGAATGCTTACACGGTTATCTAAATTTCCGCTAATTTTTGAATACCCACTGCCCAATGCCATTTCCTCCGGCTTGTAAGTTTCTGAATATTTTATTGAAAAAAGTAGGTGCCATGGTAGATTTATTTTTACCATAGTATACCACCTTATCCCTTCTTTGTATAAACCGTAAAGAGAAAACATTCCATCGAGATCATTCTCAAATTCATAAATTGCCGTATTAAATGAATCCGTCCTGAAAAAAATTATTCTTCCTGAAAAATCAATATTGTTTTGGATATTAAACCGGGCATCCTGAAAAATTAAAAGCCCGTCTTCTTTTTGGTTGATAGCTTTTATCCGGTATCGACTGAGCTCGAGCCTTGTTTTTAACCGGGTCCTTTTATCAGGATAGTATATCAATTCTAATCTTGCAGTAGATTTAATTCTCTTAAAAAGTTTAATACTCCCATTATAATCTACGCCTGTTTCCTTGTTTTCATGCTTAATTCTAAAATGTATACGGGAGTTGCTGAATTTTGAGGAAAGAAAATCTAAGGAGAGTTCGTTACCTGAAGAGGGGAGAGGATTATAATAGGTACTAAAAGGAAATTTAAATTGATCGAAATAAAAATTAAAAATCCCTGGGTCAGTTCTCCATCTTATACCATTATAAATCCCAAATTCATTTTGAGTGTTTGAGCTTTCTCCAATTCCGCGTGAGTGTAAATTATAATAATTCCTTGGGTAGTTTCTTAGAGAAGTTATGAAAGTAATTCTTTTACTGAATGCAAACTCGATGTTAATAATAGAGGCTAAAGATTTCTCATTAAATGAATGTTCACCTGACAGGTTAATTTTCCCAATGTAAATATCATAGGAAATTGAATAGTTGTGAAAACTATTGCCCGAAAGATCGTAAATATTTCCCATTTCAAAATTATTTTTAAAAGTAGAATTATAATAAAGAAAGCCAAAATGATATTTATCTTTTTTTGTGAAATCCAGAATTGCCCCGAGAATTTTCTCTGATGAAGAATTTTTCTTTTTGATTTCATTGTTTGTTCTATGTAGTCCATCCAATGGAGTAGAAACTATTTCTGAATTTAATGGATCTAGAGATGCATCAAATTTATTCTGCGAGAAAAATGTAGTTAAAGAAAAAGCTCCGAATCCGAGTTGGGAAGATATTCCTCTTAGAAAGCGGTTTTCATCAGAGCTTGAATATTCTTTCAAATAATTTGGATTCTTTTTTACCGGGTAAATTGCATTTGAACTTTTTGAAAAAGAATAAGCTGACCAGATCGACAGGCCCTGGCCAAACTGGACTGAATAGTCACCCAGGATAATTTTATTAAATATGCCCATGCCTTTAGTAGAAATATATCCGGATGTCAAATCATTATAATATTTCTCACCGGGATCTTTATCTAAAAGAAATCCGGCCTTTACAGTTTCGCCAAATTCTGCTTTCAATCGCGTGTAGGTGTGAAGATTATTCCCGGCGAATTTATGGTCGATAAATCCTTCATCTTTTTGAAGATCAGTAATTATTCTGTTTCTTAGCTCCAAATGCGAAATAAATTTGTTTTGTTTGGTTTTAATTATGTTACTAAAATTTACTGCTAGGAAAGGGGAAATATTTTCAAATACCTTTTGGGAAATCCCTGCCAGGTGCATTTCTCCAACAGAAAAAAACTTTCCATGTTTATTCCGATAATTAATAATTGCTGATGCATCTGAAAAGCTTAAACCAGGTATTTTTTGAAGTTCAGTTAGATCAGTTTTATTCAAATCGACAGGATTTGCTCTCAGCTCTTCTATTAAATCAATTACTCCCTCATCCGTTGCGTCAGTTTGAGATTCATCCAGTATATCCTGGATTAAATCATCATTTTTATTTTCAAGAGAATCAATTTGCGCATAAATAATATTTGATAGAAGAAAAATTATTATAAATAAATGTTTTACAATTATTCTAAAATTACCCATTCTCAGTTCTTATTATTTTTTACCAAATGAAAAGATTATATCTGCCTGGTGCGTCAGACCAAGCTCCTGGTGAGTGAAAACTGCATAGTTGAAATTTATTATCGAATAAAAAATTCCAATACCAAAGGAATATTTTGAAGGCTCTGTTGAAATTCCACTTCTGATTGCTACATTTTCTATTATTCGATAATCTATACCAAATGAAGGAGATGCTTTGTAGCGGATATCTTTTTCTACTGCAAGTGAAAAATTTAAATTATCGATAGGCTGATAACTGACTCCCGTTTGGAAAGTAACAGGAAGTTCATCTGTATTTAAACCGAAGGAATTTCTGGTGATGTTTTTATAAGAAAAACCCAGGTGTAAATGTCCCGGAAGAATAACCAGGAATCCGAAATCAAAAATAAATGTGTTTTTACTCTCATATTTTTTAATCGAGACATTCTGATAGTTGATTGCTGCACCAAGGTAAAAATTATTCCCATATAAATATGAGACTCCAAGAGTTAATTTATTTTCCCGGTAAAGTTCAAAACCATAGGTCATTGCCCCTATTGCAATAGAACCAAACCCAAATGGTTCATTATAAGCGGCATATGCGTTTGAAAGTTCTGATAAGCCAAAAGGAGAGGGGGAATAAAAGGCACCAATTTCTCTCCATTTAAGCTGACCAAGTCCGGCAGGGTTGCTGAATAAAGCGAAGGCATTATCACTGACAGCAATATCAGAATTTGATAACGCAATTTGTTTTGCACCCGGATTCTGTTGAGATAAACTTAATTCTGCGGCTAATAAAATGAAAATAAGGACTTTCATAGGCTCCCCTTAATTTCGTGGATTGTTAGATAATATTGAAATTCATATATTAAATCAACAAAAAAAATAAAAAATAGAGACTTTTAATGAAAATAATTTTGATAGCCATCTTGTTTTTTACAACTGTAAATTTTGCACAGGAATTAAATTGTACGGTAACTGTTAACATGGATAATGTGCCGGTGGCTTTCCAGGACAGGCTTTCAGATTTTAAAAATGTAGTAGAAGATTATCTGAATAAAACGAGATTTGTTGGAGATGATTGGGAAGGCCCGAAAATAAATTGCACGTATGATATCTTTTTTACTTCCGCAAACGATGCTAATTACCAGGCGCAGGTTGCTATTACAAGCCAAAGGGATATTTATAATCTTTCTGATAAATCTCTGATGTTGCGCGTTAGTGATAACAGCTGGAGCTTTACTTATCAAAAAGGACAGGCTCTTTATTCTAACCAGGCAAACTTTGATCCGCTCACCAGTTTCTTGGATTTTTATGCAAACTTAATAATTGGACTTGATCTGGATTCCTATGAAGAGCTTGGGGGAACTACTTATTTTTCCAAGGCACTTGGAATTGCCAATTTTGGTGCGACAAGTACTTTTTCATCTGGGTGGACTTTATCAGGAAGCTCATATAACAGGAGAAGACTGGTTGAGGAATTAACGAATGATTCATACAGACCTTTCAGAGAAGCAGAATTTGAATATTATTATGGCATTGATGTTTATAGTCTGAATAAGGTCCTTGGACAGAAGTACATTGTTAAACTTGTAAAGGCGATTGATGACATTAAAAATAAAATCGATCTGAATAGTGTTTTGATGAAAACTTTTTTTAATGCAAAAAATGAAGAGATAATTGACCGGTTAAAAGATTATCCGGAGAAGTATGATGTTTTCAGAATATTAACGAAAATTGATCCGGCACACGCAGCAAAATATAATGAAGCAATAAATCAATAAGATAAATTGACTGATACTATCTTATCATTTTGATCTATTCTATTTACAACTTTCATCCCATCAGTCACGTATCCGAAAATTGTGTACCTGCCGTCAAGATGAGGGAAATCACCCGTTGTTACAAACCATTGAGAGCCTTCTGAGTCTTTTCCTGCACTGGCCATTCCAACAGCACTAATTGAATAATGAAGAGGGGAAAATTCTGAAACTATGCTATACTCCGGGCCGCCCCATCCGGTACCGGTTGGATCACCACCCTGAATTACAAATGCGGGAACTACCCGGTGAAAAATTATTCCATCAAAAAAATGTTTTGAGGCTAAATAGCTGAAATTGCCTGCTGAAATTGGTGCATAACCCCGGGTAAATTTAATTGTAAACTTTCCTTTTTCAGTTACGACTTCTGCCGATTTGTATTTAAATGAATAGCTCCAAAGTTCCCTAAATAATTTTTCATCCTTATTTGAACTACCAAACTCAATACCAAGCTTTTCATCAGCATATTTACGAAGGGCATAAACATCAGAATGCTGCAGTTTTCTTAAAATATCCAGATTAAAATTTTTATTGAGTAACTTCGAAAGATCGGCAGCTGCCTGAACACTTTCATAAAAATTGGGATCGTTCATATATCTGGAGACAACTGATGAGAGTACTTTCTCCAACTCTCTCTTATAATTTGCAATAAAAGTAGAATCAATTCCATAAATTGCCATGGAGATTAGAACAGGGGAATTAGAGCATAGCGATGAGAAAATTATATCTTTGAATTTTAAATTGCCTGAAAATTCTTTGAAATTTATAATTGCTGATATTACATCGTTCTTTTCTTTCCCTTCAACTGAATCAAATTTTTCTGTCAAATAATTATATGCAGATTCCGATTTCGGATTAGCAGAAGCTGCCCTGTAAATAAATTCCGGGTCAATTACATTTTGGTAATCTTTTAATAAGTCATCAAACTTAATCTTAAATAATTGCTGGTAACTTAAAAGCAATTCTCCACGTGTGTTAGCCGACAAAGATTTCTTTAATATTAGTTCCTCAATTATTTGTCTTAGTATCTTTGTCAATTCCCCCGGTACAGAAATTCCTTTCAATGAAATGGCAGCTTGTCTCGTTACATTTGCGTTGTTATCTCTGAAAAACTCAAAGTAACTATTTAGCTCCTGTTTTGTTTTAAATGGAAAATTTATTAGAAAAGAAGCAGCTTCATTTCTGATAAGTGATCTTTTCGCGGATAAAAGTTTACGAAAAAATGGTAGTCCAAAAGGAACGTATTTCGCTCTTCTTAAATTATTAACTAGATACTGAGCAAGTATAAGATTATCGTAGCTTTTGTCATAATTATGAAAATTGTTTGCCAATAATTTGTAAATGTCCTTTTTGAAGTAATCTGATAATCCAAGCCTGGCAATTGCAAAAGCTGCCTGAGATTTTCTTTGAGTTGATATTCCCAATCCGGTTAATTCTCTGTGAAGAATTAACTTTGCCTCTTCTTTAGTTATTACTTTACGTGCATATAAATCATAAACTCCAATTGAAATTCCGCCGAAACCATTTCCATCAGCATCTTTATATCTCTTTTCTAAAGATTTGAAATCATTATTATTGCCTGTTTTGCAAAGAGCTTTAATAATAAAATATTTTATGCTGTCTGGTGTAGGACTATTATTTAATTTTGAGAAAAGGTAGTCAGTTGCAGAACTGTTTGGACCAAGTTGCCCGAGAGAAAAACAAATAAACTTTGCATTCTTTGTAAAATCTAACTTCAGAATTTCGAGAATAAAAGATGTGTCCTCGCTTTGTGCAATGCTTAATAATGCAGCATTAATCTTTTGGAGCGAATTTGAATGCAGGTAATTATTGACAATTACTTTGTCAAAATTTCTTTCGAAGGTAGTTTTTACAAGCGCAGTATCATTGGAAGTGTACTGCGCAAAAATTGGAGTAGTTACAAGTAATATTAAAAAAGCAAAAAGATTATATGTCTTTTTCATATACCCTGTATTTTTTATAAATTTCACCGTTCATAACTTCCGCACCACGATTCATCATTTCGTTATCTTCAAGAATCCAGCTCGCTTCCCCGAGATCAATACCTATTTTATGGGCACGGTTTACAATATCCCAGTAAAATACGGCGTCCAGTCCTTTTTTTTGGAATTCAGGAATGATCCCCAGGGTTATTATCCTTGACCATTTAATTTTTTTCTTTTGAGTAAATAGTTTCAAAAACCCAAACGGAAATAATCTGCCGTTTATTTGTTTGAAAATATAATTGTAGTCAAGCATTACAAGGGCGAACCCAACAAGCTCGCCTTTAATTTCCCCGAACAAAACCAGGGAAGGCTCAACGAGCGGTTTCAGGTCTTTAGCCATCGCGTCCAGTTCCGCATCAGTCATAGGAATGAATCCCCAGTTGGGAGCCCAAGCTTTATTGTAGACATATTTTACTTTCTCAAGCTCCTTGTCAAAATTTTTCATATCGAGCTGTGTTACTTTTATGCCGGAACGCTTTTTCGCAATTTCAGCAACACGCTTCAATTTCTCTGAGCCCATTACTTTCTTGTTTTCAAGCTTATAGGCATAAAGGTCTTTTGCTTTTTTAAGGCCGTAATTTTCGCATAGATCAAGGTAATATTTCGGGTTGTATGTCATCAGCAATCTCGGTGGGTCGTCAAATCCTTCCAGCAGCATGGCATATTCGTCATTACTTGACGGATTCGCGGGACCGCGCATCTGTGAAAAACCTTTTGCTTTCAACCAATCTCTGGCAGTATCGAATAATTTATCAGCCACCTGCTGATCGTTGATGCATTCAAAAAATCCGAAAAACCCAACGTTATCGTTGTGGTATTTATTGTGAAGGTCGTTTTTTATGGCTGCAATTCTACCGACCAATTCACCATCACGTTCTGCAAGAAAATATTCGGCTTCCGCGTGCTGGAAAAAAGGATTCTTTTCTTTGTTCATAATTTTCTTTTTATCCATCAGAAGGGGAGGAACCCAGTTAGGATCATCCTTGTAAATTTTCCAGGGGAATTTAATAAACGTCATCAGATCTTTTTTTGAATTTACTGTCCTGATTTTTATTTCACTCATAATGATACCCTTGATAAAAAAAGTCCCGCATTTAGCGGGGCTTCATATGAATTTGATTATAAAAACATTGTCCTAAATTAAACCTAATTTTTTCCCAACATCTGTAAAAATGCTCAGCAGCTCGTCCAGGTGTTCTTTTTTATGAGTAGCCATATAGCTGGTTCTCATCATCTGTCTACCTTGTGGAACACCGGGGGAGATGAAAACGTTCACAAAAACGCCTGCATCGTACAACATTTTCCACATCTGGAATGCTGTTTCGTCATCTCCAACAATTACAGGAACAATTCCTGTTCTACCTTCTATAATTGTGAAGCCTGCATTTTTTAGTCCGCTGCGCATATACTCAGCATTATCTGTGAGCTGCTTAACTCTTTCCGGTTCTCTTTCAAGAATTTTAAGAGCTGCAAGTGCTGCTGCAACTGATGATGGGGTCGGGGAAGCGCTGAAAATTAGCGCCGGGGAGAAATGTTTTATGTAATTTATTACTCTTTCGTTTCCTGCAACAAAACCACCCAGCGAGGCAAATGTTTTGCTGAAGGTTCCCATTGTCATATCAATTTCGTCTTCAAGATTAAATTCACTTGCAGTTCCTCTTCCACCTTTACCAATAACGCCAACAGAGTGGGCATCATCGACTAAAATTCTAGCGCCATATTTCTTTGCAATTTTGTTTAAGTGCGGAAGGTCTACAATTTCTCCACCTGTACTAAAAACACCATCACTTACAATTAGTTTACCGGCATCGGCAGGTAATTTGGCAATTACTCTTTCAAGGTCATTCATATCATTATGTTTATACCTGGCCATCTCTGCAGTTGCACCTTTAGCCATCAGGTTTGCGGCGACAATACAGGCGTGGTTATCTTTATCAGATATAACATATTCACCTCTCTGAACGAGAGTCGGGATTATTCCCTGCGCTGTTTGGTATCCAGTACTAAATAACAAAACTTTTTCTTTTCCGAAAAATTTTGCCAGTTTTTCTTCAAGTTCAATGTGAAGATCAAGAGTACCGGTTAAATAACGGGAACCGGAACAGCCTGTACCATATTTTTCTACAGCTTTAATTGCAGCTTCTTTCACTTCTGGGTGGGATGTCAGTCCCAAATAATTATTTGAGCCTGCCATTATAACTTTTTTACCTTCAATTTGAACTACCGGACCTTCATTTGCTTCGATTGGTCGGAAGTAAGGATATAATCCAAGTGCCTTAATGTCGTCAGCCCTCGTAAAGTCCTGACACTTTTTAAATAAATCCAATCATCCTCCTGAAATATCTCTTATTTTTATCTTCTTATTATTATAAGTAAATTTAAAATTATTAAATTTAATCCAAGAATCTAAACTTAAATCGTTTCAAAATCAAATTAAAATATCAATGAATAGCAATACAATAGCGGTAGTAACAGGTGCAAATGGCTTTGTGGGAAGTCATCTTGTAGATCAATTAATTAAGAAAAATTACAGGGTGCGGTGCATTACCAGGAAGAGCAGTAATCTTAAATGGCTGGATGGAAAAGATGTTGAAATCTTTGATTGCGGATTATTAGATAAAG
Source organism: uncultured Bacteroidota bacterium (assembly GCA_963748105.1). Lineage (GTDB taxonomy): Bacteria > Bacteroidota > Ignavibacteria > Ignavibacteriales > Ignavibacteriaceae > JAKAGZ01. The sequence goes on along the minus strand of CAVVHP010000024.1, from coordinate 28,093 downwards.
ATGGGTTAAGAAAAGCCTTTGAAGGTGCTGAATATGTGTACCACGTAGCCGGCGTTGTAAAGGCCAAAAGAGCGGAAGGCTATTTCAAAGGGAATGTTGATACTACCAGGACTCTTCTTGAAGTTGCTGTTGAATATAAAGATAAATTAAAGAGATTTTTGATAGTAAGCAGCCAGACAGCAGCAGGACCTTCCTTTAGTGAAGATGCTATTGATGAAAATGTCCCTCCTCATCCAATAACAACTTACGGTAGAAGTAAATTAGCTGAAGAGGAAGTTGGAAAAACTTTTATGGAGCAACTGCCCATAACAATTTGCCGTGCTCCCGCCGTTTACGGCGAAAGAGACGCTGAAATATTCATCTTTTTCCAGACCTTCAACAAAGGTTTAATGACGCAGATTGGCTTTAATGAAAAGAAAGTCAGTTTAATTCACGTTGAAGATCTTGTAATTGGATTTATTCAGGCTGCAGAATCAGAGAATGCAATTAACCAGGTTTACTTTATTAGTTCTGAAAAATATTACACCTGGGAGGAAATCGGAGCAGTTACGGCAAAGGCATTAAATAAGAAACCAATGAAAATTAAGATCCCTCATTTCCTGGTTTTTATTATTATGGCTATTGCGCAGTTTTTTGCCCTGTTTACACCAAAAGCTACAATCCTTAATATTGAAAAAGCTAAAGATATCACTCAACCTTATTGGACCTGCGACACATCAAAGGCAATGAAGGATTTCGGCTATCGTCAGAATATTACTATTGAAGAAGGGATTAAACGAACCTGTGACTGGTATAAAAAAATGGGATGGATTTAGTAAAATTTAGAATTCTGAATTCAAAGTTAGTTGTTTTTCGCTCCTTCTTTTATCCACGTTTCTATTCCGGTTATTTGCGCCTGTGTTAATTGAGCGTAGCCTAAAGGCGGCATCGGGGAAGTTACAGCATATTGTGGATCAATTGCCTGAACTAATAAACTATTACCGGGAATATTAAGAAATACATAAGGTGGCATAACAGTGTATCCCCATGTAGTTAGACTATATCCTGACGCTCTTGTAATATCGTCGTGACATCCTGAACTAGCACACTTTAGATTTAATACAGGTTGAATATCTTTTGCGTAGCTTACATTTGTAGCCGGGATTGTCCTGCTATCAATTTGGTCCCCCGTTATTGTGTCTTTGCATCCTGAGTAAAATAAGACCGAAATAAATATCAGTAGTACTGTGAAAGAAGAAATTGTTCTCATTAAATCCCTGATTATTTAGACGTAATATAAATCTGAAATCAAGTCCAGTCAAGACTCTGCTTAATACCTAAAGAATAAAATGAAATATTGGGGGATGAAAATTCTAGTGGAGCTAAGCGGGATCGAACCGCTGACCTCTTGAATGCCATTCAAGCGCTCTCCCAACTGAGCTATAGCCCCAAAATATCAGAACAACAGTCTAAAAATATGAAAGTTTTTTCAGAAAAAATAATTTTTTATGTCTGTCAATTGCCCGACACTAAAAGATACTTAAATAAAATATGTTTTGATATTTCCTGCTACTTGCTATTTTTCAATTGATCCGTCAGAAACTTATTAAAAATTCCTTTTTGTCAGTCATATCCATAAATAATTTACAGGAGCGCTGATAATGAAAAAAATCAGTTTATTGTCCTTTGTTACTGCTGCTTTGATACTTTTGAATATTCATGCATTTGGCCAGTCTCTTACCTATGATCCGGGTAATGGCCTGCACTTCAAATCGGACGATAATAAACTGGATTTCCTTTTCACCGGGTACATTAACTCCATTTTTGCTTATCACAATGAAAAACAAAACGGAACAGTTCAGAATTCATTTTCTGTACGAAGAGCACGGATAGACCTGGGATTCAATTATTCGGACGATTACGGCGCTTTTTTTGAATTTGAAGCGGCTGGACAGAGAACAGCGATGGTGCTGGCCCAGATACAGTTAAAACTTTATAAAAATAATTATTTAATGGCAGGTAAATATATTGATCCTTTCTCGGCCGAGAACACCCGGTCAACAAGCCGAATTTCCACTATAGAAAGATACAGCGGAATTAATTCGATTTTTCTTCTTCCCGGACTTGATACCCAGTTCGGTATAATGTTATTCGGTTCAAATTCAGAAACAAACCTGGAGTACTATCTGAGCATAACCAATGGCAACGGTGCTGCCGGGCAAAATATATCAGAAAATAATGACAGCAAATCAATTACGGGGAGATTGAATTATAAATTCAGCAGGAATTTTAAGATTGGGGGGAGTGTCAGTTATGCAAAAGAACAGCAGCAGGTTCTTAGTCTGCTCGATCATACTTTTGACAGCTTTAACAACGCCAGCGTGATGGGAAAAAGAATCGGGTACCTGGCAAATTTTGAATTCAATAGAAATCCCGTCCTGTTTCGGGGTGAAGCTTTTGTATATAATTTTGATAAAGACCTTTCTCTTTATAATCAGGTCAGCAGTTTTGCCGGAGGATACCTGGAAGCGGGTTACTTCATAAAAGGCAACGCTGAAGACGGCTTCAGGCTAATAGGAAGACTTGAAACGGCCAGGTACGGAAGTACACTTATGAATTTTACGGGACCCACCGTGCTTAATAGTTTCATAATTGGTACCGATCTTTTGATGGATAATATAATTTCTTTTAAAGTAAACCTGATCTACGAAAAAGCGAACAGGAATTCCCTGTTACCCGCCTCCAGGTTTACAAACAACGACGAAGAATTGCTTTTGCTTACATCCTTACAATTCAGATTTTAATGAGGCATAAATGTTTACAGTTTTAACCTGGCAGTGGGTTGTTCTTATCGGCTTTTCAATTGTTCTTATCCTGATGACCCCTTTCGTGAAAAACAACGCGGGGTTTTATAAGGGAACTTCAAGGAAAGCTGAAAAACCGGGAATCGTAATGCTCACTTTCAGCCTGGTAATTTCATGGATATTCGCCAAGTCAGTTACTAATGCCGCAAACCTCGGTCTCAGTTTCGGTATAGTCGGCGGATTTGCGTACGCGACATACTATTTGTCATTTCTCGTTGCCGGAATTGTAATTTATAAACTGAGAACAAAGTTAAAAGCGCAAAGCCTTCACCAGTTTCTGGAATCTAAATTCGGCGTTGGCGCACTTAGATTTTTTACTATAATAGTAGCGATAAGATTATTGAATGAGGTCTGGTCGAATACCGAGGTAATAGGTACTTATTTCGGACCGGTCGGTTCGCCTCAATATATAATTTCTATAATTGTTTTTACTTCTCTTACGCTTGCCTATGCTCTGAAAGGCGGATTAAGAAGTTCTTTGATAACCGATATCCTTCAGATGGCAATGTTTGCCGTTTTACTTTTCGTTGTACTTGGAATGATTCTTCCGGGGTCCGAGCCGGTAACATCCTATTTGAAAACCGGAAACTGGAGCCTGTCCGGGGGATTCGACCTGGTGCTTGTTGCGCTCATCCAGGTTTTCAGCTATCCTTTTCATGATCCTGTTTTAACAGACAGGGGGTTTATTTCAGACGAAAAGACAACATTAAAAAGCTACATCATAGCGACGGTAGCGGGATTTATATTCATAACACTTTTCAGTTTTATTGGAATATATGCAAAATTCCTCGGAATGTCGGGACAGGCCGCAGTGGAAGTCTCTAAAACCCTCGGAGTTGCCGGGATGATCATTATGAATTTTATAATGGTTACCTCCGCGTCTTCAACGGTCGATTCCACTTTTGCTTCTGTTTCAAAATTAATAGTGGTGGACCTTAATAAAAAAAATATCGCAACAGTCTCAAAAGGAAGATGGGTGATGATAATTACCGCGATCGGCGGTACAATCCCACTGATCTTTTCACCCACAATTCTTTCCGCTACAACTATTAGCGGAACTATGGTGCTGGGACTTGCACCTGTATTTATTTTCTGGAAAATCCCGGCTCCGAAAATTTCATTTCACCTGGTAATGTGGACCGGGGTTTTTGCGGGAGCAGTACTGATCTTTCATCTGCTGCCTATATCCCTGTTTATTTCACAGGGGCCCTTTGCCGAATTGCTGAGTGTAAATCTTTATGCGTCAATTTTAATCCTAATTGTTTATTTTATACCGGTGTTATTGAATAAAAAATAAATTAGTCAATTATGAATAAAACTGAATCTGTTCCAAAGGGAAATCCGGAAATTTATCTGGATAGTCTCGACAATTTGTGGTTCCAGGTAGCCGGTACGCTTTGCAATATTAAATGTGAGCATTGTTTCATCAGCTGCAGCCCGGTTAATCATAACTTTGAATTTATGAAATTCGAACAGGTAAATGGTTTTCTCGAAGAATCTGTTAAAAGGGGAGTTAAGGAATATTACTTTACCGGCGGCGAACCGTTTATGAACAAAGATATTTTCAGAATCCTGGAAAGGACAATACAACTTGGCCCGGCTACTGTTTTAACCAATGGTATGCTGGTGACTCCTGAAAAAGCGGAAATGCTTAAAGGAATTTCTGAAAACTCAATTTACTCACTTGAACTTCGTGTAAGTATCGACGGCTATACTGAAGAAATGAACGATTCAATAAGAGGGGAGGGGGTTTTTAAGAAAGCAATGGAAGGAGTAAAGAAACTTGTTGATAATAATTTTCTCCCGATTATTACCGTAACAAAAACCTGGGAGGAAAGCCAGGATGATGAGGTGTTAAACGGTTTCATAGACACATTAAAATCTCACGGATATCCCCGTCCAAGATTAAAAATTCTTCCCTCAATTAAGATCGGACAGGAGGCCGTGAGAACCAAAGGCTACGATAATTATGAATATGTTACCAATGAAATGCTTGAGGATTTTGATGAAAATAATTTAATCTGCGCAAACAGCAGGGTCGCAACTGCTAAAGGTGTTTATGTCTGCCCGATATTGATCGACTCACCCGATGCAAATCTTGGAAACACTCTTGAAGAAGCATCAACAGGATATAAATTAAAACACCAGGCCTGCTATACCTGTTATCTGTTCGGGGCAATTTGTTCAAACTATTCATCGGTGGGGAGAGATGCTTAAAAAAGTTGCGCTCATCGGCGGAGTTTACAGCAATCATCTGGCGTTGCAGGCAACTGTAGATGACGCGAAAAAGCGGGGCGTTGATGCTATTTACTGTCTTGGGGATCTCGGCGCATTCGGTCCGAACCCTGATAAAGTTTTCCCCATTTTAATTGATAATAAAATCCCGGTTGTGCAGGGGAATTACGATAATTCAATCGGCAACGGGCTGGATGACTGCCAGTGCGGCTACACCGACCCGAGAGACAATTATTTCGCGAAACTCAGTTACGACTACACTTTCAAAAATACTAATGACGTATTTAAATTCTGGATGAAACACCTTCCGAAAGAAATAAGATTTAATCTTGGAAAATATAAAGTACTGCTATGCCACGGTTCACCCAGACAGATGAACGAGTTTTTATGGGAGACAACCACGCCGACCCATTTCCTGGAAAAATTATGTGCCGATTATATTGCCGATATAATTTGCGCGTCACATACCGGGATCCACTGGGAAAGGAAATTATCCGGAGATAAATATTTTGTAAATGTGGGTGTAATCGGAAGGCCTGAAAATGACGGGAATACTTTCGTCGGCTATACAATACTTGAAGATAGATTAACGATAAACTTAAATCAGAATATATCCCGGTTGAATACGATTACGAAGCGCTTGCCGAAGAGATGAAGGAAGAAAAACTTCCTGAGCAATTTATAGAAGCTATCACTTACCGGATGGTGGACAACCTGCCTCGAAGTACTGCCGATGAAAGAAAGAATTAAAGGGAAATATTAAACCTGCTCAGTTCAACCTGTTATCTCAAGACTCAATTATTGTCAGCCATTTTACACTTCTCATAAAATCAGTCCTCTAGATTACATTATCCAGGCGCAAAACTGTAAACCGCTTGTCAGATTTCCTTTCACGATGGTATTAAGTTACTGCAAGAAAATTGTTGTAACAAGTTTATGCAGCAATTAAGAATTTTTCTAACTAAATATCAATCAATTATTCAAAGGAGATCGTATAATGAAAAAGTTCAATTCAGCACTTGCAGTCATTCGCAGTAGTTGCATTAGTCTTTGCCGGTTCTTTTACAAATTCCGGCAAAGTTATTGCGCAGGATAGGGGAGTAGTAACAGTTCAATCCACCAAATCTTTTGATAAAACTGTTGGCCAGGCGAAACAACTGGTTGCTAAAAACGGAATGATGGTTTTGGCAGAAGTAAACCAGGGCAAAATATTATCAATGACAGGAATTGATGTAAAAGGTGTCTCTCTTTTTGTTGGTAATCCGCAGGTCGGCAATAAACTCTTCACAGCGGATCGTGGTGCGGGTTTAGCAGTTCCTGTCAGGTTAAATATATATGAAGGTAAAGACGGGAAAACATACTTAAACTATGTTAAACCATCAGTGCAACTGGCTTCATTTAATAATGGGATGATAAACAAGATTGCTGGCAAGCTTGATCATAAACTTGGAATGCTTACCGGGATGCTTTCAAAGTAAATTATTTAATGATATACAAAGCGGTTTTGCTTTTGCTTAACCGCTTTGAATATTAATGGAAAATCAAAAAACATAATCCGAGTTTTAATTATGAAAAAGAATTATAAAAGAATTGTTCTGAGCATACTTGCTCTTATTGCGGCGGGGATTTCACCAAACCTGTTTGTTATATCGCAGGCAGGTTATGCTAAATTGAGCGAACTGGCCGTAACGTTCCTTATCCCTTCAATAATTTTACTTGCTGTAATAATTGCCGTTGCATTTTTAATAGATGCAAAAGATACAGGTAAACAAATATTAACAGGCCTGATAGGCGGAGCCATTGCAACAATCGGACTTGAGATCGTTCGCGAAATAGGTTTCCATATGGGCGGAATGCCGGGAGACATGCCCAAACTGCTTGGCGTTTTACTGCTGGACAGGTTTGCGCTTGGACCGGATACCTGGTCTAATATTGCAGGATGGTCATACCATTTCTGGAACGGGGCATCTTTCGGGATTATTTATAGCCTGCTTGTAGGAAAAGGAAACAAGTTCTATGGAATAGGTTTTGGGATACTTATGGCTATTGGTTTTATGGCAAGTCCTGTTGTCGTTGCTCTGGGAGTCGGAAGATTCGGAGTGGATTACGGCCCGGGTTTCGCAATAACTGTAATCCTTGCACACATCGCATTCGGCTCTATACTTGGCTGGTATGTTTACCATAAAAATAAAAGCTGCTCATATATCTTCAGTTCAATTAAAAGCTTGTTCCAGGGAAACGGCAAAAATTGTGAATTACCGGAATAAAATAAGTTTGTTTCTCGAAATTGCATCGGACAGAATTACATTAATAAATAGTTTTAAGATATCTATTTTTGTAGGTATAATTCTAAATTTAATAAATCAGGGAAAAGCCTTATTTAATTTCTCTGAATTTTCAATTGTAAAATTTCGGCTAACTTTTCTGGTCCCGTTTTTTGTTTCCGTTTATTCTTCGACAAATACAAAATTAAATTTTTATCCGGGGGACATTGCTTCAATTAGTGGAAATCTAAAATGTAATAATTGTAAATTGAATGAATTAAAAATAGATAAGGGAACTGAGATAAAAGAATGTGCATATTGTAAAAAACATACTGAATGGAAAATAATAGATTGAAGAATATTTTAGTCAAATAAATAATACTATGGCATACATAAAAATAATTTCCGAAGACAAAGCAGAAGTCAAACTAAAATCCATTTATGACGAAATTATAAAAGGAAGGGGAAAACTTTCAAATATCATGAAGATTCAAAGTTTAATGCCGGATTCAATGGTTAAACATATGGATATGTACAAAATCCTGATGTTTAATAAATCCGGTTTGTCACGTGAACTAAAAGAAACCGTTGCAGTTGTAGTTTCAAAAACTAATAAATGTGAATATTGCGTAAATCATCATGCCGAAGCATTACTATTCTACTGAAAGGATGTTGAAAAAATTAAATTGATGAAAGAAGATTTTAGAAAAATTGATTTTGAAGAGAAGTCTCTGTGCGTTCTAAATTACGCCGAAAAATTAACCCTGGAACTGCATAAAATTACAGAAAATGATGTGAGCAAATTAAGGGAAACAGGCTGGAAAGATGAAGACATTCTTTTAATAAATATGATAGTCAGTTATTTCAACTTCGTGAACAGGATTGCGTTAGGGCTGGGAGTTGAATTTAGCGAAGAAGAAATAGCCGGCTATAAATACTAAATTTATTATTTCAATTATTTAATCTTGTTTTAATTTTTATCTGAGACAATAAAGTTTTATGAACAGGGCATTTATCCGCTATTTCAAGTAAACGATTTTCTTCTTCAGCAGTCAGATTTCCCTCCAGTTCAATTATCCTTTCAATTTGATCTATTTTGGCAGACGAATTTTCACACTCATTACAATCCTGTGAATGAGTTTTCGAATGCTGCAGGTGAACCCTAATCTCATTTAGTGAAATCTTTTTTCTATCAGCATACATCCTGAGAGTCATTGCTGTACAGGCACCCAGCCCAGATAAAAGCAGATCATATGGAGTTGGTCCCAAATCATAACCGCCAACAGATTCAGGTTCATCAGCTAAGAAAATATGGTCGCCTGCTTTTATTTCTGTTGTAAATCCGCTGTCACCAATTCTTACTACTATTTGTTTGTCGGTTTCAATTGGCTTCTTTTCCGGTAATTCCAGGTATTTTGTAACCCAGGTAGAAATAATATCTCCGACATATAAGGAATCTTTTTTATTTGATAATAGATGATCAGCTCCATCAAGAGTAACAAAACTTTTGGGATGATTTGCTGCCTTGTAGATTTTAGCCGCATTGTCAATACTAACAATATTATCCTGCGGAGAATGTAAAATTAGTAGTGCTTTATTTATTTCGCTAACTCTTTTCCCTGATTCAGAATTAAGAATATCATCTAAAAATTGTTTTTTAATTTCGAAAGGCCTTCCCCCAATTGATACAACGGCATTCCCTTTTTCCTCGATGGTCATTATATCATTTTGAAGAAGCTTTTTAATGTGAACCGGATCATTCGGAGCTCCAATTACAACTACGGCTTTTAGCTTTTCCAGCTGAATTGAAGCTCTTTATGCCGCGGCTCCTCCAAGTGAATGCCCGATCAAAATTTGCGGAGCCTGGTATACATTTTCCAAAAAATTTGCTGAAGCAATTAAATCTTCAATATTTGAGGAAAAATTTGTATCTCCGAAATCTCCCTCGCTTTCACCCAAACCGGTAAAGTCAAACCTCAACACTGCAATGGAATTATTTGTTAATGCTCTGCTGATGTTTTTAATTGCAGAAAGATTTTTTGTGCATGTAAAGCAATGTGCAAACAGAGCGTATACAACCGGTTTATTATCCATTGGCAATTCAAGCCTTGCTGATAAATTATATCCGGCATTATTCTTAAAATTTACTTTTATTGTTCTGATATAAAATCCTTTTATTATTTTTCATATAAATAATACTTATTTACTAGTTATAGTTTATTACCTATATTCTGGATTAGGATGATCAAACCTGCAGCCTGCATCCCACAAAGATCTTTGATTACCGTGTGCGGGAATTCCTCCTCCGTCTTTTATCATTCTTGCAAGATGTAAAAGGTTCCAGGTCATAAATGTCGTGTTCCTGTTAGTAAAATCGTTTTCAGGGCCCCCCGAACCCGGATCAAGATATGAAGGACCCGGCCCGGCTTCTCCAATCCACCCGGCATCCGCCTGCGGCGGAATAACATACCCGAGATGCTGAAGTGAATACAGGATATTCATAGAGCAGTGTTTTATCCCATCTTCGTTTCCTGTAATCAGGCAGCCTCCAACCCTACCGTAGTAGGCATACTGGCCCTGATCATTTAAATCACCTGAAGTTGAATAAAGACGTTCAATAATTTTTGTGCAAACAGAAGATTTTTCCCCGAGCCAGATAGGAGAACCTAAAATAAGTATATCGGCCTCTTTGACTTTTTCGTAAATCGACGGCCAGTCGTCCTTTTCCCAGCCCTGCGTTGTCATATCCGGGTAAACTCCGTAGGCAATATCAAAATCAACGGGACGAACAACCTCCACAGAGACGTTGTTTTTCTCCATAATGGCTTTGGAAATATTTATTAGTCCTTCCGTGTGAGAAAGTTCCGGGGATTTTTTAAGCGTGCAATTAAGGAACAGTGCTTTCAGTCCTGAAAAATCCCACTTGCTCGATTCACACATTCCGATCTGTTTTTCATTTAGGGGCATTTGGTTTTCTCCTGTAATTAAGATTTTAAAATAAATTTAGAATAAAACAATCTGAAAAACTGTCTTCAATTTTACTCTTTGCATTTAATAATTAAAGGGTTATTTCGTAACTTCAAGGTATAAGTCATAGAAAACATTTATTGAGGCAACATGGCTGAAAAATCAAAACTGTGGTATCTCGAAAATTTCAACCTGCTTAAAGGATTGGAAAAAGATGATATGGAGCAACTGGGCAAAATCACAACTATGCAGGATTTTTCCAAAAATCAACCGATTTATTTTGCGAAAGAACCCTCTTCATCGATCTTCTTTTTGAAAAAGGGAAGAGTAAAGCTGACCCGGACATCCAAAGACGGGAAGGAGATGATACTGGGAATTATTAATCCAGGTGAAGTTTTTGGCGAAATGTCTTTTCTTGATGAGAGTGAAAGAACAGATTTTGCTATCGCTATGGATAATGCTTTATTATGCGCAATTAATAAACTGGAATTCAGTGAGTTCGTTGAAAAATCTCCGGAACTAAATTTAAAACTGACTAAACTTATCGGTCTCAGAATCAAAAAATATACCGAGAAGATTGAAGAACTTAGTTTTCAAAGATTCAACTCAAAGAATAAACTCATTTCTTTTGAGGCTTGCTGTAGAAAACGGGAAGATAGTAGGGAATGAAATTTTTGTTAAACCATTTCTAAAACACCAGGATATTGCCGAATTGACTGCTTGTTCCAGGCAGACAGTTAACGCGGTATTAACCAACCTCAGGGAAAAGAAAATAATTGATTTTGACAGGCGTAAATTAATCATTCATAATAAAGAAGTCCTGCAGAAAATGGCGGGTTAATACTGTTTTGTCTTAAACCCGACAGACAAAAGACAGGGGCAGTTTTATATTTGATTTAAAAATATCTATATGAACCTGACTTTGTTTGTAACTGATAATTGTAATGCCTGCGAGAGGGTAGAAAAACATCTTTCAAGCATGTTAAAAGATCGTGAGGACATTACTTTTTATGTTGAAAACATAAAGTACTCGACTAATAAAAGCATTCTGATTGTTCCTGCACTTTACGTAGATGATGAACTATATTCTTATGGTGATATGGATGAAGAGAAACTATTAAGAGAAATTTGTAACAAATAAACGTAATCTGATGCTGATGTGTTCATTTACTTATAAGCTTTAAATTTATTCCCCTTATACCTTTTGCTTAGTAAATTATCTAAACTCCAGATACCTGATCCTTTTGCAGCAATAAATAGAAATAAGAAACAATAAAATACTGCTTTCTCGCCACCGTTATCGATAGGCCAAAATCCTTTCGGTTGATGTGATTTGAAATAACCAACCGCCATTTCGCCTGATGCGATGAAAGCAAACAAGAACACTTTCCATCCCAAAATTATTCCAAGTCCGCTGACAAACTCAATTATTCCACTGATTAATAATAAAGTATTATCCATTGGAAATGTGCCCTGCAGTATCCTTTCTGCTTTTTGAAGCCCATGGCTGAAGAAAAGAATTCCAATTACAACCCGCATCAGGGCATAAACCGGCTCGCTGTTTTTTTCGAGAATAACTTTAATTTTCATTTTGCCTCGTGCGTTTTAAAGTGTATTAAAAATAAATGATATACGAGCCGGAGAAATATATTTTTGGTAATTCTTAAAAAACTTTTCTATTATTATTTTCACAATATAAATAAAATTGATCTTCAGGACACTTCAATAATATATGACAATATTTCCCGTAAATGGTCATTACAAAAAAATTCTCAGAATAGCCTTGCCGGCAATTGCCGGGCTATCCACGCAGATGGTGGTTTCACTCGTGGATACTGCCATGGTCGGTAGATTACCGGAAGCGACGTATGCACTTGCAGCAATGGGATTGGGTGTACTGGCAACGTGGGCGCTTATAAGTTTCTTTTCCAGTCTCTCAACCGGTACTCACGTAATGGTTGCCAGGAAATTCGGAGAAGGGGATTATCAAGGTTGCGGGGGAGTATTAAATAATTCAATTTATTTGAGCTTTGTGATTGGTGCTATAGTTGCAGCAATTGCAGTCTTCTTCGCTTATGATATTGCTCATTTTTTTGCTGCGGATCCTACAGTCGGTGGCTATGCGGGGGATTATATCTTTTACAGATTTATTGGTATACCATTTTTTCTGATTTCCGTCTCCTATAGAGGATTCTATTTCGGAATTAATAAAACTAAAATATTTATGTTCGCAGGTATTATCACTAACCTGTTGAACATTATATTTAATTACATGTTCATTTATGGGAAACTCGGTATGCCAAGAATGGGAATAGCGGGTTCAGCAATTGGGTCAACCCTGGCAACATTATTTGATTCTCTTTTCTATTTTATAATTCTCGTACAGCCATCTTACAGAAATAAATTCAGAAATTTTTCTAATCTCAGAGTCAATTTTGATATTATAAAACGTATTTATAAAATATCATTCCCGGTTGCTTTCCAGAATGTATTTATTCTTGTCGGATTTTTAAGTTTTGTTGCTATCACAGGAATTATAGGTACCGAACAGCAGGCTGCAACACAAACTATTATTAGTACTTTATTTATTTCTTTATTGCCCGGCTTTGGTTTTGGAATAGCGGCACAGACATTAGTAGGTAACAATCTTGGCAGCGGAAAATTAAAAATGGCAAAGCTTTATGGTTATGAGACTGCAAAAATTGCAACATATTATGCGTTAATGCTCGGGATAATTTTTATTCTGCTTCCAAAGGCTATGCTTACAATTATTACAACAGATAATACAATTCTTGAAATGGCGGAACCGGCATTGCGGGTGGCTGGTTTTGCACAGATTTTCTATGCAACCGGCGTTGTTCTTGGAAATGGGCTTCAGGCAGCTGGTAAAACTTTATTTGTAATGTTATCTGAAGTTGTTGCTAATTTGTTTGTTTTTGTTCCATTAGCTTATTTTCTTGGTGTTTATCTAAACCTTGGATTGACCTGGGCCTGGGCAGCATTACCGGCATATATTATCCTATATTCCGGTGTGATTTTTATTAAATTTAAATACTCTAAATGGGGTATATGAATTGTCAACAAAAAGTGGTATATAAATTGTGTATTTTCTTATTGACATTGAGTAAAATCAGGAATAATTTTGGATATGAAGTTATCGGCATTTAAGACATTAGCAGCTATATTGTTCGTCACTTCAGCTTTTGCAGGGGCTTATTTTGACTATTTCCACGTGCGGAGCGAAGGGGATGACGCTGTGATTGAGTGGAAAACCTCCCAGGAAAATAACATTAAAAATTTCGTAATTGAAAGACGGGGAGCAAATTCCGCTTTTACAGAAGTTAAAACTCTTGATCCTAAGGGTGACAATTCCGTTTATACTTTTAGAGATCAATCCATCTACAAGCAGAATAATTATATATTTATTTATCGCATTAAGATTGTAGACAATAGTGGCCTTGCTACTTATTCCAATGAAGCTTCTGTCTCTTTGAGTATTTCAGGCATTAAAAAGACCTGGGGTAGCATTAAAGCTATGTTCAGGTAATTCTGCTTTCCAATTATATCTTTCCTTTAATAATTTAATTTTATCTTTATAATGTTGTAAATTTGTTTATTCATAACATTATGGCTTTATGAAAAAACAACAGCATTACTTTTATATCCTGTTTATCATATTAATCTCAGTAGTTTCAGGATGTTCAAGCTCATCAAGATTTACTTCCGATAATGATAATTATAATTATAATGAACCTGGAAGAGACGCATTTGAAGGTAATTCTATCCGCGTCTTGCTGGATAATCCTACGAACTATTTTACCTGGCCTGTTGAAGAACCCGTTATTGTTTCGGTTGATGGGATAACAAAAGCAATCGTTAATTCCGGAAATAATTTAAGATTTGGTTCGGATGGTGATGAGGCAGAAGTCTCAATAAGCAGAAGAAATTTTAGCGGCAAAGAAATCAGGATTTCATCTAAGGAAAATAGTAACAGGATTATTTTCAAAGGTAAAGCTTATAGGGGTAGTATAAAAATAAGGGCCAATAATGGTCAACTGGTATTTGTCAATTCATTATCTCTGGAAGACTATTTAAAGGGAGTAATACCTCTTGAAATGCCGGCTGGAAAAGGAAACGAAAATTATGAGGCTTTGAAAGCATTTGCAATATGTGCCCGAACATACTCGATAAATAAAATGGATGAAAATAAACAATCGTTTGATGTTTATCTCGATACAAGGGATCAGGTTTATGGTGGACTTAATTCTGAAAAAGAAATTACTAACAAAGCTGTAGATGAAACCAGAGGAGAGATACTTTCTTTTAATGGAAAACCAGCAATTACCTTTTATTCTGCATCATGCGGTGGACATACTGAAGATGTTAAAAATGTATTTAATACTACGGGCGATTTACCGTACCTTGGTGGTGTTAAGGATGGAGATGAGCCTTATTGTTCTATTACACCGGGGTTTAACTGGGAGGAAACTTACGCTGAAGATCAATTTATTAGCAGGTTAAAGAATGCCGGATTAATTAATGGATCAGATTTTAATTTAGAAAGTATTGAAGTTGCAAGCAGATTTGAGTCTGGCAGAGTTAATGAATTAAGAATTACTCTCTCCTCAAATGGCGATGATAAAGAAGTCTCAATTTTCGGTAATAATATCAGGAGTGTAATAAGGACTTCAAATAACAAAGGAATTCTGCGAAGTACTATGTTTGATATTTCATTCGAAGATGGTACAGTGACAATTAAAGGAAAAGGATATGGCCATGGAGTTGGGCTCTGTCAGTGGGGATGCATTGATTTGTCTCATGAAGGCTGGAATTACAGAAGTATTTTAAACCATTATTTCCCCGGAACAAAAATAGAAAGAATAAAGAAATGATTAAATCTAAATTGCCTATCTACCTCGCCTCAAAATCACCAAGAAGAAAAAAATTACTTAATTCGCTTAACCTGGATTTCAAAACAGTGACAGTAGAATGTGAAGAACAAATAAGAAAAAGTGAAAGCCCTGCCAGTATTGTAAAAAGACTATCAAAAGATAAGTTGAATGCAGCGCTTGCAAAAATCAAAAATGGAATTATTATAACTGCTGATACTATAGTAGTTCTGGATGGAAAAGTGATAGGGAAACCAAAGAACAAAAAAGACGCGGAAAAAATACTGAAGTTTTTAAGTGGAAGATCTCACTCTGTATATACAGGTTTTTCTGTATTCAATACTAATACAGGAAAATTAATTACGGATTATGAAAAGACCAGCGTTTCATTCAGAAAGCTAAGAAGTGATGAAATAATTAAGTATATACAGACTGGAAGTCCAATGGATAAAGCAGGGGCGTATGGTATTCAGGATGATTTTGGAGCAGTCTTTGTGGAAAAAATTAATGGCTGCTACAATAATGTTGTCGGATTACCACTTACTAAGTTATATCAGGCTCTATTAGGAATTATGGAATAACTTAAGAAAATAGGGAATTACGAGTATAGCCTTGTTGTGCTCCCCAAAATGTTGAAAAATATAAATAATAGTATCAAAAGACTTGAATAAATATTATTAAGTTAAATAAGCTAATTTATTATTTTAGATACATTTTAACTCACCAGCTTAAGTAAATACTTCTAAGTTTGTAACCCTATAATAGCAAATATATAAGTAAATGTTCTTCTTTTATGTGCTGTTTTAGGTTCTTTTCGTGCGCAATTCCTTGATTTTCAGAGGGTTGCATATTATATTCTAACAGAGCAAATATTCTAAAAAGGAGGAGACAATTATGGCCAGTGATAATAACACAGGTAGAGGATTATTATTGGGATTTATTGCCGGGGGTGCTATTGGTGCAATATTTGGTATGCTGTATGCGCCAAAAAGCGGTAGAGAATTAAGAGACGATCTCAGAACAAAATCAGATGAATATCTGGATGACGCTGATAAATATATTGAAGAAGCAAGAGATCGGGCTAAAGAATTAATTAACGAAGGCAAAAAAAGATCAGATAGATTAATCTCAGATGCAAAAGTAAAATCTGATGAATTGTTGAAAGATGCAGAAAAAATTCTTGCGGACGCAAAGGCTAAGGGGAATAAAATAATTGATGGGGGCAAAGTGTCTCTAGACAAAGAAACTGCAAAACTCAAATCTGCAGTTAAAGCAGGGGTAGACGCGTACAAAGAAACAAAAAATTCCTGATAATTAATTATGAATATTGTAGTGATTTTTCAGGTAGTGTTGCTTGTAGTGGCTTCCGCACTCTGCATTAGCCTGATTATTTATTTTAACCGGATAACTAATTCTATAAAAACTATAGAAAAAGATTTCAATCAACTTGCTTCAGATTTACAACCTCTGATTAAGTCGACCGTATCATTAAGCGAAAACATCAATGAGGTTACGGAAAAAGCAAAAGATCAGGTTGAAATGTCCAAAAATATTGTTTCAGAAGTAAAGGAGAGAGTGGAGCTGTTACTCAGTTATGAAGAGAAAATCCGCGAAGGGGTTGAAGGGCCGGTTTTCGGTCTAATCAAAAACCTTTCTGCGCTCGCTAACGGAGTTAACAAATTCTGGAATACCCTCAAAAAAAATAACTAACACGAAATATAGATCTCACCTTGTAATTTAAGGAGGAAGTCATTTGAAAGAATATGGAGCAGAAGCAATCCGCAACATTGCTTTTATAGGTCATGGCGCTAGTGGTAAGACCTCTCTATCAGAAATCTTATTATTTACTGCCGGAGAAATAAACAGAATAGGGACAATAGCTGAAGGCAATACAGTTCCTGATTACACACCTAACGAAATAGAAAAACAAATCTCAATATCAACTTCACTTCTACATCTCTACTGGAATAACACAAAACTAAATTTACTTGATACACCCGGATATACAGATTTTTTGGGCGATGTTAAATCAGCTATGAGGGTTTGTGATACGGCTGTATTGGTCTTAAAATCAGCAGAAGGTGTGGAAGTTGGATCTGAAACAACCGGAAGATTTATTGATGAATATGGTTTACCTTCAGCTATAATTATAAATAAAATTGATAATGAACATTCAACATTCAAAAACTGAAGCACAGGCAAAAGATAGACTATCTTCCGGGGCAATTGTTGTAACTTTTCCTGCAAAGGAAGGGGCAAATTTTGATACAGTGCTTGATGTACTGAAAATGAAGGCATATAAATATGGAGAAGCCGGAAGCAAAAAAGTTACTGAGATGGAAATACCTGAAGAATTCAAAGCTGAAGCTGATTCCTATAGAACTGAATTAATTGAAAAAGTTGCTGAAACGACCGAAGAATTGATGAATAAATATTTTGAGCAGGGATCATTAAGCGAAGAAGACCTCAACCAGGGAATAAAACTTGCGATGATGAAAAGAAGTCTAAGTCCGGTTTTTGCAATCTCTGCTACTAAAGGAGTCGGGCTAAATAATTTCCTGGATTTTGCTTCAACTTATTTCCCATCACCTGCTGAACGAGGTGGAGAAGAGGGAACGATGAAAGATTCAGATAATAAAGTGCTTGTTAAGCCTGATTCAAATGGCGAACCTGTTCTTTTTATCTTTAAAACAATTTCAGAACAACACGTTGGTGAGTTATCACTATTCAAAGTATATTCAGGTTCGGTAAAGGCCGGATTGGATATTATAAATGAGGCTAACGGAAAAACTGAAAGACTCAGCCAGCTTTCAATTCTGAATGGTCATAACAGAAAAGAAGTGAATAATATTATGGCAGGGGATTTGGCGCAGTTGTAAAACTTAAAGATACTCATACAAACAATACACTCTCTTCAAGAATTTTCCGTAATTATAAATCCGATTGAATTTCCTGAAGCTGTTATACGAGGCGCAATTAAACCAAAAGCAAAAGGTGATGAAGATAAAATTGCTTCCGGACTTACATACTCTTCACGAAGAAGATCCTTCTTTCAGTGTAGCATTCGATCCTGAAATTTCACAGACTATTATTTCCGGTCAGGGTGAACTGCAACTTTCACTTGCAATAAAAAGACTAAAAGAAAGATACGGTGTTGAAGTTGATCTTGTTGAACCAAGAGTTCCATACAGAGAAACAATTAAAGGCAAGAGCAAATGACATAGAATATAAACATAAAAAACAGTCCGGTGGAAGAGGACAATATGGTCACGTTCATTTCAAGATGGAGCCCCTGCTAAGAGGGAAAGGTTTTGAATTTGAAAATGCTATAGTGGGTGGAGTTGTGCCTGGCAGGTTTATTCCTGCAGTTGAAAAAGGTATAACCGAAATAATGGAAAAAGGTGTTATCTCCGGTAACAAAGTTGTTGATGTTAAAGTTACCCTGTTTGATGGTACTTTCCATAATGTGGACTCCGATGAAATGTCATTTAAAATTGCGGCATCTCAATGCTTTAAGAAAGGATTTATGGAATGCAAACCCATACTTCTTGAGCCAATTTATGAAATTGAGGTAATTGTGCCCGAGGATTATATGGGAGATGTAATGGGTGATATTTCGAGTAAAAGAGGTAAAATACTTGGAATGGATTCAGACGGACATTTCCAGATCATTAAAGCAAATATACCTCTTGCTGAGTTATATAAATATTCTTCCAACCTTAGAAGCCTTACTCAGGGAAGGGGAGTTCATAAGAGAAAATTCTCTCATTACGAAGAAGTACCTAAAGAAGTTGAACTAAAAATTATTGATGAATATAATAAGTCCCGGGAAGAGGGACATTAAGTAGAATTTAAGGCAGGTAATTAATTTTACCTGCCTTTTTTTAAGAGGAATTATGGAAAAACTTTGGTCACCGTGGCGTTCACAATATATTGATTCATTTAAGATCCAAAAATTAAAAAAACCTGCCGGATGTGTTTTATGCGATCTGGCCAAATGAGACCCATCTGATCCTGAAAATCTTGTTGTTGATAAAGGTGAATATACATTTACAGTACTCAATTTATATCCGTATAATAACGGTCACCTGATGGTTGTCCCTTTCCGCCATATTAGTGATTTCCCATCACTTAATTCGGAAGAAAGAATCGAAGTTATGGATAAACTCCTGCTTGCGGAACAAGCATTGAGGAAGATATCAGCTCCTGATGGATTTAATGTGGGAGCAAATATAGGTAAAGCTGCGGGTGCCGGAATAGATGATCATGTACATTTTCATATAGTCCCGAGGTGGGTCGGAGATTCTAATTTTATGCCCGTACTTGGCGAAGTTAAAATAATTTCACAGGATCTGCTCGAAACAAAGGCAAAACTTATTGATGCTTTTGCCGAGATGAAATAACATCCTGTTGGTCTGTGCTTCAATATTATTCATTTCTATTTTCTCAATTTTAAATAATTCACGATAACGGATTTATGATTGTAAATTATAAATATTTATTCCCAATTATAGTGGTCCTGTTTTTTTCAGGGTGTGGTAAAAAGTATGATGATGGAAGAAATTTGACTACAAAAGAAGGACTTATTTATAAAAATAATGACGCTCAGCCTTTTACAGGAAAGGTGAAGGGTAAAGTGGGTGATAAATTTATTGAGTATAAAGTTTTGAAAGGTAAAATGAACGGTGAGTTTGTTCTTCGTAATAAAAATAGAATTATTGAAATGAAAGGGCTCATAGACAATGGTAAAAATGAGGGCATTTGGCAATATTATTTTCCGGATGGAAAAATTGTATCGATAGGCAAATTTAAGTATGATAGTCCTGACAGCACCTGGAAATGGTATTTCTCTAATGGAATGCTGAAAGAATCCGGTGACTATTCTATGGGAAAGAAAGAGGGTGAATGGCTTTCATTCACTCCAAAAGGAAGTTTATATATTAAAAGAAATTTTAAAGATAATATTCAGATTGATTCCACTATAATAAAATAAATATGCAGAATTGCTTTTTATTATCAATAATTACATTATAAAAATTGCAAAATGCCAATATAAATATTATTTTTGGAGACATTTTTAGGGCCTATAGCTCAGTTGGTTAGAGCATCTGACTCATAATCAGAGGGTCGGTGGTTCAAGTCCATCTGGGCCCACTTAAAAACCTCGAATATAAAACATATTCGGGGTTTTTTGTTTTAAACTCAGCTAATCTAATATAAATAAAATTTAGTATTCTGGGATTTGAAAATGTGAATCCAAGTATATTATTATTTTTTTGCGATTCCCGAAATATCACTCCACACTTTCAGGCTACAATATATTAACACTAACTCAGTAATTATTTATGGGCTGGGGGGAGTCTAATATTTAGACGATTCCCTATAAACTGATTGCATCCGTAAAATCTTTTGCCGTTAACTCAATGAACCATACCGTTAGATAATTCTTTGCACACATATAGGTCAATTTTCTTGACATTATATTTAAAATAAGGGAACTTGCCAGGTCGCAATAATATTTTGGATTAAAAATTGTTGTGCCCTTGTGCTGACTTCCTGGTACTGTTCGTGATTGGTTGCCTATTTTGGGAACAATTTGTCTAGAAAAATTGAATTTAGGCTACAATATTCCGCAAGGACACATCTTCTGGCTATTATATATTACATCTTAACTTTTATGCAGTTTCCTTATCAATGTGTAAAGTAGAGACTTTGATAATTATAAAAATCTAAAGTATTCTTAAAAGTGATGGATTATCAGTTGGGCGTACTTTTACCGCACGGAACTATTGTGAAGAAAGGGCAAATAATTTCAAATGTTGAAACAGCAGATCTGTATTAAATGTTTTGAAGTTTTTGTTGGAAATTGGAGTTATTGGTGACTGAAAGTGTAAATTCCATTCTAAAAAATTCTTTGGATATTGATCCAATTTTCAAAGATATTGATCTTCTCTACGAGACTTATTACAAATCTCAAATTATCAAATTTATTATAGATCCCGCAGGAAATATTAAATCGGTCAATAAAGCCTTCCAGAATAAAGTCAAAAAAAATGATGAACAATTACTAGGTACTTCGATTTATGCCGTATTCCGGGATAGTTTTAATTACAATTTAAAACAGAGAATTAGAGAGTTAAATAAGAATAACGAGAATATTACTGAAACATTATCACTTAATACCAATCTTATTGATTTGTATGAGCTTACACTTAGTCCACTAAAAAATAACCTCATCCTTGGGGAAATGTTTGAAACCAATAACTTTGGAAATTCAGTTGATGGGTTGGAGGTGCTAAAGTCTCTATTTGAATCTTTGCCGAACGCTGTTATAATTACGGATCCTGAGGGATATATTGAGTGGGTCAATGAACCCTTTACACGTCTTACACAATATAATATAAATGAGATCAGAGGGAAGAGTCCCAGAATTTTAAAATCTCACGTGCATGATTTTGAGTTTTATAAAAAAATGTGGCAGACTTTGAAAAGCGGGAAGATCTGGGAAGAGAGGTTATTTAACAAGCGAAAAGACGGAAGTATATATCTTGATGAGCAAAAAATTATCCCTTACTTAAATTACGAAAACGAAATATCACATTTTATAGCATTCAAAACTAATACACCTTATCTGTTTGAGGGAAACGGGAACCATCTGCTTCAGGAAAATTTATTCAATAATCTAGATGACGCTGTAACCGTTACTGACACGAAATATAATGTAATGGAAATAAGCAGTGGTGCTAAACAGATACTTGAAATATGTAAAGAAAATATTGTAGGGGAAAATTTCTTTAATGTCATTCCGCTGGATTTGGAATGGGATAATAAATCCAGAGTGATGAATATTCTAAATGATAAACAAATCACTCATTTGGAAATTAAATTAAATAGTAAAACCGAAAACAAAAAACTTGTAGAATTAACTATTTCCGATGTAAAGGATGATCTTAATAATTTGACCGGGCATATTATATTCAGCAGGACTAAAAACAACTTTTCAGGATTACTTGGTGATGCAATCAATAATGAAAATTTCTTTTCAAAGATTTTTGATTCAATATCGGAATCAATAATAATATACGACAGGAATTTCAGGATGAAAGCATTTAACCAAAGTGCATTGAAGAGTATGGACATGACACAGGAGCGACTTTATAATAAAAGATTAAATGAAGTTTATGATTTACCGGATAAATATATTAAAAGAAGTGAGGACCATATAAGGGAAGTTTTTAATGATGGTAAGATTAAAAATTATATCAGCGAGTATGAAATTGAACCAGGGACAAGGATATTTGAATCTGTTTTTTTCCCAATAACTGATGCTGATAACAACATTAAGTATGTCGGCCTTATTTTCAAAGACGTTACAACAAGTAAATCTTCGGAAGATTTCCATCTTAAATTTGAAAAATTGGCAGCAATTGGTAAAATGGCAGCGTATATATCCCATGAGATGAAAACACCTCTTAATTCAATTAAGATGAATATTGACATGCTCAGCAATTCCAGTGATGATGATCCTATTAGGAAGAAATCATTCCAGCTACTGCAAAAAGAGGTGAAAAGATTATCCCGTCTGATGAATGAGGTTCTTCAGTATTCAAGTGCTAATAAAAAAAATATTGTAGAAGTATCAATTTATAAGACTATAGAAGAGATCAAGTTTCTCTTAAATCCTTTGCTAGAAAAAAAATCAATAGTGATTGAAAATCACATTGAAGATACCAAAATATTAGCGGCAAAGGATAAATTGGAAACGGTATTTTATCATCTTATTGAGAATTCAATTGAAGCTATCGAAGAAAATGGAAAAATTATTTTGTCATCCGATATTGACAAAAAAAACAAAGAATTTATAATCCTAATAAAAGATTCAGGCTGTGGCATTGCTAATCCTGATAAAGTTTACGAGCCATTTTTCACTACCAAGAAAAAGGGAACGGGACTTGGATTATCTATTATTAAAAATGTGCTTGAAGCAAACAATGCTAAAATTAATTTAATAAGTTCCAGCCCGGGCAACACAACATTCGAATTGAGGTTTCCGATTATATAATAAATGGAAGAGAAAAAAAATATACTCGTTATTGATGATGACGAATCTACATTAGAAACCCTGGAGATATTTATTACCGGGCTCGGCTATGATGTATCTTTGGCGTATAATGGTAAAGAGGGGCTTAAAATTTTCGATGAAAAAAAGCCCGACCTCGTACTTACTGATATGGTTATGCCGGAGCTTGACGGATTAGGTGTTTTAAGAGAGATAAAAGAAAATAAATCCGGCGTGCCTGTGATCATGATAACCGCAGTTGATGAGATGGATACCATTATTTCTGCGATTCAACAGGGTGCTTATGATTATGTTGAAAAACCAATTGATATTTCCAACCTGAAAGTTATTATCAATAATGCCCTTGAAACGAGCTCGCTAGAAGATAGACTTGAAGACATTACAAAAATTGCGTTCGGTCGAGAAAGCGGTGATGAGGCAATTATCGGAAAGTCGCCACAGATAAAAGACATTCTGAAAAAAATTGGCAAAATTTCATCAAGCAGAATAAATGTGCTAATTCAGGGAGAAAGTGGAACCGGCAAAGAATTAATCAGCAGAACAATTCATTACAGTGGTGTTACGAAAGATAAACCATATATTGCGGTTAATTCAGCAGCATTGCCTGAGACTCTGCTGGAAAGTGAATTATTCGGACACGTTAAGGGTGCATTTACGGGAGCAATCAGAGATAAGAAAGGAAAATTCGAGCTGGCAGAGAACGGCACGATTTTTTTGGATGAAATTGGAGATATTTCCCCTAACCTGCAGGTTAAACTTCTAAGGGTTATACAGGAGCGGGAATTTGAAAGAGTTGGAGGGGAAACCACCATTTCTATGAATGCCCGGATTATTGCTGCTACTAATAAAAACCTTGAAAGGTTAGTGAAGGAAGGAAAGTTCAGAGAAGATCTTTATTACAGATTGAATGTATTCAGATTAAATGTTCCTCCGCTACGCGATAGGAAAAGTGACATTTCTTTATTAGTTGTACATTTTTTAAAAAAAATAAACAATGAATTACACAAAAATGTAATTAAAATACCTTATGAGGTAATTGATATTCTGCATAATTATGAGTGGGTTGGTAATATTAGAGAGTTGAAGAATATCCTGATGCAGGGTGTTTTACTAGCCAAGGGTGAAGTGTTGGAAAAAGAAAACATACTTCTTACTAAAATACCAGATTATAGCTACAAGGATAATCTTGAAGATCTTAGACTCTCAGAAGTTGAAAAAATGCACATAAAGTATGTCCTGGATAAAGTAAATTGGAATAAAACTAAAGCGACAAAACTACTGGGAATTTCAAAACAAACTCTTTACACTAAAATTAAATTATATTCAATAACACCCACATAAGGTATAGGAAATCTAATTACTAATACGGTCACTTTATATAATAGATTAAAATGCTAAAATATTCCTTATTTGGTAACTTAAAGAACAATGTATTTGTGGTCAATCAAAATCTATGCACATATTTTGGCTGGTAGAATCTATAAAACTAAGTGGAAAAATAGCCCAAATTATTTATTTATAATCTTAAATCTCACAAAACCATTTAATCAAATATAAAGGGGTTAAAAATCTTACAGTAGTAGGTAACTGTAATTCCTATCTAACCACTTCCAATAGAACTAAATATAGCTATCAGTTCAACCTTATTATAGTAGTGTCTAAAAACCTTTCTTAAATAATATCTAAAAATCTGATTAAAAACAGGACAATAACAAAATATATTACGATTATTGGATAAAAATAAAGTTAATAAATGGGCATTATTTTTGCACCATATATTGTCTATAAAATAGAGTGACTAAATCACTTATGTTGTCCAGAATAATTTAGAATGACAATTAACCAGGAAAACTTAAAAGGACTCAATGGATTGTTAATTTTTGAAATTAGCAAACAAGAATTTTGCATAGATATCCAAATTGTTTCGGATATAATATTAGCAAAAGACGTTAAAATAAAAATTAATACTTTTAACGAAGCTACAATATATCTTGGCGATTTGGAATATAAGGTAATACCGTTGCACAGGCTATTGGGTTACCCTGAAATGGATATAATTAATGGCTGTCGCGCTATATTGGTTGATGTTTTTGGCAAAAGGATTGCTTTTCTGGTTGACAAGGTAGTAGAGATTGTTACTACAGATAAAATATTTGTAGAGAATTCTCTGGACCTGAAATTATTGAATAATAAAAAATACTTAAGCGGCGTGTTAAAGTTTCAGGATAGGCAGATATTAATACCGGACCTGGAAAGAATCTCTAAAGAATTGACAAAACTTGCAAATATTTCAACGGCTGGTAAAGCATTTAGAGAGACTCCTTATTATAGCGGAATGTACAGGCAGGGAGATAATTAATGCTTATTAAACGGTAAAATGATAGTGTATATGAGTCATTTAAGAATTGTTAGCGCTTTATTCATAATTCTATATTGCAGCAGTGCTGGATATTCGACTAGTATTTATAGTCGTGTTGGCAAGGATGATCCGAACAAAGGGGAAATAGAAAAAGTGTCAGCAGAACAAGACAGTCTAAAATATAGTTACAGGGATACAACCATTACTTATACTGTTAAGCCCGGTGATAATCTATGGGAGATTTCCACCAAAAAACTTGGTGATGGTTTTGGATGGTCTGAAATATATGACATAAACAAAAATAGAATTACCAATTCGTATAAAATTTATCCCGGACAAAAATTAAAAATTAAATTAACATTTATAAGTATTCAACCCCGGATTGATACACTTCAAAATTTAGCTAATCACAAAGACAAAATAAATAAAGCAACACATAACATTTCTGGAATGCAGCATACTCCAGGTAGTGAAAGCCTGGGGATTGGCGGACTGGTAATAGATCGTACTCAAAGCAAATGGGGGAGAGATTTTGTTGATCTATTTAATAAAAACTTTAATCCCCCTGCATTTATGAATGATTATACAATTGTGATAGAAGAAAAACCTCTCCCAAGGTTTGGGACGGTAATACTGATAAAAGTTAATGGGAACTATATTTTTCAAAAATTTATCCAGCCAAGGTACGAGACAATAAAAACGGACGCTGAAAAGGGGACCCAAATGGCATTATCGTACCTGGCAAATTACCAGCAAATCCAGAAGGAATTACAGGGAGAGGATTTAAAAGGGACAGGAATTTATTAGTAATTAAAAATATTCGAGGAACTATAATGAAATATACTACAATTAGTTTTTGTTTTTTACTTTATTTCTTTTAATTACGTGCAGCAATACTTCTTTGCTCAACAACTTGTTTATACGCCCATTAATCCTAACTTTGGCGGCAGCTCATTTAATGGTGCCTGGTTAATGGCTGAAGCCACGGCAGAAAAACATTTTACGGCAGGTTCATCTTCTTCATATAATCCTTATAGTAATGACCCCCTTCAAAATTTTCAATCGAATCTTAACAGTGCAATTTTAAGCCAGCTTTCACAAAAAATAATATCCCAGGTATTTGGTGAAAATGCTTTGAATAAAGGACATTATCAATTCGGAAATTATATAATTGATATAAATCCGGGAAGTGATGGAATACATATTAGTATACTGGATAATTCAACAGGCGGGCAAACAAGTGTTATTGTTCCATTTTATTAATTCGAGAAAATTACATGCATAAATTCCAGAAAATAGCAGGTTGTTTTTTTATCTTAATCCTTATACAATTATTTGCAGGATGCGCTTCGTTTGAACCGTTCCGTACTTCTAACGCTACTATAGGCTCAAGAACAATGATGGACACAGTCCTTGAAACATTGCCGCCGCCTAAGGAACCTATAGTTGCTGCGGTATATTCGTTTAGGGACCAGACCGGTCAATATAAAATTTCAACAACCGGAACAAGTTTTTCAACCGCTGTAACACAGGGAGCTACATCCATTTTAATGAAATCGCTTGAGGACTCCGGCTGGTTTATTCCTATTGAAAGAGAGGGATTATCAGACCTGCTTAAATGAAAGAAAGATTATTCGTTCCAGCAGGGAAAATTATCTGGGCGCGGACGGAAAGAAACTTAGCTGATCTTCCTCCATTGTTCTATGCGGGGATGATTTTTGAAGGCGGCATTATTTCATACGATTCAAATGTGTTAACGGGTGGCGAAGGAGTTAAATATTTAGGGCTTAGTGCTTCGGGGCAATATCACCAGGACAGAGTAACAGTATATTTGAGAGCAGTTTCCACACAAAACGGAAGAGTGCTGAAAACAGTTTACTCTACTAAGACAGTTTTATCCCAGCAAATAGATCTCGGGGTGTACAAATTTGTTTCTCTGAATGAATTATTGCAGGCTGAAACGGGATTCACTTATAATGAACCTGTAGGTATTGCAGTTACTGAAGCTATTCAGAAAGCAGTTGAAAGCATGGTAATTGAGGGAGTTAAAGGTGGGTTATGGCAGTTAAAAAATCCGAATGATTTTTCAAAACCTGCGTTTACTAATTATACCAGAGAAGAACTGGATAATAAAAGCCAGGATTACCTGGGACGAGCTGTTTCGGACACAAGAGGGAAATATTCACTGAATCTTAACGTTGGCGGCCAGATATATTCCGGTGATTACTCCAATGCTGAGTGGAGACCGGCATTAGGTCTTAAATTAAGAATGGAAACCTCTCACAATTTTTTCATAGAGCTTAGTGCAGGGAGAGGCGAATTATCTGCAATTAATTCATTTAAGAACGACTTTTCATACCTGAATATAGGGGGCGCATACTATCTATTTGACGGGTTTAATATTTCACCATATGTTGTTTTTGGAGCGGGAATAGTATACAGAGAAAATCCGGGTA
>CAVVHP010000023.1:0-7146 GCA_963748105.1 uncultured Bacteroidota bacterium | reverse complement strand
ACTTTCCCGTTTCTTTTTTTACGAATTGCTTCTACAGGGTTCATAATAAATTCTTTTTAATTGAACATATAAATTATTAAAGAAATAAATATAAGCAAAACAGGATAGCACCATCTTCATTAATCACCAATCTACTGACAGTAGAAGAGCTGACATTGGTTTTGTGGCTGCAAGGAGGAGTTTGTTGAAATTTGAAGATGGTTTTATCAGTATCCCCCATATACTCAGATTATTACACAGGTTCTGTCTATTATGATAAATAATGGGGTGTTGATGAAGTTAGAGCAGAATTGTATATTTAAAAAGGCAAATAATCACTTGAATAAAAACTAGATGAAAAGAATTTTTGATGTTTTAATCTCTTTAATTATCGTTATTGCTGGGTTTGCAATTATAGCTGCAATAATTGTCTTTGATTTTATCATTACAAGACAACCTCCAATAATTTTACAGAAACGTTCGGTTAGTTTGAGAGAAAAAAAATTAAATTTATTTAAAATTAGAACTATTGTTTGGTCACAACATGAAAAACTAAACAAGAGAAAGATCTCTAATATTTTAAAGCATGAAGAATACGGAAAGAATGTGCCCCTTTTTTGTCGGTGGCTGCGTAAAAGCGGGGCAGATGAAATTCTGCAGGTAATAAATGTCTTAAAAAGGGGAAATGTCTCTTGTGGGACCTCGCCCTCTTGTTTTGGAAGAATTAAAAATAATGGAAGAAGAAAGCCCTGAACTTTATAAAAGGCGAAGAGTATTAAATTCTTTACCTGGCATTACGGGTTATTGGCAAATTTATGGAGATAGAGAAAAGGGAATAAAAAACCTTGTTGAGTTAGATGAATATTATGAAAGAAACAAATCCTTATTACTTGATGTAAAAATCATTTTGAGGACATTTCTGGTTATGATAACTGCAACTCATTCAGACGCTATAATAAGCAGAAAAAATAAAATAAAAGATTATAAGGTTGGAATAGTTAATAGCCCCAGTTCTGTAAAGTTTAATAACATATAAGGGCCATAATATTTAGGCTATTCCCATTCGTTTCCAAGATTTCCCCCTCTTTTAATAATATTTTAATTATTTTGATAATCAAAAACTTGTTTTCAAGGAGTTAGTTGTTAAGATGAGTTTTAAGCAAAGAACACATACTTGTGGGGAATTAAGGAAAAAAAATATAGGTGAAACCGTAGTATTAAATGGTTGGGTTGACAGAAGACGCGATCTTGGCGGAGTAATTTTTATAGATCTTCGGGATAGATACGGAATAACTCAGGTTGTTTTTGAACCAACGTTTGATAAAAATGCTCACGAACAGGCAGGTGTGTTGAGAAATGAATTTGTGATTTCCATTGAAGGGACTGTAAGAAAGAGGCCGGCTGATACTCAAAATCCGGAACTGCCAACGGGTGACGTGGATGTAATGGTAAATAAACTCACAATTCTTAATGAAGCCAAAACAACTCCTTTTCAAATTAGAGATGAAATAGAAGTAACTGAAGACCTCAGATTAAAATACAGGTACCTTGATCTGCGCCGTTCAAAAGTTCAAAAAAATCTTTTGGTAAGGCACAAAATGTATCAGGTAACAAGAAAGTATTTTGATGAAAATAATTTTGTTGAAATAGAAACCCCCGTGCTGATGAAAAGCACACCAGAAGGCGCACGCGATTATCTTGTTCCAAGCAGAGTTCATAAAGGGAAGTTTTATGCGCTTCCGCAATCACCGCAGCAGTACAAACAATTATTAATGGTATCCGGGTTTGACAGGTATTTTCAGGTTGTAAAATGTTTCCGCGATGAAGATTTAAGAGCAGACAGGCAGCCGGAGTTTACACAAATAGATGTTGAAATGTCATTTGTTGAGCAGGAAAATGTTTTTGAAGTTGTTGAAGGATTGATGAAACTTTTGTTTAAGGAAATCTGGAATAAAGATTTAAAATTACCTACTGCATCGCTATACATTTGATGAAGCGATGGAAAAGTATGGCAGCGATAAACCCGATACAAGGTTCGAACTTGAAATGGTTACGCTGAATGAAATTTTTAAAAATTCTGGATTCAAGGTTTTTAAAGACCAGATTGAAAATAATGGTATAGTAACCGGCCTGCTTGCTGAAGGATGTGGGGATTATACAAGAAACCAGCTGGATGTGTTAACTGACCAGGTTAAAAAATGGGGGGCGGGCGGACTTATCTGGATGAGAGTAAAAGATGGGGATCTTGAAGCGCCTGTTGCAAAATTTTTCTCGGATGAAGAAAAGAAAAATCTTGTTGAAACTTTAAAAGCCAAACCGGGCGATTTAATTTTTATTATTACTGGCCCTAAAATCAAAGCCCTTTCAATTATGGGTAATCTCCGTCTCGAAATGGCAAAGCGTTTAGATCTTATAAAAGAAAATTCAGAGCCAAAATTATTGTGGGTTACAGATTTTCCTCTTTTTGAATGGGACGAAGACACAAAAAGATTTTATGCAATGCACCATCCATTCACGTCTCCAAGGCAGGAAGATGTGCCGATGATGGAAACCGATCGTGGAAAAGTAAAAGCACGCGCCTACGATCTTGTTTTAAACGGCAGCGAAATAGCAGGCGGCAGTATAAGAATACATAATGCAGATTTACAGTCAAAAATGTTTAAAGCACTGGGAATTTCAGATGAAGAAGCAGAGCAAAAATTCGGATTCCTGATGAACGCTTTTAAATATGGTGCGCCACCCCATGGAGGAATCGCATTCGGGTTTGACAGGATGGCTATGATCTTTGCCGGCGAAAATTCAATCCGCGAGGTAATTGCTTTTCCTAAAACTGCTAGCGCAATGTCTTTGATGGATGATTCTCCTTCATTCGTAGGAGAAGATCAGCTCAAAGAACTTCATTTAAAAATCAGGTAATTAATTTAAATAGTTGATCTAATAAAGAGATTGATTAAATTTAATATCAATTTTTAAATTTGCGAATTATATGTCTCGTAAATCAAAAGCAAAAACATTTTCTCTTCGCACTAAAATTATCGGTTCTCTCACAATTTTCCTTATTGTAATATCTGCATCACTC
The DNA here is from genome assembly GCA_963748105.1 of uncultured Bacteroidota bacterium. GTDB lineage: Bacteria > Bacteroidota > Ignavibacteria > Ignavibacteriales > Ignavibacteriaceae > JAKAGZ01. The sequence continues at coordinate 4,088 of CAVVHP010000023.1, read as the reverse complement.
TATTATTATCTTACAGAAAGCTATATCGGGAAAAGCAACGCCTTAATAAAAAGGCAGGTTGGCTTGATTACTACCCAGCTTAAGGTTAGTTCAGAGTTATTTCTATTGAACAAGGACGTGGAACGCTTTAATTCCTTCCTTTCGATTGAAATTAGAAAAAACAAGCTCCTTTATTTTACATTGAACGATACTACGGGTAAAGCAATAAAAAATATTAGCACAAGTGAGGCTATCCAGAAGATGGGGAAAAATGATTTTATTTATAATCCAAAAGATATAATACCTGTAGTTTCGAAAGTTGTAAACAAAGATGCTTATCTTGGCAGTATATCCTTTGGCATCCTAAATAGAGAATTTGTAGAGGCGCTCAGGAGAACAAAAATTGAAAGCGCCGAAATTAGTTGTGGAATACTGTTTTCCGGGTTGTTTTTTATAATAATATTTGGCTATGTATTTACAAGTCCGATAAAGAAAATAGTTGCTACTGCGGAAAAGATAGCGGGAGGCGATCACACTGAAAGAATAAATTTAAAGAACAAGGGTGAGTTTGCCATTATCAGCAACTCCATAAATCATCTTGCTGAATATAATCAGGAAGCAGATGCCCAGATTACTCATCTTAACAAACAGCTGAAAACCGCATTTAGAGATAAACTTGGAGAATTAAACCTCGAAATCAACCAGAGAAGACTTGCAGAGGACTCACTAAAAAAAAGTGAAGAACAGTTTCGATTATTATTTGATATTGCTCCAATCGGTATGGCTATTAGCACTCCAGAAAAAAAGATTACAAAAGTCAACCAGGCATATATTAACACGCTTGGTTATTCCAATGAAGAATTGATAAATATGAACACCACCAACCTTACTCATTATGAAGACAGGGAGATGGACGCACTTATATTAAAAGATTTTCTTACAAAAGATCTAGACAGCAAAAATTATGAAAAAAGATTTATTACAAAAAACGGCAGCATTATAGATGCTATTGTAAGAATAACTCTTCATAGAAATGAAAAGGGGCGCCCAGTTCAATTTATTGAACAGGTAATTGATATTACTGAAAGGAAACAAATGGAAAAAGAGCTCATTTTTTCTAAAGAAAAGGCCGAAGAGTCGGATAAAATGAAAAGTGCTTTTCTCGCACAAATGTCACATGAAATCAGGACGCCGCTAAATGTTATTCTTGCTGCGTCGTCTATTTTAGAAGAAGATCTGCAGGCTAATTTAGATGAGGATTCCAGGGAGGTTGTTAACTCTGTTAAAAGTGCAGGTAAAAGACTCCTGAGAACAATTGATCTGATTTTAAATATGTCCGCAATACAGACCGGTAAATATCAGGCCGATTTTGAATCGGTAGATTTGAACGCTGAGCTAAAAAAGATGGTAGATGAATTTAAAACATTAAGTTCTGAGAAAAAGATACATTTAACCTTTAGCTCCCACATAAAAAATGCAGAGATAAAGGCAGATAAGTACACACTGTTGCAGATATTTCAGAATCTTATTTCTAATGCTATTAAATATACCAGGGAAGGCAAGGTTGATGTAACCGTTTTTAAGACAAATAAAATATTTGTTGAAGTTAAAGATACTGGTATTGGAATGTCAAAAGAATATATGAATAATTTATTTAATGCCTTTTCGCAGGAATATACAGGGCACAAAAGAGAGTTCGAGGGAAACGGCCTTGGTTTAGCCCTTGTTAAAAAATATGTAGAAATAAACAACGCTACCATAAATGTGGAAAGTGAAAAAAACAGGGGATCCACATTTACGGTTATTTTCTAACTTTAAAATTTGTAAATAATCTATTCATACCAGGACACTATTTCGAATTTGCCCGTATTCGGAAATCCCGGTGGAGAAGCTTTCATCAACCGATTATCATATCTATAGTTTTTTAGGAAACCATCGGTTATAACTAGGTTTGAACCATGTGTAGTAAAGATACCCACCGGCTGTCTATTATTCTGTGTTATTCCTCCCTCCAAATTAATTGTTCCTGAAACACCTCTCGAGTCCCAGTTTTCAGCACCGAAACCACCGGTTTCAGCATATATTGATCCCTGGATTTTTATATCATTATGGTTTGCCGCATTATCGGCGATAAGAACATTATTTTGAGCAACTATGCCTAGCAGATCTGTGGAATTTGGATTTGAAGCCGGATCAGTGTTGTATACTATATCTCCATCCAGGTAAATATCTCCACCTATTGTGTAGTTGGTTGTCGTTGTCTTTGTTTTCCCATGTTTTGTAGTAGTGGTGGTAATCGTTTTTGTTTCCTGAGAACTACCAATTGAGTAACTCCCCTTGACGGTACCCTGAATTCTTAGTACTGCTCCGGAGGCAAAAATAGCACCGTTTGGTGAAAAGGTTGATGCTAAAACAGAAGTGTAATTGCTGGCGTAAGAATATTTATATTTTATACTATCGCCGGCGAAAGTCATATATACAGTATCCTGACCCTTAATATCAGCTCCCCCGGCATCTGCCAGCGCTTTCAGATTAGCAGTACCATCGGGCGGTATCGGCAGATCAACACCGGTTTCAAACCCTCCGTTGAACTGAGGATCTGACCAACCCTTGGTTACTATATGTTTTTTAGTAGTAACCTTACCGTTAAACACAGGAGCTCCGCTTATTGTAATTTTGTCCTGTGTATGCATCGGGCCCCAAACTGTATCTCCGGTAACCCAGTAAATAGTGCTTGTTCCTTCAAAGGCGGAGTAATATGCAAATTTTGAAAAACTGCTTGGCTTTAAAGTAATCTGGACTGTGTCGGATCTACCATTGAACGTTCCTACAGAAGTAATTCTTCGAATGTTTTCAAATGCATTTATTATTGCCACAGAAACAGAATAGCTGCCATCTTGAAATGAGATATTGTTATAACCGGTTGTCCAGGTAGGATCTAGGTATACCTGGTTCGCACCAACATTTGCTCCAGCTACAGCAATGTTGTGGGCATTAGTACTTGTGTAGTAGTCAGTCATATTATCTACGGTTCTACCCGAGGTTGTTACTATGTTTGATTCCATAACAAGAAAAATAAGGCTAAAACCTAAAACCACTAGTAGTATAGCTTTTCCACCCATATAATTACCTTTTTAATTTTTATCTATTTTGTAAATTTTTTGCAGATAATTTTATCTGTCTCCAGAAAGAAGTTACGTATGTAGAGTCCATAGCTTCTGAATTTTGAGTTTCAACGTCAATTTGTATAGTGTGTATCTGTCCGGTGTTACTTGTTAAAGGAAGAGTTTTTATGGTATCACCAAGAGAATTGTAATACGTTATTTTGAATTCTGTTAAACCAACATTAGCGCTTCTGGGTGTTTCGTTATTTACGACCCTGTATAAAAAGCGGTCACGCGGGTTTGGTGTATTTGAAAGCATGCTTGTCGGGCCTAAATAGTAGTCGAGTGTATCGACATTGCCGTCATTGTCTATGTCCGTTAAGAAAACAAATTTGGAGGTGTCTGCGTACAAAATAGCTTTTGTGGGATCAGGAATTTTATTCCAGTCTTTGCAATATCCTATTTTTCTAAAGTCTGACTCCAGTACCTGAACAACCGAAACTATAGACTGTTGAACGGTTGCCTCGGAGTAGCTGTTATAAAGGTTCGCCGTTGCCGAGTTGTTTAATCTGAAAAGGATTAATAAAATCAACCCGCCAATAATTACCGAACCGACAATATCTAACAGTGTACTAAATCCCATTTATCTAAACACCCAATAACTATATAAAGATGAAAGCCTGACGGTATCCGCCATTGAAATGCTGGTAATTGTAACAGAAATTCTTTTTGTCCATGTTCTTGCAGTAGAAGTTACTTCCGGACTATTAGGATTTACATAATCAACCTTGCAGGTCGCTTTAAAAACAGCAGAGGGCAGCGTTGAATCTACTTTTATAAAACCATTATAATCATCCACATCATTAAAGTTCGGGTAAACTTCACCACTTTCCGGATCAAGGCTGCCGGCAGGCGTAAGATCATTGAGTGAACTTACCGCAATACTGTCTGTGGCTTCGTCAAATGATTTATCAGATGCCTCTTCTATTATAGAATTACCGAGTG
>CAVVHP010000022.1:0-108929 GCA_963748105.1 uncultured Bacteroidota bacterium | reverse complement strand
TATGTCCTGTTCCTTGGTTGAGCACGTATTGCTCGGCGCCACGACCTCGTCGGCCAGCGGCGCCGAATGGACCGTTTCGATCGTCCGCGCCGGGATCGGCTTTTGGGCGAGGAAGCGGCAGATCGGGCAGGCGTCGTGCTTGCCCCAATCGGCTGGATGTTCGCAGCCGGCGGCTTGCGGGCCACCGTGCGCACGGCAGGCGGAGTGCCCGTGGTCGTGGAACCACTCCCCGACCGTGACGGCCAGGAGGTAGTGCGACAGTGCCAGAAGCACCAGCCCGCGACGGATCACGGCACCACCCTTTCCCGCATCCACGAAAACACCAATTCAAGGCCAATAATTCGAGTCTATGCGGCAGCTCTCAGAGCGGTCAAGCGAATTGCCCCCTATGCCGGGTTAGCATTTCGTGAGACGTGCGGCGTCTCGTTTAGTTCGTTTAGCCCCGGGACTTGTGCCGGGTGCTTAGGAAAATCACTTAACTTATTTAGAAACAAAGTACAAAATCAATTTAATTCATTAGAAGCCACTTTGAATCTAGATCTTCAGGTAATGAATCCAGATTAGACATTTCACTGCCTGGAAATCAAAGACAAATTGGGAGCAGACATATACTCACCCAGACCCTGGACGAAATAAAATCAATCTTCAAAGGCCTTGGCTTTTCAATATCAGAGGGACCCGAACTGGAATCTGATTATTACAACTTTGAGGCTCTGAATTTTGCTCCTGATCATCCGGCAAGAGATATGCAGGACACTTTTTTTGTTAACGATGATTTCCTGCTTAGAACTCACACATCTCCGGTTCAGGTAAGGTTGATGGAATCACAGAAACCGCCTGTGCGCGCAATTATGCCTGGAAGGGTTTATAGAAATGAAGCTGTTAGTGCCAGAAGCTATTGTATGTTTCATCAGGTTGAAGGATTATATGTTGATACGGATGTTACGTTTGCAGAATTAAAAGGAACTCTCGTTTCTTTCGCCAAACAATTCTATGGCGAAGATTTGAAATACAGGTTCAGAGCCAGCTATTTCCCATTTACCGAGCCAAGTGCTGAAATGGATATTACTTGTTATTTATGCCATGGAAAAGGGTGTAAGGTTTGCAAACATACCGGATGGCTTGAAATTTTAGGATGTGGAATGGTTGATCCTAATGTTTTTAAACACGTTGGCTATGATCCTGAAAAATATACAGGCTACGCATTTGGAATGGGTATTGAAAGAACTGCTATGCTAAAATATGGAATTGAAGACATTCGTGTATTTTTTGAAAACGATCTCAGATTTCTCAAACAGTTTTGATGCGGAGTAAGATAATTGAAAATTTCTCTTAAATGGTTAAAAGATTATATAGACTTAAATGGAATTTCCTCTTCGGAAATTGTTTCCAAATTAACCCTTGCAGGCCTGGAAGTTGAGGATTATGTTGACCAATCGTCAATGTATACAGACTTTATTGTCGGCTTTGTAAAAGAGAAGAAGAAACATCCTAATGCAGACAGGCTATCTCTATGTACTATTTTTGATGGCAAAGATGATTTAAAGGTTGTTTGCGGTGCACCAAATGTTGAAGCCGGACAAAAAGTAGTTTTTGCTCCAGTCGGTACAATTATTCCAAAAGGCAATTTTAAAATTGGAAAAGCAAAAATTCGTGGGATTGAATCACGTGGGATGATTTGTGCGGAAGATGAGTTGGAGTTTAGTGATAATCACGAAGGAATTATGGTACTTGATTCCAGATTGAAAGCTGGTACATCTTTAATCACGGCCCTGGAACTAAATGATATAATATTAGAAATTGGAATTACACCAAATCGTTCCGATGCATTATCACACATCGGAGTAGCACGCGATATTGCCGCAATTTTTGGACGAAAAGTCAAAACTCCTAAGATTAAAACCGGTAAGCCAACAAATGATTTAAAAAAATCTGCGTCTATCGTAATTGAAGACACAGTAAATTGCCCAAGGTATTCTGCTAAGGTGATAAAAAATATAACCATAAAAGAATCACCAGGCTGGCTAAAAAATAAATTGACTAAAATTGGTTTGCGTCCAAGGAATAATGTAGTTGATATTACAAATTTTGTAATGCACGAATGTGGTCAGCCTTTACATGCATTTGATCTTGACCAATTGGCCGGTAAGAAAATAATAGTAAAGAGTACAAAGGAAGAATCTAAATTTACTACTCTTGATTCAAAAGAAAGGAAATTACCTGTTGGTAGTTTGATGATCTGCGATGCCGAAAAACCTGTAGCCATAGCCGGAGTTATGGGTGGAGAAAATTCGGAAATATCAGATAATACAAAAAATGTATTGATAGAAAGCGCATACTTTAATCCTTCCAGTATAAGGAAAACTGCCAAAGCATTGGGACTCAGCACAGATGCCTCGTATCGTTTTGAGCGGGGAACGGATCCTTCAAATACTATTTATGCCGCAGAGAGAACCGCTAACTTAATTGCGGAATTAGCAGGAGGTGAAATTGTAGAAGGCGTGTTAGATGTTTACCCTAAGAAGATAAAAGAGAATAAAATTAAATTACGCTATTCGAGAATTGAGAAAATTCTTGGCTATGTTGTTCCTAAAAGATCAATCATTTCAATTCTCAGGAAACTCGGGATAAAAATTGTTTCTGAAATTAAGGAAGGAATTAATGTCACTGTTCCAACTTATAGACCGGATATTGAGAGAGAGATAGATATTATAGAAGAAATAGCAAGAATTTATGGATATGATGAGATTCCGACCGTTTCCAAAATTTCAATAACTCTGGGTGAAAAAACGGACGCATCATCATTTGCAGATAAAATTCGGGAGGCAGCAAATGCTCTTGGATTTTATGAAATGATTAATAATCCGCTGCAAAGTGAAAAACTGGCCTCAATTTCAGGTAATCCAATTTCTTTGAAAAACCCTCTTAGTCTAGATATGCAATGTCTTAGAACATCCTTATTAACAGGCGCTCTAAACGTTGTTTCACAAAATATCAAGTATGGAGAAAGGGACCTCCTGTTATTTGAAATTGGCGACGCTTTTAACAAAAAGGACGTTGTGGAGATTAAGGAATTCAAAGATTTTACAGAAAATCAGAAAGTTATGATACTTCTGACCGGCAATATTTTGAAAAACGAATGGAATCAGGATAAAAGGACTTCAGATATTTATACACTGAAAGGATTACTTAAGAGTTTTGAACGTAAGATTTTGCTTGACAATGTTTTAAATGATTCCTATTATCATAGTGAAGATACTGAGTTCGATTTACAAATCACCAAAAAATATGGTAAAACGATAATCGGGCAGGGTGGCAGAGTAAAAAATGATGTTCTTAAACAGTTTGATATTGATCAGGAAGTTTATTGTTTTGAATTTGATCTTAGCGAATTAAGAAAGATAAATATCAAAGACAGAACTTATTCTGAACCATTAAGATTCCCTAAGGTAATAAGAGACTTTGCATTTACGTTTGACAATTCTGTTCAATTTGGTGAAGTTGAAAAATTTATCTTATCTGAAGGTTCAGCTATACTGAAATCTATTAATCTTTTTGATTTGTTTGAAGATGAGAGTCTGGGCGAGGACAAAAAAAGCCTGGCTTTCACATTAGAATTTTATTCATATGAAAGAACTCTGACCGAAGATGAAGTAGAAAAAGAATTTAATAAATTGATTATGGCAGTTACAAATAAATTTAAAGCAAAATTAAGAGGTAATTAATTGCCAGATTCAGCTAAATATGAAGCTCTTCTTAATGATCTAAATGCAATTGAAACTCAGGCAAATGTTCTTGCAAATAATTGCAGGGACCTTTTGAGCACAAATCAGGAGCTTGAAGGATTTGCTAATAAAGCAAAAAAAGAGATTACAATTTTGACACAAAAAATTGTAAATCTGGAAGACGAGTTAGAAAATGTGAAGACAGAGTCTGAGGGGAAGTTATCTAATTTATTAAACACAAAGGAGACTGAAACTCTTAAGATTAAGTTACAAAATTTAATTTCGCGGATAGATTATCATATTAGTTCTTAATATTATTAAATGTATTTAGACGGGTACGACATAAATGACTGACAAAAAGAAGCTTAAAATAAAAATATTTGATAAAGAATATTCTTTATTAGTTGAAAACGAAGATATCGCTAAAGAATTAGCTATATATGTTAATAAGGTGATGGAAGAAACTAAGGACGAGCTACCTGATCAGCCAGCACAGACTATAGCTATTATTGCATGCCTGAATATTGCTTATGATTTATTTATAGAAAAAAATAAAAACAGGGAATTTTTAATACAGGCAACCGATAAAGTTAAGAGAATAAAGCTTCTTTTAAATGAGCCAAGCGTGTCAGACCCATCTTAAAATATTTCCGCTCTGTCAGTCCGTATAATTATGAAAAACTAACTTATAAGCAACCGGGAGTTGGACTTACGGCGTGTATTGCAGGCCTCAACCTGACTTGTCGGGTTCAGGGTCTTTTTAGACCTTTGACAGTGGAAGCAAAAAGCGTTCGGGCTGATTCCCACATTGTGGCTGAATTGATGTTTTTCTAGAATCACCGGATTGGCAGTGGCGGTTTAAAATTTTATACATACCTACACTTGGAGGAAAAATGGCGGTATACTTAGACATTATAATTCTAATACCGATGGCTGTGGTTCTCGTTGTCCTATTCTTTTATTTGGGCTGGCTTTTTAATTCAAAGATTGGTAAGAAAAGTCTTCTCTCTGCAGAAGAAAAAGCCAATCAAATTATTGCTGATGCTCAAAAAGAGGCAAACAATACGAAACGTGAAAAATTACTTGAAGTAAAAGATGAATGGTACAAGAAAAAAGTTGATTTTGATAGTGAAGTAAATCAGAAAAGACAAAAAATTAGTAATCTTGAAAAACAATTAGGAATTCGTGAAGAGAATATTGAAAAGAAATTTGAGCTTGTAATTAAAAAAGAAAAAGAGATCAAAGAATCAGACAGGCAAATATCCGAAGCACAAAAAAATCTTGAAACGAAGACAAAAGAAATTAATAGACTGGAAGCCGAACAGAATGAAAGACTGGAAAAACTATCTGGCCTTACTTCTGAGGAAGCCAAAAGAATGTTAATGGAAAATATGGTTAATCAAGCAAAAACTGATGTGGCTGTTACTGTTAAAGAAATTCACGATCAGGCTAAAACAGAAGCAAAAAGAGAAGCACAAAAAGTCATTGTTCAGGCAATTCAAAGAACTGCTGCTGACCACTCTATTGAAACAACTGTTTCTGTTGTTCAAATACAAAATGATGATATGAAAGGCCGGATTATAGGTAAGGAAGGGAGAAACATCCGTTCTTTCGAAGCTGCAACAGGTGTTGATGTTATTGTAGACGATACGCCGGAAGCAGTAATTCTTTCATCATTTGATCAGTTTAGAAGAGAAGTAGCACGAGTATCACTTGAAAGACTTATCTCAGATGGCAGAATTCATCCTGCCCGCATTGAAGAAGTTGTTGAGAAAGTTAAACAGGAACTTGAAGAAGAAATACTTAGAGAAGGTGAAAATACAATCCTTCAGCTTGGTTTGCATAATATGCATACAGAATTGATAAAGCATATTGGTAAAATGAGATACCGATCAAGTTATGGCCAGAACCTTCTGCAACATAGTGTTGAAGTTGCTTATTTAACAGGAATAATGGCGGCTGAAGTTGGACTTGATGTTACACTTGCTAAACGTGCCGGACTTCTGCACGATGTTGGTAAGACCGTTGATAAAAGTATTGAAGGTCCTCACGCCCTCCTGGGATATGATCTCACGAAGAAATTTAAAGAACATCCTATTGTTGTAAATGCAGTTGGATCACATCACGAAGACATTGAGATGGAACACCCGATTGCTCCTCTGGTTCAGGCGGCGGATGCTATCAGTGGTGCACGCCCTGGAGCAAGAAGAGAACCTCTTGAAGGTTATGTAAAACGTTTGGAAACTCTTGAAGCACTGGCTAAATCTTTTGAAGGTGTTGCCAAGACTTACGCAATTCAGGCTGGAAGGGAAGTAAGAGTTGTTGTTGAACACGATAAAATAGACGATGTTGTCGCAGATAAACTTTCCCATGATATTGCAGCAAAAATTGAAGAAGAAATGGAATATCCTGGCCAGATTAAGGTAACTGTTATCCGTGAAGTTAGAAAAATAAGCTATGCTAAATAATTTAAGCGGGATTTTTGTCCCGCTTTTTTTAATTTAATTTTATGAAAACTCGCACAATAAAAATTGGAATAACAGGCGGAATTGGCTCAGGTAAATCAGAATTCTGTAAATATTTAAAAAGTAAAAAGTTTATTGTAATTAATGCGGATAATCTTTCAAAAGAATTACTAGCTAACGATAAAAACATAAAAGATCAGATAATAGAAACTTTTGGTACTGAATCTTATAAAAATAATAAACCCGATAAAAAGTATCTTGCCGAAATAGTTTTCTCCGAACCGGAGAATGTTTACAAAATCAATTCTATTCTTCATCCTGTTGTAATAGAAGAAATAACTAAACTTATAGAAAATCACTCTGTCAAAGAAAAAATAATATTCGTAGAAGCAGCATTAATATATGAAGCTGAAATGGAAGATCTTTTTGATTATGTTGTGCTTATAACTGCTGAAAAAAAAATACGGATGCAGAGAAAAGCAAAAAATGATAATATGTCCGAAGAAGAATTCCTGAAAAGAAATGAAAACCAGGTACCTGATTCTGAAAAAAAGAAAGCAGCTGATTTTGTTTTTGAAAACAATAGTTCAATTGATGAATTGCAAAAGAAAGCGGATATTCTGCTTCTTATGCTTAAATCCGGCTGAGCAATATAATCCTGGATTTATCTTATGAAGTAATCACCATCCAAAAAATTTATCTGCAAGTATTCCCCGTATAATTGGTCGTAGCCTTAATTATTAAATAACTTAAAAGCTGAAACTCGCAGATTGCTTTAAAGTCTGAGCAAAGCTAAATTTGGTAGACTAAAAAATTGGAGAAATCTTGAAACTACTGAATCAGATTATCGTTACAATCGTTCAAATGATGCCCCGATCAATGGTTTGGGCCTTTTCCAAAAAATACATTGCAGGGAAAAGTTTAGAAGAAGCGGTTCAACTTGTTAAAAAGTTAAATGAAAAAGGTATCCACGCTACGATTGACGTCCTTGGCGAAGCAATAACAAATAAGGATGAGGCAGTTGAATCAAAAGTTGAATGCATACAGGTTCTAAATTCCATTGAAAAAAATAAGTTGATGGCGAATTTATCTTTGAAGCCTACCCAGCTTGGTCTAAATCTGGATGAAGATTTTGCCTATGAGCAAACTAAAGAAATTCTTGTACAGGCTAAATCTCTAAATAATTTCGTACGCCTTGATATGGAAGATTCTCCATATACTGACGCAACAATAAAGTTATACAAAAAATTACTTGCCGATTATGGAAATGTTGGAATTGTGGTTCAGGCTTACCTGAAAAGGACTTTTGATGATGTTGTACTTTTGAATAAACTTGGTACAAATTATCGGCTTTGTAAAGGTATATATATTGAACCTCAGAATATTGCCTACAAAGACAGACAAGTTATTCGTGAAAATTATGTCAAACTTCTGGAAGCAATGTTCAAATCAGAGAATTATGTTGGAATAGCAACTCACGATGAATATCTTATTGATGAAGCCTACAGGCTAATTAAAGAATTAAATATTCCAAAAGACAAATTTGAATTTCAGATGCTGCTGGGTGTAAGAGAAGATCTGAGAGATAAAATTAATGGGGATGGATATAAGATCAGAATTTATGTCCCTTTTGGGGAACACTGGTATAAATATTCAGTAAGGAGATTAAAAGAAAATCCCACAATTGCGGGTCACGTTTTTAAGAATTTATTTTCACTTAAATAATGAATGTACTTGGAATCGAAAGTTCGTGTGATGAGACTTCAGTTGCAGTAATTTCTGATGATATCCTGAAGGCAAATCTGATTTCATCTCAGGATTTCCATAAAAAATACGGTGGAGTAGTTCCCGAACTTTCAAGCCGGGCACATCTACAAATTGTTACTCCTTTAGTAAAAGATGCTTTAAAAAAATCAAACCTTAAGCTAAATGAAATTGACATGGTGTGTGCTACAGCAGGACCGGGTCTGATAGGTGCATTACTTGTAGGTTTAACTTTTGGAAAAGGACTGGCTTATTCACTCGGTAAACCATTCATAGCTGTAAACCATATTGAAGGCCATATTTTTTCAGGATTTTTGATGGATGAAAAACCTGAATTCCCATTCCTAGCTATAGTCGTTTCAGGAGGACATACTTTACTTTTGCTGGTTAAAAGTTTTACTGAAATTAAAAAACTAGGATCTACTGTTGATGATGCTGCTGGGGAAGCCTTTGATAAAGTTGCTAAAATGCTCGGGCTTGGTTATCCGGGCGGACCGAAAATACAAAGTGCGGCTGAACAAGGTGATTCAGAAAAAATAAAATTTCCAATTGCAGATCTTAAGGACCGGTACAATTTTTCTTTTAGCGGATTGAAAACTGCTGTTTTAAGATATATCCAAAAAAATCATCCGGATAAAATTATAAATGAAAATGATCTTAATGATATTGCCGCATCGTTTCAGAAAGCAGTAGTTAAAGCCTTGATTAAGAACACTAAAAAAGCAATTGAAAAATTTGATGTCAAATCGGTTTCGTTGGTAGGTGGTGTGGCGGCTAACAGGGAAATCCGTAACTCGATAACTGAGCTCGCACAAAAATATGATAAAAAAATTGTGATCCCAAGATTAGAGTTCTGTGGTGATAATGCCGCCATGATTGCATTTCGTGGAAAAACATTATTTGAGGCCGGCAAAAAATATGACCTGAATTACGCCCCATTTCCGGCTTTACCTGAAAATCAATATTCCTGAATATTAATCTGATTAAATCATAAAAATAAAGTAGATTGCAAAAACTTTTTTGCCTCTGATTCAATTTCATAGTATGAATAATATTTTTAATAAAAAAGAAAACTATTTTGACTCACTGCCTGAGTCTGAAAAACAAAAAATCTTAGAAAAACTACGTGATGAAATAAACGGTCTTGATAATAAAATAGTTAAGATGTTAAACGAGAGAACTCTTAGATCCGTTCTGATTGGCAAAATAAAAAAAGCTCTTAGACTTCCTTTATATGATTCTGAGCGTGAGAGAGAAATCCTTAGGAGAATGTCTGAAAAAGCTAAGATACCTTTAACAAGTGAAACAATAAACAGAATTTATGAAAGAATAATAGATGAATCACGTGCTTCACAGAAACCCGAAAACACTGATTTGGATCTTAAAAAGATATTAAATAACAAAAGCAAAATTTCATTTAAAAATTTGCTAACTCCGAAGCAGTACATGGCTGTTGGCGGATTATTCATTGTAATGCTTGCATTGTTTTGGTTTACATTTTTTACAGCAAATTATTATACACAGAAAGGTCCTGTAAAATTTGAAATCAGAATAGGTGAGCCTTTATCAGAAATTGTTACTGACCTTTATCAGGAAGGGATAATCCCGAGTAAAACAAATATGAGAATTGCCACCTTTTTGATGGGTGCTGAAAAAAAATTAAGAGCTGCACGTTATAAAATCCCAAATGGATTAAGCTATCTTGGATTGATTGATTTATTTGTCAATGGAGATGGTGATTTTACCCAGGAAGTTTTTATCAGGGATGGACTTACAATTAAGTGGATGGCATATACACTTCAACAAAAAATAGCAACTGATTCCGCAGCATTTGTAAATATTGCAAGGGATAAATTATTCGCAGATTCTCTGGGTATTAATGCTGAAAACTTGCAGGGCTACCTTATGCCCGGGAAATATTATTTTTATGAAAATAGTTCAGCCAGTGAAATAATTGACAGCCTATATAAGAAATTTAATGAGTTCTGGAATGATTCACTCAAACAGCAAGCAAAAAAAAATGGATATTCTATTCACCAGGTTGTTACTCTTGCTTCAATCGTAAAAGGTGAAACTAACAAAGTTGCTGAAATGCCAATTATTGCGGAGGTATACTTTAACAGGTTAAAAATCGGAATGCCTCTGCAGGCAGATCCGACAGTTCAGTATATTCAACCGGATGGATGGAAGAAATTAAGTTATAAAGATCTGAAAATGAAATCTCCTTACAATACATACATTCATAGAGGGTTACCGCCGGGACCGATTAATAATCCGGGTAAAGGACCAATTCTGGCAACACTATATCCGGATTCAAATAATTACTTATATTTTGTTGCAGATGGAAAAGGCGGTCATTATTTTTCAAGAAATTACCGTGAACATCTACGTGCCGTTGCAAAATACAGAAGGTATTTAAAATCGCAAAAGAAATAAAATATATCCTGGCTGTTTGCCTGGCAATTTTAATAAGCAATTGTGCTAATCAGCTACCACCTGGTGGAGGTGATATTGATAAAACTCCGCCTCAGATTACCGATGTCTATCCAGCCAACGGAACAACTAATTTTTCAGATGATCATATAGAGTTAGATTTCTCAGAATATGTAGTAAAAAGCTCCCTGCGGGATGCATTTTTTATTTCACCTTCAATTGAAGGGAAAATTGAGTATAGCTGGACCGGCAAAGGTGTTGATATCAATTTTCCTGAACCATTAAAAAAGAATGTTACCTATGTAATCACAATTGGAACTGACCTCGTTGATAGAAATAACAGAAATCGCATGAAGGAATCTTACACACTGACGTTTTCAACCGGGAACCAGATTGATAAAAGAATAATCTCTGGTAAAGTATATAATGATAACCCTGACGGAATATTGATCTTTGCATATAAAAAAGATGGGCAAAATGAAATTGACCCATTGAAGGATAAACCAGAATATATTTCTCAAACAGGGATAGATGGCTCTTATAAAATTGCCGGGCTTGCAGCCGGAACCTACAGGCTGTTTGCGATCAGAGATCAATTCAAGGATTATTTGTTTCAGCCTTCACAGGATGAATTTAGTGCCCCTTCAGAGGATACGAAACTTACAGAAAGTGATTCTGCTGCAACCGGAATAAATTTTATGATCACGAAGCGAGATACAATTCCACCAAGGTTATTAAGTGCTACGATGACTGATAGGAATCATATAATTGCGGAATTTTCAAAAAAAATAGATTCTACAATAATAAGCAGGAACAACTTTTATGTTTATGATTCGACAGCACAAAATAAAATTATCCCGGATTATGTTTTTAAAGGTACATTAAAACCGACCGAAATTGTATTAGCATTAAAAGCAGAGATTCCCATTCAGGATGATGCTTTTTTATTTGCTGATAATTTAAAAGACCAATACGGAAATGTTTTTAAGGAAGATATCAGCCGGATGACAATAAGCGATAGGGAAGATACCAGTAAACCGGGAATAATAAGAACGCTACCGGGCAAAGGTGTTGGCAACGCAGATTTTATAAATCAGGAATTTTGTTTTTATTTCTCGGATGGGTTCGATTCATCAGTCGCGAAAACAGGAATAACATTTACGGACACACTTGGAAATTCAGAAAAATATAAAATAAAATTTCTTGATGACGGAACTTTTAAAATAATTCCTTCGAGTCCGCTTGAGAGCAACAAAGATTACCGAATTAAACTGGATTTATCAAAATTTGTCGATTTATCAGGAAATCATTTTGATACTACGTTTGTATATAATTTTCAGACAATTTCCGGTATTGATTTCACCGGTTTATCAGGATCGGTTCTAAATTATGATAAGGCTGAAAATCCAATTCTGGTACTGCAGGGGAAAGATGGTCGGAAAAAGATGTATCAGCAAAAACCGGATGATGAAGGGAGTTTTAATTTTGTCAGAATTGCCCCAGGCAATTATGACTTGTGGTTATTTTATGATCTAAATAAAAATGGTAAGTATGATTATGGCTGGCCTTTTCCATTTAAGCCAGCCGAAAAATTCATCTATTACAAGGAAGAGCTAAATCTAAAAGCACGCTGGACACTAACTGATCTGAAATTTGATCTCAGCGAAAAAGCTAGAAATTAGCTGTCCATCAAAGAAGATTTGATCTTTGCAATGGCCTTTGATGTCCCAGTCTTTATTTCGTCACACAAAATCTCTGATTTCTTTAATAATTCATTACCAATAGTACGATTTGAAAGAGATGTGCAATTTATAACAACATTTAATAATGCCCCTTCCGCACCTGTTGAAAGCAGAGAAAGAGCAACTCCAGCATCAGAAACTGAATTTTTATTTCCCTTTAATGCAACTGTTTCAATAAGAGGTAAAACCTTCTTGCAGGTTTCAATTACTTCAGAAGGAACAACTGCTGCTGCAAATGTTGCTTCCTGAATTTTTTCTGAACGAATCTTTTTATCTTCCTCAGTCTCTTTAGCTAGTTTAAAGGCTTTCATTACTTCATCAAATGCCATATTGTCTTTTTGAGCCAGTTCAACAAAGCAGTCTTTATAATCTTCCAGCTCAGTCTTTACCTTTTTTATTTCCTCATCTACATCTAGATACTTTTTCTTACCGATTGTAAGATTACAAACCATTATGCCCAAGGTACAGGCAAGTGTTGCCGATAGTGCAGCTACATTCCCACCACCCGGTGTCGGAGCATCTGATGAAAGTTCTTCAAGATAACTTTGTATCGATTTTGTTAAGTCCATAAATCTCCTGAAATTTTAATTAGTCATTTAACATGTAATCAATTACTTTCTTGTTTTTTTCGAATGGATTAAGAGAACTTAATCCCAGTTTTTCAATTGCAAGGTCAACTAATTTATCTTCGTTTGTTCCTTTGTTGTCGGAATAAAATCTACCTGCCTGCAGCAAAGCTTCCAGTGGTACTAGACCAACAATTTCACTGCCATCCACTTCTGTTCCCATTTTATTTGCTTCTTTTTTTACTTCTTCAAACGCAATGTGAATTGGTGTTGTATTATAATTTGTCAGATTCATTGAAACCTGTGTGATATTATATTTTTCCAGTGAAACACCCATGCCTTTAACTTCTTTTAATCTTCCGGGTATTCTGACAGTCTTTCCGTTTTCTTTTATAATACTGCCCTGAGCATCTCTTTTAGCTTTACCTGATTCTCTCAGTGTTTCTGCTATTTCTTTTGCGAATTTAACATCAGTGGATTTTATATTAACATTATAAGCAATTAGAAAAAATCGTGCGCCGGTAACCAGTGCACCAAGTTTAGGATTAAAAACTGCATCACCGAAATCTGGCGCCCATTGCGGATCTTTAATCTTTTCTTCTAAACCTTCATATTCACCTTTCCTGATTTTACTTAAATTTGATCTTTCAGGTTTGCGAGCTGAAGCTTCATATAAATAAACTGGGATATTTAATTCTTTAGAAATCCTTTCACCAAATTTCTCTGATAGTCTTACACATTCTTCCATAGTTATATCTTTTACCGGCACAAATGGAACAACATCAATTGCTCCGAGTCTTGGATGTTCACCTTTATGCTTTGTCATATCAATATTATTTGCCGCTACAACACAGGCATTAAATGCACCATCAATAATTCCATCTTCTGAGCCTGCCATAGTAACTACGACACGGTTGTAATCAGGATCAGGTTCAAGATTTAAAAATTTTACGCCGTCAGTATTCTTAATAGCATCAATTATTTTATCAAAAACTTCATTATTCTTACCTTCACTAAAATTTGGTACGCACTCAATTATTTTCACTGCTTTCCTCCATGTGAATCATAAATAACATTTCCATTTTTTATTGTTAACTGATTTAAGTTTTTCCCAACAGAGTACACTATATCCGAAAAATCATTTGTATTAAAAACTGAAAGATCAGCCTTTTTGCCAATTTCAATGCTCCCTCTGTCATTACTCAGGTTTAATGCTTTTGCAGAATTAATGGTTACTGCTGATATGGTTTCCTCAATAGTCATATCCATTTTTAGAGCAGCAAGACTCATTATAAAATTTATATTAGAAATATGGGAAGAACCGGGATTATAATCAGTTGCTAAAGCAACTATTGCATTGTTATCAATTAAATCCCTGGCAGGCGCATAACCGTAATCCAGGAAAAATGAAACACCCGGCAATAAAACTGCTACCGTATCGCTATCTGAAATTTTACAAATATCATTTACCTTGAGAACTTCAAGGTGATCTACACTTGTAGCATTATGTTTAAGCGCGATATCTATTCCACCAATTGAATTAAATTGATCAGTATGCAGTTTTAATTCAAAATTATTTTCTCTGGCTTTCGAAAAAATTAAATCTATCTCTTCAGATGAAAATGCTGTATTTTCGCAAAAGCCATCACAAAATGTTGCGAGTTTATTCTTTGAGATGTGAGGCAGCATTTTTTCAATAATTAAATCAATATAACCTTTTCTATCATTTCTAAATTCACCCGGGAAAGTATGTGCTCCTAAGAAAGTTGGAATTAAATCGATAGGGAAGAAGCTGTTAAGATATTTTATTACCTCGAGAAGTTTAATCTCATTCTCAAAATCGAGTCCATACCCGCTTTTAATTTCCAGAGTAGTAATACCTTGAGCGATAAAATATTCAATTCTTGGACTTATTATTGAAACAAGTTCATCAAACGAAGATTCCCGGACAGCTGTTACAGTAGTATTTATTCCACCGCCGGCTTTAGCAATTTCTTCATAGTGAGTTCCACTTAATCTCTGTCTGAATTCGTCAGCACGTGAACCAGCAAAAGCCGTATGTGTGTGGCACTCAACAAATCCGGGCAAGATTATTTTATCTTCTACATCAATAATCTCGTCTGCTTTAATCCGCTCGATAGATGATATCAGGGACAAAATCTTTTATTGGATTATTTTCCATTAGTAATGAGTGGTCAGTTAATACTGAAATATTCGGAGAGATCTTTCCCTCTTTTTACATTTTTGCCCTTTGTGTCAACTGTAATAATTTGTGAGGGATGTAACAGAAGTTTTAACATAAATGTCTTTGAATAATTATCACTTGTAGATATTTACTTTTTCATTTACAACACGTGCTTCGCTGTATCCAAGCTGGTTAAGTTTAAACTTAAGATCATTTGCGGCTGAAATTTGTGTGAAATCCCCAACCTCAATTCTGTAAAAGGGAGGATCAAAAATTATATAAATATGTTTTGATTTGTCTTATTGTATAATTCAGATCTTAAAGCTGTCTGCATTTGCTAGATCATCGGTTGAAAATACCTGAACTCTGAAACCATTTACTGTATTTATAATTGTTTCATCATTTACCAGAAGATTCTATTGAAGTATTGTAATCATACCAGGCATTTATGCTTTCAATTGTAATAGGTTTTTCATTGCTTTTCAATATCTATTTTGGTTTTGTAGGGACTGATATCAAAGTTTTCGTTTAAGTTTTCTGAGTTTTCGGCATGCTTTGGCTTTTTTTCCTTTCCATTTTCATACCTGGTTGCGGTTGATGACCCGCAACTCATTATAAATAAAGTGATTGCAGTAATAAGTAATAATTTCACAGTCTTTTTGAATACCATAATAATTACATTTTTGATTTGTTGACAAATATAAGATTAATAACTGAATACTGAAAGTGAACAAATTATCATTCAATTGGTGGCATTTGATACCGCATATGAAGTACTACAAATGAATTCAGAACTTAAATTAGAGGCGTTATTAGCAGCATATGGGCAAAGATTTTTTTGAGAAAATGCTTATTTATTCGTAAATTGTAATATTCATTCAAAATAATTTTGGACTACAATGTCATCAAAAAAATATAAGATACTTTTTGTAACATCTGAAGTTGTTCCATTTGTAAAAACCGGGGGACTTGCAGATGTATCAGCTGCTTTGCCACAAATGCTGGCTGAAATGGGGCACGAAGTAAGAATTCTAGTTCCCAAATATGGTGCCGTGGATGAAAGAAAATTTAAGATTCACGAAGTTGTAAGATTAAAAGATATTCAGATTAAAATTGGTGATAAAGATGTAATCTTTTCACTTAAAATCATGCTTCCTGCCTGGTCAGAAAGTCAGGGTTCAGATTTATTTCCTTGATAACCAGGAATATTTCGGAGGTCGAAACAGCCTTTATATAGATCCGATGACTGGCAAAGATTATCCTGATAATGATGAGAGGTTTGTTCTTCTTGCTAATTCAGTATTTGAGTTGATTACAAAATTGGGTTGGATACCTGACATTATACATTGTAATGATTGGCAGTGTGGTTTAATCCCCGCATATCTTAAAAATAATCATAAAGATTATCCTGCATTTGCAAAATTTAAAACTTTATTTACAATCCATAATCTTGCATACCAGGGAGAATTTCCTAAATCAGCATTTAACAAGCTAGGATTACCTGAAGCACTAAATTCTGAAAAGGGGATTTTAAATAAAGGCAAAATTAATTTTATGAAAAGCGGGCTGCTTCACGCAGATGCAATCAATACTGTAAGTGAAACTTATGCTAACGAAATAAGAACGGATGATAAAATTGGCGCTGGGTTAAAAAATGTACTGGCAAAAAGAAAAAATGATCTTTATGGAATTGTGAATGGTATAGATACCAAGGTATGGAATCCTGAAAAAGATAAGGCCTTGCCAAAAAAATATTCTGTTAAAAATATAGAAAGCAAATTATTTAATAAAAAAGAATTGACGGAAAAATTCGGCTTTGAATATGATGAAAACATTCCGATCATTGGTGTAATATCCCGTTTGTATGATTCCAAAGGTGTTGATCTTATAAGTAAAGCTTTGCCGGCCTTAATGAAATTAAATATTCAAATGGTACTACTTGGTACAGGTGATAAAAAATATCATACATTATTTGAAAAGACTGCTAAAAAGTATCCGGGTAAGTTTGCCTGCTATCTTGGTTTTAATGATGAACTTGCTCATCTTATTGAAGGTGGGGCAGACTTATTCCTAATGCCTTCAAAATATGAACCTTGTGGATTAAACCAGATGTACAGTTTGATGTATGGCACTGTCCCGGTTGTCAGAGAAACCGGAGGGCTTGCGGACACTGTCAAAAAATATGAACCCGGTTCTAACGATGGAAATGGGTTTATGTTCAAGAAATATAATGCCACTGATATGGTAAAGGAAATTAAGAGGGCTCTTAAGATTTTTCAGGATAAAAAAGAGTGGACTAAAATAGTAAAAAATGGTATGAAATCTGATTTTAGTTGGAACTCTTCTGCCAAAAAATATGTGGAATTATACAAAACTGTGATAAATAATAATTGATGCATAATTTTGCCGTATTTTTAGATAGAGACGGGACTTTGAACGAAGATCCCGGTTATTTAGGGGACCCTGATAAATTAAAGCTATTTCCTGGAACTGGCAAAGCACTTTCAGTGTTAAAAAATAAACTAAATTTTAAGCTAATTGTTATATCTAATCAATCAGGTATCGCAAGAGGAATACTGACTGAGGAAAATGTAATAGCGGTAAACAACAGAATAAACGAACTCTTAATACCTGATAATGTAATGATTGACGCTTTTTTTTATTGTCCCTTTCATCCTGATTTTAGCAATTCCGAAGAATGTACTTGCAGAAAACCTTCACCTGAAATGGTATACCGTGCTGCGAAAGATATGAATATCTCACTTGAACACTCATATTTTGTGGGAGATGCAGTCAGTGATATTGAGTGTGGGAAAAATGCAGGATTAAAAACAATACTAGTAAAAACAGGGTATGGTGAGGAAAGCTTTTTAATGTTGCAAAAACAGAATAATTTTCCAACCTTTGTAGCTCAAAATATTTTAGATGTGGCTCAATTTATTAAACAAGATTCTACCGGAGACAAGTAATTGCATTTACAAAGATACTTATTCATTTTGGCGGCTTCAGCAGCACTTATTTTTTATTCTTGCAGCGATGCTCCAAGAGACTTTAATTCGAGTTTATTAGGACCTGATCAGATTAATATTTTATCTGTAAATTCATTTAATGGTAATTATAATCAAAAATCCACTTCCTTGAAGACTGTGATCCCAACCGGTGCTTCCAATAATTTATTGCTAGGTAAATATGGGAAACAGAAAGCTTCAATATTAATCCAGTTTGCGTTTTACCTTCCGGATTCTTTAAAAAATGATTTAAACAGTGGTGCAATTACTATTACCGATGGATGGGTTGAATTTGTCAGAACGTATATTTTCGGTGATTCGTCTGGGACAATGGATTTTTCAGCTCATAAAATTACTTCTCCATGGACATCATATGGCTTTACATCCGATAGTCTGAATTCTGCAAATTTTACTTATGATAATACAGATATTAGTTCCAACAGGGATGTAACTTCTGATTCAATCAATTCTTTTCATCTTAGTACACAATATTTGACTGAATCATTAAAGAATTCTGTTAATGGTTTGTCTGAATATGGTATGTATTTAGAACCTACATCCAGCAGTCAAAAAGTCATTGGATACCAGGCTGTGTCAGGCGGAGCACCTACCCAGCCTGCTTTAAAAATTGTAATTAATAAGTCCGGAGTTTATACAGATACATTAGGATTTGACGGATATGGAGATGTAAGTATACTTGATGGAGATCTGCCAACTGTTGATCCCGATGAAATTGTTATGCAATCTAGTCTTGTTGGACAATCCAGAATAGCTTTTGATGTGTCTAGTATTCCTTCAGAGGCTATTATTAACAAAGCCAGATTAATTCTAAATATTGATACATTAAAAACAAAATACGGGAGTAGCTCTACTCCAGTAATTGCGGTCTTTAATATTGCCGATAGTGCAGCCAAACAAATCGATTCAAGTTTTTCTGGAGCTAAACTGTCACCTTATGACAGTACTTACGAGGGCAATATTACAGGATTCGTTCAAAAATGGGTAACATCAAAACAAAATCAGGGGATAATACTTTCACCACAAGACGGCATTAACGGTATGGAGACATTTGTATTCAGAGGAAGCAATGCAACAGAACCATGGAAAAGGCCGCGTTTAGAGATACTTTACACAATTAAGAAATAATATGAAATTCAAAACTAAGTTTTTATCTGTAATTTTTATAATAATGGCTCAGGTAAGTTGTCTTGCTCAGATAAGTTCCTCATATACTCGGATTGGAATTGGTGATATGGATTATACTTATAGTCCAAGAAGAATGGGTATGGGACAACTTGGAACTTCATTATTAGACCCTGATTTTATAAGTCTACTTAATCCTGCAAGTCTTTCAAGTTTAAGAAGTACCAGGACAGAATTAGGAATGAGATACAATGCTCTTTCTCTTTCAAATAATAATGCAAGTGCAACAAGTGCCAGCACCGATTTTACCGGGGGAACAATTGCTGTTCCGATTAGCCAAAAGTTGGGGATTTCCTTAGCTGCAGGTCTTTTGTCCTATTCGCGGGTGAGCTATAAAGAAGATAATAATTATAAAGCATCAGGCAATATCCCTGCAGACTATACGGTCAATTATGAAGGTAATGGTGGGTTGTCTAAAATATTTCTTGCAACTTCATTTAAATTTCCTTTTGATTTAAGATTGGGGGCTTCTGTAGATTATTATTTTGGTAATATCAATTATTATTCAAAACTTAAGTTTATAAATGATGTTTCTCTGGCCGGTGCAAATTATGATTCCCGTGTAAGACCCAGAGGATTTAGCAGTACTATTGGTGCTGTTACACCTGATATTGCAAAATTATTTGATTCCGAAGCTATTACCGATTTTAGAATTGGTGCTGCATTTTCTTTTAGCTCAAATTTAAAGGCGGATACATCATTGATAACAACTTCAATACTTGGGGAAGATACCTTACGCACAGCTTCTGTAAATTTACATTTGCCATACAGGATTGTTGTTGGTGCGAGTTTTTTATTGCAAAAACAATACACATTTACATTTGATTATCTCTTTCAGCCCTGGAGTAAGTACTCTATAAATGGAAGGCATAATGGATACTTAAGAGATAGCTATAAAGTGAGTTCAGGCTTTGAATATAGGCCGCAAAGAAAGGTAGGGCAGAGCTTCTGGGAACAAATCATCTGGCGTGCGGGTCTAAGTTTTGAGCAAACGCAATATAATATTAATGGTCAGGGAATAAATGAATATTCCATTATGGGCGGATTTTCATTCCCTCTGAGTTATCAGAATACATTTGATATAGCCCTTCAGTATTCAATCAGAGGGACTAAAGATGCGAATCTATTTCAAGAAAAAATACTCAGATTATCTGCAGGTGTAAGTTTGGGAGAACTTTGGTTTATAAGACATGATAATTACTAATTTAATTTGAGGGTAGTCAAATTGAAAGCAATATATAAAATATTAACAACTTGCTCATTTATTCTCATCTTCTTATTAGTCTCGGGAAATAGCTTTGCTCAGGATTCACAGGACAATAATACTTCTGTGAAACAAACAAAACCTGATTCATTAAAATTAATTGAGCAATATAGTCTATTTTCTGAATACTATAAAAACAAAGAATTTGAAACTGCTTTACCTTATGGCTGGAAAGTACTGGAAATGGACCCGCAGAAATTTAGTAAGTGGATCTATTATAAAATGGAAGATATTCTATGGGCATTGCACGATTCTACTACAATAGCCCCAGAGATGAAAAAATCTATTGAGGATACCATCCTTTATGTTTACAAACTAGCATTAAAGTTTGATTCTGCTGACAAGATCATATTTTGAACCAAGGGAAGCATTTGTAGAAGAGACCTGGTTAAAAATGGATCCGATTATAGTGATCAAGGCTTATGAAAAGGCGATGGCTGATGATCCGCATATGTCAACTTATTATATGAACAGGTTGGGGCAGTTGTACAAAAATAATCAGTCCGATAGTAATGATTATAAAACTAAAGCAATAGATCTTTATACAAAATTGAGTGAAATGGAACCAAATAACCCGGCCTGGCCTTCACAACTTGAATCTTTAGTTGAAAATATTGAAGAACTCGTGAAGTTGGATCAAAAAGCCTGGAATCTTGATAAGAATAATCTTGAGAAAGCCTGGAAATATGGTTCTACTGCTTTAAAAGCCGGTATGTACGATGATGCAATTACCGCTCTGGAATTTCTTGTTGAAAAATCTCCAAACACGGTAAATTACTGGACACAATTAGCATCAGTGTATCAGAAAACTGATAAACTGGATAATGCAGAAGATGCTTATAAAAAATTAATACAATTAGAACCTGAGAAAAAAGAAAATTATTTAAATCTCGGCATCATTTATAAAGATAAGAATCAGTATTCTTTGGCCAGACAATTCTATGAAAAGGCAAGCGAAGTTGGTAATGGCTGGGGAATGCCAATTTATTATATCGGTAATTTATATGAACAATCAGCAAGAAGATGTAAGTTTGATTTTGAAACGAAACTGGTGTATTTATTAGCACTTCAGACTTACAGAAGAGCGAAAAATATTGACCCAAGTCTAGACCAGGCCACTGAAAGAATAAGCGCTCTGCAGACTTCAATTCCGACACAAGAAGATTATTTCTTTAGAGGATATAAATCCGGTCAAAAACTTCCAATCAGTGGACAATGTTATGGCTGGATAGGACGAAGTGTTACAATTCCATAGTCATTTTTCTGTATTCAGTTAAAAAAGGTTTCAGGTTAGTCTGGAACCTTTTTTGTTTTAAATAATGATATTTCTAAAAGTAGATAATATTGCAGTAATTGCTTAATTTTACCCTATTCTATTCATAAAAATATGTGAATTATCATGGCAAATTTTCTGGAAAATGATAAAGAAATTTTTGAAGTATTAAGATTAGAAACTAGTCGGCAAACTGATCATCTAGAATTAATTGCATCTGAAAATTTTGTAAGTCCTGCAGTTTTGGAGGCAGCAGGTTCAGTACTAACAAATAAATACGCAGAAGGCTATCCCGGTAAAAGATATTATGGCGGATGTGAATATGTGGATATGGCTGAAAATATAGCCAGGGAGCGTCTCAAAAAGCTATTTAAGGCAGAATATGTAAATGTTCAACCTCATAGCGGTAGCCAGGCAAATATGGCTGTATTAATGACTCTGTTAAAACCGGGAGATAAATTTCTGGGATTAAGTCTTGCACATGGCGGCCATCTTACTCATGGTTCCCCTGTTAATTTTTCCGGTAAATTGTATCAGGCAGTAGGTTATGAATTAAATCACGAAACAAAACTGCTGGATTATGATCAGATTGAAGATATTGCTAAAAAAGAAAAACCAAAAGTTATTATTACCGGAGCAAGTGCTTATTCACGTGAATGGGACTATGAAAAATTCAGGCAAATTGCTGATTCAGTTGGTGCCTTTTTAGTTTGCGATATGGCTCATCCTGCCGGATTAATTGCAACAGGATTGCTTAATAATCCACTTGAATATTGTGATATTGTAACTTCAACAACACATAAAACTCTTCGTGGCCCCAGGGGAGGAATTATTCTTATGGGCAAGGATAGAGAAAATCCCTTTGGTATTAAAGCTCCAAAAGGGGGCCGAGTCAAAATGATGTCTGAATTGATTGATAGTATGGTTATGCCGGGTATTCAGGGCGGACCGTTAATGCATATTATTATGGCAAAGGCTGTTGCATTTGGTGAAGCGCTTCAGAGTTCATTCTCTGATTACACAAAACAGATTGTTAAGAATTCACAAAAGTTAGCCGAAAAATTAATCACTAATGATTTTGACATAATTTCTGGTGGCACAGATAATCATCTGATGTTGATTGATCTAACAAACAGAAATATTACGGGTAAGAATGCTGAGATTGCACTTGGCAAAGCAGGAATGACTGTAAATAAAAATATGGTTCCATTTGA
This sequence comes from uncultured Bacteroidota bacterium, assembly GCA_963748105.1. Classification (GTDB taxonomy): domain Bacteria; phylum Bacteroidota; class Ignavibacteria; order Ignavibacteriales; family Ignavibacteriaceae; genus JAKAGZ01. The sequence continues at coordinate 86,087 of CAVVHP010000022.1, read as the reverse complement.
TGAAAGGAGCCCATTTGTTACCAGTGGTATTAGGCTGGGAACTCCTGCAGTGACAACACGAGGGATGAAAGAAACAGAAATGGAACAAATAGCTGACTTTATTAGCAGGGCAATTACTAATTTTGATAATGATTCAGAACTTAGTAAAATTAAAGATGATGTTCATTTATTATGCAAAAGTTATCCGTTATTCAAACAATAAAAAGGAAATGATTTTACGTGGCATCTGATGAAGTATCGAACGACTTAGTAGAAGATGAAGAGCCGGATTCCGGACTAGAAATGTCATTCCTGGACCATCTTGAGGAATTAAGATGGAGATTGATATATTCTGTAATCGGTCTGGTTGTAGGCACTGCAATTAGCTGGATATTTATTGATTTTCTGGTCGATAAAGTACTCTTAAGACCAGCGAGGGAATCGGGCGCGATACTGCAGAACTTAAGACCTTTCGGGCAATTATTCATGTATATGGAAGTTGCTATTATTGCTGGAGTAATTCTTAGTTTACCAAATATCTTTTATCAGTTCTGGAAATTTTTATCTCCGGCACTAAGAAAACGGGAAAGAAGATATATCTGGTGGATCGTAATTTTTTCAACAATATGTTTTTTGTTGGGTGTTGTATTCGCATTTTATATAATGATTCCCTTATCACTGAAGTTTGCAGTTCAATTTGGTTCGGAGGCAATTAAGAACCAATTTGCTATTGACGAATATATGTCTATAATATTGAGCATTATTCTGGGAGCCGGAATAGTATTTGAATTGCCGATGATTTCGTTCTTTTTAACCAAGCTTGGAATTCTTACACCAAACTTTATGAGGAAATATCGCAGGCATGCAATTGTTATAATTTTTATTCTGTCTGCGGTTCTCACTCCGGGGACGGATCCGGTTTCACAAATGATACTTGCTGTGCCATTGTTCTTCCTTTATGAAATTAGTATTCTCATTTCAAAATTTGCTGCGAAAAAACATTGAGTAAAACACAATTAACTGAAATAAGTCAGCCCATTAAATCCGAATTGGATAAATTTCATTCCTTATTTAAGGAGTCAATGAAATCCAAAGTTGGATTAGTGGACCTTGTAGCTAATTATATTCTGCGGCAGAAAGGAAAGAAAGTTAGGCCGCTGCTTGTTTTATTATCTGCAAAAATTTCGGGCGGAATAAGTGAAAGAGCGTACCGCGGAGCGGTGTTAGTTGAACTTTTACATACAGCCACTTTAGTGCACGATGATGTTGTTGATAATGCTGATAAAAGAAGAAATTTCTGGTCAATAAACGCTGTATTTAAAAATAAAATTGCGGTATTAATGGGAGATTATCTTCTTTCTCGTGGATTGATGTTAGCAGTTGACGGAAAGGATTATGATTTTCTTGGCGTAGTAACAGAAGCGGTTAAAAGAATGTCCGAAGGAGAGCTTTTACAGATCCAAAAAACCCGCAAACTGGATATTGATGAAGAGACATACTTTAAAGTTATATCTGATAAAACAGCATCTTTACTTGAAACATGTTGTCAGATAGGTGCTATGAGCTCTTCAGACAATCCTGAATATCATAAAGCAATGAAAGATTTTGGCTCATCAATCGGAATTGCCTTTCAGATAAGGGATGATATCCTGGATTTTGAAGGTAATTCGAGTTTAATCGGTAAACCTGTGGGCGGTGATATAAAGGAAAAAAAGATTACTCTGCCATTAATTTATGCAATGAACCAGGTTTCGAAGAGGGAAGCTTCTGAAATTAAAAAATTGATTAAAAACAGCGATAAAAAAGAAAATATTAAACCTATAATAGAATTTGTGAGGAAGAATAAAGGAATAGAATACGCTGTAAAAACATCAAATGAATATTCAATTAAGGCTAAAAAAGCCCTGAATATTTATCCGGATTCTCCAGCTAAAATTGCAATGGAAGCACTGGTTGATTTTATTATTGATCGGAAAAACTAATAGAAAACCAATTAAGATAATTAGGCAACTCTTTTAGTCACCATTCTTTATAGCATTTTTATAATTAAATCCTTTAACAGGTTCTCTTAGAGTCAAAACCGGGCAAGGTGCCTTTCTCACAACCTTTTCTGCGGTACTCCCAAACAGAATGTGCTCCATTCCTGAGTGGCCGTGTGTGGCAATAATTATCAAATCTGCATCAATTTCAGCAGCAGTTTCAATAATTTCAATAAATGGTTTACCTGTTTTAACCAATATATTTGTTTTCAGATCTGATGGAATTTGCTTATCAGCCAGATTTATTAGTTCGTCTTTTGCCCGTTTATCCATTTCCAGATCAACAGACGGGATAGCTATTTGTCCCATGCTGAAATCTGGTGGATAAATCACCGGCTCAACTACATAAATCAAATGTAATTCAGCTTTAAAATGTTTTGCAAAATTAATTGCATATCCTAGAGCATTTTTTGAGTAATCAGAAAAGTCAATTGGAACTAGCACTTTTTTTATGTCAGGTTTCATAAACACCCCCTAATTTTACTTTACTTTCTATTTCATAATGTTCTTCATTCAACTTACGTAATCTTGTAGTAACTATTTTAGATATTCCTTCAAGAATAATTATTCCTTTTTTTGGAAATCTCTGAATGAATTCATCCAGGTCAGGTTTAAATATTACGGCAATCTTAGAATCTTTTTTTGATATTGCTGAAGCAGCTCTTTTTTCTCCGTCTACAAGAGCCAATTCGCCAAAGAAATCTCCTTTGTGTAGAGTAGCCTGGTGAAAAACATTTCCATTTTTATCTGTTCTTTGAACTTCAACTTCACCTTCACGGATAAGATAAATGCCAAGCCCCGGATCATCCTGGTAAAAAATATATTCATCAGCAATATAAATTCTGTGATGAATCAGGTTCATTAACAACCCGCAGTCTCTTTTGCTTAGTCCTTCAAATATCGGTATTGATAGCAGCGAACGTTGAAGTTCCATTTTTTCTGTTGAAGTATTGAAAAAATTTGCCCAGAAACTACTGTGATTTATTTCATGATTATTGTCTTGCATAATACCCTCATTGAAATATTCCTGATTCGGCAACACGCCATAATTTTTGACAGGGGAACCTGTTTTCATAAAGTGCACGACCTATAATAACTGAATCAACTCCGACCGGAATTAAATTTTGTAAATCCATAAGTTCATCTTTATTTCTTACACCACCTGAATGTGTGACCTTTGCTTTTGTAGCTTCTGCAACTTTTTTAGACATTTCAATATTTGGACCGTTCATCATTCCATTTGTTTCAACATCTGTAACATTAAATCTTTCAATTCCTAAAGAAGCCATATCTTTAGCAAAATCCAGATAATTCAGTCCTGTTTTAAATCTTCTTCCCCTAATTACAACTTCTTCGTCAATTACATCAAGTGATATTATAATTTTTTTGGGTCCAAATGTCTCTAAAGCTTTAATGAATTCTTTTCTATTATCAATTGCCATTGTGCTTACTGCGATGCGGATAACACCAGATTCTTTAATTGCTTTTATATCATCAAAATTCCGAACGCCGCCTGCAAATTCAACGGGAATAATAACGGATGAACAAATCTCTTCAATTATTTTTAAATTTTTCTTTGAATGATCTGAAGCTCCGTCAAAATCAACTACATGAATCATCTTTGCATTTTCTGCACGCCATATTCTTGCCATCTCAACGGGATCATTGCCGTATTCGGCACAATTAAGTTCCGGTATCCCTTTTACAGATCTTACGGTCTTACCGTTTTTAATATCTATGGATGGTATAACAAGTAAATAACTCATATACTAATCTGCCCATTTACCATTATTTTTCAAAATGTTTTTTGCAATAATTAACCGTTGAATTTCGTTAGTGCCTTCAAATATTTTCAAAATCCGGGCATCCCTGTAAAATCTTTCTATTGGCAGTTCACGGGAAAAACCCATACCGCCATGAATTTGTAGAGCTTGATCAGCAATTTCTACCATTTTTTCAGAGCAAAACATTTTGACTATTGCAGAATCCGAAGAAATATTTTCTTTTTTATCGTATTTATATGCAGTACGGTAAACAATGCTCTCCATAGCATAAATATTTGTGGTGATATCCGCAAGCATAAATTGTATGGCCTGGAATTTTGATATCGGATTACCGAATTGTTTGCGTTGTTTGGCATATATTGTAGATAATTTCAGGAGTTCTTTTGATGCACCAATGCACCCGGCTCCAAGTCCAAGTCTGCCGGCATCAAGAGTATTCATTGCAGTAATAAAACCTCTGCCGTCAAGACCAATAATATTTTCTTTTGGAATTTCAACATCATCAAAAGTAAGAGAATTTGCAGAACTTCCTTTTAGACCCATTTTCTTTTCATTTGGGCCAAGATGAACGCCGGGGAAATCCTTTTCAACCACAAATCCGGAAATTCCTTTTTCAGTTCTTGCAAAGACAGAAAAAACATCAGCTATGCTTCCATTAGAAACCCAGGATTTTGTTCCGTTTAATATCCATTTATCATTAACTAATTTTGCTTCGGTTTTAAGATTAAAAGAATCAGAACCCGCTTCCGGTTCTGTAAGAGCAAAAGCAGCTATTTTTTCTCCGGAAGTAAGTGCTGGTAAATATTTCATTTTCAATTCTTCCGATCCACCAAGATAAATAGCATTTGTACCAATTGATTGATGAGCCCCGATTAAAGTTGCAGTAGAAGCACAGGCTTTTGTAACTTCTTCCTGTGCAAGACAATAACCAATTTCACCAAACCCTCCGCCACCATATTCTTCCGGGAAGGCTGTTCCTAATAGACCAACTTCAGCCAGCTTTTTTATAAGTGATTGGGGGATTTCTTCATTTTCGTCAATTTGCATAGCAATAGGACGAATTTCACTATCTGTAAATTCTTTGGCCAAATCCCGTAGCATTTTTTGTTCGCGTGTAAGTCGAAAATCCATTTATTAGTTCCGATTATTTGAATTGAAAAAATAACGCAGGCAAATTAACACAATATATTGAGATTCGTTGTTAAAACATTAAAAAAAATGAATTTTGAAGGCAAATTTAAAATGCTCTTAAATAACGATTTTCTTGACTTTTCTCATTAGAATAGGCATATTTCGTCATAATGAGCAATAATTTTGTATTCAGCACCACTCGCAACGATTCGCTAAAGATTACCGCATATGGAATTGATAATATTAGCAATGCGCCCTGCTTAATTTTAGTACATGGTTTCAAAGGTTTTAAAGATTGGGGATTTGGACCATTCATAGGAAAATTTCTTTCAGACAAAGGTTTTTTTGTTCTTACATTTAATTTTTCACATAACGGCATTGGCGAAAATCCGACTAAATTTACAGAACTGGATAAATTTGCCGAAAATACGTTTTCATTAGAAATAGAAGAACTATCTCAATTGATTGATGCTTATTTAAATGGATTTTTCGGTATAACAGAAAACAGGAAGATTGGATTAATTGGGCACAGCCGTGGAGGGGCAATCTCAATTCTCACCGCAAAGCAGAAAAACGAAATTGGCGCGTTAGCGGTTTGGTCTTCAGTTTCTACATTTGACAGGTATTCAGATAGACAAAAGGAAAACTGGAGAAAAAAAGGTGTTTTTGAAGTAATGAATTCCCGGACCAAACAGGTTATGAGGTTAAATATTTCATTACTCGAAGACCTTGAAAAGAACAAAAATGATTTACTGAATATTGAAAAGGGGATTAAGAAATTAAACAGACCATTCCTGATAATTCACGGAGAACAGGATCTTGCTGTTCCTTTGAAAGAAGGTGAAAAACTTTATGAATGGTCAAATAAGGATTTAACTAAACTTGTAAAGATACCGGCGGCTGGCCATACGTTTGATATTGCTCATCCGTTTCAAGGTACAAATTCAAAGTTTGATAAAGTTTTAAATAATACACTGGAGTTCTTTAAAGGAAATTTCAATTAATTTAAAGGAAATTTATGGCAACAAAAGAAAATATTAAAGGCGGCTTAATTGCGAAATTATTTATTCAATCAAAGACTACTGAAATATTCTGGATTTTTTCATTTTCTGTTCTAACAGCAGTAGCAGCGCAGATTACAATCCCGGTTATGCCGGTTCCATTTACACTACAAACTATGATGGTTCTGCTTTCAGGAGCTTTCCTGGGTTCTAAAAAAGGTGCTTATAGCCAGATTGCTTACTTAACAATGGGAATTATGGGACTTCCTGTTTTTGCCCAGATCCCTGACACTGCTATCGGGTTTGCCAGACTTTTTGGACCTACAGGCGGCTATTTATTGTCTTATCCTCTTGCAGCATTTATTGCCGGATACCTAATTGAAAAAAATAAAAGTTATGTCAATTTTGTTGTTTCAATGTTTCTTGCAGACATTGTTATCCTCCTCGTTGGTTCTTTATACCTCGGGGTATTTTATCTTGGAAACATTGTAAAAGCATTGGAAACAGGCGCGATTGTATTCTTACTTTGGGAAGTTGTGAAAGTTTTTGCCAGTGCAAGTATTTATTTCGGAGTATCAAAAAAACATTCAAAACTACCTGAATAAAGTTAATTGTATCAATTATTTGAAAATATTTTATTCTTGCAGTGGGAGTTATGGAATTAAAAAATATTATTTTCTTAATCTTTTTTGTGTTTTCATCCGGCCTGTTTATCTGGAGTTGCAGAAATCTCTACAGGCATATGATGGTGGCAAAAAAGAAGGACAATCGTTTTGACAAAATAGGGGAGCGGTTAAAAAGAGTCTGGACTATTGCATTCGCCCAGAAAAAATTATTACGCGATCCGGTTGCAGGTACAGTCCATCTGCTTATTTTCTGGGGATTCCTTATTTTCATTCTAGCTGTTTTAGAAGCCCTTATACAAGGATTTTATGCACCTTTCAGCTTATCTTTTCTTGGGCCTGTTTACTCTGTAATTACAATTGTTCAGGACGTTTTTTCGGTAATAGTAATTATTGCGAGTCTCTATGCTCTATACCGGAGATATATACAGAAAATTCCCAGACTGGATTACGGAAGGCATGCTAAGCTTGATGCTACATTTATTCTAATTCTTATTATGCTTGTTTGTATTTCGATGCTTGGAGAAAATACTGCTATGATCGCAAAGCATAATTTTGTACTTGGGAGGCTACGAAATAAGGCCTGTTTCAGCTTTCCTCAGTCCATTATTTTATAATGCAGGAAGCAGTGCTGCTGCATTTAATTATCAATTGTTCTGGTGGATGCATGTTGTAGTGGTTTTAGGATTTATGAATTTCCTGCCGTATTCAAAGCATCTGCACGTAATAACATCTATTCCGAATACATTTTTTGCAAATCTTGATCCGATTAGAAATACTTTAAAACCTTTGGATCTGGAAGATGAAAATATTGAAGTATTTGGCGCAGCAGATATTGAGCACCTTTCCTGGAAACAAATAATGGACGGATATTCCTGTACGGAATGTGGAAGATGTACGTCAGTTTGTCCGGCCAACAATGTTGGAAAATCACTTTCTCCACGAGATATTATTGTAAATATCAGGAAGAGAACAAAGGATAAAGCGCCATTTATTGGCTGATGGTAGTTACGGAAGGGCCTGAATTTGAAAAAACACTTGTGCACGATTATATCTCCGATAAAGTACTTTGGCAGTGTACAACTTGTATGGCCTGTGTGCAGGAATGCCCTGTAATGATAGAACACGTCGATTCAATTGTTGATATGAGAAGAGATCTTGTATTGACTGAATCGCAATTCCCATCAGGCCTGAACAATGTATTTAAGAGCATTGAAACGAACTTTACTCCCTGGGTATTTAATCAGCAGGACAGAGCAAACTGGGCTGAGGGTATGAATATTAAAACTATGGCAGAAGATCCTAATGGTGAAATTTTATTCTGGGTTGGTTGTGCCGGATCATTCGATAGCCGTTATCAGAATGTTACGAAATCTTTTGCAAAATTAATGCAAAAAGCCAACATAGACTTCAGAATTCTCGGTACAGAAGAAAAATGTAACGGTGATACAGCCAGAAGACTGGGCAATGAATATCTTGCGCAAACAATGATGATGGAAAATGTTGAGAAGCTAAATAGCTATGGAGTGAAAAAAATTGTTACCGCCTGTCCTCATTGTTTCCATTCAATAAAAAATGAATACAAACAGTTCGGCGGAAATTTTGAAGTTTATCATCACTCTCAAATGATTGACCAAATGTTAAATGAAGGCAAAATTGAATTAAAAGAAAATTCTGCCGAAAGCAAAAAAGGTAAGGTAACTTATCATGATTCCTGTTATCTTGGAAGATACAACTCTGAATATGATGCTCCAAGAGAATCTTTAAGTAAAGTAAGTGATATGGAACTGGTGGAAATGGATAGGAATAAAAGTAAAGGATTCTGCTGCGGAGCAGGAGGCGGAAGAATGTTCCTTGAAGATGAAGAGGGCGGAAGAATAAATGAGGAAAGAACAAAAGAGGCCATAGGAACTGGTGCAGAAACAATTGCGTCCGCGTGTCCTTTCTGCATGACTATGATGACTGATGGTGTTAAACACTTTGAAAAATCAGAAGAAGTTGCAGTAAAAGATATTGCAGAGATAGTTCTGGAAAATTCTAAATAATTTATAACTTTCAACCAACATCAGGAGGTATCAATGAACCATTTCGAAGAACTAACACAGGCTGTAAAAAATCTCGAACATGATTTCGAGAAATTTTATATTAAAGGTCAGGCAGCTGCAGGAACTCGTTTGCGCAAGGGGCTAAGTGAACTGAGAAAACAATGCCAGGAAGTTCGTAAGAATATTCAGGAAGTTAAAGCTCAGAGAAAAGCTGAAAAAACAGCTAATTAATCTCAAGCATTAGTTCGAGTTTTCTAATAAGGCTGAAGATAAATTGTCTTCAGCCTTTTTTATATTAAGTGCAATTGAAAATTTCTAATTTAAAAATAACGTTAACATTTTTTATTTTATTGTTTCCCGGTGGTTTCTCAAATCTTATTTGGGCACAGGATGCAACTGTAACAGCAAATATATCTGTTGTTGGCGATCTTATGTGCCACTCTGTTCAGTTTGAGTATTCACAGGTGGAAGCAGATAGTTTTGATTTTAACCCGGTTTATCGTCTTGTAAAAAAATATTTATCTTCTTCAGATTTTACATTTGGTAATCTTGAAACTGTAACTGCAGGAAAAGATAAAAAATATTCAGGTTATCCACGTTTTAACGCTCCGGATTCTTATATCAGCGCCTTAAAAAATGCTGGATTTGATTTGCTTACTACTGCTAATAACCATGCGCTTGATAAATCAGAAAAAGGTGTTCTCAGGACAATTAAAATTCTAAACGAAAATGGGATAAATTATAATGGTACATATATTTCAGAAAATGATAGAGATTCATTAAGGATAATTGATATTGAAGGAATTAAAATTGCTTTTCTTGCATATTCTTATGGCACAAACGGTCAGAAGATTCCCAAAGGCAAACCATATCTCATTAACCTGATAAATTTTGCTCAAATAAAAAATGATGTATTAAAAGCTAAAATGTCCGGCAGCGATCTTGTGCTTGTTCATCTTCATTACGGTACAGAATATTTAAGGGAACCGGATAAATATGAAAAGAATGTTGTAGACAGCCTTGAAAAATACGGAGCTGATATTATCATAGGTGGACATCCCCATGCAATTCAACCGTTAAAATATTTCCAATCGGATAATTTGTCTCTTGACAGTGGATTTGTAGCTTACTCAATGGGAAATTTCTTTTCAAACCAGAGATGGAGATATTCTGATGCCGGGGTTATTTTAACTTTGGCAATTCAGAAAAATTTTACAACAGGTAAATCCAGAATTTCCAAAATTGACTTCATACCAACCTGGGTTTTTAAGGGAAAGACAAACTATGGCAATGAATTTGTCATAATTCCTTCTCAATACTATTACACCGATGATGTAATGAATTATTTATCAAAGAAAGATTTTAATGAGATGGTACAAGCCTTCAGCGATACACGACAAATATTATTAAAATATATAACCAGCAAGAGGTTAAACTCAAAATAGAATTATTACATTTATTTTTGACTTATTCATTCTGATTCTCCTGCCACCACGTAGTTCTATATTCACAATACTGCCAGATTTAAAAAATCCAGCAAAAATGGAACCTATTGAACAAATATTATGTATTAGATTATTTGAAAGCCTGGGAATTCTTTCTTTTCATAATCGGTTAAATCATTAAAACTTCATATATTTATGGTTTATTTTTGATTTTATTCTCGGATACAAATTGTGTCATGACTAATGAATTCGGTGAATCAGTCAAAAAAGAATTGGTGATATAAGTGAAAAACAAAAAAGCCCTTACTCTAATATTTCTTACAGTTTTTATCGATCTGCTTGGGTTTGGTATATTAATTCCAATACTTCCAACTTTTGCAACGGTTAAACTTCATATGGATGAAACTGCAATCGGAATTGTGTTGGCAGTTTATTCGTTTATGCAATTTATTTTTAATCCCTTATTCGGCAAACTATCTGACAAGTATGGCAGAAAACCATTAATAACTTTAAGCCTTTTACTTAATGCTATTGGTTATGTAATCTTTGCATATACAAATTCATTTACGTTACTAATTATATCCAGGGTAGTAGGAGGCATAGGTGGAAGCAGCGTTAGCGTTGCAATGGCCTACATTGCAGATATCACTACCAAAAAAGATCGTTCCCACGGCATGGGGATGATAGGTGCAGCATTTGGTTTGGGATTTGTTTTTGGACCTCTAATAGGTGGGTTGCTTTCAAAGTATGGGTACGAGATTACAGGATTTGGAGCAGCCGCTTTTTCATTTATTGCATTTTTGACAACGGTATTTTTCCTCCCTGAATCAAATTTAAATTTCAATAAGCTTGAAGAAGTAAAACGTAAAATTCTGGATATCACTGCTCTTAAAAAAGTATTTACTCATCCGAATGTAGGTATGCTGATAGTATTGTTTTTCATCCAAACATTTGCGATGGCGAACATTTACGGTACATTTGCCTTGATTGGCTACGAACACTATCATTTTACTGACATGCAGAATGGTTTAATGTACGGTATCCTTGGACTTGTGTCCGCTATTGTTCAGGGAGGACTTCTGAAATATATTGCAAAATACATGGATCAGAAAAATCTGTTAAAATTTGGTTCTTTGGCCATGATGCTTGGACTTGGATTGATTCCTTACGGGGGCAATTTTGCAGGTTTAGCAATTATTGTTTCATTAATGTCAATTGGCGGCGGAATTTTACAACCAACAATATTGAGCATGATTTCAACTATAGCCCCTGATACTGAACAGGGTATAACACTGGGGACAAATCAATCAATGTCGTCGCTTGCGCGCGTTCTCGGTCCTTTTTGGGGAGGATTTGCATTCCAGTACCTGGGTTACCAGTGGCCATTTTTAACCGGCGGAATATTCTTATTGTTTATTGTTGGTGCCAGCTTCTTTTATATCCCAAAGAAACTTAAACTGGCAGCAACTTAAGGTTTAACAAATTGCTTATTATTTCTCGATAATAATTTTTATTTTAAGTGGAGAAAACTAAAATACTAGTATGTTCAAAGTAGGAAAAATAGAAAAAGAAAAAGCGGTATTACTTGCTCCTATGGAAGATGTGACAGATATTTCCTTTCGTTTGATTTGCAGGGAGCTTGGGGCAGATGTGGTTTTCACTGAATTTGTAAACTCTGAAGGATTAGTACGTAAAACGGAAAAGACACACAAGAAATTAGAGATTATTGAAGAAGAAAGACCTGTCGGCATTCAGATCTATGGAAGCGGTATTGAATCTATGGTTGGTGCTGCAAAATACGCTGAGGAGAAACAGCCGGATCTTATTGATATTAACGCAGGGTGCTGGGTCAAAGGTGTATTTGGGCAAGGAGCCGGGGCAGGTTTGCTAAAAGATCCGGCTTATATGCAGAAGCTGGTTAAAGAAGTTATAGATCATGTTTCGCTACCGGTAACCGTTAAAACAAGGCTGGGTGTTGACAACAACAATATAAAAATTCTTGAAGTAGCTAATAGACTTGAAGACGTTGGTGTAAAAGCATTGACAGTGCATTGCAGGACGCGTAACATGGGACATAAAGGAGAGGCTGACTGGAGTTGGATACCCAGAATTAAGGAAGTTGTAAACATTCCTGTCGGACTTAACGGAAATGTGTTAACCGCTAAGGATGTTAAAAGAGCATTCGATGAAACAGGGGCAGACGCAGTTATGATTGCCCGCGGCGCGATTGGAAATCCCTGGATATTTAAGGAAGCAAAGGAATTAATGGAAGCCGGCAGAATATCAACCGTAATTGATGAAAAAATGAGAATTAATACCTGTTTGCGTCACCTTGAACTCGCTATTAAGGTGAAAGGTAAAAGAAGAGCTATACTGGAGCACAGAAAATTTTATACAGGATATTTGAAAGGTCTTCATAATGTTTCCGAAATTAGAAAAGCATTGATGGTTCCAACAGAATACGATGAAATAGAAGAGATTCTTTTAAATTACCTGGAATATCTTACAAATTTTCAGGTTGCAGTTTAATTCTTGAACATTCATAATTAAGTTTGGACAAAATTATTACTTCTTCAAAAATTGCCCGTATTGTTTCTATCCTTTTTGTTCCGCCTTCCTTTACCATTTTAATATTTACATATTTTGCCTTCGCACTTGAAAATTCAGGCTTACAATTTACTGTAACCCTTATTGCAGCATACACATTTGGATTTGCCTTTCACGTTATGTTTTTTTTCTATTTACGTAAAAAAGGTAAACTCGGTGATAATGAAGCCTCCGTTAAGGAGGAAAGAGAATTGCCTTACCTTGTTGCAATATTTTTTTATATCGGAGGTTTACTTTTATTAATATTTGCAAAAGTGAATATCATCACGATTGCATTCTGGTTTTGTTATATCTCAAATACATTTTTTATTTTTATTATAAACAGGAAATGGAAAATCAGCGCTCATACTATGGGTGCAGGAGGACCGCTGGCTGCTATTACATATGTCCTCGGGCCGGTGGGATTATTCTTTTCTATCATTTTAATATCGATTGGGTGGGCCAGGGTAAAACTTAATCTCCACAATCTGAGCCAGGTAATTGCAGGAGCGATGCTGGGTTTTTTCTCTACATATTTACAAATGTACCTGATAATTCATTATTTTACGAAGTAGAATATAATTCCAATATTTGCAGGAAACTAAAATGATAAAATATTCAAAAGATAACAGTATTGGATTTATGGCATTAAACCGGCCGGATAAAAGAAATTCACTTCATCCGGACCTCGTCAAATCATTAAAAGAAAAATTATACGAAGCCGAGAATGATGATGAGGTTAAAGTGCTTATCATTACTGGTGAAGGCAAAAGTTTTTGCGCCGGTGCCGATCTTGCATACTTAAAAGATCTGGAAATATTTTCAGTTACGGAAAATGAAAAAGACTCAGAAAGTCTGGCTGAAATGTTTTTGCAGATTTACAATTTCTCAAAACCGACAATAGCCGCGGTTAATGGCGCAGCAATAGCCGGTGGGTGTGGGCTTGCCAGCGTTTGTGATCTTGTAGTCGCGAACGAAAAATCAAAGTTTGGTTATTCGGAAGTAAAAATTGGTTTTTTGCCTGCTATTGTTTCATTATTTCTTATGAAAAGAGTAGGGGAGGGAATTGCTAAACAACTCTTGCTCACAGGTGAAATAATCAGCGGTCAGAGAGCTTATGATATTGGATTTGCTAATTATTTCGTAAAGGATTTAATTCCGGAAAGCATACACCTTGCAGAAAATCTCATAAAAAATTCTGTTACAAGTATGCACTATACAAAAAATATGATTCATTCAATTTCTAATCTTAATGTAAATGAAGCAGTTGACTATTGTATAAGGTTGAATACTATTAGCCGCTCAACTGAAGACTTTAAAAAAGGACTTGATAATTTCTTAAATAAAAAATAGAAGGTCTCTATGTCAGTAGATTTAAAGCAATACATTCGTGGCGTTAAGGATTTCCCTAAACAGGGTATTATGTTCAGAGATATAACGACTATTTTGAAAGATCCTGTAGCATTAAAACTGACTTCAAAAATGTTGTTTGATAGAGCTGAAAATCTTGATATTACGAAAGTTGTTGGAATTGAATCGCGTGGATTTATTTTTGGCTCTATGCTTGCTGATAAACTGGATGTGGGATTTGTCCTGATTAGAAAACCAGGTAAATTACCGGCTGAGACACTAAAGGAAACCTACGCACTTGAATATGGGACAGATACAATAGAAATTCACAAAGATGCGATAAAGCCCGGCGATAAGGTCTTATTACACGATGATTTACTTGCTACCGGGGGAACTGCTGAAGCGGCTTGTAAGCTTATTGAAAAATTAGGCGGGAAGGTTTTGCAGATATCTTTTATTATTGAATTATCATTTTTGAAAGGAAGAGAACATCTGAAAAATTATGATGTCCAATCGCTTGTAGATTATAAGGACGAAAAATAATTATTCTTTTACTTTCCAGTTTAAGGGCGAAATTACTACGGTGAATTCGCCTTTTGTTATTTTATCAGAAAAATTACTCAATATTTCTGAAGCAGTTCCACGCCAGGTTTCTTCAAATTTTTTAGTCAATTCTCTGCAAACAACTAAAGTCCTTTTGGGCATATAATTATTTAGTTCATTCAGCAATTTTTCAATTCTGTAGGTGGACTCGTAAAGAATAATTGTCCTTTCTTCTTCGGCTAATTTCTTTAGTAATTTCTGTCTGCCTTTTTTTTGTGGAATAAATCCCTCATAAATAAAGGAATCTGTCGGTAATCCGCTGAGCGTAAGTGCAGTTATGGCAGCAGTAACACCAGGTACAGGTATAACTGTAATTCCTTTTTTTATTGTAGCGGAAATAAGCCTGGTGCCGGGATCAGAAATACCCGGTGTCCCTGCATCAGAAACCAGTGCGCACGATTCACCATTTCTTATTCTACTAATAACGGAGTCTATTTTTTTACTTTCATTTGCGGCGTTTAGTGAAATTAATTCGGACTTTATTTCATAATTATTCAGAAGAAAAGCAGTCACTCTTGTGTCTTCGCAAGCTATAAAGTTAACTTCATTTAGAATTTCTATAGCTCTTAGAGTGATATCCTTTAGATTTCCAATTGGTGTGCTGACAATATATAGTGATGATTCCATTAAAATCTAAAATAATTCCTTCGTTATTATAATTATGCTGTAAAATAACCTTTTTTCTCTTTAAAATAACAACGGCTCCCGTTCTGTGGAAGCCGCTGTGCAAGTAGTATAATAATTAGTTTAATTATTTGACGCCATTAATGTGAGAACTTTTCTGATAATATTCAAGCCCGCATCAAGATCTTCCCGCTTTATATTTAAAGCAGGTCTGAAGCGAACCGTTTTCTGTCCGCAACCAAGTATCAGGAGTCTTTCTTTTTCACACATTTTTGTAAAATTATTCCTGATTTCTGCGTTAGTTAAATCAAAGGAACACATGAGTCCTAAACCTCTTGTATTTGATACGAGGTGAGGGAAGTCACTCTGAATCTTCATCAGTCTGTCTTTCAGGTATTCTCCCTGTACCCTGGCATTTTCTACAAGATTTTCTTCTTCAATTATTTCAAATATTCTTTGAGATCTTACCATATCCACGAGGTTTGCTCCCCAGGTAGAATTAATTCTGCTGGAAACCTTAAAAACATTGCCTTTAATGTCATCAATTCTGTCAGATACCATAATTCCGCATGCCTGAGTCTTTTTGCCAAACGATATTATATCAGGTTTTACATAATATTCGTGAGCCCACATCTTACCGGTTAAACCAACGCCAGTCTGTACTTCATCAAACATCAGGAGTATTTCATTTTCATCGGCAATTTTTCTAAGTGTCTCAAAGAATTCTTTCCTGAACATATTATCGCCGCCTTCGCCTTGAATTGGTTCAATTATTATTACAGCGATATCATCTTTGTTATTCTTTATTGCATTCTGGATTTCTTCAATAGCCTGTTGTTCAAGTTTTTTTACACTCTCAATATTGTCTTCAAGAGGGAATGTAATTTTGGGATTTATAACTCTCGGCCAGTTGAATTTGGGGAAGTATTTAACTTTTACCGGATCTGTGTTTGTAATAGACATTGTATACCCGCTTCTACCATGGAAAGCTTCCTTGAAATGGAGAACCTGGTGTCCTTTTTCTTCTTTATAACCTTTTTCAAAATTCTTCTGAACTTTCCAGTCGAAAGCGACTTTTAAGCCATTTTCAACAGCGAGTGCGCCGCCGGAAACAAAAAACAAATGTTTCATGTATTCAGGTTTTGCAACTCTCGCAAATGTCTCTACAAATTCAGCCATATAGTTTGTGTAAATATCTGAATTTGATGGCTTAACCATTGCAACATCTGCAAGCCGTTTTCTGAATTTTTCATTGTTTATACCGGGATGATTCATTCCAAGTGGATTTGAAGCAAAGAAAGTGAAAAAATCTATGTATTCGATTCCTGTCTTTGCATCAATTAATTCTTGAACCATTGCTGTTTTTCATATCTAGCACAATACTAAATCCATCAGCCAGCATATATTTAGCTAAAGTTGAATGTACATTATCGGGTGATATGTTTTCAGTTTTTGTCATTAATTCTTCTTCTGTATTATTGTTTAACATTATTTCCTCCTGAGCAGAAAAAATTAGAACAGCAAAAGCCGTTTAATAGTAAGTTGAATAAAATAATTTTTTGAAAAGTGTTGAGTGGGGAACAGGATTAGAAAACGTTCTCGAAGCGGGAACTTAAGTAGCTCCGCAGGTTATTAAAACCTGTTTGTTCTGAAAATATTATGTAATGATGCATAAGAATTCTATTAATTTTACAGTAGAAATTTAGAAATTTAAGAATGTAGAATCAATCCGTGTAAATATATCTTAAAATTTCCTGTAAATATGGCCTAAATTGATCAATTATTTGCTTTTTGCTATATCATTAGTTACACTTACTGTAACAATAATAAAAAAATATGTCAGCTTCAACAAAATTATCCACTTCAGTAAAAGCACTTTGTTATATGGCTAAGACGAGTCCCGAGCCAAAAACAAGCAATGAAATTTCAGAACATACCGGAATAAACGCATCCAAGCTCCGAAAAATTTTATCAATGCTCGTTAAAAATGGAATTGTCGAGAGTACTCACGGGGCATCGGGTGGATTTATCATAAAAAGAAATATTGATGAACTTCACCTGCAGGAAATTTACTGCGCGATTGAAGACAGGAAGGCATTTTATCTTAATGTGGCAGAGAACAAAGGAAACCAGGACGAAATCTTAAATCTGAATAAATTTTTCCTTGATCTTTTTGCTGATATACAGGTAGACATAGAAAATAAAATGAAACAAATCACTTTAAAAGATATATTAAATAAAATAAATCATAACGATCATTGATATAAAATATCAGGGAGAAAAAAATGCAATTCTTAAAACAATTAGGAATAAAAAAGAAGAATTTCGGTTCTTCTACCGGAACAAAATGGAACCAAACGAAAGGTGAAGGGGAATTAAAAATTTATTCACCTGCAACTGGCGAATTTATAGGATCTGTTTACCAGGCTTCAGCAAATGATTACAATAAAGTAATTAAACAAGCAGAGAAATCGTTCCCGGTCTGGAGAGATATGCCTGCTCCTAAAAGAGGCGAAATTGTCAGACAAATTGGGCTAAAGCTCAGGGAGTATAAACCTTACCTTGGAAAACTTGTTTCTTTTGAAATGGGAAAATCACTCCAGGAAGGATTAGGTGAAGTTCAGGAAATGATTGATATATGTGACTTTGCGGTTGGGCAGTCAAGACAATTGTACGGCTACACGATGGTCTCTGAGAGAGCAAATCACAGAATGTACGACCAATATCATCCACTTGGAATTGTTGGGACAGTTTCAGCATTTAATTTTCCTGTTGCTGTGTATTCCTGGAACGCAATGCTGGCAGCTGTTTGCGGCGATGTAAATCTTTGGAAGCCATCTTCAAAAGTTCCTCTTTCTGCAATTGCTACTCAGAATATTATTTCTGAAGTAATTAAAGAAAACAAATTACCCGAAGGTATTTTTAATCTTGTTATTGGTAGAGGGGCCACTATTGGCGAAACAATGCTGAATGATAAGAGAGTTCCTCTTATTTCTATTACAGGTTCTACAAGAGTTGGAAGACACGCAAACCAGGTAATTGCAGGAAGATTCGGGAAAGCAATAATGGAGCTCGGCGGTAACAACGGAATTATTTTAACTCCTGACACGGACCTTAAAATGGCAATGCCGGCAATCGTTTTCGGTGCGGTCGGTACTTGCGGACAGAGATGTACTTCAACAAGAAGATTGATAATTCACGAATCAATTTACAACAAAGTAAAAGCTTCATTAACAAAAGCATATAAAGGGCTTAAGATCGGGAATCCTCTGGATCAGAAAAATCACGTTGGGCCATTGATTGATAAAGATGCAGTTAAAATGTTTACTGAAGCGCTTCAGAAAGTTAAGAAAGAAGGCGGCAAGATCATATACGGTGGGGAAGTATTAAAAGGGAAAGGATATGAAGCCGGTACTTATGTTCGTCCGGCAATTGTTGAAGCAAAAAATGAATATGAAATTGTGCAGGAAGAAACATTCGCTCCGATTTTATATTTAATTAAATATTCCGGTGATGTGAAGAATGCAATTAAGATTCATAATGACGTTGTTCAGGGATTGTCATCAGCTATATTTAGTACAAATATGAGAGAAGCGGAAGAATTCCTGTCAGGCAGAGGATCTGATTGTGGAATAGCTAATGTGAATATCGGTACAAGCGGCGCTGAAATTGGCGGTGCGTTCGGTGGTGAAAAAGAAACCGGAGGCGGACGCGAATCCGGTTCAGATTCTTGGAAAGCGTATATGAGAAGACAAACAAATACCATCAATTATGGAACTGAGCTACCTTTGGCGCAGGGAATTAAATTTGATATTTAGGCAGGTTAATGTAGAGACACGCAAACAGCGTGTCTCTACTTAAATAATCATCCGATCGTCATAATAATATAATCTGCAAGTATGTGTCCTGTTTCATCCAGCTCGGCATCGGAATTTTTAGATTCATTTTTTGACACCTCACCTTTTTTCAAAAGCTTTAATCCTTCTCTCTTTCTAACTGCATTTTCCAGAGCCAGTTTCTTCGCTTCCTGTTCTTCCTTTTCCTTCTTTCTCACATCCTGGTTTAATGAAACAGAATGTTTATTCATCGATTCCTTCAGATGGTTAACATGTGCAATTAATTCCTGGAAATCCGGATTATCTTTAATCCTTTCTTCATGCTTCTTTTCAAGTGCTGGGATATATTTTTTTATGTTTGAAAATTGAGTAAAGTTAGAGGATTTTATCTTATCCCATGGTAATGCGCTTGCTTGTGAGCTTTCGCCAAATTTATCAGCAGGGTATGCTGAAGGAAATTGAATGTCTGGTGTTACTCCTAAATTTTGAGTGCTGTTTCCTGTCACTCTGTAAAATTTTGCAATTGTTAAATTAATTTGTCCAAATTTATTATCTGACTCAGGAACTATTCTATTCAGGTCAATACCATTTTGTACAGTTCCTTTTCCATAGGTGTTTTCACCAACAATAATTCCTCTGCCATAATCCTGGATGGCGGCAGTAAAAATCTCAGAAGCAGAAGCACTAAAACGATTAACCATAACGGCCATGGGACCGTCATACAAAATACCCGGATCTGGATCTCTGTCAACCTCAATACTTCCATCAGCGTTTTTAACCTGAACAACGGGACCGTTTTTAATGAATAATCCAACAAGTGAGATTACTTCCTGCAGTGATCCGCCACCATTATTTCGTAAATCGATTATTACGCCATCAACTTTTTCTTTCTTTAGTTTTATAAGGAGATTTTTTATATCACGGGTAGTGCTTTTATAATTCTTATCGCCTTTAGCTTTGGCGGCAAAATCACTATAAAATGTCGGCAATGTAATTACTCCAAAACGAAAAGGAGTATTGTTATCTTTTATATCAAGAGTATCCATTTTTGCTGACATTTCATTCAGCTTTACTTTATCTCGGGTTAATTTTATTTCTTTTGGCGTGGCATTTACACCCTCAGAAGCTGGAAGTATTTGTAATCGCACGATAGTTCCCTTATCACCTCTGATCAATTTTACCACATCATTTAATCTCCATCCGATTACATCTACCATCTCGCCATCTTCACCTTGCGCAACACCTGTAATTTTGTCTCCATTATGAAGTAACTTACTCTTAAAAGCCGGACCACCGGCAATTATTTTAGCAACCTTTGTATATTCATCTTCGGTTGTAAGCTGAGCACCGATTCCTTCAAGCGATCTAGCCATATCTATATTGAAATTATCTTTGCTAATAGGAGATAAATATGTTGTATGTGGATCAATAGCTCCGGTATAAGAATTCATAGCTATCTGGAATACATCCTGACTGTTTAACTGGTTATATGCCCTTCTATAATTCTCATATCTTTTTCCCAGAGTTTTCACTATTGAAGGCCAGTCTTTTCCGGTAAGCAAGAGATTAAGAGCATCATTTTTTACTTTCTTTCTCCAAAGTTCATCCATTTCTTTCTGATTTTTAGGCCAATCTGCGCTGTCTCTTTTAAAAGCATAGCTTTCATTTTTAGAAAAATCGAACCCTTTTTTCAAAAGTTCGTGCACATAATCTATCCTGTTATTCATTCTTTCCACGAATAAATTATAAATATCATACTCAGGCTGTATATCACCATTTTTGAAATCATCATCAAGCTGATACCTGTACTTATCAAATGACTTAATATCAGATGCGAAAAAATAACTCCTGTTGTAATCAAGAGCTTGTATATATCTATCAAATATTACAGATGATAATGAATCATTAAGATCAAACTTTTTATAATGGTATCTTGATAATAAAGTGTTTATCAATTCATCCAGCTTTGCCATATGGTGTTCGGGAGTAATTACTTTAACAGAATCCTGACCGATTACAACATATTCCTGTTCCGGTTTATTCGAATTGGCCAGATAAACATTTGCTGCGATTACAAGTATTATCAGAATTAATATTCTTCTCATTAACTTTCCTTTATTAATTTTCATTTACATATTCCAATTGTAACCAATGTTTTACAATTTTTAAACGATTTTGATCCATTACAAGCTAAATACTTTGTAGAAACTTTATATTCAACCTGTTTATGATGGATGGTGTTTATTTCAGTGGGATGATCACATGAAAACTATTTATATATATCACGCCTCGATTGTCCGGGCAAAAATAAAATCAACATTTTTCAGCATATTTTTATTTTCGAAAATATCTTTCAATTCCTGCTCAGTAATATATTTTTTTATTTCATCCGATTTTAAAAGTTCTTCAAACAGAGATTTATTCTGGTCAGCCCAAACATCCATTGCTGAAGTTTGTACAAGTTTATAAGCTTCTTCACGAGTTAGTCCCTTTGTAACCAATTTGAGCATAACCGTTTGAGAGAAGACAAGGCCGCGTGTTATATTCAGATTATTGATCATATTTTCAGGATAAATTAGAAGATTACTTATTAATTTTGTCATTAAATCCAGCATATAGTCAAGGGCTATACAACTATCCGGGACAACTATTCTTTCAACAGATGAATGAGAAATATCTCTTTCATGCCAGAGGGCTACATTTTCAATTGTTGCCATTGCATTTCCGCGAAGAACTCTTGCCAGTCCGGTAATCCTTTCGCTTACAATCGGATTTCTTTTGTGAGGCATAGCAGATGAACCTTTTTGTCCTTTTGAAAAATATTCTTCCGCTTCCAGAACTTCAGTTCTCTGCAAGTGACGTATTTCAATGGCTATTTTTTCAAGTGTTGCACCGATTAGTGAGAGAGTAGTTACAAATTCCGCGTGCCGGTCTCTTTGAATTACCTGTGTTGAAACAGGGGCAGGGGAAAGTCCCATCTTTTTACAAACGTATTTTTCAACTTCCGGAGATAAATGTTCAAAAGTTCCAACTGCTCCTGAAATTTGTCCAACGCTTATTGTTTTAATTGCTCTTTCAAGGCGTTCAATATTTCTTTCTGTTTCTTCGAACCAGAGTGCAAATTTTAATCCCATTGTAGTTGGCTCAGCATGTATCCCATGCGATCGGCCAACACAAATAGTATTTTTATGTTCAACTGCTCTTTTCTTTAGTGCATCTTTTAATTCTTTTAATCTGTTTAATAACAATTCTCCTGCAGATTTCATCTGGTAGGAGAGTGTGGTGTCCAGAATATCGGAAGACGTCATTCCATAATGAATATGCCTTGATGCCGGACCAACGTATTCAGCAACATTTGTTAAAAATGCAATTACATCGTGTTTGGTTGTCTTTTCAATTTCCAAAACCGCATTAACATCAAACTTAGCTTTCTTTTTTATTTCATCCAGATCTTCTTTTGGGATATTCCCCATTTCACATCTTGCTTCACAGGCAAGAATTTCAATTTGTAACCATGTATTAAATTTAAATTCATCCTGCCAGATTTTTCCCATTTCCGGCAGGGTATAGCGCTCTATCATTTAGGCTCCAGTTTCATTGTTGTAGTAATTTCTTTATCATTTCTCATCAATTTAATTGTAACTGATTGTCCGGCACGGAATTCCTGGAAAACACTTAAAAGAGTTTCCTGATTACTAATTTTGTAACTCTCTACTTGAGTAATAATATCTCGTACTCTAATTCCACATTTATCTGCCGGGCTTCCGGGAACAACCCTTGTTACAATTACACCTCTTGCTGATGGAAGGCCATAGGCTTTTGCTATATTTTCATCAATAGATTGAACACCCAATCCAACATCAAAATTACGATTGATTTTGCCGTTCTCTTTTAGCTCAGTTACAATTCTCTTTACCTTATTTATTGGAATTGCAAATCCAAGTCCTATGCTTCCCTGAACACCGCCGGCCGTATAAATGAGAGTATTCATCCCAATAACTTCACCCAGACTATTTACAAGCGGTCCTCCGCTGTTGCCGCCGTTAATAGCTGCATCAGTCTGTATCATATTCAGGTAATACCTGTTGTCAAGCGGCTCCAGATTCATTCCTGTTGCAGAAATTACTCCCACAGTAACTGTTGGTTTATCATTTATTTCAAAGAGGCCAAATGGATTTCCAAGTGCTATAACCCATTCACCAATAATAATATCATCTGAGTTGCCAAGTTTTACATAGGGTAAGTTGGAATCTTTTATTTTTAATAAAGAAATATCTGAAGCGTGATCAGTTCCAATTAGTTTGGCTTGATATTGTTTCCCGTTAGTTAGCGTTACAGTTATTTGTGAGGCATTTCCAGCTACGTGATCATTTGTTACAATATAACCATCAGGCGAAATAATATATCCTGATCCAAGTTCTTTAACTTTCTGGCTGTATGTGCCGTTGTTTCCAAAAAACTGTCTGAAAAAGGGATCATTCTGATAAATAGAACTAAAAGGATCCTGGTATTGCCTTATTTCAGTTACATTTATTCCAACAACTGCCGGACTGATTTTTTTTACGGTTTTAGTTATTACATTATTTCTTTGATCAGTGATATCTTCTTGTTGTTTGCTTATAGTTTGTAAACCTTCAGTTAAAGCAGGGGAATGTGAATCACTTTCAGTGAAGACGGGTACCTGATTTTCTGATGCTACGAAAAAATAAATTCCGCCTGAAATAAAAAATACGAATGATGCTAATAAAATAATTTTCCAAAATTTATTCATTTTTTTTTCCTTTACCTGGATTTTTGAATTTAGAAATAATCTCTTTTAATGGTTCAATATGTTTAATAAATATTATTGTTAACAAACCTGAAGAAAATAATACAAGAGCGCTGTAAGAATCGGGAGTAGGGTATGTATAATTGAATATTAAATCTATTGAAGAAAGTGCAAAGAAGATTGTTAGTATTGTGGCTCCAACATTTGCAATTAAAATGTCTTTTTTTAATAGAAATAGCAAAACCCAAAGGGCTCCCCACGAAATTAAAATTAATGGAGAGAGTAGTGCTGCTCCACCTGCTGCTGTCGCGAGCCCTCTTCCGCCTTTAAAGTTTAGCCACGGATTAAAACAATGGCTAAATACAGCAAAAAATAATGCGATTGCCGGATATACAAAATTTAGTGGGAATACCAGTAAACAGAGATAAACGCTTAACAGACCTTTCAAAGCATCAATTACCAGAACAATAAGCCCGACAAATTTAGAATTCGTAATTTCAAAAGAATTCATTGCACCCGCGTTTCCTGAGCCTGTTTGGGTAACATCAAGGTTATGTGTCTTTTTCAACAAAATATAGGCTGTTGGTATAGATCCCAGCAAATAGCCTATAATTGCACTTAATATATAATTCATAGATAATAGTGTGAGTAAGTTTATACCAGTAATTTAATAAAAAAAAGGGACTCTCCTGACAAAAATTAGCTTTATTTTTGCTGAAATTATTGCAAGAAAGTAATTACAATATTATATTTGACACGCTCGTTTTGATAAAAAGTTTCAAGATTAGTTCTTAAAAAGGTTTTACGCGGGAATAGCTCAGTTGGTAGAGCGTCACCTTGCCAAGGTGAATGTCGCGGGTTCGAGTCCCGTTTCCCGCTCAAGAAATCCACTGATGTGGATTTTAATTTTTTAAAATAATGCTTACATTGAATACGATTATTATTGTCGTATAATATGGCGCTGTGGCCAAGTGGTTTAAGGCGAAGGTCTGCAAAACCTTTATTCGTCGGTTCGAATCCGACCGGCGCCTCGAAAATAGGTATAATTTTTTAATTAGAAGCATTACGACCAGCAAACCAAATTATTTTGGAATCTAAAATAATTATTAGTAATTTAATAGAATACCCTGACGAAAGTTTATTTTAGTTAAAATATATTAAGAGAGCTCATATGCTAACTTTAACAATTATGTACCCGATCTTTTCCCTTATTTCCCTTCCATTTGCACTTCTATTAATTCATACTGCAGCCATAGGTTGGGAAGATGAGGATGGTTTTCATAAGGGGATTCAATTGAAGGATTCTATCTAGTTTTACTAATCTTAACACTATTACTTCCTGCCACATCTTAAATATTACGCAATCTACATTTTTATTTAATTAGTCAAATAATCCTGAATAGTTTCAATACAGTTTCTAGCTTACCAAATTTCTTTAAAACGAAAAAGATGTACGAATAATCATAATAATGTTTAAACCTGTCTTTAATGATTTTCGCAATTATACACAAAGATTAAAAATCCCTAAAAGTAAAAACAGGAAAAATATAATCACAAAAATTGTAATAAAGTTATTTATAATGAATCTAATAGCATTCTACCACTTCATTTTGACATTCAATAATTATTTTAGATAGAGTTTAAAATATTCTTAAGACTACTTACTATATAGTCAGTACTACGTAAATATTTCGTGCACCCAGTATTTTCTGCACGCAATATTGTGATTCTTAATATAGAGAAAATTTAGATCATTTTATTGATATTACTTGCTATAATGTATGTTTTCCTTCACAAAAAGTAGCATATTTTACCTTTTTATCAGACATATTTACCGGTAATTTTAATTTATTTGGGTGGGGGAGTTAGAATTTATCCTAGAAATTTTTCATTATTTGTGTATAATTTTAACAAATTCAGAGTTTTTCAGCTTTCTTAATTTGAAGTAATCTTTTGGCATATAACTTGACTATATATTAATAAAATATTAGTTAAATGGAGAAAATATGCTGTCACTTATAATTATTTATGCTGCGATTTCAGTAATATCTTTTCTTTTCATGTATTTTCTAATCCATTCTGCACCAGTTGGTTGGGAAGATAAAAGTGGTTTTCACAGTGAAAGAAATATTCAGCAAGCAACAAATGTTAATAAGATTCAGGGGAATGTAAGTTTTACAAGGATATTATAAATATATTTTTTGAATTGAAATAACTCAGTAATTTTCCAGCAACTTATGTTTATTTGGAACATCTTCTTAAGTTACTCGCCACATAAATGTCTATTTTCTTGCCCCATGCCTAAACCCCTTATAAGGTAATGAATGCTGAATTGTTATAAATGCAGTTTTATCTATCGACTCTATTAATGCAATTGTTTTCCTTTGTTTGTTCCTGGGAACAATTAAGGCTATAATTGAAACTCCGCCAGCCCCACCTTCACCCGGTAAAATTGTAACGCCATATTTCGATTTTCTTAAAGTGTCAGCTATTTTGTCAGTAAAATGCCTGGATATTATGGTAAGTTGTGCAAATCCGAAGCCTATTTTCTGTTCCAGGGTTATTCCAAGTATATTTCCGAGTGCGAAGCCTGTTGCGTAACCAAATAAATTCGGAATATTATCAAGATGCAGCATTATATACCTGATTGCAAAAATCCATATAAGCACCTCAAAAAATCCGGCAAATCCTGCATAATATTTTTTACCCTGAACTACAAGAATAGTCCTGATTGTTCCGATTGTCACATCGCAAATTCTCATAACCATTATTAATAAGGCACCAATTATTGTTTCAATCATCAGATTTTTTACCCTGGTTATTTTGTTCCCTTAACAGACAAATAATTAATATTATTATTTTATCTTTGTAACTTACAAAAATAATTTAACGAAAATGATTTATAAAAACCGAAGACAGGATCTTGTTGATACGATTTCTATGAAAGGGATTCACGATATTGCCGTGCTGAAGGCAATAGGCGAAGTTGAAAGGCATCATTTTGTACCGGCTGCAATGAAGCATTTTGCGTACAATGATGTGGCATTGCCTATAGGCTACGGACAGACAATTTCCCAGCCCTACACTGTTGCATTTATGACACAGGAACTGAAATTAAAACCGGGTAACAAAATCCTGGAACTGGGTACGGGGTCCGGGTACCAGGCCGCCATTCTTGAAAGGATGGGAATGGATGTCTTTAGCATAGAAAGAAATTATGACATCCTTCTAGAGACACAAAAACTTTTTGATAAGCTTGGTGTAAGAGTAAGAACAAAATGTGGCGATGGCACAATTGGCTGGAGTGAATATGCCCCGTATGATGGAATAATTGTAACAGCAGGTTCTCCCTCTGTACCTCCTTCATTAAAAAAACAACTTGCCCTTAACGGTAAACTTGTCATCCCGGTTGGTGATAAAAATTCACAAAAGCTAAAAATCATAACTAAACTGGATGAAGAAAACTTCAAAGAAGAAGATGTACCTGAATTTAAGTTTGTGCCTTTGATTGGAAGGGAAGGGTGGAACGAATAGTAATCTGCATAGTTGGTCCCACCTGTTCAGGGAAAACCAGGCTTGGTATTCTTTTGTCAGAAAAGTTGAAAGGAGAAATCATCTCTGCTGATAGCAGGCAGATTTATAAATATCTTGATATAGGTACCGCGAAACCTTCCTCAAAAGAACTTCAAAAATATAAACACCATTTTGTTAATGAGCTAAACCCGGACCAGGAATTTAATGTTAGTAAATTCGAACAGGAAGCGCTTGAAACTATAAATAGAATATTTACTAAAGGAAAAAATCCGATTGTTGTTGGAGGATCAGGACTTTATGTTAAAGCCCTGATCGATGGAATATTTAATTCAGTTGATACAGATGAGCAATTCAGAAAAAATTTATTTGAATTGAGAGAGAAATATGGTAATGAGTATTTGTATAAAAAATTAGAAAAAGTTGATGCCGAAAGTGCTGGTAAAATGAAACCGCCAAACTGGAAAAGAGTCATTCGTGCGCTTGAAATTTACCACATAACAGGTGAGAAAATTGGCGATTTACAGAAGAAATATAAACGAAATGATGAATTCATATTTGAACAGCATGGATTAACCTGGAATAGAGAAATATTATATGAAAATATTGAAAAGCGTGTAGATGAAATGATTGAAAAGGGTTTGATCGTTGAAGTGAGAAAGATAATAAACAAAGGATATGACAAGGGCCTTAATTCATTAAATACAGTAGGTTACAAAGAAATTATTTCATTCCTGGAAGAAGAATATCCTCTTGAAAGAGCAATTGAACTGATAAAAAGAAATACCAGAAGATTTGCCAAAAGACAAATGACCTGGTTTAGAAAAGATGAAAGAATAATATGGCATAAAGTTGAAAGGGAATCTGATATAAATCAAATAGCAAATAAAATTGCCGATAATTTTTTATAATCTCTGTAAAAATTGTTTACTGCTAAAATAAAATTTGATATATTATAATTAGTATAAAAATACAGAACGTAGTTAGCTCTATTTTCCAAACAAATCAGGGGAAACAAAATGATTGGAATAGTTGGCTTTGGTTCTTACCTACCTCGTTACCGCATAAAAGTTGAAAGCATCGCAAAGCAATGGGGCTCTGATCCCGAAGTTATAAAAAGAGGTTTACAACTTTTTGAAAAAACAGTTCCCGGCATCGATGAAGATACAATTACAATATCAGTAGAAGCTGCAAAAAATGCACTGCTACGGGCTGGTATTAATCCGCAGGATATTGGGGCTGTTTATATTGGGTCTGAATCACATCCATATGCAGTAAAACCAAGTGGAACAATTGTAATTGATGCACTTGGAATTGGTCCGGATGTACATGTTGCCAGTTATGAATTTGCCTGTAAAGCCGGTACAGAGGCTATGTATGTAGCTTACAGCCTTGTAAAAGCAGGTGAAATGAAATATGCACTCGGAATTGGTGCAGATACTTCGCAGGGAGCTCCCGGGTGATGCGCTCGAATATTCAGCATCGGCTGGTGGTTCCGCATTTATTATGGGCAAGGAAAATGTTGTTGCTGAAATTCTCTTTACAAATTCATACACATCTGATACTCCCGATTTCTGGAGGCGTGAACATCAGTATTATCCCAGACACGCAGGAAGATTTACTGGTGAGCCTGCATATTTCAGGCATGTTTTGAATGCCGGTAAAAAGTTACTGGAAAAATCGAATATGAACCCTGAAGATTTTAAATATGCGGTTTTTCATATGCCCAACGGAAAATTTCCGCAAGTGGCTGGAAAAAAATTAGGATTTACCAAAGAACAACTTGAAACAGGGTGGATTGTTCCCTGGATGGGAAATACTTATTCTGGCTCTTCCCCGACAGGCCTTTCGGCTGTTCTTGATGTTGCAAACCCCGGAGATAAAATCTTTATGGTTTCCTTTGGTTCAGGCGCCGGAAGTGATGGATTCATTTTTAATGTCACTGATAAAATTAAAGACGTTCAGGATAAGGCTACAAAAGTAAGGGAGATGCTGGACCATAATCAGATATATCTTGATTATGGTGAATATGCAAAGTACCGAAGTAAAATTATCCTAAACGATTAAGGGGGAATTAAAATGAAAGATGTAGCAGTAATTGGCGTGGGGATGACTAGGTTTGGTGAACTCTGGAGCAAGTCAATTAAAGATATTTTTGTTGAAGCAGCTCTAATGGCAATTAAAAATGCTAATGTCGATCATATTGATTCAATGTACGTTGGGTCAATGTCAAGCGGATTATTTGTAGGTCAGGAACACCTTGGTGCTGTAATGGCAGACTATCTTGGTATAAATCCGGTTCCGGCAACAAGAGTAGAATCAGCTTGTGCTTCTGGTGGATTGGCATTCAGGCAGGCATATCTGGAAGTTGCATCGGGCAGCAGTGATATTGTTCTTGCTGGTGGTGTAGAGAAGATGACTGATGGCGCAGATGTTACAGAAGCTCTGGCAACAGCAGCTGATCAGGATTATGAAGTTTACCAGGGAGTGACTTTTCCCGGTCTCTATGCAATGATAGCTAATGCCCATATGCATCAGTATAAAACTACCAGAGAGCAAATGGCAACAGTCCCTGTCAAAAATCACAAAAACGGATTCAATAATCCAAATGCTCAATTCAGAAGTGAAATATCTATTGATAAAGTTCTCAATTCAACATTAGTCGCAGATCCTTTAAGACTGCTTGATTGTTCTCCTGTAAGTGATGGTGGTGCGGCCGTAATTTTATGTTCTTTAGATATCGCTAAAAAATTTACTAAAAATCCAGTAGTTATTAAGGCATCTGCACAGGCTTCTGATACCATTGCGTTACATAGCAGAAAAAGTCTAACGACTCTAAATTCTGTTTCTAAAGCAGCTGAAAAAGCTTATAAGATGGCTGGAATTACCCCAAAGCAAATTGATTTTGCAGAAGTTCACGACTGCTTTTCTATTGCTGAAATAGTTGTTTCAGAAGATCTTGGATTCTTTGAAAAAGGTGGCGGAGGTCCAGCTGCAGAGAAAGGTCTTACTGCTCTTGAAGGAGGTCAAATTCCAATTAACACAAGCGGTGGATTAAAATCAAAAGGTCATCCTGTCGGGGCTACTGGCATTGCACAGGTAATTGAATGTTATGAGCAATTAACCGGGCAGGCTGGAAAGCGACAGGTTAAGAATGCGAAAATTGGGATGGCTCAGAATATGGGCGGTTCGGGAGCAAGTTGTGTAATAAACATTCTGGAGGCATTATGATTAGTCCAAAATATTTCAGGGAAATACCTCAAAGATATCGACTGGAAGCAGGTAAATGTAAAAAATGCGGACAGGTTTATTTTCCTCCGCGGCTGATTTGTCCGGAATGTAAGGCTCAGGAATTTGAGAATATCAGGTTAAATCCTGAAGGAAAATTACTCACTTATACAATAATTAGAGTTGCTTCAGATATATTTTCACTCCAGACACCATTTGCAGTGGGAATTATTGAATTAAAAGATGGGGTGAGATTAACGGTTCAAATTGCGGATATTGAGCTAGATAAGGTCAAGATAGGAATGAGTCTGAAGCTGGTTTTCAGAAAAATTCAGGATGAAGGTGCTTCCGGTCTCCACTGCTACGGATATAAAGCAATTGTAATTTAATATATTCAGGGCTATTTTTGTAAAGGAATTTAATATTAAGGGTTTTGGAACTGTTGTGAATTTCTTTTTACAAAGTAGCCTGAATACTTTCAGCTCTGGTTAAAAAATTAACATTACTATATTTTTATAGTATCCTTTCGGAGTAATACATTCCAATAATTCCACAAAACTAAAAAACGGAGTCTTTGTTGAAGGATAAAATTAGAATTGCATCCGGTCAGGGTTTTTGGGGCGACCTCATAGAAGCGCCATATCAGCAGGTTACAAAAGGAGATGTTGATTATCTTGTAATGGACTATCTCGCAGAAGTAACAATGTCCATTCTTCAGAAACAAAAAAATAAAAAACCAAATCTTGGTTATGCGCGTGATCTTCCTCCATTAATGAAAAGACTTTTACCGATCTGCAAAGAAAAAGGTATTAAAGTAATTACAAATGGCGGTGGAGTAAATCCTGTTGCCTGTGCAGATGCCATACTGGAAGAAGCAGTGAAATTAGATATTGAAAATCTAAAAATTGCTGTTGTACTTGGTGATGATATAAAAGACAGGATGGACGAATTACTTGAAGCCGGCGCTGAATTAAAAAATATGGAAAACGGTGAACCTATAAAAGAATACAAAGATAGAATTCTTAGCGCAAATGTTTATTTTGGTGCTCTCCCAATTGTTGAAGCACTTGAAAAAGGTGCCGATATTGTAATTACAGGGAGAACCACAGATACAGGATTAACACTTGCTCCAATGATCTATGAATTCGGGTGGGACCCAAAAAATTATGATTTAATGGCTGCAGGCACAGTTGCAGGTCACATTCTCGAATGCGGTGCACAATCAACCGGAGGAAATTTCCTCGGTGATTGGGAATCGATAGAAAATTTTGCTGAAATAGGCTTCCCGATTGCGGAAGCTTATCCAAATGGTGAAGTGGTAGTTACGAAACACGAAAACACCGGTGGACGGGTTTCATATGATACTGTTGCTGAACAACTTGTTTATGAAATTGGTGATCCTAAATCTTATATCACTCCCGATTGCGTAGCAGACTTTTCATCTATTAAACTTGAAGACCTTGGAGATAACAGGGTAAAAGTATATAATGTTAAAGGATTCAAAGAAACTGAATTCTATAAAGTATCTTGTTCATATTCAAGCGGTTATTCTGCTATTGGTTCATTAACATATTCCTGGCCTAAAGCTTTATCCAAAGCTAAAAGAGCAGACAGGATATTAAGGAAAAGGCTGGAAAATCTTGGGCTGAAATTTGATGAAATTAATACTGAATATATTGGATACAATGCGACTCAGGGTCCGCTATCAAAAGAATTAGATGAAGACCTAATAAATGAAGTAATGCTGAGGTTTGCAGTCAGAGGGCAAGATAAAGCAGCAATTGAAAGATTTGGAAAAGAATTGGCACCGCTTATTTTAACCGGGCCGCCAAGTGTTACAGGATTTGCCGGAGGAAGGCCAAAACCTAGTGAGGTTGTTGCTTATTGGCCGGCTCTGATTCCGAAGTCACTTGTTGAACCACATGTAAAAATATTGGAGTTAAAATAATGAAAATTAAATTAATCGATATTGCACACGCAAGAAGCGGTGATAAAGGTGATGCAGGAAATGTAGGTGTGATTGCTTATGATGACAAAGGATTTGAAATAATTAAGAAGCATCTTACAACTGCAAGAGTTAAAAAACATTTTCAAGGCATCTGTTTTGGTGAAGTAGAGAGATATGAAATGCCGAATATCCGTGCAATAAATTTTTTGCTGCATAACACGCTTGGTGGAGGTGGAACAGTTTCATTGAAACATGATGCACAGGGTAAAATTCTGGCCAGTGCAATGCTTAGAATGGAACTGGATGTTTAAAATCAAATAACAATAAGAGATTTAGAAATTTATATAAAAGTAAATGGAGCTTAAATGTACGAAGAAGAATTAAAGACATTGTCAGCTTATAAGAAAAGAATCGATAATTTACGGAGTTATCTTTGACGTCGTTAATAAAGACACAAAAGTAAAAGAACTTCAAAACCAGACCAGTCAACCTGGTTTTTGGGATGATCAGATAGCTGCACAAAAAATTCTGCAAGAAATCAAAACCCTCGAATCATGGGTAGTACTATGGCAGGGAGTTAATGATAAAGCTGAGAACCTCCAAGAAATAATTCAGTTAGCACAAATGGAAGAAGATTCCTCCTTTGAAGGTGAGATTCAAAAAGAAATGGTGGAACTTGAAACTGCTATAGAAAACGCTGAATTTAAAAATATGCTAAGTGGTAAAGATGACAAGAAAAATTGTATACTTACCATTCATTCAGGAGCAGGGGGTACGGAATCACAGGATTGGACGGATATGCTGATGAGAATGTATATCAGGTGGGGAGAGCAAAATAATTTTAAAATGACACTTGTTGACATTCTTGAAGGTGACGGTGCAGGAATAAAAAGCGCTACAATTGGGGTGGAAGGTGAATTTGCTTACGGATATTTAAAAGCTGAAAACGGGGTACACAGGCTGGTAAGAATTTCCCCGTTTGATTCAAATAAAAGAAGACATACTTCTTTTGCTTCAGTTTTTGTTATACCGGAAGTCGATGATACAATTGAAATTGATATTAATCCTGCAGATTTAAGAGTTGATACGTACCGGTCTGGCGGTAAAGGCGGGCAAAATGTAAATAAAGTAGAAACAGCCGTCCGCATAACCCATATTCCAACGAATACTGTTGCAGCCTGCCAGAGCGAACGTTCACAGGGACAAAACCGCGTTAATGCAATGAAGCTTTTAAAATCCAAATTGTACCAGATAGAACTTGAAAAGCAGGAAGCTGAACTTGATGAAGTTGAAAAAAGTAAAATGAAAATTGAGTGGGGAAGTCAGATTCGTTCATATGTTTTTCATCCCTATAATATGGTAAAAGACCATAGAACTGATGAAGAGACTTCAGACGTTCAGAAAGTTATGGATGGAGATATCAACAAATTTATCAGAGCCTATCTGTTAAAATTTAGTCAAAATTAGAGTTGGCAAACCGTTTAGTTGCTACCAGCCAATAGTGTTAAATGAGTAAAAGTAAAACTGATTTCTTCGAAAAAGTATATAAGGTTGTTGCAAAAATTCCTTACGGGAAAGTGACAACTTATGGTGATATTGCTGAAGCGTGCGGCACACGTTCAGCAGCAAGAACTGTAGGGTGGGCAATAAACGGTACAAGTGTCACCGGTTTGCCGTGTCACAGAGTTGTAAACAGGTTCGGAGCACTTACTGGCCGTACGCATTTCGGTGACCCTGATTTAATGAAAGATTTATTACTTTCTGAAGGAATTGAATTTGATGAAGATGGCTGTGTTATACTTGAGAAACATCTCTGGAAACCACAGCCATCAAAAATCAGGAAGAAAAGAAAGAAGAAAAAATAATATTACCAGTTATCAGTTCTGGTTACTGTTATTGAAGAAACACCCGCATCTATATTCAAATATATCTTTTTTGTTGCTGAGTCAAAATTATCAGTCTGATAATGGTTTCTGCTAAGTTTGCCGAATCCTTTGAAATGTCTGGATGATAAATTGATATCCGAAACAATATCGCAACCAGCGCCTGTAGGAACGTAAATATGAATTGCTGATGCTCCACCGGAAATCTTCACATTTGAAACATCCGATTTCATACCTAATCTTAATTTTAATGAGGCTGCACCCATTTCAATTTTTAGTTTATCAACTTTATATTGAGTTAAATCGAAATCTGCTGAAGCAGCTCCAATATCAAAATCCATATCCCATTGTGGATTTGTGTTTAATGAAAAACGGGCTTTATTTTTTAATTTACCGTGATAAAAATTAAATCTGTGATCTTCCATTGATAAGTCGAGAGACACTTTATTATCACCGGAATCTTTATCAATACTAAAATCGTAATCCGCTCCTGCTGTTGTGGCTTCAATTAACTCATTTGTGGAATTGACAATGCTAAATGATCCTGCACCACTTGCAAAGTGCAAATAAGAATATTTATAATCCGGGTTATACGGCTCTGTAAATTGTTGCATATTCTCTGAACTGTCCATTGAGATATAAAAATCATTTGAGTTCCAATAATGATCAGAAAAAATTCCAGCAGTTGACTGAAATGATGTAAAAATTATAAGGGCAAGAATAATCCCTGATGCTCCTGAGAGAATTCCTTTAAAGAATTTATCTCTTACTAAAATAGTTACACCCCAAAGCACAAGGACAACCGGCCAGAATCTCCAGATATCATCCCAGTAAATAGTGAATCCAATTAGATTATTAAGTAGTACCAATATTCCTATTGAAATGAATAATGTACCCCAGAATATATGTTTCGTTTTCATTTTAAAACTCTCGATTAAATTTTAATCATTTCTGTTTTTCAGCAAAATTCCTACGCCAATTAAAATAAGTACAAGTGGCCAGAAGGCGTGAAAAGTAACAAAATTATCAATCAACAAAAGGACTCCCAAAATTACCATTATGCCGCCGAATATTCCGGATCTGTTTCTCTTTGGAACTTCTGGTGTTTGTTGTTGCTGATCCTTAGCCGGGTTTGCTTCAGCTCCGGGCTCTCCTGTTGTTTCAGTGTTGTTCTTGGTAGCAGGAATTAAAGGTTCTTCAGGTACAACTATCCAGAGAACGATATATGCAAGGAAACCAGCCGCCATAAACAGACCCACAACAAAAATAATTCGTACTAATGTAGGGTCAATATCAAAATACTCACCAAGACCTCCACAAACACCGCCGATCATTTTGTCTTTTCTGGATCTATACCACTTCTTTTTCATCTTATTCTCCATTAATTTTTTGTTTCCCATTGATATAATAATAAATAATTCGATAGAAGAGTAAATAATGGTATTATCGGTAAAATATACGTGAATTCGGGCACAGGATTAAATTAACGGTAGAGCGATTTGCTCATAAAAACGATTTATTCTTAAATAAAGCAACATTTTTACGAATTCGTTGTAAAACGGAAGAACCTTTCATATTTTTGCTAAAACATTTTAAGATTTATGAAAATTGCACTTTGCCAAATAAATACAATTATCGGTGATATTGCCGGTAATAAAAACAAAATAATTTCAGGTTACAAAAAGGCTGAGAATGACGGAGCCGATCTGGTAATTTTTCCGGAATTATCCCTGCTGGGATATCCGCCACTTGATCTGATTGAAAAGAAAGAATTCAGAAATGCTGTTGCTAAAGCTGCAAATGAAATTGCTGCTGTTACAAAAAATACCGGACTTATTTTTGGATCAATTACTGAAGATGATGATAATATAGGAACGGATGTTCATAACTCTGCAATAATGTGCTACGATGGAGAAATTAAATTTGTTCAGCATAAATCATTAATCCCGAATTATGATGTCTTTGATGAAATGAGATATTTTGATCCGGCAAAGGAAATTTTTATTCACGAATTCAAAGGTGAAAAACTCGGAATTTCTATCTGTGAAGATATCTGGAATGATGCGGATTACTGGCATGTAAGAAGATATACAGAAGATCCTGTGGCAAATTTAATCAACCAGGGAGCGACAGTACTATTAAATATTTCTGCCAGTCCTTATGCATACGGAAAAAGGAAGGACAGAAAAGAAATGCTTTCAGTCTTAACAAAAGGGAATAAAATTCCTCTTGCTTATGTGTGCTGTGTAGGAGCACAAACTGATTTGATATTTGATGGTGCCAGTATGTGTTTTGATGGTAAGGGAGAACTTGTTTGCCTGGGTAATTCATTTGATGAAGACTATTTTATTTTTGAAACGAACGGAACATATGCATCTATTAAAGAAACAGAAAAAAGTTTTGAAGAAGAGGTGCTGAATTCTTTAGTATTCGGAGTAAAAGAATATTGCAGAAAACAGGGCTTTAAAGAAGTCGTTGTCGGATTAAGCGGTGGTATAGACTCAGCGCTTGTTGCTTATATTGCAGTTCAGGCCTTAGGCAAAGAAAATGTTCACGTTGTCATGATGCCATCTCAATATTCGAGCAGAGGAAGTAAAACTGATTCACTGAAACTAATAGAAAACTTAGGCATCTCATCTGAGACGATTTCAATTAAATCAGCATACACAAGTTTTTTGAAATTATTATCGCCTGTTTTTGTAAAGAAGAAATCAGATGTGACTGAAGAAAATCTACAGGCACGAATCAGGGGCGTAAACCTGATGGCAATTTCAAATAAATTTAATTATTTGCTGCTTACTACGGGTAATAAATCCGAAATGGCAGTCGGCTATTGTACTTTATACGGTGATATGTGTGGAGGACTTGGAGTAATTGCGGATGTTTACAAAACTGATGTATACCGGATTGCAAAATTTATTAATAAAGAAAATGAAATTATCCCTAATGAAATAATTACAAAGGCGCCATCAGCTGAATTGAGAGAGAATCAAAAAGATCAGGATAGTTTGCCTCCTTATGAATTACTAGATCACATATTAAGAATGTACCTTGAACAAAATAAAGAATACAAAGAAATCGTAAATGAAATTGGCGATGAAGAAACCGTCTCAAAAATTCTGGATTTAATTGATAAAAATGAATATAAAAGATTTCAGGCTGCCCCTGCTTTAAGAGTTTCTACTAAAGCATTTGGTTACGGTCGGAGATTCCCGATTGTTCAGGGCTGGAGAAAACAACAAAAACCCTAAAATAAAATTTGACAAATATGAAAAAACTAATCAATTTACTATCCTTGTTGACAATAATATTATTACTGGCAAATATTAATTATGCTCAGTCAAACGATGCAGCAAAAGTATCCATAAAATCTTTTTTGTCGGTCGATAAAGTCAGCCCCGGTGACGCATTCAATATTGCAATTAAAACTAATATTAAAGATGGCTGGCATATAAATTCAGATAAACCCAATGAGGATTTCTTAATTCCTACTAAACTGACGATTATAAATACAGGGAAGGGTTTTTTTAATCTTGAAAAAGTAGTTTATCCACCAGCACAAAACGTTACACTTGGATTCTCAGATAATCCGTTATCTGTATGGGAAGGTGAAATTTACATCGGTGGAACAATAAAAACTCCGACCGATATTCTGTCGGGGAAATATAAAATAATTACGGATATCGAGTACCAGAGTTGTAATAATAGTACCTGCCTTCCACCCATGAATGTACAGGATACTCTGGAAATAATCGTTACATCGAATAAATCTGAAGTAAATAATATTAATATTGAGCTGTTTAAGAATTTGAAGCTCGGACTTTCCAATACTACTTCAATTACAAAAACTGATCAGGGTGATTCGATTACATCTTCTCTTGAATCCCATGGATTACTAATAGGTTTACTGCTTGTATTTCTGGGCGGACTTGCACTTAATCTCACGCCATGTGTCTATCCGCTGATTCCTATAACTATTGGTTACTTTGGCGGCCAGAGTGAAGGCAATACAAAAAAATTATTTTTGATGGGCTTGCTGTTCGTAATCGGGTTGGCTTTAACATATTCTGTTATAGGTGTTGTTACTGCGCTGAGCGGAGCGATTTTCGGGACCTTGTTACAGAACACTTTTGTCATATTATCTATTGTCCTAATTTTCCTGGCTTTGTCGCTGAGCATGTTCGGAGTTTATGAATTTAAACTACCGGATGCGCTTGTCGCAAAAGCTGGTGGAGCAAAAGGAGGATATTTCGGTGCTTTTTTCATGGGACTGACTATGGGAATTGTCGCGGCGCCGTGTATTGGTCCTTTTGTTCTAGGGTTGGTTACTTATGTTGCTGCAAAAGGTGATCCGTTTTTCGGATTTTTAATGTTCTTTGTTTTAGCAATAGGATTAGGATTACCTTATTTATTCCTTGCTATATTTTCCGGAAAGATTAAAAACTTGCCGAGAGCGGGTGAATGGATGGATGGAGTAAAACACGTTTTTGGTTTCTTACTTATAGGTATGGCTTTATATTTTCTATTACCACTTTTGCCGAATTCATTTTCTGGTTTTGTGTTACCAGTGTTTATGATAATAACTGCTATTTACCTGTTATTCTTCGAAAAACTTGCAAAGGATGTTAAGGGATTTAAGATATTCAGGATAGCCTTTTCAGTTATACTGATAGGTGTTGCGGTTTACACTTTAATTCCAAACCAAAAGAACTCGATTAAGTGGCAAAAATATTCCGAACAAATCCTGACTGCCAATACCAATGCCAAGAAGGGTACAATTATCGATTTTTATGCTGATTGGTGTATCCCTTGTAAGGAACTGGACGCAAGTACGTTTTCAGATCCGAAAGTAATTCAAGAATCAGAGAAATTTATTAACCTGAAGGCTGATATGACTAAATCTCTTGCAGACGATGTTGAGGCCCTGAGGAATAAATATAAAATAGTCGGAGTTCCTACAGTTTTAATCCTTGATAAAAATGGTAATGAGGTTAAAAGGATAACGGGTTTTATTCCGCCTGAAGAATTTTACAAAATTCTGAAAGATGTTGAATAAAAAAGAGACCTTTGAAATTGTGTTAAAAGCCCGCCTTTAGACGGGCTTTTTTATAATATCTGATATTTATAATTCTTAGTTTTTGTAAAGAAACTTTCCATTTCTGAGAAATAAAAGCACTACGCAATCAAGGCAAAATTTATTTTCCATCAAAAAAATCAATAATCCTTCTTTTTATAAAATCACTGATTTAATCAACATTGATACTTTATGGCACAATTTATGGGTGAGCTACATGATCGAAATGAAATTTAATCTTATATACTCATTATTAAGGTAGAACAATGGAAAAAGAAGTTCTTGAACTAGAAGATGTGACTGTGCGGTTTGCAGGTGATTCCGGCGACGGAATGCAGCTTACCGGCTCACAGTTCAGCGATACGACTGCTTTGCTTGGAAATGATTTAAGCACGCTTCCGGATTACCCGGCAGAAATCCGTGCTCCTTCAGGAACAGTTTATGGCGTTAGCGGTTTTCAATTACATTTTGGAACCAAGGAAGTTTATTCTCCCGGTGACAGACCGGATGTACTCGTTGCTATGAATCCAGCAGCGATTCAGAAAAATCTTACTGAATTAAAACCCGGTGC
This sequence comes from uncultured Bacteroidota bacterium, assembly GCA_963748105.1. Taxonomy (GTDB): domain Bacteria; phylum Bacteroidota; class Ignavibacteria; order Ignavibacteriales; family Ignavibacteriaceae; genus JAKAGZ01. The sequence continues at coordinate 46,038 of CAVVHP010000022.1, read as the reverse complement.
TATCATTCTTGTAAATTCAGATGCGTTTGATGCCAAGGGATTAAAGCTGGCAAAGTACGATACAAATCCTCTTGAGGATAATTCTCTAAAAGGATATACAGTTTATCCAGTCCCAATTACATCTTTAACCAAAAAAGCTCTCGAAGGCACTTCTTTATCACCTAAAGAAATTGAACGTTCAAAAAACTTTTTTGCTCTTGGATTAATGTACTGGTTATATAACAGATCGATGGATCAGACGATAAACTGGCTAAAGACAAAATTCAAAAAGAAACCTGAATTTATTGAATCAAATGAACTTGCATTAAAAGCCGGATTTAATTTCGGTGAAATGACCGAAATGTTTACTACAAGATATAAAGTTAGTCCTGCAAAACTTCCTAAAGGAACGTACAGAAGTATTTCCGGTAATGAAGCAACTGCGCTTGGATTTTTAACTGCTTCAGTGAAAGCAGGAATTCCATTGTTCCTTGGTTCATATCCCATTACTCCGGCTACTGAAATTCTTCAGTATTTAAGTACATATAAAAACTTCGGAGTTAAAACTCTTCAGGCAGAAGATGAGATTGCAGGAATAACCTCTGCGATAGGAGCTTCCTATGCAGGTAATTTAGCAATAACAACTACAAGCGGTCCTGGTCTTGCGTTAAAAACAGAAGCAGTAGGACTCGCAATAATGACTGAATTACCTCTGGTAATTATAGATGTTCAAAGAGGAGGTCCGAGTACTGGTTTACCAACTAAAACTGAGCAGGCAGATCTTTTGCAAGCAGTTTACGGAAGGAATGGTGAAGCTCCGGTTCCTGTTCTTGCAGCCACAACTCCGAGTGATTGTTTTTATATGGCAATAGAGGCAAGCAGGATTGCAGTAAAATATATGACGCCCGTTATCCTTTTAACAGATGGATACATTGCGAATGGTTCGGAGCCATGGAGAGTCCCACACATGAACGAGATCGCTGATATACCTGTAAAATACAGGGAAGAAGTTGAAGGATTTGCTCCATATATGAGAGATGAAAATCTTTCACGTCCGTGGGTTAAACTCGGCACACCTGGACTTGAACACAGAATTGGTGGGCTGGAAAAAGCAAATATTACCGGTGACGTAAGTTATGATCCGGATAACCATGACCTGATGATTCATTTAAGAGATCAGAAAGTAAAGAATGTTGCAAACGATATTCCTGATCTGGTTGTAGATGGTGATCAAAAGGGTGATTTATTAGTCCTTGGATGGGGAGGAACATACGGAGCTATTACAGAAGCTGTTCATCAGTCAAGGAGAGATGGGTATAAGGTATCTCAGGCACATCTGAAATACTTAAATCCAATGCCTAAGAATACTGAAGAAGTTCTTAAAAACTTCAAGAAAGTCCTAATACCGGAAATAAATCTCGGTCAGCTGGCAAAAATTATACGTAGTGAATTCCTGATTCGTCCTGAACAATTGAACATAGTTCGCGGGTTACCGTTTAGAGTATCTGATATAGAAGATAAAATAATTGAAATACTGGGAGGCAAGTAAGATGAGTGACGTAAAAATTAAAGCTGATGAAATAAAGTTAACTGCTAAAGATCTTTCCAGTGGAATCGATGTAAGATGGTGTCCCGGTTGCGGCGATTATTCTATACTTGCCCAGGTTCAGAGAACATTCCCTGAAATTATTGGAATTAAAAAAGAAAATATCATCTGGATTTCAGGTATAGGATGTTCTTCAAGATTTCCTTATTACATGGGAACTTATGGATTTCATACTATTCACGGAAGAGCACCTGCAATTGCAACCGGAGTTAAAGTAAGCCGTCCTGATCTTTCTGTTTGGGTTGCTACTGGTGATGGTGATCTTCTAAGTATCGGTGGAAACCATTTTATTCATACGTGCAGAAAAAATGTTGATCTTAAAATTATCCTCTTTAACAATAAGATTTATGGATTAACAAAAGGACAGTATTCACCGACTAGTGAACAAGGTAAAAAGACAAAGACCTCTCCTTACGGAAGTGTTGATTATCCTTTTAACCCGGTTTCATTAGCTATCGGTTCAGAAGCCACTTTCGTTGCAAAAACACTTGATAGAGATCCAAAACACTTACAAATGATGTTGAAAAGAGCAGCAGATCATAAGGGAACGGCTTTTATAGAAGTTCTTCAGAACTGCAGTATTTTTAATGATGGTGCTTTTGAAGCTTTATCTGATAAGGCTACAAGAAACGAAAACGTGCTTTACCTTGAACACGGGAAGCCAATGATATTTGGCAACGACAAAAATAAAGGAATAAAACTGGACGGTGCAAAGCCGGTTATTGTTGATCTTACAGACGGAAAGCATTCAGTTGATGATCTTATGGTTCATGATGAATTTGAGCCAAGCCCGGTACACGCTACGATACTTGCTCATATGGCAGATGATCCTGATTATCCTTCCCCTTTAGGTGTATTTCGTCAGATTTCAAAACCCACTTATGACGAAGGTGTTGAAGCACAGATTGAAAATGTGACAAAGTTGAAAGGAAAAGGTGATATAGAAAAAGTATTGTTCAACGGAAACACCTGGGAAGTTAATTAATTAGTATTCTGAAAGTTATACCTCTAAAAAACAAAAAGGGCTGTCTTTACACAGCCCTTTTTTGATGTCAAATAACATATTTGACAATAACACATTGCTTATTTAATTTATTGCTAAAATTTAATATATCTTTAGTAGCCTGAAGATATATGAATGAAAGGATATAGATTATTTATTTTTCCAATCCAGATCATGTTTTTGTTATTATCGTATCCTTCACTATTGCAGGGGGATGATATATTTCCTAAAATAAATTAATTTTATTTCAGATTTTTAGTAATCTAATATGAAATATAAACCTGTTATTTATCTTGGAAAAGACACTCCTCAAAATAATTTTTAATAAATAACTGAAGGAATACTTATGCCAAAAGATATATTGGAATTAAATGATGTGATTGTAAGGTTCGCAGGTGATTCCGGTGACGGCATGCAGCTTACAGGGACACAGTTTACAGATACAACCGCACTTGTTGGCAATGATCTTAGTACACTGCCGGATTATCCTGCTGAAATAAGAGCACCTGCTGGTACAACCTACGGAGTAAGTGGATTTCAACTTCATTTCAGCAGCAATGATATTCACACACCCGGTGATCAACCGGATGTGCTGGTAGCAATGAATCCGGCTGCCTTGAAAGTTAACCTGAATGATATGAAAAAGGGATCTACAATAATTATTAATATCAATGCGTTTGATCCAAAAAGTTTAAGGCTTGCCCATTACGAAAATAGTCCTCTTGAAGATGAATCACTAGATGGATTTAATGTTATCGAAGTTCCATTGAATGATCTTACATCAAGAGCACTTAAGGACAGCGGATTATCTGCAAAAGAAATTACAAGATCAAAAAACTTTTTTGCACTTGGAATGATGTACTGGCTATATAGTCGTCCTATTGAACCGACACTTGAGTGGATAAATATAAAATTTAAGAACAACGATCTAATTGCTAAAGCAAATGAAAAAGCTCTGAAAGCAGGTTATTATTTTGGTGAGAATACCGAGTTATTTACTACAAGATATCAGGTTGAACCAGCTGATCTTCCGAAGGGTACCTATAGAAATTTAACTGGAAATGAAGCCCTGGCTTTAGGATTTGTGACATCTTCAGTAAAATGTAAATTACCATTATTCCTGGGGTCCTATCCAATCACACCGGCATCGGATGTTTTACACGAACTAAGTAAACACAAAAACTTTGGCGTTAGAACCTTTCAGGCGGAAGATGAAATCGCTGCTGTGAGTGCCGCAATTGGTGCCGCTTTTTCCGGTGCACTTGCAATTACAACTACAAGTGGGCCTGGAGTTGCGCTTAAAACTGAGGCAATTGGTCTGGGAGTAATGACAGAACTTCCACTGGTAATTATTGATATTCAAAGAGGAGGACCAAGCACTGGTTTGCCAACTAAAACAGAGCAATCGGATTTGCTCCAAGTTATGTATGGCAGAAATGGCGAAGCGCCTGTTGTTGTTCTTGCAGCCCAAACTCCAGCCGATTGTTTTGATCTGGCAATTGAAGCATCAAGAATAGCAATTAAATATATGGTGCCGGTAATTCTTCTTTCGGATGGATACCTTGCAAATGGTTCAGAGCCCTGGAAAATTCCTGAACCGGATTCCATTCCTGAAATTGAAGCAAAATTTGTTAAGAAGAAAGAAGGCTTTCAACCATATGTCCGAGATGAAAATTTATCACGTCCCTGGGCAATTCCCGGAACACCCGGGCTTGAGCACAGAATTGGTGGACTGGAAAAAGCAAATATTACGGGTGATGTAAGTTATGATCCGGAAAATCATGAATTTATGGTAAGATTGAGGGCACAAAAAGTTAATAATGTCAAAAATGATATTCCTGATCTTGAAATTATTGGAGATAAGGATGCAGATGTTTTAGTTCTTGGATGGGGAGGAACTTATGGCTCGATAACTGAAGCAGTTAACCGTGCAAGAAAAAAAGGAATGAAGGTTGCTCAGGCTCATTTACGATACATTAATCCTTTGCCAAAAAATACTGCTGATTTACTCAGAAAATACAAACATATTTTGTGCCCTGAATTAAATCTTGGACAACTTTCAAAGATTATAGCAAGTGAATACGCGGTTGAAGTTGAATCGTTTAATAAGATACAGGGTTTACCTTTTAGATCTTCTGAAATTGAGGCGAAGATTGAATCAATTTTGCTGGGAGGAAAATAAAATGGCAGATAACACAACAAAAGAGATAAAGAATACAGCAAAAGATTTTTCATCCGGGCAAGATGTAAGATGGTGTCCCGGTTGCGGTGATTATTCAATTCTGGCTCAAACACAACGAACCGCACCGGATCTTGGAATCGATATTGAAAAATTTGTCTGGATTTCAGGGATTGGCTGTGCAGCAAGATTTCCATATTATATGAACACATATGGAATGCACGGAATTCACGGTCGTGCCCCGGCAATTGCAACCGGAGTAAAAGTAAACAATCCCGAACTTTCAGTATGGGTCGCTTCAGGTGATGGTGACCTCTTGAGTATCGGTGGGAATCATTTTATACATGCGTGCAGAAGAAATATTGATCTTAAAATTCTCTTGTTTAACAACAGGATTTATGGTTTAACAAAAGGTCAGTATTCTCCAACATCAGAAAAAGGGAAGAAAACCAAGAGCAGTCCGTTTGGTAGCGTTGATTATCCATTTAACCCTCTTTCTTTGGCAGTTGGCGCAGGAGCATCGTTTATTGCAAGAGCATTGGATCGTGATCCTAAACATCTCCAGGCAATGATAAAACGTGCCGGAGAACATAAAGGAACAGCATTCATAGAAGTGTATCAGAATTGCAATATATTTAATGACGGTGCTTTTGAACTTTTAACAGATAAAAAAACGAAAGAAGATCACGTACTTTTTCTTGAGCACGGAAAGCCAATGATTTTTGGAAAAGAGAAGACCAAAGGCATTAAGTTAGATGGAATAAACCCGGTGGTTGTCGATCTTTCTGAAAGTAAAAATTCTGTTGATGATCTCTGGGTACATGATGAAATGGATAAAAATACATTTCGTGCACATATCATTTCTCAATTTACTGAAATGGAAGGATTCCCAACTCCTGTGGGTGTTTTGAGACAGGAACTTAAAAGCACATATGAAAATGACCTTCACGCTCAACTTGAGGAAGCAAAAAAATCAAAAGGGGAGGGAGATTTAAGGAAGCTGTTGTTCAGCGGAAATTTGTGGGAGGTTAATTAACCCCTCGTTTCGTTGAATTCACTTAAAATTTTCCTATTTTTACTTTTCAATATTATCAGGGCTTGAATTTTCAAGCCCTCTTTTATTCTTTAAATTTACCCTTTATGATAGAATTCAAAAAACTTGCAGACTTAATTACTGATAAAAAAAACAAATCATTTTTGCTAACGTCTCACGTTAACCCTGATGCGGATGCCATCGGATCAGAAATAGCCTTTTATTTTTTGCTTAAAAACCTTGGCAAAAAAATAAAAATAATAAACCACAGTACAATACCGTATAATTTGGGATTCCTGGATACTGATTCAGTTATTGAAACATATGAGGAAGAGAAGCATAAAAATATTTTTAATGAAGTGGATGTTTTAGTTGCTTTAGATTTTAACCGATCTAACAGAATGGTTAGAATGACAAAGCCTTTTAATGATTCTAATAAATTAAAAATCTGCATTGATCATCACCAGGAACCGGAAAGGTTTGCCCATCATTTTTTTATCGATACAGATTACAGTGCCACCGGTGAAATTATATATGATTTTATAATAAAGACAGGAATTGTTAAACTAACCTATGAAATTGCATATCCTATTTATGCTGCAATTATGACAGACACAGGGTCATTCAGATTTGAGCGCACATCTCCGAAGATTCATAATATTGCTGCTCATTTATTGGAAGTTGGAGTAAATCCAGGAGATGTTTATGATAAGATTTACGATCATAGTAAATTTAGTAAAATAAGACTACTTGGTAAGGCTCTGGATTCAATGAAATTACATGGAAAAGAAGAAAAAATAGCCTATATGATTTTGACTCAGGATGATTTTAAAAATACTCAAGCAGTTGAATCTGATACTGATGGTTTTGTTAATTTCACGCTTTCGATTGAGAATGTTGTTTTGGGTTTATTATTTCTGGAATTGAAAAGCGGCTTTAAAGTTAGTTTCAGATCGAAAGGGGAGATAGCAGCCAATAAACTGGCCGCGGAGTATGGGGGCGGCGGACATCTAAATGCCGCCGGTGCACGTATGTTCGACGAGAAGTTGAAAGAATCCATTCCGCAGATATTAAAAAGTGCGGAAAAATATTTGTAAAAATTGATAGGTGTAAAATGTTCGATATAAAGTTTAATTCAGCAGGGAAAAAGATAATCTACAAATCTTCTTCATTGACAGTAAAATATGTAATTGATGATAAAAGAATAACAGGCTGGCTTAGAGAATTAGAAAAAGATTCCAGGGTCAATATTTCACAATTGGGAAAGAAAAACTTCCTCTCTGAAAAAGGGAAGGAAATAAGAATTGCAAAACAGGGGGGTAAACCGGATGAAATGTTATTGGTAAAAGTTAAAACTGATAAAAATTTCTCAGTTGATTACTTCAGGAATCACCTGGCTGGTTTAATCCAGAAACTGGATGGTGAATCTATTCAGAATTTATATATAGAAATTCCCACCTTCGACCTCTATGAAAAATATTTTGATGATGAAGAATATTATTATCAGGGATTTGCAGAAGGACTGGCACTGGGGAATTATTCCTTTGATAAATATAAATACAAAAAAGAAAAACCCACTGTTATAAATGTTCATTTTATTGCAGCAAATGAGAGAAAACTGAAACCGGCACTTGCGAAGGCATCCTGTGTAATTGAAGGCTTTAATTTCACAAAGGAATTACAAAATGAGCCCTCAATTGTTTTAACACCTTCCGAACTTGCTACACGTGTGAGCAATAAATTAAAAAAAGCTGGTGTCAAGGTCACTGTGTTTAATGAAAAAGAAATTAAAAAAAGAAAAATGGGAGGTTTGCTTGCTGTTGGAATGGGCAGTGCTAATCCTCCAAGATTCATAGTTCTGGAATATAACGGAACCAGGGGAAAAGCAAAGAAATCCAAATTTATCTCGCTTGTAGGAAAAGGAGTAACTTTCGATGCTGGTGGCATCTCCATTAAACCTGCTGCAGGAATGGGCGAAATGAAAGCCGATATGTCTGGTGCTGCAGTTGTAGCAGGGACGGTTCTTGCAGCTGCAAAGGCAAAATTGCCTGTTAAACTCCTGGGTGTGATTCCTGCTGCAGAAAATATGGTAGACGGAGGTTCAATGAGGCCCGGTGATGTAGTGATTACCTCATCAGGAAAAAGTATTGAAGTTGATAACACAGATGCTGAAGGCAGAATGATACTTGCTGATGCTTTACATTACGCATCAAAACAAAAACCGGATGCGATAATTGACCTGGCTACATTAACAGGAGCTTGTGTTGTTGCTCTTGGTGAATTTGTTGCAGGATTGTTTACTAAAGATGATCAACTTGCAAATAAATTATACAATTCAGGTCTAAAGACTTATGACCGGCTTTGGAGAATGCCAATGTGGGATGATTATAATGAATTGATTAAAAGTGATGTTGCTGACGTACACAATACTGGGAAAGTAAGATGGGGCGGAGCAATTACAGCAGCAAAATTTCTGGAACATTTTGTTGATGAGAATATTTCCTGGGCTCATCTTGATATTGCCGGACCAGCGATGGCGAATAGTTATAATAATTATTCTAAAAAATATATGACAGGTTTTGGCGTACGACTATTATTCGATTATTTATCTGAATAAAATTCGAGGCGGGAATTTATCCCTTATTGAGTAATTTGCCGTCTTTCATTTCATATACTTTATCTGCAAGATCTACCATGCCTTTATTGTGACTTACAATAACAAATGTTTTATGAAACTGATCTCTTAGATTCACAATTAATTGATGAATTGCTTCGCTGTTCTCAGAGTCCAGATTTCCTGTGGGTTCGTCTGCAAAAATTATTTCAGGATCATTAGCCATTGCACGCGCTACCGCTACCCGCTGTTGCTCGCCGCCGGATAGTTCTGCGGGTTTGTGTGTGACTCGTTCAGAAAGGCCAACAGCATTCAACAATTCCTCAGCGTGTTTTGTTGATGCATGAAGTGATTCTCCTTTTATCATTTGGGGAATTGCTACATTTTCAAGTGCTGAAAATTCCGGTAATAAATGATGAAACTGGAAAACAAGCCCGACATTCTTATTACGGAATCTTGCCAGGCGATCATCGGAAAATCTGAAAATATTTTCGTCATTAAATATAACTTCACCTTTATCAGGACGATCAAGCCCGGCCAATAAATGTAGTAATGTACTTTTGCCAGCCCCGGAAGACCCGATAATTACAGAAATTTTATTTCTTTCAATTTCCAGTGAAACTGATTTTAAAACTTCAAGCTTTACAAGTTTGGTGGTTTGATATGACTTATTTAAATCTTCTGCCTTAAGTAATATATTGCTCATTAAATTCTCAGTTAAATTATTCCCACTTAATTGCTTCAAGAGGATTTACTTTTGCTGCCTTTTTTGCAGGATAAATTGATGCTAGATAAGATAATAATAGTGACATTCCTGCAATAAAAAAGAAATCTGATAACCTAACCTGAAGGGGTAGTGCATCAATTTTATATTGAGTCGGGTCAAGTGGATATATTTTGTATTGTAATTGTAAAAAACAGATAAAATATCCAAGTAGTGAACCAGCCATAGTGCCTATAATTCCGATTAATAAACCTTCAAATCTGAAAATTCTTAATATAGAATTCTCAGTTGCTCCCATTGACCGGAGAATCCCGATATCGCGTTGTTTTTCTATTACGGACATCGAAAGAGATCCTAATATATTAAAAGTAGCAACCGCGATAATCAAAGATAAAATAATATACGCTGTCCATCTTTCAATTTGCATTACTGAGTATAGGTCCCGATGGAAATCATACCAGGTATTTACGCTGAAATTATCAGGATTTAATTTTGCCTGGATTTTATCTTTTACCTCAAATGATGATTTTATATTGTCCAGTTTAATGTCAAAACCCTGTATAGTCTTTCCATAACCAAGCAGGTTCTGTGCAACTGGTAATGCTGAAAAAATATAATTAGCATCATAATCATTATTATTAGAACTATAAATCCCGGCGACTATTACGCGTTGGGTTAATGGCATTGAAAACAGTGTGACGGCACTTTCAATATTGGAAGGGGAAACCAGAGTTAAAGTATCGCCAATAATTGTCTCAAGCCTGTCAGCAAGTGTAAGTCCTAAAATTACCCTTGGTAATTCTTTCCCTGTACTCAAATTATACTTACCGTATAAAATGCTCGGACTTATATTATAAACCGTGTTACCTTCATTTTTAGAAATGCCTTTCAGGATTATAATTTGTGTCATCCTTGCCCTGTAAACCAGAACTTTGCCACTTACAAAAGGTGAAAAATCCCTTATGTCATTTTCGTCTTTTAGAATACTCTCAACTTTTGAACTTTCTTCCGAAGAATTACTTGTAATCATCTCTACTCTTACATGTGGATCGAAATTAATTAAATAGGATGTTACAAGGCTGCTGAATCCATTAAAAACAGAAAGCACAACTATTAGTGCGGCTACTCCAATTGTAATACCGGAAACTGATAAAAATGAAATTATAGTAATAAAATTAATTTTGTGTTTACTACCGAGATATCTTTTCGCTATGTAAGATTCGAACTTCATCAATTAAACCTGATCGCTTTTATTGGTTGAATCCTTGATGCAATGAAACTCGGTATTAACGATGCGATAATACATAAAACAAATGTGATCAGAGAAACTTCAATATAAGTGAATAAAGAAATTGTTACCGGCACTTTTGACATCATATAAACGGAAGAAGGAATTGTAATTAAATTAAAATGCACCTGAAGATAAGACAAAATAAATGCCAGAATATTTCCAATTAAAATTCCTGTAATTGCCAAAAATATGCCCTGGAAAAGAAAAATTGAAATTACCTGTTTCCTTTTTGCGCCAAGAGATTTAAGTATACCAATTGATCCTGTTTTTTCAAGAACTATCATTAAAAGAGTACCAACTATATTAAAGACAGCTACAATTATAATTAGAGCCAATATTATTGGAATTGGTTTTTTCTGCAATTCTATCCAGGTAAATATATTTCTATGTGTCTGGTAAATAGATTTTACATTATATGGATAGGTCAATTCATTTGATAAATAGTTTGTTAAGCTATCAATCTTAGAAATATCTTTTACTCTTATATCATAACCGGTCACATTGTCACCAAGACTGAAAAGTTGTTGCGAAGATTCTAAATTTACATAGGCAACCAGGTCGTCGTAAGCAGCCATTCCACTTTCAAATATTCCTGATATTTTAAATATTTCAATATTTGGAGGATTGTCCGGTGTTGGTATTTGGTCGTCATTCAATCCGAAAAGAGTAACTTTATCACCAATTTTTGCGTACAATTTATTGGCTAATTTTTTGCCGATCACAATTGAAGGGATTTTGCTTCCTTTGAGGTCCAAATTACCTTCAATAATATTTTCATTTATTCCATTCCATTTATCTTTTGCTCTGATACCTTTTATATTCACGCCTTCCTTTATTCTGCCGCGACTAATAATTGCTAATTTTGAAGCATAAGGGTTGATTGATAAAATTGAATTATGAAGTTTCTCTTTAAGTATTGGCAATTCAGTATTATAATCAGGTAGAACAGTTCTATAGGAATTGATCTCAATATGTGAGTCAAAATCAATAATTTTGCTTGTTAAAGTTCCGGCAAAACCATTTAATATGCTCAAAGCAATAATCAGGGTTGCAACCCCAAGGGCAATTCCTATAATAGAAATAGAAGAAATGAAGGTAATAAATCGGGAATCCTTCCTGGAAAGTGTATATTTTTTCGATATAAAAAAAGGAAATTGCATTTATTCAGATTTATTAAACAAGCATTATTGAGACAACAATTTAATGATGATTTTCGCAAGAAAAAATCATAGCTAAAAAATATATTCTTATCCTGTTTTTAGAATATTTACGGCAAAAAGATTGTTTTTTTACGGGCTTTGATCTATATTTGTTATCTATTTTAAAAATCAAAATATTTGAATTTATAATAGAAAACGGGGCGTAGCGTAGCCCGGTTATCGCGCCTGCTTTGGGAGCAGGAGGTCGCAGGTTCGAATCCTGCCGCCCCGACATTAGTTCTTTTTTTAATGATTCTAATACTAGCTGCGCCCATAGCTCAATTGGATAGAGCAACAGCCTTCTAAGCTGTAGGTTAGTGGTTCGAGTCCACTTGGGCGTACTACTAATTAAAGGTTTTATGGTGAGCGTAGCTCAGTTGGTTAGAGCACCAGGTTGTGGCCCTGGGGGTCGTGGGTTCAAATCCCATCGCTCACCCATAAATTTTAGTTGGCCCCATCGTCTAGTGGTTAGGACCTCGCCCTTTCACGGCGGTAACAGGGGTTCAAATCCCCTTGGGGTCACTACAGCCCCGATAGTAATATCGGGGCTTTTTCTTTTTAAAGAAACTTATAAATTATTCTTTTTGTTTCATTTTAACAGTGATAATATAAATTCTTATATTAGATAGGTTAATGAATAATTAATGATCCGGAAATGAAGTACAATAAACCTGATATAAACTTAAACCTTAATGTAAGGGGAATTCCATTATCTGCTACTCTTGCAATTAATGAAAAAAGCAGTGAATTAATCAGACAGGGAAGAAAAGTTTATAAATTGGGACTGGGGCAATCTCCGTTTCCCGTTCCTAAACCAGTTGTTGATGAATTAAAAAGGAATGCATTTCAAAAAGATTATTTACCTGTAAAAGGCCTATATGAATTAAGGAAATCTGTTGCTGAATATCACTGCAGAATACACGGTGTTTGTCATACCGCTGAAGATGTACTGATTGGGCCAGGCTCAAAAGAATTAATGTTCTTGTTGCAGTTCGTATATTATGGAGATCTTCTCATTCCTGTTCCAAGCTGGGTATCTTATGCACCACAGGCTTTGATTATTGGTAGGCACGTAAGATGGATACGAACAAAACCTGAGAATAATTATAAAATAACTGCAGATGAAATAATTCAACATTGCATAAAAGACCCTAATAAGCCACGCATTGTAATTCTAAATTATCCTGCTAATCCTACCGGCATTACTTACTCTAAAACTGAATTGAAAGCAATAGCAAGAGCCGCTAAGCAATTTAAAATTATATTACTTTCGGATGAGATTTATGGAGAGCTTCATCACAATGGCAAACATAATTCAATTGCACAATATTATTCTGAAGGTACAATTATTAGTAGCGGACTTAGCAAATGGTGCGGTGCTGGTGGATGGAGATTAGGTACCTTTACATTTCCTAATTCTTTAAAATGGCTTCAGGATGCAATGGCTGCTGTTGCCAGTGAAACATTTACAGCAACAAGTGCACCCATACAATATGCTGCAGTAAAAGCATTTAAAGGATGTGAAGAAATAGAAGACTATCTTATAAAATGCCGACTAATATTAAGCAAACTGGGATATGAGTTGGCGAAGACCCTTAACAATGCAGATATTCAGACCCCATTCCCTCAGGGTGCGTTTTATGTATTCCCGAATTTTAGTCAGCACAGAGAAAAGCTTAATAAAAGAAATATTTACACTGACGTTGAACTCTGTGACGCCCTACTTGAAGAAACCGGAGTAGCTATTTTGCCGGGAAGTGTCTTCGGTTGCCTGGAAGAAGATCTGACAGCCAGGATTGCGTACGTAAATTTTGATGGAGAAAAGGCATTACATGCAGCTGAGAAATTATTACCGGGCAATGAAATTAATGAAAAATTTCTAGAAAAATATTGCGGGGGAACATTAACAGCTATAAATTTAATATGCAAGTGGATAAATTCTTTAACATAGGGGAATTGGAAGAATAGATTGATGAATTATTTAATAGTTTCATTAGGTGCAGCACTTGGAGGTGGATTAAGATATTGGATCGAAAATATTGTTTATAAATATTTGCCGGCTACTTTTCCATATGGAACAATGTTAGTCAATGTAATCGGAAGTTTTATTCTCGGCCTTTTAATGTTCCATTTTGATCAAAAGGAATTATTAAGTTCAAATGTAAAAATCTTTCTCACCGTTGGTTTTTGCGGGGGATTTACAACTTTTTCTTCATTTTCCTATGAAACTATGGTTTTATTTAGAGACTCACAATTTAGTGCAGGCTTATTGAATATTTTTCTAAGCCTTATACTAAGTTTTGCAGGTCTTTACCTGGCATACTTAATCTCAAGAATTTAAGAGGCTGTTATGCAAATAAAAGGAGAGGCAAAATTATTAAGAATATTTGTCGGAGAAAGTGATCAGTTAAAACAGATACCTGTTTTTGAAAAAATTGTATTAGAAGCTAGGAAAGCGGGGCTCGCCGGGGCAACTGTTTTCAAGGGGATTATGGGGTACGGGGGTAGAAGTCTTATTCATACAAATAAAATATTAAGACTTTCAGAGGATATGCCTTTAATTATCGAAATTGTTGATGAGATAAATAAAATTGAAGATTTTATTGCCATACTTAATAATATTTTTGAACAAGCAGATTGTGGTGGATTAATTACTATTGAAAAAGCAGAAATAATTAAATACACGGCAAGTAAAAATAATTAGTCTTACTATTGAGCAACATATATGCAGCAATTAAAAACAATAATTGTGGATGACGAAAGATTCAGCAGAGAAAACCTTTGTACACTTGTAGATGAATATTGTCCTGAACTAAAAGTTATTGGATCTGCTGCTTCTGCTAAAGCTGCCAGAATACTGGTTTATGAACTGGACCCGGAAGTAATTTTTCTTGATATAAACATGCCAAATGAAGATGGTTTTGATTTCCTTAATTCCATTCCAGATAAGCAATTTAGTGTTGTATTTGCTACTGCACACAATGAATATGGAATTCAGGCTGTTAAAGCTGAAGCAGTGGACTATTTATTAAAACCAATTGATATAGAGGAACTTCAGAATACATCTAAAAAATTATTACTAAATACTTTAGAAAGAAGAAATGAAAGAAAAGCTGGAAAATCTGTCCCACAAAAAATTGGGAAAATAATAATAAATCATTCTCAGGGATTTTCCATTATCACTTTAAATGATATTATCAGACTGGAAGGTGATAGTAACTATACAAAAATCTTTATTAAGGATGAACCTTATATTATCACCTCAAAGACTTTGAAAGAACTTCATGAAATATTGCGGGAACCTTATTTCTACAGGATACACAAATCACATATTATAAACCTAAATTTCCTGAAAGAATACTCGAATGAAGATAGCGGATATGCAATTATGTCAGATAATTCTAAAATTATGATTTCCAGAAGAAGACATCAGGAATTTATAGACAAATTACGCGAGAATACACTTTTCATAAAATAAGCATCCTACCTATATGATTAGAGCTTTTTATTTGGCTTTGAGTATCCTTATTATTTTACCTTCACAAAAATACCCACAGGTGAAAAAACCTTTTGGTACTATGCCTTTCAGACATTATACAACGAGCCAGGGTTTGGTAGGCTCAAATGTTTTTGCATTTCATCAGGATAAAAAGGGCTATATCTGGTTTGCAACTTCATCTGGGCTTAGCAGATTTGATGGCAATGATTTTAATAATTTCACAACTTCAGAAGGGTTAGTATCAAATAATCTGACCGGTGTTGATTGTAATAGCGGTGATTCACTTATAATCACGACTTATGATAAGGGAATCAATGTATTTTATAATGGGAAATTTAGTAAATATAAAATTACTAATTCCAATACCCCCCTTATTCATCACCTCATAGTGGACAATAACCACTTGTTTATTTATGCCGACTATTTAACAGAAATATATCAGAATAAAATCACGAACAGAATAACTAATAAATATAGATCTATAAAAAGGGTTAACCAAGGTTTTCAAATTACTGATGCTACAAAATTAAAAAATGGAGATTTATTATTTGCTTCTTTTCAAGGCATTATTAGAGTCACTAATTCTGGGGAATTATACAATGAGTCCTTACCAGCTAAAAAAATAATAACAAGTGTCTGTCAAGCTGAAAATGGGGATGTATGGTTCGGTGGTTATGGCGAAATATGGATAAAACGTAACGGAAATTATAGGCAAGTATTTAAGGATATTAAAATCCCTCGTAAATATCCAATACAAAACTTGCTTGTTGATACATATAATAATGTGTGGCTTTCTCTGGCTAACGGAAATTTATATTTAATTAAAGACAATAAGATAATTAATATAGGGACATATCTGAAGCTTCAAAATACTCAGGTTAATTTCATTAAAAAAGACAAAGATGGAAATATATGGGTTGGAACATTCGGGAAAGGATTATTTTGTTTCTTTAACTTATCAGTTACAAATTATTCTTCCAAAGATAATTTAAGCAATGATTATGTTTTATCACTTGGTGAAGATCCAGCAGGAAGAATTCTTATAGGGACGTTTAATGGACTAAATATCATTGATAATAATCAAATTAGCGAAATCCCAACTGGATTTGCCGGAGCTTACCACTATATACGCGATATAGAAAAATCAACAAATAATAAAATTTATGTGGCTATAGTTGTTGAAATAAAAAATAACTTTGATGAAAAATATGTTTTAAAAAATATTCATAATATTCCATATCGTATATTCCCGTCTTCATCATGTTATCCAATAGATGATAACTATGTTTATTTTGGAGGGTGGGATAACAAATTATATATTATAAATCTTTTAGATTACGACAACAACCTTATTAAAGAAATAAAAGTATTTCCAAACATTTCACAGAAAGTTCGAATTAATAAAATTACTTTGGATAAAAAAGGGACAATATGGTTAGCAACTACTGGTGGCCTGTGTAAAATAAATGGTGAAAAACAATTCTATTACAAAGATAATCCGTTACTAAATGCAAATATTAATGATGTAAAAATAAATGGTAATGGTAATGTCTGGGTGGCAGGTGATTTAGGCGTGGCACGTTTAGCTGATAATAAATGGGAAAATATTACTCAATATCGAAACATTAACTTAAATACCAGTACTTCAATAGCATTTGATAATAATAACAATGTCTGGATAGGAAATTCAAAAGGTCTTTTTAAAATTAAAAATGATTCTATCTCATATTATTCAGGAATAATGGGGCTGGACTCTTTTGAAATTAATGCTATACTTTATGATAGTCTTAAAAATGACTTGTGGGTAGGCACAGTTGATGGGCTCTCAAAAATTGATCTAAAATTATTTAATAGAATTAAAACCATTATTCCTAATGTGTATATCGAGGAAGTACGGACTTCTGATACAACTTATAATGTTAGTCCCAGTCTGGAATTACCTGATTTCGATCAGAAAAAAATTACGATTAAATTTTCCGCAATAAATTTTCGTAATCCTGGTAACCTCGTATTTGAATATAAAAATGGAAATGATAATTCCGATTGGGAAATAACTGATCAGACAGAAATTCAATTCGCATCTCTTTATCCCGGAAATAATACAATATACATTAGGGCCAGAGATTTAAATGGTGTCTGGAGTAAACCTGCTCAAATTAGTTTGCATATTAATACACCATTTCTAAAAAGCTATTGGTTCTATACATTGGTTATGATAGCACTTTTTATACCAGCATCATTTATAACCAGGGAAATAATTGAAAAAAGACAGCAAAAAATATTAGAAAAAAGAGATATTGAGAAAAGAATAATTGAGCTTAAACATCAGGCTATGTCAGCAATGATGAATCCTCATTTTATATTCAATTCATTAAACTCAATTCAAAATTTCATTAATAATCATAGTAAAAAAGAGGCCAATCTATATCTGTCTAATTTTTCGAAACTTATTCGCTTGAATCTGGATTTAGCTCAAAACAGTTTTGTAAACTTAAAAGAAGAACTGGATAGGTTAACATTATACCTTAACCTGGAGAAGATGAGATTCGGTGATGGTTTTAACTATTCAATTAATATTGATGAAGCTGTTAATGCCTCTGAAATTATGATTCCCAATATGGTTATTCAACCTTTTGTAGAAAATGGTATCTGGCATGGAATATTGCCAAATAATAAGATTGGGCAATTGAATGTTGCGATAAAATATGGGCAGAAAAAAGACCTTATAATAGAAATTGTAGATGATGGAATAGGCTATTTTGAATCCCAAAATATTAAGAAAAGTGCACATGTTTCCAAAGGTATATCTATTATAAAAGAAAGGCTAAATCTTCTCAATAAAGATAAAAATCGAACAGATTTAGTACAGATTGATTCGTCCTACGATGAAAATTCCATTTCTAAAGGTACAAGTGTACAAATAATATTGCATTCCGATATGTATTCATTTGAGACAGTTGAAGAATTTTCAGACCGTTAACTCAATGAACTATACCGTTAGATAATTATTACATACCATTCGCTCAAACCTTATTGCAATTAATAGTGACTTAGTAATATATTGTAAGCCCTGAGATAAAAAACTACGAAAAAGGCAAAAATTGATGTCTTTGTAGTAGTTTTTGTCTTAAAATTTGTTATGGTGGCGAACGGGGAATCGCCATCATTTGATATTCTATTTTTACTAAATAACATAAGCTGCAAAAATTCAGTAAGGCAATAATGAGTTCCACAAAATTAACTCAAATAAATCTTTCCGCAATTATGTTTCAATTTATACTAAAACCAGCTGCATCTGGTTTGTATGGATTTGCGTCTTTTTTCCTGATTATTATAATTTCTAAGTATTTTGTGACTTTTATTGGAACAACAAATAGCTTTAATGTAGATATTACTGATCTGCAGCTTTCATTTTTAGGGTTTTTCTTTGTTTTTCTTATAAATTTTCTTAAAAATCTGCAGAATTACAAATCTGCTGAATAAATATTTTTAGAATAGATGATATGAATTTAGTGATTAAACCAGGATAAATTTGTTTGGCAAAAATCCATTCCTTAAATTCAACAAGCCTTCAATTCTTCATTAAAATAATTTTTAAAATATGCGAATTATTAAACCGGCAAGATTAAAAAAAAGGGATCTGATCGGACTAATTTCTCCTGCATCTGCACCTGAAGATATGTCTTCCATTGAGAAGGGAACAAAGTATCTTGAAAGTCTGGGATATCAGGTCATAATTGGTAAAAATGTTGGGAAGACGGTTGGATATATGGCCGGCACTGATCAGGAAAGGATAGATGATATCCATTTTATGTTTAAGAAAAAAGAAGTAAAGGCAGTATTTTGTTTGCGTGGAGGTTATGGGACCCCAAGATTATTGGATAAGATCAATTATAAAGTGATCAGAAATAATCCGAAAATATTTGTTGGATACAGCGATATTACCGCCTTACAAATGGCCTTTTTCCAAAAAACCGGACTAATAACTTTTGCAGGACCGATGACTTCGGTGGATTTTCATAATGGAGTTGATCCATTTACAGAAAAAATGTTTTGGAAAATTTTATCATCAAAGAAAAAGATTGGAAAAGTTTCACAACCAGCGAATGAAAATTTATTCCATCTGAATAAAGGAATAGCAAAGGGAAGAATTATTGGAGGAAATCTTTCAGTTTTTTCATCCTTAATTGGTACTCCGTATATGCCATCATTAAAAGAGAAGATACTTCTACTTGAAGAAATTGGAGAAATGCCCTATAAAGTTGACAGAATGCTAAGTCAACTTAAACTGAGTAAAACTTTTGCGCAGGTAAAAGGGGTAATACTCGGAGCATTTAAGGACTGTAATGAACATGATCCGTTGAAAAAAACTTTGACATTGGGTGAAGTTGTAGGTGATTATTTCCAAAATATGAAAATACCTGTGGCATACAATTTCAAACACGGACATTTAAAGAGTAATATCACTGTTCCTATTGGAATAATGGCAAGGCTAAATGCGTCTAGGGGGACTATAGAGTTTACAGAAAGTGCTGTGATCTAAATAATTAGATTAAAATCATTTAGAGGTAATTATTAAGGCTGTTCAGGCCTCCTGCAAATATGTGAAAAATCTTTTTTCGAATTGAACTTTGGCAATTTTTGCTTTTTCCATATCTGCAAACAAACCGAATAAACTTGATCCACTTCCTGACATTAAAACAAAATCTGCTCCCGCTTCACAAATTTCTTCTTTTAATTTCCCGATAGCCTGAAACTCATTAATAACTGGCTTTTCAAAATCGTTTTTGATTATATCCTGGTAATTTTCAAGGTTAAGTTTAGCTCTTCTGTAATAATCAATTAAAGATAATTGAGGTTTCAGTGGAGTGATCTTTTCATATGCCCATTTAGTTGAGACAAATATTCCCGGATTTATCAGAAGAATTGATTCTTTAATTTTAAAATCAATCTGTTCAAGAATTTCACCTCTCGAAGTTCCGTAAGAAGGATATGGATTAAGAAAAAATGGAACATCCGACCCTAATTCCAAAGCTAATTTGTTAAGCTCAACAGAATCGAGTCCGAATTTGAACAATTTATTTAATGTAATGAGAGTTGTAGCAGCGTCTGAGCTCCCGCCGCCAAGGCCTGCGCCTATTGGAATATTTTTGGACAGGTGAATCTTTACATTTATTGTTTTCCCGGTATGCTTTTCTAGAATTTCTTTTGTTTTAGTTATTAAATTATCTTTTTCAGAATTCAGTATGTTGTTATCAGTTTCAAATATATATTCATTTGAATATGAAAAGGTTAGGATATCGCTGAGTGAAATAGGATAAAATATTGTCTCTATATTGTGAAAGCCGTCTTTTCTTTTTTTTACGACATTCAATCCGAAATTAATTTTTGAAGGTGCTTTAACTGTTTCGTTCATCTAATAATTTTTTAATTGATCTAATATGTCCGGTGGAAGAGCCACAACAGGCCCCAATAAACGATGGACGATTTTTAAGATAATTGCTTATTTCTTCAGCATATACCGAAGGTGATATTCCACACTTAATACCGGAATCTGTAAACGATCCATCACCACAATTTAGATAAAGTCCCCAATTTTCAGGCATTTTTACTCTTCTTTTAGCCCTTGCCATTGTTGAAGGCAATATGCAATTAAATCCGATAGCAAGAGCATCTGAATCTTTCAAAAATGCGAGAACTTCATTTAATATTTCACCCGATAATATTTCTAAATCATCGTTAAAGAAAATATTCATAACGTAAGGAATTTCATTTCTGTCGCAATATTCTGAGATTATTTTAATCTCATCAAAATGGCTCTGCGTTTCATTCAAAATAAAATGTGCCCCATTTTCATATAAAAGATTGATATGCCGTTTGTGATTTAATTCCAGTTCCCTGTTTGAAAGTACTCTTTCAACTTTGTAGCAATCTTCGGCAGGGGCGTTTGAACCGGCTATTAAAACTGGTAAATCTCCTATGGCTTGTTTGGCAATTTCTACAGCAGGTTTTACAAGTTTTTCTGCTGAATTAATATTATCACTTTCTTTAATGGCCACAGGGTTCGTACGAAATGTGTTTGTTGTAATAATATCAGCACCGGCTTTAATATAATCATTGTGAATTTCAAGTAAAATTTCCGGATGGGTTTGATTTGCAAGCGACATCCAGAGATTACTATCTACCGGAATACCTTTTTGCTGTAGTAGGCTTCCCATAGCTCCATCTAGAATCAGTGGACGTTTTATTCTCTGTGAGAGGGCAAAAACATTTATATCGCTATTTAGATTTAGCATTCCTTGCCGGCCTTACTGATTTGTAATATTTTTCAACTTCATCAATTATTTTTTTCTGATCTATCATCTTTATGCACTCAAGATCATACGGACAGGATTTCTTCCAGCATGGAGAACAGGCAAGATCTTCCTGGAAAAATTTAACCCCTCTGCCGTATAGTTCTATTTCTGTCCAACAACTTACACCGAACCATACTATAATAAATTTTTTCAATGCAATACCAAGATGCATACCGAATGAATCACCGGTTATTATAACATCTGCCAGACTCTCATAACAGGCTCCTTTTCTAACTCCTCCATCTGAGGGAGTGTTAATTATTTTGCCTCTGAACTTCGAATAAATCTTCTTATTCCGTTCTGTGTCTTCGGGTCCGCCCAGAAGTACAATCTTATATTTCTTCTTTTTTAATAACTTGTCGATTAAAGAAATATGCTGGGCCACTGTCATTTTCTTATTCGGAAACAGATTTGAACAACCAGTATTAAATCCTACCACAAAATTATTATCTCTTAATTTTACCTTCTTTTTATAATTGGCTATAAATATCAACTCATCTTCAGTAAAATTGAAGGTATAATCATCTCCTTGAAAATCTACTTCAAAAGTTTCTGCCAGGTAATCCTGTCCGGTTCTCTGGTTTATTTCGAATTTAAAATGATCATCCATACCTAAACGGTAATTGTAATTTGCGCCTTTGTTTATTGGGATTATTTTTCCATTTTTATTCATTCCAAAACCCAGTTTATGCTGTGCGTTAACTGAATTCAAAATTGAACAGGAGCGCTGCGATTTGTCAACATTCATTACAAAATCGAATTTCATTTGTCCAAGAATCGAAAGAGATTCTGCATCGTATGTTAATACTTTATCAATATATTCATTGTTGTGAAGCAGGGGAGCGGCAATTTTTAATGTAATCCACCAGATAGTAGATTCAGGGAATTTTCTTTTCAATCCGGGTAACTGTGCTGTTGTCATTAAAACATCGCCCATTGCGTCCAGGTTTACAATTAAAATTTTCGTTCCCATGGGGATGTAATCTTTGCAGCCATCTTCCCAGCAGTTATGGTCCGGGAAACAAGGCTTGTACCCACTGAATCTTTTGCAATCATGTATTTTCAATTTTGAGCCCTTCAGTTTGTCAGTTAAATTTCTTTTATTATTTCTTCGAATGTTTGCCAGGCTTCATCAACAGATATAGCTGCCAGATTTTCTGCTTTAGATATGATTGATTTCGATATCTCCGACAGCGGCTGCCAGCTTATAAAGTTCCATTCAACAGCAGGGAAGAATACAATCTGTGGTTTGTTGAATGCCGAGCCGATGTGGACTGCGGCTGTGTCGGATGTTATCAATAAATCTGCTTTACAAATATATGAAGCATAATGCTGAAATGAATTGAATTTCTGGCTAAGTAAACGTGGAACTGAAATATTATTGCTGATTTTTTCACATATTTCTTTATCAGCATCTGTTGAAAGCAATAAAAATTTATAATCAGGATATTTGTCGGAAATTCTTGTTAGTAGTTCTATCCATTTGGGAACCGGCCAGTATCTTATCTGTGCACCGGCCGATAAATTAATTGCTATTATTTTTGAATTGTTTTTGTATTGAGCCAACTGCTCTTCTACATCTTTTAATTCTGATTTACCAAGATATAATGAAGGTCTAAGTTCATTATTCCCAATCTGTATTTCTAAACCTTCAAGTAACTTTTGTATCCTCTCAATTATGTGTGTAGAATTCTTTGGCGGCTGCGTAACTGCAATATCTGGCATAGGCAGTATATCAAAATTGAAAGCCGCTGTAGTTCCAGCTTTTAATATTCTGCGAATTGTGCCGGATGTTCTTGAAGGATCATCGTTTAAATCCAGAATTATATCATATCTGTTTTTACGAAGTTTGAAAAGAAGAAAAAAGAGAGTAAGATTTTTATTTGTAAAATAAATTCTATCTATGTTCGGGTTATATTTTAACACTTCCCGGTTTTTCTCCAGCGTTAGCAGTGAAATATTTATTCCCGGGTATTTCTTTTTCAACAGATCAAATACAGAAGAAGTGATTATAATATCACCGATCTTTCCCAGGCGTATGATAAGTATTTTTTTATTCCCGGATAAATCAGGCAAGCTGGAATTCCTTAAATATTAACTATTTAATGATACAAATTTAAGATATAACTTTGTAGAATTAAAATATTGTTTAATGTATTTATGATTTCAAATACATTATTACTTTAATCATAATTATAAGACATAAAAATTCATGGTAACTAACACGCTAAGTAAGAATAAAATGAATTTTATGATTAATTAGTAAAGGGAATAAATGAGCTAAAACCTGCTTATTTTTTCCACTTTTTCAACAACTTTTTCTACAGGCAATTCAAGCATGCATTCGTGTTTGTAGGGACAGGTAAGTTTGTTACAGATAATACAAAACAGATCGTCTTTAATTACATAGTCGGAGTTCAGGGAGTACGGCCCGTGAGCTTTGGGATTTGTTGGCCCGAAAATTCCGAGAGTGGGGATTCCCAGTGCAGCGGAAATGTGCATTGGACCTGAATCATTTGCAAGAATCGTATCGCAATATTTAATCAACCCGGTCATTTCAGCTAATTTTGTTTTTGGCGCAATTACGGTTGAAGCTGGTAATGCTTTCTTTATGTGCAGAGCATCCTTTTCATCTCCAGGGCCCCAGAGTATCAAAAATCTTACATCGTTACTTTCGGAAATTGCTTTGCAAATTTCAACCCACTTAACTGCATCGCATCTTTTTGATTCCCATCCACCGGCTGGAATTATTCCGATTACTTTTTCATCTGAAGAAAAATTATCTTTAAAAAAATTCTCGCCAAAGGTCTTGTCTTTATTGGAAACATAATGGACTACATTTTTGGAAACTATCGGCACATCAATTGCTTTTAGTATTTCCAGATTATGTTCTGCTGAGTGAACCTCACCGCGTCCTGATGTAGCCAGGATATTGTATGCGTATTTCCTTCCCCTGTAAGCAAAGCCTACGCGATATTTTACACCTGATAAAAAAGTAACCTGAGCAGATCTTGGATTTGACCAGAGATCGAGAATCATATTATATTTTTCTTTTCTCACACGCCATGCAACTTTTAGAGGTATTTCACTTTTCCTCATGGTAATTATTTTGTTAATGTCAGGATTATTTTCAATTGCTGGCTTTACAAAAGTTTCAGTAAGATAATCAATTTTTGCAGCAGGGAAGTGGGCTTTTAAATTATCCAGAATTATTGTGGAAAGCACAACATCACCAATCCCACGTAGTTTGATGCAGAGTATTTTTTTTATTTTTTTGTGATCAATAGTCATAAGTTTATCAGTGTGCATCCAGCCAATTGTCACCGGTACCGGTTTCAACTAAAATTGGTACTTCAATTGGTAAGGCATTTTCCATCCAATCTTTAATTAAAGGTGTTAGTTCTTTTACCTCATCTTTATGCGCGTCAAACAATAATTCATCATGTACCTGCAGAACCATTTTTGTTTTAGTATTTCTTTTTTTCAATTCGTTGTGAGTTTTAATCATTGCAAGTTTTATCATATCTGCCGCTGTTCCCTGAATTGGCATATTTATGGCGACTCTTTCCTCAAACTGGCGAACAACACGGTTACTGCTGTTTATATTCTTAAGAAATCGTCTTCTTCCAAGTAGCGTTTCCGCGTAGCCTTGTTCTTTTGCTTTTTTTACAGAATCATCCATAAAGTTTTTAACACGTTTGAAAGTATTGAAGTAAGTTTCAATTATTTCCTTTGCATGTTTTTGTGTTATTCCAAGTCTTGTTGAAAGACCAAACGGGCCGATGCCGTATAATATACCGAAATTTACCTCCTTAGCTTTTCTTCGCATATCATCAGTAACGTCTTCCGGTTCAACCATAAAAACATGTGCTGCTGTACTTCTGTGAATATCTTCACCATTCTTAAATGCTTTTGTAAGTCCCTCATCGCCGCAAATGCTTGCCATAATTCGTAATTCGATCTGGCTGTAATCGGCGCTGAGTATAACGTGATTTTTATCGCGTGGTACAAACGCTTTACGTATTTCTTTACCGCGGGATGTGCGAATTGGAATATTCTGTAAATTTGGATCATTACTGGAAAGTCTTCCCGTTGAAGCAGCAATCTGGTTGAGTGTTGTATGTATTCGCCCGGTCTGTGGATTTATCATTGTCTGTAAAGCATCAGCATAGGTTGATTTTAGCTTAGTGATCTGCCTGAAATCGAGAATCTCTCCTATTATATCATGTTCTCCCCGCAGATATTCGAGTGATCGTGCATCAGTGGAAAAACCGGTTTTTGTTTTTTTACCAGTTTGCAGACCAAGTTTATTAAATAGAATTTCCTGGAGCTGCTTTGGTGAATTAATATTGAATTCTTCTCCGGCAAGTTTAAATATTTTTTTTGTTATACTATTCAGATCTTTTTCGAGCAACTTACTGAGATCATTCAAAACTTTTCTATCAACACCAATTCCGTGTCTCTCTATTTCTTCGAGTACGGGTGCAAGAGGGAATTCAACTTCGTAGGCAAGCTTGTGCAATTTTGCCTTCTTTAGTTCTTTGTCCATAACTTCGTAAAGGCTATAAGTTATATCGGCATCTTCTGCGGCATAATTGGAAAGATCATTAAGATCAACATCAAATATTTTTGTCGGATCTTTTTTACTTCCGATTAATTCTGAAATGGGAATCGGCTTGTAGTTCAAATATTTTTCCGATAGCGCATCCATATTGTGTTTTTGATCAGGATCCAGCACATAACTTGCGAGCATAGTATCAAAGTAAAAGTTTTCCAGGTTTACGCCAACACTTTTCATAACTGAAATATCAAACTTTCCGTTCTGGCAGACTTTTTTGATTTTTTTATTTTCAAAAACAGGCTTAAATATTTTTACGAAATCCTTAAGCTCAAGCCTGTCGCTCAGATCAGTTGAAAAAAGGTCATTGGAATTATTCACAGGATTTACAGCAACGAAATATGCTTCACCGGATTTTATTGCAAAAGATGCCCCGGCAATTTTAAGTTCAAATGCATTAAGTCCGTCTGTCTCGGTATCAAAAACAAACAGGTCCGATTTGTCTAATTTATTAGCTAGCTTCTCAGCAGATTTTATGTCCTTTATGAGTTTATATTTTACTTTCCCCTTGTCAAACTCTTTAGCTCCTTCAGGAGGTGTAATTTGAATATCTTCTACATTTCCATTAACATCATAAACTTTTATAAGTCTGTTGAACATTCTTGTAAATTCAAGCTCAATAAAAATGGATTTAATCTTTTCCATATCGGGCATTTCGAACTTAGCCTGGTTAAAATCCATTTCAAGTGGAACATCGCAGTGAATTGTTGCCAGTTCTTTTGAGAGAAAAGCATTGTCTTTGTTTGCAAGTAATTTTTTCTTGAGCCCTGATTTTTCAATGTCATCTATGTGTTTGTAAATCCCTTCAACAGAACCGTATTTTTGAATTAGAGGAACCGCAGTTTTGGGGCCAACACCTGCTACACCGGGAATATCATCTGACTTATCCCCTATAAGTGCGAGATAATCAATCATTTGTTTTGGCTCAAAGCCCAATTCATCTTTTACTTTTGCTACATCGTAAACAATAATTTCATCAATGCTTTTTCCAGCTTTAACAATTTTAACTTTATCAGTTACCAGCTGGTTGTAATCTTTATCTGGTGTAATAACGTAGGAAATCATTCCGGCTTTTTCGGCCTTCTTTACAGCAGTTCCAACTATGTCGTCTGCTTCATAGCGGGGAAGTATGTAAAGCGGGATATTTAATGCTTCAATTATTTCCTTTATTCTTCCAATCTGTGGGATCAGATCATCCGGCATTTCTTCACGAGAAGCTTTATAATGCTCATATCTTTCATGTCTGAATGTTTTTTCTTTCGAATCGAATGCAACAGCAATATAATCCGGTTTATGATCTTCAAGAATTTTTAATACCTGGTTTAGAAATCCGAAAATTGCGGAAGTTGGTTCGCCGCTTTTAGTTACAAGCGGGCGATTAATAAATGCAAAATATGCTCTGTATGCCAGCGCCATTGCGTCGATAATTACGAATTTTTTGTTTTTCATTATTATAAATCTTTTATACGCGGGAATTTATATCTTTTAAAGATAGAAATTAGAAAATGGTTTTCAAAGGTGAAAAATGGTTCTATATTTTTTGATTTTAAGTATGCGATTTGTAAGGATAATGTCTATTTCTAATATTGAAGGAATCTAAAAAGATTTAATTTATCCCGAAATAATTTCTGCATGAAAGTCTGGAGGGAATAGAACAGTTTTATATCAATGGGCTTAAATTTATAATTTCAAGCCTTTTAGAATTTAATTTGGCTTGTGTTGAAATAAAACTTGCCTGCAAAAGTTGTTTGAAGTGTTAATTTATCTTTATTTTAGTGGCTCTATAATATAATATCCAGAAATATTTAATTGAATGGCAAAAAAAGAAAGAAAATTCTCATCTTTTAAAGATATTACAAAAGCCGCGGGACTGGTATTCGGGGATATTGGTACTAGTCCAATTTATACCCTTACCATTATTTTTACGCTTACAAAGCCAACTGAAGGAAATTTGATGGGTGTGCTTTCACTCATTTTCTGGTCATTGGTAATTCTTGTAAGTTTTGAATATGTATGGCTGGCAATGAGCCTTAGCATAAAAGGTGAGGGCGGAATTATTGTGCTGAAGGAAATTCTTGCCGGTAAGTTGAAAAAAGGAAGAAAAATAGCCTTTGCTACCTTTCTCGGATACATTGGTGTCTCTTTATTAATGGGTGATGGAGTAATTACTCCGGCAATTAGTATTTTATCAGCAGTTGAAGGCCTTGAATTAATCCCCGGTATAGGGCACATAAGCATCACAACCATAATAATTATTACCTGTATAATTACTGTCATACTTTTTTCATTTCAATATCACGGAACAGATAAGGTCTCTTTTTCTTTTGGACCAATTATGCTTCTTTGGTTCTCCGCGTTATTTCTTACGGGAATTTATTCAATTGCTAACGCACCCAGAGTATTACTTGCTATCAATCCATGGTATGCTATTGACTTTATGCTTCATCATGGATTAGTGGGATTTTTTGTCTTAAGTGAAGTGATACTTTGTGCAACTGGTGGAGAGGCTCTATATGCAGATATGGGGCACCTGGGAGGAGATCCGATAAAACACGCATGGTACTTCGTATTCTTTGCTCTTGTTATAAATTATTTCGGACAGGGCGCTTTTCTGTTAAATAGTGGTCAGTCAAGTTCAATATTATTTTCTATGGTAAGTTCAATTACTACTTTTCTTTATGTCCCATTTTTAATATTAACCCTGTTTGCTACTATCATTGCTTCCCAGGCAATGATAAGTGCAATAATGTCACTTGTTTACCAGGGAATTACAACGAGAGTTTTTCCATTATTGAAAGTTAAGTTTACTTCTTCACATATAAAATCGCAGATATATATCGGTGTAGTTAACTGGGGATTACTGATCGCTGTAATTTTTATGATTTTATTTTTCCAAAAATCTGAAAATATTGCAGCGGCATATGGACTGGCTGTTACCGCAACAATGACAATTAGCTCAATATTTATGATCTGGATATTTAAGATAGATAGAAACCGAAAAAAAATGTTTGCGTCTATACTGGTGTTTATTGTTGTGCTCGGATTTCTGGTAGCTGTAATGAATAAAATTCCACACGGAGGTTATTGGTCAATTGTAATAGCTGCCTTACCGTTTTTTGTAATCAAATTATGGGAAAACGGGAACAAGAGAATGTATCGTTCATTCAGAGCATTACCAATTGAAACATTTATAGTCAGTTACAATCAGATTTATGGATTAGGAAATAATATAAAAGGAACGGCACTGTTCTTTACAAAAAATATGAAAGAAATTCCTCCTTATATGGTGCACTGTATAATAAGAGGAAATATTATTTATGAAAACAACATTCTCGTTTCTATTAACACTACAGATAAACCATATGGTGTTAATTTCCAAAAAGTGGAAAACATTGCTCACGGTTTATCGGGAATTATAATTGAGGGAGGCTATCTTGAAGTACTTGACATTCCGGGATTACTTAAAAAGAATGGAATAAGTGAAAAAGTAATATTTTATGGTGTTGAAGATATATCAACTAATAAGCCATGGCTAAAAATATTTGCTCTGTTAAAGAAAATTACTCCATCCTTTGTAAGGTTTTATACTTTACCGTACAACAAGTTACATGGTGTAGAAACTAGATTGGAATTATAAAAAATCCGGGAAAGAATTATGAACAAAGAATTATTAATATTTGGTGCTAACGGAGCTCTTGGAAGCGGTGTAACAAGTGCACTTGTATCAAAGAATTTCGATAAAATCTACCTGTTCGATTTTAAATTTGATGAAAATAATTTTAATGACGAAAAAATAGATAAAATAACTATTGAAGACCTGGCAATTGAAAATAATGTTGAAAATGCATTTAAAAATGTAAGTCCGGGTAAAAATAAAAAGTTTTTCCTTTACAGTACAATCGGAGGATTTGCTGGGGGGAACTCCGTAAGCGAAACTTCTGTTAGTGAATGGGAAAAAATGATGTCAATGAACCTACGGACAAGTTTCCTTCTTGCGAAGCATTTTTCCGGTCTTGTTTCTTCATCTGATTCTGGCTCGTTGTGTTTTACTGCGGCTTATACAGGTTTATATGCGGAAAATAAAAAAGCTGCATATGGTACCTCTAAAAGCGCTCTTATTCACCTTGTAAAATCACTTGCTCTTGAAGGCGAAGAGATAAGATTGTCCGTAAATGCAATAGCACCATACATTATTGATACCCCGGTAAACAGGGAATGGATGAAAGAAGGTGAATTCAGCAAATGGATGAAACCGGAAGAAATTGGTGAACTTGTCAACAGTATCTTTGATAATTATAACTTTGTTACGGGCAATATTATAAGCCTGAAACAAAGATTTAATAAGTGAGAGATGTAAGCCTTTTTATTCAATTATTCTGGATAAATTTTAAAAAAGTCAGGTACTAAACTGTTGACTTTCTTTTTTGAATTCATTATCCTGAGTGAGTATTTTTGAATAATTGCGGAAGAAATACTCTCCTCAAGTATCTTTTATTTAATTTTTAGGAGGTCACTCTTTATGGAATTTGCACTCATTTTATCATCGATTGTAAATGTAATAGCACAAGCAACTAATGATTCTGGTGCACTTAACTGGTTAGCAACTAAGTACGAAGCCGGTGGAATTTTTATGCACCCTATTTTAGCTTGTTTGGTTCTCGGGTTGGCTTTTTGTATTGAAAGATTCTGGACGTTATCACGCGCAAGAGTTAACACAAAAGATTTTATTATTAAAGTAACTAAAGCCCTAAATGATGGTGGTGTTGACGCTGCTAAAGATGTTTGTGCTAATACAAGAGGACCTGTTGCTTCTGTATTCCATGCTGGTCTTTTAAGAGCAGATGAAGGACTTGAAGCTGCTGAAAAAGCTATCATCGCCTATGGCGGAATTGAAATGAGCTTCCTCGAAAAAGGAATGATCTGGATTTCAACTTTTATTACAATTGCACCTATGCTTGGTTTTACCGGTACGGTACAAGGTATGATCACAGCATTTGACTCTATTAAAGAAGCTGCACAGATCTCACCAGCTATAGTTGCTGATGGTATCTCTGTTGCTTTGTTAACTACTTTGTTCGGACTGGTTGTGGCTATGATTCTTCAGGTTTTTTACAACTACTTCATATCCAGAATTGACCGCCTTGTTGGTGATATGGAAGAAAGTTCAATAGAATTAATTGATGCTCTTTATGAATTAAAATCTGTTAAGAAATAATTTATAGTAAAGAGACAATTTAATTTTATTAATATATTGAAGAGTATTAAGTCATGATTAAAAAAAGAAAAATTGCTGAAGCTGCAATACCAACGAGCTCAATGGCGGATATAGCATTCCTTCTATTGTTGTTCTTCCTTGTTGCTACAGTTATCGATGTTGACACAGGTATCGGTCTTACTCTTCCTGAATATGTACAGGACGTTAGTACAGTAAAAGTACCGAAGGATAGGATGGCAGCTATTTTGATCAATGAAAATGGGGATGTTCTTCTTGATGGGAAACAGGTTCCTCTGTTCCAGATAAAAGATAAAATTAAACCCAGAATCATTTCAAAAATAGACCTTCCAAGCAATAAAAAATTAATTGTATCTGTTAAAACTGATAGGAAAACAAACTATAATACGTATGTTCAGGCACTTGATCAAATTAAACAAGCTTACTTTGAGACCAGGGATGAGTATGCCAATCAGAATTATGGTAGGCCAATGAATAAATTACCTGAGGAAGAAAAAAAGGTAGTGCAGGACAAAATACCTATTATTATTTCTCTCGCGGAACCTGAATCAGTTAAAAAATAAGACTTGAGGTATAATCAGGATGAAATTTAATAAGAGAAGAGCCAATACTAAACAGGAAATTCCTACAGCGTCTATGCCTGATATTGTCTTTATGCTTCTTCTTTTCTTTATGGTTACAACAACTTTAAGGAAAGTGGATGTTCTGGTGAATTATAAACTACCGGAAGCAAAGGCAATAGAGAAAATTGAAAATAAGAGATTAATTTCTTATATCTGGGTCGGTCAGAGCAAACGTATCCAGATAAACGATAGTATAGTTAAGCTGGATGATATTCAAAAGATTATGTATGCTCAAAGACAGGCTTTGCCAAATGTTATCGTATCTTTAAGAGTAGATAAAGGTACTGATATGGGCTTGGTTACAGACATTCAGCAGGAATTGCGTAAAGCTTATTGTTTAAGAATAAATTATTCGGCAACAATAAAAATATAATTTAGTTAGTAGTTTATTTATTTTTAAGGCAGGTTGGTAGTTTTACTTTCCTGCCTTTTTAGTTTTAGTTAAGAGGAATAAAATGGATCTAATAAACAGGATAAATGAAGATCTGAAAAATGCTATGAAATCGGGCGATAAAATAAGATTGAGTACAATAAGGTCAATTAGAGCCCTGATATTAGAATTTGAAAAAAGTGGAAATGGTAAGGAACTGAACGATGAAGAACAAATAAAATTATTGACATCTGCAGCAAAGAAAAGAAAGGATTCAATAGATCAATTTAGAAAAGCTAAAAGATATGATCTTGCGGAAAAGGAAGAAGCTGAACTTGCAATTTTACAGGAATATTTACCCAAACAATTAAGTGAAGATGAAATAATTACAGAAGTAAAATCTATTGCTGCGCGAATCGGTGCAAAGAGCAAAGAGGATTTTGCTAAATTGATGCCGGAATCAATGAAAGCATTAAAAGGTAAAGCTGATGGGAAAATTGTGAGAGCTATTGTTGAAAAACTACTGGAAAGCAATTGACTATTCTGGATTTTATTATACTTGGAATATTCCTGATTGGATTTATTCTTGGTTATAAAGACGGATTTATTAGAAAGATAATCGGCTTTTTAGGTTTTGTGCTGGCCATATTTCTTTCAGCAATATTATATGTTAAATTTGGCACTTTCATCGAGTCTGTATTTGGCATTGAAATTTATCTGGCAAAAATTATAGCTGGTGTATCTATTTTTATTGGAGTGATGTTTGTTGTTGCAGTACTTAAACGCGTTGTACATCCTTTTGATAAAGTAAATAATTTAATAAATCAGATATTGGGTGGCGCAATAGGAGCAATTCAAATATTATTTTTTTTAAGTGCAGTTTTCTTCCTTCTTAATGTATTTGATGTACCCAGCAAAAAAAATTCAGAAAGTTCACTATTTTATTCTGCAGTTTACAGTATATTACCCCTAACTATTGATTATTTAGATAGTTACACTCCAAAGACTAAAGAAATACTGCAAGATTATATTAATGAAAAAGACACTTTGAAATGATTTCATCTTCAGCACTGGAAAAACTTGAATTTTCAAAGATTCTGCTACAAATCTCAAGATATACATCTACAGAAAAAGGAAAAGCTTTAATACTAAGCATTTTTCCTCAAAATTCACCAGAAAATATTAAAAAAGAAGCTATTCTGGTTGATGAAGCCAGGAGTATTCTTATTGAGAGTGAACATCCACCGATTGAATATCTGCCAGATCTGGACGATATATTTGCTATTAGCAGGATAGAAGGACAGGTAATTGACAGCAAAAAAATGCTTGATATTCTTAAACTTCTTACGGTTTCGAGGAGGATAATTCAATATCTCAAAACTAATAGTGATTATGCTCCCAATCTTGAAAAGCTGTCTGACTCATTTTTTGTTAATAAAATATTAGAACATCACATATCAGGTATTATTGATGACCATGGAGAAGTAAAAGATAGTGCCAGCAAAAATTTAGGTTATATTAGAAAAGAAATAATTCAGAAAAAAAATGAGCTAGAAAAATCAGTTAGAAGCATAATTAAAAATCTAACTGATAAAGAAATAGTTAGAGAAGAATATTTAACTATGCGTGACGGAAGGATAGTCATTCCTGTTAAATCAGAACATAAAAGGCATATCCGTGGATTTATTCATTCCGAATCTTCAACTGGGCAGACCGTTTACATTGAGCCAGAAGAAACTCTGGACCTTAATAATGATATCTTATCTCTTTCATTTGCTGAAAAGCGCGAAATAGAAAGACTCTTAAAAGAATTAACAAAGAAGATCGGAACAGTTGCAAGTGAGTTGAAGTCGACTTTGTTAAACATAGCTGCATTGGATTCAATTTTTGCAAGAGCCAGCTATTCTATAGAAGTTATTGGAAGCTTTCCGGATTTTAATAATGAAAAACCTTTTGAAATAAGAGACGGGAGGCATCCATTGTTATTGAAAAGGCTGGCAAAAGAAAATACAATCCCTCTCAACATCTCTATTAGTGATACCAAAAATATAATCATAATTACAGGTCCAAATGCGGGTGGTAAAACTGTAGTATTAAAAACTGTAGGACTTCTGGTTGTTATGGTTCAAAGTGGAATCCCGATTCCTGCCAGCCCTGATTCTAATTTTAGGATATTTGATAACGTTCTACTGGATATTGGAGATGAGCAGTCAATTGACGATGATCTTTCAACCTTCAGCTCACATCTAGCGAATATAAGGGAAATACTAAATGTATCTACTCCTGATACCCTGGCTCTTGTTGATGAAATTGGTACGGGTACTGATCCGGCAGAAGGTGCGGCACTTGCCTCTGCTGTATTGATTGAACTTGGGAAAAAGGGAACAAAAGTACTTGCTACAACTCATCACGGAAGTCTTAAACTTATTGCTAATGAAGAAGACGGTTTTGAAAATGCTGCAATGGAATTTGATCATACTAATTTGAAGCCTACCTATTATTTTAAACAAGGAATACCAGGTTCAAGCTATGCTTTTGAAATTGCTAAAAGAATAGGCTTTGCTGATCAATTTCTGGATACAGCCCAAAAATATCTTGATTCGGACAAACATAATATTGAAACATTTCTTTCCGAAATTGAAGCCAAATCATTTGAGTTGCGCGACAAACTGAAAAAAATGGAAATTGAAAATACCAGATTAACAGGGCTTTCGAATTTGTATAAACAAAATCTAGATAAATTGAATAATGAGAAAAAAGAGATACTAAAAAAGGCAAGTTCAGATGCATCTGATTATCTTGGTGAGGTAAATAAAAAAGTTGAAAGAGTTATCAAGGAACTTAAAGAAACACAGGCAAACTCAGCCTCAATAAAATCTGCCAAGAATCTTATCAGTGAGTTGATGGAACAAAATAGGGAACTGGTATCTGAAACTGTGGATTTAAGAGAAGAAAAAAGCTATTTTGTAGTTGGGGATTACGTAACGATTAAGGATACACAGACCACCGGCAGATTACTGGAAATTGATGAAGAAAAAAATAAAGCGACATTGCTTGCCGGAAATATTAAAATGCAGGTGAAACTCGATTCACTTGTTGCGGGGAAAAAATCCTCAGATTCAGGGTCATCAAATTATTCCGGTTCATATTCCGGTGTTCAGGCTAATATAAGACTCGATTTACGTGGCCAGAGGGCTATTGAAGCTGAATATGAAATTATTAAATTTGTAGATGATGCTTATTCATCCGGATTGGAAAGAATTGAAATTCTTCATGGAAAAGGAACCGGGGCCCTAAGGAAACTTGTTCATGAAATACTGAAAAATCATTCTAAAGTATTAAATTATTTCTTTGCTCCAATTGAACTTGGAGGTGAAGGAATAACTATTGCTGAATTAAGTAGGGACTAAATTGTTTAAGAAAATTTTAATTGCCAACAGGGGGGAGATAACTGTTAGGATAATCCGGGCTTGTAAGGAGCTTGGAATAATTTCAGTAGCAGTTTATTCTGAAGCTGACAGAACCTCTCTCCATACCAGCCTAGCGGATGAAGCATATTTTATTGGTAACTCTCCTTCATCTGAATCTTATCTAAACAAAGACAAAATACTCTCACTCGCAAAGGAAATTAAGGCCGATGCGATCCATCCGGGTTACGGTTACTTTTCAGAAAACGCAGATTTTATTGAAGAAGTGGAAAAATCAGGGATTGCTTTTATTGGACCATCTTCTAAATCTGTAAAAATGATGGGTAGTAAAACAGCAGCCCGCCAGTTAATGAAGAAAAATAATGTCCCTATCGTACCGGGAACCACGGAACCAGTGACGAGTGTTAAAGATGGTATAGTAATAGCCAAAGAAATTGGTTACCCGATATTATTAAAAGCTTCTGCTGGTGGCGGAGGTAAAGGTATGAGGAAAATATCATCAGAAAAAGAATTTGCGGATGCATATGACGCTACAAAAAGAGAAGCATTAAAATCCTTTGCAAATGATGATATATATATTGAGAAGTTTATAGAAAATCCAAAACATATTGAAGTACAAATTATCGGGGACAAGCACGGTAATTATGCTCATCTTTTTGAAAGAGAATGTTCAATACAAAGAAGACACCAGAAAATTATAGAAGAAGCACCTTCATCTTTTGTTGATCCGGAAACGAGGCTTAAAATCACAGAGGCAGGTGTTAATGCGGCTAAGGCCTGTAATTATTTTAATGCCGGTACTATTGAATTTCTGATGGATTCAAATAAAGATTTTTATTTTCTTGAAATGAATACGCGACTGCAGGTTGAACATCCTGTTACAGAATTAATCACAGGAATTGATCTTGTTAAAGAGCAATTTTCTGTTGCTGAAGGCAATAAATTATCTTTTAAACAAGATGATTTAAAAATACATGGACACGCAATTGAAAGCAGAATTTATGCAGAAGATTCTGAATACAATTTTCTACCTGCAACCGGACATTTGCATGAATTCGAGATCCCCTCAGGGCCGGGTATTAGAGTTGATGCTGGATTTACACGTGGATCAGAAATTTCAATGTTTTATGATCCGCTAATTGCAAAACTTGTTTGCTGGTCAAAGGACAGACAGGAAGCAATATCAAGAATGATAAGAGCACTTAATGAATTCAGAATTTCCGGTGTAATAAACAATATTCCATTCCTACTGGAAGTTTATACGAATAAAAAATTTATTAGTGGAAATTTCGACATCGATTTTATTGAAAAGGAAAACCTCGTTGAAAAATTCCAGAAGGATCAGACCCAAAGAGATAAAGGGCTGGATGAAGTAGCGGCAGCATTTGCTGCACTTATGAAATTGCAGGAGAATCCTTTTAATAACAATGGCATCCAAAACAAGAACATAGACCAAAATAAGTGGGCTGGCTTGCAGTATGAATGAATTTGTTGTCACACTTAAAGAAAAGCGAAATAATATCGTAATTTCTGAAAATTCAAAGATTCTCATTAATGGGAAGGAACATCGTTATGAATTGTTCCAGCAAAATAATTCCACTTTTAGATTACGAATTGATAAAAAATTTTACGATATTTCAACTATAAAAATTGACAGCGAGAAAATTGCTGTTACAATTGATGGCTATACATACGAAGCGCAGGTAAGAACTGCTC
Source organism: uncultured Bacteroidota bacterium (assembly GCA_963748105.1). GTDB lineage: Bacteria > Bacteroidota > Ignavibacteria > Ignavibacteriales > Ignavibacteriaceae > JAKAGZ01. The sequence continues at coordinate 8,567 of CAVVHP010000022.1, read as the reverse complement.
TGCAGGAAAAAGCAAACAAAGTAATCGAACAGACTGGCTCAGCGCATCACACTAAAGATGTTAAGGCACCAATGCCGGGCATGATACTTAAAATTAAACATCAGTCCGGCGATAAAATAAATAATGGGGATTCTGTTATCATACTTGAAGCTATGAAAATGGAAAACGATATTAAGTCTCCTTCCACAGGAATAATTAAAGAAATCTTTGTTAAAGAAGGAACCCCTGTTGAAAAGGGAGCTAAACTTTTCGCAATAGAATAATATCCTTAATTACATAATATCCTAATATCCTTTATTCAATAAATAGGAGGCATCTTGAAACTTAAACTTGCTACATTTATAGTTTTTATAACTATGTTTACTGCACGGATATGTGCAGGTGGCTTTCAGATTAATGAACACTCAGCCAGAGCGATGGCTATGGGTGGCGCATTTACAGCAGTGGCAGACGATCCGTCTGCAATTTATTTTAACGCGGCAGGTCTGACCCAGATAGAAGGTACTCATTTTCTCTTCGGAAGTACTTTAATTGCGCCGGTTACTTCATTCAGGGGTGTTACACCTGATGTAACCGAGTATAATATGAAGAGACAATATTTTCCACCAGTTCATTTCTGGGCATCACACAGAATCAGTGATAGATTTGCTGTTGGTATTGGTTTTACTACTCCGTTTGGCCTCGGTACTGAATGGGATGCAAACTGGATAGGCAAATACCTTGCGATTAAAACTGATCTGCAGACATATACAATCTCTCCTGTTGTTGCAGCAAAAATAACCGACCAGATTTCTCTAAGCGCCGGATTTGTGTACAGTTTTGCAAATGTTACAATTGTTCAGAAAACTCCGCAAACACCTTTCCCCGGCGATGCAACTACCACACTTGATGGTAAGGATAACGCGGCTTACGGATATAACCTTGGTCTAATGGTTAAACCTACAGATAAATTATCACTCGGTGTTTCATTCCACAGTAATATCAAATATGAATTTAAGGGAACCGCTAAAACTGTTGGTGCAGCCCAACTGAATGCTGCCGGTAATCTGCCTCAGGGCGATGTTACTGCAAAATTAAAAACTCCGATTAACCTTGCTTTCGGTATCGCTTATGACCTGAGCTCAAAATTGAAATTAAGCGCTGACTTCCAGTATGTCGGCTGGTCCAGCTACGATACACTCGGTGTTGATTTTTCTGATCCCAAATATACCGACATCGCAAGCCCCAGACTTTATGATAATTCCTTTATCGTAAGATTAGGTGGTGAATACAAGGTAACCGAACTGCTAAAAGTTGGAGCTGGTATTTACTTTGACAAAAATCCTGTTAAACCGGAATACCTAAATCCATCATTACCCGATGCAAACAGGCTTGGCTTCAGTGCCGGTCTAAATTATAAATTATCTGAAAATCTTGGTGTTAGTGCTTCCTACCTGTTTATTCGTGCCAGTCAGTTGACTGTTACAAACTCACAGGAACATTATACAGCAGGTAATTCACCATTTAATGGAACGTATAATTCTTATGCACACTTAGCATCACTTAGTATATCATATAGTTTATAATTTTAGCAAAGGATAATAAAAATGAAAAAGAAATTAAATATAATATTAGGATTACTGCTAACAGCGGCAGTATTTTTTGGCTGCCAGGACAGGACTGAATTAGCGGGAGTTAATCCACAGGTACCGGTTAGTGGCAGCGTTGATCTCTCTAAATATGTTTCTATAGGAAACAGCCTTACGGCAGGTTATCAATCTAGCGCTTTATACCAAAGTGCCCAGCAGTATTCATTTCCGAACCTTATTGCAAAACAGGCAGGCTACGGCGGGTTTGCTCAGCCATTAATTTCGGACCCGGGCATTGGCGGAAGAATTAAAATTGTATCACTCGATCCTTTTGTAACGGCTTCGATCCCAGCTCAGGAACTCCGCTGGCGCTTACTTATGGCGCTCCTTATAATAACCTTGGTATTCCGGGCGTAGTTCTGGGTGACGTTATGAATTCAATGAGCACAGCAACTTCTTATTCAAAGAGCCCGTTTATTGATATAATTTTAAGAGGACTCGGTACACAATGGCAACAGACCAAAGTGCAGCAGCCATCACTTATTACATTATGGATAGGTAATAACGATGTTCTCGGGTTCGCAACAAGCGGCGGTGCAAAACCAAGCTCTCCAACTCCAAGTGCTACTTTCGGATTTCTTTATAATCAATTAGCCGATAGCCTAGCAGCTACCGGTGCAAAGGTAGTTGTGGCTAACATTCCTAATGTAACTGCAATTCCTTTCTTCACTACAGTTGGCCCGGGCTTTGGTCAGCAGCTAACTGCAATGCAGGTCCCGGGATTTTATTATCAGGATCATAATTTTGTTCCTACAGCAGGTGCACCGGCACAATTAACAAGTGGACAACTTTTATTAACTTTAGTATCACAATCTTACATTGCCTATTTTGGTAAACCCTCCGGCAAGTTTTATAAGGATAACAATCTTAACCCTGCTTTGTTTGGTGTTGATACTACAACGGCCTTTGGTTCACAGACAAATCCGATACCTAATGCTTTGATACTTGATGCAGGTGAAATTGCAACTGCCAACCAGGCTACAACAGATTTTAATAATGCAATTGCAGATGCTGTCAAAAAGTATCCATCACAATTTGCTTTAGTTGATATTAACGCAATGTTTAATGCCATCAGAGCTTCTGATGCTACCGGAGGTACAGCTTTCAACGGAGTTAAATTTTCAACTACGTTTGTAACCGGCGGGTTGTTCAGCCTGGACGGAGTTCATCCGACAGCACAGGGGCAGGCTATAGTCGCAAATGAATTTTTGAAAGTAATTAATAATAAATTTGGCTCAAGCTACCCATTAATTGATGTTTCAACTATTCTGGGAAGTTTAACACTTGCTAAAAAAGGTTCAATTAACCTGTTTAGCAAAGGTGCTTATCTCGATCCGGATGGATATAAAAACGTATTATTCTAATCAATAAAAAAGGGATGGTTTTACCATCCCTTTTTCTTTTCTCTATTTCAAAATTATGATTTAGTCTTCATCTTTAATTTCAATAAGCAGCTTTTTTGCTTCAGTTGTTCTCTGGTCATCATCTGATTCACGTTTTGTGCAGGTAGCAACTTTATTCAGTACTTCACGTGCTTTCTGATATTCATCCTCTCTTATGTATGCTTTCCCCAGATCAAGATAAAACATTCTGAAATCAGGATATAGTTTTATTGCATAATTATATTCCTGTATAGCAACATCTATGTCGCCCCAACCAAGACCCAGAATCGAGCGGGCAGGTTTCCATTTTTCAGAAACCTTTGCGTGGGTTCTTCCAAGTACATAATGGCAAAGTGCCTGTATAAAATCTCCGCCGTTGCCAAGCTTTATTGCTTTATCCAGGTCTTCTTTCGCTGCATTTACAACTTTTGCAACTGAAAATACTCCTTTGAAAAGCGCAATTTTACCACTGGCAATTGCGCGTCTTAAATATGTCACTGACTTATCGGGCGCTTCTTTAACCGATTTATCCGCATAATTAAATGCCTTTTGATAAACGGCGAGCTGTGCGTCCTTCTGTTCATCAGTATTAGCCGGCATTTGATTGGCAAGATTAACATACACACGGCTTAGTCTCCAGTTAACCTCCCAGTTATCCGGAGCAAGTTTCTCAGCTTCTTGGAAGCTTTCCAATGCTCCTTTGTCGTTAAATTTATCAATTAATTCGTCCCCCTGTTTCAGCAAATCCTCAACATTTTGTGTCTGTGAAAGAATGATAGGGGAGAGAATCAATAATAAGAAAACAGCAAAATTAAATACTTTAATTTTCATGCTTCTCCCTTTTAAATAAATTAAAAATTAAAACACTTCTACCATGGATTTATTACTATAGGAAAATATATTTCGTTTTGCCAAATAGCAATAAATACTTAAAATTACTGGATTTTGATTCAGCGATAGAAAGGCTTATTTTTAATCAAATAGAAATAATAAATTGCTCTTTTTGTAATAAAATCCGGGGGAAAATGAAAAAATTAAATTATTTGTTCATTAGCCTGCTTATTTTAATCTCTGTAATTTTCTATTCCTGCGGTGGTACAGAGCAGACCGGAAATGATAATATCGGTAATCAGGCAAATGATTCAGTATACGTTTTTGATCAACCGGTATTGGATAATAATATTGCTGAACAGCCTAAAGTAACACCGTCGTCTAGGGAGGCAAAGTATTATGTAGTGCAAATTGGCGCATTCACTACCAAGGATAAAGCGGATAAATTTACAGAAGAAGCAAAGAAGTTATTAAAAAATAAAATAGAAATTTCTTACAGCAGCGATATCAATTTGTACGTGGTACAGCTAACTCCACCCTATAACAAAAAAGAAGTAGCTGAAAAAGTTAGAAATAATCTGTGGAAAATTGAAAAATTTAAGGATGCCTGGATTTTAACCGTAACCCGGTAATACAGCTTCTAATTTTTTATTTTTTTTGTGTGGATAATTGGAAATTATTATTCATAATTACTAAATTGGAAATTGTAGCCAATTTATAATAAATAGAGGGAGTTTTAAATGGCATTTTCATTAAACAAAATTATGCTAATCGGTAATCTTGGTAGGGATGCTGAAACCCGGTTTACTACGAACAATGTTTCTGTTACATCTTTTTCGATGGCCACTACTTTTAGTTATAAAGGTAAGGACGGAAACTATGTTAATGAAACAACCTGGCACAATTGTGTAGGTTTTAACCTTTCTGATTTTTACAAGGATAATCTGAAAAAAGGAAAGAAGTTTTATATTGAAGGCAGGTTAACTAAAAGGGATTATACGGATAAGGAAAATATAAAAAGATATTCAACGGATGTAGTTATTGATAAAATAATTCCACTCGAAAATACCAGCAGTTCAGGGGATTCAGGCAGCAGACTCTTCCGGAGGAAGCGTAAATGAACCTGATATGCAGGTTGATAATAACGATGACCTTCCATTCTAAATTTATTTGTGAAACAAAATAGGATTGAAATAATTTTTGGAAATTGATTGGCAAGTAAAACTAATTTCTCTCCTTTTGCTATTTATAGGCTCTGCTTTTTTTTCAGGCTCAGAAATAGCATTGTTTTCACTAAATCGTAACCATCTTAAAAATGAGTTATCTGCCAGCCATTTTGTTGGCAGGTATCTCAATTTATTACTGCAATTTCCGAGAAGACTACTTGTTACAATTTTAATAGGAAATACAATTGTCAATGTTGCAGCATCAATAATTGCTGTCTCTATAGCGCTTGATTTTTCTGCTCAATATGGTATAGCAAAGGAAATTGCTCTAACTGCTCAAATTATATTACTTACCATACTGATAGTCGTTTTTGGAGAACTAATTCCCAAGGTATGGGCATCAAAAAATCCCGTTAAATTTTCAAAATTCTGTGCAATACCTTTGTATTTAATGGGAACAATTCTTTATCCTATTTCTGAAACGTTAACAGAACTTATCAGATTATCGATTTCAAAATTGAAATTTGATAAAACAAAACTTGCAATGAAACCGGATGAGCTTTCAGAATTAGCAAAATTAAGTCATGAAAGAGGAACTATTGTTGAAGAAGAACAAGGCTTAATCCATAGTATAGTAAGCTTTAGATCTGTTACAGTTCATGAAGTTATGACTCCGCGTGTTGATGTAGTTGCAGTTTCGGTCGATACAGAATTTAATGAGTTGCTTGAAATTATAAATTCATCAGGACACAGCAGGCTTCCTCTTTATCAGGATCATCTTGATAATATTCTGGGAGTTATTTATGCCAAAGATATTCTGCCATTTATTAAAAATGTTTCAGGTAAAGAAAGTTTTTCACTTACAGAAATTGCAAGAAAAGTAATTTTCGTTCCAAAAACCAAAATGATTAATAACCTGATGCATGAATTTCAGGAAAAGAAAATGCATCTTGCTGTTGTTGTAGATGAATATGGAGGTACAGCAGGGGTTGTCTCTCTTGAGGACATTCTCGAAGAAATTATAGGTGAAATAAGAGACGAATATGATAAGGAAGAAAATCCGGTAAATAAAATATCTGAAACAGAATTTATAGCTCTCGGAAAAGTTTCTCTTGATGATCTGAATGAACTATTAAATACGGACATTTCTTCAGAAAATGAGGACTTTGAAACTCTGGCAGGTTTAGTATTAAATCATGCAGGTCATATTCCAAAGGAAGGGTACTCTTTTAATCATGCAAATTATAAATTTACTGTTAAGGAAGTATTTAATAAGCGTATTAAAAAAATACTGATAAATAAACTTGTCTCAGAGTAAATGCAGTAATGAAAAAAGGATGTTTTATAAAAATTGTTATTGTGTTAACAATTGTTATTGCAGCAATTGCCTATATAATTCAAAACAAATTTGATGATTTTATATTTCAGCCAGGTAAAAAGATAATTGCTCCTTTGTTTCTTAAAAGTTTTACCAGTGAATTAAAATATGTCAGGGATTCACCACAAAAAGATTCTCTGAAAGCATTAGTTAAAAGTTATATTGAAAACGCACAAAATGTGAAAGATCTTTCTGAAGATTCATTAAAAGTATTTTTCAGATCGATTGATTATTCAATAATAGATAGCGTTATTACAAATGCTGAATTAGACAATATTCGTAAACTGATAAATCAAAAAGAATTAAGATGAAAGATCAAAGAAAAACAGAAATTCGGGTTGGATTAACAGTAGTCATAGGATTAATTGTTTTTCTATGGATACTTGGATGGGCAAAAAATTTTAGTTTTGTATCAAACGAACGGGAAATAAAAGTTAAATTTAATAATGTTGCCGGACTTGAGATTGGGGACAATGTAACAGTAAATGGTGTACGCAAAGGCTATGTTCAAAATTTAACTGTTAACGGCAACCGAGTGGATGTTGCTATTTTGATAAATAAAGATGTTAAATTGAAATCAGATGCAATATTTTCTGTCTCAATGCTCGATTTAATGGGCGGGAAAAAAATAGAAATAATTCCTGGAAATTCGGATACTGAATTAGATGATAATAAAGTCCATCAAGGAATATTTGCCCCCGATATTCCTTCAGTTATGTCGTTTGCCGGTAATATGCAGGATGAAGTTGCAGGTACTTTGAAGGATATTAAAATAACTTTGACTTCACTGAATAAATTCTTGCAGGACGATAATTTTAACAGGGAAGTAAAATCTTCAATTTCAAATCTTAGTAAAGCCACTGAGCAGCTAAATAATATTCTGACAGAAAATCGCTCAAACATTAAAGAATTATTAGCAAATGGTAATGATTTAACGAAAAATACAAAAGAATTACTCGCTAATAATAAAAGCGGGATTTCTTCTTCTATTGAAGGGTTAAATCTGGTTCTTCTCAAAGCAGATACCCTGCTTTCAAAAATGAACAATCTTGCTGATCAAACTGTTAATAAACAAAATAATCTCGGTAAAATGTTGTACAGTAAAGATTTTTATAATAATCTGGACTCGACTCTGAAACAACTAAACGAGCTAACTGGAATCTTAATAAAGGCGTTAAAAGATGAAGGAATCAAGGTTGACGCTCACATCAGTGTTTTCTAAGAATAAGTTAGTCATTCTTTTTATTTTCTTCTTTGTATTTAATAATTGTGCTTTTTCTGAAGGGCACCAGCCGGTAAGAAGCAAGCACGGAATGGTTGTTTCTGGAAGCAAGTTGGCTTCAGATGTTGGTGTAGAAATACTAAAAAAGGGAGGAAACGCCATTGACGCAGCAGTTGCTGTTGGATTTGCACTGGCTGTAACTTATCCATATGCCGGAAATATCGGCGGTGGCGGATTTATGGTAATCCATCTGAAAAACGGTAAAAATACAACTATTGATTTCAGGGAGAAAGCACCTGCTTCTTCACACAGAAATATGTACCAGGATCAAAATGGTGTGTTTGTCCCTGAATTAAGCCAGGAGGGGACTACTTCAGCTGGCGTTCCGGGCAGTGTTGCGGGAATGATTTATGCACTAAATAAATATGGCAACCTTTCATTATCTGACGTAATTAGTCCTGCAATAGAGTTAGCAGAAAATGGATGGATTATTGACCATAAAACAGCTGAATTGTTTGATAAATATTTCAGTGATTTTAAGAAGTATCCTTCTTCACTTAAAGTTTTTTCTAATAGTAGGAAACCATATACAGAGGGCCAAAATTTCAAACAGCCTGACCTGGCTGAAACACTTGAAAAAATAAAAGATGATGGTTTGGACGGATTTTATAAAGGGGAAACCGCTAATTTGATAGTCAGACAGATTAAATTAATGGACGGTTATATTACCCTAGAAGATCTGGCAAATTATAAAGCGGTTGAGAGAAAACCTGTGGAAGGTACCTACAGGGGAAATAAAATAGTTTCGATGGCTCCTCCAAGTTCAGGGGGTATAGCACTCATTGAATTATTTAATATCCTTGAAAATTACACATTCGATAGAACTGACTTTGGGAGCAGTGGGTATATTCACAAACTTGTGGAAGCAATAGCAATAGTAATGAGTCAAGCGTTACATAG
>CAVVHP010000021.1:0-43740 GCA_963748105.1 uncultured Bacteroidota bacterium | reverse complement strand
AGCGACTAATAAAATATTTGTCTTTTGGTCGGTCATATTATATACGATTTAAGACACCAGGTTATGAGAATCATTTCATAAATTACCGGTTACTCAGTGAACTATACCGTTAACTAAAAAAGCTTTTGATTTATTTGACAAATAGTTGCCTTTGCAGTATCTTTTAAACAAATAAAATAAGCATATAATGTTTGTCGCTAAACAAGCCTTGTCTTTTGTAATATTATTATCCCTTTGTTGTCTTTCTTGTAATATAAACGATAGTAATGAAAGAAATCTTATCACGATTAATAGTGCGCAGATATATTTGATAAATACAACCACGGATTCGCTTTATAATGTAACAGCAGGGAACAGCCATTCTTTATACCCAAAACCAATAAAATATTATATAGATCTTCTGATTCTTTATTTACAATAAAATATGATGGCACAGACAAAAAATTTTTAACTAAAGCCTACGGTGGCTCAAAGATTTTAAATATGGGCATTACATTATCTGACAACGGACACTATCTTTTGTATTCCGGTGGCGAAAGGGCGCCATATGATCTTTACTTGGTTACTATTAATTCCGGACAAATAGTTAATATTACTAATTCGCCCGATCGCTGGGAAGGTAATCCCCATTTTTATAATAATAGTAACAGGATAATTTATTTAGAACTTGTTTACAAAGGTCAGATAGGAGGTGATTATTCCAGATTGGCAATTTCTTCTATTGACATCACTGGTAATTCTTATGAAAAAATAAGCCCTGACTCTGCAGATTACTTGTATATTGGCTCTACTCTAAACGAAAAATATTTTGTTATGGAATATTTCTATGATAATAAAGACTCGTCTGCTACAATAATTACATTACTTAATGAGAACGATAACTCAATTAAAGACACAATAATTTTTAAAAATCAGTTGTTTTCTTCCTCACCAGCGGTGGACAATAGCGGGAATTTTTATTTTTGTATAAACAAAAACGATATTTACAAAATTAATTTGTTTACAAGGGAAAAAACAAAACTATATTCCGGATATATCGGCGACCATAGTTCATATTCTTCTGATTTCAAAAAAGCTTTATTTGTAAGGGGGGCTAATTTAATAATGCTTGATCTTCGGACCGGTCAGACAAAAACATATTTTAATAATATGGGCGCAGATTATGCCTTGTGGTATTTTAAGTTTTCTAAAGACGGAAAATATATTGTAGTTGAGAAAGCCAAAAGCGAACAAAAATATAATTATTAGAGTGTTTAATTCTTATTACCGCGTTCCTGTTTGAAACTCCTGATCACTCACCGGTTCCGATGTTGGGGTTTTAATAACGTTAAATTCAAAGTGTACTGCTTTGTGGCAGGCATTACAGGTTTTTGTTAGCATTTTATAACTCTTCGTGAACATTCTCAGATCATTGTTATTTATTGAAGCCTGTAGACTGTCCAGTGCAGGGAAGATCATGGGGATGTCTTTTGTTTCTTTTCTTTCGGGCAAAAACTTAATTGCATTGTCAAGCGTTTCTTTTATCTCGCCCACTTCAAAATCCGCAAGGGGCCAGTTATCATTTATACCGGCAAACCAGAGTTTCGAATGATGTGTTTGTACCGTGAGCATAAACTCACCTAGGCCCGGTTTGTAACAGTTAGTAATCTTTGTTTTTAGACTGTCGATTTCCTTCTGCAAATTTTCAGTTTTGCTGTTATTACAGGAAGCAAAAAATAAAACTGAAACAATAAGTATTAGCAAGAGAGCAAGTTTTCTTTTCATGATCATATTCCTTTATCCACAGTTAGTTTTATTTCAAACCACAGTCCTGTGTCTGTCGATCCAGTAAGCCCACAGCACAAACAACCATTGCCCCATTCCGCTTATTGCCATAGTTTTTACATCCGGCGGAGTTGAAATCAGGTTTGAAAAGTAAATTATCAAAGAAAGCGCTATAAAACCCCACAATGCAATCGAACCAATTTTATTTTTAGCTTTTGTGATCTGTATGTATAAATAAATTCCGATGGCATACAGCGAAAGCTCAACGAGTAATGTTGCGGTAACAGAATACCATAATCCAAGGCCTAAAAAATAATTAACTCCGGGTGCCAACGGGAGATCGGGACGGTGTGAAATAAAATCGAGTATCCAGTGGCTGAAAACGCAAATCCCAAGAACAACAGAGACTCTCCCGTTCTTTTTTATCAAATAATAAAATCCACCGAAAACCAGAGACCACACAATTGCCATTAATAAACTGTGTGAAAGCGGGTAGTCATAAAAGTCCAGTGGGGCCATAGGAGTATTGCCTGGATCAATTTTAACATGTTCCAGCCCAAGCAGGAGAAAAACCGGCCAGAGAAGATCTAAAAAAACCGCAGCCATAAAGTAAGTCCCTAATGAAACTTTAGGCTCTGCTTTTTTAGATCCAAAGCCGACAGCATAATGTCCTAAAAACATATTGCACCATTTTTTAATGAATTTAAAATTTAATAAAAGCTTACTTCGTGATTTAAATATTTCCCGTCTTCGTAGTTAAATTTTGCACTGAAAAATTTATCATTAAAAAGCCACTCAAGAAATATTTTATCTCCATCCCAAAGATTCAAAGATGTAAGCTCATCATTTGGAATCCATTCCAGATTTCCTTCCGGCGAATCAATTAATTTTCCTTCGAATTCTTCTGCAGAAAAAATAAACACATACCAGTCATCAACTTTATCAAAGAGCGGGAAAGTTATAAATCCGTGCATTTTAGGGGCTTTTATTGTTAATCCGGCCTCTTCTTTAATTTCTCTGATCACACAATCTTCCGGGCTTTCGCCTTGTTCAAGTTTTCCACCAAGCCCGTTCCACTTACCTTCGTGATAATCGTTTTCTTTTTTAACCCGGTGAATCATAAGTGTTTTGTTTTGTCCTTTATCTATCACGTAACATAGCGTTGCTAATTTCATAATATTAATTTTTAAAAATGATGAGTATTTGTATTGACATTACATTTATTGCAGACTAATTTTTTAAGTGAAGATAAATTCACTGCGGCAAATAATCCCGTTATCTGACCAAAAGAAAAATAATATATTTGCATTGCACTTTACAGTGTTTTTAAAATTTTTATACAGAAAAAACCATTTTGTTGGTGTTAATATTTAATTATCTTTTAGCAACCAACAAAACAAAACATCTTTTTATAGGAGGCTCACGTAAATGACCGGGTTAGAAAAAGAAACTGGAAATGATGGCATTTTGACATGTGAAGAATTAAGAGAGGAGATTCTGAAAAGCAGTAGTCCGGAAACGCGATGGGAAGATGAAGAGACTTCTGATGTGTTCTTTGGTTCTGCTAATGAGGACGAAGGTTTTGAAGAAGACGACGATTTTGAAGATGAATTTGATGAGGAGATTGATGACAAAGAAATACTAGATGAAGATTTTGACTTTGAAGAGGATGAAGATGATCTTTTCGATGACGACGAGGATCCCCAGTATAACTGAGTTTGGCTGGGAATTACATCCCTAAATATTTATCAGGAACAAGATAGTTTTTTACATAGTCGGTTACGCCTTCTTCAAGAGAAGAAATTTGATTGGTGTAACCGGCTTTTTTTATTTTATCCAGTTTTGCTTCTGTAAAGTACTGGTATTTATCAGCGAGATGATCCGGGAGATCAATGTATTCTATATTAACCGGTTTACCAACGGCATTAAACAAAGCAGTAACAAGATCATTCCAGGTTCTGGCTTTCCCCGAGCCAACATTATACAACCCGTTTTTATCTTTATTATCCATAAAAAATAAAGTCATATCAACAGCATCTTTTATGTAAACAAAATCTCTTTTTTGTTCACCGTCTTTGTAATCTTTATGTCGTGATTTGAAAAGTCGGACTTTTGCGGTATCTCTTATTTGTTCAAATGCTTTATGAACAACGCTTCGCATATCACCCTTGTGATATTCGTTTGGTCCAAACACGTTGAAATATTTTATCCCAACTATTTTATCGAACATATTTTTCTTTAATGCCCATATATCAAAAAGATTTTTCGAATAACCATACATATTCAACGGGCGTAAAGTTTTGCTGATTTCGTCCTTGTCATCAAAACCAAGATTACCATCACCGTAAGTTGCTGCAGACGATGCGTAAATAAATCTTATGTCTTTATTTATTGCATAGAGTGCCAGTTTTTTTGTATACTCAAAATTGTTTTCCATTAGATGGTCAGCATCTTTTTCGGTTGTTGAAGAGTTTGCCCCCATATGAATGATAGTATCTACTTTAAAATCCAGGCCGGTTTTAATTTTTTCAATAAAAACATCTTTGTTAATAAAATCATCATAATCCAGGCTTGTAAGGTTTTTCCATTTTTCATCTTTACCGAGTTCATCCACAATAATAATGTTATTTTTGCCGAGCTGATTTAATCTCCAAACCAGCGCGCTTCCGATGAATCCAGCAGCACCCGTTATTACTATCATTTAATTGCCTTTGTGACTTAAAGTGTCATTTTATAATGCTCGTAATTTAATTATATTTGATTTCCTTTCAAAAGGAAAGCATGGCTGGAAATCATTCCGGAAAATAACCGGGCCTAATAAAACAGATAATTGACAAACCAGCCAAAATTCATATATTTGAATAAGAATTTATAAGTTCTTTTAAATATTAGTTCTTATCAAGAACGGCTAAGGGAACAGGCCCGTAGACGCCGTAGCAACCGCCCCGAATTAACGGGGGCCATAGGTGCTAAATCCTGCCTCGCAGTAATTGGGGGAAAAGATGAGATGAAGACAGATTTTTATGACCTCTTCATTTCTCGTTTGAAGAGGTTTTTTATTTTTAAATAAGAATAATTTATGAATTCAACGACAGACACATTAACAAAGATACTTAAGGAACGAATTCTTGTTCTCGACGGAGCTATGGGAACTATGATTCAGCGGCATAAGCTGGAAGAAAAAGATTTCCGTGGTGAACTATTGAAAGATCACACATGTGATTTAAAAGGGAACAATGACCTTTTAAGTATTACTCAACCCGAAATAATTAAAAATATTTATCGTGAATACCTTGAGGCCGGTGCTGATATTATAGAAACCAACACTTTCAGTGGTACGTCAATTGCCCAGTCAGATTACAAGACAGAAGAGTTTGTTTATGAAATAAATTACCAGGCAGCAAAACTTGCGAAAGAAGCTGCACAAGAGTTCACTAAAAAGAATCTTGATAAGCCCAGGTTTGTAGCGGGCGCTCTCGGGCCAACAAATAAAACCCTCTCTCTTTCACCAAATGTAAACGACCCCGGATTCCGTGCAACAACGTTCGAGAAAATGTCTGAAGCATATTATGAGCAGACAAAAGGTCTTGTTGAGGGAGGTGCGGATGTTCTGCTTATCGAAACGATTTTCGATACACTAAATGCAAAATCTGCAATCTTTGCGGTAGAAGAATATATGAATGATACAGGAAAGGAAATTCCTGTTATGTTATCCGGAACCATAGTTGACCAGAGCGGGAGAACATTATCGGGTCAGACAACCGAAGCATTCTGGATCTCAATTTCACACACAAAAAATTTATTAAGTGTCGGCCTGAATTGCTCGCTCGGGGCAAAACAAATGCGTCCGTTTATTGAAGAGCTTTCAAACATTGCTGATTGTTTTGTAAGTATTTATCCAAATGCCGGTCTTCCGAACGAGATGGGCGAATATGACGAAACACCGGGGACGATGTCTTCACTGTTAAAAGAATATGCAGAAGCGAATTTCTTTAATATAGTCGGCGGATGCTGCGGAACAACACCGGATCATATTTCAGCGATCGCAAAAATGGTTTCTAAATTTAAACCAAGGGAAATTCCTGAAGTAAAAAAATATTTGAGATTAAGCGGACTTGAACCGCTGGTTGTCCGTCCAGATTCAAATTTTGTGAATGTGGGTGAAAGAACAAATGTAACCGGCTCAAAGAAATTTGAAAAATTAATTCTTGCCGGAGATTATGAAGCTGCTCTTGCAGTTGCCCGTAACCAGGTTGAGGGCGGTGCGCAGGTTCTCGACGTAAATATGGACGAGGGACTTCTTGATTCAGAAGAAGCTATGAAAAAATTCCTGAACCTTGTACAGGCAGAACCCGATATTGCAAAACTTCCAATAATGATAGATTCCTCGAAATGGACTGTCCTGGAATCTGGCCTTAGATGTGTCCAGGGAAAATGCATTGTCAACTCTATTAGTCTGAAAGAAGGCGAAAAAGTTTTTAAAGAACGCGCAAGAAAAGTACTTCAATACGGAGCCGCTGTTATTGTAATGGCATTTGATGAAAACGGCCAGGCTGATTCACTGCAAAGAAGAATAGATGTTTGCAAAAGGACATATAAAATTTTAACTGAAGAGATCGGATTCCCTCCGCAGGATATAATTTTTGATCCGAATATATTAACTGTAGCAACTGGAATTGAGGAGCATAACAATTACGCTGTTGATTACCTTGAAGCAACTCGATGGATTAAACAAAACCTTCCGTTGGTAAAAGTAAGCGGAGGTGTTAGCAACATTTCGTTTTCTTTCCGTGGGAATAATTTAGTACGAGAAGCGATGCATTCGGCATTTCTTTTCCACGCAATTAAAGCTGGAATGGATATGGGAATAGTTAATGCAGGCCAGCTGGAGGTTTACGAGGAAATTCCGAAAGATCTTTTAGAACTGGTTGAAGATGTTCTTTTGAACAGGAGAAGCAACTCTACCGAACGGCTTGTTGATTTTGCTGAAACCGTAAAACAGAAAGGCAAAGCAGAAGTCAAAAAAGATGAATGGAGAAACGGAACCGTACAGGAAAGACTAAAACACTCGCTGGTAAAAGGAATTGTTGATTATATTGATGAAGACACAGAAGAAGCGCGCAAGCAGTACGCGAAACCACTGGAGGTAATCGAAGGACCTTTAATGGATGGGATGAATGTTGTCGGTGATCTTTTCGGTTCCGGTAAAATGTTTTTGCCGCAGGTTGTAAAAAGCGCGCGCGTTATGAAAAAAGCCGTCGCATATCTTTTCCCGTTTATTGAAGAGGAAAAAGCTGCATCTAATGATACTCGTGAAGCTGGTAAGGTTTTGCTTGCAACAGTAAAAGGCGATGTGCACGACATCGGGAAAAATATTGTTGGCGTAGTTTTAGGCTGCAATAATTATAGTGTAATTGATCTCGGCGTTATGGTATCGACTGAAAAAATCCTGCAGACGGCAATAGATGAAAAAGCTGATGTTATAGGACTCAGTGGTTTGATTACTCCATCACTCGATGAAATGGCGCACGTTGCTAAAGAAATGGAACGAAGAGGATTTAATATTCCTCTGTTGATTGGCGGTGCTACAACTTCACGAATACATACCGCGGTAAAGATTTCGCCCTATTACAACGGCACAACAGTTCACGTGCTTGATGCATCCCGAAGTGTGCCCGTGGTAAGCAGTCTTATTAGTGATGATAAAAATGTGCGAACCAAATTTTCAAGTGAGATAAGAACAGAATATGCTAAACTGAAAGAGAATCATTTAAGAAAAAAAGAAGCGAAAAATTATTTAACACTCGAACAGGCAAGGGAAAATAAATTAAAATGTGATTGGAAAAATACAGAAATAGTTAAACCGGTGAAACCAGGCGTTACGGTTTTAAAGAGACTTTCCACTCGAAACTTTACGCAAAAATATAGACTGGACTCCATTTTTCTCTACCTGGGAAATGAAAGGGAAATACCCTGAAATTCTAAATAATGAAAAAACAGGGACGGAAGCCAAAAAATTATTTGAAGACGCAAATAAACTTCTCGATGAGATAATTAAAAATAAATCTCTCACAGCTAGTGGTGTGTTCGGACTTTTCCCTGCAAACTCAATTGGACATGATGATATTGAAGTTTATTCTGATGATACGAGAAAAGGTGTGAAAAGGGTTCTGCATACTATCCGTACACAGACACAAAAATCTGACGGACTTCCTAACCTGGCTCTGGCTGACTTTATTGCGCCAAAGGAATCCGGAAAGAAGGATTACATTGGTGCGTTTGCAGTAACTACGGGGATTGGAATTGAAAAATTGATTGAAAAGTTTGAGAAAGGTCATGATGATTATAACAGTATAATGACAAAAGCGTTAGCGGACAGGCTTGCTGAAGCATTTGCAGAACATCTGCACGAGCTTGTAAGGAGAAAATACTGGGGATATTCGCCTGAAGAAAAACTTACGAACGAAGAGCTGGTAAAAGAAAAATATCAGGGTATTCGTCCGGCTCCCGGTTATCCTGCACAGCCGGATCATACAGAAAAGCCTATAATCTTCAGTCTTTTGGACGCAGAAAAAAACACAGGAATTAAGCTAACAGAATCTTTTGCGATGTACCCGGCTGCATCTGTAAGCGGACTATATTTCGCACATCAGAATTCCAAATATTTTACAGTAGGAAAAATCGGAAAAGACCAGGTTATGGATTATCACAAAAGAAAAGGAATAAGCCTGGAAGAAGCCGAAAGATGGCTCTCTCCGATTTTGAATTATGAACAAGGTGAGGAATGAAAATAAAAGCAAGACTAATTTTTACTTTTATAAGTTTAGCAACTTTAATTTTTTTCTTTAATAGCTGCAAATCCTCTGAACATATAATACAGGTTCCCGGCCAATACAAGGATGTTACACTACTTCCAAATGGATGGAAATTGACTCCGGCAGGAAAACAGATCAAAATAGGTGAACTTCCCCTGAATCTAAAAGTAACAAAAGATGAAAAATATGCGATAACCTCCAACAACGGTGTTGCAGATAATTCAATCTCGGTTATTAATTTAAGGGAAATGAAAGAGGTACAAAGAATTTCTCTGGACAAAACCTGGCGGGGCGTAGCATTTAATCAGGATGATTCAAAGCTTTATGCTTCAGGGGGAAACAATAACCTTGTCTATATTTTAAATTTTAATTCGGGTAACCTTTCGTTGGTTGATTCAATTGAAATAGGCAGGAAAGATACCCACGAAAACATATCTGTTACAGGACTAGATTACGTACCAGGTAAAAATTATCTTCTTGTTGTTTCAAGGGAAAGTAACTCGCTCTATATTATTAATCCAAATAAAAAGAAAGTAATTAAAGCAATTAAACTAAAGGGTAAGTGTTTTGATGTAAAAGTAAACCACAAAGGATCTCTTGCTTATGTGGCTGTCTGGGGAAAAGCTTCTATTGCTGAAATAGATCTGAATCATTTGAGAATATTAAATATCATTTCTTCCGGCGATCATCCGTGCGACATGTCCATCTCAAAAAATGATAACTGGCTTTATGTAACCAACGCTAACAATAACACTACTTCTGTAATTGATCTAAAAACAAAAAAAGAAGTAGAAAAACTCAACTCAGCACTTTCTCCGGATGTTCCGTTCGGTAGTACACCGGATGCAGTATGTTTAGGTCCCGACGATAAAACACTGTACGTTGCTAATGCTGACAATAATTACATTGCCGTTTTTGATGTAAGTGATCCGGGTAAATCAAAGAGCCTCGGATTTATTCCCACCGGCTGGTACCCAACAGCAATTAAATTTCTGGATAAGACAAACAGCATAATAGTTGCAAACGGAAAAGGACTATCTTCACGGGCAAATCTTAATGGTCCAAATCCAGAAAAAAAATATTCTGATTCCACTGTGTTTATTTCATCTATGTTCAAAGGCACACTTTCTGTTATATATAATCCCAATAGTGATTCCCTGAAGAAATTTACCAACATGGTTTTTTCAAACACTCCTTATATTTATAAATCAAAAAATAAAAACAGCAATCAAAAAATTATTCCAGTTGAGCCGGATAGTATAGGCAGTAGAGAGATTAAGCACGTTTTTTATATTATAAAAGAAAACAGAACATACGACCAGGTTTATGGTGATCTTCTGCAGGGAAACGGGGATAGCTCAATTTGTCTGTTTGGACAAAAGATAACTCCCAATCAGCATAAACTAGCAACAGATTATACTCTGTATGATAATTTTTATGCAGATGCTGAAGTCAGCGCTGACGGACACAACTGGTCAACAGCGGCGTATGCAACGGATTATGTTGAAAAGATATGGCCCGTATCTTATGGCTGGCGAGGTGGAAGTTATGATTTTGAAGGTGGTGTTCCTGCAGCGGCCCCTTCATCGGGCTATATTTGGAATAACGTAATGAGCCACAATAAAACTTTCCGTAATTACGGTGAGTTTGTTGACTGGAAGAAGGACAAAAATGGTTTATATGTAGCAAGAGATGAAGATCTTGTGCCTGTAACTGATAGAAATTACCCTCCGTTTGATATGAACATAAGTGACTTAGATCGCTATAAAATCTGGGAAAAAGACTTTGAAAAATTTGAAAAGAACGGTAATCTTCCAAACTTCAATTTGATCCGGTTGCCAAACGACCACACAAGCGGAACAAAAAAAGGTTCACCAACACCGCAGGCCTATCTTGCTCAAAATGATTATGCACTGGGATTGATGGTTGATAAAATATCACACAGCAAATACTGGAACGAAAGCATCATTTTTGTTGTAGAAGATGATGCACAGAATGGATCTGATCACGTTGATGCACACAGGTCCTGTTTGCTGGTAATAGGGCCATATGTGAAGAAACATTTCGTGGATCACACAATGTATTCGACATCCAGCGTATTAAAGACAATGGAATTGATTCTTGGTCTTCCTCCGATGACACAATTTGACCTGTCCGCAACGCCAATTACCCATTCAATTACGGACAAACCCAATTTCAGCGATTATAATGTAGTTAAGCCGTTGATAGATCTTGATGAAAAAAATACAGCGGATGCATATGGTTCAAAATTGAGCGGAGAATTTAATTTAAAAGTCGAGGACGCCATTCCCGATATTACATTCAATGAAATTATCTGGAAATCAGTTAAAGGAAAAAATTCCAGGATGCCAGCTCCAGTAAGAAGTGCGTTTGTTAAGGTTCATTCTGAAGATAAAGATAATGATTAGCCTATATTTGGCCGGTGCCGTATTTAAATATGAGATACAGGAGCAGTAATGATTTGGAAAAGTAAGGTCATTGTTTATTCGATTTTTCTCTGCATAATTTTTCTTATAGCGGGGTGCAGCAGTAAACCGGATGTTATTCATGATTTAAGCAATAAAGATTACACGCTAATTAATTCAGACAGCACAGTTGTTCACTTTCCCGGTGATTTTAAAGGGAAAACCGTAGTACTGGGATTTATTTATACCCACTGTCCGGATATCTGTCCGATGACCACGCACAACATTTCTTTGGTGAAAAAAGAACTGGACAAACAGGGTGCTGACGATGTGACTTATGTTGACGTTTCTTTTGATCCAGACAGAGATTCGCCAAAGATTCTCAAAGAATACGCGGATGTTCGCGGAATAAACACAAAGCAGTTTCATTTTCTTACCGGCGATAAAGATGTAATTAAATCCTTACTCAAGGATTGTAATATTTATGCTTTGCCTGGAGATACAACCGTGGTGGACGGAGATACCTCATACTTCTTTGTCCATACAGACAGGATCAGCGTGATGGATCCGGAAGGAAAAATTCGCGCTGAATATAAAGGAAGTACAGCCAATAGGACCGAACTAATTAAAGATATTAATCGAATTAGATAAGGGTTAGTTATGTATATTTTAATGATTTTAATTTCACTGCTTAATTTTTCCTATAGTGGAAAACTTGAAGTCAAGGACGGATGGGTTCGTCCTGCAGGAAAAGGAATGAACACTGCATTTTATTTTAAGGTAGAAAACAACACTGATAAAGCGGACACTCTCCTTTCGGTAAAATCCGAGGTAGCAAAAAGGGTACAGATGCATGAGACTTTTAAGAAAGACGGAATGATGGGCATGCGGGAGATCAAAGCGATACCGGTAAATTCAAAATCAACACTGGAATTTAAGCCGGGCGGTTATCACGTAATGGTGATGAACTTAAAAGAAGATCTTAAAAACGGAGCTTCTGCAGAGTTTGTTCTACACTTTAAATATGCAGGGGATATAACACTGAAAGCTCCTGTAAAAATGCCGGGTGATTAATATATTATGACTTTAAACACAAAACTGATAAAAGAATTAGAGGCACATCAATTTTCGAGCATAGTTCCTTTCGATCTGCACGGTTCGGATGTTTATGTTTTTGATTTTTCTGATACGAACGAAGAATTAAAAAATCTGGATTTTTCCGATCTGCAGAAATTTATTGACTACAGCCTTGGAAAATTAAAGGAAAATAACGCAGTTGTTGGTGTCGGTGGTTATGCTGAAAACCGTTCTATTTATAAGAGGAGTGAAGTTTTTAAAGTTGGAGAAGAGTACCGATCTGTTCATCTGGGAATTGATATAACGGCGGAGGCAGGCACGGAAATATTTTCACCGTTAGATGGAAAAGTGCATAGTTTTCACAACAACTCTACTTTCGGGGATTACGGTCCAACAATAATTTTAGACCATAATTTAAATGGTGAAGTTTTCTACACACTTTACGGACATTTAAGTTTAAATTCGCTTGAGGGACTCTTTGAAGAAAAGGAAATTAAAAAAGGTCAAAAATTTGCAGAATTAGGGGACCCGACAGTAAACGTAGGCTGGCCACCTCACCTTCATTTCCAGCTAATTACAGATATTCTGGGCAAAAAAGGGGATTTTCCTGGTGTCTGCGCTCCTTCAGAAAAGGAATATTACCTGAGCATATGTCCCGATCCGAACTTGATATTAAAAATCGAGAAATTAATATAAGTATGAGAGACACGCAATTTCATGTCTCTACGTTATGAAACCAAAGACAAATCAGCGCATCACATAAGAAACAAAAAGAATGATAAGGAGAATAAAATGAGTTACTATTTTAGTAAAACAATAAATGAAGATTTCGACAAAGCGATCGAAAAAGTTACGGCAAAATTGAAAGAAGAAGGTTTTGGAGTACTTACAGAAATTGATGTCAAAGAAACACTAAAGAAAAAGCTTGATGTGGATTTCAAGAAATATAAAATTCTTGGTGCATGTAACCCTCCTTTCGCATACCAGGCGTTACAGGCAGAAGATAAAATTGGTATTATGCTTCCGTGTAATGTTATAGTTGAAGAAAACAGCGATGGAAAAGTAGAAGTTTCTGCGGTTGACCCGATAGCTTCGATGCAGGCAGTTCAGAATGAATCACTCGGCTCGGTTGCAGTGGAAGTAAGAGACAAACTTAAAAAAGTAATCGATAACCTTTGATAAAATAAACCTACCTGTTTTTGAAAGTCGCTAATAAATTAATTAGCGGCTTTTAATTAATATTTTTCTTTCTTATAGAAATCAAACCAGCAGTAAAAACGATAGAGCTCCCCGCAATACTATAAAAAACAACTTCCTTCAAAAAAGAAAAATCCATTTTGTATAAATCCTGTGCTGCCCACATTGGCAAAGCGTAAGGAATCCAGTTACTGTGTTCCCAGCTAAGCAGCATCGATGTTCCAATGGTACCTGCTACGCCAATCCCTATGGAAACAAGAAAGTTTTTAGAATTTATACTTATTACAAATTGTATTAGTAATATTAAAAGAGATGCCAGGAAAACTTTAATGCTGGTTATGATAATTTCATTATTCATTGCGAAATTTTCAAAACGTATTTCCGGGTGAGCAGAAGACAGCAAATTACCTGATAAAATCAAAAACGCATCAAAAAGCCCGAGTGATAAAAGCACCATTCCGGCAGCAACTACAATTTTACTTATGTAAATGGTAGCCCGGCTTACAGGCAGAGCGAAGAGATGCTTCCAGCCGTAAGCTTTGTGATCAACATTGTTAACCATAAATGCCACCAGTGTAATGAGTAACGGAAGCATTAAAATGGAATAAATATTAATTGCATTACCTGCAATTTTAAGCCATGGATTTGTGTCCGCCTTTTTCAGTAATTCAGGGTGTGAAAAGAATATTAAAAAATTTACAGTTACAACAAATAACGGAGCAAGAATTGTACCCCACAACGCAAGAGTTTTTTTCTGTTTTGTTATTTCTGTTAGAACTGAGTTTTTTAATGCAATTATTAATGAAGTCATATCAATTCACTTTTGTTATATCGAGAAATAATTGTTCAAGATCTTTTTTAGAATTACTGATTCCGAAAACCGGAATTTCATTCTTTACAAATAGCCTGGTTATTTTATTAATTTCTTCTTTGTTTTCTATGTCCGTCTCTATTAGGCTGGTTTCATTTAATTTTGCCTTGGGAAAATTATTTTCACGAAGTAACTTTAATCCTTTTTCCGGCTCACTGGTTTCAATGAATACCGTGCTTACCCCGATTTCTCTTAACTCATCGAGAGTTCCCTGGAACAGAAGTGCACCTTTATTAATTATTCCAACGTGAGAAGCTATTCTTTCTATTTCGCTTAAAATATGGCTGGAAATAAAAATAGTGGTTCCTTTTTCTTTTTTAAGGGCTAACAGTAATTCTCTTATTTCAATAATTCCATGAGGATCAAGTCCGTTTGTCGGTTCATCAAGTATTAATAATTCAGGCTCGGAGATAATAGTGAGAGCTAACCCAAGACGCTGTTTCATTCCCATAGAATAATGTTTTACAGGTCGCCGGGCATCCTGAAGGAGGTTTACAGTTTTCAATGCTTCGGTTGTTCTGTTACTGGGGAGGCGCCTGAGTTTTCTCGTTATTTCCAGATTGTCGAATCCGGATAAATGATCATATAGTGTGGGTGATTCTACAAGAGCCCCAATCCTGTTTAGAATTGACAAATTATCATCGTTAATACTTTTACCGAAAATCTTAACATGGTCGCCGTTTGTTTTATACAATCCCAACAAAGCACGTATAGTAGTAGATTTTCCGGCACCGTTGGGACCTAAAAAACCATATATGCTTCCCGGTGAAACATTGATACTCAGGTCGTTTAATACTTTCAGTTTTCCGAAGGAAAAATCCAGGTGGTAGGTTTCGATGTAATTTTCCATTGATCCTCAATTGTTTCTGTAAAGACGAATTGAGGAATTAAATTGTTACAGGAAAGAAGCGAATTTTAGAGGAATATTTCTGGACTTGAACAGGATCAGTTTTGTGAGATTACTTACCCGGGCAATATTGAACAGTGAGAACAAAGGATAAGAAGAATTTATACAGATGTAGGAATCGTACCAGTCAGGATTAAATTTATTCTTGAAATTATAGAGCCCTAAGTAATTATAGGCGTAACGCAATCTTCTTCCGGTAAAGTTTATGAGAAATTCTTTTGAAAAGATTTTACTGTTATAGACGATGTAAGGAACATCTCCTAGACTCCAGCTTTTAGCTCCCTCGTTTTTAAGCTTTTGAAAAATTGAATAAATAAGAAATTCCATTACACCTTTCGGTGCATCTTTTCTTCTAAGTAGCAGGTCAGTTCTTATTTGCGCGTTATTTATTTGTGCAGTCAGAATTGCGCCCGCCCATTCTCCGGATTTTTCAGTAAATACAAACAGGCGTGTGTCCGGCTGAAACAGATCGTTGAAGAAATATTTTAATTGTGGTTCTTTACCATGAGTACATCTGGATTTGAATAGTTCCAGTTTGATCTTGTTGTCGTGTGAAAATTCTATCTCCTGCACAAAACCTCTTTTGGAACCGTACCGGATTAATTCTTTAACGGATTTTTTACAGAAGTGATTTCTCTCTGTTCTCAGGACAGCTTCTTTGGCGGCTTTGTAAGTATTAAATCTTTTATCTGCAAAAAGGTTAGCACATTCCGTATTGCAACCTGTAATAAAGACATTTATGTTTTTTGAGTTTATCCGATCGTCTTCGTTTAATTCAGATTGAGTAAAATAGTATTGAGGATTATTAATCCATAACAGAGGTTTTTTACCGGGAGCATTATTTTTCTGAAAAACGCGTTCGTAAGTTTTTTCTTTTGCGTTGGTAATAATATTTAATGTTTCCGCAAAAAATGAAGAGTGTAGATTAAGTTCCTCTTTATATACGGCATTTAAATCTTGCATATCGATTTATCTTAAAAGATAATTTAATTTTCCAGAATAACTGTGCCTGGTATTATTTCTGTTTAGCCATCGTGGTTAATTAAAACAAAAATCTTTGTAAAAAGGTTTCCAGTATTTTTAGATCGGAAGATTATAGTTGGATTTTGGTGTGAAATAACTATTTTAGCGCAATGATTAACAATTTGGTGGAATTATGTTGAAAAATTCAATAATTGAACTTTTCGATAGGGATTTAACCCGGTTGAAGGATGAGATTAATCTTTACCCTGATGAATCTAAATTATGGATAACTGAAAAAGAGATTAAAAATTCAGCCGGTAATCTTGTCCTGCACCTACTTGGTAATTTAAATCATTTTATCGGCGCAACCCTCGGAAATGCCGGGTATGTTAGACAACGGGAAAAAGAATTTTCGGACAAAAACATTCCACGCCAAAAAATGCTGGTAGAAATCGACAAATTAATTGTTGTTGTAAAAAACACGCTGGAAAAAATGAATGCGGAGGATTTTGATAAAGATTATCCCCTTGAAGTGTTTAAAAACAAGGGCAAAATGAAAACAGAGTTTTTCCTTGTTCATCTCACGGGTCATTTAAATTATCACCTGGGACAAATAAACTATCATAGAAGATTAATCGGCTAAATCAGGAAAGAAAATTCCCTGCCAGCTTAAAGGTGTTTTTAAAATTCAGATCAATAATTGCTCTTTCTTTTTCTGAAACAGGGAATGGATTTTCGTGGCTGTATTTGTGTTCAAAGTTTAAATATTCAATGTGCGATAATTTCGTTTTAAATTTTTCAAATGTTTTGGAGATACTGGTCGCAGGAATCACTTTATCTTTAATAAGTGCAAGTATAGAAATTTGATCCTTTAATTCATTTAATCTTTCCTCACGCAGGCTCCGGTTGTTTTCGTATTGTAAAAAGGATTTAAGGTATTCTGTCTCATCTCTGTGTTTTGTGAAATATTCTCTTAGTATCTCGTCATCATTTATCTTTTCTAAAAAATTATTCATAAAATAATTTCTTAAAGCTGAGTCAGCCTCGCTGTCAATAATTGCTCTTGAAACGGGGGTCATCAGGTCTAACGTTGGACCACCGCAAAAAATAAACAGTTTTGAATTATCAAAATAATTCCCGGAATTTATCATCATTAACATCTCACCGAGAAAAGCTCCCATCGAATAGCTGAAAATGTCAATTCCAGCGTTACTGCTAATCATTAGGTGTTCATCGTTTTTTATTTCTTTTACCAGCCTTAAAACGTCGTGGTATGTCTGAAGGCCCGATACTCAGAAACCTTTTGGGGGAATAAGAAAGCCTTATGCTTATTGCAGTATTGGCAAAGGAGTTATCGATTATATCAGGGAATAAAGCCTGTCTTTCTTTAGCAACTTCGGACATAAGTCGAGGATTACTCCAGAACACAGGTGCACGGTTCATATGAAAAGCAATAGGGAAAAACAAAACAGCTTTGCCGGTTATCCTGTTTAACTCAGTGGCCCACGGAAGGTATTTTTCCCAAGAGCGTTCATTTAAACCGTGAAATAAAATAATCACTTCGTTAGATTTTGTTTCATTTTCTTTTTGCAAAAGAAGATATTGAAAATTTTTATTTTCATTTATTTCTTCATCAGACGCGTCCAGAACACGAAAGAAATATTTATTAGTAAAGGTGTTTTTGGAGAGATAATATTTTAAAAGAGCTGTAAACAGATTGTTATTATGTTTCCCGTCAGCATTATTTTGAAACAACCCATAGTTACGGGAGGAAAAATTAATTTTGCTAATCTTTATCCCAAGTTCAGGAACCCTAATTTCCGGGACATCGTTTTTGTAGGCCTTCTTTAATAATTTAAATTCATCAGTGTAATCCAAAAATTCCCCCGGTTAACAGCTATGCTCTTTTTAAGTTTTTATTTTTCAATTCCTGAATTTCTTTTTTCTTTTTCTTTAACAAATCTTCCCACCGGCCTATTCCTTCTTTAAGAAGTTTCATTTTTTCGTATAGGCCTGCCATGTCCGCTAATATTTTTTCAATTTTGTGGCTCACTTCTTCTATTGACCGTGCATCGATATTATTCTGAAGTGAAAGCAGCTCTTTGTATGAATCTTCTACATTTTTGATTTCATCAAGGCTGTATCCAAATAACTGGAGATCTTTAATAAGATTGCCGATTAATACGAAGTCTTCTGTGTACAACCTGAAACCGCCATCTGTTCTCATTTCTGAATCTATAATTCCTTTTTCTTCCCAGTGTTTTATTGTTCTTATGCTTACTCCGATCTTATCCGCGAGCATACCTACTGTCAGATATTTTTCAGTTTTACCACCAGCGCTTTTTTCTTCTTCTTTTATCGGCAGCCCGACCTTCTTAATTATTTTTTTTATGTCATCCAGTGAATATCCAAGTTCTGAAAGATTCTTAATATGGAGACACCTGGAAAATGAAATATCTGAATAGAATGGCTCCTTATCATCAGAATAACCAGATGGACTGATGAGTTTTACTTTTTCCCACCCAGTAAGAGTTTCCTGACTTACATTGGTTTTATTGAGAACTTCGCTTAAAAGAAAGATTTTTTGAGCCATAACCGTCCCTTAACGTATGTATATAATAAACTATACGTAAACGTGCAGAATTATTTAATAAAAATCAAGATATGCACTTATTACTGGGGGAAATAGAAAACAGCTGAATTATAAGTGGCTTTTTCTAGTTGGAAGTCTCTGATTTACTGAAATGGTTTTCCTCTATCAAAACATCAATTCTACTTTTAGCATATTTTAATAAATTTGTGTCAGTTTTAGTTTCTGCGGAAGCTAAAAACTTTTTGTAATAATTAATCGCAACTGTTTTATCTCTGTAAAAATGATCATAAACAGCGGCCAGATAGAATACTATTTCTTTCTTGTTTGGTTTTTCTCTGAGAGCATCCTGGTAAAATTTTAGAGCTTCGGAATAATCTTTTTGATCATAATATGTTGCGCCTATTTGTATAAGTGTTTCCGCAAGAAAATCATTTCTTTGAAGTCTGACGGCCTCTAAAAAATTTTCTACGGCTTTATCATATTGCTTCAGTCCTTTATATGAAGTTCCCAGGTAAAAATATGCTGAAGGATCTTTTTCCATGATCTTTACGGCACGGGCCAAAGAAGTAATTGATGAGTCATACTTCCCTATCCAGTAATAGCTGATGCCTAAGTTTCTGAAATTTATTTCAGAAGAGTCTCCCAGGCTAATCGATTGTTGATATTCCAAAACAGATTCACTGTAATTTTTCATTTTTAAATTAATGTCTCCCCTTTTTGTCCACATAGCCGGGGAAGAAGGGTACACTTTTAGCCCGTCATCGATTATCCGAAGAGCGGAAATCAGTTTCTGTTGTGAAAAATAAAGCTGGCTTAGCTCAAGGATAGTGTTCTGATTATAAGGATTTAATCTATGTGCAATTTGAAAATTAACGACGGCAGTATTAGTATCCTTCAAGGCTATATTACAATAGGCAAGCTGTTCATAATAAAAACTGATGGAAGTATCCTGCTGAACCAGAGTTTTATAGATTTTCTTTGCCCTGTGCCAGGATTGTTCTTTTTTGAAAACTCTTCCGAGAGAAAGAAGAATATTTAAATCGGTTGAATCAATTGAATGGGCTGCTGATAATACGGAGTCGGCTTCACCAATACGACCGGCTGAAAAATAATTATTGCCAAGCATGGTCATTAATTTAACATTTCCTGGTTTCAGGCTTAATGCTTTTTCCAGGACAAAAGATGCGTTCTGATAATTTGAGAGGGATTGATAATTTAAAGCTAAATAATAAAGAATATCCGCGTTAGCTGGATTATTATCCGCAAGCCCTAACAGTATTTCCGTGGATTGGGCATATTCTCCTTCAAGCGTTAATAATTTAGCCTTGTTGAAAGCATCATTTTGTTGATTCTGCGCATTAACACTGCGAAAACAAAAAATCATTAAAACGATTGGTAATAAAAATAAAAGGGTCTTTTTGTAATTCATTTAGTTCTGCCAAATAATGGTTTAAAGTACATATTTACAGATGGCTGGGGTGGTAAAAAGTTGGCACAATATGCGAAAAAATTTTAATTATTCGCTCCTTTTAGTTACTATTACTTCGTTAAATTTTTACTGTAAACAAAATTAATCTATTATGACGAAAACAAATAAAAGACCTTCGTGGGACGAATATTTTCTGAAACTTGCAATGCTTGCCTCGGAAAGGTCAACCTGCCCCAGAATGCATTGCGGCTGCGTGCTTGTAAAAGACCGGTTCGTTCTTGCCACTGGCTATAATGGCTCAATTCCGGGCCAGCCACATTGTGAAGAGGCAGGCTGTCTTGTTGTCGAAAACCACTGTGTCCGGACAAATCACGCAGAAATGAACGCACTCATACAGGCGGCGGTTCACGGAATATCAATTAAGGGCGCCGATGCTTACATAACAAATATGTCCTGTACAACTTGTGCAAAAGCATTAATTGCGGCGGGAATAAAAAGAGTAATTGTCTTTTCAGATTTTCACGATACTCTTGCAACGGATTTTTATACGAAAAGCAATGTTGAAATTATTAAGCTGAAAAAACCGGCCTCAAAAATATATTATAATTTAAAAAATTATTCTTCGGCAAGAAAGACGAAAAAATCAAGATGAAATCAAAACTGGTTCTTTACTGGAAGCCGCTTCTTGCAATGGTTTTCTGGGGCACTTCTTTTATTGCAACTAAAGTTGCTCTGAGAGAATTAACCCCGTTGATGATAATTTTCTTTCGGCTGGTTTTTGCAATTACACTCCTTATAATTTTTGCGCTTTATACCAATAAAGACTTCAGAATAAAACCCAAAAGCCATTTGTGGATTGTGCTTCTCGCAATAATTGCTTCTTTCCATCTATGGATACAGGTCACTGGACTCAAATATACTACAGCCACAAACACCGGCTGGATTATAGGAACGGCTCCGGTTTTTATGGCAATACTGGGGTTTTTTTTCTTTTAAAGAAAAACTAACAATGCTAAAGACATCCGGAATTTTAATTGCATTTGCCGGACTTCTATTGCTTATAAGCAAGGGCGAAATATCAAGATTAAATTTTCTTACTCACAAAGGTGATTTCTTAATTCTTGCCAGCGCTTTTACGTGGAGTGTTTATTCTATGGTGAATAAAAAAATCACGATAAACTATCATCCTGTAATGACCATACTTTTTCTTTTCCTGATGATGGCGATTATTATTGGGCCGTTTACACTTAATAGCGAATATTTCCGGGCTATATTTCATTTGTCTATAAAAAGCTGGGGAGCCGTTTTATTCCTTGGGATATTCTGCTCGGGTGTTTCGTATGTTTTATGGTCGCAGACACTCAGTGAAATGGAAGCGACAAAAACTGGTGCGTTTCTATATTTTGAACCATTCGTAACTGTAATTTCCGCGTGGGTTTTTCTAAATGAAAGCCTTACCACAATGATAATTATCAGCGGATTGATAATTATGTTCGGCGTATACCTTGTAAATTCACGGTAATTTACTTTAAATTGGACTTATGCGTAACACGATCAGGGGAATAAGAAAATTGATTGTTGGGGTTGTCGGTTTTACAATCCTGTTCATTGGAATTATTCTCATATTTATACCCGGGCCCGCTATTATAATTATTCCAATCGGGCTTGGAATTCTGGCAACCGAGTTTGTCTGGGCAAAAAATCTTCTTATCAAATTCAAAGACAAATTCAAAAAGAAGAAATAAACTGCCGCAAAATTTAGGAGTATTAATAAAATGAAAACTCTGAAACAATTATTGACCTTAATAATATTTATTTCGGGATTAGCTATGGCACAAACAGTTAGACCAATTCGTGATGATATCGGCTTTTGCTGGAAGGCAAATGAAATGAACACGTTGATGAAATATTTGTCTGCTCATAACAAAATAACAGATATTGATTCTGATAATCTTGTTGCCGCAATTTCTCCTCACGATGATTATTTATATGCAGGAAATATTTATTACACACTTTATCCACACATAAAAACAAAAGAAGTTGTAATCTTTGGCGTTACTCACGGAACGGTGCGTAAGGCAATGAATGACCCGAGAGATGTTTTAATACTTGATGATTATGATGAATGGGCAGGCCCTTATGGAAATGTAAAAGTATCACCGCTCAGAGATTTTATAAAAGGTAAACTTAGTAAAGATTATCAGATGGTGAGTGACAAGGCTCAAGACATTGAACATTCAATTGAAGCGCTTGTACCCTTTCTGCAGTATTATAACCGCGATGTAAAAATCACCCCCATTATGGTAACGGGTATGCCATACGAAAGAATGGAAAAAATCAGCAAACAGCTTTCGGGTATTATAACCGAATACATTAAAAAGAATAACCTGGAATTAGGGAAAGATATTTTCTTTTTAATTTCCACAGATGCAAATCATTACGGTAAGGATTTTCATAATGTACCTTACGGAGTGGATGAAGCCGCACACAAACAAGCAACTGACAGGGATAAAGAAATAGGCAACGCTGTTTTTAACGGCCAAATGAATTTGGCAAAAGTAAGGGAGGTCACTGAGGATTTCTGGCCTGAGTTGAAAGTGAATAAAATTTGTCCATTATGGTGCGGAAGATATCCGATACCTTTCGGATTGATGACTACGATTAACTTGGTAAACGAAATTTCCGGCAAAAAGATAATGGGTAAATTTCTGGGTTATTCTGATAGCTGGACCGAGGGTGTTATTCCTGTATACCATACAAACATGGGACTAACCGCACCGTTTTCCATCAAACATTGGGTCGGTTATGCAGCTGCAGGATTTTATTTAGAATAAATTATTAGATATTATGAATAAAAATAAGTGGCCGAACGATACGGATGTAGTACAATGCAGAATTTCGCGTCCGACTGATAAATTGTCTGAAATAAAAAAATTTTACGGGGAAGCTCTCGGCTTGAAGGAAATTGGTTCTTTTGAAGGGCACTCCGGCTACACGGGGGTAATGTACGGTTTGCCTGATAGTACATATCATCTTGAATTTACACAACACGATGCAGGAAGTGCCTGTCCGGCGCCGACAAAAGACAATCTGCTGGTGTTTTATATTCCCGATAAAAAAGAGATAGAATTTATCTCACAAAGAATTAAAAAGATGGGATATAAATTTGTTGAACCGGAAAATCCTTACTGGAAGGAAAAAGGCATTACAATTGAGGATCCCGACGGTTGGAGAATTGTTTTAATGAATACAAGCGGGATTTGAAACGGGTTTATAATTTTATAATCAATGGATTAAAAGCTTTAGAGACTATCATTACCCTATTACCAGGCTTAAGCTCATCTCCCTCTTCCTGTGTTGCGATTACTTTGATAATGTTGTTACCAATTAAGACGCTTACTATCGAGACCACGGAATCTTTTTCAATTTTTACAACTTCACCTGTGAACCGGAACTTGCCGCTAATATAATTTTTTTGATAAACGTTTTGCGCAGTACCTTCATTAATTATTCTTCCTTTGTTCAGACGGACAACCTTGTCTGACATTTTAAATATTTCAGAAATATCGTGGCTTACAAGAATTGTGGTAAGATTTAATAACCTGTGTACCTTTAAAATATAATCCTGAAGTTTTAGTCTCATTTCAATATCCAGAGCCGACAATGGTTCATCAAGAAGAAGTATATCTGGTTTTCTGACTATTGCTCTTGCAAGTGCCGCGCGCTGTTTTTGTCCTCCGGAGAGTGTCTGCGGGTTCCGGTCTTTCAGGTTTTCCAGCTCCATGATTTCTATTACTTCATCAACGTGGTTTTTGTTTTGCCCGCCGCGGTCCGCAAAAGCTATATTTTCATAAATCGTCATGTTGGGAAAGAGAGAATATTCCTGGAAGACAAAACCCACATTTCTCTTTTGCGGGGGAAGAAAAGTTTTTTTCTCCGTGTTCAACCATTCTTTTTTATCGACAGTTATTATTCCTTTATCGGGTTTAATAAGTCCGGCTATAAGTTTAAGTATTGTGGTTTTACCCGCACCGGAATGACCTTCTATTGTAATAAACTCACCCTCTTTAATATCCATTTTTATGTCGAGAGGTAAATCACCATCCGAAGTTTTTAACACCTTATATAGATCAAGGTTAATCACAATCTTCCTGATTTTAAATATTTTCTGTTGAAAATATAAACTGTTAGTAAAATTAAAAAAGTAATTACAAACAGAACCAAAGCGTATAAATTAGCACTGTGATAATTCAATGCTTCCACCTCGTCATAAATTGCCAGTGAAGCGACCCTGGTTTTCCCGGGTATGTTTCCACCTATCATCAGCACTATTCCGAACTCTCCAATAGTGTGGGCAAAACTTAAAACTATGCCCGTTAGTAAAGAAGGCTTGATATTTGGAAGCAGTACTTTTGTAAATGTCTGAAATTTAGATTTACCTAAAGTGTAAGATGCCTCTTTAAGTGATGGAGAAAGATTTTCAAATCCGGCCTGAACAGGGTTTACCATAAACGGCAGGCTGTAGATTATTGAAGCTATTATCAAACCTTCGAACGAAAAAACGAGCCTCACATTAAAGATGTTTTCAATAGTTCCACCAAAAAAATTATTTGGAGAAAAAGCGACAAGAAGATAAAAACCAAGCACTGTTGGAGGTAGCACCAAAGGCATGCTTATCAGTGCTGAGACAACAGGTTTTAATCTAAAATCCTTTTCGGCGAGCCAGTATGCAAGTGGTACAGCTAGGATAAATAATAATCAAGGTTGTTATGGCGGCCAGTTCAAGACTCAGTATAATAGGTTGAAATTCACTCATAGGGCGCCAGTGTTACTTCATTTGTTTTTACAAGAGCAGTTACATTATCATTTACTTGTAAATTTAATTGTTCAACGGCACCGGAAGTAATAATAGAAACGATTTTTTCATCATTAAAGTCCAAGAATTAATTTACTCAACAGTTTCCCTTTTGTTATTTCCTTTATGATGCAGTGCATTTTATTCTGCATACTGATCATTCCGGAAAAATTTTTCGCTATGCTCACCTCTGTTTCCTTAAACATTATTTTAATGTCAGAGCCTTTTTTTAGAAAGGGTGCCGAGTCTGCCGTTTCAATTATTATGGATTTAAATGTATTTCCATTTGAGTCTATCTCAACTATAGAAAAATGTTCATCACTTTTAATAGATTTAATTATGCCTTTTAAACTATTCATTCGTTACCTGACAATATATCCGTATTTCTTCAAAATATTCCCGGCTTTATCCGAAAATAAAAAATTATAGAATTTAACGGCGTTATTTTTATGATTTTTGTAACCGTAGTTTAATATGACGCAGCCCTGTTCAATCGGTTTGTATGAACCGGGATCAATTTCTATCCACCTGCCCTGGTCTTTCATTTTAGGTGAAAGGACAACTGACTTTGCGGTAAACCCTATTTCTGCGGCTTTGGTGTAAATGAAATGATTCGTTGGGGCAATGCTTTCACCGTAAACAAGCTTATTCTCAACTTTGTCATAAATCCCGAATTTTTTCAGAGCTTCAACAGTTGCAATTCCGTATGGTGCCGTGCGGGGGTTTGCCAGCGCAATTTTATGGACCTTTTTTGTTAGAAGCACAGTTAATTGCTTATCAGGCATAATTCCCTTTACCATAGTCCAGAGAACAAGCGAACCCTCTGCATATACTTTCGGAGAATCGACAGCAATATTTCTTTTGAATAATGAAAGCGGATACTTCATATCCGCTGAAATGAAAATATCGTACGGGGCGCCTTCTTTTATCTGTGCGGTTAATTGACCGGAAGAACCTATTATGACTGAAAGATCAATACCTGTTTCGTGCGTAAATTCAGTCCGTAATTCGCTCATGGCATATTGCACATTTGCTGCAGCAGCAACAGTTATTTTTTGCTGTGCAAATAAATTATTTATCAGGAAAAAGAGCAGTATAAGAACTATAATTAATTTGAAATATTTCATTAAGGTTTTTTAATGTTAGTCCGTAACTTTGATTTTCGTTGTAAATAATATCGCACAAAAAACCGGGCATAAGCAGCTAAAACATGAAAAAAACGATTGGTTAAATTAAGTCATTGATGCTACAAATAAAAACCATTTGGTGTGCGCTAATTTTTTGAAAATAAGGAGAGACGATCGAAATTATAAACTCTAAATTTAATGGAAGAGTCCGTATTTTTTAATGTGTTTGTATGCCAGGTAGCCTACCGCACCTAATTGAGCCACACCTAAAACCCGTCTTAGCAAACTAATGTTTTTGCTTTCAATATAGAAATTCAGATAAGGGTGTAGCATATCCGAAATGCTTACAGGCTCTTCTTCAAAACCAAAACCGTTATTCATCATTGCCGTTCTTGTTCTCAACCAGATGGTTGATGAATCGTTTATGCCGGGAAGATCTATGATGTGGAAATTATCCTGAGGGGTAACTCTGAAAGAATGTTCCTGAGGGAAGAATAAATTCTCGCCGGAAATGTTATACAGTGTAATTGTGGATCTTGAAGTTGAATCCGGTTTAGATGACAGGTCCTGTGCCCGGACAAAAGAGGTGAAGAGAAAAAGAAAGAGTATAAATATTTTAACGGGTGATTTCATCACGGTAAATATTAGTTGTACTTAACTTAAAGATTGTGACGAAAACTCTCAATGGAAAAGGGATAAGAAATGATGCGGATTATGAAATCCGCATCATAAGATATTTAAGCAACTTCTGTTAGCAGTTCTTTTTCTATTGCTTCGATCAAAGATGGTTTTGGAAGCGCGCCAACCGCCATTTTCGGTTGTCCTTCTTGTGGTACAAAAAGCATCGATGGGATGCTTCTTATTCCGAAAGCGGCACCGAGTTCCTGTTCTTCGTCGGTGTTAACTTTATAGAAATTTACTTTGCCTTTGTATTCTTCTGAAAGCTCATCTATAATTGGTCCGACCATTTTACATGGTCCGCACCATGGTGCCCAGAAATCTATAACGCATGGTAAATCACCTTCGAATTTCCATTCTTTGTTTGCTTCATAATTAAAAACTTTCTGCAGGAAAGTTTCTTTATTTAAATGTTCTGCCATTTTGTTCTCCTGTTATATTTATTTTTTATTTGAAAAATTCCACGTTACAATTCCGCCTTTCATATTTGCGGCATTAAATCCGGCTCTGTATAAAATAGATGCTGCTGTTAAACTTCTTGATCCTGTTCGGCAAAAGCAAATTATTTCTTTGTTTTTATATTTATTAAGATCGTCTAATTTACTTTTTAACTGTCCAATCGGTATATGTAAGGAACCTTTAATCGATCCGCTTTTTCTTTCTTTGTCTGTACGTACATCCAGCAAAATATAGGACGGGTTCTTTATTTTCTCTTTTGCTTCACTAGCAGAGTAATGATTAATTTTCCTGCTTATCGCAAATTTCCTTGCATAACTATAAACTATATACAAACCCAGTACTAACAGTATAATTTGTGTAACTGACATAATCTTCCTTATTGATTGTTATTTGATACATTTCATGTAAAAAGGATTCAACAAAATAATGTAATCAGGCTATATTTTACAGTTCCCGGGGGTGTTTGTTTCATATTGGCGACCTGTTTTCTTAAGTTTGTATATCAAAATTGCTCAAAAATCAAATATAAAATAAGGGACTAGAAATGGCATTAAAGGAAAATCAGGTAGTTACGATGAATTTCACATTGAAAGATGATGAAGGTAATGTGATGGATTCAACATCCGGACAGGAACCTTTTTCTTTTATAAGTGGACAAAATCAAATTTTACCAAAACTTGAAGAAGAAATAAGCACAATGCTTATCGGTTCAAAAAAGGATGTCGTGCTCGCACCTGAAGAAGGTTACGGGGTTTTTGAAAAGGATTCTGTCAGAAATGTTAAAAGATCAGAATTTCCTGAAGACACAGAATTAAAAGAAGGAATGGGCTTTATGGCTACCGGTCCTGATGGAAAACAGTACCAATTTTTTATCAAAGGAATTGAAGGAGACGAAATAAAAGTTGATTTTAATCACCCGATGGCTGGTAAAACTCTCCACTTTAATGTTGAACTTGTAAATTTAAGGGATGCAACTAAGGAAGAACTGGATCACGGACACGTTCACGGTGCCGGCAGTCATCAACATTAAGAATTATAAATCTTTCTTATAAAGCGGGTTTAGCCCGCTTTTTTTATTTCTCCGGATAATTTGATTTTGCAATCATTATTAATGGCGTAAATTTAGTCTTATTAATTTTTCGGATTTTTAATTGAAAGAAAAACCAAGATTTAAATTCGT
Source organism: uncultured Bacteroidota bacterium (assembly GCA_963748105.1). Lineage (GTDB taxonomy): Bacteria > Bacteroidota > Ignavibacteria > Ignavibacteriales > Ignavibacteriaceae > JAKAGZ01. Next base: position 15,399 of record CAVVHP010000021.1, on the reverse strand, counting down.
TGATTACCTGAGAGGAGGTGCCCTGCTTGTTATGATTGAGGTGCATGTTTTTAATTCTATGCTTCTTTCTTCAATTAAAATCGAATCCTGGTTTAGTATATTAACCTTTATAAACGGACTTGTCGCACCCTCCTTTTTATTTATTTCGGGTTTTGCATTTTACATCTCATCCGATAGAAAATTAGACGAACTCAGAAATTATGGAAAAGCCTTCTGGAGAAAAATCGGGAGAATATTTGTAATCTTTCTAGCCGGATATTCCCTTCATTTTCCCTTCCGTTCGGTTTTTCTTTCAGGTTACAACCTGTTCTCAATAAACTGGAGCCCGGTTGTTAACGTAGATATACTTCAATGTATTGCTGTTGGTTTGTTGGTAATGTTTGTCTTTAGATTACTAATTAAAAACAAAAAACTGTACGACCTCTTTCTTTTGATTTCCGGTGTGCTGATTGTTCTTGTTTCACCATTTGTATGGAAGACAGATTTTGCAAATTATTTTCCCCTATTCTTTGCCGCCTATTTTAATAAAATGCAGGGCTCGCTGTTCCCGCTTTTCCCCTGGCTTGGATTTATGTTTATTGGGGCAACTGCTTGTAATTATTATCTTAATGCGAGGGAACAGAATAAAGAGAAACAATATATTTATATAATATCTGCTGTTGGAGTTTTCTTAATTCTGCTTGGCAATGTTAGCCGGTTTGATTTGGTTTATGCTCTTATCGGGAATATTATTCCCAACCCGTTATTTTTTGTTTTAAGATTGGGATATATATTAATACTACTGGTTTTGTGCTGGTACTATGCTGATATCAGGAAACCTGAAAAATCCTTTGTACTGGATGTCAGCAGAGAATCACTTCTCGTTTACTGGCTTCACCTGGTTCTGATTTACGGCGTTTTCTGGAATGGGAAAAGTTTGGCTGCAATTGTTAATAATAGATTTGGTATAATTGAATGTGGGATAATAACAATTGCCATTGCTGTTCTTATGATCTTTGTTGCAAAATTATGGGGCGCTTTTAAGAAGAGAACAAAAATATTTGCAAAATAAAAAATTAAAAAAACGGAGGTCTTATGTTCAGTAAAAAGTCAGGGTTGACGTTAATAATTTGCTTGGTGTTTATAGCTGGCCATCTGTTAGCACAAAGCAACAAAGAAGAGCTAATGAAAAAAGTTGAGGGGTGGAACAAAACTTTCTGCAAGGCTATGATTGATGGAGATGATAAAACTATATTATCTGTTTATGCAGATGATGCTTATTCATTACCAAGCTATAGCCCAATGATGGTTGGGAAAAAAGCTATTGAGGAAGGAATGGAAATGAATAAGAAGTCAGGGACAATATTTAAATCTTTTAACCTCAAAACAAAAGATGTATGGACAAGCGGAGACATTTTATGTGAGGTTGGTACTTATAATTTTTCAATGCTTATTCCGAATTCAAAAAATACAATAGATGATTATGGAAAATATCTGACGATTTACCAGAAACAAAAAGACGGAAGCTGGAAGATTAAAGCGGATATGTGGAACACTGATACCAATCCGTGGGCTACTATGCAGGAAAATCAAAAGAAATAACGTTATTTAGTTTATAGCTGCGATTTCCCGATCGCGGCTATAAATCGTGCGCTGACAGGGCTTTCACCCGTATTCCCGCCATACACCAAGGCAACAATCACATCTGCAACTCGTTTTATTACTTGTAATTAACTAAAATAATTGTAATATATAGTTGTTTATACAAAGCAGAGAGTTTATGAATAATGTAACAGCTATCGGTGAAATCCTGTTTGATGTTTACCCTGAAGGCAAAAAACCAGGCGGCGCGCCGTTTAATTTTATTTATCACATAATAAAACTTACCGGGAAAGGAAATTTTGTCAGCAGGATCGGCAACGACGACCTTGGGGCCGAGATAAAAAATTATCTTATCAAAAAAGAAGTTTCAACAGAATTTGTCCAGATAGACAACGAGCACAAAAGCGGTGTTTCAAAAACTACGTTAAACGAGAAGAAAGTTCCCGACTTTATAATTGAAGAAAACCGCGCCTACGATTTTATTGATTTAACCCCCGACCTCAATAAATTGATTTCTGAAAAGACGGACTGCCTTTATTTCGGTACGCTTGCACAAAGAAATGAAAAATCGAGAGAAACAATTCAAAACCTCTTCGACCGGGACATAAATTATTTTTGCGACATTAACATTCGTCAAAATTATTATTCAAAGAGCCTGATTGAAAAAGCGCTTACGGCTGCAAATGTTTTAAAACTAAATGAAGATGAATTGAAACTAACAAATAAACTTATTCTAAACTCGGGATATGATCCCGGAAAGACCGCGAAAAAACTGCAGGATGTTTTTGAAATTGAATTGTTATGTGTAACAAAAGGAAGCGAAGGCGCTGTGCTTTACAGGGGGAATAAGAAAAACACGTTAAAAATAAAAAACGAAAAGGTTATCGATACAGTAGGTGCGGGAGACGCATACGCCTCTATGCTTTGTCTCGGGTATCTTAATAATTGGAAACTGAAAAAGATAAACAGGCTTGCATCAGAGTTTGCAAATGAAATAGTTAAGGTTGAGGGAGCGCTGCCCGACGATGATAATATTTATGAAACGTTTAAACAGAAAATAAAAAATGAAGACGGATAGAGGAAAGAGTAAAAAATTATACATACAGCTATACAGCATACATGGATTGATCAGAGGGCACGATCTTGAACTTGGCAGAGATGCAGATACGGGCGGCCAGACAAAATACGTTCTTGAACTGGCCAAAGCACTGAGTAAAGATCCGCACGTTGAAAAAGTAGAATTAGTTACCCGCCAGATAAAGGACAAATCTGTATCTCCGGAATACTCCGAACACATCGAAAAAGTAAATGATAAATTCAACATTGTCAGAATCAGGTGCGGCGGCGGAAAATACATCCGGAAAGAGCTTCTCTGGAATAACCTCGAAGAATTTGTGGACAAAAGCATTAAGTATATTAAATCAGTCAAAAGACTTCCCGATATTATTCACAGTCATTATGCCGATGCGGGATATGTTTGTACTGAACTGACTAAATTTTTCGGAATTCCCTTTATTCATACGGGTCATTCGCTCGGGCAAAGCAAATTCAGAAAGCTTCAGTCTGAAAATATTCCATTGGAGGAAATTGAGAAACGCTACAAATTAAATCACAGAATAGAGGTTGAGGAAAACGTAATCTATTTTGCAGATATGATCATTACCAGCACCAGACAGGAGATAGATAAACAGTATGGTGAATATAATAACTCTGCTGAAGGTAAATTCAGAATAATTCCTCCCGGTGTCGACCTGGATAAATTTCATTCGTATAAGAAGGAAGGAATAAGAAGCAGGGAAATACAGCGGTTAAAGGTATCAATCACTGAAAAACTTTTACGGTTTTTTATCGATGTGGATAAGCCGCTTATTCTTGCCCTGTGCCGACCCGATAAAAGGAAAAATATATCCGGGTTAATTACAGCCTACGGTGAGAACAAAGAGCTTCGGGAAAAGGCCAATCTCGCAATTTTTGCCGGTATTAGAAAAGACATTCAAACAATGCCCGACAACGAGCGGGAAGTGTTAACCGAAATTCTTTTATTGATGGATAAATATAATCTTTACGGTAAGATGGCGATTCCAAAACGGCACGATACGCACCACGAAGTTCCTGAATTATATAGAATTGCTACGGAAACAGGCGGAGTTTTTGTTAATTCGGCGTTAACAGAACCATTCGGGCTGACAATCATTGAGGCCGCCGCGTCAGGTTTGCCGGTAGTGGCAACTGATGACGGCGGACCGAGAGATATTATAAAAAACTGTAAAAACGGAGTGCTGACTGATGTTTCGCGGCCGCAAAACATTGCTCTCGGCAATAAATAAAATATTGAACAATAAAAATTTATGGAAAAAATATTCCGATAACGGAATTGAAAATGTGAAAAGACATTATACGTGGGAAGCCCATACAAACAAGTATCTCGAAGAAATAACAAAGATTCTGAATAAAGGCCTCGATAAAGAAAATACTTTTGCGCCGATCGGCAGAAAATTATTTTCCGCAGAAAAAATGATAGTTACGGACATAGATAACACGTTATTGGGCGATGACAATTATACGAGAGAATTTGCGGGTCTTTTGCGTAATAAACACGAGAAGGTAAGATTTGCAGTGGCAACCGGAAGAACGGTTGATTCCGCATTAAGCGTACTTAAAGAAAACGATATTCCACACCCGGATGTGATTATTCCCTCCGTTGGTTCTGAAATTTATTACAATCACGAAGGGAAATTAATTTATTCAAAAGGCTGGGAGGCGCATATTTCAAATCAGTGGTATCCGGAAAAAATATTCGAACTTCTGAAAAAGTTTCGTTTCCTTACTTACCAGGAGGAAGACGCACAGCGAAAATTTAAAATAAGCTATTATATGAAAAATGTGAAAGATAATCTCGATAAAGTAAAAGGAGTATTAATCGATAAATAAAATAAAAGCAAATATTATTTTCAGTCATAACCAGTATCTTGATATTCTTCCTTTCCGCGCCTCCAAGGGAAAGGCCATTCGTTATCTGGCATACCGATGGAACATTCTATACGAAAACATTCTCGTAGCGGGAGATTCCGGAAATGATGAAGAAATGCTTAAAGGCGATTTGCTTGGGGTGGTTGTTGGAAATTACAGTAAAGAACTTGAAGAACTGAAAGGAAGTAAGAGAGTTTATTTTTCAAAAGAACATTATGCAGGCGGGATAATAGACGGATTAAGACATTATAAATTTTTTGATGATTGAATTACGGGAGTAAACGGTGAAGAAAAACATTGAAATACTTATTGAAGAAAATAAAAACGATTTTTTCAGATTCTTTCATAAAGTGGCAGGGCACGAAAACAAATTACTTGTCAAAGGCCAGCTATTGGAATTACTGAAAGACTTTGCTAAAAACGGAGATAAAGGAAATCACAAAGCAATAAATGAAGCGGTGCGGTCAATCACAGAATCGGTATGCCTCGGTAATGATATATTTATTGAAAGCAGGGAGAAAATAGGTGAGTCGCATTTCTTCCTGTTTAATCTTGAAGACAGATTCTTTGAAAACATTTCAGTTCTTCAGTATTTAAAAGCAAAGGAGGATCTTGTGGAGCCGGGAAGTGCCAGTAATATCCCGACTCTTAACTTCAAAACTTTTTATGATAAATTCCCAAGCGTACGGGATCCCAAAAATATCGGCAAAGGAGTCGAATATTTAAACCGTTACCTGTCGAGCAAGATGTTTACAGAGCCGGAAAAATTACAGAAGGCTCTATTCGATTTTCTCTTTGTACATAAATGCAAAAACCAGCAGCTCATATTAAACGAAAGAATAAAAAACACCGAGCAGCTCAGTAAAAACATCGATAGGGCACTCAATTTCCTTAGAAAAAAAGATGAAGACGAACCCTTCTCAAAATTTAAACACGATCTTCAAAACCTTGGCTTTGAACAGGGACTTGGCAATGATGCTGAAAGTGTAATAGAAACTCTCGAACAACTCGACAATCTTATGCAGACTCCCGATCACCAGGACTTAAAGGATTTTCTGTCTGATATTCCCATGCTGTTCAATATCGCCGTAATTTCCCCTCACGGTTATTTCGGGCAGGAAGGAGTTCTTGGAAAACCGGATACCGGCGGACAGGTTGTTTACATACTGGACCAGGTAAAAGCGCTTGAAAAAGAAATGAATGAATCCCTGTCAAATTCAGGAGTGAAAACCAAACCCAAAATAATTGTTCTTACAAGATTAATTCCCAATGCGGAAGGAACTAAGTCAAACCAGAGGCTCGAAAAAATTCACGATACTGACAACTGCTGGATATTGAGAGTTCCGTTCAGGACCCATAATAAAAATATTACCGATAACTGGATTTCAAGATTTGAAATATGGCCCTACCTCGAAGATTTTGCGCAGGATTCATACCGTGAACTTCTGGCTGAATTCGGGGAAAGACCCGACCTTATAATCGGGAATTATTCCGACGGTAATCTTGTGGCGTCCATTCTTTCAAAAGAATTCGGAGTTACTCAATGTAATATCGCTCATGCCCTTGAAAAAAGTAAATATCTTTACAGCGCGCTTTACTGGAAAGAAATGGAAGAGCAGTATCATTTTTCAATGCAGTTTACAGCCGACCTTGTCGCGATGAATTCCGCAAATTTTATAATTACGTCAACCTACCAGGAGATTGCAGGTACAGAAGAGAGTATCGGTCAGTATGAATCCTATTTAAATTTTACTATGCCTCATCTTTTCAGGGTAGATGGCGGAATAAATCTTTTTCATCCCAAGTTTAATATTGTTCCGCCCGGCGTTAACACAAAAATATATTTTCCGTTTACCGATGAAGAGAATCGGTTGAAAGAAGTAAAAGAAGATTTGACAAAATTACTTTTCGAAAACACAGAAGATGAAGAAGTTTTCGGCAGGCTTGAAAATCCTGATTTAAAACCGATCTTCTCGCTGGCCAGGCTCGATAAAATTAAAAACCTGACCTCGCTTGTTAAATGGTTCGGGGAAAATTCCAAAATACAAAAACACGCGAACCTGATAATTGTTGCCGGAAATGTTGATGAAAGTAAATCAAGTGACGGCGAAGAAAAAGAGCAAATCAGACTGATGCACGAACTGATTTCAAAATATAAACTGGAAAATAGAATCAGGTGGATCGGGAAACTTTTCAGAAAAGACCAGACGGGTGAAGTATACAGGGTGATAGCGGATAAAAAAGGAATATTCGTGCAGCCCGCTTTGTTTGAGGGATTCGGTTTAACTGTGCTTGAGGCAATGAGATCCGGACTCCCTGTTTTCGCAACATTGTACGGCGGTCCCATGGAAATTATCCAGGACGGAGTTTCCGGTTTTCATATTGATCCGATTAACGGGAAAGAGTGTCAGGAAAAACTGGTTAACTTTTTTGAGAAATGTAAAAAAGAACCGAAATACTGGAATAAAATTTCTGATAAAGCCATTAAAAGAGTTGACACAGCTTATAACTGGGAATTGTATGCAAAAAACCTTCTGTCCTTTGCTAAGATTTATGGCTTCTGGCGCTATACAACAAATATAGAAATGGAAGAAATGAATGCATACCTTGATGTAATTTATCATTTACTTTATGTACCGCGATCAAGGACAATTCTAGATTCCCATAATAAAAGATAATATGCAAATTTAAGGCGCCTTACTAAAATAGCAATAGCTTTTTAGATTGTATCTTTTTAGTTTACTGATGGGTATTTGGGAGGTACCGTATGAAAACACGCATTTTAACTGTCTTATCTATTTTATTCTTTATTTCCGGTTGCACCAAAGAAGTAAATACAATCGTTGGCAACGACGATAAAACAGGTAACCAAAACATTATTTTTGCATCTTCATTTGAAAGGGATAGTGTCGCATCATGGGACGGCTGGGTTAATCCCGGACCGCCGGTTGTTAAACTTGCAAATGATGCCCCGGTTTCCGGTGGAAAATATTCTATTTTTCTTAAAGCCAAAGACGCGGGCGCCATTGTTTATAAAACTATTCCTGCAAATACGGGAACACATAAATACGCACTTACATTCTGGGCAAAAGCCACGGAGGACCCGGGCACGCTGGAGATTTACCTGAAGAGAGGCACTCAAAAAATAAACTCAAAGAGAGGTGTTATATCATCCAAAGATTGGGTGGAATATAAAATTGAAACTGAATTTACAGCAACCGGGAGTGACAGCCTGGAAATTTATATGAGCGGTTCCAATTATGTTGTGCCGCAGGGGTTTACATATTTTGACTCCATAGTGCTGAGACTGATAGATTAAAATGGTCGTTCATTGGTCCGGGAGAATTAATTATCCCGGTCTGTTTTATTCATAAATAAAGTTTGAGTCGGGTAAGCAAACTCAATTCCCTTTTCTTCAAACTCTCGGTAAATATTTAAATTTATCGCCTGCTGGATGTCCATATAACGAACGTAGTCTGACCCGGTTACGTAATAAACGAATTCAAAGTTTAAACTGAAATCCCCGAATGCAGCAAAATGCCCCCTGTCAAAAGCAGCATCTTCCTGGTCTTCAATTATCTTCTTTACTATCTTTACAATTTCTTCAAGCTGGTCCGCTGTAGTTTGATAAATGACACCGATCTTAAAGACAACCCGGCGGCGCTCCATTTTCTTGTAATTGTGAATTCTTGAATTTGTCAGATCCGTATTGTGAAATACAAGCTGTTCGCCGCCCAGCGCACGAATCCTGGTAGTTTTAATTCCAATGTATTCTACTGAACCAACCTTGTCTCCAATTACCAGAAAATCACCAATTTCAAAAGGATGGTCAAAAAAGATTACAAAATAACTGAACACATCGCCGAGTACTGCCTGTGCGGCAAGAGCTATAGCAATTCCGCCGATTCCCAATCCTGCAATTACGGCTGAGACTTTGAATCCCAGGTTATCAAGAAGAAACACCAGGCCCAAAACCCAGATCATAACATTTGCAAGGACGGTAATTCCCCGCATCTGTTTTTCGCGCTCTTCTCCGTGCTCTTTTTTTCTTAAATATGATTTAAAAGCAATGTTCAGTACAGACGTAAGAGATTTTAAAAGATAAAAAGTAAGCAATACAACTGTGGCAATATGTAATGCTTTTTCAGCCTTTGCGGAAAGTGCCAGCGATTGTAGGGCAAGATAAAAGGCACCGAAGTATAGAATCGGCACAAGGGATTTTTCCGCTCCTTTAATTAATAGATCATCTAAGGTAGTTGTGGTTTTTTTCGCCCACTTTTCAAGACGCGAAAGGACTATTTTCTTAAATACATAAACAATTAAAACTCCGAGAATAAATATTCCGAGAGCCATAAAGTACATCCAAAGTGTATTCCCAAAATATGACCTGTCTAAAAATTGTTCCATAATTTCTTTTGCTCCTAATATCTATCAGATTTTAAAAAATAAAATATTTCATTTATATCACAATTGATGAAGGCCTATCATAAATGAAGATAAAACGACTAGGCGAATTTGTGATGAGCTTAAATTGAGTATCTTTTTATAATATCTTCAGGTATTCTTACAGGCCTGCCAGATTTTAATGATATCATCGTGTAGAGGAGATATCCTTCCGCAGCTATTTTGTTGTTTTCGTTTTTTACAACCCAGAAATTTACCTTGCTTTGTGCCCCTTTAACAGAATCTATTTGTGTCCTTACGGAAATTTTATCACCAAGCAGCAATGCCCTTTTGTACTCTATATATGTTGCGCTCACAACCCAATTAAATCCAAGGCTGTAAAATTCCTCCATAGACATTTTATAATTGTTTATCATCTGCTCATAACGCGCTGCCAAAACAAAGTCCAGATATTTTGTGTTGTGAACATGATTGTTCAGATCAATATCATCGGGGCGTATTCTTATTTCTGATTCAAAGACAGAGTACATAAACTAATTTACGGTTAACAAAGTTCTATAAAATTTTGTAATACTTTTTGTCCGGCAACTCCTGACTTTTCAGGATAAAACTGGACAGCATAATAATTTTCTTTTTCAACAGTGGCTGAAAATTTAACAACATTTTCTGAAACAGAAGTAGTAAACTCATTCACCGGCAGGTAGTAGGAATTACCAAAATAAAAGTTTTCTTTTTTATTTAGTCCGGTGAATAGTTTACTATCTTCTAAAATTTCTACTTCACTCCAGCAGGAAAACGGGACTTTCATTTGTTCATCAAGGAACTTTTCGGCAACTACAGGAAAAATGCCAAGGCATGGAATTTTTCCTCCCTCGGTAGAAATATCGGCCATCAATTGCATCCCGAGACACACACCAAGCATAGGCTTTTTGCATATTCTTAAAACCGAGTAAAGGTTTGTAAGGTGCAGTTTTTTTATCGCGTCAGATGCTTCCCCATACCCGGGGAAAATTACCTTTTCTGAACTAATTATTTCGCTTTCTGATTTTGTGATCTTAAAATTTACATTCAGCGATGTTAGTGCCCCCGCTATTGATTCTATTTTTTCATTACCGTAATCGACTAATGCGATCATAAAAATTACCCCACCCCGGCTAATACCGCTAAAATGTTTTATAACAAAGGATAAATATAAGCAAAAATGTACAAAAAGGTGGTGACTGAAAGGTCAAAAAACACAGACCCTTGTTATCCAGGAAATTTTTCAGCTGACTCAAGAGTCATAATAGCAGATGTAAAAAATAAACTAAAACATTAAACAAAATTTGCAGTGAACAAAATGTGACTTACTGGTCATAATTGATCCCTTTTCGTTTACAGGATGTGGAGCAGTTAAAATTTACTTTAAGTTTTGGGAGGATTGTTTAAACACATTTACTTTTTATTAGCAAAGAGGTAATACAGTTTTTCTGTGGCAAGATCCCGAGAGCAGGGTATTTTTAAAATACGTTCTTAATTTCAAACATTTTATTTCTAAAAGTAAACTTATCCCCGCGTTTTCTTTTATACAACTCCTTCCCGAGCGGTGAGGCGAGTGAAATAGTTAAATATTTATTTCCATCAATTTCAAATTCGCCGGCAGTTATTGCAATGAAATAATTAGCATTGTTTGTATAGACCACACATCCGGGCTGAGCTGAATCATAACATTTGTCAGCACCAATCTGAAAGAGTATTTTTTTTAAGTTGGTAAATTCATTTAGCTGTCCCGAATATTTTTCCATTTCCAGGTGAATAGCAGACCGGCCGGTTTCATATTTATCACCCATACTGCTTTTAGTTTCCTGGTTTGCAGCCTGCTGTAATTCATTAAGAGCATTTGTAATCTGTTTAATCTTTGATTCTACATAATCAGTACAGGCAGAATACAGTTCTTTTTTTATATTAAGGCCATTCTCCATTTTAGACCATAACCTTAATAACGGCCTTTTTAACACGTTTAACTTCTTTGATATGCAGACCTGGTTTGTGTGCATCTTCGGGAAAAAAGATACAAAAATGATTTTTATGTACATTTATGCTGCTGTGTTCTTTTGAATCATTTTCATAAAATATTACATCATTTTCTACACTATACTCTTTCTTGATATTTAAAAAGTCCATTGGCGAGTAACCCATATATTCTTGTCCTTCCATTACCAGCTGTATGTCAATATACTTTTTATGTGATTCCCAGAGTTTTTCAGTGTCGGGCACTGTATAATATTCCTGGATCAATACGAAAGCGGAATCTCCGGAAATTTCGTGCTTGCCGCCGCTTAATGAATGAATATCATTACTCTCCAAATAATTAATTATTTCCTTTGTTAATGGGACAAGGTGTTCATACTTCTTTAAGTTATTTAATGTATCAGCAATCATTTTAAGTCCTGTTTATTTTTTTATTTAAAATGTTACCAGTTTCCGGCATAGGTCAAATCTTCACCTGTTAATGTTTTTAGATACTGGAATTTTAAGTTTAATATCTGGCGTATATGCAGGTAATCGTGAGCAAGCCAGTTTGCTAAAAACATTTTCGCGGTCATTTTGCCGAACTTAGTGTGTTCGTGATAATTATCCCAAGCCGGTTTTGAAAGAGAACGAAGCCATTCAATAGATAGTTCCCGTTCTTTTAAAAATTGATTTAGCTTTTCACTGTATTCTTGTTCAATGTATTTCCTGGATTTAACCCAAACTCTGTGGATCAATTTTAGGAAGCGGTTCGTTTGGTGTTTCGAGAGTATGTTTTGTTCTTGCACGGAAATCTTCTCTTTCCTCATCGTACAGGTGACAAATAATTTCAAGCAGACACCATTTATCCGGACTTGGTTTCCAGAGATATTCTTCTTCATTTTTGTTCTTTAAGAGGTTTTCAAACACAAAACGATTTTTGTCCAGTTCTTCAATAATTATTTCCCCTGAAATCATACCGCCCATAATGCACCTTATGTTTTCTAATTATCAAGCAAAATAAAATGTTTTGGAAATTATTGAAATATAATATCATACTTGCTTAAAAGTCCCGCTGCTCCGTCCCGGGAAAATAGAGCTTTTTTAATTCTGTTGATCTCCGGGTCGATTGAATAATTGCACGAAGTGCGGAAATCGGTTTTTTCAATTATTGAATTTATAAATACAGACCTCTCCAGGTCGCAATTATCAAACACTGAGCCGGCTAAATCGCATTCTGTGAAATCAGTTTCGTGGAGCTGTGAGTTTTTGAAGTTCGTTTTATGAATTTTCCTTTTGTAAAATGTTGAATGATCCAGCGTGCAGTTTTCAAAAGAAAAAGATAACCCGAACTCGGCGCAGTTCTCAAAATGCAGACCGAGCATTTTACAGTCTTTGAACTTTACGTCTCTTAAAGCAGTGTCACCAAACCGGGCAAGACTAAAATCACAATTAATAAATTCGCAATCGATAAAATTTATTAATGAAAGACTAGCTTCTGAAAAATCACAGTTTAAGAATTTGCAATTTTCATACCCGCCTTTTTTGAGTGGATTTTTCCTGAAATTTTCTTTTGCAAAGGTTTTGTTATCTGTTATTTGTTGTTCCATATTATGCGATTTTTTACTGCAATAATAATGAATTTAAATGTCGGGGAAAACACTTGTGAACTAGAACCGTTGTTCCCTTTCCGGTTGTCAATTTGCCCGTTATAGACCGGTTCTCTTTTCAGTAATAAGGAAATTATTTGTCCATCCATTTTTTAAAATCAGATGACCTTTCCACACTTACAAGCGCTTCAATGTCTTTTGGCGGGGCGGGGCTAAGATCAATTTTAATCCTGGAACGGGAATATGGGATCATATTTTTTATTGAATCGAACCCGATTATCATTTTTCTGTTTATTCGGAAAAATTTTTCCGGGTCTATTATTTCCTGGAGAGCATCGAGCGTGTAGTCAACCGGGTAAATATTATTCTGAAGTGTTGTAAGAAAAACGCTTTTTTCAAGCGCATAGAAATATGCAATCCCCCCTGTTTCAACCTTCTTTATCTTTTGTCCATACTGGATTAAAAATCTTTTTTTGTAATTGATCTCTTTGTTCTGAATACCTTTTATTATCTCTTCAAAATCCGTCAGGCTGGCGAGTTTTAAATTTTTATATTTCTGCAGGCTTTCATCAAGTTCGCCTTTCTTTATGGGTTTAAGAAGATAATCAATACTGTTTAGCTTAAATGCCTTTATTGCATATTGGTCATAAGCCGTGGTAAAGATAACCGGCACATCAACCTTTACCTGCTCGAATATTGAAAAACTAATTCCGTCTTCAAGCTGGATATCTAGAAAAATTAAATCCGGTTTGTTTTTTTTTAGCCATTTTACAGACTGCGCGATTGAGGTAAGTTTTGCAGCTATTTCAATTGAAGGGTCGATTTCCTCAATTAAACCCTCTAATCTTTCTGCCGCAAGTTTTTCATCTTCTATTATTAGAGCTTTCATTTCATTCCGGTTTTATCAATGGAATTTTTGCAATGTATTCTTTCTCTGTTACTGAAAACTGCGGAAGTTTATCACCCAACAGTTCATATCTTTTGTTAAGATTGTTCAATCCCACGCCTTTGGAATCTGACTGCACCACTTTCGGTTGAAGATTATTAGTGATAATTAACCGGCCGTCTTCGTTGTAAATCTTAATGTTCAGTGGATTATTGGCTGAAGACCGGTTGTGTTTAAACGAATTCTCAAGCAATGTCTGTACTGCGAGCGGGGGAACAAAATATGTAAGCATTGATGCATCGACATTAATTTCGGTCTTAACCGCATTTTCAAATCTTATTTTCTGAAGATATAAAAATGATTTGGCAAAACTCAGCTCTTCCCTTAATTCCACAACCGGTTTTTCAATTACATCAAGAGTATAACGGTAAACGGAAGAAAACTCATCTATAAAATTCTGCGCTTTTTCAGAATCTTTTTTTACTAATGAAGAAAGAACATTTAAACTGTTAAATAAAAAATGAGGATTAAGCTGGCTTTTCAATGTTTCAAATCTTATCTGTGAGTTTTCCCTTTCAAGCCTTTCTGCTTTTAACCTGTCAGCCTTTCCTTTACTGTACCAGATTACTGCTTCGATAGCAGTAATCATAATAATATTAATTACCAGGGTTATTAATGAATTATTTATTATGTTTTTTAACAGCCCGTCATTGTAAGGCATAATAAAGTTTGCTATTACAGTAATCAAAGAACCGACAATAATTCCGGTAAATGCAGCCAGAGTAAATTCTAACGGAATCCGGGCTGTAATTTTTTTCGGGAGAGGATATGTTTTATGAAGCCTGTTTATTATCCGGAGATCTAAAAAAACCAGCAGCAACCCAAAGACAAAACTGAAAGCGGTACCGATAACCAACCTGGTAAGAAAATTCGGAATTCCTGTAATATTTATGTATCCCGCAACGTAATTGTACGTAATGATAACAAGTTGAATAAATACCGCCATCAGGAGAACAGCAAGGGTTGTATTTTTATTAAATTTCATTTTCACATACCTAAATTCGTTAAAATGTTGCTAAAATGCAGTCAAATCTTTTATTGTAATAATTTTGATTAGAAAGACCACGATAAACCAACACCAACAGAAACATAATTCTGATCTACAGAAGTAACAGTATTACCAATTTGAACGTCTCTGGATAGTGAACGATATCTTACGCTAGGCAGTAAATTCAATCGATCAAAAACCGGGATTACAATTCCTGCACCTGCCTGCCATCCCAGTCCATGTCCGGAATCGCTTATAATTTTTCCATCAGGGTTTTCTACTTCTATATGGTTTGCAATACCGCCTAACCTTACAAGATAACTTATGTCTGACTCCCCGATTGGATGAATAAACTGGAAACCAAAAGTATAACCGGTTTCTTCAAAATCCATATTGGCCCCTGCAAATGAATTGTCTGCTGAAAATTTATTCCATCCCCAACCGGCATACACAGCAAGATGCGGCATAAAACTATAAGCGATAGTTCCTTCAAAACCGAACCCTGTTCCGGGATTAGCATCTCCCAGATCTTTGGTAGCGAATGAAGCTCCGTTTCTTAATTCAGCACTCCAGGAATTCTGGGCATTAATATTGGCTGTGGTTAATAAAAGAATCAGCGTGATAATTGTTATAGTTAGATTTTTCATGTTAGACCTCCTTTCAAGTTTGTGATAAATCATATTTAAGTTCTGATTCAAACTTAAAAGACAGTTCAAACAGTTAAAAAAATAAGGCGATGAGTGAGTAAATTGACAGGATGAACCTGAAATCCGGGATAAACGAGAGGCTCAAATTCTGCAAATGATGTTAAGCGGGGAAGAAACTTAAAACCTTAAGATTTCTCGGTCGTTTTACTTCCTCGAAATGACAAAAGGGCAGCAATACGTAGTCTAACGAAAGGCTAGAAGAAG
>CAVVHP010000020.1:0-11822 GCA_963748105.1 uncultured Bacteroidota bacterium | reverse complement strand
ATTTTCAGATGGTATAAAATCACCTTTCATTTGTCCTACAACATCAACATATCCATCTGTAAATTCATAGGCGTTAAAATCGCCTGTTACTACAAGGTGAACATCAGGATTTGCAGCCTGCATTGACTGCATTATTGCCGCAACAGCCTCTGCCTGTGCCAGTCGCTTGGTCTGCACTCTTAAAGTTTCAATACCGCTTAAAGACCTTTGGTGAACTGCAATAACCGATATAGGGTATGCCGGTTGGCCGTTTACTATAAAACTTCCTTCCAGCAGCAACGGCGGGCGGTCGTGAAGTATGTCCTGTTCCCCAGTATTAGGGTTTGTATAAGTTTTATCTTTTTCAAGTTGTGTAACGGCATCAACCTGAACAAATTCTTCCCTCACGAGAAAACCAACATCGATACCACCGATATCGTTTCCTTCTTCTAGATATGCAGTATATACAACCGAAGGAT
Organism: uncultured Bacteroidota bacterium; assembly: GCA_963748105.1. Lineage (GTDB taxonomy): Bacteria > Bacteroidota > Ignavibacteria > Ignavibacteriales > Ignavibacteriaceae > JAKAGZ01. The sequence continues at coordinate 11,364 of CAVVHP010000020.1, read as the reverse complement.
CATCAGCATTTATTTTACTAGCCAGATCTGCAAGTACACCAAGTTTTTCAACTTCCTGAACCGCAATGATATAAGGAGAGTTTAATACATTGCGGATGTAGAGTGAAAATTTTGCAAGCCTGCGTGCGTACTCATCTGAACTTACAACGGTTTCACCGCCGCCGTCATTTACATCGTCAAACAATCGGTAGCAATTTAATGAAGCAATAGTAGCTTCACCGGGGTTTTGTGCTCTAACAGGCCGTGGCAACACAGCATCCTGCACGCTTAATGAAGAAGGCCATAATTCATATCCGCTGTATTCATATCCAAGAATACCAACGGCATCAAAAGTGGAACCGGCCGGAATTATCCTGTTCGGTAAACCCAATCTATTAGGATCGAGTTCAAATATTTCAGGATTAAGATCAAAGACAGGTATGGAAATATTTCCATTTCCCGGATATTCAAGTCCGGGTTCGCGGAAAGTTCTTTGAGGACCGGCAACTATATAAACCTCTGCTATAGGATCTGAAGCAAATCGTTGATTTGAAGCTGTAACGGTTCCGCCGGAAATGGAGACCCGCATACCCTCAAATCTTTCAAACTCTGTTGCCGATTGAGGCTGATTTGGTGACGGCGTATTTTGATCGAATACAAAAGGTTCAGGCAAAGTACCTGTTCCGGTTATGGTTACATCAGCATTAGTTATTTCAGTGAATCCATAATATTCAACAACTTTACCGGTAACATCAACAAGATCGCCAACTGCTACTGAAGGCGCACTTCCGGTAAATACGTAAATACCATCGGATGTGTTTATATTATTGTCACTTCTTTCAGTTGGAGTCTGGATAAAAAATCCATCGCTTGTTAACCCGGTAACAACATTATTTGTAGTTGTTAATTTCTGGTTTGCAAAATATGTGTAAAGCCCGTCACCCTGTATTTCATAAATTTCTTTAACAACCGGTTCGAGTATCGTTCCGGGGAAATAAGAGCCGTCGATTAATGTACCCGGAGAAAATAGAGAACCTCCTGAACTAGTTGCGGTTGGAATGCTTTACAAATTCTCCTGTTATATCCGGATCACGTGTTAGCGACTGGTTATCTCCACCCTCACTTCCGTAGCTAATTGTGGAGACATTTGTTGTTCCATCATTAAGTGTTATGTCATCTCCACCGTTATTTAATCCCAGTCCTCCGGTGCTTGCTGTTTGAACAATTGAAAATCCAAAATCACCTGTCGGGGTGCCGCCGCCAAATACTACAATAGCGGCCTTATCAGGCACTACTGTCCCTAAGGGGAATGTATGGCGCACACTAACTCCATCAGAGAGGGTCCACCCGGAAATATCAACGGAGGCCCCGCTGTTATTTACTATCTCAACAAATTCATCCTGCCCTGAATCTCTTATTCCATCACCGTTCGCGTCACCGGAAATATCAGTGGCGGGATCGGCAAGAAATTCATTTATTACCCAATCCGAAACCGGCAGAATTGCTGTGAATTCAAAAGTGTAATCGGTCATCATATTGTCAGGAGGATCTGCTGCATCTACATCAGTAATATTTGCCGAGTAAATAGTTACCGTAACAGTCTCACCAGGGGCAAAATTTACTAATGGATTTAAGATAAAATACGCCGGTCCCCCGGAAACGTTAGCAATTATGTTTCCGCTAAGAGAGCCGACAATACTGAACCAGGTTCCTGTTGTGTTTACATCTTCGCTGAAAGTTATTTCAATATTTGAATCAAGGGAAATACCGGAAGCGGTATTGGCAGGAGAAGTTGCAAGAACAGCTGGCGCGCCATCGCCTCCAAAAGATTGCCCCGTGTTAATTATTCCAAAAGTATTTATAGCAGGCGAATTCCAAACAAAATCTTCATAAACTGTTCCGGAACCCGAAAGTTGTAATGATTCACCTATAGGCGTACTTGATGTCTCATCCACACCTATATCTATGCTTGTCATTCCGTCAGCCGGCCCACCAACTGCTGCAAATGTACCCTTCGTAGCTTAAAAATTGTACAGCGTTTGATAGATTATCAACAAGTGCTATTCCGTCAGGTGCTCCATTTTGAATGCCATTAGAAGGGTAGCTAATTGACACAACACCATACCCACTACCCATATCGGGGATAGTTCCTGTTAAGGCCGTTGTATTATAAACCGCTCCACCATTACCATTATATAACACCAGGCTCCACCCGGTAAGATCGGTTCCGGCGGGACCTGCTATTTCAATGGCTTCACCAGTATCAGTACTTGCGTTGTCATAATGAATTTCATTAATGAAAACAGTCGTTTGCGCATTTACTAAAACAGGGAATAAAAATAGCGCAAAGAAAAAGGGTAAAAATATTATACCCTTAAAGTTGCTCAAGTATCGATTACACATTCTCTCTCCTTTTGTATAGTATTATAAAAAGGCAAGCTGCATCAAATAACAACCGCCAGGATCTTTTTATTTTTTATATAAACGGAAAAGTAACATTGTTCTATTTATTGCCTACGCAACAAAGAGAATTTCTAGTTTGGTCAATTACGCAAGCCCCCCGCTAGTGAATTGAATATATGGAGTTGGTTATCTTAGTAAGCGGTAGAAATTTAATAAATGGTTAATATTTAAGCAAATAATATTTCATATATATAGCTTTTTATTTATCAGGACAATTAAACCAGTGTGAGAAGTAAATGCCAAAACTTAGACTCAAGTCAGGGAACAATTCTTTTAGATTTAAAAACAAAAAAGCCCGAATATTTATCATATTCGAGCTTTCCGTGAGCTGGCAATGGGACTCGAACCCGCAACCTGCTGATTACAAATCAGCTGCTCTACCAATTGAGCTATGCCAGCGTATAAAAACTATTTTTTAAGAACCTGAAGACTGCTGATTATCCGGTAATTGAAGGAGACATCCATCTAATTGGAAGCGGAGCTTATCCCGTTTTGCTGTGGTCAGCATTTTCAATCTTTACCTAAAACAGGTAACAAAAATAATGTTTTCCAATTGACTTTGCAAGAATTCATACAGCTAATTTTTTGGCATTTTTTCATTTAATGCAAAGTCGCCATTTCCGGAATATACTTTAAACTGGACCATCTTTTGCCTGATCTTCTTTACCAGTTCAAAAGACAAACCTTCAAACCCGGTTACTTCACCACGGTTTAATATCTTTCCGGAAATGTCTGCAACAAAACCCGCAACGGTATTATAATTTTCAGATTCCGGCAAATTATAATTAAAAGTGGAATTAAAATCATCAATACCCATTAAACCAAGTACTGCGAATGATCCATCCGGTAATTTCTGATATTCGATTTCCTGATTTTTTTTATTGTCTTTTATCTCTCCAACAATTTCTTCAAGTATATCTTCCATTGTTATCAAACCCTCCGTTCCCCCATATTCATCAGTTACAATGGCCATCCTTTCACCTCGGTTCTGCATTTCACGCAAAATTTCTGATATAAGCTTTGTCTCCGGCACAAAATACGCCTGCCGTATAAGGCTCCTCACATTTATTGGCCTTTGTTCAACAAAAGATTTTATTAGATCTTTGGTATGCAACACACCAATTATTTTGTCAAGCGATTCATCATATACAGGGATTAATGAATAACCGGATTCAATGGCTTCCCTTACCATTTTTTTATTATCATCCGAAATTTCAATAGCTGACATTTCCGTTCGCGGAATCATTGCTTCATTTGCTTTCAGATCATTGAATTCAAAAATATTGTCTATTATTTTTTGTTCCTGTTCATCAATTGCACCGGATTTTACTCCTTCCGATATTATTAGTCTTATTTCATCTTCAGATAAACGTGTCTGTGAGAAATCGGTTTTCTCTTTTAAAGGGTGAAAGAAAAAAATTACTGCTACCGGTAATAAACCTAACAGGGTAATTAAATATTGTCATCAATAACAGAAATATTTTAACTGAGCCATTTCCTAACTGATCTGAATACTTGAAGCCGATGGCTTTGGGCAATAATACTGCAAAAACGATAATCAAAAATGCATCCAGCAGAACTGAAATAATTGCTGAAATAAAAAATGCATTTTCCACCAGGAGTGATACCCCCGATCCCTCAAGCCAGGGAGAAAATATTTTTAATAGCGTATCAAATGTTATAATTACTGAAGAAATAATAAAAGCTGTAGTTAGTATCTGAACAGTTCCGAAAAAACTGTTCAGATTATTTTGGATTTTCTCAAATGAAGATACGTGGTGATGTTCTTTTTCTTTTAATTCCTCAATTTTATTTTTTCCGAATGACGCTATTGCAATTTCGACGGATGAAAAGAGACCTGCCAACAAAATAAAAATCAGGGAAGATAAAATTCTTAATAATAAGTCCATTTATACGATATTAAATATTGACAAATATTTTTTCCTTAAGGGCTTTCCTTTAAGGCCTAAAGAGCCAGAATTCAAAGTTATCATCAAAAAATCCGTGATTTTTTAAGAAACCGGCCCACTAACATCTATAAATATAGTGAAAAAGTTATACTTGTTTTTAAATATCAAACTTTACTGTCTTTCTTTAATTGATCGAAAGGAATTTTTTGAGTAAAATTAAAATCACTATTACTAAAGAATTGGGAAAATAATGACTCCAAAACAGATTAAGATATTTGAAAAGAAAAAATTACAGATCGTGTGGAATGATGGGAACGAAAGTAAAATTGATCTTAAATATTTACGAGATGAATGTCCATGCGCTTCCTGCAAGGGTGAAACTGTATTAATGAAAACATACAGGCCCGCAAAACCGACAACAACAACTCCGGAAATGTATAAGATTAATAATATTGAAACAATCGGTGGTTATGCAATACAAATCACGTGGAAGGACGGACATAATACGGGCATTTATACCTGGGATTACTTAAAGCAGCTTGATAAAGACCAATCTGATAACACCAAACACAATTACAATGATTTAATCTGATGCTTTCTAAGAATGAATTAAAATATTATTCATCTTTATTAAAGAAGAAAAACCGGCAGGAAGAAAAGAAATTTCTTGCTGAGGGTAAGAAAATAGTCTCTGAAGGATTAGGGAGTAATTTTAAATGTGAAATTATTATTGTTACAAATGATTTTTATGAGAACGAAAAATCCTTTATTGAACACATCGGGAATGATTTAAGAATTGAACCTGTTACAAATTTAGAATTTCATAAGCTGAAAGATACAGTGAATCCCCAGGGTATAGCCGCAGTATTTTCTGAACCAAAATCCCGGGGAAATAATATTGAGCATCTGGACGAAGAAATAATCTGCTGCCTGGATAATATTTCTGATCCGGGAAATCTTGGAACAATAATGCGAAATTGTGATTGGTTTGGAGTAGGCAAGGTTTTACTTACTGAAAATTGTGCAGAGGTTTATAATCCGAAAGTAGTGCGCGCAAGTATGGGATCATTATTCCATTTAGAATGTTTTAACAATATAAAGCCCGGAGAAATTGAAAAATTAAAAGCGAAGGGTTATAAAATATTATGCACAGATTTGAATGGAGAAAACTTATTAGAATATGAAAGAAGCAGTAAAAGCATAATTATCTTTTCAAATGAAGCTAACGGACCTTCGGCTGAAATACTGAATATATCCGATACAAAATTAACTATCCCATCTTATGGAAAAGCAGAATCATTAAATGTAGCCAGTGCATCAGCAGTTATACTATCCTGGCTGGTAAAATAATATTCACGCAGAACTAACCACAATGGACACAAAGTTTACCCATCTTCGGCGGGAAGCCGCAAAGTTCTCAGAGGAATTTACCAGGTGCCACCTCTATTCCTGCATTACCTGTAAACGGACTTTAAAGAATTACCCGAATTGTCATTTCTGCCGAAGGCATTACTTTGGAAGAGGAGCCCATGACGAGAAATCTTTTATTCCGAAAGAGAAAGATTTCTCTCCCGCTTACAGCGGGATCGAAATGACATTTGCGATAACTTTAACAGTCTTCCTATTTTCTATACGCTAGCGAACTATAAGCTAACAGACTTTAAGATTCCTCGCTTTGTTAAACAATAGTCTTACATTAATTTTATAACAGCCACAATTTCCATCACAAGCTCCCGAATTTTGAAATGCCTACCGTATAATTACTCCTATTTAGGTAACACAATTTATTATCGGTATTAGTTTATTGAATATTAACAAATTCATTGACTTGATTGATATCAAAATTTTTATTGTTATAAATATTTTTTGTATTCTCCTGTACTTTTGGCTTGACCCAAAAGTACCAAAAAGTCAAGTCTTTAAATAAATTTCTAAAATTATACTGGCTATTCTCACGGAAAATAAATCTAACTACGATATACTAATTTGTGCTTTCACTGAAAGGAATTATACAGAATTTTCCGGTTGGAATTCTTTTGTTTCTCAGTGTTTTCATTCAGTATATATCTTATTTCTATTTCCGCATAATTTATTAACGAAATTTATTTAGGACGTCTGATTTGTAATATCCCCTATAATAGATATTAACCAGTATTGTTAATAATTATTGAGGTACTACACTGCAGGCATACAGAGTACGCTGAACATTGAATTTCACTCAATCTATTTAAACTCACTAAACGCAGGTTTACCAGCTTCAACCCATGCAGTATAAATAAGAGAAGCAATATCTTCAGCAGCTTTTTGAAACTGAACTTCAGTAATATATTTTGTTCTGAACCACATTAGTCTATAATAATTATCACTATCCGTGTTGCCTGCTTCTTGTGTTGCAAGTTTATCCGCAGCAAATAAAACATCTGCTACTGAGTTACTACCTGATATGTAATTAAAGATAAAATTTTCAGGATCTAAAACTTCGCTCACCTTCCGATCGACAAAACATTTTTCCAGCTCTTCTTCATGTTTGTTAATCATTTTAGATTCATACCTTGAATGCACTCCATTTTGTCCGGATAACTGACCATTATAATTAAGTACAGTATGCATTGGCTGATGACCGTCCGCCACATAATGCCCCAAATCTGCGACATAGATTAAAACTTTATCCCGATTCTTTTCCTTAAAAGCCTCAATTAGATTACGATATGTTTTAAAAGTAGCCCAGGGAAGAATCCCAATTTTTTTAACTGTTTCTTTCCCGTAAATTGTAATTAAAGAATCTTCATCTCTTATCATTCTACCTTCCAGAAACTCTTTATAAAAATCTATATCAATAAAATGCCTTGGAGCTTCGGATTTATCATTATGTCTCCTGATATCTGCATCGGAAGAATGTTCGCCCATATAATTTTTCCACGCAACAAAATCTTTCATTTCTGCAGGGAGAAAATCCATCGCTTTGGTGCTGATTATTTTATGCCCTTCTTTTCCCCACCCCAAAACTGATTGAAGAGGCAGTAAAAGAATAAATACAATAACTATAAATAGATTCCTTCGCGTTACAAGTTTCATTTTAATCCTGTCCTATATTAGAATATTTCTGTACCTAAAATAAGATAAAATGATGTAAAATAAGAGTATTGCTCATTACCCTGTTTCCCAGTAATTATTTTTATACTAAATTTGTTTTGTGAATAATCCGGTATGATTAAATAATCCCGTTAGCCTAATTCCGGTATTTAACTCATAATTAGAATAATAATTATTCATCATTACTTTACCAGTTTAACTTTTGTAATTCAAAATTAATTTTCAAACTATCTACAAGGGAATATCATATGCAGACACAGGACCTGATTAAATTAGAAGAACAATATGGTGCAAATAATTACCATCCGCTTGATGTCGTAATCAGCAAAGCTGAAGGCGTTTGGGTTTATGATGTAGAGGGTAAAAAATATCTCGATTGTCTTGCTGCATATTCCGCTGTAAACCAGGGACATTGCCACCCGAGAATAATTAATGTGTTGAAAGATCAGGCCGGAAAAGCAACTCTAACATCCAGAGCTTTCAGAAATGATCAATTACCCTTGTTGTATAAAGAAATGTGCGAACTCACAGGGTTTGATACTATGCTGCCAATGAACTCAGGAGCTGAAGCGGTTGAGACTGCACTTAAAGCTGCCAGGAAATGGGGATATAAAGTTAAAGGGGTAGAAGAAAATTGTGCAGAAATCATAGTGTGTGAAAATAATTTTGGCGGAAGAACAATTTCCATTATTAGTTTTAGTACAGAACCTCAGTACAAAGATGGATATGGGCCATTCACACCGGGTTTTAAGATTATACCTTACGGGGACAGTTCCTCTCTACAAAAAGCAATCACTAAGAATACCGTGGCATTTATTGTAGAACCAATTCAGGGTGAAGGCGGTGTTATTGTTCCACCTGATGGTTACTTAAAAGAATGTTCCGAAATTTGCAAAAAAGAAAATGTACTCTTTATTACCGATGAAATTCAGTGCGGGCTGGGAAGAAGCGGAAAGCTTTTCGCTTATGAGTATGAGGGGATTAAACCCGATGCGGTGATAGTAGGGAAAGCTCTTTCCGGCGGGTGTTATCCTGTTTCGGCTGTACTTTCTAAAAAAGAAGTTCTCGGAGTTTTTAATCCGGGTGATCATGGGTCAACTTTTGGTGGAAACCCGCTTGGTGCAGCAGTAGCCCGGGAATCAATGAAAGTACTGGTGGAAGAAAACCTGATTGAAAATTCCTTTAAACTTGGTGAATACTTCCGTGAAAAATTGAGAAGTGTTAAATCATCTCACGTAAAAGAGATTCGTGGTAAGGGTTTGTTCATTGGAGTTGAATTGAAAAAAGAAGCAGGCGGCGCCCGAAGATTCTGCGAGGCATTAATGGATAGAGGAGTTCTTTGTAAGGAAACTCACGATAATGTAATACGCTTTGCTCCTCCTCTTGTAATAACAAAAGAAGAAATCGATTGGGCAATGGAAAGAGTAAGTGCAGTTTTGCTGATGGATTGATAGGGGTTCAGAGTTCAATGTTCGGGGTATAATGTTAGGTACACATTATACATTACTGATAAATATTCACCAATTTCGGGATGATGCCGGGTATCATTGCCCGGTGTTATTGTCATTTCGGCCCCGATTTTATCGGGGGAGGAATCTTTTTAATAAGGGAAATATAGATTTCTCCCTCCCCCGCGATGCGGCGTCGTTCGAAATGACATTGAAGTGATTTTTCAACTTAATAGCGGGACGGAAAGAACTAAGATATCTTTAAAATTTTCCTAGTCTCTTCAATTGCAGCTTTTAATGGCCTGATTCTTTCAAGTGCATTTTTAAGATCTTTTACTTTTCCCGATAATTCAATACCGTAAGCCTCATCTCCGATTTTTTTAGCACCGACAGAATAACTCGCACCTTTAATGGTGTGTGCTTCACCAACTATATTCTGAAAATCACCATCCTCAATAAATTTTTCCAGTTTTATCAGCCTGTCACTGACATCTTCAAAATATGTTCCTATCAGTTCTTTCCTGAATTCTTCATCATTGGAAGCCATCTTTTCAAGATGATCAAAATCGAATATAACATCCTTTTTCTTTTCAGCTGTTGGAGTATCTTTTCCATCTGACGCTTTCACTTTAAGCCATTTATCCAGTTTTAGAATCAGGGATTCAGCATTAATTGGTTTGGATAAATAATCATTCATACCCACTTCCAGGCATTTTTCTTTATCACCAAGAAGAGCGTGTGCAGTAATTGCAATAATAGGAATTGATTTCCGGCTATGATCAGCCTCTCTTATTTTTTTTGTCGCTGTAAACCCATCCATCTCCGGCATCTGAACATCCATTAAAACAAGATCGAATTCTTTTTCAGCAACAGCTTCCACCGCTTCCTTTCCGTTCATCACAGATTCTGCTGAATAACCAGCTTCGCTTAAAATTCTTAATGCAACTTTCTGATTTATAAAATTATCTTCAGCCAGTAATAATTTAAATTGTCCTCTTTCCTTTTTAGTAATCGCGGATTTACCGGGTAATTGTTCGGTACCCGGAGCTTTTAATTCAGCGTCCGGTTGAAGATCCGGTTGTAAGATTTTATCCTTGTCTCCTTTTCCCAAAATCACAGTAAAATAAAACTTACTACCATCACCTTTTTTGCTATCAACTCCAATTTGACCACCCATTGCATTGACAAACTCTTTACAAATTGCCAATCCTAGTCCAGTACCACCGTATTTCCTGGTATGTGAACTATCAACCTGTGAAAAAGGCTCAAATAAGACATTCATCCTGTTGGCTGGTATACCTATTCCAGTATCCTTTACGGCAATAAGAATTTCAAATTTGTCAGAATCTTTTTCCTTTGTTGAAACACTTAAAGTAATACTTCCTTTTTCAGTAAATTTAACTGCATTACTTAATAGATTAATAATAATTTGCCGTATTCGTTTAGGGTCGCCTTTTAGATACAATAAAGCATTATCATCAATTACTTTATTAATCTTTAATCCTTTTTCACGAATTTTTGTGGACAAGATTGAGATTGATTCTTCCAGTATGTCATCCAGATTGAAATCAATTCTTTCCAGCACCATTTTACCGGATTCAATTTTTGAAAGGTCAAGTATATCATTTATTAAATCGATCAAAGATTCAGCGGAGTTTTTAGCATTATTTGTAAACTGTATTAGTTCATTATTATCATTGTATGCCCCTCTTTCAATCAATGAAAGAAATCCAATAATGCCGTTCATAGGTGTGCGGATTTCGTGACTCATATTTGCAAGGAACTGGCTTTTTGCAAGGCTGGACTGCATTGCGTCTTGTGCAAGCTGGTCACTTCTTATTTTTTCTTTTCTTAATTCTTCTTCTATCTTCTTCCTGTTATTTTCAGCAAAAAACTGCTCTGTTATATCCTGTATAGTACCTTCAAAATATTTTTTCTTTCCATCTTCATCAGTATAAACCCTGTTGTTCATGCGAACTACAACATCACTGCCATCCTTTCTTTTAAGAACAACAGTTTTTCCTTTAATCTCACCTTTTTCTTCGAGCTCTTTTATTATTTTTTGCCGTTCACCTGCATATTTATAAACATCGTATTCAATATTTAAATTCATTACTTCTTCTTTGCTATCATATCCAAGAATTTTTACGAGAGCTGTGTTAGAGGTTAAAAATCTTCCCGCAAGACTGGATTGAAATACCCCCTCAGCGGAATTATCAAAAATAGACCTGTATTTATTTTCTGATAATTCTACACGATATGATTTTTCTGCAAGCTTCATTTTCAGGCTGAAGTTTACCGCGCTGCCAATTACTGAAATTATACTAAGAAAAAGGACAAAAATGACCGATTCATACATGTGTGGCAAAAAATAAATTGCCTTTTCATTCATAATTATTGCCGCAGCAAAAACCAGGTTATAATAGATAGCAACAATAATTTGATTTTTAACATCCCAGCTTAATATGAGA
>CAVVHP010000019.1:0-109619 GCA_963748105.1 uncultured Bacteroidota bacterium | reverse complement strand
AGGTAATCGTGGTATGGGCCAACCCATTCAAGCGCATCAATTACACCTCTTTCAAGATCTGTGTAAAGTTCGCCCGCGGGTGACAGTATAGAAGTAGCGCCCGCTTTTGAAATTACCTTTCCCCCCAGGCCGGGCATTCTTATTTTTAATCCTTTAATATCAGAGACAGAATTAATTTCTTTATTGTACCATCCGCCCATCTGCGCGCCTGTATTTCCGCAGGGCATCGGCACTAATCCGAACGGAGCGTACAATTCCTGCCATAGTTTTATTCCATCGCCTTCATAAAACCAGGCGTTTATTTCCTGTGCATTCATTCCGAATGGAACGCTTCCGAAAAACTGCGCCGCGGGAGATTTACCCGCCCAGTAATATGCCGCACCGTGACCCATTTCAGCAATTCCCTGTGAAACAGCGTCGAAAGTCTCCAGCGCAGGAACAAGCTCGCCGCCGCCGTAAACCTGTATTTTTAGTCTTCCGTCCGACATTTTGCCAACCCACTCGGCAAATTTATCAGCATACTCACCGAGCAGAGGGAAATGCGGAGGCCAGGTTGTGACCATTTTCCATTCATAAGTTTTTCCGGTATTTACCGAAACATTTTTCCCTTTTTCTTCTGTACCGCAGCCGGCAAAAAATGCGGCACCGCTTCCGGCGGCTATCGCGGCAACAGATGCGGATTTTAAGAACTCCCTTCTCTGAATTTTCTTCATTTTACCCTCATTAGGTTTGGCGATGATGCTTTAAATTTATTCAAATAAACGGTTTATTAAAAATTAAAACCCAGAATTTTCACATAATATTTATTAAAAAAGTTAATTTTAGGTGTGAAATAAATTATATTTCACTTAGTGGGGGACTTCATTTTTTATATCAGCCATAATCTGTATTTTATCTTTTGTTCCGTTGTTATTTTTACCCAAAATTATTTGTAGAATTTGTCAAAACTTAAATCTAAAATAAAACAAAGTAAGCATTACACTACGGTAGAATTAAGACTTACTGATTTTTTTATAACTATCGGGGGAATGGCTGCTTTTACCGTTTTGTTTTTTCAAAAATGTTTTTTTGCCTCCTTATGAATTTGGCGAGATAAGAAAACATATGGATGAACTCGGGGTTAAGACTCTTCCGATTGTAGGGGTTACCGGTTTTATTATTGGTTTTGTACTTGCCATGCAGAGTCAGCCGATTATGGCAAGATTCGGGGCAGAATCATTTTTACCAAGTATGGTGGCCTTATCCGTAACCAGGGAACTTGGACCTGTTCTTACGGCTTTAATTTTTGCAGGCCGCGTAAGTTCCGGTATTGGAGCTGAGCTTGGATCAATGAGGGTAACAGAGCAGATTGACGCGATGGAAGTTTCGGCAATAAATCCTTTTAAGTTTCTTGTTGTAACCAGGGTTCTTGCCTGTACATTTATTTTGCCAATGCTGACTGTATTTGTGGATTTTATCGCCATTTTCGGCGGATATATTGCAGTAGCACTTTTGCTGAATATGAATTTTCAACTATACGTAAATTCATTACTTCCCTCACTTCTTTTTTCAGATGTATTACCGGGAATTGCAAAGACATTTGTTTTCGGATTTATTGTCGGTATGGTTGGTTCGTACAAGGGCTATACTGCAGAGAATGGTACAGTTGGAGTTGGTAAAGCCTCTACCAGTTCAGTTGTGATGGCTTCACTTTTAATTTTAGTATTTGATACGATCCTTGTAAAAATTACATTATTCTTTTGGCCTATATGATAGTAGAAATAAAAAATCTTTCAAAAGCATTTGATGATCATGTTGTTCTTGATGATGTTTCTTTAAGTATAAGAGAAGGGCAAAATTTTGTGGTTTTTGGCAGAAGCGGAACAGGGAAAAGCGTTCTTCTAAAATGTATTGTCGGGCTGCTGGTTCCGGACGCAGGTGAAATATTTATTGATGGTAATAATATTTTATCGATGAAAGAAAAGGAATTAAATAAAATACGAAAACAAGTAGGATTCCTGTTTCAGGGTTCAGCTCTTTACGATTCAATGACAGTAAGAGAAAACCTCGAGTTCCCGCTGATAAGGAATTTCGATTTTACGGCGGAAGAAATAGATGCGAAAATAACAAAAGTTCTTGAAAAGGTTGACCTGCTTGAGGCAATTGATAAAATGCCCGCTGAACTGTCGGGCGGAATGAAAAAAAGGATTGGACTGGCCAGAACAATTATTACTGAGCCACAGTTAATTTTGTACGACGAGCCGACTACAGGCCTTGATCCGATTACAACAAAAGAAATCAGCCGCCTGATTGTGGATCTGCAGGAGGACTTAAATGTTACAGCAGTAGTAGTTACTCACGATTTAATTTGTGCACACATAATTGCCGACCATGCTGTTGTTTTGAAGGACGGTAAAATAAGATACGAAGGTGATCTAGATAAACTAACTACTACCGATGATGAATTCCTAATCGATTTTTTCGACAGGGAATTTTTTGAAGAAAAAAAAGGGAGTAAATAATGGCAAAGAACGCTGCACCGGTCAGACTTGGAATTTTTATTGTTTTAGGATTTGTACTCTTTGCAGTTGGAATTTTTATGGTCGGAAAAAAAGGAGCAATTTTTGGAAGTACTTTCAATGTTAGCGCCTATTTCTCTAATGTACAGGGACTAAGAAATGGTGCAGTCGTGCGTTTAAATGGTATCGACGTCGGAAGCGTTAAATCAATTGAGATTGTTCCCGATACAACCGGCCGTGTTCAGGTTAATATGTCACTTTCAAAAGATATTCAAAGATTTATCAAAACCGACACAAAAGCGTTGATTGAAACTGAAGGATTGGTTGGAAATAAGGTAGTTGTCTTGGAAATTGGTAGCAGTAAGAGTGAGGAAGTTAAAGACGGTGGATACATCCAGACAAGAGAACAACCCAGTTTTACGGCTATTTTAAATGAGACACAGGGTGTAATTCAGTACACGAAAGAAATGACCAAAAGCCTGGCTGAAATAACCGAGAAAGTTAACAGCGGTAAGGGTTCAATTGGTAAACTTCTGAATGATGACAGGTTGTATCGGAATGCTGCAGATCTTACAGAGCAGGCTAATGTTAGTTTAAAGGAATCACCAAAGAATTACAAAAAGTAACCGGTCTCTTTGATAAACTTGGGGTAGGCGTACAGGATGTGGTTGATAATGTTAACCAATCGATTGTCAGGCTTGATACAATAATGGCCGGTGTTCAGAGCGGTAAAGGCATGCTTGGTCAAATGCTTGTTGACGGAAGTAAATACGATTCAACTTTTTCCGTTACAATGCAAAACATTCAGAGTACTTCAGAAGCGGCAAGACTCGCAGCTTCACGCCTCGCAGAAAATATGGAAGCTTTAAAACACAACTGGCTGTTCAAGAGTTATTTTGAGAACAGGGGCTACTGGGATAAAGCTGAGTATGAAGATAATATAAATAAAAGCCTGGATGAATTGAATCAGAAGATTAAAGAAATTGACGACAGGATCGAAGAATTAAAGAAACTCGAAAATAAAAAATAGAGCGATATTCTTATAATCTATTAAAAATTAACATCTTACGGCTGATTCATCTCTTATATAAAAGGCAGGACTATAACTCCTGTTTTTACCTCTTTTGTTTCAATTTTTTTTGTAAATTTAACACTTGATTAATTTGCAACTCCAATTCCAGATTAAAATTTAATGGCTGCGACGAATAAAAAAGAAAAAAAGATAATTATTCGCGGTGCGAGAGAACATAATCTAAAAAACCTGACTTTCGAAATCCCGCGTAATAAACTCGTTGTATTTACGGGTGTGAGCGGAAGTGGTAAATCATCCCTGGTTTTCGATACCATTTATGCCGAAGGGCAGCGCAGATATGTAGAAAGTCTTTCCGCTTATGCGCGCCAGTTCCTGGAAAGAATGAATAAACCCGACGTTGATTATATCCAGGGAATAAGTCCCGCAGTGGCTATTGAGCAAAAAACCGGCTCAAGGAATTCACGTTCCACCGTTGGAACAAGCACAGAAATTTACGATTACCTTCGTTTGTTATTTGCAAGGGTTGGAAAAACCATTTGTTTCCAGTGCGGAAATGAAGTAAAAAAAGACACAACAACTTCTGTATCCGATTGGCTGGAGGAACAGGAAGAAGGAGCAAAATTTTATCTTACTTTCCCCTTGCACGAACACGAAGGCAGAACTTTAAAAGAAGAAATTGAACTTATAAAAAAGAGAGGCTTCTTCAGGATTTTTTATAAGGGGAAGCTGATAGACCTGAATGAAAAAAACTCACTTCCTAAAAAGAAAAAAGACGTCAGGGTTATTGTTGAACGTTTTAAAGTAACAAAAGGTAAGGTCCGGGAAAAATTATCCGATTCGATAGAAGTAACTTTTAAAGAAGGAGAAAACAGGCTCGTACTGGTAAATGCAGATACAACGAAGGAAAAAGAATTTAACAAATTTTATGAATGCTGCGGCATAAGATATGAAGAACCCGAGCCGAGGTTTTTTTCATTCAATAATCCTTTTGGTGCCTGTCCTGTTTGCCAGGGATTTAGCAAGACAATAGGAATCGATATGAATCTTGTTGTTCCCAAACCGGAATTAACAATTTCGGAAGGCGCAATTGCACCATTTCGTTCTGCAAAATACAGCACTCATCTGCGGGATCTTGTTCAAAATGCAAAGGCTTTTAATATTCCTCTCAATATTCCATTCCAGGAACTGGCTAATGATCAGGTTACACTTATCAGGAAAGGCTTCGGGGATTATATAGGAATAGATAAGTTTTTTGAAAAACTGGAAAAAAAGACATACAAAATGCACGTGCGTGTGCTTTTAAGCAGGTACAGGGGCTATACGCTTTGTAAAGCCTGTAAAGGCTCACGTTTAAGAAGAGAAGCTCTGCAGGTTTTGGTTGGCAATAAATCAATTTATGATGTTGTGAAACTGCCTATAGAACATTCATTGAAGTTCTTTGATGAACTTGAGCTTTCAGACTATGATATGAAAGTCGGTGAGAGAGTGCTAAAAGAAATCATAAAACGTTTAACTTTTCTGGACAATGTTGGGATTGGTTATTTAACACTGGAAAGATTGAGCAGCACACTTTCCGGCGGAGAAACACAAAGGATAAATCTTGCAACTTCTCTGGGTTCATCATTGGTCGGAACTTTATATGTTCTTGATGAACCAAGTATCGGCCTGCATCCAAGAGATAATGCACGTCTTATAAATATTCTGAAAAACCTTCGTGATATAGGCAATACGGTACTGGTTGTAGAACACGACCCTGAAATGATGAAAGAAGCTGATATACTGATTGATATGGGACCAAAGGCAGGGATCGGCGGCGGTGAAATAATTGCGATGGGTACATACGATGAAGTGATGAAGAATAAAAATTCTCTCACAGGTAAATATCTTTCGGGTAAGAAAAAAATCCCCGTTCCATCTGAAAGAGATATAAGCAAATCTAAAGAAATTGTAATTACAGGTGCGAGCGAAAATAATTTAAAAGATATTGATGTTACAATTCCGCTGAATAAATTTGTTGTAATTACCGGCGTAAGCGGATCGGGTAAAAGTACATTAATCCACGATGTGCTTTATACCGGGTTATCAAAAAACTGGGCGCCTCAATTTCTGAAACTGGAAAAGTCAAAGAGATAACCGGATCAGCTTATCTTGATAATGTGGAAATTGTGGATCAATCACCGATTGGAAAAACACCCCGTTCAAACCCAATAAGCTATATTAAAGCATTCGAATTAATCCGTGATTTGTTTGCCTCAACTCATCAGGCGCGGGCAAGGGGATACAAACCGGGATATTTTTCATTTAATGTTCCAGGCGGAAGATGCGAAACCTGTTCGGGTGACGGATTTATAAAAGTGGAAATGCAGTTTCTTGCCGACCTTTACCTGACCTGTGACGATTGCGGCGGAACGAGATTTAAAAAGAAATTCGTGAAATTACATACAGGGGGAAAAACCTTGT
This sequence comes from uncultured Bacteroidota bacterium, assembly GCA_963748105.1. Lineage (GTDB taxonomy): Bacteria > Bacteroidota > Ignavibacteria > Ignavibacteriales > Ignavibacteriaceae > JAKAGZ01. The sequence continues at coordinate 103,628 of CAVVHP010000019.1, read as the reverse complement.
CGATGTTCTTGATATGACAGTTGATGAGGCGGTTGAGTTCTTTAAGGATGAAGAAAAAATTGTGAGGTATATTAACCTGCTTGCGGATGTCGGACTTGGATATATAAAACTCGGCCAGCCGTCTAATACTCTTTCGGGTGGTGAAGCGCAAAGGATTAAACTTGCTTCTCATTTAACCAAACAGCGCGAAAGAAAACACTCATTTTTCATCTTTGATGAACCGACAACCGGTCTGCATTTTGATGATATTTCTAAATTGCTGAGTTGTTTCAGGCTGTTGCTAGAAAGAAATAATTCTATCGTCATTATTGAGCATAACCTTGATGTAATAAAATGTGCAGATTACATAATTGATCTTGGACCGGATGCAGGTGAAAAGGGAGGAGAAATTGTAGCTGTAGGTACTCCGGAAGAAGTGGCTAAAAACAAGAATTCCTGGACGGGCAGATACCTGAAGGAATATTTAAAGTAATATAAATCTGCAACTGCCTTATCACGTAAAAATTTCATATTTTACCAGAGATCAATTCTACATTATTCATTATTAATTCTACATTGAAAATGGCCTGGTTAATACTTTTCATAGCAGGAATTTTTGAGACAGCCTGGGCAATCGGGATGAAATATTCCGAAGGATTCACAAAGCTCTGGCCCAGTGTATTTACTGTGGTCTGCATTTTTATAAGCATGGGGTTGCTGGCCTATTCTTTAAAATGGCTGCCGGTAGGAACAGCATATGCTGTATGGACAGGAATCGGCGCTGTTGGAACCGCAGTTCTTGGTATAATACTCTTTGGTGAATCGAAAGAATTTATGCGTTTGTTTTTTATGTTTCTGATAATAGTCGGTCTGGTTGGATTAAAAGTTTATTCTACTAACTAAATTATTTTTAAAATGGAAAAAACCCGTTGCGGATGGTCTACAAACGATCCGCTTTATATAAAATATCACGACGAAGAATGGGGAGTACCGTGTCATAACGATAGAAAATTATTTGAAATGCTGATACTCGAAGGATTCCAGGCAGGACTTAGCTGGATTACAATTTTAAAGAAAAGAAAGAATTTCAAAAAAGCATTCGATAATTTTGATCCGAAGAAAATCATCAAATACGATTCGAAAAAAATAAACCAACTTATGAAGGATGAGGGAATTATTCGTAATAAGTTGAAAATAAATGCTGCCATGATTAATGCAAAATGTTTTCTGGAAGTAAAAAAAGAATTCGGAAGTTTCGATAAATATATATGGCAATTTGTAAACGGGAAACCAAAAATCAATAAATTTAAAACCCTGAAAGATGTTCCGGCCAAAACCGTCGAGAGTGATGCTATGAGTAAAGATCTGAAAAAACGCGGATTCAAATTTGTCGGGTCAACTATATGTTATGCATTTATGCAGGCAACCGGAATGGTGAACGATCACATAAAAGGTTGCTTCAGGTACCCTGAATTGAAATAAATTGGACTGGCTATTTTTATAATCAAAGCATATTTTAAAGTACATATCTGGAAATAATATGATTAGCAAAGAACTACTTAATATACTCTGTTGCCCGGAAACGAAAGCTGAACTTGTACTTGATGGCAACACACTTGTTTCAACAGATAAGGAGACAAGAAGGCGTTACAGAATTGAAGAAGATATACCGATAATGCTTATCGATGAATCCGAACAGCTTTCCCCTGAAGAATGGAAAGCTATTATGAAAAAGCACGGAAAAACAACAGACTAAATATGGATCCAATTAATATTATTGCAGGATTAAATTTAATTGCTACATTTGGTGCTAACCTTACAGGCGCCAAGAAAGGGCTAAAGTCAACTGTATCAGTTACAAGGGAAAAACCGGAAACTTTTCTTCAGAAAATTCCTCTTGTTCTTTCCATTCTTACGTTGATTCTGTTCATACTCGGCTTATTCCGGGTTGGAACATTTTCTTACGATGACAATTATCAAACATTAAGGCTAGTAGGATTAATAGTTTATCTTATTTTCTCATGGATTCAGATTAATGCTTACAAAACACTCGGCGATAATTACGCACAGGAAGTATTGATACATAAACATCACAAACTGGTTACCAAAGGTATTTTTAAAACTATCAGGCATCCGCAATATTTATCACAAATTTTAATGGATTTGGGAGCGGGGATCGCTGTCTTGAGTTATCTGGTAATTCCGCTGGCGTTGATTGAAATCCCAATTTTAATTATGCGTGCTTCACTTGAAGACAAATTACTCGGGAAACATTTTAAAGAGGAATTCAGGAATTATAAGTCAAAAAGCGGGTTTATGATTCCATTTATTGGGTAAAAATTCTTTATTTTACAGGTAAATGAAAAACAAAATTTTATTTCTTTTCATATCGCTTTTTACACTCACATCTTTTGCGCAAAAATCTTCTACACTTGAATTAATCAATGGATTAAAAAGTAACAGGATTCCTGTTTATGAAAGATCAGGCACAATTTATTTTTCGCTTGAGTCCTTTGCAAAAGCACTATCCTTAAATTCCTATTATAATTCAGCTTCTGAAAAAATCGAATTAAAATTTGATGATTATAACTTAAAATTCACTGCGAGAAATCCTTTCGTAGTGTTAACTTCAAACAGTGATAATAAAGTAAAAGTTTATCAGCTGCCTACTTCAACTTATCTTATTTATAACCAGATATTTGTTCCGCTGAAATACGCAATAGAACCGCTGCAGATAGCGCTCGATAAAAATCTTATTTTAGATGAAAACAAGCATCTTGTTCTTACCACCAGGACAGAAGACACACAACCTGAAAGCGATAACAGGTACAGCAGTTATGATATTCCCGCGATTTCTATAGATGAAAAGGCTAACGGTACGTTGATCAGGGTGAAATCTTCTAAAAGGATTTCCAGTTATACGAGCGATTTTAAGGATGGTGTTCTTTCTATTATTTTCAGAGATGTTCACGCCGATGTTGATAATATCTCGGAAGAAGGCCCGGGCGGACTGGTTAAAAAAATTAAGGTTAAGAATGTAGGAAATGATACGGAGTTTCAATTCATTGTCGGGAAACAGTATACCACAAGTGAAGTTCTGAATGCTGATAAAGGTGATGACATCCTTATAACTTTACACAATAAAGTTTTTGATAATATCGATGACAACGATAAAAATAAATCGAAGTGGAATTTTGATGTAATAGTAATTGACGCCGGGCACGGTGGTGTTGATCCGGGAACTATTGGCGTTGGTGGATTAAAAGAAAAAAACATTACTCTTGGCATTGCTTTAAAACTTGGCCGCTTAATAGAAAGAAACATTAAGGATGTAAAAGTAGTCTACACGAGAAAACGAGATGTAGCAGTTGATCTTTATAAACGCGGAAAAATTGCCAATGAAAAAGGAGGCAAACTTTTTATTTCAATCCATTGTAATTCCACCCCCCATAAACCAAGCAGCGCAGAAGGATTTGAAGTCTACCTGCTGCGCCCGGGCAGGACAAAGGAAGCAATTGCAATTGCGGAAAGGGAGAACAGTGTAATTCAATATGAAGATAACCCGGCCCGTTACCAGAAACTTACAGATGAAAATTTTATCCTGGTAAGCATGGCGCAGTCTGCATATATGAAATATTCGGAGGAATTTTCGGATATTCTTAACAAGCAGATGGGCAGTGAACTGAATATCGATTCCAAGGGAATTAAACAAGCGGGATTTTATGTCCTTGTCGGCGCTTCAATGCCGAGTGTTTTAATCGAGACTGGATTTCTCTCCAATTACCACGATGCAGCAATATTAAAAAGTAAAAACGGGCAGGAGAAAATTGCCAAATCTATATATGAAGCAGTAAAGAGATTTAAAACTCAGTATGAAAGAAGCCTGAATTCTAATTAGATTTTGTCACTGGTTCCGTTCCTCCATTTTTCAATCCATTTCCAATTACTTATTACCACTCATAAATTATTAAAAATTTTACTTGACATGAATTGTGAAATTTTCGTAGTTTTGGAAACTAAATAAACGATATAAGTTTCTAGCTCTTGTATTCTATGAAAACAGACGGTATTAGCCGTTTTTTTTACACTCAAAAGGAAACCTGATAAACGATACAGGTTTCCTAAATGAAAGGAAGTTGAGAAATTGGAAGAAAATGAAGTAAAAGAAAGAATCCTGGTAAAGGCAGAGGAAATATTCTTTCAATACGGTTACACTCGAGTAAGAATGGATGAGATTTCAGATGGTTTGGGAATAAGCAAGAAAACTCTTTACAAGTATTTTGATAGTAAAGAACAATTGCTGAGAGAAATTGTTGAGCGCATGAAATTGAGAATTAAAACCAACTGCCATATTATTTGTGATGACCAGGAAATGGATTTTATCCATAAGTTAAAAAAACTGATGAATTATATAGCCAAACAATCATCAAGACTACGTGGCGCATTACCGGAGGATTTGCAGAAAAATCTACCGGATATCTGGAACGGGATTAATGAATACAGAAAGCAGGAAGCATTTACTAAGTTCAGTGACCTTATAGAAGAGGGCGTTAGGAAAGGCGCATTCAGGAAAGATATCGATCAGCAAATTATTGTACTGATGTATGTAAATGCAATTTCCGAACTAGTAAGACCCAATGTTCTGGCCAATCTGCCATATACGGGTGACCAGGTTTTTGAAACAATAATTAAAATAATGTTTGAAGGAATTTTTACGGATAAGGGCAGAACAAAATACCTTTCATCCAATAATATTGATAAAAAAGATTAAGGAGATATGATAAATGAGTTCGAATAAAATTAGAATAATTTTACTTGTGATGTTGGGGATTTCTATTTCATTATCCGGGTATGCCCAGGATAAAAAGAAAATGACAGTGGAAGAAAGTGTAAAGGTTGGCCTCGAAAACAGCAACTTCCTTCACAGTTCAAAAATGAATATGAAATATGCTGAGGCAAAATCAAAAGAGGTAAACACGTTTCGTTTACCGTCACTTACATTCGGAGCTTCTTATACAAGGTTAAGCGAAGTTGACCCGTTTTCAGTAAGTACTCCGTTCGGGAAGTTTAATATATCACCCGCAATTTTTAATAATTACAATTTTAAAGTGACTCTTCAGCAGCCGTTATTTACAGGTTTTAAGCTTGAGAGCAACTCTAAAATGGCAGACTTGAGTTATAAAGCATCTAAAGAAGATTTTAACAGTGATAAAAATGAGCTGATATATAATATTAAAAAAGCATACTGGGGACTATTCCAGGCAAACCAGATAAAAAAAGTCACGGAAGAAAATGTTGCCCAGGTTCAGGCCCATTTAACGGATGTTAAAAATTTATTTGACCAGGGACTTGCAACAAAAAATGATGTACTGAAAGTTCAGGTTCAGCTTGGAGAGGCACAGTTAAGATTAATCGATTCTAAAAACGCAGTACAGCTTGCAAATATTAATCTAGATAACATACTCGGTATTTCTCTTTCAACCGAAATTGAACCTGTTAATAATATTGAAAAAAGATCGAAAGATGTAAGCGACTTGAGTAGCCTGCTGGATAAAGCTTATAGCGTACGCCCTGAATTGAAATCAATGGACTATAGAGTGAAAGCAAGCGAGTCCGGTATTACGGCTGCAAAATCTGACTGGTGGCCTCAGCTTTACCTTACCGGGAACTATTATTATTCTCGCCCAAACCAGCGAATACTCCCGACTCAGGACAAATTTAACGCCACATGGGACATCAGCGTTTCAATGTCTTTTAATCTCTGGAACTGGGGTGCTACTTCAGACAGGACCGATGCCGCCGAAGCACAGTTCGAACAGGCGAAAGACGGTTATAAAGTTCTAAAAGACAGGGTAACACTGGAAGTAACTGCGAATTACCTGAACATAAATAAATCAGAAGAAAAAATGACTGTGTCCGAACAAAGTGTAAAACAGGCGGAAGAAAATTATAAAGTTACCGACGAAAAATTTAAAAACGGTTTGGCGCTCAATTCAGATCTTCTTGATGCCGAGGTTGCATTACTCCAGGCAAAGACAAATTATATCCAGTCGGTTGTGGATTATGAATTAGCGCTGGCACAATTAAAAAAATCAATTGGCGAATAAGTTAAAAAGGCGGGTAGAAAGTGAAAAAGACAAAATATATTTCAATCACAGTATTAGTATTTGCGGTAATTGTTGCCGTGCTGTTTTACAACAAAGCCAGGATGAGGGCAAATACCGCAAATTTAAAATTTGATTCATACCCTGTATCAATCACGAAAGTGACAAAAAAGCAGGTAAGCAGGAATCTTGAATTAGTCGGTACAATACAGGCTAACAACGATGTTTCAATAGTAGCGGAAGCGCAAGGAAGGGTTGTTAAAGTTAATGCCGAAGTGGGGGATTTCAGGTCCGCCGGTTCAATACTGATTAAAATTGATGATGAATTAAAATTGACTGCAATGAAAACTGCGCAGGTAAATTATGAAAAATCTAAAAAAGACTACGAAAGGTTCCAGGCATTATACAAAGGCAATTCAGTAACTGATTCGCAACTTGAAGCGGCCAAACTTGCGTACCAGTCGGCTGAATCACAGTATATTATTGCAAAACGCCAGTATGAGGATACAAAAGTAACAACACCGATATCGGGAGTGGTAACTTCAAGGCTGGTTGATATAGGCGATTATGTAAAAATGAACAGTCCTGTCGCAAATGTTGTGGATATTTCAAAATTAAAAGTTTATGTGAATGTCGCGGAAAGTGATGTATTTAAATTGAAAATCGGTGATAGAGTTGATATTACGACTGAAGTTTATCCCGGGGTGGTTTTCTCGGGTAAAATTGCGACAATAAGCGCTAAAGGAGATGAGGCGCATACATACCCGGTGGAAGTTGATTTGCCGAATTCAAAACAGCATCCGCTTAAAGCAGGAATGTTCGGCAATGTAAATTTCGTTTCGTTTACAAAAGGCGAATCTTTGCTTATCCCCAGGGAAGCATTATTGGGCAGTATCAAAAACCCGCAGGTATTCATTGTAGAAAACAATACCGCGAAACTTGTGAACCTAGTTATCGGGAATACGTATGATAATTATCTTGAAGTGATCAGCGGGTTAAAAGAGGGCCAGGAAATAGTTGTCAACGGCCAGAATAATATAGAGGATAATAATAAGGTTACAATTATTAATAAATAATGAGCCGGGGAAAACATCTCATTGTTTATAACGAAAGAATAAAAGAAATTTAAAGGAATTTAAAATGACAATTACAGAGCTATCTATAAAAAGACCGACGCTGATCGTTGTTATCTTCTCGGTTCTTACCCTGGTGGGATTGTATAGCTACACTCAATTGAATTACGAACTTCTTCCGAAGATTACCCCGCCGGTAATTACAGTTACAACTATTTATCCCGGTGCATCTCCCAAAGAGGTAGAAACTTCTGTTACCAAACCGGTTGAAGATGCGATCTCATCTCTTGATGAAATCGACAATGTAACATCAAACTCGGCGGAGGGCGTATCATTTGTTGTTGTGAACTTTAACCAGGCAGCAGATGTAGATATACAATTGCAGAACGCTCAGAGGAAAGTAAACGAAATAGTCGCTACTTTACCGGCTGATGTGAAAACACCGACTCTCTCTAAATTTGCTCTTGATGAACTTCCGGTAATCAGGATGGGTGTTACGGGTAATATGGCGTCTACAGATTTTTACCAGTTTATTAAAGACAGGATTCAACCCCGGCTTGCAAAACTTTCTGGTGTAGGACAGATTACACTGATTGGCGGTGATGAAAGGGAAATAAAAGTGAACCTGGACAGGGAAAGAATTGAAGCATACGGTCTATCTATTATGCAGATAACCCAGGTAATTAAAACTTCAAATCTTGATTATCCTACGGGAAAAATTAAAAATGCCAAAGATCAGCTGATAGTAAGAATTGCCGGTAAATTTAAATCGGTAGACGACCTGAGAAATTTGATTGTCGGCAAATCCAGAGCCGGCGGGAATATCCGGTTATCCGATGTAGCGGAAGTAGAGGACGGGCAAAAGGATTATTCAACTATCAACAGGATAAACGGGGTCACATCTGTGGGTGTGATTGTTCAGAAACAGACTGACGCTAACTCCGTGGATGTTAGCAGACTTGTCCGTGCCGAAATTGCAAAGATGCAGAATGATTATAAAGCTGAAAATGTAAACTTCAATATAGCGCAGGACGGCTCACAGTTTACAATAGACGCCGCTAACGGTGTAAAATACGATTTGATGCTGGCGGTTATACTGGTCGGGATTGTGATGCTTTTATTCCTTCACAGTATCCGGAACTCTTTCATAGTGATGATGGCAATTCCTGCTTCGATGATTTCCTCTTTTACAATGATGCTTGTTTTCGGTTTTACATTAAACCTGATGACATTACTCGGACTGTCACTCATTGTCGGAATTCTTGTGGACGATTCAATTGTTGTACTCGAAAATATTCACCACCATCTTGAAAAAGGCGAATCCAGGAGGGTGGCGGCATTAAAAGGAAGAAATGAAATCGGATTTGCGGCACTTGCAATCACTCTTGTAGACGTTTCCGTGTTTGTGCCGCTTGCGCTTACCGGCGGGCTTGTTGGAAACATTGTAAGAGAATATTCGATAGTGGTTGTAACGGCAACGCTGCTAAGCTTGTTTGTTTCTTTTACGCTTACTCCGCTTCTTGCTTCCAGGATCGGAAAACTGGAAAAACTTTCGAAGAGAACGCTTGTAGGGAGATTCTCAATCTGGTTCGAAAAAGAATTTAAAGTACTGGTTGGTAAATACCTCCTGCTTTTAAAATGGAGTCTGGTTAATAGATGGAAAGTATTGACGGCCGTATTTTTGCTATTCGTTGCTTCGCTGGCTTTAGCACCTCTCGGATTTATCGGTGCGGAATTTATGACACAAACCGATCGTGGTGAATTTGCCGTTATTCTTGAAATGCCCTCGGGTTCATCTATAGATAATACAAATTTTCTTACGCAGAAAGTTGAGAAATATATCTATACTCTCCCCGAAGTGAAGAAGGTTTTCGTTACTGTCGGTGCATCCAATGAAGGACTCGTAGGTCAAACTTCAAATTATGCTTCTGAAATTGATGTTACTCTTGAGCCGAAAGAAGACAGGGAAAAATCAACGGACAAAGTAGGCGAGGATATCAAGAGGTTTGTTAATACTGTCCCTGGAATTAAAGTGCGTGTAAACCCGATTGGTATTTTTGGAACTGCTAACCAGACACCGATCCAGCTTATTGTTTCCGGATCAAACAGACCAGAGGTGGAAAAAGGCGCTAAAATTTTAGCGGATGTAGTTAAGAAAATTCCCGGCACGGCTGATGTAAGATTATCGACCGAAGAAGGGAAACCCGAAACAAGAATTGATATCGACAGGGGCAAACTGGCAAACTTCGGACTTAATATTGCCGAAGTAGGAGCCTCTTTGAGAATCGCGCTTACGGGCGATGATGATTCTAAATTCAGGGATGGTGAAAACGATTACACCATATTAATCGCGCTGGATGATTTTGACAAATCAGAAATTTCGGATATTAAGCATCTTACATTCAAAAATCCGCGCGGACAATTAATCGAGCTCCAGCAATTTGCGAATGTTTTCCAGACAAATGGGCCGACAAAACTGCAGAGAAGAAACAGGATCGGTGCGGTTACGGTGTATTCACAGGTAATCGGTCGCCCTACAGGCAGTGTCGGCGCCGATATCAAAAATGAAGTCGCGAAAGGAATTATGCCTGCCGGGGTTGAAGTGCAGTACGAAGGCGATTTGAAAAATCAGGCCGATTCATTCGGCAGTCTTGGCCTTGCAATGATTGCCGCAATAATTTTTGTTTACATGGTAATGGTTGCTCTATATGATTCCTTCGTATATCCTTTTGTTGTATTGTTTTCTATACCTGTCGCAATGATTGGAGCATTTTTAGCGCTTGCACTTACAATGAAATCTTTGAGTTTATTTACAATCCTGGGAATAATAATGTTGGTAGGATTGGTGGGTAAAAATGCTATTCTGCTTGTTGACAGGGCAAACCAGATGAGAAAAGAACAGGGATTGAGTGTATATGATGCTCTTATTGAGGCAGGGGAAAGCAGGATTCGTCCGATCGTAATGACTACAACCGCTATGGTATTTGGTATGCTGCCGCTTGCAATTTCTACTGATTCCGGTTCGGAATGGAAATCGGGACTTGCCTGGGCAATCATCGGCGGATTAATAAGCTCAATGTTTCTTACGCTTGTTCTTGTACCGGTTATGTACACCAAAGTTGATGGGTGGAAAGAAAGATTTACCTCTTTACTGAATAGAAGGATGCATAAAAAAGACAGTATGGAGAATGCTCTGAATTAGTTGAAGAATATAAAATACGATGAAAAATTAATGGGTGTGCCGTGGCACCCATTTTATTAAGTTCAGAAGGAATGAACTAGTTGTCATTTCGAATCCGTCGGCAGACGGGTGAGAAATCATCTTAATATAGAAAAGAAAAAGGTTTCACCTTTCAGTCGAAATGACGGTAAATAATCTTAGTTAGGGAGAATAAAAAAATTAATCCAGGGCAACCCTGTTTGTAAGTTCGTTTGTATCATCTGCTTTGATGGGGAAATGGGCGGCTAAAATTTTCCCGACTTCATCAACACCATATAGTAATCCTTTGCTGAATTTGCCTTTCTGAAACATTTTCTGAATCTCATCTTTTATTTTGTCCCAGGTTTCCTGGCTGACTTTTTCATTTATGCCGCTGTCAGCAAGAATATAAAACTGACGGTCTTCCAGTAAAAGAAAAATTAGTATCCCTGTTTTATCGCGTGTGTTTGCTACCCCGCGCTTGTAAAATTCCATTTCTGCAAGTTCACGAAGTGATTTCTTTTTTTCGGAGAATTTCCTTTTTTCTTTTATGCTGACGCAGATCTCTCCGGCGGTCAGCTTTTCCATTTCCTTAATTTTACCGGAAATTCTCAAGAGATCATCATCATCAACAAAATTATATATTAACTGTTTTTCCATATGTCCAAATTATAAAAGATATGAGAATAATTAAATATAATGATTTTGAACTGAAATGTTAAAAGGAATGAAAAGCCCGGTGTAAAACCGGGCTATAAATAAACTATTTCTTTTCAGTAACTCTGATATCACCGCCGGAGGTTGTTGCCATTAGCGTATTTCCGCCGCTATTTAAATCGCCTTCAAGTCTATGTGAGGTAACTTGTTCCAGTTTATTTATTTTTAGACCAGAGTCTATGCTACCACCCGATGTTCTGAGTTTCATACTTGCATTGAAATCAGCCGGAACTTTTATTGTAATAGTTCCTCCGGAAGTATCAAGTTTAATCCCTTTGTTAATTCCTGAGTAAACAAGATTGATATCTCCACCTGATGTATTTGCGTTAATTTTTGAATCTTTACCGTTAAGATTTATTGTTCCGCCGGAGGTTGATGCAAGCAGCTCACCTTTAAAGTTTTCGTAATTTATATCACCGCCGGAAGTTGAAATTCTTGCATCACCATTAATATTGTTACCGGAAATAGTTCCTCCCGACGTCTTTGCATTAATTGGGCCGTTCAGATCTTTAAGAATAATATCACCGCCGCTGGTTTTGAGTGAAAAATCACCGGCAAGTTTGGTGACAGAAATTATGCCGCCGCTTGTTCTGATATCCGTATTGAAATTATCGGGTACAAAAATTTCAAACTTCATGAATAATCCTTCGGAAAAGAAGTTAAAGTGGTCTTCATTGTCGCTCCGGATTTCCAGCATATTTTCATTCTTGTTATATTCAATATCAGCTTTCTTTATGGCTTTTTTGTTACCGGACACTTTAACGTAAATTTCCGGTTTATCCCACGTCTTAATAACAACATCTGCTGATGAAACTTTCATCTTTAATAATTTACCCGGTTCAATATTAAAATTCTTTTCCTGGAAAACCTTAAGATGACTGTCCGATCCAAATTGTAGATTTGCTCTGCAAGAGGAAAGCAGTGTAAGCAGGAATAAAGAAATTATAATAATTAAACTTGGTTGTACTTTATGAGTTCGCATAATTCACCTTTAAGTTATCTATTATTTTAGACTTAAATTATAACAAAAGGTTACACATACAAAATAAGCGTAATTTTGATCTATTAGCGTTTCTATAATTAGTTCTTGGATATTAGCCTGAGTAAAATTAATTTCTGGTAGCTAGAATTACAATACTGCTCTCCAACCCCTAATTATAAATTACTGGTGAGCAGGTATGATGTTTAATAAAATTAACCAGGGTTATTATTTATCAGTATTTTGATCGTTCTTTCCCGGTTACGGGAACGCTGAGGAAAAGAAAGTAGATAATAGCTGCAGGGGAAATGCAGAACCCTACAATAATGGAGTTACGAGTGTGGTATCGTCCGGTAATACCTTTAAATTATAGGTTTTTACTTGAGTCCAAATGATTTTTAATAGATAGGAAACTTTCCATTGTCGAATTTTAAAGCCGTTTTACTTGCTGTACTTGTCACATTTTTATGGTCTACTTCGTTTATAATAATTAAATGGGGGCTCGCAGATATTCCCCCGATTACATTTGCGGGCCTGCGTTATTTTATTGCCTTTTTATGTTTGCTGCCTTTCGCACTGCGTAAAAAAAACTTGGAGATAGTAAAAAATCTTGACAGGAAAATACTTGCAAAACTTTTTCTGCTTGGTGTTTTATTCTATGCACTTACGCAGGGAGCACAGTTTTTAGGACTTTCTCTTTTGCCCGCAGTTACTGTTAGTCTTCTATTAAATTTTACTCCGTTTATTGTTGCAGTTCTGGCAATTTTTATGATTTCGGAATCTCCTACAGTTATACAGTGGCTAGGAGTTCTTTTCTTTATTGTCGGTATTATAATTTATTTTTCACCTGTAAATTTTAGTTCATCTGAAATTACCGGTTTAATAGTTATGTCAATAGGGGTTGGGGCAAATGCTTTATCGGCATTGCTGGGAAGGGATATAAATCGTACAGGTAAAATCTCTCCCCTTATTGTTACAGTAATAAGTATGGGTGTCGGCGCAGTGATTTTACTTACGGCGGGAATAATTTTCCAGGGACTTCCACCTCTCAGTTTCATTAATATTATTTATCTTTTATGGCTTGCCGTCATCAACACGGCATTCGCATTTACAATCTGGAACCTGACGCTCCGCTCGCTTACAGCGATGGAATCGAGCATTATTAATGGAACTATGCTGATACAAATCACTGTTTTAGCGTATATATTTCTCGGTGAATCAATATCTGCGAAGGAGGGGGCGGGGCTCTTAACAGCGGCCTGCGGCGCGGTGCTGGTTCAGTTGAAACTTAAAACCGGCAATACAGGTAAAACTGCCGGTAAATTTTCTTAGAATATCAATTTATTTTTAATAGTTTACCATTCGTCAAAAATAAGTTGGCTTTTCACACGGTTTGATCCAAATTAAACTATAGCCTGAATTTCTTTGTTATAAAATATATTCACAAAAATCTCTCCCGGAGGTAGCCTTATATGAAAAACATTGTGTTTGTTCTGTTTATATCTGTTTTTGCGTTTGTTATTACCGCGAACGCGCAGAAGTCGGAAAAGTTTGAAAACCTTAAAATCCTGCCAAAAAATATCACAAAAGATAAGCTTGATGATATTATGCACAGCTTCACAGATGGACTCGGAGTTAACTGTGAATTCTGCCATGTAAGGAATGATGATACAAATAAAATGGAATTTTCCAAGGACACGAAGACAGCCAAGAACAAAGCTAGGATAATGCTTACAATGACGATGGCTATTAATAATAATTACCTGTCCAAACTTTCGGAATACAGCGATAATATAATTCAGGTAAAATGTATTACCTGTCATCGTGGGAATAAAAAGCCGGAAATGCTCCAGGATGTTTTATACACCACTGTGGACAAAAAGGGAATTGATGAGGCCATTTCGACTTATCACAAACTGCACGATGAATACTACGGCGGATTTACTTATGATTTCAGGGATCACACGTTGGTTGAACTGGTGCAGATGCTGGACAAGGATAAAAATTATGACGGCGCTATGAAATTTGCGCAGTTAAATCTGGAAATGTACCCCAAATCCGGCGTGGCGTTTTACGGGCTCGGTGAAGTTTACGCCGCGAAGGGTGATAAGGAAAACGCGATTACGAATTATAAGAAGGCCATTGAATTAATGCCTCGTGCGGCCAGGTTCCTGAACAGGAAAATTAATGAACTTGGAGAGAAAAAATAATTATTTATTTTGTAAAATCCTGTCCCCGGGCTTAAGCCCGGGGCTAATGGGAAAGTTACCCTGATTCCGCGCCCGTTTTTTGTTGACTTTAATTACCCCGTTCGCCAAATTACTCACAGCCTTATATCCCGGAAATTACAGATTCAATAATTAAAAATATTTTCTGAATGATTTTGCACGCTTCAACAAACAAAACCAGGAGGTATAAATGGTCTCATTAGCTTCACTCTGGCTGCCGATAGTTTTATCGGCCGCGGCGGTTTTTATTATAAGCGCCATAATGCACACCGTTCTGAAGTATCACAATTCAGATTTCATGAAACTGCCCGACCAGGAAAAATTCCGCGATGCCGTGCGACCGCTTAACATAGCCCAGGGAGATTACATGGTGCCGAATTGTGACAAATCCGGGGAGAGAAACAGTCCTGAGTTTAAGGAAAAACTGAAAAGCGGTCCCGTTATATTGATGACGGTTTACCCGAACACGGAATTCAAAATGGGAAGCAGCCTTGTGCAGTGGTTTATTTACTGCCTGGTTGTAGGAGTTTTCGCGGCGTACATCGCCGGTCAAGCTCTGCCGGCCGGGGCGCATTATCTCGAAGTTTTCCGTTTTGCCGGGTGCACCGCCTTCACGGCATATTCACTGGCGATAATACAGGGACCTATCTGGTACAAGACAAGCTGGGCTACAACATTTAAAAATGTATTTGACGGGCTTGTTTACGCACTGGTAACAGCAGGATTCTTCGGCTGGCTCTGGCCAACAGGAATGTAATGTGTGATTTCGTTTTGCCCCTCCCTTCCCGGGAGGGTATTTTTTTGTTCGCCGGTTATTGGCGACACCGTTATACCAATTTTAGCAAGTTTTGGAAATAAAAAAATGTCTGCCTTCACATATATAAATGTACCCGGATATAGTGGCTCTGGTCCTCAACACTGGCAGAGTCTGTGGGAACAGAAATATGAAAATTTTTATCGGGTTCAACAAAACGATTGGGAACATCCAATTTGTTCTGTGTGGGTTGAACAACTGGATAAAGTTATAGCTCAATTTGTTTCTCCGATTATTTTGATTGGTCATAGCATTGGCTGTATTACTATAATTAGGTGGATAGAAAAAAAATACCGGAACTTTGTGAAGGCAGCCTTTCTTGTAGCTCCATCCGATCCACAAAATTCAAATTTTCCATCCCCGGCACTCGGATTTGATGCACTACCATTAAAAGCACTTCCAATAGCCTCTATGTTAGTGACAAGTAGTGATGATCTTTATCTAAGTTTAGATAGAGCTTCATTCCTAGCCGATTGTTGGGGCAGTAAGCAAAAGAATACTGGAAAATCCGGACATTTAAATTCTGACTCAAATTTGGGAATGTGGACAGAAGGGAAGAAACTGCTTGACGAGCTAACTAATGAAGTAACACAAAAGCTGGAATTATAAAAAAATATTGTTGTAGAGACACGCTATAGCGTGTCTCTACGAAATAAATTACTTACCAGATTTTTACAACTTTATCAGGCGGATTTCTCATCGGGTCGCCTTCTTTCACGTTAAAGGCTTTCCAGAATTCGGGCATATTGCTGAAAGGTCCGTTAACCCTGTATTTACCAGGTGAGTGCGGATCTACTTTCAACCTGTAAATTGCAGCTTTATCGCGTACATTATTTTTCCATACCTGTGCCGAGGAGAGGAAAAATCTCTGTGCAGGTGTGAAGCCGTCAATCTTTTTGCCTTCTTTATATTCTTTAGTTTTCTTGAAAGCTGTGAAAGCCACTGTAAGTCCGCCGAGGTCAGCAATGTTTTCGCCAGTTGTCAATGAACCGTTTACGTGCATTGTATCAACCGGAACGAAAGCATCAAACTGGTCGATAATTCTCTGTGCTCTTACTTTGAATTTATCATTGTCTGACTTTGTCCACCAGTCTTTTAGATTGCCTTCAGCATCGTATTTTCTTCCCTCGTCATCAAAACCGTGTGTTACTTCGTGTCCTATTACCGCTCCCATCGCTCCGTAATTAATAGCGTCATCTGCTTCCTGGTTGAAGAACGGTGGTTGAAGAATGGCGGCAGGGAAGACGATTTCATTTCTTGTAGGATTATAATAAGCATTCACTGTATGAGGTGTCATTCCCCATTCTGTTTTATCTACAGGTTTCCCGATTTTATCAAGATTTCTTTGCACAGAAAATTTGCTGCCTCTCAGTAGATTTGCTGCATAAGAATCTCTTTTAATATCGAGTTTTGAATAGTCTTTCCATTTGTCCGGGTAACCAATTTTTACCGTGTAATGTTTTAGCTTGTACAGAGCTTTTTCTTTTGTTTCCGGGCTCATCCATTCTAATGCCTTTATTCTTTCGCCCATTGCCTCGAGCAGGTTCATAACAATTTTATGTGCCCTTGCCTTTGCATCAGGCGGAAAAGTTTCTTTCACAAAAAGTTGTCCAAGATCTTCACCCAGCACACTGCTTGTTGCGTGCATAACTCTTTTCCATCTTTCAGGAAGAACTTTTGCACCGTTCAGAAATTTACCATTAAATGCAAAATTTTCATTTTCAAAAGCTGAACTCAGGTAAGGAGCTGCGTCATCAACTAATTTCCAGGTCAGGTAAACTTTCCAGTCAGCAACCGGAACATCTTTCATCATTACAGCAACTTCTTTGAAGAAAGCCGGTTGTGCTACGTTTATATCGCCGGGTTTTGAAAGTCCGATTCCGGTAAAGAAAGCATCCCAGTCAAAACCGGGAGTCATTTCTTTAAGTTTGGCAAGAGACATTTTATTATAAGTTTTATCAGGATCTCTTCTTTCCACTCTTGTCATAGAAGATTTTGCCAGTCTTGTTTCAATGTTCATAACTGTATGAGTATTTTTTTCGGCAGTTGCTTTATCCTGGCCTATAAGTGAGAACATTTTCGCCATGTGCTCAACATATTTTTCTCTGGTTTCTTTTGAGTGTTTATCTTCTTTAGTGTAATAATCTCTGTCAGGTAGGCCGAGTCCGCCCTGTGAAATCTGTGCAATCACCATTTCACTGTTCTTTTCATCTGCTGAACCGTAAAAGCGAAACATTGAAGACGTTCCTCCAAGGTAAAGTTTTGCAACTTCCTTATAAACATCGGGCAATGATTTAATTTCAGAAATGGATTTTAATTCTGGTTTAATGGGATTGTAACCGTCTTTTTCTATTTGAACGGTGTCCATTCCTGTATAATAAAAATCCCCGACTTTTTGTTCGATGCTTCCTTCCTTTGCATTTGTATCATTTGCCGCATCTTCAAGTATCTTTCTTAATATTTTATAATTTCGTTCGGCAAGCAGTTCGAAACTTCCCCAGCGGCTGTATTCATCCGGTATAGGATTATTCTTCAGCCATCCGCCAACTGCGTAATCATAAAAATCAACAGTGGGGTCCACACTTGTATCCATCTGCGCTCTGTCGAATCCTTTTACCCCCTTATTCTGAGAAAATGTTTTTACCGGGTATGCAATTATTATGGTAATAACTGCAGCCAGCAAAAAACTGGAACTATTTTTTAACTTTACTACTCCTCTGTTTAGAAATAAAAAGTTTTTTGAAAAATTCAAAAAGTTTTTAAATATGAATATTAATACAGTTTATATTTTATATAATTGTGATGGAATAATGGGAAAAATTTGTCTCTGAATATCACAATTATTTTTAATACCACACATCTGCGCTAAAGTCCGTTCATGTAATAAAACAGCCTTTTTGGCTCAAAATCATTATTTTTGATGTGAGAATATGTAATAGATATATGCATATTTATGGGGAATGATTCTCCTAAACATTATTAATAAACTTATTACACAAATTTTTCCCGGGAGAAAAATGAAAACAATAAAAATAATATCAATCCTGTTTTTAGGATTCGTATTTACGATGTCATCAATGGCGATGAATAAATTGTCAGATAAGGATATTGCTTCAGTTAAAAAGGCTGTTCAGGAATTTGTAAAAAATACTGATACTAGAAATGTTAAAGGCCTTGAAAAAACTATGAGTGAAAGATCTACGTTTGTAAATACTAATGCTATTACAAACAAAACATCAGAATATAATTATGATGAATATCTTTCCGCAATAAGAAATGGAAAAGTCGGCGGCTGGGAAAGACAGCTTGAGATTTTAAACATTGATTCACAGGGCAATACAGCAGTTGCAAAAATTGCCTGCAAAGATCCGAGAATGACTTCTACAGGATTCGTCACATTAATGAAAGAAGGTAATGACTGGAAGATCATTAGCGGTGCTTTTTATCTTGATAAGAATAATTAATAATTTCAATTTATTCTGTTATTTATGGTGCAGGCTTCATTGGCTGCACCATTTTTTTGCCATCCTTTAATTACACAACAACAATTAATATCCAATATTTAAGTAATTGGACGGATAATTAATCTTTTTGTTATTCTTATAATATTTTTTACCTTGATTTATGAATCGGGGGGTAAAATAAATATTCTCAGTTCAGCATCCGGTCAATTATTAAAATC
Organism: uncultured Bacteroidota bacterium; assembly: GCA_963748105.1. Taxonomy (GTDB): domain Bacteria; phylum Bacteroidota; class Ignavibacteria; order Ignavibacteriales; family Ignavibacteriaceae; genus JAKAGZ01. Next base: position 84,853 of record CAVVHP010000019.1, on the reverse strand, counting down.
AGAAAATTATATTACCAGCGGAATTATCGATTCATTAGCTCCATCTAATAGTCTTGGTTTAGTTATAAATTAACACAAATAAAAAGGAGTGGACAAAAATGGAAGACTTTTTCTTATCGGTGCGAAGTGTTATCGCACTTTACGGACTTGATATAATTTCAGCCATTCTCATATTAGTAATAGGAATGAGGGCTGCAAAAATTATTAAAAAGATGCTGCATAAAATTCTGAAAAAAAGAGAAATTGATGCTACTATAAGTACATTTCTTGCTAATCTTGCATACACTATAATAGTAACTTTTGTTGTTATAGCAATGCTTTCAAAGGTCGGGATTGAAACCACTTCTTTTGTGGCTATAATAGGTGCGGCCGGCCTGGCAGTTGGTCTGGCACTGCAGGGTGCTCTTGGTAATTTTGCTGCAGGATTTCTTCTCATTTTATTCAGGCCATTTAAATCCGGTGATTTTATTCAGGCTGCGGGTACTGCGGGATCTATACAGGAAATACAAATGCTTTACACTGTTCTTAAAACTCCGGATAATGTAAAAGTAGTAGTACCTAACGGTAAATTGATGGGTGACATTATAGTGAATTTTTCAGCCTATGAATCACGCAGAGCAGAGTGGATCTTTGGAGTGGGATATAATGATGATATGAAAAAAGTAAGAAAAATTCTTACTTCGTTAATCGAAAATGAAAGTAGGATATTAATAGATCCGGCTCCGCAGATAATAGTGAAAGAATTAGGGGACAATAGTGTGAATTTTGCTGTAAGAGCTTATATTAATCAAAGTGATTATTGGAATGTCTACTTTGATATGACTGAAATAGTTAAAGACACTTTTGATAAAGAGGGAATTAATATCCCCTATCCACAAAGGGATGTTCATTTGTTCCAGGCAAGCTGATTTTACAATATTAAACAGGATTGTACAAATGAAAAGCTTCAAAACATTGTTACTTATTGTGACATTAACATTGTTTACTCTTGCGGGTTGTAATGCGCAGGACAAACAAGCATCAGCGGACAGTAGTAATAGTAAAGACATCACGGTTCTTCAATTGAAGGAACAAATGCAAACAAATCCTGACCTTGTAATTCTGGATGTCCGTACAAAGGAAGAGCTTACAGGGAAACTTCCTAAAATTGAATCGGCAATTAATATCCCATTACAGGAACTTCAAAAGAGAATTAATGAACTCACTCCCTATAAAGATAAAAAGATAGCAGTTATTTGCAGATCAGGGCACAGGTCAAGCATTGCATATGGAATATTAAAAGAACATAATTATAAAGTAGAAAATGTTCTGGGCGGAATGCAGGCTTATTTAAAAAAATAAAAGTTTTTAATAACTTTAAAAGAAAAGCCCAATCATATTAGTGATTGGGCCTTCTGTTACCAGATAATATCGCCGACAGCTTTTTTCAATTCATAGGTTTGCATTATATTCTCATATGTTGTTCTAAGGTATAGAAATCTTGCATCGGCCAGTCTTGGTTTCCGCATCGAGAAGGTCTAAATTGGTCCCAACTCCGCTAGCATATTGTGCTCTTGCCTTCTGTACCGCCTGTTCGGCGAGATTTATTTTTAATTCCGCGGTTTGAATCTGCAGCAGATTTGACTCCACATTTTCAGCGGCCTTCTGCACTTCAGCCGCAATTTTTTGTTTAATGTTAATAGTATTAATCTTAGATACATCAATACCTGCGTTTGCTTCCTCTTCCTGGTTTCTTGTTCTGAACCCGTTAAAGATCGGAACTGAAACTCCTACAGTTGCCGCCCAGTTTCCCCGCAGTACGTCAAGGTTCGGCTCAAAGCCGTTTTTTAGTCCATAATTAAAGCTGACGTTTACGTCCGGCAAATCGCCGTGCGCTACCACACTCTTCTTTAACATAGCGGTATTCTCCTGGTCAAGAGCTAGTTTAATTTCCGGCCGCTGCCTGTACGCAACATTAACCAGTGAATCGATATTTACGCTTGTGGTTAATAACGAAAAATTACCCGATACTTTAATTTGGTCTTTATTGGGCAATCCGGTAAGATGCTGCAGAACAATTTTCTGATTATTTAACTGGTTCTGAAGCGCAACTTTATTACTCTGGTAATCGGCCAGCCTGACTTTTGTACTGAGCAGATCATAATCAGTAGCCGTTCCGCTTTCAATTTTCCTGTTCGTAATATCGATGTGCTGATTTAATGTCGCCGCGTCCGTATCATTTACTGCCAGCCCCTGCTCAATAAATAATATTGAATAGTAAGTCTGCACAGTAGCAAATGCCAGGTTCGATTTTACAAGATCGATATTATCTGTCGCAGATTTTTTATAGGACCGGACAAAATCCATTTGCGCGTCCTTTTTTCCGAAATCGTACAAATTATAAAACGCGCCGACGTGGGCATCGTAATTATTAGGTGTCGCCAGTTCAAAGCTTCCTGCGCCGGGCAGACCTATCGACGGCACCGGGCCTATGCGGGTATAAGAAGCTTCGGCCCTTACTACCGGGAAGTCAAAACTTTCCTGCACTTTTATCTTCGCGTCGGCCACTTCAACATTTTTTTCAGCCTGTTTGATTAACGGGTAATTATTAATTGTCAGTGAAACCGCTTTATTTAAGTTTAGATTTTTCTTTTCAACCTGCTGCGCAAGAAGAGTATTAGCGGTAAGTCCTAAAACCAGCAGTACATAAAAAATCTTTTTCATATTAAATAATTCTCCCGGAATTTTATTCCATAATTTCAATTCTTTCACCTTTTTTCTTTTTCCTGTTTTTGGTTGAGATAAAAAATATCGGAAGTATCAGGACGACGGTCATAATTGTGCCGATAAGAAAATCATCGTTTATCCCTTCTATAAATGCCTGCGCTACAAGATGCTGGGCCAGAAGCGCCTTTGTGCGCATTACCATTTCGCTGCCGATACTTCCCGTGTTATGCTGAACAAATCTCTGTACACCATAAGATACATGCTGAAATTGTGCGGAATACTGATTTACCGCATCGCTGAAAGCCGTTGTGTGGTAAATTACTCTCTGTGTTAAAATTGTTCCGAGCACCGCCACTCCAAAGCTTCCGCCGATTTGCCTGATTGTATTGAACAAACCGCTTGCCTGCGCAAGTTCATTTCTTGGAATATCCAGCAGGGCGATATTTGTCAGTGGAATAAAAATAAATCCGAGCGCGAAGCCTCTTAAATAGAGGGGAAGCATTATCTGGGAATGCATTGAGTACTCTGAAAAAAAAGAAGAATAGTACATGCTCAGTGTTAACAATGAAATCCCGATAAAGACGGGTATCTTCGGATTTGCCTTATCCGATAGTCTGCCTGCAATCGGCGACATAAAGGCCTGTATAATTCCTACCGGGAAAAATACAAGTCCCGCCTGTAAGGCAGTATAGCCGAGTGAATTCTGCAGGTACAGCGGAAGAAGAAACGAGTTGCCAAACAGTGCCGCTCCGAAAATGAACATCATCATTGTGGCAATAAAGAAATTCCTGTTTTTCAGCAAACGTAATTCTATCAGCGGGTGCTCAACTGAAAATTCCGTAATAATAAAAACGATAAAACTAATAGCTGAAATTGTGAAACACGTCACAATAAAATTAGAGCCCCAGCCTCCCGTATTCCATGAAGCATTGCCGTCCGCGAAGGCAAGCAGCAATGATGTCAGAAATATAGTCATTGAAATTAGCCCGAGGAAATCGAATGCCCTGATGTGTTCAGTTTTATGTTCACGCTGTATAATATAGACTGAGATTAATCCTATTATTCCGACAGGCACATTTACATCAAAAATAGCCGACCAGCTGTAGCTGTCTACAAGATAACCGCCTATCAGCGGACCGAGAGAGACCGAAGCCGCCGCCGCAATTCCCCAGAAACCGAGCGCCATTCCTCTTTTATCGGGCGGGAACTCGCGTGTAATTATTGCCATACCGACTGGCATTACGAGTCCGGCACCGGCACCCTGGATAAGCCTGAAAAATATCAGGGAGTTTTCATCCCATGAAAGGCTGCATAGAAATGAACCGGCGGTAAACAGCAGAAGTCCGATAAAATATGTCCGTTTATATCCCACGTGATCGGCAATCCATCCCGACGAGGGGAGCATCACCGCGAAAATTAACAGGTACCCGGTCAACACCCATTCGGCTTTGTCTATGCTCGTTCCGAATGTCGCAATGATTTTCGGCAGGGCGACATTAACAATGGTAACATCGAGCACAGCCATAAACGTACCGATCATTACGCTCCATAGGACCCACCAGCTGAACGATTTATGATCGGGCTTCATGGAGGGAAAAATTTTTATAATATTTTCCCTTAAATAAATGTTAAAAAATTTCAGCACGTTATTTTCCTTCCCTTACATCAACTTCAACCGACATACCCGGCAGTAGTTTTGCCATTTTCGAATTATCCTTCATCTGCTGTATAGAAATTTTAACCGGCACTCTCTGAGTAACTTTTGTAAAGTTTCCCGAAGCGTTATTCGGCGGAATAAGTGAAAACTGTGAGGCAGTGTTTGTGCCGAGCTGTAATACGATTCCTTTAAATTGTTGATCCGGGTATGCATCAACAGAAATATCCACTGAGTCGCCAAGCGCGATTGCGGAAATTTTTGTCTCCTCATAATTTGCGGTTACCCAGAGGTCGCTGTTATTATAAACGGAAAATATCGGCTGTCCCGGCTGAACGACATCTCCTTTAAGCGCCCATTTCTTGGCCACAATTCCGTTCATCGGGCAGGTTATTTTTGTGTTTTCAAGTTCAGTGGAAAGCACATTTAGTTTCGCGGTAACCGTGTTTACCTGGCTTTGTGAGATCGCGAGCATTGCTTTCATTTCCTGCAGTGCTTTCAGGGCATGATCGTACTGCTGTTTTGGTATCAGTTTGTTATTAAACTGGAGTTCCGCGCGGTTAAAATCTTCCTGTGCCTTTTCGAGTTTAACTTTTGAAAGATTTATATTTTCTTTAGTAAGGTTCAACTGGGCTTCCGCTTCCGTTTTCTGCGCGTAAATGTTTGAGGAGTCCAGTACTGTAATAAGGTCGCCCTGCTTGACGGTATCGCCCTCGTCAAAATAAAGATCCGTTATTCTTCCCAGCATTTTAGAGCTGATATTTACCCTGTCGCCGTCGATGTATGCGTCATCTGTCGATATGTGCCCGAGCTGTATCTGGTACCAGTACCAGAAACCGGCAATGGCGGCAATCAGCAGGATTGCAGGTATAAATACTTTTTTCTTTTTAAAAAGCGGTTTTGAATTTTCCGGTTTGTCGTTTCCGTTCATATAATATTTCCTGTCTTTAATTATTCTGAAATTTCTTTATTTAATATCTTGGATTTTAAAGGCTAATTCCTGCATTTAATTCCCTTTAGAAAAATATCTACGGTCATCATCATTTCATCCTTAAGCTCTTTATATGTTTTATTGTCAATCTGCTGACCCTGCATTGATTTCAATGATCTGAGTCTCAGGCCCTGGAGTATGTGAAGAAGAACCTCGATGAGCTTCTTATCGACATCTTTTTTAAATTCATTTTTCTTTTTTCCTTCGTCAAAAATCTTTGTCATTAACTGGAGCTCACGCTCTTCAAAAATTTTATAATATTGTCTAAACTGGGATTTCTTTTCTATAAAGGAATAAAATGAAAGAGCCCCGATATTCAGCAGCTTATGAAAATATTTCAGGCGTAAATCGACATACTGCAGAAGTTTATCCTCGGCGCAGTTTTCATTTACCAGGATTTTCTCTATCTCTTCGGCGAACTCATCCTGTTCCTGCACTATCACCTCCTGGAAAAGATTTTCCTTGGTAGGGAAGTAATAGTAGAGCGATGCCTTGCCCATTTCCACATCCGCCGCTATCTCATCCATAGTTACTTTTGAATAACCATAGTGAGCGAATCTTTGCCTCGCGGCCTTTAAAATGGCGCACTCTTTGTCCTTTAATTTCTCTGTTGTCATATCTTATTCCTCGCCTCATTTTCGACTAAATTACTTAAACAGTCGAAAATAAAAATAAGTTCCCCGGCTTTATTTGTCAAGCCGGGTTTTTCTGAATAACGAAGAAAAAGGTCAGAATAGAATCATAAGGCTCATTAATTAAAGGACTTCTTAATAAAAATTTTTGCATATTACCAGTAAATATTTAATCCTTACACAAATTCAGGCGGGGGTTATGCCGGAGCTGAAAAAATCTAAAAGACTAAAGAAAGAACTACGTCTTCTTGATGTTTATGCGATTGCTACGGGCACAACCTTGAGTGCAGGATTCTTCCTGCTCCCCGGAATTGCCGCAGGGCAGGCAGGAACGGCGATGATCTTTTCTTATATTATTGCCGCTATCCCGCTTGTTCCCGCGATGTTCAGTGTTGCCGAACTGGCAACCGCAATGCCGAGAGCCGGCGGAGTTTATTATTTCCTCGACCGCTCGCTCGGGCCTTTGTTCGGCACTGTCGGCGGCATCGGAACCTGGCTGGCTTTAATTTTAAAGGTTGCTTTCGCTTTAATCGGGATGGGGGCCTACCTTGATTTATTTTTTCCCGGCCTGCCGATAATTTCTATTGCCATAGTTTTTGCAATTGCAATCGGGATGTTGAATTTATTCGGAACAAAAAAAAGCGGGAAATTTCAGATAATCTTGGTTGCCTGTTTGCTCACAATTCTTGTAGTCTTTATAGGTGGGGGATTAGGCTCCATTCAAACCGTTCACTTTAAAGATATTTTTACGAATGATCTGAAATCAATTTTTTCAACTGCCGGGCTGGTTTATATCAGTTATGTTGGGGTGACAAAAGTAGCAAGCCTTTCGGAGGAAATAAAAAACCCGGAGAAAACAATTCCAAGAGGAATTTTCCTTGCGCTGGGTTCGGCATTTGTCGTTTATATTCTCGGAACAAGTGTTATGGTTGGTGTAATTCCAATCGAAAAACTGGCGGGTGATCTGACCCCTGTTGCCACGGCGGCTGAAATAATTTTCGGGAGAGCAGGTACTGTCTTTGTAACAATAGCGGCGCTGATGGCTTTTCTCTCGGTTGCAAACGCGGGTACATTAAGTGCATCCCGTTATCCCCTTGCAATGAGCCGCGATCATATGCTGCCAAGATTATTTCAAAAGATAGGAACGCATGGAACTCCTTTTATCGCGATAATACTTACCGTGTCGATAATAATATTTATACTTTTGATTTTTGACCCGGCTAAAATTGCAAAACTCGCGAGCGCTTTTCAATTACTTATGTTCGGATTTGTATCACTCGCCGTAATTATTATGAGGGAAAGCAGAATTGACTCCTACGATCCGGGGTATAAATCGCCGATGTATCCTTATCTTCAGATAGTTGGTATACTTGCACCTATCTGGCTGATAATTGAAATGGGATTTCTGCCGATCGTTTTTACAGTCGGCCTGGTTCTTATAGGAAGCGCCTGGTACTGGTTTTACGCAAAAGACAGAGTGGTTCGGAACGGCGCAATTTATCATATTTTTGAAAGGCTGGGGCGCTCACGCTACGGCGGACTGGATAGCGAGCTTCGCGGAATATTGAAAGAAAAAGGTTTACGCGAAGAAGATCCTTTCGATCTTATTGTTGCAAGAAGTTTTGTCATTGATCTGGATGAACCGGCTGGTTTTGAATATGTAGTAAAAAAAGCATCGTTATGGCTTTCTCAATTTGTTGAGCATACTTCCGGTGAACTGGAAAGAGAATTTCTTGAAGGGACAAAAATCGGGGCAACACCTGTAACTCACAATATCGCCTTGCCTCACCTTAGAATGAAAGGATTTAAAAATCCCGAGATGGTCCTTGTCAGATGTAAAAAAGGAATAGAAATAATTCTCAATAATTCACTGACCGATTTCCAGGAAAAAAGAGAAATAGTAAATGCAGTTTTCTTCCTGGTCAGCCCCGAAAGCAATCCCGCGCAGCACCTGCGGATACTGGCCCAGATTGCGAGCAGGGTAGATGAAGAAAGTTTTTCAGTAGACTGGAGCCTGGCCAAAGATGAACAGGATATTAAAGAGGCGTTGCTTCACGATGAAAGGTATCTTTCACTTATAGTTACAAGATCTGATCAGACCGCCCCGCTTATTAACAAGTCACTTTCCGAAATAAAAATTCCCGATGGATGTCTCGTAACCTGGATCAGGAGAAGTGACCTGGTAATCGTTGCGCATGGCGATACTTTTTTGCAGGAGGGGGATCAGCTGACTATAATTGGTGAGCAGAACGGAATTAGAGAACTAAGGAAAAAATATATTGAAAGAGCCGGCAAATAATAATTATTAAAGAACGGGAAACAAATGTCAGAGAAAAAATTTATTGAATACAAAAATTATTTAAAATATTCAGATAAGGAAATGGTTGAAAAATCATTTGAGTTTTATGAATTTCTAAAAAAAAGAAGAACAGTCAGGGACTTTTCGGATAAACCAGTGCCGCGGGAAGTTATTGAAAATTGTTTGAAATCGGCGGGCACGGCGCCTAACGGTGCTAACATGCAACCGTGGCAGTTTGTAGTAGTGGAGAACAGGGAGATTAAAAAAAAAATCCGTGAAGCGGCAGAGGAAGAGGAGAAAATATTTTATACCCAGAGGGCGCCGCAGGAGTGGCTCGACGCGCTCGCCCCGCTCGGTACCGATGAAAGCAAACCGTTCCTTGAAACTGCACCTTATTTAATTGTAATATTTTCGAAAAAATATGACATTCTTCCCGACGGAAGGCGGGTAAAAAACTATTACACCTCGGAATCCGTTGGTATTGCAACCGGGATGCTGATCACTGCCATTCATAATGCAGGGCTCGTTTCACTGACACATACACCAAGCCCGATGAGTTTTTTGAATGAGATACTGGACAGGCCGGTAAACGAAAAGCCTTATCTTATTCTTGTAGTAGGGCATCCCGCAGATAATGCAAAAGTACCGGATATTAAAAAGAAATCAGTCAGTGAGATAATTACTTACTGTTAATAAAATTCAATCAGATAGTCTTATAATTATGAAATTCAAAAATATATTTATTGCTGTTTTTATTTCCATAGCAACTATTTCGGCTCAAACTCCGATCAACGACAGTGGCGGTCCACTAATGACTGAACAGGCTGCCTACAATGTAAAATTTTATGACATTGGAATAAAAGTTAATCCGGGTGACAGCACAATAATTGGCGATGTCTCAGTATACGCAGAAGTAATCTCACCAATTGAATGGTTTGTACTCGATCTAGATACTGTTTATAGAATTAATTCAATAGAAGAGATGAACTGGGCTGAAAAATATCACAAGGTAAAATTTGAAAGAAGAATTGGCAAAATTTGGATCAAGCTGGGTGAGAAAAAACAAATTGGTGATCAGGTTGTAGTAAAAGTTATATACAACGGAAAACCAAGAATTGCACCTCGTCCTCCATGGGACGGTGGATTTACGTGGGCTAAAACTGTGGACGGTTCACCGTGGATTGCAACAACCTGTCAGCTAAATGGTGCCGATCTGTGGTGGCCGTGTAAAGATTATCCATCTGATGAGGCTGATTCAGTTGCACTTCATTTTACAGTTCCTGAACCGTTAGTTGTTGCATCAAACGGAAAATTATTGAGCATTATTGAAAATAAAGATCAAACGAGAACTTATAATTGGTTTGTATCAACTCCGATTAATAATTATGGAATCGCATTAAATGCAGCACCGTACAAAACCATTTCAAAAGAATATGTTAGCACTGCGGGAGAAACATTAACTGCAACTTTCTGGGTTTTGCCCGAAGATTATGATAAGGGGGTAAAAATATTTCCGGAATTTTTGGAGCATCTTAGATTTTATGAAGAAACATTAGGCCCTTATCCCTTCAGGGTAAATAAATATGGTGTTGTTGAAACACCGCATCTTGGTATGGAGCACCAAACAATAATTGCCTATGGAAATCAATTTAGAAAAGGACCGCATGGTTTTGACTGGCTGCATCATCACGAACTCGGGCACGAATGGTGGGGAAATCTAGTAACCGCTTTTGACTGGAATGACTTCTGGCTGCACGAAGGTTTGTGTGCGTTTATGCAGCCGCTTTATGCTGAAAAGCTAAAAGGTAAAGATGAATATTTTAATTATCTGAAAGAAATTGGTAAAAGAATAAAAAACAATCACCCGGTCGCTCCGAGAGAATCAAAGAACATTCAATCGATGTACACAGATGGGGATATTTATGCAAAAGGTGCCTGGGTATTACAGACCTTGCGTTACCTTGTTGGTGATGAAGATTTTTTCACAATTCTTAGAAGGTTTGCTTATCCCGAACCTGAAATGGAAAAAGTTACAGATGGAACTGAATGCAGGTTTGCAACAACTGATGATCTGTTAAAAACAGCTGAGAAATATTCCGGGATGAAACTCGATTGGTTTTTCGAAGTATATTTAAGGCAGCCAATACTTCCAAAACTTATTTCCAAATTATCTGGTAATACTTTGACTTTAAAATGGGAAACTCCAAATGATCTTCCATTCTATTTACCTGTTGAATTAAAAATTGGAAAAAATACAGAAATGATAGAAATGCCTGATGGCAAAGCTGTTGTTAATATTCCACTGGGGACAAAATATGAAATTGACCCGGAAGGTTTAATCCTAAAAGCAGACTGACCATAATTAAAATTACTGCAAAAGAAAAATTTCTTGCCTGAACTGATTTTAATGTTTAACTTGAATCAGCATGAGTCTTAAAACACATTTATCAATTGAATCAGCAGGAGTGTACCATGCAGAATTCGAATAATATTAATAACGTAAAAGCTAAAAGGGAACACAGTTTTTTCGACGATGTCCTCAGTTATTTCAGCCGTGCGGCGCAGTTTACCAAATATCCCCCGGGCCTGCTTGACCAGATAAAAGACTGCAACAGTGTTTACGAAATGAAATTTCCGGTAAGAATTGATAAAAAGATTAAAGTAGTTACCGCCTTCAGGGTTGAACACAGCCAGCATAAATTACCGGTTAAAGGGGGTATAAGATACAGCCTCTCTGTTAACCGAGACGAAGTTATGGCTCTGGCCGCACTGATGACTTATAAGTGCGCGGTAGTAAATGTTCCGTTTGGCGGGGCTAAGGGGGGAGTATGCATAGACCCGAGAGAATACGACGAGGTTGAGCTTGAACATATTACAAGGAGATACACCGCCGAATTAATAAGGAAAAATTTTATCGGACCCGGTATTGATGTGCCCGCGCCCGATTACGGAACCAGCGGAAGGGAAATGGCATGGATTGCAGACACTTATGCAACTTTTAATCCCGGAACTATTGATGCCCAGGCGTGCGTTACCGGCAAGCCCATCAGCCAGGGTGGAATAAGAGGAAGAACCGCTGCTACAGGAAGAGGAGTATATTTCGGAGTACGCGAAGCTTTGAAAAATAAGGCCGATCTAAAACAACTCGGGCTTACGCCCGGCGTTGAAGGTAAAAAAATTGTTGTGCAGGGGCTGGGAAACGTGGGATACCACACTGCAAAATTTTTCTCGGAAGCAGGCGCAAAAATTATTGGTATTGCCGAGTTTGAAGGATCAATTTATGACCCTAAAGGAATCAACATTGAAAATCTTATAAAATACAGGAAGGAGAAAGGGTCAATTCTCGGATTCCCGGGTTCAAAAAATCTGAAGAACAGGGGGGACGCACTGGAACTTGTTTGCGATATTTTAATACCCGCTGCCCTTGAAAACCAGATTAACAAAGCAAATGCGAATAAGATTAAAGCTAAGATTGTTGCCGAGGCAGCCAACGGACCTGTTACGCCGGAAGCGGAAAAAATTCTTCTTAAAAAAGGAATATTAATTATTCCCGATCTTTATCTAAATGCTGGCGGAGTCACGGTATCATATTTTGAGTGGCTGAAAAATTTATCACATGTCAGGTTCGGTAGAATGGGAAAAAGCTATGATGAATTAATAAATCAAACATTAGTCGATTCAATTGAAAATGCTATAGGTAAAAAACTGGATGATTCGGCAAAGAAGATCATTACTCATGGTGCGGATGAAGAGGATCTCGTAAACTCCGGTCTGGAAGAAACAATGATTACGGCCTATAATGAAATCAGAAATACCTGGAAAGGAAACAAAAAGATTCCCGATTTAAGAACCGCAGCGTTTGTGACCTCAATTAATAAAATTGCGGAGTCTTATTATGCGCTGGGAATATTTCCTTAATTTTTATAAATGCCTCTTATGTCATTGACATTGAAGTTAGGGTACTGAACAACATTTACGTTAGCCGATGAAAATGTAACAGTCCAGAATGTCTGTTGCCCGTTTGAAAGTGGAACGCCAATCTGAGTGTAGTTGCCGCCTAATTTAGTGGTGAAGGTGTTATCGGTATAAAATTGTACTTCCACATCCCACGGCGATGTAACCGTGGTGTTACCGTTATTTTTTACTTTGCCTTTCGCAACCAGCTGGGAATTCTTCACATCAACATAAGTTGTATCGACTGTAAAAGTGAGTGAACTGATTTGAGTATCGCTTGACGAGCCCACTACCGAATCCGTAGGCTGGCAGGAGGTAAAAGTAATTATTAAAACAAATACCGCAATTAACCTTGAAAGCATATAAAACCCCTGTTTTTTATAATACTAAAATATTAAACCCATCCGCGCAGTTTGCATGCTTCGGCAACCCTGGCGACACCAACAACCATTGCACCCAGTCTCGGATGAACTTTCTTTTCTTTTACAGCCTCCATTACAGTATGGTAAGCCCGGGTGAGTTTATCATCGAGTCTTTTGTGAACCAGCGGTTCATCCCAGAAATATGAATAATTATCCTGTACCATTTCGAAATATGATACAGTTACGCCGCCTGCACTGGCAAGTATATCGGGAATAACGTGAATACCTTTTTTATTTAAAATAATATCAGCTTCAGGGGTTGTGGGTCCGTTAGCAAGTTCACAAATTACCCTAGCTTTTATATTAGGTGCGTTTGCAGAAGTTATCGCGTTTTCAAGTGCCGCAGGGTAGAGGATTTCAACTTCCAGTTCAAGCAGCTGTTCGTGCGGAATTTGTTTCGCGCCCGGGAACCCGAGCACAGAACCGGTTTTCAATTTATGAGAGACAAGCTCTTTCGAATTAAATCCATCAGAGTTATAAATAGCTCCCCGTGAATCACTAACAGCAACAAGCTTTCCTCCTCCCAGAATTTCGTGATGCAGAAGAGCAGCTCTCTGGCCAGCATTGCCGAATCCCTGTATAGCAAATGTTTTTGTCGGATCATATCCAAACAGGTTACAGGCTTCACGAACAGTATAAACTCCTCCGCGTGCAGTTGCATCGCGCCGCCCTTCAGTTCCCCCTATCTGCTGGGGCTTGTCTGTAAGTACCCCGGGTTCGTGCCTGTTCATAATAGTTTCAAATTCATCCATCATCCATGACATTGTCTGCGGGTTTGTATAAACATCGGGTGCTGGTATATCTTTATTGGCGCCGATAAGCGGAGCTATCGCGCGTATGTATTCACGCGAAAGATTTTCAAGCTCTCTTTCCGACATATTCTTGGGATCGCAGCAAACACCGCCTTTACCACCACCGAGAGGAAGATCAACCACCGCAGTTTTCCAGGTCATCCAGCAGCCAAGGGCCCTGATAGTATCAACAGTTTCATCGGGATGAAATCGGATTCCACCTTTTGCTGGTCCGCGGGCAAAATTATACTGGATTCTGTAGCCCTGGAAAATTTTAACCTTGCCATCATCCATTCTGACGTGAAGTGTAAAATTAAATTCTCTTTGTGGTTGACTAAGCAATTCAGTTGTTGCATTGTCCAGATTTAAAATTTTTGCTGCTTCAATTATCTGCTGCTTTGCTACATTGAATGAATTGTATGATTCCATTTTTTATCCTTTAGGCTTAATTTTTTCTTCGGAAGTGTCACTCTCCGTCTCGTCCTTTACTGGAACATCAAGAATTATCCTGTACCAGCAATTCTTGCAGGTCAAGGCGCGATCTACCCGCAAGAGTACCTGTTGCCAGGGACTTAATGCGTGCCCACAATGTGGACAAAATTCTAAAGATTCAGATTGCTCCGTAGATTTCCCGGTTTCCAATTTATTCCTCCGGTTTATAAATGACCCCTTTATTTTGATAGCCGCTCATTTTAATCACTATTGGCGATTTAAAACGAAGATGTTTAGTAAATACTTTTGATTCAACCGGCTTCTGTTTCAATAACCAATCCCAGTCAACCAGTCCTTGGTGTTTATGGCTGTTTACGTGAAAATAACCTATCATAAATGAAGTTAAATTCTGAAAGAAATGCGAGCCCTGCGAAGGTTCAACTGCAAAGTCTTTAAATCCCGATTCAATGATTGTATGAGCGCCGGAAATTTGTTCCCACGTTACCGGAATTCCCAGCCACGGATCGAGCGAACCCCATCTTCCAACTCCTATTAAAAGGTAAGGCCTGTTTTCATCCATTAGTTTGCTATTGAACATACTAACTTCTTTTGCAACATCTCTGCTCTTTGCTCTGTCATATAAATGATAATCAACATATATGATATCGTAAATATTATTCATAATACCATCACCAAGAATCTGTTCACTGTAGCACAATAATTTTTCTGGCTCAAACTTATCTATAGTAATCTCCTCGTGTTCACGGTTAATTACCAGCGGCCTCATTTGCAGTAATCCAAATTGGATTGGTTCATCTTTGTTTACTGACATATTCACGGCAAACTCAATTTCAATCGGCGTACCCATTCCCCAGGTGCCCATGTCAAGAAGAAGTTCAATAATTTCGGGCAATGGAAAAAGCTTATGTTTTAAAATCGGTCCGAATGTTACAATCCTGATTCCCGGCCGGGAAATTCCATCTGAAATTGAATCATTTTCAGGGGAATATGTTGCTCCGATTAAATTTAACGTTCCTTCTTTTTCAGCGACATTCAAACCAAACTTTTCTGTGAGCATATCGTATGTGACAAATCCAAAGTTTGAATTTCCATCAAGATTTAAAGCATAAAAATCTTTCTGACTGCTGTCGAGTGATTCTGTCGTTGAATAGAATTGAATTAAATCTGTCGGATACTTCGGACAAAATCTTACTGTGTTGCCACCGTCAACTACGGTTTTACCTAGGCCAAGAGCAACTGAAACGATTCCATCCGTTGGTTTTTGCGGAGACATCGGGTAAAAATTAAAAGATTTTGCCACACCCGAAAATTCAGGGTAAAATTTATGGTCATGTTTTGCACCAATCATCTTTTGAATTATGACTGCCATCTTTTCTTCTTCAAGGCGGTAGTTTGTAACTTTTATGTAGTTCTTAGAACCATGATAAAAAGTTGAAGCGTACACTCTTTTAATTGTATTAAGAAGATCATTTAATTTTATAAGCGGATTCGGGTGGTTATTCGGGATCATATAGGTTTCATAAACACCGGCGAATGGATGATACTGCGAATCTTCGAGCAGACTGGATGATCGAACTGCGAGAGGAGAGTGAATAATATCAAGGAACGCAGCGAGTTCCCCAAGAATATCTTCTGGAAATCTTTCTGCTTCTAAAAACCGGCGTGTAATTTCTTCATCATCATCGCAACTTAAAGCAAATTTTCTGAGGTTATTTTCTTCAAGGAATTGATCGAAAACATTTGTGCCAAGTACTACTGCAGAAGGAACTGATATTTGTACACCTTTAAACTGGTCACGGACATTATAATTATTAATAAGCGTATTTACAAAACCGAGTCCTCGCGCTTTACCGCCAAGTGACCCACCGCCGATACGTGCGAAGCTGCTATGCGGATCAAATGATTCTTTAACAAAATCCGCAATTATTCCTCTCTGCCTGAGATTTCTGTAATTATGGAGAGAATTGATGAGATCCCGTCTAAGTTCTTCAACTGAATCGTAATCAGAAACCTTACGCGGCCTTAATTGATGAGCAAGCCAGAATTCTGTCCTTGCTTTCAGCCAGTTTGAAAAATGATTTTTTTCACCGTGATAATTCAAACTATTTTCGGGAACAACTTTTAATTGTTCTTCAAGTGTTTTAAGATTATGGGCGCGACCAACTTCAATGCCTTCCGGCGTCCTGAAAATAAAATCACCAAAGCTGAAATTCTGAATCATAAATTGACGGAGGTCGTTAAATAAAAGACTGGAATCCTTTAATACGAAAGAAACTCCGATTTTCTTTGCTTCATCCGAATGATCGGAATTATTTGAAGCCAGCAAAACGGGAATATCCGGATGTTCCTTTTTAATTTCTTTTGCAATTTCTAATCCTGCTGTTTTATTTTGTTTGCCATTTTTAGGAAAATCTATATCAGAAATTACACCGAGTACAAGGTCCTTATACTTTTGATAATAATTCCAGGCTTCTTCATAGTTTGTGCAAAGTAGTATTTTAGGTCTGGCCCGCATTCTTAAAAATCTATGTGTTAAATTTATTCCCTCGGAAATTAATCTCTGTGATTGGTTTAAAATTTCGGTATAAATTACAGGAAGGAATGAAGAATAATATTTTACATTGTCTTCAATAAAAATTATATTTTGAACACCGACGATCCTGCTGTCGTGATCGATATTCATTTTGTCTTCGAGATATTTAACTATTGCTATAATTATTCTGAAATCGCCCTGCCAGATAAATATTTTATCGAATGCAGAAATTTCAGGTTTTAGCAGCAGGTATTTAAATTCTTTATTATCGTGGGCCAGTAAAACGACTGGAATATTTAATCCCGATTCTTTAACCATTGTAGCAAAATTTATCGGGTGCATATCTTCTATGTGAAGAGTTGTAATTATCAGATCGAATCTTTTCTCTTCTTTGGCAAGTGCAATTGCATCTTTTCCGCTGGAAACTCTTGTAAGTTCGGGGGAATGACTGAGATTTAATCCCTGGTATTCATTCCTGATAAGTTCGTATAGTCTTCCATCTTCTTCAAAAAGGTAAAGATCGTAAAGGCTTGAGACCAGCAGGATATCCCGAACACGCAAGCGCATTAAATTCTGAAAACCCTGGAACCTGGTACCGTAACCGTGCTCAACCCAATAGTTATCAGTATTAGTTTTTATTGGTCCATCGTGATCAGGCATTTTTTCCTGTAGATTTTAATGAATTAAATTTAGCCAGGAGCTATGATTAAAGTTTATAAACCATAACCCCCGGCTTTTGTAATTTAATAAATAAATCTATACAACACCCTGATCCATCATTGCATCAGCAACTTTCAGGAAGCCACCTATATTAGCACCATTAACATAATTGCCCGGTGTGCCGAATCTATCAGCCATAGTTACACAAGTTTGATGAATGTCTTTCATTATCATTCTAAGTCTTTCATCAACTTCTTCTCTTGTCCATGGCAGACGCATGCTGTTTTGTGTCATTTCCAGTCCTGATACAGCAACACCACCTGCATTTGCAGCTTTTCCCGGACCGTAAAGAATTTTCTTATCGAGGAATAATTTTACTCCATCTAATGTTGTAGGCATGTTTGCTCCCTCACTTACAACATAAACGCCATTCTTTAACAGGTTCTGTGCATCTTTCCCGTTAATTTCATTTTGTGTTGCACTCGGGAATGCGCATTGTGCTTTATGATTCCAAAGGGGGTTGAAATCGTCTTTTGGATTTATTTCTGTATAAACTGCATTTTTATATTTTGCAACATATTCTTTCATTCTTCCGCGACGAACATTTTTCAATTCCATAACGAAGTGGAGTTTTTCTGTATCGATTCCCTCTTCATCATAGATATATCCGTTTGAATCAGATAAAGTAACAACTTTACCACCGAGACTTAGAATTTTTTCAACTGTGTATTGTGCAACATTTCCACTACCAGAAACGAGGCACACTTTTCCTTCAAGAGTTTCATTTCTTGTGCTAAGCATTTCTGCTGCAAAATAAACAGCTCCATATCCTGTCGCCTCCGGTCTGATCAGAGAGCCCCCCCAGTTTAATCCTTTACCTGTCAAAACACCTGTAAATTCGTTTCTAAGTTTTTTATACTGTCCGAATAAATATCCGATTTCTCTTCCACCAACCCCTATGTCGCCTGCAGGCACATCTGTATTAGGGCCAATATGTCTGAAGAGTTCACCCATAAATGCCTGGCAGAAGCGCATTATTTTCAGATCACTTTTGCCTTTAGGATCAAAATCAGATCCACCTTTTCCACCGCCCATTGGCAAAGTTGTAAGGCTGTTTTTAAATACTTGTTCGAATGCGAGGAATTTTAATATTCCAAGATTTACAGATGGGTGAAAACGTAAGCCCCCTTTATAAGGCCCTATTGCGCTGTTCATTTCTATTCTGAATCCGCGATTGATGTTTATTTCTCCCTGTTCGTCAACCCATGGCACGCGGAAAGTGATTACTCTTTCCGGTTCAATAATGCGCTCCAGAACTTTTGCTGCGCGGTACTCAGGATGCTTTTCGAACACAAGAGATAGAGATTCAGCAACCTCTTCTACTGCCTGGTGGAATTCAGGTTCAGCAGGGTTCTTAGCTTTCACTTCCGCTAATAAATCAGAAACGTAGCTCGACATGACTGCCTCCTTGAGTTTATATGTATTGTATAATTGTATATAGAATTAAGCGCTGGATGAGTAAGAATATTTTACGCTTGTCTGTAGTAAAAATTCTTCCCTAAATTTCTAAGATTAATTGCCGGGTTTTAGTATGATCCCCTTATTTTGATGCCCGCTAATTTTTACTGTTAGCGGCCTTTTAAAATACAAATGTTTTACATAAGTTGTTTCATTTGCTGGTTTTTGCTCAAGAAGCCAGTCCCAGTTTATGAATCCGTTTTGAGTAAATGTATTAACAGTAAAATAGCCAATTCTAAAAGATGTAATATTTTGGAAAAAGTGAGAACCCTGAGATGGAGTTACATTTAAATCCTTAAAGCCGCCTTCAACAATTGTAATAGCTCCGGAAATCTGATCCCAGGTAACAGGAATTCCGAGCCAGGGATCAAGTGACCCCCAGCGGCCCATTCCAACTAAAATATATTGTCGTTTTTCCTTCAGCAGTTTTGAATTAATCGAGCTGACTTCCTGTGCGACTTCTTTACTCTTTGAACGCTCAAATTTATTAATATCAACAAATACAATATCGTGAATATCGTTAATGACTCCATTGCCAAGGACCTGCGTACTTTGGCAGATTATTTTATCCTGCGCTTCTTCTTCAATATTAAGTTCTTCGCTTTCCCTGTGAATTACAAGTGGTCTCATTTGCAACATCGCAAATTCTTTGGGTTTATTCTTTGGCACATCCAGGTTTACGGCAAATTCAATTTCCACAGGAGTTCCCATTCCCCAGGTTCCTATTTCGAGAAGCATATCAAGAATTTCCGGTAAGGGAAAAATATTGTGTTTCAAAACAGGTGCAAATGTTACTACCCGCATTCCATCTCTTGAAATACCATCATAAACAGCTTCATTTTCCGGAGAATAAGTAGAGCCTACAGAATACAATGTATTGTCTTCTTCTGCTTTATGCAGATCATATTTTTTAACAAGAACATCGTCCACATCTTTTATCTTGGGTTCAAGATGGTCTTTTATATCAAGCGCGAAAAAATCCTGCTGTGCATTTTTAATAGTTTCTTTCGTAGAAAAGAATTGTAATAAATGTTTGGGATATTTCGGACAAAATCTAACTGTATTACCACCTTCAACAACAGTTTTTCCAAGGCCTAAAGCAACCTGTGAAATTCCATCAGTAGCTTTTTGCGGCGGGACAGGATAAAAGTTGAAAGACTTTGCAACACCGGCAAAATCAGGATAAAATCTTCCGTTTTTTTCTGAGCCAATTAGCCTCTGAATTATGACGGCCATTTTTTCTTCTTCCAGCCTGTATGAAGTCGCCTTCATATAATCTTTGGCTTTTCTGTGGAAGGTTGAAGAGTAAACACTTTTAATACACTGAAGTAATTCTTTTAATCTAACATTTTTTTTGGGGTTGCTGTTTGGAATCATATAGGTTTCATAAACACCTGCGAAAGGCTGAAACTGCGAGTCTTCCAGCAAACTTGATGATCTAATAGCTAAAGGACCCTGTATTATATCCAGAAAATCTGAAAGCTTGTTAGTAATATCCTGCGGAAAATCCTTTGCTTCAATAAATCTTTGTGTAATTTTAAGGTCGTCATCCTCATTAAGTGCAAAATTTTCCAGATCATTCTTTTCTACGAAATAATCAAAAACATCTGTTGAAATTACAATTGCAGAAGGGACAAATATTTCAATATTCTTGAACTTATTCCGCATATGGTAGTTCATAATCAGCGTATTGATAAATCCGAGTCCGCGCGCTTTCCCTCCAAGCGAACCCCATCCAATCCGGGCAAAACTATTGTTCGGGTCAAAATTTTCCTTATCAAAGTCTGTAATTACACCCCTTTGCCTTGCGTCTATATACTCTTTAATTGAGCCTATAATAAGTGATCTTAATTCTACAATAGAATCAAATTCCGAAACTTCTCTTGGGCGCAATTTATGTGCAAGCCAGAATTCAGTTCTTGCCTTCAGCCATTTTGAAAAATGATTTCCCTCACCGTGATATAATATACTTTCTTCAGGCACAGTTTGCAGGAGCTCAACCATTTCTTTTAGGTTTCTCGCCCTTCCAACTTCCGATCCATCCGGCATTAAGAAAACAAAATCACCAAAGCCAAAGTTATTCATCATAAAATCGCGCAGATCGTGTAATAAAGTAGGAGAACCTTTCAGGAGAAATGAAGCCCCTGCTTCGTAGGCTTTCGCCAGAAAATCAGGATTGCTAGATTGCAGAAGAATTGGAATATCTTTGTGGCGGGCTTTTACATCTCTGGCAAATTTTATTCCGGCTTCCGGATCTTTCTCACCGTTGTGCTTAAAATTTATATCGAGAATTAAACCAAGAATATATTCTTCATATTTATCAAAATAGTCCCAGGCTTCTTCATAGGTAGTACATAGTAAAATTTTCGGACGAGCGCGCATTCTCAAAAATCGGTGAGTTAAATTTACTCCTTCGGATATCAGTCTCTGGGATTGTTTAAATATTTCAGTATAAATAAGAGGGAGATACGAAGAATAAAATTTTACATTATCTTCTACAAGTATAATTGTTTGGACGCCCGCTGTCTTTGTATCATCTTCAACATTCAGCCTGTCTTCTATATATTTTATGATACCAATTAAAAGGTGATAATCACCCTGCCAGATAAATATCCGCTCAAAAATTGAAGTGTCGTAATGTGTTACAAGTTCTTTCCTTTCCCTGTTATCATAGGCAAGCAAAATAATGGGAGTATTTATTCCTGCTTCACGAACCATCTGTGCAAATCTTATTACGTGTATGTCCTCAATGTGAAGGGTTGTTATTATAAGATCAAAATTATCTTCATTTGTAAGTAGTTCTATTGCTTCTTTACCGCTGGTTACGTGTGTTATCTCCGGTGAGTGACTGAGATTTAAATTCTGATATTCCTGTCTGATTAGTTCATATAATCTTCCGTCTTCTTCAAATAAATAGTTATCGTATATACTTGATACCAAGAGGATTTCCCTGATTTTGAAGTGCATTAATCTCTGGAATTTTTTTATTCTGTTCCCGAAAAATTCATCGAGTTCAATCTGTCGGTTCTCATCCATTTTATACGAACTGGAAACTTTATTATTCAAAATATATTATCCGGCTTTTAGAAAAAACAAAGCGAAATAACCTGCTAAGGAAATTTCGCTTTTCAATGAACAAAATAAAATAAATTTGCCTGAAATAAAATAAATTATACCAGACCCTGATCTAACATTGCATCAGCAACTTTAAGGAAGCCTGCAATATTAGCTCCATTAACATAGTTACCCGGTGTTCCATATTTCTCGGCGGTTGTAACGCAGGTATCGTGAATTCTTTTCATTATTTCATGTAATCTTCTATCAACTTCTTCTCTTGACCATGGGAGGCGCATGCTATTCTGTGACATTTCGAGTCCGGAAGTAGCTACACCACCTGCATTTGAGGCCTTGCCCGGTGCGTAAAGAATATTTGACGCGGTGAATACTTTATAGCCCTCGATAGTTGTTGGCATATTTGCTCCTTCGCAAACACAATTACAACCGTTTTTAACGAGTTCTTTTGCATCATTTCCGTCAATTTCATTTTGAGTTGCGCAAGGCATAGCAACGTCAACTTTGACTCCCCAGGGTTTTTTACCTTCGAAAAATTCAACCTTAAATTTATCGGCGAAATCTTTAACTCTGTCATTAGCACTTGCACGGAGCTTCAACATATAATCGATCTTTTCACCTGATATACCGTCTTTGTCATAAACAAAACCATCGGGACCAGAAATAGTAACAACTTTTCCGCCGAGCTGAGTAATTTTCTGAACGGCGCCCCATGCAACATTTCCGAAACCGGAAACTGCAAAAGTTTTACCTTCAATATCGTGTCCTTTTGTTTTCAACATTTCATGAGCAAAATAAACTGCTCCGTATCCGGTTGCTTCCGGCCTGATAAGTGAGCCGCCCCAATGTAATCCTTTACCGGTAAGAACACCTGTAAATTCGTTTCTTAATCTTTTATACTGACCAAACAAGTAGCCAATCTCTCTACCGCCCACACCGATATCACCGGCAGGAACGTCTGTATTTGGACCAATGTGTCTGAATAATTCTGTCATAAAACTCTGGCAGAATCTCATAACTTCGTTATCACTTTTTCCTTTGGGATCAAAATCAGATCCGCCTTTACCGCCGCCCATAGGCAGAGTAGTTAAACTGTTTTTAAATACCTGCTCGAAAGCTAAAAATTTTAATATTCCTATTGTCACTGATGGGTGAAATCTTAATCCGCCTTTGTACGGACCAATTGCGCTGTTCATTTCAATTCTGTAACCACGATTGATGTGAATTTCTCCCTGATCGTCCATCCATGGAACTCTGAAAATAATTACTCTTTCAGGTTCTACCATTCTTTCTAAAATTTTTGATGATCTATATTCCGGGTGTCTCTCAAGAACTAAGTCAAATGACTCAACAACCTCTTCAACTGCCTGGTGGAATTCTGGTTCGTTCTGATTCTGCATTTTTACTCTTGCCACCAGCTTTTGTGTATAGTCGGACATAATAATAACCTCTTAACATTAAATGTTTTTAAGTGATTTCCCCTTAATTAAAATTGAGATTTGTGATGTTTTATTCGCGGAAAATATGTTGTGATAATTCATGAAAATTTAATCGCTGAGATAAATTCAAAAATCTCCGTTTTTGCTGCATGAAAATTAGCGATTTTTTAATGAAAAACTAACCGCTTATGGCGAATTTTTTGCATAATTGTGTCCGGGAATTCCGGCTTTCTGGTAAGTTTTAACGTTATTTGATAAATTATAATTTAGTTTTGTCAATTTCCGGAATTTTATGGAGGAAATAATATGAATCAGAAAATTATGCAGGAAAAAATAGACCAGGCAGTAAAAATTCTGAATGAAAAAAACATAGATATGTGGATGACTTTTGTGAGAGAAAGTTCAATCATAACCGATCCTGTACTTGAAATTATTTTGGGAAGAAACAGCACCTGGGAATCTGCTTTTATTATCAATAAAGACGGAGAAACAACTGCTGTTGTTGGTTCAATGGAACAGGAAAACTTTGAAAATATTAGTGGATTCAAAAATGTAATTGGTTACCTGAAATCTGTGAGAGAACCATTAAGGGAATATCTGGAGAAAAAAAATCCCAAATCAATTGCAATTAATTATTCTCAAAGTTCCGTTCTTTCCGACGGACTGACTCACGGGCTTTATCTAAACCTGGTTGAACATCTTAAAGGAACAGGTTTTGAAAATAAACTTGTTTCGGCAGAGGAAATTATTTCAGCGTTGAAAGGAAGGAAATCTACAACCGAACTTGAAATAATAAAGGAAGCGATAAAAGAAACCCTGATAATTTTTGATGGAGTTACTAATTTTATCAGACCGGGAGTAAGTGAAAATGAGATCTCAGATTTTGTAAAGGCATCAGCTAAAGCAAAAGGTTTTGAACTTGCCTGGGAAGAAGATCATTGTCCTGCCGTTTTTACGGGACCAGATCCGCACGGTCCACATTCCGGATCAACTGACAGGAAAGTTGAAAGAGGGCACATGGTAAATATGGATTTCGGAATTAAGTACAAAGATTATTGTTCCGATTTACAGAGAACCTGGTATGTTTTGAAGGAAGGGGAAGATAAAGCACCTGCCGATGTTCAAAAAGGATTTGAAATAATCAGAGATGCAATTCAAAAAGTTGCTGATGCACTTAAGCCGGGAGTTGCTGGTTGTGATATTGATGATATTGCACGCAATTATATAACTGGAAAAGGTTACGAGGAATTCGCACACGGTCTCGGACACCAGGTTGGCAGAAAAGTTCACGACGGTGGCTGCGGATTACTGCCGCGATGGGAAAGGTACGGACAAACTCCCTACATGAAAGTTGAAGAAAACCAGGTATTTACTATTGAACCTAGATTGCCTGTTAAAGGTTACGGTGTTTCAACATTAGAAGAAATGGTCGTGATCACGAAAAACGGTTGCAAATTTATATCAAATCCGCAGAAAGAAATAATACTTGTGAAATAAAAAACTTTCCCTGAATCCCTCTCTAAAAGGGAGGGATTTTTCTCTGCCGGCAAAGTATAACTTCAATTAAAATATACATTCCCTCGAATAAGCTAACTGTAAAAGCTGGTTATATTTTTCAAATGAAATTTCAACAGAGCCAAACATTTCCAGGTGCGGAGTTATGTATTGGACATCCAGCATAACAAAATTCTTTTCATTTAAATGTTCTATCAACTTTATTAGTGCAGCTTTTGATGCCTGCGAAACTTTTGAAAACATAGATTCACCAAAAAATGCTCCCGCGTAAGAAATTCCGTAAAGCCCGCCTACAAGTTCACCATCCTGCCAGGTCTCAACTGTGTGGATGTGTCCAAGTTCCTGCAATTTTAAATATGATGAAATAAGTTTGTTGGATATCCAGGTTTTTTCCCTGTTGGCACAAGCATTTACGACAGGCAGGAAATTATAATCACAACGAAATTCAAAATTCTGTTCTTTTATTGATTTTCTTAATGAACGTGGGAAATTGTAATTATTGAGGGGAATTATAGTACGAATTTCAGGTAGATACCAGTTTATCTCACCGGTAATTTCATCAGCCATAGGGAAAGCGCCTCTTGAGTATAGACGGATCATATTTTCAGGCTGTAGCCAATCGTTCAGGTCTGTTTTGTTTTTCATATATTAAAGTAAAATGGCTTTTTCTTATGAATGAAGATATAAAAATAGCCCTAATTATAACAGGCATAATTCAGAATATACTTTTTTGATTTATTTTGAGGGTAAATGTCAGTAGATTTAAAGTCGGAGATTTAAACAATATTGATTCTTCACCGTGGGAAAAATGGAGAAATTTAACGAATTGCTAAACATATCATCATTTTTACTTCCCATTTTTTTATTATTGACGGAAAATAAATTACAGACTTTATCGGGAAATTATGAAAAAACTTGCAGTAGTCGCTCTTGGTGGAAATGCTCTTTTAAGAGAGAGCGAAATTGGTACAATTCAGCAACAGGATAAAAACTCACACGATAGTTGTGAGAATCTGGTAAGTTTATTAAAAAATGATTACAACCTTGTAATTACACACGGCAACGGGCCGCAGGTAGGGAATATTTTTTTACGCAATGATGCGGGATATAAAATTTATAAAATTCCTAAAATGCCTCTCGATATTTGTGTTGCTGATTCGCAGGGTGGAATTGGTTACATGGTTGAACGGGAAATGCGAAATGTTCTGACGGAGAATAAGATCAGGAAAAATGTTGTAACAGTTGTTACTCAGGTGCTTGTTGACAAAGATGACCCCGCTTTTCAAACTCCGACCAAACCTGTTGGTGCATTCTTCCTGAAAGAAGAAGCGGAATTGTTGATGAGAAATCACAATTGGATTTTTAAAGAAGATGCGGGAAAACGCGGCTGGCGAAGAGTTGTTGCTTCACCTTATCCGCTGGATATTCTAAATAAAAAAACAATAAAGAGCCTGGTTGCAAAAGGAAACATAGTAATTGCCAGCGGCGGAGGGGGTATACCGGTTTACAGGGATGAAAATAAATTGTTGCAGGGTATTGAAGCGGTAATTGATAAAGATTCAGCTTCAGCATTGCTTGCATCTGAGATCGGGGCAGATGCTTTTTATATGCTTACCGATGTCTCCAAGGTATATATTAATTTTAATAAGCCGGGACAAAAGGCACTCGATACAATTACAATTGACGAAGCAGAAAAATACCTGGAGGCTGGAGAGTTTGGTGAGGGAAGTATGAAACCCAAAATTAAAGCTGCAATAGGATTTTTAAAACGCGGAGGCAAAGAAACTATTATTACGGATTCTGCAAAATTAAATGATCCGAAAAGTGGAACCAGAATTATTATAAACTGAAAAATAAGGGAAAACATATGTCAGTAAATATGAAAGGAAAAAGTTTAATTTCAATTAATGATCTGTCACTGGAAGAAATTTACCAGATATTTGAGCTTAGTAAAAATCTGAAAGAAAAAGTGATTACAGGCCAGCCACACAGGGTACTGGAAGGTAAAACACTGGGAATGATTTTTGCCAAACCTTCAACAAGAACAAGAATATCTTTTGAAGTTGGAATTTACCAGCTTGGTGGAATCGGACTTTATTTTAACCAGAATGATCTCCAGTTAAAAAAGAGTGAAAATATTTCAGATACCGCAAAAGTATTATCGAGATATTTAAGCGGAATTATGATCAGAACTTTTGATCACCAGGATGTAGTTGATCTTGCAAAATATGGAAGTATTCCTATTATAAACGGACTTACTGATTTGTTGCACCCATGCCAGGTATTGACTGATCTTTTCACAATTCTGGAAAAGAAAAGAGAACTTTGCGGATTAAAACTCGCCTATGTAGGTGACGGAAATAATATGGCTCACAGTCTCCTGCACGGTTGTTCAAAAGTTGGAATGGATATCACCATCGCTTCTCCGTCAGGCTACAAGCCGGATTCTGAAATCGTGAAAAATTCAGAGGCAAACGCCAAGTATATGGGAAGTAAAATTGAAATACTGGATAATCCGGTTGACGCTGTAAAGAATGCTGATATTATTTATACAGATGTCTGGGCAAGCATGGGCCAGGAAAAGGAATCAGATGAAAGGAAAAAGAAATTTGCCGAATACCAGGTTAATCCTGGGTTGGTGAAAAATGCAAAGGACGATTATTTATTCATGCATTGCCTGCCAGCTCACCGTGGAGATGAAGTGGTAAACGAAGTGGCTGATTCAGCTAACTCTGTAATATTTGATGAAGCAGAAAACAGGCTGCACGTTCAAAAAGCTATTATGGCTCTGGTTATGTAAAATTACATTAATGATGGGATTTGCCTTTCGGGTGAATCCCTAATATAAAGGGGGCATTATGTTAAAAGGTAATTTAATAGTAACGCTTCTTCTCCTATTTTTCTACACTGCCACTGCTCAAATTTCCACCGATGAAGCACAAAATAATTCCAGCAAACTCAGAACTGAAAACAATATCGAAATAAGAATAGGGCTTATGACTAAGTTCACTTCTGAAAATAATTTTAGTATTAGAGGAGTCGCTGTAAAAAGCGGCAACAAAGGCTTACTGGGTGCTGTTTCATATACAAGATGGTTAAATAATGATTTAGGACTAACCGTATTTTCCGGTTTATTAAATGTAAGCGCGGACGTTTTAGTTAGTGCCGGTTCGGTTAAGACTCAATCAGCTACAATAATACCTTTTTTATTCGGGGTAAAATATGAACCATTTGAAGTAAATAATTCGAATAAAGTAACGACATATATTACCGCGCTTGCCGGGCCTGTTTTAGGCAATGCGACTAATGTAATAATAAACAGCAGTGTAACAACACAATCAATTTCCGAAACAGCATTCGGAAGTTTTTTAGGAGCGGGAATTGATGTTAGCCTCAGCAGATTATTTATGCTTGGAATTAGAGGAGGTTATTACTTTGTAACAGATTTTAAAGAGCGTGTTGGATTCGAAAAGAATTACAGTAGTCCTGAAATTTCCGCTTCGTTTGGGATAGTGTTTTAATAATTTACAGAACTCTTAATTAGAGTTACTTTAATATGAAAGTAATAATTTATTCTGTAATAGTTTTTCTTTTTTTTTGTGAGAATAATTTTGCCGCATCACTTCAGGATTCTACATCCTCTTTGCCTGATTTCAGAAATATTTCCTGGGATAGTTCAATTGAAAAAGTAAAAGAAAATGAGTCTTCATTTTACCTTCAGAAATTCATCGGTTTTGGAGTGGAAACTATTTCCTATAAAGATGAAATAGCCGGAATTAATTCTCGTGTCGACTACACTTTCAAAAAAAATAAACTTGCCGAAGGCGCTTATATTATAAAACCTGATGATTCATTTATAGATGAGTTGTTGCATTTATTGAAATATTTAAGCGATCAATTCGGTAAACCGGAATACAGATCTGGCCCGTTATACAACGCGGATAAAATCTGGATAAAAGAAAATGATTATGGAAGCTATTTGGGCCCTTCGTATTACTGGGTTTTTACAGATGGATTTATCGCTTTGCTTTCGCAAAAATTTGAGGATGACATTACAATTTTAGTTTTATTTGCTCACGGTTCATCAATAGGAAGATACGCTGAAAACAACGGTGTTGAACTTGACGAATATGAATTTAGTCCAACCGGGAAACATCCGTAAGTTCCTTTCTTAATAACAGGTTATATATCTACACTAAAATATTGAATGATTTCAATTGACTTTATCCTAATGAAATATATATTACCTGTATAATTGTAGGCACCTTAAACCTCTTCTTCCAAAATTTCAGGCTTAAGATGTATGGAAATTCATTCAAACCATACAAACAGGGGAAGCCATGAAAACATTTATACTTCTTACAAAATTAACTCCGGAAATAATGAAGCAGCTTAAGAACAGGGGAGAAGTCGGGCGGGACTGGCTGTTCCAGGTGAAAAAGAAGTGTCCGGATGTGAAGTTTCTGGAACATTATGCATTACTTGGCAAATATGATTTTCTCGATATCTACGAGGCACCAGACGAGGAAACGGCAGCAAAAGTTTCTATGATTAGTCTTTCAAACGGGGCATTCCAGGCAGAAAGCCTGATGGCGATTCCTTATAAAAAATTTATTGAACTAACAAAGGAAATTTAATTTCAGTAATTATCTGTGGGGGATAAAATGTTACCGAATAAATTAACTTATTACCTGGACAGCAACCGGGTTAAGTATTTGACCATGACTCACTCACCCGCGTACACTTCCCAGGAGATTGCGGCATCAGTTCACATACCGGGCAAATCTCTGGCAAAGACAGTTTTAATTAAAGCTGATGGTAAATTACTAATGGCTGTATTGCCGGCTTCTTATAAAATTAAATTTGCAGCATTAAAAAGAGCCATTGGCGCAAACGAAGTCAGGCTTGCTTACGAACAGGAATTTAAAAACCAATTCCCTGATTGTGAGGTCGGGGCAATGCCTCCATTTGGAAATCTTTATAATATGGAAGTTTATGTCTCAAAAAGTCTTGCTGAAGATTATGAAATAGCTTTCAACGCATGCAATCACAATAACCTGATAAAAATGGGTTTTAAAGATTTTCAAAGACTCGTAGAACCAAAAATACTGGAATTCACATATCCATCTAAATTATAAAAAAAACTGGATGGTAGTCCCGGAATTTTATTATTCTAAAAAGTAATTCCAAATAAAATACTAAAAACTAAAACACGTCTTCTGAGTTCGTAAGTGTATACATCGCCGTTATCATCAGTGGTGAATTGATAAATCGGATCACTGGTTATATAGCGAAAGCCGAAATTAAGAATTCCTCTTGTAACACCTGCGCTGAATCCAAAGGCTAGTGCGCTTGACTGGGGCTCTGTATCTTTATAATGAAAGCTGCCTCTGCTGATTGTTACATCTGCATAATCTGAAAACAAAACACCGGCCTATGCCTGAAAATATATCAATATATCAGGTATAAGATTTGCTTCATAACCTAAACCTGTTAATAAAAAAGACGATTTATATTTAGTTGCCTGAATTGAAATATTGTTCCCATATTTTGAGGTGATCATCGATTCATCATAGCCATTCGTAGTATACAGAAAAGACGATGTCCAGCTTAGCTGGTTTGATAATCTCAAATCAGCCTGCAGAGAAATGCCTGTACCTGTAGTTGCATTTCCTGAGTAGTCTCCTGATTCTTTCCTGAATTGCGAAGCCGGGATTGATAGCCCTCCAAGGATTGAAAACTGGATGAAATTTCTTTGAATTTTTTCCTGCACGTATGGTTTATCCAGATTCTGCGCGTTTAGTTTAAACACAGCCATGCAGAAGGCGATCAACAAAAACAGAATTGTCTTTTTCATTAAATTATATTTTTAATATTAATTAAAAGGCTGGTTTTTTGTACCCCTTTTACAAAATAAAAATAATAAATTTTTGTAAATATTTGAAGAAGTAATTTTTTTTAATTCAAATCGGGGTGGTTACCCGGATTCATTATTATAAATCAATCTAACGAAATCAATTACAAGGGTTAGCAATTATAATGTTTCGTATGCGACTTATTATAACTATATTTGACATTACCGATTATAAATTCAGACGATACGTATGACTAATGTAAATTCTAAACCAAAGCGGCCCTCTTGGATGGAAGTCGTTTCAAAGTACCAGGTGCCCAGCAATATTAAAAGTATCTGGCAGTTAGCAAACTCATTTCTTCCCTTTGTTATTCTATGGTACCTCATGTTTCTTTCCCTCAATTTAAGTTACTGGATCACACTTGCCTTAGCATTCCCGGCAGCTGGATTTATAGCCAGGTTATTTATAATTCAACACGACTGCGGTCACGGCTCATTTTTTAATTCCAAGAAAGCAAACGATTACGTTGGAATGATTATTTCAGTCTTTACTCTTACTCCCTATCATTACTGGAGAAAAAGCCACGCTATTCATCACGCAAGCGCCGGCAATCTGGAACACAGGGGAATCGGTGACATTTATACCATGACGGTTACTGAATTTTTAAAAAAATCCAAATGGGAAAGATTTAAATATCGTTTATACCGGAATCCATTAATTCTATTTTTAATTATTCCAACAGTTTTGTTCGCATTTATATACAGACTGCCGGATTTTCATGTAAAAGCTCTGAAGTCAGTTCACAAAAGTGTCTACTGGACAAGCTTCGCGATAACAGTGCTTGTAGCCGTTATTATCTGGTTAATTGGTTTCAAAGAATTTTTGATGGTTCAGGTTCCTATAACTTTTATAAGTTCATCAACAGGAACGTGGCTGTTTTTTGTACAGCACCAGTTTGAAGATACTTACTGGGACAGTAATGATGCGTGGGATTATACACAGGCGGCGATGGAGGGGAGCTCGTTTTATAAATTACCTAAAGTGCTTCAGTGGTTTACAGGAAATATAGGATTTCATCACATTCATCATCTGAGTCCGAAAATTCCAAACTATATGCTCGAAAAATGCCACAAGGAAAACCCGTTGTTTCAAAAGGCCAAGATTCTCACGCTGCGCTCAAGTTTCAGGAGTACATTTTTAAGTCTGTGGGATGAAAGCCAGAAAAAACTGATTAGTTTTCACCAGCTAAAAAAAAAGAAGCTTGAGATGAAGAGGTTTTAGTAAATATTATTCGTCTATTTTAACTTCAAGATGAATAATATCAAATCCTTTCTTGGTTTCATAACCCGCGTAAATTATTCCTATAAGGACAGAAATCATTCCAAGAAGGAATAACGTAATAATTAATTCCGTCAACTCTATTCTTGCCGAAGCAAACTGCAGTCCTATTGAAAGTGAAGTTAAAACAAAAAATGCAACCGCAAGTGTGTAAGACAGCACAGCATTCCTGACTAATTTAACCCTGATAAGCAATGCCGTAAGCTGCTGTGAAATACTTTCGAGCCTGATATTCTCTTCATAGCCGGATTCCTTGCCCTTGTTTTTTATAAGGAATCTTCTTCTTTCCTCGTTTAGTAATCTTACACGATTAACAACGAGTGAATATTTATTGTTCATTCCAAGCAGAAGAAGTCCACACGCTGAGATCATCAATCCCGGTGCCAACATAAGTTGAATTATTTGTACTATTGAAGAGTTTTCGTTCATAATAATTTCATTTTTTGTATGTCTAAATTAAGGTTGTTTGGGAGTAAGTTACAAATGGAAGTTATGTAAACCTTTAATAAACTCATCCCGCTTCAATTCCCCTTCTCTTACAAGAGAAGGGGGACAGGGGGTTGAGTTAAAATAATAAAATGAAATTGCTAAACTTTTCCTTTCATCCTGAATTTTATCTTAAAGATTCCATTTAGCGGGAATTATTTTCTGATTTAGCTTGTATTATAACCACGTTTGGTTCTATTTTGTACCATTGCTTCGAAACAAACAACCTTGAATTCAGCGGGAGTATAAAATGAAATTTCCTTCCATAAAATTATTCGTTATAATTTTTGCGGTTTCTGTTTTACAATTATCAATTAGTAATACAGCATTCGCGCAGACAAAATCCGGGAAATATACAATTGTAATTCACGGCGGAGCGGGCACAATTAGTAAAGATCTTCCCGATTCCGTAAAAAAGGCATACACCGACGCACTTGCCCACGCTTTAAAAGTCGGGAAAGACATTCTGGCCAAAGGCGGGAAAAGCATAGACGCTGTTGAAGCGGTTATACAGTATTTTGAAACCGATCCGAAGTTTAATTCGGGAATAGGCGCGGTCTTCACCGCCGACGGCAAACACGAACTGGATGCCTGCGTTATGCTGGGACAGAATCTGAGCACCGGCGCGGTGGCCGGGGTGAAACATATTGCTCACCCAATAAAGCTGGCGAGACTTGTGATGGAAAAAACACCTCACGTACTTTTTGCCGGTGAAGGGGCTGACCAGCTTGGGAAGAAATTCGGATTGAAATGGGTTGATAATTCATACTTCGATACTCCCCACAGGAAGGCAGCCTGGGAAAAATGGAAAGCTAAAATGGATAAGGAAAAGCACGGAACTGTAGGATGCGTCTGTCTTGACCAGTACGGAAATATTGCTGCCGGAACCTCTACGGGCGGACTGACCGGGAAAATGCCCGGAAGAGTTGGCGATTCCCCGATAGTCGGCGCAGGTACTTACGCGAACAATTTGACCTGCGGAATATCGGGCACAGGTACGGGCGAACTTTATATAAGGCACAACCTTGCTTACAATATCTCCGCTCTTATGCAGTATAAAGGTTACAAAATGCAGCAGGCAGAGGATGAGATGATACACAAAGTATTAAGTCCCGGCGACGGCGGAGTTATAGGAGTTGATAAGGACGGCAACTACGCTTTCTCATTTAACACTGAAGGCATGTTCCGCGGTGTTGCTACTTCTGCAGGGAAATTTGAAGTTAAAATCTGGGAATAATTCTAATAGGAGATCAAATGCGTCCATCGAAAAATGATTATGCGGAATATTATCATAAATATGTTGAGGAATTGGAGGGTGATAATATACTGAAGATTCTCGATAAGCAATTAAATAAAAACCTGGAATTGTTTAACTCTGTTTCGGAAGAAAAGGCCAATTACCATTACTCAGAAGGGAAGTGGAGCATTAAAGAACTGCTAGGCCATATGGTTGATACCGAAAGGATATTCGCTTACAGGGCTCTCTGTATTGCACGCGGCGAAAAACAACATCTTCCCGGCATGGAGCAGGATGATTATGTAAAGGAAGCGGATTTCGATAAGAGGCAATTCACCGATATGGTCAAAGAATATGAACTTGTAAGAAAATCTAATCTACAGCTATTCAGATCTTTTTCTGATAAGGAACTAAGCAGGAGAGGAGTGGCGAGCAATAACGAGGTTACAGTGCTTGCAATAATGTTTATCATTGCCGGGCACGAGCTGCATCATATTAAAGTTTTGAAGGAGAAATATTTGTAGAATCCTTTTTCTTTGCATTCTTAGCGTCTTTGCGTGAGAATTTTCACACTAAGTCGCAAAGCTTAAATAACTTTATTAATCTCTTCCAGTATCTTTTGCGAAGCGCCTAAATTTTCCTGAACGTATTTGTGTGCAATTTCACCTTTCGATTTCCTGTATTCATCATCCATAAAAAGTGTGCGCATCTGCCTATACGCGTTCGTGCGGTTTTTTATCATTATTCCGCCGCCGCGTTTCTGTAATTCCTGCGCTTCCTGTGAAGTCTGGATTTTTGGTCCGAACATAACAGGTATCCCGTAAACAGCGGCCTCCAGCACATTGTGAATACCCTGCTTAAAACTTCCGCCCACAAAAGCGGCATCGGCATATGTGTAAAGCGTAAGCAAAATTCCGATTGAATCGATGATAATCACGCGTTCATTTTTATAATTATTTAAAAATGAAAATCTCATTGTTTCTAGTTCGCCGATAAATTCATTTTCTATTTTTTCGAGATGAAGCAAGGTAGGTTCGTGCGGGGCGATTATCAGTAAAATGTCCTTATCATTCTTTGCCAGTTTTTTAAATGCGGGAAGAATCACTTCCTCATCCATTTCGTGAGTGCTGCCGGCTACAAAAACCTTTTTCCCTTTTAAGATATCATCTCGGATCAGCATTTTTTCTTTTGCCGTCTGGCTTCTCTGGAAAACTCTGTCGAACCTGGTATCGCCCACAGCCTTTAACTGCTCATTTGTACAGCCGAAATTTTTAAATCCCTCAACATCACTTTTGGATACTGTGAGAATCCTGTCGAAATCCGCATAAAGCTGCCTGTGAAAATTTTTTATTACAGCCAGGTTCCTGGCGGAATCGAGTCTCATTGTCGCGTCAACAATAAAACAGGGGATATTCATTTTCTTCAGGGCCCGGATATGATTCGGCCAGATATCGTAGCGCATCATAACAGCGAGATCGGGTTTGGCGAGCTGAACAAATCTTTCGGCGTTTTTTTGAGAGTCAAATGGGATATACGAAACGATATCGGCAAATGGATATTTCCTGGAATTTTCAAATCCCGAAGGGGAAAAAAATGTGACGAGGATATTTATGCCTTTGTTCTTTTTTAATTCCTGGATTATCGGTTTCGCCTGTTCAAATTCGCCAAGAGATGAGGAATGGAACCAGACAAGCTTTTTTGTCTTATCGAGCGAGGCGGCGCCCAGTATCAGGCTCTCGAATATTCTTCTCCGGCCGTTAATTCCCATTCGGATCTTCGAATTAACAAGTCCGGCAATTCTTATTCCCGCATAAAAAACGGGGATTACCAATATATTATAAATTAATCGTCCAGATATTTTTCATCAGGAATTGATCAGCAGGTTAATATTTTTAAAAGCAATTTGCGGTGTTATTTCTTTCATACAATCGAAATGCGTTTTCGGACATTCACTCCTTCCAATATGAGAACAAGGCCTGCAAGATAAAGAATTGTTTTCTAAAATTAAATTTTTGTTATTATAAGGAGTAAAACCGAATTCTTTAACCGTAGACCCGAAAAAAGTTAAAACCGGTACACCGGCAGCACAGGCAGCGTGCATCAGCCCGGAATCGTTACATACCACGGCCATGCATTTTTTCATATCGGCCGACGGTCTGTAGAATATCGTCATCATTGCAGAGATTAATTGTTTTCGGCAGAAGTTTTGAAATTTCTTCACAGATTTCTTTATCACTTTTTCCTCCGAGAACACAACTTTAAAATCATTGACAAGCAGCATCTTGCATAAATAAATATAGTAATACTCCGGCCACATTTTTGTAAAATGCCTGGAGCCTGGGGCAAGGGCAATGTAATTTCCGTCTTTTTTTAACTTTGATTTAATTCCTTCCGGCAGGGAAATTTCGAGTCCCTTATCATCAAGATGAAATCCATTTAGTGTCTGTGAATAACGAACAGGAATCTGAGGCAGATCTTTCATTCTGTTGAATTTAAATTTTACAAGTAAAAATTTTTCTATATCGTGTTTCTTAAAACGTAATTTTTTCGCTTTATTTTTGGCAGAAAGTTTATGGGACCTTAGGTTATTTTGAAGATCGATTATTAAGTCGTATTTGTTTTGAGAAATCGTTTCTGCTATTTCCTCGTAATTGTCTCTCACCACATACAGCTTTCTTAAATGAGGGCTATATTTTAGTGTATCTTCATATTGTTGTCTGAGCAGGAAATCAATATTTATTGAAGGGTACTGTTCCTTTAATGAGCGGATAAACGCTGTTGTAAGTAGGATATCGCCGAGTGAGCTGAGCCTTATAATCAGTAAATTGTTAACACCGTTTAAATTTATCAAGATAATTATCTATAAATAGTTTATATTTGGGCTGGTTTAATTTAGTTAATTCGACATTTTACTTCCAGAAAATATATCGATTAAAATGTTAATTTATCACAAAAAGTTACATTAGGGGTTCGTTATGAGCACATTACCGCCGCCATCTGTTAAAAAAACGCCTGAAAATTCTTTAGAGAAGAAAGCTTATGATATTATTGAAAATCTGAAAGAATTTTTACCAATAGCAAACGATCGGAACAGACTCGGATTTAATCTTTACAGGTATTTAAAAGGAGAAGGTGATGAACCTGAAATACTTGTATTGAATGCTAAAATCAAAATTGAAGGCATCTCAGAAAAAGAGCTTGCACAGAAACTTAAAACTGAGCTGGAAAAGATTAAATAATCTTTGTGATGTTTAAAAATTAAAAGGAGAGAAATATTCTCTCCTTTTTTGTTTTAAAGTATTTTTTTCTGTTTACGTTTCTGCGGCCTTAGGCTGTTCTTCTTCTTGCATAAATTCCTCAACTTTCAAAACATCTTCCTCGCTACCGATGAATATCGGGATTCTCTGGTGAAGTTTTTCAGGTTTAACTTCAAGTATTCTTGTTTTTCCATTAGAGGCTCTTCCCCCTGCTTCTTCAACAATAAATGCCATCGGGTTACATTCATACATTAATCTTAATTTTCCGTTAGGATGTCTTGAATCGGCGGGATACATAAATATTCCACCATAAAGCAGGTTACGGTGAATGTCTGCTACCATTGATCCAATGTACCGGGATGAATATGGGCGTGAACTTTCTTTATCCTCTTCCTGGAGATACTTAATATATTTTTTTAATCCGGGGTGCCAGTAGAGGTAATTACCTTCATTAATGCTGTAAATCTTCGCCTTTTTAGGAGTTTTAATATTCTCGTGAGAGAGCAGGAATTCTCCGAAAGAAGGATCAAGCGTGAAACCATGTGCCCCGTGTCCAGCAGTATAAACAAAAATTGTACTCGATCCGTAAATAATATAACCCGCTGCAACCTGTTCCATTCCCTGCTGGAGGCAATCTTCTAATATTCCCGGCTTTCCATCAGGTGAAACTCTTTTGTAGATTGAAAAAATAGTTCCGATGCTTACGTTTGCATCAATGTTTGATGAACCATCGAGAGGATCAAAAAGAAGAACATATTTTCCAATTTTATACTGCGGTGGGATGTGAATGATATCTTCTTCTTCCTCAGATGCCATTACACAAAGATGCCCACCATGATCCATCGCACGATACATCATATCGTGTGCAAACATATCAAGTTTTTTAACTTGCTCTCCGTGAACATTGTTGTCACCAGTGAATCCGAGGATATCAACCAGTCCGGCTTTATTAACCTCGAGCGAAATAACTTTAGCTGCCAGTGATAAATCTGACAGAAGTGAAGAAAGTTCCCCTGTAGCTTCGGGATGCATTCTTTCCCCTTCAATAATATGCCTTGCTAATGTCATGAAACGCGAATTTGGCATTATAAGGTCTCCTTATATAGTTTGTATTAGCTTGCCCGAATTACTTCCTGATCTTTATATTGAAGCTGGTATAATTTATAATAAATTCCCTTCTTAGCAAGTAGTTCCTGGTGATTTCCTGTTTCCCGGATTTCACCTTTATGCATAACAATTATCTTATCCGCATTCTGAATTGTGGATAAACGGTGAGCAATTACTATAGCCGTTCTTCCAACTAGGAGTTTTTCTATAGCTTTTTGAATTAAAAGCTCACTTTCTGTGTCAATGCTTGATGTTGCTTCATCAAGAATTAATATTTGCGGATTGTACGCCAGAGCCCTGGCGAAAGAAATGAGCTGCTTTTGCCCTACGCTTAAAGTGGCGCCTCTTTCCATTACAATTTCATCATATTTATTGGGGAGCGATTCTATAAATTTATCGGCACCAACAAGTTCTGCCGCCTCCCTGATTTTTTCATCCGGGATACTATCATTATCCATACTAATATTTGATCTTACAGTTCCTGAGAAAAGGAAGACATCCTGCAGTACAATTGAAATGAACTTTCTTAAGTCTTTTTTATCCAGTGTGCGGATGTCGCGTCCGTCAACAAGGATTGATCCTTTCTCAATGTCATAAAATCTTGTGAGAATATTAATCAAGCTTGTTTTGCCGGCGCCTGTGTGCCCAACAATCGCCACAGTTTCACCCGGGTTAATTTTAAATGAAATATCCTTAAGAACGTATTCTTCTTCATTATAGGCAAACCAAACATTTTGAAATTCGATATCACCGTTCAGTTTTGTCAATGGTTCGGGGTTCTCAGGATTGTTCACAAAAGTTTTATTATCCAGAAGTTTGAAAATTCTCTCACTGGACGCCATTGCCGTCTGCATAATATTATATTTTTCCGAAAGATCCCTTATCGGCCGGAAGAACTGATCGATAAACTGAATGAACGCAATTATTACTCCGACTGTCAGAGTGCTCTTTATAACTTCGCCTCCGCCATACCATACAATCAAACCGATTGCGATTGAACTTAATAATTCAACTGTGGGGAAGAAGACAGCGTAGTAGAATACTGATCTTATATTGGCTTTCTTATAATCGGTATTGATGGAGGAAAATTTTTCTTTCTCAGCTTTCTCTTTATGAAAAATCTGGATGATATTCATCCCGGTTATACGTTCCTGCATGTAGGAATTCAGCCTGGCAAGATGAAGCCGAACGTCACGATAACTTTCGCGGACTTTTCTCCTGAATAAAAATGTGGCGTAAAATAAAACCGGAAGTACGGATAATGTAACCAGGGAAAGTTTTACGTCCATGGTGAACATAAAAACCAAGATCCAGATTATAATAAATATATCGCTGAATGCCATTACTATTCCCGAAGAAAAAAGATCATTCAACGCTTCAACATCGTTTGTAACTCTTGTTACAGTTCTGCCAATAGGTGTTTTATCAAAAAATCTTAATGCAAGTTTTTGTGTGTGCCTGAAAATCTGTTCCCTAATATCGAATATTGTTTTTTGGCCCAGATACTGCATATAGTAAGTTAAAAAATACTGCATTGTTGCCTGCAGTAATAAAGAACCGAAAAGCGCCAGGCCGATAAGCATTAGTCCATGGTAATCGGAATGAGCGATGTATTTATCAACTGCTATTTTTGTTAGTACAGGACGGATAGGCCCCAGAGCGGCGACAAATATGTTCAGTATTATCGCAAAGATAACATACTTCTTGTATGGTTTAATATAACCCAGCAGACGTCTCATTAATTTTGAGTCGTACGCTTTACCTAATACTTCGTCTTCGCTTTTGTAATCGTTTGCCATAAATTATTTAATTCATCTCTTTTATCAATTCAATTCTTCCAATTCTTTTTCGAGCAGCTGCTTGTAATGTAAATCGGCATAAATACCATTCAGCGAAACAAGGTCTTCATGTTTACCCTGTTCTTTAATTTTTCCATCGGCAAGAACGATAATATTATCCGCATCTTTTACAGTTGAAATCCTGTGGCTGATAATAATACTCGTTTTATCCCTCATAAAATTTTTCAGATTTTTCAGGATTTTTTCCTCGGTATTTGTATCCACCGCTGAGAATGAATCATCCAGTATTAAAATTTTTGGATCGATTGCAAGTGATCTTGCCAGGCTCGCTCTTTGCTTTTGTCCACCCGAAAGAGTAATTCCTCTTTCGCCCATCATGGTGTCGAACCCCTTCGGGAAATCATTAACATCATCAGTGAAATTCGCTATAGCCGATACTGCTTCCACACGTTCTTTGTTTATGTCCCTAAGCCCGTAGGAAATATTATTCATAATTGTATCTGAAAATAAAAATGCTTCCTGCTGAACCAGGCCAATATTTGTCCTTAAAGTTTTTAAAGGTAGATTTTTAACATTTGCACCATCAATTAAGACTTCACCTTCTGTTATGTCGTAAAGGCGGGGAATTAGATTAATAAACGTGGTCTTTCCTGAACCGGTGTATCCCATTACTGCGGTAGTTGAGCCTATTGGAATTTTCAGGTTAACATTTTTAATTATGTAAGGGAGATTATCACTGTACCTGAAAGAAACATTCTTGAACTCTATTTCACCCTTAATATCTTTTATATTAAAGTCGGTTTCGTCTGTGTCTTTAATCTCATATTGTTCGGCAAATATTTTATTCAACCTCTTCATACTTGCTTCACCCTGCTGAATAATATTTATTACCCAGCCAAAAGCGATCATCGGCCAGGTGAGCATTCCGAGGTAAGCTATAAATGCTACAATATCCCCGAGACTGATCTCGTTGTTTATGACTTTTACACCACCTAACCATACAATTATTATTACCGAAAGACCTGTGATTAAAAGGAGCAGGGGGAACAGTAAAGCCTGGATTTTTATCATATCCATATTTCTTTCAAGAAAATCCCTGCTTAGTTTTTTAAATCCTTTTATTTCATTTTCCTCTCTTACATAAGATTTTATAACCCTGATGCCGGAATAATTTTCCTGTGCTTTTGTCGTAAGTTCAGAAAATTTTTCCTGTATCAGAGTAAATTTTTCGTGTATAAGTTTGCCAACTTTATAGACAAGAATTGACAACAAGGGCAGAGGGATAAGAGCAAATAATGTCAGAGAAATATTCAGAGAAAGCATTATTGTTATTACAATAATTAATCTCGTAAGTGTATCAGCCGAGTACATTACAGCCGGACCCAGGAAAGATCTTACAGAATTAATATCGTTGGTGGCGTGGGCCATTATATTGCCGGTAGAATTATTCTGGAAATATCTTAGGGGCAATTTCTGAATATGTTCCCAGAAATCCTGGCGGAGATCGAATTCTATTTCTCTTGAAATGACTATGATGGTTTCCCTGATCAGGAACCTGAAGAAACCTGCAAAGAGAGATGCGCCAACAATCAGTATTGCAAAATGAACAAGAAGGTCTACTCTTACTTCCTTTGACAGTTCATTGATAGCATCCTTTGTGATTAGTGGAATGTATACTGCGCCTGCATTGGAAAGCAGAATAAAAATGAAACCAAGAAATAGTTTCTTCTTATATCTTACGAAATATTTTTTTAGTGTAAATAGGTTTTGCATATACTTAAAATTCAATAAAGTCAGATTAGCGCAAATAATCTAATGGTAATATCGTAAAATTCATATTTGTCATTTCGATGAAATCCACTAACAAACGGATGACTGAGAAATCTTTTTAAAGATTCCTCTTTACATTCGGAATGACAGAAGAAGTAAAATTGGCTACTTGCTCAATCTATAATTTCAAACCCGGTGTACTTCTGCAGTACTTTCGGGACTATAATTTTCCCTTCCGGCGTCTGGTAATTTTCTAAAATGGATACCATCAACCTGCTGGTTGCAAGTCCCGAACCATTGAGCGTGTGAATAAATTCCGGCTTTTTTGTCTCTTCATTTCTGAAACGAATATTTGCACGCCTTGCCTGGAAATTTTCAAAATTGCTGCAGGATGAAGCTTCAAGCCATTTGTTTTCCGCCGGTGACCATGTTTCAATATCGTAACATTTTGCTGCTGAAAAGCTTAAGTCACCTGTGCAAAGCATTAAAATTCTGTATGGAATTTTCAATTCTTTTAAAATATCTTCAGCGTCGTTTACCAGGTTTTCAAGTTCATCGTATGAAGTTTCCGGCTTAACAAATTTTACCATTTCTACTTTATTGAACTGGTGAACGCGCAGGAATCCTTTTGAATCTTTCCCGTAGGAGCCCGCTTCTCTTCTAAAACAGGGAGTAAAGCCGACGTATTTAATCGGTAAATCAGCATCATTCAGGATTTCCCCGCGGTAAATATTTGTAATCGGTACCTCAGCAGTTGGAACAGGAAAGAGATCATCTTTTTCGATAAAGTACATGTCCTCTTCCATTTTCGGAAGCTGCCCCGTACCTTTCATAGATTCCCTGTTAACCAGGATCGGCGGCATTACTTCTGTATAGCCATGATTCTGTAAATGGTAGTCGAGCATAAAATTAATTAATGCCCTTTCCAGTGAGGCGCCTTTGCCTAGGTACAGGGGGAATCCTGATCCTGATAATTTAGCTCCTCTTTCAAAATCCAGAATTTTTAATTTCTTACCGAGCTCAATGTGATCCAGAACTTTTTCAGCCTGTTCAAATGAAAATCCTTCGGGCAGCCACTGTCTAGTTTCAACATTATCTTCGGCAGATTTACCGATTGGAACAGAAGAATGTGGAAGATTAGGAACGAACATCAACATATCCTGAAGGTTTTCCTCTACTTCTTTTAACTGCGCGTCAAGCAGAGTGATTTCATCCGAAACAGATTTCATTTCGGAAATTATTGTAGATGCATCCTGTCCCGATTTTTTCATTTGTCCGATTTGCTGAGAAACCTGGTTTCTTTTTGCCTTCAGCTCATCGGTTTTTGAAATCAGGTTTCTCCTCTTTTCATCGAGTTCAAGTATTTCATCAACACGATTTTTTTCGTTCTTGTTCTCAATTCCCTGTTTTACTATTTCAGGATTTTCACGGATATATTTTAAATCTAACATAACTATTTCTTTTTAAATGAATAAAACGCGGATGACACGGATTCGGCGGATTTCCACAGATCAGTCACCTTATTTTACTACAATGTTATAAATTTTATTTTTCACGTAAATTTCTTTTACAATCTGTTTGCCGTCCGTGTGTTTTGTCACTTTTTCATCAGCAAACACTGATTGTTTTACAGTAGCCTGTTCGCTGTTAGGCGGCATTTCAATAGTTGTTCTAAGTTTGCCGTTAACCTGCACAGCAATATTCACAGAATCCTCAACAAGCGCTTTAGGATCAAATTGGAACCATACCGGTTTTTCCATCAATGAAATTTCATTGCCGATTGAATTCCAGCACTCTTCTCCCAGATGGGGAGCAACGGGTGCAATTAAAACGGCAAATCTCTGCAAAGTATATGCCGTAATCTCATCGGAACATTTATCAAGGTTTTTCAATTCGTTTAATAATTCCATTAGTGAAGCAATAGCCGTGTTGAATCTGAAATTATTAATTTCTTCGTCGAATTTTTTTATAGTCTGGTTGATTTTTTTGTAAATAGATTTTTCTTCATCTTTTATTATTTCAATGTTGTAGAATTCTTTCGGCGATGCTTTCTTCAGTATACCTTCATACTTTGTAAATATGTCATAACTTCTCTGTACAAATCTGTCTGAACCGGTTA
The DNA here is from genome assembly GCA_963748105.1 of uncultured Bacteroidota bacterium. Taxonomy (GTDB): domain Bacteria; phylum Bacteroidota; class Ignavibacteria; order Ignavibacteriales; family Ignavibacteriaceae; genus JAKAGZ01. The sequence goes on along the minus strand of CAVVHP010000019.1, from coordinate 41,246 downwards.
TTCCCTTATCGCTCCAGTCACCGCCAAGTTCGTAAGGGCCCATAAACATCAAATACAAACGGAAAACATCTGCACCATATTTAACAGTAAAATCATCGGGATTTACAACATTCCCTTTTGATTTGGACATTTTGGCTCCGTTGTTCGTAATGGTTCCCTGGTGTATCAGATTTGCGAACGGCTCATCGGAATTTACAAGTCCTATATCTCTTAAAAATTTATGGATGAATCTTGCGTACAATAAATGCATAGTCGAGTGTTCCGCACCGCCGACATACATATCAACGGGGGTCCATTTTTCAGCAAGTTCTTTGTTAAAGATTTGCTCGCTAACTTTCGGGTCGAGATATCTTAAGTAATACCAGGAAGAATCGACAAATGTATCCATTGTATCGGCTTCACGCTTTGCCGGTTCACCGCACTTCGGACATTCTACATTAATAAATTCTTCATTGCTGAGAAGGGGAGAAGTACCCTCTGATTTAAATTTTACTTCATAAGGTAGTTCTACTGGCAGATCTTTTTCTTCAACAGGAACTTCGCCGCATTTTGGACAATGGATTATTGGTATAGGTGTGCCCCAGTAGCGCTGACGCGAGATCAGCCAGTCACGCAAACGATAATTTATTTTTCTTGTCCCGTGATTATTTTCTTCAAGCCACGTTATAATTTTCTTTTTTGCATCAGCTACATTCAGACCATTCAGAAAATCACTGTTGATTGCAGGGCCGTCGCCGAGATATGCTTTCCCTTCGAAATCTTTTGGAGGTTCAACTGTTCTTATAATTGGCAAATTAAATTTAGTGGCAAACTCCCAGTCACGCTCGTCCTGTCCTGGCACTGCCATAACACATCCTGTGCCGTACGTCAACAATGCGTAGTCCGCAATCCAGATTGGTATTTTTTTACTATTAACTGGATTTATTGCATAGGCACCAGTCGGTACGCCTGTTTTTTCTTTAACGGTAGATGTTCTTTCAATTTCAGTCAGAGATTTAATTGATTCAAGATATTCATCTACGCCTTTTTTATATTCACCGGTTGTTAATTTCTCAACCAATGGGTGTTCCGGTGCTAGTACAACATAGGTAACACCGAAAACCGTATCCGGCCTGGTTGTAAAAACAGTTAATATTTTCATCTCTGCCTTCAATTTTAAAATTTATTTCGGCACCGACGCTTTTTCCAATCCAGTTACGCTGCATCAGTTTTGTTTTTTCCGGCCAGTTAATATTATCAAGGTCAGATAATAATTCCTCAGCATATTCCGTAATCTTAAAAAACCACTGGGTTAAGATTTTTCTGAATAACAACTGTACCGCATCTTTCGCATGTGCCGTCTGCCTGAACCTGTTCATTAGCCAGAACAGTTTGATCATTCGGGCACCAGTTTACCGGCGCGTTTTTCCTGTAAGCCAGTCCTTTTTTATAAAGCTGAAGGAATAGCCACTGATTCCATTTGTAATATTCCGGGGCGCATGTCATCAGCTCGGCGTTCCAGTCGTACATGCCGCCCATTTTTTTCAAGCTGGCTGCGGATATCTTTAATATTCTGCATTGTACTGTCGTAAGGGTGAATGCCGGTTTTTATAGCATAATTTTCCGCAGGAAGCCCGAAGGAATCATAACCCATTGGTTCAAAGACGTTGTAGCCCTTTAATTTTTTGTATCGCGCCCAGCTGTCTGTAGGTCCGTAATTATACCAGTGGCCGCAGTGCAGTTTTGAGCCGGACGGATAAATGAACATCACCAGGCAGTAAAGTTTATTCCTCGGCTTTGGTAAGGTTGGTCTTAAATACTTCTTTATCTTCCCAGTATTTTTGCCATTTAGGTTCGATTTCCGAAAAAGGATAGCGCATAAGTCCTGTATTATTCGAATTTTTAAAAAGTAATGACAAATTTACCTAAAATGAACGCTAATTCAAATGCAGAATTGATTGGAAATTAAGTCCTAATTTCCTGAATTAGAACAGGTTAGTAGAATGATTACCTCAAAAATCAAATTTACGAGAAATTTAAGTACAACTTATAGTAAAATAATTAGGGGAGGTCTTGTGTCAGGGTGGTTATAGTTTAGGCAATTTTCTTTATAAGTATTCTTCAATACCTATAATAATTTTCTGTTTATTCCTCAGGAATTATTGCTAAATTTATCTGCCTAATTTTTAAACCTGACAGAAACAAATGAAAATATTCAAATCAGATGTTTTTACATATAAGGACGATAAACTTTATTGTGAACAAGTTCCGGTGGAAGTTGTTGCTGAATCTGTTGGTACTCCGGTTTATCTTTACAGCAAGGAATTTTTTATTTCCAGATACAGGGAATTTAGCAATGCATTCAAAGAAGTAAATCATTCAATCTACTATTCCGTAAAATCGAATTTTAATCTGAATGTAATAAAAATATTTAATGGCTGTGGGAGTAACGTGGATGTAAACTCCGAAGGCGAATTATTCCGGGCTCTGAAAGCAGGCGTAAATCCAGGCGAAATAATATTTACCGGTGTCGGTAAAACTCCAGACGAAATTAAATCTGCGATAGTTCAAAATGTAAAATTAATAAAAGCCGAATCCCTTCAGGAAGTTTACCTGATTGATAAAATTGCAGATGAGGAAAAAAAGAAAGTTGAAATTGCAATTAGAGTGAATCCCGATGTTGATCCGAAAACTCACCCGTATATATCAACCGGGTTGTTAGAGAATAAATTCGGTGTGCATTCAGCTCAGGCAGTGCAATTATTCCAGGAATGTTCAAAATTAAAAAATATAGAGCTTTCCGGAATTGATATGCATATTGGTTCACAAATTTTATCTATTGACCCCTATTCCGAAGCAGTGGACAAACTTTCAGAGATATATTTTGAACTTAAATCGAAAGGAATAAAGTTAAAACATTTTGATATTGGTGGTGGCGTGGGGATTACTTACAATGATGAAAAACCCTTCGACATAAAAGATTTTGCAAAAGTGCTTATTCCAAAATTTCAAAAACTGGACTGTGATATATGGTTTGAACCCGGAAGATTTTTTACAGCTAATGGCGGAATACTATTAACAAAAGTTTTGTACGAAAAACTAAACTATAATAAAAACTTTATAATTGTTGATGCAGCAATGACGGACCTTATCCGCCCGAGCATTTACGGAGCCTACCATCATATTCAGCCGGTTAACGTAAATGAATCAAGAAATGATATTGTTACAGATATTGTAGGGCCTGTTTGCGAAAGCGGAGATTTCCTGGCGAAAAACAGGCAAATAACGGAATCAAAAACCGGAGAATTGCTGGCTGTAATGTCGTCAGGAGCGTACGGAATGACAATGGCCTCAAACTATAACGCCAGGCGAAAAGCTCCGGAAGTAATAATTGACAGGGATGAATTTTTTATTACACGGGGAAGAGAGAGCCTGGAACACCTGTTATATGACGAAAAGATAATAGGCGGGCTGCACTAAAAATTCAAAATTCAAGAAGAGTCAGCTTGTCATTTTTCTAAATTCTACAAGACTCAAACCTTCACCAAGAGCAATCAGTTTATCGCCCGCTTCAAATTTTGTTGAAGATTTCGGGTTATAAATGAATCCGCCCTCAACTTTGTTTATTGAAACAATAATAATATTCAGATCTTTTCTAATCGGAGATTCTGCCAGAGTCTGCCCGACAAGTTTGGATTTTTCACTTACAGTAATTTCCTCCATTGAAAGGTCGACGTTCTTTTCCCTGGCTACTACATCAATAAATTCGATAACTCCCGGCCGTAATAATAATTCCGCCATCCTGTTTCCGCCAATCTCATATGGCTTTACAACACGGCTTGCGCCTGCTTTTTTCAGCTTTGATTCTGTCTCTTCTTCTACGGCACGCGCAACCACGTAAAGATCAGGATTAAGAACTTTTGCCGACAGTGTTGTAAACACATTTTCCGCATCTGTTGATAAAACGGCAACGAGTCCCCGGGCCTTTTGCACTCCCGCTTTAGTCAGAATATCATCGCTTGTGGCATCACCGGTCAGGTAGAGGTAATTCATATCCATTACTTTTTCAATTTTAGAGGTTTCAGTGTCAACCACAATAAAATCAACCTTTGCAGTGGCAAGCTCTTCACAAATATACCGGCCCATTCTGCCGTAGCCGCAAACTATATAATGATTTTTTAGTTCTTCTAATTTTTTACTCATTCTTCTTCTCCTGAATATTTGAGTCTCAATTAATAATTGTGCGGCACGTCCACCCGTATAAGCAATTGACCCAACTCCCATAACGAGGAGTACAATTGTGAAAATTCTACCTGTATGAGTAAGGGGGTGGGTTTCCTGGAACCCGGTAGTGGTAATTGTGATAATTGTCATATAAATTGAGTCAAGAAAATCCCAGTGCTCAATTATCATAAAACCAATTGTACCTGTAAGTATTGTGACTAAAAGTATAGTCGCACCAATCTTCAGCTGATATATGGTTTTTTCGAGCATAATTATAACTATACTTAAAATTGTAAAACTTTACTCTAAAATAATAAACATTCGTAAGACTATTTGTAAATTTAATTTGTTCTTTTGGCTGATTTTCAGTAAAATTTTACAGGGATTTGTATTAGAATCCAAATTCAGTGATATTTGTTGTTAAATAAACGGGGTGGTAACACTAATGAAAAAATTATTACCGGTCATACTCGTAGTATTTTTAGTATTGTCGATTAATGGCTGTCTTGTTCCCGAAAAAATTTCATATACAATTAGAATGGTGACTCCGAAAAGCGGCAATGTAACTATGCAGTTTTATAATATAAAATCAAATGCTTCAACCGATGAAGAATTTAATGAAGACAAAGAAAATCTTTTTAATTATATAACAAAAAGCGATAAACTAATTTCTCAGTTAAAAGGCGAAGGCAAAGATATAGTAAGCAGAGATTTATTCCTTGAAGATGGTAAATTAAATGGGAAAGCAGAATATCGGTTTAATAATATTGAAAAAGTTGAAGGTATTAGGTTTGAAGATGGATTTTATTACCTTACTCTCGCTCTAGACGATAGTGTCATTTCTACAAATGGCCAGATAATTAAATCCAGAGATTATAAAAGAATACTATGGGATAAAAGTATTAAGGTTCTAAAATTTGAAATGTACAGCTCCGGATTTAATGATAATGAATTCAAAGCTCTGGCTCCTTATTATAATACAAAAAACTAATGTTCGCAGAAATTGTTTTCCCTCTCCCATTCAGAAATACTTTCACTTATTCAGTTCCGGTGGAACTTGAGCCATTTACACAAATCGGTGTAAGAGCAGTTGCGCCGTTTGGTAAAAGAACGCTCACCGGTTTTATAGTTAAGACTTCAAAAAAGACAAATGTAAAAGAAGAAATCAAACCGTTGTCCGATATCCTTGACAGTGAACCAATCTTCGATAAAAAATCCCTGAAATTCTATGAATGGGTGTCAGATTATTATTTGTCATCTCTCGGTGAGGCATTAAAACTTGCAGTGCCATACGGTTCGGATATAGAATCGAAAAGAAGAGTTATTGTTGATAAGGAATTCAGTAAAGAATTATTATCAAGAGAGAAAAATAAAAATTCCGTAAAGAGTAAAATTCTGGAAATCCTTTCTGAAAAGGATGAAATCAATTTTTCTTATCTCCAGAAAATGTTGAAGAAAAAAAACATCTATTCACAGATAAGCAGTCTCCAAAAAGCGGGCGCAATTACTGTGCTTGATGAAATTCCGGATCCAAAGGCGAAAGCCAAAACCGCCAAATTTGTAAAACTGGATAAGACGGTCGGAGAGGTTTATGCTTCGTTCCCGGAAATTGAGCGGAGATCTCCGAAGCAGTTAAAAATATTGATGGAATTAATTTCCAGGAAGAATAAAGAATACCTCCTGGCAGATCTTTTGAAAAAAGCAGAAGCATCCCAGTCTTCTGTTGCCGGACTTGAAGGAAAAGGATTTGTTAAAGTTTTCGAAAAAGAAATCGAAAGAACATTCTCTGAAGAATACAAGGAAGAACACGTTAGGTTTGAATTATCTGCCAAGCAGGTAGAAGTGATATCGCGGGTTTCCCAAAATTTGAATCCCTTTAAATTTGAACCTTTTTTGCTGCACGGAGTTACCGGGAGCGGGAAAACACAGGTTTATATTGAATTGATTAAACAAGCGCTTGAAAAAGATAAAACTGCATTATTTCTTGTCCCGGAAATTTCTCTCACTCCACAAATAACATCCCGGTTGTTTAATAATTTTGGGGACCTCGTCTCAGTTGTTCACAGCAGGATGTCGATTGGCGAAAGATATGATACATGGCGAAGAATATTGAAAGGGAAAAGCAAGGTTGTGATTGGCGCACGTTCGGCTCTTTTTTCTCCTTTAAGAAATATTGGGATTATAATTGTAGATGAGGAACACGATTCAAGTTACAAACAGTTTGAATCTGCTCCTAAATACCACGCAAAAGATTGTGCCATAATACTTTCGCAATATAATAATTGCCCGGTTTTGCTCGGTTCAGCAACTCCATCAATTGAAAGCATGTACAATGCGCTTACAGGTAAATTTACACTTCTGGAACTTCCCGAAAGAATTGATAACGCAAAACTCCCGGAAATTGAACTTGTGAATATTTCAGTAGAAAGAAAAAAGAAAAAGATAGAAAACATTTTTTCAAGATTTTTACTGGATAAGATAGAGGACAGGCTTAAAAAGAAGGAAGGGGTGATAATACTTCAAAACCGGAGGGGATTTTCGACACAGGTATTTTGCGAGGACTGCGCAGAGATAGAGACCTGCCAAAATTGTTCGGTACCGCTGATTTACCACGTGAATAAAAATATTCTTCAGTGCCATTATTGCGGATTCGTGAAAGACGTTCCGCATGCGTGCACCAATTGCGGTTCTCTTGCCGTAAAATATTTCGGAACAGGAACTGAACGAGTTGAGGATGAGCTTGAATATTTTTTCCCGGAAGCGCGGGTAAAAAGGGTTGACTCTGACTCGGTGTCCAAAAAATCTTCGCTGAGCAAAATTTTAATTGCTTTCAGCAGGGGAGACACCGATATTCTCGTCGGAACGCAAATGGTTTCAAAGGGACTCGATTTTTCACGCGTTACACTTGTAGGTGTTATTTCGGCAGAAACTAGTTTGTGGCTGCCGGATTTCCGCGCGGATGAAAGAACCTTCCAGTTGTTGACACAGGTTTCCGGTCGGGCCGGCAGAAGCAAAGTTAAAGGAGAAGTTATAATCCAGACTCAGAACGAGAAAAACTTTACGCTTCAAAAAGTTGTTCAGAATGATTACAAGGGAATTTATCAGAAAGAAATACAGGACCGCGAGAAAATGGGTTATCCGCCGTTCACCAGGATAGCTCTGATTGAGGCAAAGGACCTGGACAACAGGAGAGCGGGGGGGGCTATAATGGATTTTTACAAAGAGTTATCGGCATACGGGAAATGGCTTAAAGTAATGGAACCGGCTACGGCGATACTCGCCAGGCTGAAAGGATATTACCGTTATCATATTTTGATTAAGAGCACCAAGGAAATTGACCCGGGGGGCGCCATTTTAAGAAAGGCTATCTTAAACTCTTTCACGGAGTTTAACAGGAAGTCACGCTACAGGGATGTAAAATTAATCTTTGATATCGACCCGCAGAGCATAATGTAACTAAAAATTATTCATCACTTCAATAACTTTTTCAATCTGATCCTTCGAATGTCCGAATGAGCAGGGGAGACTTAGTGTTGTCTCGTGTATTTTCTCTGATATCGGGTAAGGCCTGTCTTCAATGATTCCCTGCATCGCTTTTTGTTTGTTAGGTGGAACGGGATAATGTATCTCACTCTTAATACCGTTATTTAAAAGGTACTCTTTTAGCGCGTCCCTCCTGGGGTGGCGGATATTATAAATGTGGTACACATCAAAATAATTTTCGTCAATAACGGGCTTAATAAAGTCTTCCCTGAGGTTGTTGTGGTAGAGCCCTGCAAGTAATCTCTTGTGCGAAGTAATTACATTGAGTTTTTTTAATTTAACGGAAAGAAAAGCAGCCTGCATTTCATCGAGCCTCGAATTAAATCCCACGACTTCGTTATAGTATTTTTGATCGGAACCGTAGTTACGTAGTTTTAAAATAGAAGCTGCAAGATTTTCATCATTTGTAGTAACAGCGCCGGCATCACCAAGCGCCCCGAGATTTTTAGTGGGGTAAAAACTGAAGGCCCCGAAATCCCCGAAGGTCCCGGTGTTTTTTCCCTTGTATTTTGCCCCGTGAGACTGCGCACAATCTTCGATTAATTTCAGGTTATGCTTTTTGCAGATATCAACAATGGGGTCCATATTGCAGGATTTACCATAAAGGTGGACCACTATTACAGCTTTGGTTTTGGGACTTATTTTAGCCTCAATTTTATCCGGGTCGATATTGTAGGTCTTTATATCGGGTTCAACAAGCACCGGCTTTAGTCCGCAATGAAGTACGGATAATATTGTTGCTATATATGTATTTGATGGAACGATTACTTCCGAGTCTTTTTCAAAATTAAAACTCTTGAGCGACAGCGTGATCGCATCCAGCCCGGAAGCGACGCCAATACAGTAATTATTATTGTTAAATTCGGCGAAGTTTTTTTCGAATGTTTTTACAAAATTTCCGAGTATAAACCAGCCGCTGTTAAGTACGTTGCCGAAATTGTGAATGAAATCATCAAAGAAAACTTCATTTGAGTCACGCAAATTTTCATAGTCGATCATTTATATTCCTCGTATATATAGTCCCCGGGATCAAATTCTGTAGACGCGAAAACCAAAAAAACCGCATCCTTTGTAAAATCGTGCATAGTATGCCAGTCTTCCGGTTCAAGTATGAGGCATATCCTTGGATGATCCAGGACAAACACTTCTGTTTTTTTGCCGTCATTATTAGAAACTTTACAACTTCCGTGCAGGCATATGGCCGCCTGTCTTGTAGTTTTATGACGATGGCCGCCGCGGACTGAGTCATCAACCCCGTAAATATAAAATATCCTTTTTATTTCAAAAGGAATCTGGTTCTGAATAACGGTAAGATTGCCTCTTTTGTCGGAGTGGGTTGTCAGGTCTATGATATGCGCCATTTAATTCCCGGTAAATTCATTCAATTTAAAAATATTATAAGTTGACCTGATTTTTCTCCATACGAATAACAAGGGAGTTTTCCAGCTTAACTTATATTTTGTACTACCGTGAGGGTCAAAAGCCCCGTCGATTGAGTTAATTTCTTTCTTTAGCCTTTGTAATTCTTTAACATAAGGTTTATAAAAAATATTCTTAACATCGTCCGATAATAATCTCCGGCCTAATTCCAGAAGATTATTATCTATAAACCTAAGATAATGGAAATGGTAAAAAATTACCTCAAATTCGTCGCCTGATTTTATTTCCTTTGCGAGTATGTTTCCATTCCGCTCATAAAAATCATATTGCTGAACGTTCCATGCGGCCAGGCCTCCGCCAAAGTGCTCGCATTACGTGCACGCCTTTAAAGCGCGTCGTCCAGTCATCCAGGTACATCTGGTCGCCGAATTTCCCATCCTCAAGTCTCGCGTAACACCATTCCAGGCATCTTTCGCGCCACCATTTCAAAGCGGTTAAACCGTTTTCATCATTTTTAAAAGTTACAAATTGAACGCAATATTTCCCGCTCTTTTTCGATTTATCATACATCGGGGTATAGCGATGCTCGGTAATCAGCACGGAGTTGTTTCCCAGTTCATCAAAAATTGGTTTGGGGAATGATAGAAATACATATCCGCGTCGAGGTAGGTACAGCTTTCTGTTTTATATTTTTCCAGCACATAAAGAATTGTCGATGAAGTTGATGTCCAGCAGTATTCCGCCACAGAACGGCCCGGTTTTACTCTCTAGGAGTTCTTCATCCTCGAAATCCTTTAACGAAATTATTGTGGCGTGTGAAAGTCCGAGGCCGTTTAAGATGGATGCCGACCTGTCATCGAAAGCGAAAATATAAAGATGGAAATCGCTGCACACTTTTTCGAGCGATTCATACAGAGCAAGGCCTCTCGAGAGATAGTTGGAATCGAACAATGTGCAGAAGTTATACATACTATTTTATCACATACTTTTTTTTATTTTTTCAATGAAGGAAGGGAAAAACCGTAATTTAAATACATTTCTGTTTATTAAAGAAACCGACTTCTCCTTCATCCGGGTAAATATTTCATCCCGGAATTTGCTCTCACCGCTATCTGCAATTTCAAATGCGTACCCGTATTGTTTTTGCAGCACAGCAAAAATCCATGCAAGCAGGTGTTCCCTTATTCCTGAACCTTCTACTTCCTTGTTAAGATAAAGAAGTTCTGCCCACCCGGGGCTGCTTCTGTGGGAAAAGGTAACCAGCTTCTGTAAAAATTTATTTTTGGTAATCTTCTCCAGTGTGCCCGTAGAAATTCTCTGTGAACCCTTGGTCACCATCTCGGAAAGCAGGAAATTATTATCGTTCATAAAATTTAAGATGCTGTAGAGTTTATCCTCTTCCGAGTAGGAATCGATAATTCCCGGTTCCAGTTCAACGGCCAGAATATTCTTATATATTTGTTCACCGAGACTTTTAAAAAGGCGAAGGTCCGTGCCCTGCGAATCGGTTTTAAACCAGTCTACATAGTTTATATTTTGCTCGGTCAAAACCTCAGACAGGCTCCTGGTTTTTATCTTTTCAGTTTTTACGACCTTAAACTTTTCGGAAAACGCCCAGATATCCAGCGCCTCATCATCCGGCTTCAGCAGGCTTGAGCAATAAGGGGATTTAGTGAGGTAAAAATCAGCTTCACCAAGCTGGTGTTCTGTTACAATGCAGTTATAGGAAATTAATTTCCGGAATCCGGCAGATTCCTTTGTTGTAAAGGAAAAATCCCTCTGGTCGGCATCAAAGGCGATGCATATTGAATATTTTGCAATATCTTTCCATTTGCCGTGTATACCCTCGGATGCTCCGATGTCGATCAAAAGCGGTGGCTTCTCTTCAAATTCATTCCGCGATAATATTGTATCAATAATTTCCATGATTACCTATTTAACCGTCAAAAAAATCGGAAGGACCTGTAAAAGGTTGGGGAAGGCCCGCATCAGGTAGTTCTTAACCGGGTTACCCGATTGCTGAAGAATAACCTTTTTAATTTTCAGTCCCCCGACTTCATTTAATAATTCGTAAAAATCTTTAATTGAGAGCTGGTGTATGTGCCCGGTGCTGTACCAATTATACCCGAATAACATCCGCTTTGGCATTCTTCCTTTCAGAAACATTTCAATCCTGTTTTTGTAGAACGCAAAGTTCGGAAAAGAAATTATCTGGTGTTTTGAAATTCTCTTCATTTCCCTGAGCAATACTTCCGGGTAATTTACCATTTGTATTGTGACATTGCAGATTGCATAGTCGAAAGAGTTATTCTCAAAAGGCAGTATCGTATCTATCTGTCCCTTTATAACATCAAGTTTTTTCTGAATACAAATGTCAACGCCGCTTTCAGACAGCTCAATCCCTTTACCTTCAACACCTTTATTTTTTATCAAACCTTCCAGCAAAGCCCCGTCCCCGCACCCGAGGTCAATAACCTTTGCCCCGGATTCAACAAGGCCTATTATTGAATCATATTCCGGCCGGGTGGAATTTACGGATCCGGTGTAAATATAATTCCGGTTATCCTGCATTGCGGGGTCATCAATGTGATTCATTTAACTGCCCAGCCTATGTTTTAATATTTTAAAATATCGTCTCACAAAATTAGGTTTAATTTTAATAAAGTACTTTTCGATTGCTTTTTTTGCCCGGGCGTTTTCTTCAACCGGAATTTTCTCAAGTGTTATTTCTTTTCTTGCCAGGGCGGATTCAAACGCTTTCGTACTCTTTGTATGAGTGCCCTCGCCATCCGCGCCTATATTATTCAACAGTGACCTGTCCGGGTATAATGTAAACTTATTTTCAAGGAAGGCTGACGCGTGCCATCTTATTGCCCATGAATCGACCGCTCCTTTTATTTGTCTTTTTAGCATTCGCAAATTATTGGTGGTGCCGTTATGGTCAAATTCAAACTCCAGTTTATTTTTTTCAATTTTATTCAACAGGACCTGTGCGTCTGGCTCGAATAATTCCCAGGCTCTTTTCCACGTGCCCCAGCCCCAGCAGTCGGCGCCCTTCAGGAAAAATGTTTCCGGCAGTTTACCCGAAACGGGATAAATGTAACCGTGAATACTTATTACATTCTCTTCCTTTTCATACAAATCAAGTGCGTCGTTCATATATTTCAGAAAGTATTTTGAAAGAACCATATCGTCTTCCAGCACTATAATACGGCCGAACCGGTTTATGACAGTGTTAACACCGTCTATAATAGAGTTTGCAAGCCCCAGGTTTTTTCCTCTTTCAATAATTGTAACGTTTTTAAATCCTTTTATGTCCTTTATAAATTCCCTGACTTCGCTAACCTTTTTTTCATCCTCAAAAGATTTTGCCCCGTCGGCGAAGATAAATAGCTCACTTTCTCCCGCCATATGATTTTTAATGAGGGACTCTACGGTCTTCTGAGTATGCCAGAGTCTTTTATAAACAAACAGCGCTATTGGTGCCGGAGATGACATAATTATTCTTTAGTAAAATCAATTATTAATGAAGTATAAACTGGTTCACCACTCTTATTTCTATCATCATTTATAAACGACCTTGATATATAGCCTTTATTGTCGTTTTCATATTTAGTATTGAATCTCTTCTTTTCATCCCAGTATTCCAGGAGATTCGCCTTAAATCCGTGTCTTGTAAACAAGTCGCTAAGTGAATTATAAGTGAACAGGTTATTATGATCGTCTGAGCCAGCCCCCGTGCCACCGGGTTTTACTGCGTCAATGTATTTTTCATCCCGGTGAAAACCATCCGGCACGGCAACCCTTATATTCACAGTTTTATCCGAATATTCACCTAAATTTTTAAGCATCCTGTCCAGTTCTTCGTTTGTCAGGTGTTCCAGAACGTGTTCGGCGAGAACCCTGTTAATTTTTTTCTTTTAAAATATTTCTCAAAATCGGATTTTTTCGTTATATCCAGCGTGGAAATATCGGTGGAAAACCATCCCTTAAATTTTGTTGGGCCGCCTCCTACCACCAGGTTAATTTCTTTATGAGTGGCCAGGTAGAGCAGCCACATCATGTGCTTGTAGAATTTTATTGTGGGAATCAGCCGTCTGTATATAAATTGTTTGAACTTCTTGTACATCAAATGTTCAGGCAGTTATTTCTTTTATAAAAAACCGTGGTGCACTTTCTTAATAAAACACTTGGAGCAATTCCCCAGAAATCGAGCCGGCTGTAAGAATTATTTTTCATGAATTCTATCGCTTCTTTATATTCATCTCTCTCAGAATCATCCAGAATCATAACTCCACTATCTGTAAGCGAACCAAGCGAGTTAAAGACGCAGTTTACACGATCTTCGGCATCCACTATTATAACATCATATTTTTCATTCCTATTGGCCGCACTCCGGCAATATTTCCCGTCAATGTCGAGGGGGACATACAACAGTTCGACATTACCGGTTTTTTCACTGGAAATTTTTTCAAACCATTCTTTGTTATGTTCAATGGTGGTTACGTGCTTTACTCTATCCGAATAAAAAAAAGTTGAATTGCCGGAGCCGAATTCGAATATGTTCATTTCCTTATTCAACCGGCCGGATATGAATTCAATGAATGGATATGAAAGCCACGGTATCGGGCTGCCGTTCCTATCTACCGACGACATCGTGCTGAATGATCTGAACCAGCCTATATCATAGAGGTATCCTTCGTGTCTTTGCGACAGAAGCATTTTAATCGTTCTGAAGTCAAGCTTCATTAAAGTTGACAGTTTTTCTTTTAAAGAGATCGCCATTTTTTGTTAAATATTTTGAATAAATCGAGAAATAATATTGCCTTGAGCATCATAAATGACTGCGACCTGGTGTCCTTATCAAATATAATTGAAAAAGTAGCCGCTGTATAAGAAATTAATGTTGCTGCTGCCGAACCGGTAATGCCATATATCGGGATTAATATAAAATTAAGAATCACATTTACAATCATACCTATAAATGTTCTGATAAACGCGATCTTCGTGAAATTTTCGGTTATAAGATACTGGCTGCTCGCCACGCCCAGGAATGTAGCAACGCCCGCCCAGATATAGATTGTAAGAACCGGTGCGGCGGGAAGAAACTCCGGTTTATAAAGAATTTCAATTATAAAGCCCGACAGGAAGGTGGTCGGCAGTGCAATAACAATTGCCGCCCACGCAAGCAGGTCGTATAATTTCTGCATACGACTCTGGTAAAGTTCCTCGCTCATTTTTTTCGCGTTGACTATAGCCGGGAACAGGGATGTTGTAATTATTGTCGGCAGAAAATACCATGCTTCACAGAGTCTTACCGCGGCGGCATAATAACCGACTTCTGAGTCGCCGAGCATCTGTTTGATCATTACCTGGTCGATCTTCATGTAAATTGTGATTACGACTCCGGATAATATCAGGGGCCATGGAATCTTTTAGTATTTTAAACCCGATATTTTTTTCAAATTTCCAATCGAAAATTTTCAGGCCGCTGTTCTTGTACATCAATATATATCCAAGTGCAAGGAATATGTATTCTGCCGTAGTAAAAATGGCAAAACTCAGCAGGGAGGCGCCAAATAAAATGAGCAGCAGTTTAATGATAGAAGTTACAATGAAAGAAGAAGACTGCGCGATTACCGAGTATTTTGATAGTACTTTTGACTGGAAGAAAAAATCCACCACGTTGAATGACTGGAATATTGGCGCGGCGGCTATTACAAAAATTAATATATTGGTTGCCCTGTCCTGTGAAGTGAATACAACGGCAACGGCAAGGAGCAATATTGAGATTATAGCCCCGATAATTTTCAGACCGAAGCCTGTGCCAAGCAGCGTGTTTTTTTTGTCAGGATTCTTTATAAGTTGGCGTGTCAGAATTGAATCGATTCCAAGAGTCGATATAACAGTAAATATACCCGCAAAACTTAATGCGTAGGAATATAACCCGAAGTCCGAGGGACCCAGGTAGTTAGTAATCGATATTATAACAAACGCGCCAAGAATGACGCGTATGATTTTTTCGACAAACAGCCACGATGTATTTTTAAAATACTTCTTAAAAGAATCGGACTTAAAATTTATCCTGGTATTTATGTCTTTGCTTTCCTGCAAATTTATTTATTCTTCCTGAATATTTTCTTTGTTCTTTTTCTTCTTCGTCTGAATTACTATCAGAATTAGCAGTCCGCCGACAGTTAATGAACTTAATACTAGTGAAACGTATTTTGAAATATAAAAACTTGTCGGCGCATAATTAAATTCAATCTTGTGTCTGCCTTTAGGAACCAGTATACCCATAAAGCCATGGTTAACCTTGTAAAGCGGAGTTTTATTGCCGTCTATGTAAGCTTTCCAGCCGGTTGGTATATAGGTATCGCCAAAGAAAAGGAAATTGTTTCCGCTCGCGTTAACATCCGCTTCAAGTATTTCATCTTTATACCCGGTTATTTTTACCGAGGCAGTTGAATCAGGAACATCCGCGTTTATTGTGGCGCCATTGACATAGGCAACCTGCTTCGGATCAAATCCATTTTCTTTCGCGGATCTTAAAACATCTATATCCGGTTTTTGTTCCACTTTGTCCACAAAATACACTCTCGGCAGAGCATTCAGGTTTTCATAGACGTGCGTCTTCGGGTCATTCAATATTTCGCCGAATCCGTCAAACGGCATGGGCTTATCAGTTACTATGTACTTAACATTAAGCATGCGCCACATTGTCGCGTTTACGGGACCGACAATATCAATAATATCCTGGTATGACCTGGGTTTTATTCCCGAGTAGCCAAAATAATCTTCCAGCAAAAAGTAAGCGTTATAATTTGAATTACGGTTCAATGAGCCCATTGAGCCGTCCTGCTTCAGATTCAGCATACGGAACGGATCTTTATCATTTTGATTTTTTATTGCCGTAACATAATCTGGGGTGTTGAATAGACTCTGCAAATCCGGGTTTGATTCGTAACGGGCTCCCCGCGCGTCTATTCTCCAGAGATCAATCAGGGTTAAAACTATAATGCTGATTACCAGAATATCTTTGCTCAGTTTTCCTTTTATATACAGAAAAGAAAACCAGAATGCTGCTGATAAAAATCCAAAAGCAATAAGCATATCTGTGGTGAACATTCCTGCAGAATAATCGGCAAGCGCCCTGAACTGCTGCGCATATTGCGGCTGCGATGATGAGATTGCTGCTGCGTGATCATTTACTCTTCCTGCAAACCAGCCGGCAATGGCGCTATTCAAGAACACAGTTAGCGCGAAAACAACCGTAAAAACTAGGGCGATATTTTTTATCCACTTTACCAGGTTTTCATTCTTTTCATTGCGCAGTGAAATAATTTTCATCAGACCGAGGCCTGCGAGTACCGGGAAACTTAACTGAACGAGTACAAGCACCATCGAAGGCACGCGAAATTTATCGAAGTAGGGTAAATAATAAAACAGGAAGTCAAACAATACCGGGAAGTTCTTTCCGAATGAAAGTAACAGGGCAATTCCGGAGAGTATTGTGAGAAATTGAACGAACGGTTCCTTCCACCGCGTAAATACGGCAAACAGGCCGAGAAAGAAAACCAGCACGCCCATGTACATTGCCACATCGACAAAGGGCATTTGCCCGAAGTACGTATTTACTTCCACTTCACGGCCGTTTGTAAGCGGACCCTGGTAAGTGGAATTTCCAAAGCCGTAAAAAGACGGCACAACAAAGGTCGCTACTTCTTCCGGAGAAAATGACCAGTTGGTATGATACTGGTAATAATCTGAATCAGACTGCTGTGCCTGCCCGGTGGTTTTTTCAAGAATGCCCTTGGAGCCTCTGGTAGAGTAAGGCATGTACTGGTAAATCTGGGTGAGATTATCTGACTGAATAAGGAGCGCTATTACAGCAGCTACTGCAAAAACCCCCGCCGATTTTAAAATTCCGCTTCTTAGCCTGGAATCCTTTTTAATAAGGGAGCGGATAAAATAATAAATGAAATAAACTGCGACCGATGCCAGCGAATAGAAAATTATCTGTACATGAAATCCCTGGATAAACAACTGAAGAGTAATAATCAGCAGCAGGAAGTCTATTAAACGTATCTTCTCTTTTGACCTTAACAGGAGCAGGAATATCAAAGGGTACATACACAGAGATGTAAGCTTTGTAACGTGTCCTATATAAAGAAATACAATAAGTCCCGTACTGAATGCCGTTGCGACGGCAGTGAACAGACTTACAAGAGTGTTCTTTGTAAGATATCTGCATGAAGAAAAAGGAAGTGATTCCGAGTACGATTAAATAAAAACTCCACATTGCATAGCCAACCGAGAAGAAATCCGCAAAGAAACTCCTGATACTGGTGAATACAGTATAAATAATATTGAACCATGTAGGCGCAGTAGCAAGCGCATAGGCCGGCATCCCGCAAAAAATAAGGGGATTCCACAATGTAAATCCATCGCCGTGGTTCTGGATATACGGCTGGCTGCTCATTGCGGCCATAATGTCGCCCGACTGGAATGTCTTATTTCCGAAATACAGTGGATTGAGAAATATCAGGAATAAAATGATAATTACAAGAATTACAGCCAGCACGTGGTATTTCTGTGGGAGGAATTCTTCAAAATCAAATTTTGAAAAGAACGTCTCCTGTTCCTTTTTCGGTTTGATTGTCTTCTTTAACTTTGTCATTTATCACCGTAAAACTTAAGGTTAAATTATTTTTTTTGAGCTATCAGGTTTACCCCTGCGCCAATTTTGTTGTTTCCCTTGTAATCAACATACATCATTAAAAGAGTAAATGGAAAAGTAAGCAGATAATAAAAGGGCAATATTATAAATAATAACTTTGATGAATTTAACATGAGCATTGGGTATTTAATGCCAAGACGCCAGGATCTGACTCCCCAGGTGCCATAAGTAAATCTCTTCCTGTAAATAGAAAAGCCGATTGGCTTTAATTTATTTTCAAGATCTTCGAATGAATATCCAACTCTTGCGTGTTCGCCGATAAAACTTTCATCTTCATCTTCTGAGCATCGCTGCCCCCGTATATTGAAGGCGTATTAATTATTAAGAAACCACCTTTTTTGAGTGAATTGTAAAAGTTCCTGAAAACTCTTACATCATCTTCAATATGTTCCATAACATCAACGCTAAGGATCAGATCGAATTTTTCTTTGTGGTCTATTTGAGTGAGATCCTCAATTCCAAAGGAAACATTATTTAATCCTTTGGCTTTGAAAAATTCTCTGGAATTTTTTATCCAATCTTCTTTTACATCAATTGCATATATATTATTTGGTCGTAATTTTTTAGCCATAAAATATGAATACTGGCTGTAACCTGTCCCAGCATCATAAATAGAAATTTCTTTTTCCCCAAACACGGTCCTTAAATTATTTAATTCTCTTCTTACGTACCACGAGCGCAGAAACATTAAGTCCAGAATTTTATAAAAAAGCACTGTTAAAAAAGGAAACTTTTTAATTGCATCGGCAAAAACATTTTTTATTGGATCGTAATACATAATCTATTCTTGGGTTAGCTCCTGAATTCCATTTACAAATTTACTCCAGGAATATTTTTCAGATTCTATCTCTATATTTTTTACAAATTCATTCTCTTTGTCTTCTGCAAAAAATTTTTCAATCGCCCGGGCTAAAGCACCAGGATTTTCTTTTTCTACAATAAATCCGGTCTGGTTATCAGAAATTACTTCTCCCAATCCGCCTACATTTGTTGCAATTACGGGTTTATTAAAATTCATTGCAATCTGGACTATACCACTTTGGGTGGCATCGCGATACGGCAAAATCACAACATCGCTGGCCGAAAAATAATATTTAACTTCCGAAGTTGGAATAAAATCTGTGAAAAGATGAAGATGATCTTTTAACTGAAATTCATTTATAATTTTCTTGTATTTCTCTTCATTAGAATAAAATTCCCCGGCTACAATTAACTTAATATTTTTGCCCTTTAATTTTGCCACAGCTTCCAGTAAAACATCGAGGCCTTTGTAATCCCTTATAAATCCAAAAAATAATATAAGCTTTTCTTTTTCAGGCAGATTGAGAAACTTTCTTGCTTTAGTTTTATCTATAGGATTACCAAAGTTTGAATAAATTGGGTGGGGGAGGATTTTATTTTTAGCGCCTGGTTTTAATTTTAAAAGATCGGCCTGAACCTTTTTTGAAAGAAGTACAAAATAGTCCACAAATCTGAAAAAATATTTTGTAGATGCTTTGTCACCAGGTTTTTTCTCGTGGGGAATAACATTGTCACAGATTATAAGGACTTTTGTTTTACCATTCTTTCGCGCAATTTTGGATATTGTTCCAAAGCAGGGAGCAAAAAAAGGCATCCAGTATTTAAATATTAATAAATCAGGTGAGTCTTTCTGGATTTTTCTACCAACTTTTATCCAGCTAATAGGATTGATAGAATCGACAAGAACTTCTGTCGGGATTTTTTCTACAGTATTGCCTGATTCAATCTGGGATTTTCCCGGAAAAAAAATGGACGGGTATTGTCTTTTGAATGTAATTACATTTACTGAATTATTGCCTGAAAGTTCTTTATAAAGTAATCCGATGAAATGCGAAATACCTCCCCGAAGAGGATATGCTGTGGATAGAATTGTTATTTTCATCCGGCGAGCAAATGGTCAATTGTTGATAATACTGTTTCTGTTTTCAGATAGTCCATGCATTTATATTCTGTATTTATACATGTTCCTCTGAAAAAACATTTACATTCTTTTTCAGGCTGAATTATTTTCCCGAGTCCGAAAAGTTCAAACTCGTTTGGATTAAATATATTATTAAAGAGAACTATTTTTTTATTTAGTCCAAGAGTAATATGCATTGCCATAGTAACTCCTGTAACAACCAGGTCGCATTGATTAACCAGGTTTATAAATTTTTCAAGCTGGAAATATCCTAAATATTTTCCACCGGTTTTTTTAGAGAACATTTTGTTTTTTGCGTCTTCCCGCTCGCCGCCGAGAAAAATTACTTCGTAACCTTTTGAAATCAGTGATTTGGCCAGTTCAATCCAGTTTTTATCGGCCCACAGGCGTGTAGTCCACCTTCCGCCGCATCCGGTATTCAGCCCGATGATTTTTTTTGAATGGTCCAGATTCCATGAATCCGCAAATTCATCGAATGATGACAGAATATATTTCTGGCCTGAATATTTAAACCCGCAAATTTCAAAAATTTCCTCGAGATAATTTTTAGTATTTGCCTTGTTTACATCATCGAAAAGCCCCGTAAAATATTTTTGTTCTGCTGATACATCAGCAGGATAGGGAACTCCGTCCTTTAGTATATATCCTTTCTTAACTTTTGAATTTAGCTTACTTGTAAATGCGCTGGCTTCTTTGTCTTTATCAAGATTGTAAATAATATCAAACTCAACAGATTCTAAATAAGTAATACCTTCCTGATTAAATTTTAAGATTTCATCTACGGAACCGGGAACTACTGAAGGTGTATGAGTGAGCCAAAAGATTTTTGCACTAGGATATTCTGTTTTTATTGCTTCCAACAGGGGAGTTGTCCTTATTACATCGCCAATTGCACCGAGTTTTATAATGAGAATCTTCTCTTTAACAGGGGAGTAATATTTACAGACTTTCCCTTCTTTTTCAGTACAATGAACTCCCTCATTTTTTGAAGGCTTACAGGGAATGTGTCCTTTGAAATGCCTGCAGTCAATTTTTATATCAGAAATTTTCATAATCTAAAAGATGAGTGAAAAAGAATTGTTAACAAACCGGCCAGGTTATCCCTTATCTTTTATAATGTATTCTTTGTCATCCATAGAATTGTGAACGAGAATTTCACCGAGCAATCCTACCGAGAAGAACTGAACTCCAACAATTATTAACAGGATACCTAAAAATAACATTGGCCTGTTACTCAATGGTACACCGGTGATCCATAAATATGAGAGATAACCGTTTACGATTAAACCAACAAAAAAAGAAAATGCGCCAAAGAATCCGAAAAAGTGCATCGGTCTTTTAATATACCTGGTTGAAAATAAAACTGTGATCAGATCAATAAAGCCTTTAAAAAATCTGGAAATTCCGAATTTAGTTTTGCCATATCTTCTGGGATGGTGCTGAACAACAACTTCTGAAATTGTAAAACCTTCCCATTTTGCAAGCACGGGCATATAGCGGTGAAGCTCGCCGTAGACTTTCATATTCTCTGTAACCTCTTTGCGGTATGCTTTCAATCCGCAATTAAAATCGTGTATTTTAATCCCGGTCATTAATCTTGTTATAAAATTAAAAAACCTTGATGATATTTTTTTAATAAAAGGATCGTGCCTTTTTTTCTTCCATCCTGAAACCAGGTCAAAGCCTTCTTCAAGTTTCTTTAAGAGATTCGATATTTCATTCGGATCATCCTGAAGATCAGCATCCATAGTAATTACAACATCTCCCGTCGCTTCCTTAAACCCAATTTGCAAAGCTGCCGATTTTCCGTAATTTTTTCTGAAACTTACGTAGCGAAATCTTTTATCAGGTTTGCAAAGATCTTTAATTATTTTCAGAGATTTGTCTTTGCTTCCGTCATCAACCAGAATAACCTCGTATGCTGCATTTAAAGGTTTCAATGCCTTTCTGATCTCATTAGCGAGAGGCTGAATTGATTCCTCTTCATTAAAAAGAGGAACTACAATTGAAATCTTTCTGAATTTCGTATTTATCCGCTGAAATCCTGGCGTGTTGCCGGATCTGTTGGAATATTTTCTGCGGCGATTATAGTAAGGTTTTCGGTAGTTTTTTCTGGAGGACGAACTTCCTCCATTTTGAGAATTCTGTTCCGGCTTTTGAGGGGCGGTGTTGCCCGATTTACTGTCGTTTTTGCTGTTATCTTCCACTAAATGTCCATCAATTTATAACTTAGCCCAAAATTAACTCAATAATTAGTGAAAAACAATTTATATGAGGGATTTTCAAGCATTTACAAATCTGAATGGAGCTGTATGCCGGCTGTAATTTAATCTTGACAAAATTGTATAGATTGATTAGTTTAACACTGCTGAAATAAAAAGAAATGAACATTTTTTCAGGATTTTGAAAGAAGAATATTAGCAAGGAGTTTCATGAGCAATACGGAAGTAAAAACGATTGAAGATCTGACGAATAAAGACTATAAGTATGGATTTGTTACGAATATTGACGCAGATACGTTGCCGAAAGGGCTTAATGAAGATATTATTAGGCAGCTTTCAGCGATAAAACAGGAACCTGAATTTTTACTCGAATGGAGATTGAAAGCGTTCCGCCACTGGCAGAAAATGGAAGAACCGACCTGGCCGAATGTCCATTATCCTAAAATTGATTATCAGGACCTTCATTATTACTCAGCTCCTAAAAAGAAACCAAAACTCAACAGCCTGGATGAAGTTGACCCCGAACTGAGGGAGACATTCGACAAACTCGGAATCTCAATCGACGAGCAGAAAAGATTAAGTAACGTTGCTGTTGATGCTGTGTTCGACAGCGTCTCGGTTGCGACTTCATTTAAAGAGAAATTATCCGAACTTGGAATAATTTTCTGTTCATTTTCAGAAGCGGTAAAAAATCATCCGGATCTCATAAAAAAATACCTTGGAAGTGTAGTCCCTTATACTGACAATTTTTTTGCAACACTTAACTCGGCAGTTTTCAGCGATGGCTCATTTGTCTATGTACCAAAGGGAGTCCGTTGCCCAATGGAGCTTTCAACCTATTTCAGAATTAACGCCGCAAACACAGGGCAATTTGAAAGAACTTTAATTATTGCTGAAGAAGGAGCATATGTAAGTTATCTTGAAGGTTGTACCGCGCCTATGAGAGATGAAAACCAGTTACATGCCGCAGTTGTTGAACTCGTAGCGCTCGATAACGCACAGATTAAATATTCAACTGTTCAGAATTGGTACCCGGGCGATAAAAATGGTAAAGGCGGAATTTATAACTTCGTTACAAAGCGTGGTGCCTGCCGTGGTGTAAATTCAAAAATTTCCTGGACTCAGGTTGAAACCGGTTCGGCTATTACCTGGAAATATCCAAGCTGTATTCTCCAGGGAGATAATTCATCCGGAGAATTTTATTCTGTAGCTGTAACAAATAATTATCAGCAGGCGGATACTGGAACTAAAATGATTCATCTCGGAAAAAATACCAGAAGCACAATTATTTCAAAAGGTATATCTGCAGGAAAAAGTAACAACAGTTACCGCGGACTTGTAAAAATTGTGAAGAAAGCAGAGAACGCCAGGAATTTTTCCCAGTGTGATTCATTGCTGATTGGCGATAAATGCGGAGCCCATACTTTCCCTTATCTAGAAATAAATAATCCAAGCGCCCAAATTGAACACGAAGCTACTACATCTAAAATCGGTGAGGATCAGATATTTTATCTAAACCAGAGAGGAATTTCCACCGAAGATGCAATCGGGTTAATTGTAAACGGTTACTGTAAAGAAGTATTTAAAGAATTGCCTATGGAATTTGCAGTTGAGGCTACAAAATTATTGAGCATCAGCCTTGAAGGAAGCGTTGGGTAAAATCAAAATTAAAAAGTAAAAGTCAAAAAAATATTAAACAGGAAAATTGATGTTGTTAGAAATTAAAAATTTACACGCCAATATAGAAGGCAAAGAAATCCTTAAAGGAATTGACCTTAAAGTTAAAGCCGGTGAAGTTCACGCAATAATGGGACCGAATGGTTCCGGTAAAAGCACACTCGCGCAGGTACTTGCGGGAAAAGAGGAATATGAAATTACAAAAGGCGAAGTGACATTTAACGGTAAAAATCTTCTTGAATTATCACCGGAAGACCGCGCCAGGGAAGGGATGTTTCTTGCATTCCAGTATCCTATTGAAATTCCGGGTGTGAGCAATACCAATTTATTAAAGACCGCTTTGAATGAAATTCGTAAGTATAACGGACAGGAAGAGCTTGATACGATGGAATTTCTCACGCAGATAAAGGCAAAGATGAAACTGGTTGAACTTGATCAGACGCTGCTGAGCCGCGCGGTAAATGAAGGTTTTTCCGGCGGAGAGAAAAAGAGAAATGAAATATTCCAGATGGCAGTACTTGAGCCCAAACTTGGAATTCTTGATGAAACAGATTCCGGGCTTGATATCGATGCATTAAGAATTGTGGCCAACGGTGTGAATAAATTAAAATCGAAAGAAAATGCTACTATCGTTGTAACTCACTACCAGAGATTGTTGAATTATATTGTCCCTGATTTTGTACACGTCCTTTATAAGGGCAAAATAGTGAAATCAGGCGGTAAGGAACTGGCGCTTGAACTTGAAGAAAAAGGATACGACTGGATAAAAGAAGAATCAAACGCAGTAGTAGAAAATTAAGGGAGACAAAGAAATTTATGAGTCAGTTTGCAGAAATAAAAGAGTGGTATTTGAGCGAATTCAAATTATTTGAAAATAGTTTGAACGGGGAAAGTGCCGCTCCGATACATAAAATCAGAAAAGAGGCAATTTCAAATTTTTCAAATCTCGATTTCCCGAACACGAAAGACGAGGAGTGGAAATACACAAATATTGCTCCGTTATTGAAGTATAACTTTAAACCGGCACCTCAGAAATCGGATGTAAAACCCGAGCATGTAAACAAATTTTTATTTAATGAATTAGAACACAGTCTGCTGGTTTTCGTTAACGGGCATTTTAACCAGGAATTATCAAAAATAAAGGACCTGCCTGCAGGTGTCATTGCCGGAAGTATTTCAGACTCGATAAAAGAAAAATCACCGGTGGTTGAAAAACATTTCGGGAAATATGCAGATTATAAGAACCAGATTTTCACGGCGCTGAGTACCGCATATACGAGAGACGGGGCTTTTATTTACGTCCCTGGCGGCAAAATTGTAGAAGATGCTATTCATATCCTGTTTTTAACAACCCGGGCTGACGAAAACATTTTAACCCAGCCTAGGAATTTATTTGTTGCCGGGAAAAATTCACAGGTAACAATAATTGAACATTATGCCTCACTTGATGAAAATATTTATTTCACAAATGCCGTAACGGAAATATTCGCCGATGAAAATGCAGTAGTGGACCATGTGAAACTCCAGGAAGAAAGTAAAAAGGCTTTTCATATAGCACGGATGGAAATCGACCAGGAAAAAAACAGTAATTTTTCTTCACACGCTATTTCATTGGGCGGTGATATTTCAAGGAATGATTTCAACAGCCGGTTTAACGATGAAGGCAGTGAGTGTATGATGAACGGACTCTTTCCTGACAGACGGCACGCAGCTTTTTGATGTCCACACTTTGATTGATCATGCGAAGCCGCATTGCAACAGTCACGAGCATTACAAGGGAATACTGGATGATAAATCGAGAGGCGTATTTAATGGTAAAGTAATCGTAAGACAGGATGCACAGAAAACAAATGCGTTCCAGGAAAACAATAATATAATACTCTCTGATGACGCTCTTATTAATACAAAACCGCAGCTGGAAATTTTTGCAGATGATGTAAAATGTTCTCACGGCGCTACAATAGGTCAGCTTGATGAAGAAGCCATGTTCTATTTGAAATCAAGAGGTATCGGCGAGGAAACTTCAAAATCAATTCTGATCCACGCCTTTGCCAGTGATGTAATTAAAAGTATAAAAGTTGACGCGATAAAAAATTACGTGGAAAAAATTCTCTCTGACCGTTTTGATGGCTAAAAGAAGGTTATTATGAATTCAAAAGTTGAAACACCGCAGGAAAAAAAATTGGCGTTTGATTTGGGAAAAATCAGGAAAGATTTCCCCATTCTTTCAGAAAAAGTTCATGGGAAAGATTTATGTTACCTGGATAATGCCGCAACAACACATAAACCGAAAAGTGTGATTGATGCGCTCAGCAAATATTATGAAACAATTAACTCCAACGTTCACCGCGGTGTTCACACACTGAGTGAGCTGGCGACTAATTCATACGAAGGCTCAAGGGAAATAGTTGAAAATTTTATAAATGCTTCGAGCGAAAAGGAAATTATTTTTACCCGCGGAACAACAGAATCAATTAAATCTTGTAGCACAGACATTTGGCAGACAAAACCTGAATGAAGGAGATGAGGTTTTAATTACCGGTATGGAACATCATTCAAATATTGTTCCCTGGCAGATGATCTGTGAGGAAAAAAAGGCAAAATTAAAAGTTGTTCCGATTAACAAAGAAGGCGAACTACTTTTTGAAGAATTTGAAAAATTAATAAATGAAAAAACAAAAATTGTTTCGGTTGTTTACGTTTCAAATTCTCTAGGAACTATAAACCCTGTTAAAAAAATTATTGAAAAAGCGCACAGCCTGGGTGTCCCTGTTTTGCTTGACGGCGCACAGGCAGTTCAGCATTTGAAAGTTGATGTGCAGGAACTGGATTGCGATTTCTTCGCTTTCTCAGGACATAAAATTTACGGTCCTACGGGAATCGGAATACTTTACGGAAAAAAGGAACTGCTTGAGTCTATGCCTCCTTACCAGGGCGGCGGAGATATGATATCGAAAGTTACGTTTGAAAAAACTACCTATAATGAACTTCCATATAAATTTGAAGCCGGCACGCCGAATATTGCCGATGCTATAGGTCTGGGTAAAGCTATAGATTATATAAAGGGCATTGGAATTGATGAAATTGCAGCTTACGAAAAAGAGCTACTTGATTACGCGACTGAAAAATTGAGCGAAATAGATGGCTTAAGAATTATCGGTCGGGCAAAAGATAAATGCAGTGTAATCTCGTTTGTTTTTGATGACATTCACCCGCACGATATTGGTACATTTCTTGATTTTGACGGCGTGGCCGTAAGGACAGGACATCACTGCACACAGCCGGTAATGGACAGGTTTAATATACCGGCAACAACACGGGCATCTTTCGCGATGTACAACACAAAAGAAGAAGTAGATGTACTCGCAAACAGTCTGAAAAAAGTTTTAGAGGTATTCGGATAATGGATAACGAATTAAGAGAATTATATCAGCAGGTTATTCTGGATCACAATAAAAGCCCCAGAAATTTCAGGATAATTGAACATCCATCGCACCAGGCCGAGGGTTATAATCCCTTGTGTGGAGACAGGATAGACGTTTTTGTAAACGTGAAAGACGGTGTGATCGAGGATATTTCTTTCCAGGGTAAAGGATGCGCCATCTCAAAGGCTTCCGCATCACTTATGAGCTCGATCGTGAAAGGGAAACCTGTAGTAGAAGCGGAAAAATTATTTGAAAAATTTAAAGAATTGATAACAGGAAAACTAGGTGAAAACCCGGACCTGGAAGAGCTGGGCAAACTTGCTGTACTTGCCGGTGTAAAAGACTTTCCGGCACGCGTAAAATGCGCCAGCCTTGCCTGGCATACCATGATAAATGCTATTAATGAAGAAAGAAATCTTGTAACTACAGAATAAAAATTAGTATGAGCGAAGTAAACAAACAGGAACTTGAAGAAAAAGTTATTAACGTATTGAAAACCTGTTACGACCCCGAGATTCCGGTGGACGTTTTTGAACTGGGTTTAATTTACGAAATCAGAATTGACGACGAATCAAATGTGACGCTTTTGATGACGCTTACATCGCCTGCCTGCCCTGTTGCCGGTTCACTACCGGGCGAGGTTGAGGCAAAAGTAAAAAATTTACCTGATGTAAATGATGCTAAGGTGGAACTTGTATGGAATCCACCGTGGGATAAAGATATGATGTCAGAGGTTGCAAAAGTAGAACTTGGATTTATGTAATCAAATATGATTAAAACTGTTATTTCGAAGGAATCCGGCATGTGCCGAGTGACTGAGAAATCTTTTTTCGGAGAATAATTCAAGATTAAAATTAAGGGGAGTTCAGAAATTATAAACAAAATAAGTACAGGAGATAAAATATGTTCAATATAGTTTCACGCCCCCCTATGTATGATCAGGATGCTGTTCAACCAATGAGAGATGAATTGACAGCCGTAGGGATTAAAGAATTACTGACAGCCAAAGATGTTGATGAGGCAATTTATGTTCAGGATGATCAGACCGTATTGGTGATGATAAATTCCGTATGTGGATGCGCTGCCGGGAGCGCGAGGCCGGGTGTTTCACTCGCATTGCAGAACGATATTATTCCCGACAGGCTTTACACTGCTTTTGCAGGACAGGAAAGAGAGGCTGTTGATAAAGTGCGAGAGTATGTTTCTGAGTATCCGCCATCTTCCCCAAGTGTGGCTTTATTTAAAAATGGTAAACTTATCTATTTTATGGAAAGAAGAAATATTGAGGGATTTGATGCCGATTACATTGCCAATGAGCTGAAGAAAGTTTTTGACGAACATTGTTCTGCAAAGGGGCCGTCTATAAGTCCCGAAGCCTATGCTGAAGTAATGCACGCAAAAACGTGCGGATCAAAAATTCCGGCGTACAAAGGGAAATAATTTTTATTTCTTCCCTGGCTTTGCCGGGGGAGAAATCTTTGAAAAGATATTTATAAATAAAAAATAATATTATTATGAAATTTAGTTCACAGGAAGAATATGGATTAAGGTGTTTACTGAGAATAGGAAAAGCTGAACCAAACGGTTTGACAATTCCAGAGATCAGTGAAATGGAAGGGCTGTCTGTTGCGCACGTTGGGAAATTACTGAGAATATTGCGGATTGGCGAATTTATTGAAAGTGAACGCGGACAAAACGGGGGATATAAACTTGCAAGGCAGGCTGATCAAATCCTGATCAGTGAAGTGCTTGCTGTATTGGGCGGAAGGCTTTTTGAAGCGAACTTCTGCCAGGATCATTCGGGGGCTGCTTCTATCTGCACAAATTCTATCGATTGTTCCGTACGGTCGCTCTGGTCAAATATCCAGGATATGCTTGATAATGTTTTAAGCAAGATTACACTCAAAGATATGCTTGGTAAAGAGGAAACTGTCTCTATTCTTGTAAGCAATTTTACCGATGAGGCTGGGGAAAAAATATTGAGTAATTAATATAATAATTACTTGCCATCCTCAATATCTCCGTTTTTCAGATACCCTTCTTCCCGGAGGTTTTTAAGAGATTTATAAATTTTAATGGTTACTTCGTTGGATACATTATAACCGGTTGACTCAATCTTTATCCCGTTTATTTCTTTTGATAATTTTACCCTTGCGAGCAATTGATCTTTCTCGATAAGTTCGCTGCTCATGCGGGATTTATTGTCCGGGATGTTTGATAAAGCATAATATACTCCCTTTTTAGCATTTGTGAATGCTTTATCTATTTCTTGTTCAACATTATTCTGGGCATTCGCATTTGCCGCAAAAATAAATAATATTAAAAATGAGATAAATAATTTCATAGGTGCCTCTTTTTTCGGTAGGTTACAAAAAATATTTATAAATAAAAATAAAAAATAAGACATGGTAAAAAGGAAAAATGGCAAAACCCCGATTGAGCAGATAATAAAACCTTTCCAGTATTTTCTTGAAAAGGAAGCATCCGGTGGAATTCTTCTTCTTGTTTTTACAGCGGTTGCACTTGCATGGGCAAATTCACCTTTCGCTGAATCCTATTTACACCTGTGGCACACAAAATTTGCCGTGGGCTTTTCTGGTCTTAATTTAGATTACACGCTTCATCACTGGATCAACGACGGGCTGATGGCAATATTCTTTTTTGTAGTCGGGCTGGAGATTAAACGCGAATTTCTTGTGGGTGAGTTGTCATCATTCAAACAGGCTTCACTTCCGATTATGGCAGCTGTGGGCGGAATGATTTTTCCTGCACTGTTTTATGTTTTTTTTAATTCCGGCTCTGATGGAATTTCCGGTTGGGGAATTCCGATGGCAACGGATATAGCTTTCGCAATAGGGATTTTAGCACTACTTGGTTCGCGTGTACCGCTGGCACTTAAAATATTTATAACTGCACTCGCAATTGCGGACGATATAGGTGCGGTGATGGTAATCGCGTTTTTCTACACCTCACAGATTTCTTTTATCAGCCTCGGTTACGCCGGCGTTATTTTAATTTTACTTGTGCTGGCAAATCTTTCAGGCGTTCGTAATCTTCTCGTATATATTATTCTCGGATTTCTTCTCTGGTTATTCTTCTTAAGTTCTGGTGTTCACGCAACAGTTGCAGGTGTTCTGCTCGCGTTCACGATTCCGGCATCTTCAAGAATTAATACCTCGCAGTTTTTATCTAATGGTAAAAGACTTATGGATGAATTTGACAAAGCGGGGGAAGAAGGACCGGATGTCCTTTCAAATGAAGACAGGCAATCTGTTGTTCAGAACCTGGAAGATAACTGCGAAAAAATTATGACACCTCTTCAGAGATTTGAACATGCGCTTCACCCCTGGGTTTCATTCTTTATTATGCCTGTATTCGCACTTGCCAACGCCGGAGTTACACTTGGAGCAGATTTTATCACCGCACTGGCCAATCCAATCAGTGAAGGAATTATAGTCGGACTGTTTTTCGGAAAACAGATTGGGATATTTATTTTTACCTGGCTTGCAGTAAAACTTAAAATTGCCTCGATGCCTTCCGGCATCAGTTGGAAGCAGATCTATTCCGCTGGGATATTGGCAGGAGTCGGGTTTACAATGTCGCTCTTCATCGCCAACCTGGCATTTCCAGGCAACGAACTGCTGAATATATCGAAAGTAGGAATACTTGTTGCTTCCATTTTGTCCGGTGTAGTTGGCTACATTATGCTGAAGAAAAGCCTGGGGCCGAAACCGGTGAAAGCCGACAGTTGATATTTCATTTTCCCTTTTATTTGGAACTTAGCGTCTCTATTTTTAGGAATTCTCTAATTAAAATGATGGAATTACGTACATGGACTTGTCATTAGAAAAACTGAAGAACTTTCACGGGAGAAAAGGCCCGCTGTTATTAATTATTATGGACGGAGTTGGCATAGGCAAAGATTACGACGGCAACGCTGTGCTCAGGGCAAATACGCCCGTACTGGATGAACTCTTTAAATCGAATTTATTTGTGTCGCTGGACGCACACGGCCCGGCCGTCGGCCTGCCGACTGACGACGATATGGGCAACAGCGAGGTTGGTCACAACGCAATCGGCGCGGGCAGAGTTTTTGCTCAGGGAGCAAAGCTTGTCAATAAGGCTTTAAGTTCCGGCGATATATTTAAAACTGAAGTCTGGGATAATGTTATTGCAAAAGGAAAAAACGGCGGTACAATTCATTTTATCGGTCTTCTTTCCGACGGTAATGTTCATTCAAATATCAGCCAGCTATTCCTTCTGATTAATAAATGCGCGGAATTGGGAATAGAAAAAGTAAGGCTGCACGCGTTAATGGACGGAAGGGATGTCCCCGGCAGAACAGCGTTAACGTACATTCAGCAGACGGAAGATTTATTCGCTAAAATAAAATCCGAAAAAGGATTTGATTATAAATTTGCTTCGGGCGGTGGTAGAATGATAGTTACGATGGACAGGTACAATGCTGACTGGGAGATTGTGGAAAGGGGATGGAAGGCGCACGTGCTCGGAATCGGAAGAAAATTCAATTCAGCTAAGCAGGCTGTTGAAACATTTTATGCTGAGGATGAAAAAATTATAGATCAGTATCTCGATCCTTTTGTGATTGTTGATGATAAAGACAAGCCCGTCGGTACAATTGAAGACGGAGACTCAGTCGTCTTTTTCAATTTTCGTGGCGACAGGGCAATTGAACTATCGAGAGCATTTGAGGAAAAAGATTTTAATATTTTTGACAGGAAGAGAGTACCGGATGTTTACTATTGTGGAATGATGCAGTACGATGGAGATCTTTTAATTCCAAAGAATTACCTGGTCTTTCCTCCGCAGATTGACAGGACGATAAGCGCTTATTTGTGCGCGGAAAAAATTACATCTTTTGCCATTTCGGAAACACAAAAATTCGGGCACGTAACTTATTTCTGGAATGGGAACAGGTCAGGTTACATAAATGAGAGCCTGGAAAAATATATCGAAATTCCATCCGACAAAATTGAATTCGACAAAGCTCCGAAAATGAAGGCTTACGAGATCACAGAAAAAACGATTGAATTGTTAAAATCCGGCGAATATAAATTCGGGAGAATAAATTTCCCAAACGGCGATATGGTAGGTCACACCGGAAATTTTGATGCGGCCGTAACCGCCGTTGAAACAACCGACGAGTGCGTTGGGAAATTATTAAAAGTGATGAAGGAACTTGGCGGAATTGCTCTTGTTACTGCCGACCATGGAAACGCGGACGAAATGTACACGGAGAAAGACGGGAAAAGAACACCGAAAACCTCACACACACTAAATCCCGTACCTTTCATAATCTATGATCCCGGTTATAAAAATGAATACGAAATGAGCGGTGTTAAAAAACCGGGGTTGACTAATATTGCGGCAACCATACTAAACCTGCTGGGATACAAGAAGGTTAAGGATTATGATGAATCTCTGGTTAATATTTAGTAATATTATTTCTTGATATTTCAGATGGTTAATTTATTATAAAGTTAAAAATAGCGGTTCGATTTAATTTACTTTTTTAGTAATTTACAACTTGGAAAACCTATTTATTGGAGTCCAATTGATTCTAAAAAAATATCTTCTTTTCGGCGCATTTCTTCTTACAGTAGTTCCGCAAATGTCTGCACAAACAACTATTGGAAAATATGCCGGAGAATTCCTGGCAATTGGTGTAGGCGGGCGGGCACTCGGAATGGGCGGCGCTTATGTCGCTGTTGCGAACGATGTAACTTCAGGTTATTACAATCCTGCCGGGCTGATCAATCTTAATTATCCTCAAATAGAACTTATGCACGAAGAGCGATTCGGTTCGCTCGTAAATTACGATTACGCAGCCGTAGCAATTCCTTACGGAACGGATATGAGTTTCGGACTGAGTATTATGCGTCTCGGAATTGATGGGATACCCGATACCAGAAATGCTCTTGTGGATGCAAACGGAGATGGTCAGCTGAATATAAAGGACGACAGGCTGGATTACAGTAAAATTACGGAATTCAGCAACCAGGACTGGGCAATATATTTTTCTTTTGCAAAAAGATATTCAGATAAATTTACTTACGGGGCCAGTGTAAAAATTATCAGGCGAGTTCTGGCTGAATTCGGGGCAACCGGAATCGGTTTTGATGTTGGTGCTCAATACAGGCTAACTGATAATTTATTTCTGGGAGCAAATATTCAGGATGTAACAACCACGCTTGTTGCCTGGAGTACAGGAAGAAATGAATTGATTTCTCCCACCTCAAAAGTGGGTGCGGCGTACAGATTTGAATTTCTAGGTGGGACTTTTCTTCCGGCTATAGATATGGATATAAGATATGAAGGTAGAAGGTATTCTGCCAATTATAATTTGGGGCCGATAAGCTTTGATATGCATTACGGGCTTGAGTATAATTTTAAAAATATTTTTATGGTACGTGCCGGCTACAACGATGTAAGACAGTTTACAATCGGCGCTGGAGTTAAACTACCGAAATTAAATATTGATTATTCTTTCGCTAAGTTCAGCGGATCTTCAGATGAAACACTAGGTGATACCCATAGAATTTCACTGACCCTAACTCTTGAACAACCGAAGTTTTTGAGGGAAGGAAAGTAAAATTTTAATATTTTTTAAAACTAAAAAGCCCGGGCTCTTATTTTGAGTGCCGGGCTTTTTTTTTCAGAAATATATATTATAACAAATTAGTAATTAGGCTCTGATATGTGCTTATGTCCTGAAGTCCAACAAATGACTTAACAATATCCCCATCCTTATCAATTATAAACGAAGTCGGAATGGCCTGCACTCCGCCGTATGCCTGTGTAATGTTATTGTCTGCATAAGCTACTTGGTAATTGATCCCCATTTTTTTAATAAACGGGACTACATCTTTTTTAGTATCAGTATCTACTGAAACACCAATTATTACCAGTTTATCTTTAAAATCTTTTTTAAGCTGTATCAAATCTGGTATACCTTTTCGGCAAGGGGGGCACCATGTAGCCCAGAAATCAATAATTACTACTTTGCCTCTGAAGTCGGACAGCTTTAACGTACTTCCGTCTGTACTTGCTAATGAAAAGTTCGGTGCCTTATTTGAATTATCTACGCTTGTAGCATTATTTGTAGCGGCTGAAGTATTATCTTGTGATGGGACCTCTTTTACATTTTTACCTCCGCAGCCTACTATTGTTGCAGCGGTAAAAAGGAAAATTGATGCTAAAATCTTTAGTTTCATTAAAAATCTCCTGTAATTTTATTCTGATTTAATTATTGAAGCCTTTCCTGTGCTGCTTTCGGATTGTAATTAGGCGGATACGGACCGTGATCCGGTTCTTTTCTTGTATTGTTAATAATAAAGAATACAATTAGCACAACTACAATAATAACTGTCCAGACAGTACTTTTATACTTCGGATCAATTAGATGCTTCTTTTGTTCAATTGGTTTCCCGATTACCCGCTCTTTTTTCCTGTTTCTTTGTGCCATAATGTCGTTATAAATGTTTTTTAAAAAAATATTAGCCAAAGATAATAAAATATGATCTTTATTGTTTTTTATTTATGGATAAATAATGATAAAAGGTGTGCTAATATATTATTTTATTAAATTAGACATGTAAGTCAAATATTCTGAATATGCCATATAGTCGGTACATTGAATTAGGACAAATGCTAATCTACTGTACCAGCCGGTGTATATTACTTGTTGGAAGTATTCTCCATTTTATAAGCCAGATAGCAACCTCCCACCAATAGTGAGAAGGATCCCCCTACAACCGCAACTGCGGAAAGTACAACCTGTGTTAAATCAATTACCAAGCTCTCCGGTAAATAGAAAATAGTTGTGTGCAAAAATGTTAATCTGTGATCTGAGGACAACATATGCAATGGTAATCGGAATGTAAATGGGTTGAATCCCACTATTCAACCAGTAGCAATTATGTTCGCTCAATGGTATTATATTGCCGGTACATGAAAAAAAAATTCTATTTATCTGTCATTTAGTTGAATTAATGAAACAGGACATTAAATCTTATTGAGTGTAAATTGATCTTATCTTTGAATATAATTGGCTGTATTCGTTTTTCTTATTGTTGCTGATCCAGTTTATGAGGTCATTCTCTGTATCTATATCGATCAATTTTGTAAGTGTTTGTACTTCCATATTTGCGTTAATTAATTTATCCATGGTTTGTTCGTAAACAGAATCAGTGCTCCAATCAATATTAGTAAAAAATTCTTTACTTATTGATTTTAGTCCTAAGAGATAATATCCACCATCAGTTGATGGGCCTATTACAGCATCTTTCTTTTCCATTGCGGAAAATGCTTCAATAATAATTTCTGATGAAATATCCGGAAGATCAGTGCCTATGATTACAGCTTTTTCATATCCACTTTCAAATATTTCTCTGAATGCGGCAAACATTTTTTCGCCCAGGTCTTTGCCTGATTGCGGACGGAAGAGGAAACCAGAATTTACCCATGATGTTATATCTTTCTTGTTATTTCCTTCAGCGAAAAAAAGATAAAGCCGGATGGTTTGTTCGGAAAGCTTTTTTAATTCCTGAAAGGTATGCTGCGCACATAATTTGTAAAACTCTGCTGCAAATTTTCCCCCTGTGGTTTTAGCCAGCCTGGTTTTTACCTTCCCTTCATCAGGGTATTTTGCAAATACTATAACTGCATTTCTTTGAATAATTTTCCCCATCAGTCTTTAACAAATTCTGTAAAAATAGTTTTTAGAATTATAACGCTCGCCATTAATGTCCCTTTAATTGTACCGGTTACTTTTGATTTCCCGATCCTTTTTCGGTAACTGACCGGTACTTCCTTTAATCTTAATCCTCTTTTGATAGCTTTTATTTGCATTTCAACAGTCCAGCCGTACCATTTATCTTTCATATTTAATTCGATAAGCTTTTCTGTTTTAATTGCGCGGAAAGGACCAAGATCAGTATACTTTGTTTCCCAGAATAATTGAATTAAAAATCCGGCAATAATACTACCAATTCTTGATTGGAGTGGTAAAGCTCCTTTTCCTCTTCTGCCCAGGACTCTGCTGCCAATTATAAAGTCGTAGTTTTCAGTAATTATTGGATTTATAAGATTTTTTATTTCTTCAGGATAATCGCTGTAATCACCATCGAGGAAAACAATTATATTAACATTACGGGATTTTAAGTATTCTATTCCTTTTAAACAGGATGCGCCGTATCCCTGGAAAGATTCATCCAGTACTATTGCACCTGCTTCAGTTGCTACTTCTTTTGTTTTGTCTGTTGAGTTATTATTTACCACAACAATTTCTGTCATAATATTCCCGGGGATTTCTGAGACAACTTTCCCAATAGACAGTTCTTCGTTATGAGCAGGAATAATTACACCAATTTTCATACTGTTATTGCTTTGGAGAGATTTAAGATAAGAGTAATTTACAAATTCTTAAGCTGTTACTTAACTGAAAAAATGTGGCTGCGGTATCCTTTTAATTCTACATATAATCCCTGTGATTTTATTTCATCAGCATTACGTGTATATGAAATACCGGTCAGGTGATCAAATAGTTCAATCTTATTTGCATCTAAAAATATATCAAATATTATTCTGCATTGCGAAGATGTATCGGAATAATTAGTAATTATTATCCAAAGTTCTCTTTTAAAAGTCCATTGCCAGCAAAAGAAATTTTCAAAAGTATAATTATTTTCTCCCGCAGAAACCGGTTCTAATTTCTTAAAAACACCATGCTTAAAGACATCACTTTGAATTATTTGTAAAAGCTGATTGTAGTAATTTATAACTGAATTACTTCTCTTTTCTTCAGGTTCACAACCAAGTTGTAAAGGTAATTTTATTCTTTTCCCATCGAACTGTCCATCATAATAAAGCTTCATGCCTGGCACAGTGCTCATAATTGTTGCTGCTGCAAGAGATTTTTGCTTACCGAAAGCAGAAACTGCTCTTTTTTCATCGTGGTTTTCTAAAAATCTAACGGATTTTTCCTGGTAGCTGAGATCAGCATCAAGATGAGTTTTTGCTCCAAAGATATCATCTGAAGCTAATCTTTCTGTTAGCCTTTTGTCGTAGGTATAATCAAATCCTTGCTGCTGTAGATCAAATTCCAGATCCCAGTATGCTTCTGCAATAAATGTAAAGTCCGGATTTTGTGATTTAACTTTTGAAATAGCTTCCTGCCAGAATTCTGTTTTAGGTTTTAGATAATCCAGTTTATTTAAAACACCTGACCACGTGGTTGTAAAAATATTATTTAATTGTAAAATGGACATGTCACAACGTACACCATCACAAATTTCAGCAAGATTTAACAATTTGTTTATCATAAATTCGCGGGTTGCAGGATTATAATAATTTAGTTGAATTGTATCGCTCCACGCTGGAAAGAACGGATCCCTTCCATGCGCGAAAATCGTATCTTTATCTGGCTCAGGTTTAAAAAATGTGATTGGATCATAGTTCAATAATTCGTTATCACCGGATAAAAATAGTTCGGGTTTTTCATCAATTAATTTTGAAGCTGCACTAAAATGATTAGGTATAAAATCAAGAAATAATTTTATTTGAAATTTTTTTAATTGTTTTCTCAGGAGTTCCAGATCATTTAATGAGCCTAAATCAGGATTGATTTTATAATCATTAATTGAATAAGGGGAGCCAATTATGTCTTCTCTTTTCCATTTAATGATTATAAAATCAATCCTGATTTTAGGCTGATTAAAATGATCTGGAACTCCTGAGAAACAATTAAAAAAATTTCAATAAAAATATTTCTTGATTTTAGTCCCTTCCAATTTAATTGATAAAAAACCCGAACTATTTTTATCCAGTATAACGAATTATTGAACTATGATCCAATCACGATTTTTTAAACCTGACCAGATAAAGATACAATTTTCGCGCATGGAAGGAATCCGTGCTTACAGCGTGGAGCAATACAATTCAACTAAATTATTATAATCCTGCAACCCGCGAATTTATGATATAACAAATTGTTAAATCTTGCTGAAATTTGTGATGGTGTACGTTGTGACATGTCCATTTTACAATTAAATAATATTTTTACAACCACGTGGTCAGGTGTTTTAAATAAACTGGATTATCTAAAACCTAAAACAGAATTCTGGCAGGAAGCTATTTCAAAAGTTAAATCACAAAATCCGGACTTTACATTTATTGCAGAAGCATACTGGGATCTGGAATTTGATCTACAGCAGCAAGGATTTGATTATACCTACGACAAAAGGCTAACAGAAAGATTAGCTTCAGATGATATCTTTGGAGCAAAAACTCATCTTGATGCTGATCTCAGCTACCAGGAAAAATCCGTTAGATTTTTAGAAAACCACGATGAAAAAAGAGCAGTTTCTGCTTTCGGTAAGCAAAAATCTCTTGCAGCAGCAACAATTATGAGCACTGTGCCAGGCATGAAGCTTTATTATGATGGACAGTTCGATGGGAAAAGAATAAAATTACCTTTACAACTTGGTTGTGAACCTGAAGAAAAGAGAAGTAATTCAGTTATAAATTACTACAATCAGCTTTTACAAATAATTCAAAGTGATGTCTTTAAGCGTGGTGTTTTTAAGAAATTAGAACCGGTTTCTGCGGGAGAAAATAATTATACTTTTGAAAATTTCTTTTGCTGGCAATGGACTTTTAAAAGAGAACTTTGGATAATAATTACTAATTATTCCGATACATCTTCGCAATGCAGAATAAAATTTGATATATTTTTAGATGCAAATAAGATTGAACTATTTGATCACCTGACCGGTATTTCATATACACGTAATGCTGATGAAATAAAATCACAGGGATCATATGTAGAATTAAAAGGATACCGCAGCCACATTTTTTCAGTTAAGTAACAGCTTAAGAATTTGTAAATTACTCTTATCTTAAATCTCTCCAAAGCAATAACATTATGAAAATTGGTGTAATTATTCCTGCTCATAATGAACTACTTCATTGGGAAAGTTGTCTCAGAAATCCCCGGGAATATTATGACAGAAATTGTTGTGGTAATAATAACTCAACAGACAAAACAAAAGAAGTAGCAACTGAAGCAGGTGCAACAGTACTGGATGAATCTTTCCAGGGATACGGCGCATCCTGTTTAAAAGGAATAGAATACTTAAAATCCCGTAATGTTAATATAATTGTTTTCCTCGATGGTGATTACAGCGATTATCCTGAAGAAATAAAAAATCTTATAAATCCAATAATTACTGAAAACTACGACTTTATAATTGGCAGCAGAGTCCTGGGCAGAAGAGGAAAAGGAGCTTTACCACTCCAATCAAGAATTGGTAGTATTATTGCCGGATTTTTAATTCAATTATTCTGGGAAACAAAGTATACTGATCTTGGTCCTTTCCGCGCAATTAAAACAGAAAAGCTTATCGAATTAAATATGAAAGATAAATGGTACGGCTGGACTGTTGAAATGCAAATAAAAGCTATCAAAAGAGGATTAAGATTAAAGGAAGTACCGGTCAGCTACCGGAAAAGGATCGGGAAATCAAAAGTAACCGGTACAATTAAAGGGACATTAATGGCGAGCGTTATAATTCTAAAAACTATTTTTACAGAATTTGTTAAAGACTGATGGGGAAAATTATTAAAGAAATGCAGTTATAGTGTTTGCAAAATACCCTGATGAAGGGAAGGTAAAAACCAGGCTGGCTAAAACCACAGGGGGAAAATTTGCAGCAGAGTTTTACAAATTATGTGCGCAGCATACCTTTCAGGAATTAAAAAAGCTTTCCGAACAAACCATCCGGCTTTATCTTTTTTTCGCTGAAGGAAATAACAAGAAAGATATAACATCATGGTAAATTCTGGTTTCCTCTTCCGTCCGCAATCAGGCAAAGACCTGGGCGAAAAAATGTTTGCCGCATTCAGGAAATATTTGAAAGTGGATATGAAAAAGCTGTAATCATAGGCACCGATCTTCCGGATATTTCATCAGAAATTATTATTGAAGCATTTTCCGCAATGGAAAAGAAAGATGCTGTAATAGGCCCATCAACTGACGGTGGATATTATCTCTTAGGACTAAAATCAATAAGTAAAGAATTTTTTACTAATATTGATTGGAGCACTGATTCTGTTTACGAAAAACAATGGAAAAATTAATTAACGCAAATATGGAAGTACAAACACTTACAAAATTGATCGATATAGATACAGAGAATGACCTCAAAAACTGGATCAGCAACAATAAGAAAAACAATACAGCCAATTATATTCAAAGATAAGATCAATTTACACTCAATAAGATTTAATGTCCTGTTTCATTAATCAACTAAATGACAGATAAATAGAATTTTTTTTTCATGTACCGGCAATATAATACCATTGAGCGAACATAATTGCTACTGGTTGAATAGTGGGATTCGACCCATTTACATTCCGATTACCATTGCATATGTTGTCCTCAGATCACAGATTAACATTTTTGCACACAACTATTTTCTATTTACCGGAGAGCTTGGTAATTGATTTAACACAGGTTGTACTTTCCGCAGTTGCGGTTGTAGGGGGATCCTTCTCACTATTGGTGGGAGGTTGCTATTTGGCTTATAAAATGGAGAATACTTCCAACAAGTAATATACACCGGCTGGTACAGTAGATTAGCATTTGTCCTAATTCAATTACCTACTATATGGCATATTCAGAATATTTGACTTACATGTCTAATTTAATAAAATAATATATTAGCACACCTTTTATCATTATTTATCCATAAATAAAAAACAATAAAGATCATATTTTATTATCTTTGGCTAATATTAATTAAAAAACATCTATAACAACACTATGGCACAAAGAAACAGGAAAAAACAACGGTAATCGGGAAACCAATTGAACAAAAGAAGCATCTAATTGATCCGAAGTATAAAAGTACTGTCTGGACGTGGTCATTGCCTTGTTCTAATTCTATTCTTTATTATTAATAATACAAGAAAAGAACCGGATCATGGCCGTATCCGCCTAATTACAATCCGAAAGCAGCGCAGGAAAGACTTCAATAATTATTTCCGAATAAAAAATAACAGGAGAATTTTAATGAAATTAAAGGTATTAGCAT
>CAVVHP010000018.1:0-66472 GCA_963748105.1 uncultured Bacteroidota bacterium | reverse complement strand
CTCAACTTCGGTGTAGAGCCTGTCCAGGCATTTCCCAAATCACCGTAAAGTGCAACGAATATTTTATCAATGTAAAGCTGACCAAATCTTTTATCAATATTTTTGGCTAGTGGAAATCTATATGTCAGGTTCAACCACGCAACTTCATTTCCAGAGACTGCGTAAAACGGATATTCCTTCATCCCAATTAATCCGCCCAGATAAAAGTCGAAGAAATCGGGCTGGGCAGCACCCAAAATAGTCCCTGCTCTAAGTTGTGTAGTTAAAGTCTGCGACCTTCCAACAGGGAAATGAATTGCAGTATTTAATTCCAGTCTGTGGAAATCGTAATTTTTGTAGACAGGTTGAAGAACACCATCAACAACAGTATAATTTCCATCCGGATTAAATTTATTTAATTCCAGATTATACTGGAGGTTAAGTTTCATTCCAATGGGATTTATGTCTGCATCAATATATGGTATTTCATTATCCAGAGTATATTTTAACTGGAAGTTCCTTCCGATCAGATAAGTATCATTTGTCGTCGGATAAAGAGTTTTTCTGTCCGGAAGCAGAAAACTTCCTAAAGTTGCAGAATATCTGCTAAAAATAAATCTGAATTCCAGATTCTGATTACGTGAAAATATTTTTTGTTTTGCTACGAGATCAACTTCAAACAAATTATATGTTACTTCTGTAGGTATACTAAAATCATAATTAACAGTATTACCAACAGTATCTGCGCCAAAATTTACTTTAACATTTGATTTTCTTGTAATGTTATATAATTCAAGTGACATTTCAGGTTTGATGCCCAGGTCATAAAGTCCGGGTATTTTATTTCTATAATCAAAAGTAAGGAACAGATCGCGTTCGCCTCTTGTATTTATCGATCCGCCAGCATACAAAGAATAACGATCCAGCATATCTGTTGAACTAACAACCAGACCAGGTTTAATTTTTTCCAGGAATGAATTACCGGTGTTATAATTATCAAGCCTTATTATCGGGTAAATGGAAAGTTTTGTGAAAGAACCGCTGTATTTTTCCTTTTGATAATCAGGAGTTTTGGTATCATCGTAATTTTTAAGTTTTTCAAGATTAAAGTTTGAAATATCTCCATTGGGTTTATCTTCGCCAATCGGAGGATCTTTCAGCCATGTATATGTATCGATTGTGTCAACTTTATTTTGAACCTGTGGGGTTATCTGAAATATCTTATAGCCGGTTGATGTGTAACCGGAATAAATTATATCCCCATTATCTGAAACAGTTGGTAAAAACGCCCCGCCTATTACATTTGTCAATTGATTTTTTTCTTTCGTCTTAAGATTTATAGAATAGATATTAAATATTCCTGTTTCATCGCTTGAATAATAAAGAATTCCCTTATTATTTAAGACCGGATTTCTTTCATCATTTTTGGTAGCAATTACTTTAGAAAATCCTGTGCCGTCAACATTTATTTTTGCAATATCACGATTTCCCAAATTGGAATATCCAAATATTATATATGAGTCGTCGTTGGAAAATTTAGGATTGTAAACCTGTTCTCCGTTATTAAAAGTTGTTAGCTGTGTAAAGTTTTTTCCATTAATATCCACTTCACCAAGATTTGTTGTGCCGTCTTTTTCGAACAAGAATACTATTTTTTTACCGTCATGCGAAACATCCGGTTCATTTGCCCGCAAATCAAAAGTGAGTCTCGATTCTGTATCATTATTAATATCATAAACATATAAATCGTGAACATTATAAAAATTAGGATTGTCATCATCTAATCTTGAATAAATAATACTATTTTTGCCGGGAACCCATGCAACTGTTGATCGAACATTCTGTACAATTCTTTTTTCTGTGTTAGAGTTTAAATCATACAGATAAACATCTGAAGGAGAGAAATAATCACTGTTCTTGTTGGAAATATAAATGAAGCTTTTGCCATCGTTAGAATATCTTGGATAAAAATTACCAAAGCCAGCCATGGTTATTTTATCACCTGTTACAAGGTTTGATAAAACATGCTTACTTCGTTCTTTATAACTTTGAGTTATATAACTTTTCCATTCATCATAAATCTGATTTCCATCTTTTCCTAATACATCTTCAAAAGCCTGATCAATGGTAAAATTACCCAGCCTGCTCAAAGCATCGCTAATTTTTCTAAGTTTATCTTCACCATATTTTTCAGATATGTAACGAGTTAAAGCAAATCCTGAATTATAAACTGATTCATTTCCCAGGCTCGTTTTTCCAAATACTCCCATCTGATTCCACGTAAGCATATTTCCATCGAGCGCGTAGCTTCTGAGGA
Organism: uncultured Bacteroidota bacterium; assembly: GCA_963748105.1. GTDB lineage: Bacteria > Bacteroidota > Ignavibacteria > Ignavibacteriales > Ignavibacteriaceae > JAKAGZ01. The sequence continues at coordinate 64,176 of CAVVHP010000018.1, read as the reverse complement.
TCATATCCCTGTGAGTGTCCCAATCATCGTAGTCAAATTCTTTGCGCATGTATTGAGCTGTGCCTTCAGCAAACCACGCGGGTACATTAACAGTAGCGACAGGGTACGAAACTATAAAATTGGGGAATCCATAAAGAATGTCGGGCCTTCTTTCATCTTCATAATTCAACATCTGAAAATAAAAGGCTGGAATTGTTCGCGACATTTTCATAGATGCCTGGATTTGCACCATATGAGTAAATTCGTGAGAGATTACGTTACGAAGCCAGTTGTGGGTTCCTCTCAAATCAAAATCCAGTGCGCTAGTCCAAATTTCAATTTTATTATCGAAAAAGTATGTAGCACCGTTTGAATAATCATCAATATCTTTAATTACAAAATGTACCGTCTCTGGCTCATAATGATATAATGAAGTTATTGGCCCCCAAACTTCATCCGCAATTTTTGCTACAACTTTAGCTGTCCTTTCAGCACCTTCATGGAAATGTACAATAACGTGTTCACCTTTAATCGTATACCAATTCAATTCCGGGTGGAATTCAGTGAATTGAGCAAACAACGAATTACATAAAAAGATGGAAAATATCAGAGAGATTTTCAGAGTAAGATATGTTTTTTTTATCAGCATTAATTTTATTCAGGTATTATTTTACCACTGCAATTTTAATTATTTTACTTTCTGATTTACCACTAACGCCAGTTGCCTGAATTCTGGCAAGATATATGCCGCTTTGAATATTTGAAACATTCCAGACAGTTTCGTGATCAATACCGCCCTGCGCAAAGTCTTTTAGCTCATCGATAAAACTTCCGGCGATATCAAAAATCTTAATGTCAATTTCAGAATCTTCTGAGACATAATATCTGATGTTAGTTGTGTTCCCATAAACTGGATTTGGGTAATTATAAGCACGATTGAGTGGGAAAAACTGATTGATATAATTCTGCTGACTTGCGGCACCTACAAAAGAGGAATTCATATTATCACCGTTTTCAGAGCTCCAGAATTGTGCCCCTGCTGTTAAACCAATTGACCAGGCTGAAAAATAATTATCGTTACTATTTAGAACGATCGACAGTTTATTATTTTTTAAAAATAGGGCCGGATTAGATGTCAATTCGCTACCTGTTGAAATCGGAAATCCATTAACAACTTTCCCGGTACTACCATCAATTGCGAATATTCTTCCGTCCGGTGTCGCAGCAATTATTTCAGATTTTGAATCTCCCTCAAAATCGGCGGCAAGGGGCGTTCCTGTAAATCCAATACCAAGCGGATCTGTGAATGAAAAATTATCTGCTGAAGCACCGTTTATATTTACAGCAACCATTTTATCTTTATCCGGGAATATTATGTAATTGTTTCCGTCATTTTTCAAATCAGCAATTGCAAAACTTGTATTATTGGCCGCCCAATTTTCATTCTGGATTTTATATTCTGATTGAATTACGCCCTTGCTTATAATATAAATCCTATTTTGTGCTGAAACGATTGATATATATTTTCCAACAGCATTTTTAGTCATTGCCAGATCTATTCCAGCACTCCCAAGTAATACCTGATTTCCATTCGAATCGTAGAGTATGTCCCCTGAAAGTGCAGAGAAGTAATTACCATCGACCGCAATTTTAGTAATCGGATTGTTAGAAACTTTGATACTATCTGTTAACACGGGCAAAGCAGAGGGCGGGTCCGGCATTGTATAAATATAAATATTGCCGTTTGCAGATCCCACCAAAATCTGATACTGTCCGGAACTCAATGTTCTGATAACGGGCGCAGACGTTGCCCGTGAATTTATTCCCACATTAGATGTTATCTGATTAGCACCGCTATGTTTTATATATACACTAATTTTTGCAGAATCGCTGCCTATAAAACAAACATACCCACCGCCAGTCAGTGCCGCCGGTTGGAAAGATGAGAAATTTATATTAGAAGAATATTGCAAGCCATTTGCATCACGTAATAAAAGTTTTTTTGAATCTGTAAGTGCACCGAACACATAATCATTTCCTTCCTGCGCAACAGAAATATTTTGAACTTTGCCAAAATTCAGATAATTATAAAACAAAGGTCGAATTACTGAGTCACCATACTGGACATTAAAACTCATTTTGTTTGAAATATCAGAAAAGTCTGAAATTGTTAGTAAACTGTTTGCACCTGAATTTGCTTTACTACTCGGTTTTGTATACGGGGAAAATTTATTTTTATAAAATTCTGGCGCCGGATTAGACTTAAACCAAAAATCTTCTTCAGTACCATCGAGCACCACTTCATCACCAAAAATATCATAAAATTTTTGGCCAATATCCTGTACACCATCTGCCTCTTCAACAAATACACCTTTTTTATCACCGGCATTAATAGAATTATTAGCCAGATTTTCATCAATAATATTTTCATCAATATGCCAAATTAGAATTCCACTTCCGGGCAGCCCCCAATCATATTCATCTACATCTGTAACAACTCCGATTATATCGCTAACATCATAACTTGAAAATTTGTCGGAATCAGCAGCAAAAGATTTCGTTAACACGTTACCATTTGAAATATAAGTAACTGTTTCTCCATCCTTATTCACATCACGATTTCTATTTTCAACAAGATAATATTCCTTTGAGTTTATTGGCACTTTTAAAATAACTGTATCCGCCATTGTCGCTGCAAGATCAGCGGCTACTGTTAAATTTTTATAATTACCCGGACTTAATGTAACTGGTTGAGCCCAACCAAGCCTAATTTTTACCCAGGGTGAAGGTTCAGGTGGAAATATTCCCTGGTAGGAGAAAAAAGCCTGGGGATCCATTAAACCAAATCTTCCTATCGCGCTTTCGCCTGTCTTTGTATTAAATAAATCAGGCACTCCTAAAGCGCTGCCAATATTAGCGGCAAGCAAACCATTAATTGTTAACTGGAAAAATACCGTGTTAAGCCCATTTGAAACTTCCCTGCTTTCAGTTTCGGGCATAACGACAGTATTAGTAATGTTGAATGCACCATTCTGTACTGGAAACCCATTAAAAGAGCTTCCGTAAATTTTCTTATATAAATCAGCTCCAAAATAAATTGATGGCAGATTGTGTTCATTTCCTAGAGTACCGGGAATTGCAATATCTCTTCCTACTCCGGCATGAAAAATTGTAAACACATTGAATTTAGAAAAATCAAATCCCGGATTTGCACTATCAACTAACTTCCAAACTTCTTTCGTGAAATCAGCCAGCATGCTAAAATCATCCGATGAGCTGGGAGGAGAATAATTTCTCATTGTCTTTGCTACTGTTACTACCCCCGGTAATACTGTATATTCAATTACGAGGTTTCCTTTGGAAACTTTCTGAAAATAATTTTTTACAAAAAGAAGGTGTGATTCAAAATAATTTTTATCGTGAGGCAATGGATCTAAAATATCCTGGCCATAATCCTGTGAGTAAATTGAACCAAATTTCCCGTTACCGAAAGTAGTACCATCCCTGTCAGTCTGGAAATCAGCCATCACCGCAAGTATGCGAAGTGTATCAGAATTAGCGTTAATTTCCCTTATCTGGGATACCGGAGAGGATTGCAACTTACCTATAAAAGATTGGGCAGTCACACTGCCCAATCCGAGTATTACAGTAAAAACAACAAGAAGATATTTCATGAAAGTTTATATTCCTCTTGGTAAGCCTCTTGTCTGATCGGCAACCTGTCCCCATCCGATTGATACACTGAATCTTAATGTATCAGATAACGGATGATTCTGGCCACCTTTAAAAATTGATGTGGTTATGTAACTGAAATCAAATCCATAAATATCATATCTTATACCGGCACCGAAAGTAACGAACTTTCTGTTTCCATATGAAGGATCTTCATAAAAGAATCCTGTTCTAAGAGCAAAAAGGAAATCTCCCGGCTGTCCGTACCAGTATTCAAGCCCCATTGAATAATCCATAGATCTGAAAAACGGTTTAGCACCCCAGGCAGTAAATATAGCCTGATAAAAATCTTTCGACCCGGTACTATCTTTATCAACCAAAAGTTTACTAAAATCAAGAGTATACATCAATGAGTTATACTCATCTTTAAATACCTGGTAGGCAATTCCTAATCTAAAATTAGTCGGAATCGGATCTGCCTGAGCTCTATCGATGTAATAAATTTTCGGACCGAGATTACTAAGATTAGCACCAATACTAAATCGATTTCCTAAATTACCAAGTAGTGGAATATCAAAATTAGATGGTCTCCACATTGTAGCTATATCAAAACTAACTGATGTAGCAACACCGCTTCCCTGTTCAGCAGCTGTAGGCTGATCGGAAAGTCTACTGTGAATAACTCTAAAGTTAAAACCTATACCCCAGTCACTGCTAAGCTTTGTTGCGTATCCGACTGTCAGCGCAGCATCAAATGATCTGAATGTGCCCAGCTGATCCGGTGAATCAGGACCAGTTCTCACAAATTCTCCGAAATTCATATATGTAACACTCGCAGTAATACTTCCATCAAGACTTTCAACATATTGTCTGTACGTCAGGTAATCATAAAATAAATCAAGATTAAATTGTGGCAGCCAGTTACTATGCGTAATGCTGACTTCATTTCCTGTCAAGAAAGCAATACCAGCAGGATTCCAGAATATGGCCGCAGAATTATCCGCAAGCCCGGTTCCGGATTCACCCAAACCACCGGCACGGGAATCTGGTGCTAATAACAGGAAAGGAACCGCAGATTCACCACCCTGTGCAAATGATACTTTTTGAAAAACTCCTAAAAGTATCAATATCATCAGTAGTTTTGCTAAAACTTTCATTTATCGAACCTCCATTAAATTGTGCTTATACCTTATTTAGTATCTTCAAATTATATTTGAATTGGTATCAGTTTCCTATAAACAGCCTCTTTTTTTTTGCTAAAATAACAACAATAATTATGCCTATCTGATAATGGCTAATTTACCCAAAACACTCTTATTATAGGTGCCATCACTTGTACGAACGAGAATTTTGTATAAATATGTACCATTTGCGATGGGAGAGCCATCCTGATCACGACCATCCCAGTTTACTTTTACAAATTTTTCATTTACATTCTTTTTTTCAATTTGGCGAATTAATCTGCCGGCAACAGTGTAAATCTTAATTTTAAGATCCAATAATTTGTTCAAATTTTGCTGAAAAGTAAAGGTAGTTTTATCAGCAAAAGGATTAGGGTAATTATATACATCTCTTATTACAAACTGACTATCTCCAACAACACTAAAATAAGTTTCTACATTTGAAAAATTATTGAACACATCCCAAGCTTTTACTTCCAGCTTATATTCGCCCGATGCAAGATTAGAAAATGGGTAATTTATCTCACCAGCTTTTCCATTAGAATTAAGATCACTTGTAAAATAATTTGTAAAATCTATCGGATCATTTTCCTTGTCATTTAAAATTCCAACAAATTTGTGGCCAACTCCTGTTCCTGTTGTATTCAATCCTGTTTCATCAGATAATTTAACAAGCAGCTTTGTATTGGAATTTACAAGAGAAGCATTTCTGAAATTCGTATTATCAAAAAATATTTCAATAACCGGACCTTTACCATCATTTACAGTGGTCGTATCTGTTCCCCCCACAATAATCTTATTTGTGTAGCCCAGACCGTCAACATTATTTCCAAAGAAGTAAATAATAACTTTGCCATTTTTATTTTCGTAGGAAATATCTTTAGGGACGACAAAGTTTGTAGAAAATTTTCCGTTGGTGATGGAAACCCTTCCTCTGAAAATCACGCCGCCCTGCACGGTCATAGGATAATTTCCGATTTGAGGAAGAGGAACGGTTCTCTGGGAATCAAAAATTGTAAGAATGCCTTCACCGCTAAAATCACGCCACTCGGTGGAATCCGGCTTTACAATGCTACCAAAAATCCTTGTATTGCTCAATGCCTTTATTTGTACATCTGCCTGTGTAGGAGTTATTTTATTTCCATTAATTGAGTCAATTTTTGCAGAAAATTCAGGCATTATTAATCTCAGTGTAGGATCACCAATAATATGGTATTTTTGATCATTAACACCACTATAAATCTGTTTTGTAATAAAGATCGATTTGCCAACAGGAATACTTAAATTTAGCGTATCTCTTTTTGAATTAAGCAAATCTTTAAAGAACTGGTACATTAGTGAATGATTCAGGGAAGAATAAACTAATCTTGATGCAGTAAATGATCCGATACAACCGGCATTTTTCATAAAAAGGAGCAATTCCGCGGCGCTTGTTAGATCAGGTTTATCATAATAGCCAAAGTCGCATGTAGCAGCCGTTAGGAAGAAAAACTTACTATTGTGAAGCTGTGAAAAAGAATTTGTTACATCAAAAACGTCTTCCTGAGCCCATTGAGACGGACTACCATGACCTACATAATTTAGAATCAGCGTCCCTTCATTAATAGCATCTATAATTGCAGTATTAACTGTCGGCATTACATATCCGGTTCCTGTAACTACTGCCGGATAAGCTGCCATATAAATTTTCTTCAGATCAAATGAACCGGGGATTATATTGTTGGCAAGATATTCTGAAGGAGCTGTATGCTCCGGCCCTTCGTAATGATGATCCAAACCGGTATAACCGTCATCAGCGACTAAAGTGATTAAATTTCTCCACGTTCCGTTTTCGCTATTAGTTTCATATTGAATTATTTTATCTACCGCGTCATTTGCTTCCTGCAAACTTTGCACAGTAATTCTACCAGAAGCAAGGTCAACAAAATTATCATCCCCGCTTACTTTTACGTAATAATCATCTGTACAATAAGATTGTATTTCTGCCAATGACTCCACCGTTTCATATGGGGGGATAAAGTTGTTATTAAATCCTTCAACATTTTTATAATCGTAAGTCCCCTTGCCAAAGAAAAGTACATATTCTGGTTTAGTCTGCCAGTTATCGTAAGCATATTTTATATAATCACGTATTGCAGAAACGTCTACCATACCGTCAGAAAATTCATTGTAAATATCATTAATATCTACAACTAATGTGGACAATTTTATTTTTGATTGAGTTTCCCTGTAAGTCTTCAACCTGTTTGCAGCGGCATCAAATTCTTTTGGTGTTATAATTATAAAATTAGCACCGGTTGAATTTCCGTGCAGATTTGAATTTGAAATTACTTCCGGATTTATCGGAGTTTTATAATTATCGCTACCTTCAGCATAATATTTAGAAACGCTACCAGCAGATTCATTAGCCTGGAAATAAAAATTACCACCACTTAATACCAGAGGATTTGTAATAAGTTTTACGTTTGCATAATCAGTTACATTAAAAACCTGAATATTAGAAGAAGTAAAACCTGAAAGCTGGTATTCTATCACTGAGGAAGTATCCCGGGAAAAGAATAAAAGATTGTCGCCTGCTGCTCCCAGATTCCTGTCGTAATAAATCTCAAAATAATCCAGATAACCTGTTGTTGTAGTAGTTGATGGTGTAATAGAAAATTTAAGCACACTTCTGTTTTCAGGTAAAGTTCCGGAAAAGGATGCCGAATAAGAAGATACGGTCCCTTTATAATAATCAGAAGAACCATAACCTATCAAAAAACCGGAGAATATTTGATTATTATTTTCTGTTAATTGAATCCCTATATTTCCCGGTGATGCATCTGCAAATCTGAATTTATAATCTATCGGTGTTGCATCAAGCCTGCCATCAAGTTTCTTAGTGTATGTTACAGAAGGATTTGACTGTGTATAAACGTCACCAAAATAATCTCGACCTGTTTGACCAATATTCTTTTTATCTTCTTCCCAGCTTGCAAAAGCTTTTGTTTGTGTCTGGACATAAGGCGATCCGTTATTAACACTTGACTGATCTTGTATTCTCTTACCTGCTGCACCGCCTGCAGTAATCCAAAAATAATTTTTATCAGAATAAGGATGGAAATATCTTTTTATAGTTTTGCTTTGTTTATCGTAATCCCAGAAATTATTACCTCTGCCGTAAAAAAGTATATAGTCGTTATCATCAAAACTACCATCACTTTCGCCAACAACAATAATTGCATTTTCCTGCAAATCAGATGGCCTTGGTTCCGCAGGATCTTCCGGAAGAACTTTCCCACCGTTATTATAAATTTTGATTGTATGGGGATCAATTGAATTAGCATCAAGCCCAAAAGATATTAACATTGATTTAGTTATTTTATATATCCCTTCTTCAGGGGCTTCAAATCTAACCCATTTACCGGTTGCAAGTACGCTGTTAATAACTGCTTTCTTTAAGGCATTACTTTTCGCCGTCCAAAATTTTGCAACATTATAATTTACAAGTGCACCATCCAATAAAACAGATGCCGGCTTTGATGAAAATGTTTGGTTGTTACTGAAATTTATTCTAAAAATGATTTTAGTGTACAGAACAATCTTATTTTGTCCTGGATAAAATTTAACAGGTGAAATTACAAGAGATTGAACCGGTACATTTCGCATTAAGCCATAATTACCAAAAGTAACAAGCTCATCATCCGGATTCTGAGAAAAATATTTATCACTTATGATATTTTTTGAATTATTAATCCCATTACCCTTTATAGGAGTAGGAATGGGTGCTACCTTTCCTCTCATTTCTTTTAAAGGAAGAACTAAGAACCTGGATGGTATTTCCAAATTCTGAAGGGACTCCTACATTCACTAAACGAACAGGAACCGCCGGCATTCCGAAATTATTTTGATTTTGGAAATAACCATTTATCAGGCCTGCATTAAAATAATTTTCATTATTAATACTCAGGTAAGAAGAATCGGAAAAACTTGGTGTGTACTCAATAGTTAATGAATTTCTGCTGGAAGAAATTATTTTTATATCGCTTTGTGCAAAAAGCGATGCGGAAAGTAAAACTATTAAGATTACTGAGATTTTGCTCTTCATTTATACCTTATTCTGAATTATATGTTACAGCATTAATTTAACGTAACTTCTGTAACAATTCCCTTTCTTCGTAGCAAAAAATCTCTAGTAACCTCCCTAATAATCAGCCGAAATTTAGCCACAGAAGCACTAAATAGTCAAGTATTTTATGAAATATTTAAATATTCAAACTTTCCCAATAATTCCTCAAAAGTAGGATAGTTCAAATAGGATACATTCTCTTCAAAGAGAATTTTTTTGTCAGTACCGATAAGGATAATTTTTCTTTTATTCATTCCTAACAAATTTAAAGCGCCAAATAATTTGCTAATATCCTTATTTTCATCCACTAATAAAGGAAATTCTATCCCAATTTTTTCGCAAAAATCTTTGTGTGAATCCAATTTGTCAATATTTATTCCAATTATTCTAATATTATTGTCTTCGAACAGCTTAATGTTTTTTTGATAATTATCCAATTGCCTGGTACAAACGCGGGAATTGTCTTTTGGATAAAAGATCAATAAGATTTTTTTATCAAGATTTTTATACAGATCAAAACCTTGTCCATTCTGATCTGACAATCTAAAATTCTCAACTGTGCGCCCGACCATTTACAAACCCAACATTTCTTTATTGCTTTTCATTGCATTAATACAAAACTGAATATGTTCTTCAAGAGGAATTCCAAGCTCTTCAGCGCCGTTAATAATATCTTCCCTGCTAACGGATCTGGCAAATGCTTTGTCTTTTAATTTTTTCTTTACAGATTTTACGGCAACTTCGTCAATTGTTTTACTCGGACGCACATACGTCACAGCAGTAATAAATCCGGCAAGTTCATCACATGCAAACAAAACTTTTCTTAACCTGCTATCTCTTGGAACACCGGAATAACCAGCATGTGATAAAATGGAATTCCTGAATTTTTCATCAAATCCTTTTTCTTTCAGAATTTCAGAGCCTTTAAATGGATGCTCTTCTTCAGTGGGAAACATTTCATAATCAAAATCATGGAGTAATGCTATGTTACCCCAATATTGAACATCTTCATTAAATTTTTCCGCATATGCACGTACACAGGTTTCCACTGCAAAGGCATGTTTTTGCAGACTATCACTTTTTGTGTACTCTTTTAAAATCGCCAGGCATTGTTCCCTGTCTCTTGATATATCTGTCATAATTATTCTACCATATTTTATTAAAAATTATTTCTGCAACGGATTAAATGATGGACAAATATTTTCAAGTACGCATTGCGTACATTTAGGACTATTTGCGATACAAATATTCCGTCCGTGTGTTGCCAAAGTAATGAGAGGAATTTATCCAGTCAGCTTCAGGCAAAAGTTCCCGTAATTTAAATTCTATTTTTTCAGGATCGTTGGATTTTATAAATCCAAGCAAATTAGAAAGCCTTTTTACGTGAGTATCTACTGCAATAGCAGGAATTCCAAATCCATTACCCGCAACAACTGAAGCTGTTTTTCTTCCAACCCCAGGAAGTTTTGTTAAAGCTTCAAAATCAGACGGTACTTTTCCTTTATAATCATTAGCTAAAATTTCACAACATTTCTGTATGCTTTTAGCTTTTTGTCTATAAAATCCTGTTGAATATATATCCTTTTCAAGTTCTGTATTTGAAACTTTAAGAAAATCCTCCGGTATTTTATATTTTTTATACAACTCCTTAGTAACAATATTTACTCTTTCATCTGTGCATTGAGCAGATAATATAGTTGAGATCAATAACTGGAATGGATTTCTGTAATCAAGAGCACAACCAACTTCCGGGTATTCTTTTTTTAAAAGATCAAAAATTTCTTTAGCATATGCCCTTTCAGTTTTTAATGTCATCTCTGTGAAATCTCTTATCCTGAATCATTAATCTTTTTACAGGGATATTATTCATAATATGGCTTTGAATAATTTCTTCGACATCATCCGGAGTTACTGCACCGTACCAAATCTGCTCCGGATAAACGAGAATAGTTACGCCAAATTCACACGCATCCAGACAACCTGCGGTATTTGCTCTCACATCCGCTTTTAGTCCTGATTCTTTCAACCTTTTTTTGAAAAGAGCCCTCACATCAGCGCTACCTTTATCCAGGCAGCATCCTCTCGGATGGCCATCAGGTCTTTTATTTTCGCAGATGAAAATATGTTTTTCAAATCGTTTCATTTAGTAGTTTGAATATATTATTTCTTAATATAATTAATTTAAATTTATTATTTGGATGGCAAGCACCGTAAAGAAAAGTAGTAGCGCGTACGGGATTCGAACCCGTGATCTCCGCCTTGAGAGGGCGGCGTCCTAAGCCACTAGACGAACGCGCCTGTATATTAAATAAAAAGGATGATGTTAAATGTAAATTACATCTGCCATCTTACATTTCCCATCATCCATTTTGTTGTCCCGTCAGGGGTCGAACCTGAACTCTTCGCATCCAGAGTGCGACGTGTTGCCAATTACACCACGGGACAATTTTTTCCTGGACGTAAAATTACTGATGAATTCTTAAATTTCAAAGTTTTCAGACATAAAATATGCTTTTATTACCTAAAATTAAATTCTTTCACTATATTCTATGTGATTTTATTTCAATTTAAGAGTTTTATGAAATTTCAATCCATCGTTATTTTAAGCCTGATTTTTGCATTAAATATTTTTCCCCAGCAGTATGTTTACCAGGGATCTATCGGCAATTTCAGAAACGCTTCAGGATTTTACCTTTCCTCTTCCGGCTTTCTTTATGTCACCGATACTGGTTCTGATGAAGTAATTAAGCTCGATACTCTCGGGAATAATTTAAAAGATGCGGGCGGATATGGGTGGACTGAATCTACCTTTGATTTCCCCTCGGATGTTTTTGCTACACCTCTTAACGTTTATGTCTGTGATAAAAACAATAATAGAATTGAGAGATTCGATAAAGATTTAAATTATATTTCGCAGCTATTTACAAGAAATAATGAAAATTCCGCTGAACGATTCGGATATCCACTAAGTTGTGCTACCTCCAACCAGGGGGATCTTTATATTCTTGATTCCGAAAATAAGAGAGTAGTAAAGTTCAACCTTTTCGGACAATATGTACAAGATTTTGGAGGATTTGATGCGGGAGCATTTTCACTAACAAAGCCTAAAAAACTAGCTGTATCCTCCTCAAATAATATTTATGTACTTGATGACCGCAGGCTTCTGGTTTTTGACCAGTTCGGCAGCGGCATTGAGATTCTAAATCTTGATGAAAATTTTATAAACCTTAATATTCTTGGAAATAATTTTGTAATTAATAGTTTACAAAATATTTATTCAGCTCAATTTCCTTCCCGGCAACCAGAACTTCAAAAAGTGGCATTGATCGGATCCCCCAGGAATGTTTTTGTCAGCAGCCTGATTGCTGGTAGCAAGCTTTATGTTCTTGTTAAAAATGAGATAATGATTTTTAAAAAGATCTGAAAATGACAGAAGCATTACGACAAATCCCCAGATTATTTTCGGTTCACTTCAGAATGTTCAGGATAATTGTCTTTACTTTTTTATTACTCTGGTGTGCAGGGTTTTCAATAAACGCATTCTTCCCTGATAATAGCATTATAGTTTTTTATCCATTTTTGAAACAGGTCTACTCCGGTGTCTGCCACCAAATTGATTATAAAACTTTTGAAATTAATAATTTGCATTTGCTAGTTTGTGCAAGATGTTCCGGAATTTACCTCGGTACTCTTTTGAGTGTTGCAGGATTAATATTTTTTGTTAAAAGGATAAACAGTCCCTTAAGATATTTTTTTATATCAGGTATCCCGATGGCTCTTGATGTTATTCTATATTCAACAGGAGTTTATCATTATTCTAGATTGCTGGCCTTTTCTACAGGAATACTTTTTGGTTCTGTAGCAATTGTTTATATTTTAGCTTCAATTGAAAATTTTTTATTCAAAGATTTAAACGAAATAAATGAATTCTAATAAATTTCTTCCACCCCTTGTTTGCGGATTCGGTGCGGCTGTAATTTCTACTATACCCGGAATAAAAACCATTGGCTGCTGTATTGTGATACCAGCAGCAGCTTGGTTTGCATTGATTCTCGAACAGAGAATCAACAAAGCTGAGCCACCGATATCTTCTAAAACGGCGCTAATTTTTGGCCTGATGACCGGGATCTTTGCCGCATTATTTTCTACTGCATTTGATGTTTTAATAACATTAATTGCTCACTCAAATGATTTTGTTGAAAGTTTGCCTCAAACTGAAATTGCGATGAGGAATTTAAATCTGGGTAATATCTGGGACCAGACTTTTTCCCTTTTGAAAAGTATGGCACAACAAATAAAGGCTACCGGGTTTTCACTATTATATACAATAGCAATTCTGTTCAGCAATTTATTTATTGATGCTGTTTTCGGAATAGTTGGCGGATTGTTGGGAATGATGATTCAAAATAAAAAGACATCTCAATAGAATGGTATCTGCATTTATTTTCTTCATACATATAATTTTTGCACTAATTATTTTCACAAAAAAATGGCAGGATGAAAATCTCTCAAGCGGCTTTATAAATCTTGCACTAATTGGTGTTTTATTTGCAGTAGGCTGGTCCGTAGCGGGAATAATAGCAAAATTAGTTTTGACACCCGAGGGTTTTGGTAAGGAATTCAACCGAGATGCATTTTCTCTTTCAATACTAACAATTGCGGAATATTTTTTTTACAGGTTTTATTACAAAGAAGAACCTACTTCAGCCGATAAGGGAACACAATAACTGCTACCTGTTCAACCTGTTTTTGTGATGGGTTCAGACCTTCAAATCTCCACTGCCTTAAAGAATTTATTGCAGCATTTTCAAGCCTCGTATCAGCCTTTATTAACGGGAAAATATTTCCGACGGTTCCATCGGGTAGAATAGTAAACCTTAATCTTATATCAATTTCTTTATCAACGCCCTGGGGATATTCCGGTAAAGTAAAACTATAAATTTTCCTTTGTCCCTGTCCGCCCCAGTCTATATCATATCCAAAACTTCCGCTTCCTTTAGCTTTGTTCCCTTTGCCTGCAGCAGTAACTTTAGAATTTGTTTTTAACTTACTTTCTTCTTTTGAGGTTTCTGTCTTCTTCTTATCCTTATCTGCAGGTTTTATTATATTTTCATCCGAGGTGTTTTTAGATTCCGGTAATTTAACTTTTTTTACAATCTTACTTTTATCTTTAGTCTCTTTCTTTTCTTCCTTTTTAGAAAGTTCTTCAACCTGGTTCACCTGTGATCCAATATTTCCTGAGGATCCTTGTTTACCGGATGTTCCAAATGAAAGTTCAACATATTTTGTTGAAGGATACTCAATTGTAAAATTATAAAAGAAGAAAATAACGAAGAGGATAACGTGGAAAATTACTGATGCTGAAACTGAAATCTTTTTTATTGATTTATAATTGAATTTCATTTTAATTAATCTTTTTCATGCGGAATTCGATCAAAGCTTTTCTTTTTCAGTTTGAATTGTAAATTTATCTATCCCGCTCGTTTTAGCAGCATCTATTACTTTTATTATAAGATCAACAGCTACAGTTTTATCTGCACGTATTATCAGGTTATTTTCAGGTTGATTATTTTTTACAACACTTAGCTTAGCTGCCAATTGTTCAATCCCGACCTGTTCCTGCCCAACATAAACCGCTCCTCCTGCAGTTACTGTAACAATAAGTGAAGATGGCGCGGACTTTTCATTAGTTTTAGAGCCAGGCAATTTTACTTTTACTCCTGTTTGAATAACAAATTGAGATGTAAGTAAAAAGAATATTAGCAACAGCATAACAATATCTGTTAAGGATGAATAGCTGAATGCCGCTAATGGTTCGTTTGAAGTTTTAAATTTCATTTATGCTGTCCTAAATATCAATTTCTACTTCATCATCTGAATTTGATGAACTATCAGATGTATCCTGTATTACGTCAATTACGTCGTTGGCAACAGTTTCAATATCACCAACAAGTTTTTTTACCTTGTTTACAAAATGGTTATAAAAAGCCAGAGCAGGTATACCCACCATTAAACCAAATGCAGTAGTAATAAGTGCTTCCCAAATTCCACCTGCAAGATCACTTGGGTTTGCTGCACCAGCAAGATCCTGAATTGTCATAAAGGCAGAAATCATTCCTGTAACAGTTCCCAGGAAACCCAGCAAAGGCGCAATACCAGCAATTGTTGCAAGAAAAGGCAATCCCTTTTCAAGCTTGCTTATTTCCAGTGTACCAGCATTTTCGATTCCCTCTTTTACTCTTTCATGCCCAAGCTTATATTTTTTTAAACCTTTCCTTATGATATTTGCTACAGGAGATTTATCTTTCAAACAATAACTAATTGCGCCAGAGATATCTTGTTTCTTCAGTAGTCCCCTAACTCTTACCATAAAAGCAGGAACATTGATTTTCGAATTACGCAAGACAATATACCTGTCAATAATTATAGCTAGCCCAATAACTGAACATAGAAGAATGGGCCACATAATAAATCCGCCCTTTAGAAAAATTGAGAATAAATTCATTTCTTACCTTTAAGGAAATTAAAATTTTAATGTTGGTTAGATAGCAGGAAGTCTTCAGCTTCTTTTTGTGTTTTAAAATTTCTTACTTTTACTCTGTACCATGTTCCCTTTCCGGGAATATTTGCTTTTTCAATAAAAGCATCATAACCTTGCGAGCTAAATTTTGCAAGCTGCTCAAGAGCGATAGTTCTGGATTTCCAGGATGAAACCTGTACCGTAAAACTTCCACGCTCAGAGGATACATTATCACCTGCTTTCGGAGCATCAGTCGGTGGAGGCAGATTTTCAAATGTAAACGTTGACGGATTATTCGGATCCACTTTGGGCTTGGTTTTTTCTATTAAATTAGAAACCTTATTTCTTTCAGTCTTCGATTTGCTTTTATCAGCTATTTTCCTGGTTGTCACCGAAGTATTATTTGCAGGTTTTCTCGTACCATTTGTTTTTATTTGCTCCTGTACTTTAGGACTCATACTTCCTATAGTAGGTTTTGTTCCATTTTCTACTTTATTATAGGGATATGTAACAGGTATACTGAAATCTCTTTCTATAATTTTCGGTTCTACTTTAGCAGTATTGGCTGATAAATCTTTCCCGGATATTTCTTTAGACGAGAATGTGCTACTCAAAAAAAGATAAACAGCAACACCCACTCCAATAATTACAATCAGAGCAATTATAAAAATTGATGACGTACCTCTACGAGAATAGTATGCCTCCCTTTCCTTTCTCTTTTCAATTATGGCGCTTGCACTAAATGTACTCTTCCCGGGTTCTTCCGATTCAGGTTCATCTGCCTCTTTATCTGGATTTTCTGTGTCAGGCGATTCAATACTTTCTTCATTAGCTTCTATTGTTTCTTCAACAATATTTTCTTCAGGATTAAGTATTTCAAAATCTTCATTGAATTGAACCGTCTTATCTGTTTCATTTAACTTAGGTTTTTCTTCGTCCTCATCAAGAGTAATTTTAGTTTCAGGTTCAAACTTATCATATTCGGCTTTATTTTCTTTAGCAGTATCCCAGTGCAAATTTTCTTCTTCCACGTTTTCCTCTTCATTCAGTAGTCCGGAAGAAATAGGCATTACTCTTTCAAAATGTTCTTCATCCTCATCAGGCTCAATTTTTTCAAATTTTTCTGTGATTTTTTTGTTTTGATTTTCAGCAGGCCTAAGAATTATAAAATTTTCTTCCCCACTTACCTCAACAGGTCCATCAATCTTAGATGCACCAAAATCCCAACTTACTATATCTTCTTCATTATCTTCAGAAATTAAATATTCATCTGTTTTATCAACATCTAATATTGAATCTTCTTCAATTTGTTTAGAAATATCAGCGCCAAAGTCCCACGATATTTCCGAACCTTCAACTTTATCAATTTTTTCATTCGCTTTTGTATCAGATTTTTTGCTGGCTGAAATATCACCGGACGGAACTTCACCCCAATTAAATTCCAGTTGGTGTGATTTGACAGATTCAGAATCAATTACGAGGACTTCACTTCCCTTCGTATATTCTTTAACAATTTCCAGCTCATTAACCAGCTTATCAACTTTAACTTCAATTAGCTTTCTTAATTCTAGTCCGGTTAGTGGAATAAATATTTCATTGACCTTCACTCCTTTAAGAGGGATAACCGGTTTTCCAAAACTTAGGCTAAAGAACGAATCAATTGAATTGAAATTTTCAAATTGAAGTGAGGGAATATTAAATATCAGATTTTCAGTAACTTCTTCTTCTAATAGACGTGACGGATAATAGGCCATTAAATCAACAAAAATTGATTCTCTCCCGCTCTGTCCTCTTTTGGAAGTCTCAGGTCGAATTTTGCCCTTTTTAAACTGGAAATGCCCAAACCCTTTTAAGAGTACCGCTTGGCCGGGTACAAGTAATTCAGACGATTTTTTTAAAAAGATTTCAAAGAAAACCTTCGCTTCCGAATCAGGAACACCTGCTCTCTTAGCAATTTTTCTTATTAATTCTACTTTAGTCATTTATTAAAATAATATTTTTACCATTTATAAGTGAATCCCGCCATTAAATCAAGTGGAGCTTCCCGGTAACCATTCCAGTGAATATTTTTCCTATCAAGTATATTTGATATTTCTGCATTGATTGAAAAGTTAGGAACAAATTTATAACCAAATTTAATTGCCAGGTTAACAAAAGGATTCGTTTTTACACTATTAATTGCATCAGCATAAGATTCAGAATTAAAATAAATTTTCGGTTCAGCATATAGCCCAAAGTCAAAATTATAACCGTATGAAACTGAAGCTTTAATTTTCGGCTGATAAGGGATTACATTCCCGTTCAGATTTTTCACATCATTATATTCTGCCGAGCCATAAAATTCACCACCCGGACCCAAATGGAAAAGAATATTCGTATAAAAATTATATGTCCGTGCCGGAGAAAAATTAACATCAAACTGACCAGATATAATCGAATTTACAAAATATGGCATGTTATCTGATTTCACATATTTTATTCCGGCGTCAATTTCAAAATAGGTAAAATATTGATACTTTAATACAGCATTCAGATCGGCTGTATTTTTTACATATGCACCAATCAGGTTTTGCGGATTAAAGTATCTGTTTTCTTCAAGAAAACCTCCCAATCCGTAAAATTTACCTCCCGGTTTATATTCTGCAAAAAAAGAAACAAAATCATTTATCTTAATTCCAGCTGAGGCATAAGGAGCAATATAATCATTACTACCTGATTTTGAATAATTAATACCGGCAGCTATTTTCAGGTTATTGTTAAGGTCCGCCTGAATGAATGGCTGTGCAGAATAGAAATTGAAACTACCGCTGCTTACCAAATTATTTGTGATAAATTGCCCGGTATAATTTAATTTCGTTCCAAGTTTGAAATAAGAAAAGTCACCACCCAGATATCCATCAACTTTCAATAAATTTTCAGAATAATTTTCTTTATTCAGAAAGGTATACCTGTCCGATGCTTTTAAAGCAAAATTAAATTGTCTTTTTACAAGATTCTTAATTTCAGAAGAAAATTGGCCACCATATTTTGTTCGTTTCAAAGTCGGGTTATTGGATGAATAAAACCGGTATGAAGATATTCCATAATTTCCGTTAAAATTTATTTCTGTTCCCTGCATTGAAGAATTATTTGGCAGATAAAATGATAAATTGCCTTTTGCATTAATTTTGTACCATTCGCTGTTATCAATATGAGCGCGATGATTTTCGCCATCTATCCCAATCTTAAAAATTCCGCTTGGAAATGGTTGAGCAAAAGATATATATCCCGACGGTGAAGTATAAATCCCCGTTAACACACTAACCCGTGTCCCGTAAACTTTCTGCGAGTCAGTTAAACTTATCTGATTTTGAATAGGATTTGGAATATCTTTTACTGCAAGATCTTCAGGTGGAAAAACAGGCTTAATAAATTGTTCTGAAATATTTGAAAAAAAATCCGGGCTAAGTTTCCTGGCTTTTTGAAGTAAGACAACATCTTTACCAGTTATTACGAAATCCGGTAATTCCACATTGGGATTTTTCTTTTCACTACCCTGCGGGAAAATTACTATTGAACAAAACAATAGGATTATAAATAATTTAGTTTTCATCATTTCACTTTCCTCAATTTAGAAGCGGCTTCCTTTCCGAATTCGTCACCTTTATGTTTTGATAACACCGTTCTATACATTTTCTTTGCCTCACGCGGGTCTTTAAGCTTTAGATAACTGTCACCAAGTCTTAAGAATGCTTTGGTCAGCCACTCATCATAGGCATAAAAAATTGTTCTGACTCTTACAAATGCGCTAATAGCATCAGTAACTTTGTCCTGATCAAAATAAACTTCACCAATATAATACTGTGCCTTTGCACCAAGGTCATCTGTTCTTTTATTAGCCAATTCCTGGAAATACTGTGTTGCATTCTCATATCTTTTGGCAGCCAGTTCAATTACTCCAAGTTCAAATTTCGCTTTGTCAGCAAATATTGATGACGGGTAATTTGTTAATACCTGGTTAAAAGTATCGTAAGCATTTGTAACATCATTTTTGTTAGAATATGTAACACCTTTCAGAAATTCTATCTCTGGTAATCTTTGAGAACCGGAAAGCTTGTCAAGTGCTCTGTCAAGGATCTGGATACCTTCATCATACCTTTCAAGCTCATTATAAATATTCCCCATCTCAATTACGGAGGCACCGGCAAATTCACTTTTAGGATAAATTTCAAATATTCGGTTAAAATTAAAGATGGCTTCATCATTCTGTTTTAAATTTTCTGCACTCTTCCCTATCCAATAATAAGCATCCGGTATTTGCTTACTTGATGGAAACTTAGTTATAAAGTCTTTATAACTTTCTTCTGATTTTTCATATTCATGCAAACCATAATAAATCCCACCTTTCTTAAAATATATCTGGTCAGCAAAACTCAATCCCGGATTCTGTTGAACAAACTGGTCTATCAGGTCAATAGCTTTTTCCGGTTCGTTCTTTGCTATATAGCTATATTGAATTCCATTTACTGCATCGAAAACGTGGGAGGAGGTTGGATAATCTACAAGTACTGTTTGATAACTTACAATTGCTGAATCATATTTCCCCTGGTTGAAATAGCAATCTCCTATTGAGTAATATATGGTCGGCCCAAGATTTGAGTTCGGATATTTTTCAAGAACATTTTCATAACTTGTAATAGCCAGATCAAATTTATTCTGTTGAAAATAAATCCAGCCAATTATGTACAAGGACTTATCAGCGTAACTTGAGCGTGGAAATTTTCTCTGTAAGTTATTGAATTCGGAAATTGCTTCCCGGGTATCCCCTGATTTATAAAGTGTCTGGGCATATTGATAATATGTATCTGGATTTCTCAACGATGATTTATCAAACCTAAACAAATCTTTGAAAACTCCGCTTGATGCAGAATAATTTTTCATCCCGTAGTAACTATCAGCAAGTCTTAATCTTGAATCTATAGAACGGGAGTTACTCGGATATTTTTTCAAGAAATCAGAAAATTTATCCGCAGCATTCTGATAATCACCAAGGTTATAATAACAATAAGCCCTTCCGTAAAGTGCCTCGGCGTTTATCTCTTTATCATCACCTGCAATTCTGTTATAATATTTTAATGCTTCGTTATAATTAGAATTACTGAAATAACTTTCTGCAAGAAAGAAATTAGTCTTGGCTGTTTCAAAATCCGGATCTTCATCATTTAATTTAGCCAGATATGATATTGCATCATCATATTTTTGTGAGTACAGAGAGGCAGAACCAATACCAAGTAAAGCTCTTTTTTTGAGGTTTTCAGAAACATCATTTAGATTTAAGAGAACACGGAATTTCTCAATTGCAGAATCATAATTTTTCATTTCAAGATTCATTTCTGCAATCAGAGTTAGTGCTTTTGCTTTTATATCCTGATCCGGTGCCTGCAAGGCAGTTGTAAGAAATTTTAGAGAAATGTCATATTTTTTATCGTTAAAATATCCCAATCCTAATTGGTATTGAATTCCGTAACTTAAATCACTATTGGGATATTTGAGCAAAAATTCTTTATAAATATTAAATGCATCAGCTTCCTGCCCGGCATATCTTTTTGATTCTGCTTTCCAGTAAAATGATTTAATAGCTATACTATCACTACCTTCTGAAATTGAATCAAACAGATTATATGATTTATCATATTTCTTTTGCTGGAAATAGCTCCAGGCAAGGCCGTATTTAACTTCACGAATAACGGGCGAACCGGGAAAGTCATCTATTACTGTTTGATATGTTTTTACTGCATTTGCGTAATCGCTAACACGATAATAAGAATTTGCCAGCAGGTACAAACTTTCTGCATACTGGTCATCCGGCAAAGATGCTACCATCGGGTTGTTTAGTTCCAGAATTGATGACTGATAATCTTTCAATTTGAAATAAGAAATTCCTATCCTTATCTGGGCTGCAGTAACCAGTTTGCTATCGCGGTGAAATGACAAAAGCTGGTCGTAATATTTTACAGCATTTTTATAATCACCTATTTTTTCATAAGTATTAGCGAGTGTATAAATTGAATAATCTACAAATTTGTTATTCTTTGGGCTATTTATTGCCTGCTTAAGAAAAGATATTGCGTCATTAAATCTTTTCTCTTGTGAAAACGACTCCCCAATCCAGTAAAGTGCTGATCCATCGTATTTACTTTCAGAGTATTCATCCAGCAGTTGGGTAAGATAAAACCTGCACATAGAATAATTTTCCTGTGCATAATAAATCATTCCTATTTTATAAAGAGCTTTATCCCTGAAAGCCGACCATTTAAAGTTTTTAATCAGGTATGCAAATCCAGTAGCAGCAGCATTTTTTTGATCAAGGTTTAATAATGCATCAGCTGAATAATATTTAGCAGTTGCATAAAGTTCTTCAGGAATAGAAGGACCGGATAAAATTTTTTCAAATAATTCATGAGCACGGGAATAATCAGCCGAATGGTATGCATCCATTGCATCAGAGTAAATTCCAGAAACATCCTGAGCCAATCCAATAAAAGAGAATAAAGGGATTAAGAAAGAAATGAGGAAAAGGGCTTTTTTCATTTACATCTCAATATTATAAAAACGAATATTTTTTATACTATCGTATCAGAATAACAGCAACATATTCAATCAGAACAAAAATCTTGTTCAAACAAAAAATCAAAATAATTTTAAATTTAATATAGGATTTTGACCTTTATAAAATCAAGTCTCTTAATATTATATATCCTTTTACTTAAAGATAAATATTAAATATATACAGCCCCTTCCTCCTACACTTGTATTTTTCCCCAAATAACTGCATATAGAGTTATATTATTTTCTAATTTATAGGGCATTATGAAAAAAACATTACTAATAGTTTTGTTGGGAGCATTTTTTATTTCCTGTAATTCATTTGCGCAATCATCATTTTGGGGATTAAATGTAGGTACCACCAATTTAGAGGGATCTGATGCTTATACCAATGATATAAGTGCTGGCGGCGCAGGTTTCTCAACTGAATTTCATGCCCGGAATGTTAGTAAAAATGCAATTCCCTATTTCTCCCATCACGCCGGTAATTTCATTTAATTATACCTCCATGAAGGGAAACAATGGTGGGACAGAGACTGCACAGAGCATATATTCTCTTGGTCTTGGAGCTCAATTTACAATTACTGCCGGAAGAGTTAGCCCGTATATAGCACTTGATATTGCCTATAATTATTTCGGAAAATATGAGGTGACTAACCCTTCTGCCGGATATAGCCCCTCCACTGATGCTAACGGTCCAACGGCATTATCATCAAAATCCAGAATGGGTGGCGGTGCTGGCGTTGGAGTTGACTTAAATTTAATACAAGGTATTGATATTGATTTAAGCGGAAGAGTTATGATCCTGAATTTACTCGGGAAAAAAAATTCTGAAGATAATCTGCAGTCTTTTACAATTAATGCCGCAATATTATTTTAATTAAAATTTTCAGGAAGGAGTAAAGTTATTTTTTTACTCCTTTTTGAATTAGATATTTATCAAAAACTTTCATTCCAAAATTTTTAATTGCCTTTCCACCAGTAAATTGAAGATGTTCAATTACAGTTTCAATATCACCTAATAAATTACGTGAGCGAAAGGCACCATTTATATGTGAGTACAGTTGCCTCTCATACCTTAACGAAGCTAATACAGCAATGTTGCAAAGTTCCCTTGACTTCAATGAAAGATGACTTCGGCTGAACACCTTCCCATATCCTTCAATTATAAGCCATTCAGAAAGCTCGGGTGAAAAAGCTGAAATATTGTCCAATAGCTTATCAAATTTATTCCCATAAATTTTTTTACAATTTTGCACACCGACTTCTCTGAAAGACTTACGTGTGCTATTATATTTATGGTTAGATGGGAAATATTCCGCTGCGATCTTAAGTGAATTGAGCGCACTCGGGAAACCTGCAAATAAGTATGTCTGCAACAAAGCCTCGTAAATTTTGCGTCCACTTAATTTTTCAATTTTAGCAAGTTGCAATAAATCCCGCAGGATTTTTTCTTTTCTTAGAACCGCAGCAGAGCAAATTAGTGGCAACAATAATAATTTTAATTTATTATTCCCACTGAGCGTATTTATCAAAGTTTCGTTTTTCATAATTTAAATAAAAAAACCCCCGCATTAAGCGAGGGTTAAACAATCAAAATTTTATCAGATTATTTTAAAGCAGTTAATTCATATTCTGCTGTTTTTCTGTAAGTAGCATCTTTCTTTGCGTGAGTTAACATTTCTTTTGCTTTTTCAACATCGCCCTTATTTTTATATGCAATACCCATATAATAATAAGGTCCCCCGCTACCAATTGATTTTCTGTATTTAAGAGCGTTTTGAGCCGCGCTCAAGCAGGCATCGTAATTTCCTACTTCACTATAAATTTTTGCCAGTGCAAGGTAGGCTGCGTCATAATTGCTATTTGAGACAGCTTTTTTCAAATAATCTATAGCCTTTGCACTATTACCATCATTCATTGCAGATGTGCCTAGTTTAGTGTAAGCAAGTGCAAGATTTGTTTTTACTTTTGCTTTGTAACGATCATTATTTGTGATTTCTAATATTTTTTCAAAGTTTTGAGCAGCTAATTCATAATTTCCCATTGAAAAATAAACTCCCCCAAGAGCATTATAAGCAGCTGCAAAATCAGATTTCATTTTAAGACAATTTTCAAAGGAATCTTTAGCTTCTTGTAATTTACGTGAATTTTTTAATGCAATTCCTTTCTGATAGTAAATTCTAAAATCCTTTTCAATATTCAGGGCCTTATTATAGTCATCAACAGCACCGTTATAATTACCAGATTTTAGCATCTTATTACCAGAATTATAAAGTTTTGCAGCATCAGGCTTCATATCCTGGGCAAATTGAGTGCTGGCAAAAATCAGGAGAAACAACAGGCAATAAGATACGCTTGATAATTTTCTCATTTGTGTCTTCCTTTTTATTTGTGGTTGGATAATTCTTGGTGCGGAAGACGGGACTTGAACCCGTATGCCAATTAAGGCACTACCCCCTCAAGATAGCGTGTATACCAATTTCACCACTTCCGCGAAATTTTGTGGTGAAAAATAGTTTTGTATATCAATAAAATCAACCTTTTTTCTGTCAATTTTACTACTATTTTTCAATTATTGGGTATTTTTTGAGCGATTAATTTCTGCCTTTCATCCTTTGCCTGAAAAGTATTCCCTTCAATTCTTCACGAAATCGCTTTTCAAACACTAATAATTTAGAAATTTGCTCATATGAGAGGATATCACTTAGAGAATTAATAAAATGTTCTTTTTCTTTAATCATGTCCCCACTGCAGGCAAGATAATCTGCAATCATTTTTTTAAGCTCAGCGGAATTGTTATCACTATTTTTCTTATTCTCTTCAGAAATTTTGTCAAGCAAATTATCACTTTTTCTGACCAGCTTTTTCATTTTGTTCATATGTTCAGATCTGCGGGCAAAAAATTTAAGGGTGGTCTGCTCGTCCATATTCAGAGCTTCAATTAATTTAACTTTTTCGAGTTCTTCTATTTTTGACATCCCGTTTCTTCTTCGATGCTGTCCCATCTGTGCAAATGTTGAAAAAGAAATTGCTATTATTAACAGTAAAAATAATTTAGTTTTCATTTAATAAACCCTTAAAATATTTTCTTGTTTATCATTGCTGAATAAATCTGGTCTGCTTCCTGCGAATTAATTGTTTCCACAAGAGAATCATAATCAATATTGTTGTAAACTGAAGTTTGTACATCAGAACCAAGTTCCGCCCTAATTTGACTGTACAGCATTGCACCTGCAATAGAATCATAACTTGCTGTATAGTCGTCCGGAATATCACTCATCAACTGCTGATCATCATAATTATTAAGATATTCCGATATAGCTGAGTCTGGAATATTGTTTACATAACTATCTATATTTTTGTCATTGATTGGCAGAATAAAAAATAAAATCATAACAGTAACCACTGCGCTGGCAAATGATAAAGCAGGATGATAACTGCCCTTCTTAATTTCACCAAGATTTTTTCTGAATTCAGGAATTATATTGCTGAAATACCTTTCATCAGTTTCAACAGTCCTCAATTCTTCAACTTCACTTAAAAGGTTTTTGTAATTTTCCAGTTCCGCCTGAAGAGCTTCAGAAGCTATTAATTCAATTTCAAATTTAGCCCTCTCTTCCGGAGTCATTTCTCCTTCTGTATATCTAAATATTTTTTCATTCATTTTTTTTCACCATTTCTATTATTTTTTTCATTGCCTGGAAATAATTTGATTTTAGTCCACCTACACTTTTGCCAGTAATTTCTGATATTTCCTCATAGGTCAATTGTTCATAATTTTTAAGAATAAATACTTCCCTTTGCTTTGGAGGAATTTTCTTCAACATTTCATCAATTTTTTCTAACTTTTCCCTTGTTTCCAGATTTTCAATAATATCTTCATTTTTTCTCAATGAACTTTCCGGTTCATCCTCAAAGGAAAATGCCAGCTTAATCTTTCTCTTATTGATAAAATTTATGCTCCGGGTTGAAGTGATTCTGTAAATCCAGGTATATAGAGAAGATTGAAATTTAAAATCCTTCAACTTTTTATACAAAACCATCAATACTTCCTGAACAATATCATCAGCATCAAGGTGATTACCGGTCATCCTGCGGGCATGCCAATAAATTTTATGCTGATATTTCAACACAATTTTATTAAAAGCACTTTCATCTCCACCTGTAAAACTATTTACAAGCTCAAAATCAATTTTATTATCGACCATTATCCTACAGAACTATATATAATAAGACAGGGATTAAACCCAAAAGGTTTAATCATTTTCTTTTAAACCATCTGCTGATTTCTTTTGTCCAAAAACTGAATTAAAGATCACAAAGAAAAAGGAGAAAGTAAAATGAAAACATCTGTATTTGCGATAATCACAATATTTCTATTTGCTACTATGTTTGTAAGCCAATCAAACGCACAGGGCAGAATGGGAAATAGACAGGGAATGGGACAGTGTTTTGGTACCAAAATGTACACGGCATTAAATCTGACTGATGCTCAAAAAGACAAGATTAGCAGCCTGAAGGAGACTCACCAGAAAGCTATGATAGACTTGAAAGCACAAATGCAAAAAGACATGCTCACTTTGAAAGATCTGAGAGCAAAAGAGGATGTCTCAAGAAATGATGTAATTGCAGCTGTTGAAAAACTAAACAAGTCCAGGGATGCTATGGCAATAGAGAGAGCAAACCATATGATGGATGTGCGCTCGGTATTTACACCGGAACAGAGAAAAATGCTAAAGGATAAATATCCAGGGCATGATGATGAGAGGGCATAATAAAGGGATGCGCGGAAAAGGAATGCGAGGTAGCGGAATGGGAATTTGTGGAAAATGTAACTTTTAATTCTAAGTAAAATTAAAGTAAAAAAAGCCGGCTAAACAGTCGGTTTTTTTTATTTATTATTTGGGATTTCTCGGCCTTATATCTACTTCACTTATTAAAGCATGTACAGGTAATTTTAGAATAGCCAAAACTGTTTCTGCTACATCATCCGACTGTAAAATTTTTGCAGTATTGGGCGTCATATGAGTATTATCAAAAAACTCCGTATTTACTGACCCAGGACAAATAGCCGCAACCCGGATATTGTATTCTCTAACTTCAAGCATTAATGATCTTGTAAAACCAAGTACTGCGTGTTTTGTTGCAGAATACATTGTCCCGGTTGGAAAAGAATTTTTCCCGGCAAGAGAAGCAATATTAATTATTGCTCCGCTTTTATTTTGTATCATTCCATTAAGAACGGCTTTGGAAAAATTATAAACTCCATATAAGTTTACATCTACCTGTTTTTTAAAATCATCAAGTGTTAGAATTAATAAGTTTCTTAAAAATTCCCATACCGGCATTATTAACAAGCAGGTCAATTTTGTTGTATTTTTTTTCAACTGTTTCTACAGATCCTTTAACAAAATTTTCATCTGCTGCATCACCCGTGAAATAATCACATTCTGCGCCGAGAGCTATAACCTCACTTTGAGCCTTTTTTAATAAAACTTCGTCTCTGCCAAAAATCACAACATTAAAATTCTCTTTAGCCAAACGAAGTGCTATGGCTTTCCCGATTCCTCTGTTTCCGCCAGTCACAATTGCTAATTTTTTACTGTCATTACTCATAAGTCTCCCGTAATTGGTTTGATTGTAATTTCTTCGCTGACAAGATTTCCTTTCTGCAAATAGCTCCAGACAAGTAATCTTGCAACTTCATCGCTTGTCATCATTTTATCCGAATTTTCTTTTCTCATATCCTGAGGCCACATAGGCGTTTCAGTAGCACCGGGAATTATATTAATAACTTTAATATTAAATTTTCTCACTTCTTCACGAAGTACATTTGTATACCCGAGCATTCCCATTTTGGAAGCTGTATAAGCACTGCTGGCAGTAAATATTTTTTTAGCCGCACTTGAGAGTACGTTGATGATAGTTCCTCCCCCATTTTCGATCATAACAGGAAGAATATATTTAATCGCATAAATTGAACCAAGAAGATTCGTATTAATAATATCATTAATCTCCTGGACAGAATTATCAACTGCATCTTTAAAAGTTGTAATACCAGCATTATTCACGAGACAATCAATTGTGCCTGAAGCAAGAATTTTTTTTACAGTTTGATCAACATTTGCGGATGATGCAACATTACAAGGATATGATTCAATTTTAAATTTTTCTTTTTCAACTTCCCTTTCAAGTCTTTGCAATTCAGTACTTCTTCTCGCAGAAGCATAAACATTACAACCTACTCTTGCAAATTCAATTGCTGTTGATCTACCTATTCCTGAACTTGCACCGGTAATCCAGATTCCTGATTTTTTTTCAGCCATTATAAATTCTTAAGTGAAATTAGATTTTGAAATTCTGCTCTTGTGCGTGCATCATCCTGGAAAGTTCCGTGAACTGCACTTGCTGTTGCTGATGAATTTTGTTTTTCAACGCCACGCATCATCATGCACATATGAAAAGCTTCCGAGACAACCGCCACACCCTGAGGTTCTAAGTATTTATTAATTGTATCTGCAATTTGTTGCGTCATTCGTTCCTGAACCTGTAATCTTCTCGCAAAAACTTCAACAATTCTTGGAATTTTACTTAACCCGATAATTTTACCATTCGGGATGTATGCAATGTGAACCTTTCCATAAAAAGGAAGCATATGATGTTCACACAAGCTGTAGAAATCTATATTTTTTACAAGAACCATTTCGTTATATTTTTCGTTGAAAATGGCACCATTTAACACCTTTTCGATATCTTTCCCATAGCCCGAGGTTAAAAATTCATAGGCTTTTGCAACTCTGTGCGGAGTTTTCAACAAGCCTTCTCTTCTGGGATCTTCACCCATTTCTTTCAATAAATCGGTGATGTTATTTTCAACTTTTTCTAATTTCAAGATTTATTCTCCTTTATATTCAAAATAATTATTTTCGGTCTCGTACAACTTAACCGAAAACAATCTACCAGATGGTATTTTTTGCTCCAGTTGTTTCCAGATCCGGATAGCAATATTCTCAGCCGATGGCTGAATCCCCTTCATAAAATCAACCTCTAGGTTAAGATTTTTATGATCCACTTTTTCAATTACATTTTTCCGGATTATTTTTTTCAGAATTTTTAAGTCAATTACATACCCGGTTTCAGGGTTAACTTCTCCGGCAACAACAACCTCAAGCACATAATTATGTCCATGCCAGTTCGGATTGCTGCAATTACCAAAAATTTTAAGATTTTCTTCATCCGAAAGATTTGCATTATAAACGCGGTGGGCAGAATTAAACGTTTCGCGTCTTGTCACATAGATCATAACATTCCTGGTTGATTTATTAGCTTTTTAAAACTTCGAGAACTTCCTTTTCGTGATCTGTAACTTTAACTTTTGGAAATATCTTAATTATTTTGCCATTCTTATCTATTACTACTGTTGTCCTTTCAATGCCCATATATTTTCTTCCGTACATGCTCTTTTTGTTTCCACACACCGTATTTTTCTAAAACTTTTTTACTTTCATCACTCAATAAATCAAATGGAAGATCATATTTATCAGCAAATTTTTTATGAGATTCAACAGAATCTTTAGAAATTCCAATAATTTTAGCTTTTAATTTTCTAAATTTTGGAAATTCATCTCGAAAGTTGCAGGCTTCTTTAGTGCACCCCGATGTATTATCCTTTGGATAAAAATATAAAACTACATTTTTCCCTTTGAAATCGGTTAAGGTAATAGTTTTCCCATCCTGGTTTTTTAATCTAAAAGCAGGCGCTTTTTTCCCTTCTTCAATCATTTCTTTCTCCAAAATTTTATGCTTTGGATAAACCATGAGGACGGTATTACCGGCCAAAGTGGTTCAAAGAATTATCTTATTTTAATAGGTAGGGATTGTCGGATCAACTTCCTGTGACCAGGCGTCAATCCCCCCATCGAGATTGCTAACATTTTTGAAACCGTTTTGTACCAAGAATGAACTAACAGTAAAACTCCTGTTGCCGTGATGACAAACTATGATAAGATTATCTTCCGGTTTCAATTTTGGTATATGGTTCTGAAATTCACTCAACGGCATTAATTCAGAATTATCAATTTTTGCCGTTTCATATTCCCATTTTTCTCTTACATCAATAAGACGAACATCTTCCTGCTCTCCGAGAATTTTATTAGCCTCAGCAGGTGACAACTGTTTAATCATATTTATTTCAATGCTTCCTTTATTCCTTCATAACTAGGCTCATCGCCCGGATTTTCTAAAACTTCAGCATATTTAATTTTGCCGTCTTTATCAATTACAAATGCCGATCTTTTAGCAACTCCGTTAAAATCGAATTTACCCGGAGCAAAAACATCATATAATGCACCATAATTTTTTGCAGTATCCTTGTTGAAATCACTCAACAGCGGGAAATTGTATTTATTTTTTTCAACCCACATTTGCAGGGCAAACGGACTATCAACACTGACACCTAAAACCTGAGCATCAAGATCTTCATATGCTTTAAGTTCATCCCTGAAAGTACACATTTCTTTTGTGCAGACTCCGGTATTTGCGAGCGGAAAGAACAATAAAACAACATTTTTCCCGCTGAAATCTTTCAAGTTTACTTTTTCAAGATTATGGTTAATTAACGAAAATTCCGGCGCTTTATCTCCAACTTTTATAGACATAAATTACTCCTTTCTTTAGATTTATAGACTCTTTGAAATTTTACTTTTTGATGGTTTCTTACCAGTTAAACTCTTCAAAATTACCTAATTATGGCAGTATATTCAAGCTATGGAAATTTGCACAAAAAAAGGCAGAACTAATGTTTTGCCTCAATTGATTAAAAAAGTTTATAAAAAATAACTCTATTCCAGCAGTCCCCGTTTCTTAGTCCATTCTTTGAATCCATTTTTCAAATGTTCAAAAGAATCTATAGCAAATAGTATCGGCTGCAAATGCCATACATCATAATCCTGCAAAACCATTTTTTCAGGTACAAAACCTCTTACTTCAACATTATCGGAAAGTGCATGCTGAACTTCTCCCTTTGAAGAAAGTATTCCCGCTCCGTAAATTCTCATACCTTCCGGTTGGCGGATTAATCCAAACTCTACTGTAAACCAGTGAAATGTTTCCAGGTGCTTGCGGTCTGTCCCTTCAGCCTTTAAAGCAGCTTTTCCAAATAGCTGATAAAACTCAGCAAAATCCGGATCAGTTAATAAAGGCATATGCCCGAACATATCGTGAAAGCAATCAGGAGCTGGTGTATAATCCAGTTCATCCTTTCCACGAATGTAATCTGTGGAAGGAAAAACTCTATTTCTTAATAATCCAAAAAAATCATTTACCTCAATTAGCCCCGGAACACGGGCAACTTTCCAGCCGGATGTATTATAAAAGACATTGCTTAAATCTCTTAAAGCCGGGATTTTATCTCTTGTAAAATTGAGTTTATCTACTCCGTTCATATATTCATCGCAGGCTCTGCCGGGCAAATATTTCATTTGTCTATCGAATAAATATTGCCAGGAATCATGATCCGATTGCGGATACTCAGGATATTTTATTTCATTATGCTTAGGAACAGGCCCTTCCAGTTTTTGAGGAATACACCTCGGATCAACTCCGTCCTGCGCAGCTTTTTCATAGGCCGAAAGTACTTGTTCATCTTTTTTCTGTTCTTTCATATTAGGTCCCATTTATGAAAAGAAAAATTTTATGGCTTCTGATTATTACAATTGAAAGGTATCAGATAAAACTTATAAATATGTGTAGATAAATTCAACGCAAATCGTCAAATAAATCGGGCTTTAAATGATGTTGATCTCTTCCTCTAACATTATTCCAAATTTTCCAAAAACTGTATCTTTAATATCTTTTGCCAATTTTAAAATATCTTTTCCATCGGCATCGCCATAATTTACAAGTACAAGGGCTTGTTTTGAATGTGACCCAACTTTGCCAATCCTTTTTCCCTTCCATCCACAACTTTCAATTAACCAGCCGCCCGCTAATTTAACTTTCTTGTCTTCAATCGGATAGCCGACTATCTCAGGATATTTCTTTTTTAGACTAACAAACTGTTCCTGCGTGACTTCAGGATTTTTAAAAAAGCTACCGGCATTACCAATTTGTTTGGGATCGGGAAGCTTACTTTGTCTTATTTTACGAATCACGTCGCTCACATCCGCAACACCAAATTCCTTTTTCTCCAGTTTATCAATTTCCTGCCTGATTGTTCCATAAGCTAGTTTCAATTCCGGTTTTTTTCTTAATCGAAGATAAACGCTTGTTATGACAAATTTGTTTTTCAATTCATTTTTAAAAATGCTGTCCCGGTAACCGAAATTACACTGTCCCTTTTCAAATACCTCTTTTTTCCCATTGCCGGAATAAAATCCTTCAAGCTTTACAAAAGTATCTGCAATCTCCTGCCCATATGCGCCAATATTCTGCATCGGAGCTGCGCCAACAGTACCAGGAATAAGTGACAGATTTTCAATACCTCCTAATTTTTTTTCAACTGAAAATAATACCAGTTCGTGCCATAATTCTCCGGCGCCAGCTTTAATTAAAACTGAATCGTCATCTTCTTCTACAATTTCAATTCCTGAAATAGATATTTTAATTACGAGGCCTTCAAAATCACTTTTTAGGAGAATATTACTGCCACCTCCCAAAATAAATTTAGGTAAATCCTTAAAATTTTTATCAGTTAGCACAAGTTGTAGCTGTTCTTCGCTTTTTACATTTGCAAAAAGTTGTGCCTTAACATCCAGTCCGAATGTATTAAGATTTTTAAGCGGGTAATTTTTTTGAATTTCCATTTGCGTTGGATTTTAAACACTAAAAGATAGTTATAATATTAAAGAAAAAAGCAGGCTATTTATTTGTCGAGGACTCATTAATTACGGAGTTTACAGCCTCTTTACTTGATTCGTAATCGTATCCACGCGAAGAAAGAAAAGTATAAAGTTTTTGTTTTAATTTCATTTCGTCGGGTGTCCTGTCCTTCAACAGCCTGTATTTTTTCCGAACAAGCTCAATTGCATTGCCGACATCATTTCCGTCAGGAAACATTTTATTTAGCGCAATATCAATTACACCTGAATTTACTCCTCTTTTCATCAGCTCTGCTTTAACTTTATTCCTTCCCCATAATTTCAAGCGAATATTTTCATCGGCAAAAATTTCAGAAAATTCCTCATCGTTCAGGTATCCGCCTGCGACAAGCTCTGTTAAAATCTCTTCAATAAGTTTATTATCATATTTTTTTCGTCTCAGTTTTGTCCTTATTTCAAAAACAGAATGATGTCTTCGGGCAATGTAGGAATATGCTCTTTTCTTGATGTGATACTTCTGGTTTTCTTCTATCAAAAAATCAAAATGGCCATCAGGAATTTCGACATTTTTCCTTAGGCCATTTTTTAAGAATACTTCATAGCTTAGAAAGAGTTTTTCATCGTTGTCCAGGTAGACAACAACATTATTGTCATCTTTCTTTGCTACTCTTACTATTTTCATTTTAGGTTATTATTTGGAGCCTTTTTTACCTTTGTTTTTATCTGTAGCTGGTTCGGCCTTTTTATCCTCGTTCTTATTCTGCAGCACCATTCCAAGTTTTGTCTTTACATCAGATTGAACTTTTGCATATAATTCAGGACTTTCCAGCATTCTCTGTCTGAATTGCTCTCTTCCCTGGAACCTGTCTTCTTCATACGTAAACCATGCACCGCTTTTTTTAACAATTCCAAAATTTGTGGCCAGGTCCAGAAGATCTCCCGATTTGCTTATTCCTTCATTATAAAGGATATCAAATTCAACTTCTTTGAACGGTGGAGCAACCTTACTCTTCACAATTTTTACTCTGGTCCTGTTTCCAATTACATTTGTTCCATCTTTTATAGCCGCAATTCTTCTAATATCCATCCTTAGTGAAGCATAAAATTTAAGGGCGTTTCCTCCTGTAGTAGTTTCAGGATTTCCAAACATAATACCGATTTTTTGTCTCAGCTGGTTAATAAAAATCACAGAAGTTTTTGATTTTGAAATCGCACCTGTTAGTTTTCTCAATGCCTGAGACATCAATCTTGCCTGAACAGCCATTGTAGCATCCCCCATCTCGCCTTCTATTTCTGATCTTGGTACCAGCGCCGCTACTGAATCTATAACAATAATATCCAGCGCATTACTTCTTACTAACGTATCCGTAATTTCAAGAGCCTGCTCACCAAAATCAGGTTGAGAGATTAAAAGATTAGCTGTATCAACTCCAAGTCTTTTTGCATAATTAACATCCAGCGCATGCTCTGCATCAATGAATGCTGCAAGCCCGCCTGTTTTTTGTGCTTCTGCAATTATATGCAGACATAATGTAGTTTTACCACTGGATTCCGGCCCGTAAACCTCAATAACTCTTCCCCTGGGAACACCTCCAATACCAAGAGCATAATCAAGAGATAGAGCGCCAGTAGGAATTGATTCCATTGGAACAATTACTCCATCTCCTAATTTCATAATCGAACCTTTGCCATAAGTCTTTTCGATACTGGCTATCGCATCATCAATAATTTTCAATTTCTGTTCTCTGTCCGCACTCATCCTTCCTCCATATCTTTTAATTTATAATTTCTAATTTCGTTGTATACCGATCCACCGGGCCGAAGTTCACTTTTTATTAAGGCTACATTATTACAAGTAAACAAGTTTTGTGGAATGCTGAATTTTTCAAATCCTTCAATAAAATTTTCACCGGGATTTCCCTTAATTCTCAAAATTGTGATGTGGGTTTTAACCTTTCTTTTTTCCTTTGGGATTGAAAACTTTTCCAGCCGGGAATTTAACTCATCGGCTAAAGTGAAAATTTTTTCGCTCGTATGCAACCCCGTCCACAATATTTTTGGAACACCGCGATAACGGAAAAATCCAAATCCGTTAAGCCTGCAATTAAATCCCTGGTAATTTTCAATAAACTCTAATTCTTTTGCTATACCAGCTACTTTTTGATCTTCAACTTCCACTATAAATTTTAAGGTAAGATGAAGTTTGTCCTTCTTTTCCCACCTGAATTTTTCGCTTCCTTTGTATGCCTGATCCCGAAAAGATATAATCTCATCCAATATTTTATCAGGAATCCTTAAAGCAACAAAGAGCCTAGTCATCGAGAGAAATTCCCAGCAAAGTTCGTCGAATCATGTCAAGCGCAGCCTGAGTTGTACGCTGTTTATTTAATAATCGGTCATTGCCAAATTGAAATCCCTTGGCTGTACAGACCTTATCATCGCATAATCCGATATAAACTAGTCCAACAGGTTTATCAGTCGTTGCACCTGTTGGGCCAAGAATTCCGGTAATAGAAATCCCGAGATCAGTTCCACTAATAGATTTTACTCCTTCGGCCATTTGCCTTGCCACCTCCAGGCTAACTGCTCCGTGCTCCGCTATAGTATCCTCATTTACTTTTAGTATTTCCACTTTTGAAGCATTGCTGTACGAAACAATTCCTCGTTCAAAATAGGCACTGCTTCCGGGAACATTTGTTAAAAGATTTGCAAGATTTCCACCTGTACAAGATTCTGCGAGAGCAATAGTTAAATCCCTTTCTTTTAATAACCTAGCTATCACTTCCTCAAGTAATTCATTCTCTCTGCTGAATATAAATCTGCCTGCTTTTCCCCTGATTTTTTGCTCAATTTCACTTAGCTTGTTTTTGGCACTTTCTTCATCTTTAGCTTTAACTGTAATTCTAAGCTTTACACCATATTGGCTTGGAAGAAATGCCAGCTTTGCTCCCTGAAGAATTTCTTCAAGATCACCCAATTTTTCAAACAAAGCGGATTCAGGAATTCCTGTTGTCTGGAGAGTTTTACGAAGTGTAAATATCTTATTATTGATTAATTTTTCCTGTAAACCAGGCAAAACAAATGAAGTCATCATTTCCTGCATTTCGTAAGGAACCCCGGGCATAACGACAAATATTTTATTCTGTTCTTCAATCCAGAACCCGGGAGCAGTTCCTCTTGAATTACGAATTACACTTGCAATTTTAGGTACAAGAGCCTGTCCTTCATTGACTTTTGTTACTTTTCTTCCACGTAATTTAAAGAGTGCAAGAATATCTTCAAGCACTTCTTTATTTTGTACAAGTTCAGTATTAAAAAACTTAACCACACACTGGCGTGTAATATCATCATGAGTAGGACCTAATCCACCTGTAACAACCACAAGATCATTGTTCTCCCAGCATGTCTCAAATTCTTTTAATATTTCCTCTTCTTCATCTGCAACTACTGAGCTCTTTTTAACATAGACCTGTGCGTCGGATAGTTTTTCGCCTATATAACCTGCATTTGTGTTCAGAGTCTGCCCGATTAATATTTCATCTCCAATTGTTATTATATGAGCATCCATAAATTTTCTTTTTTGTTAAAGTGTAAAAATACGCAAAAATACTTGAAGTATTATTAGTGCATAAGCTGCAGAAATTACATCGTCAATCATTATTCCAGGGCCGCCTTTAAGTTTTTCAAGATTACGTGCCGGCCAGGGTTTAATAATATCCAGTATCCGCCAGATAATAAAAGCAGTTGCGGATAGTATTATTGTTTTTGGCAGGAATAATAAAGAGATCCACATCCCTACAAATTCGTCAATAGTACATTGACCTGGATCTTTACCATACACTTTCTCAAATTTATTGCCAACGTAAACTCCGTAAAAGCTAAAGATTAATATTGCCGGAATCAATACCATCAGCTTTTCAAAGCCAGGTATATAATAAATAAATAATGCAGCAAGACTTCCAAATGTTCCCGGGGCAAAAGGAATAAATCCCGTAAAGAACCCGGAACCCAGCATTTTTTCAAAAAGATTAAGTTTCATTATTAAATAGCTTAAAAACTAAATGTCTGTTCTTGTACAGGTAAGTAATGCCCGAGTGAAATGTGATAGCCGTAATAAACAGCATAGTGAAATATATTAGTTTGTCATCCATTAAAACTGAAAATGTTCTTTCGTGTCCTGTGTAAATCTGAACAGTATATTTGCCAACATAAACTACCAAAAGATAGTAGAGAAATGCCATTTGCAGCAGGGTTTTCCATTTTGCGTAATAACTTGTGGGAAATGATCTCCCTTTATAGTCGGCATAAGCTCTAAGTGTAGTTATGATAAGATCACGTACAATTATAATTATTACCATCCATAGAGGAATAAGATTTAGAATTACAAATCCAATAAAAGCCGCTGAAGTTAGTATTTTATCCGCCAGCGGATCCCAAAACTTACCCCAGCTGGTAATGTAATTAAATTTTCTTGCAAGCCATCCATCGTACCAATCCGTAAGGGCTGCAATAATGAATACAGCAAGAGAAATCTGTTTCAGCAATGGATTTTCTGAAAGAAAAAGAAACAGAAATACCGGGGTAAGTATAATTCGTAAAACTGTTAGCTGGTTAGGTAATACCATTTATAATTATCTGTCTTCTGCTAAATTTTTAAGGAAAGGGTACTCGTATATTCCCTGATTATGCCCATCCTCCCAGGCAACCTGAATAGCATAACTACCGATCTGATTAACTGAAGCTATTCTTTTCTGATTTCCATTATAAATCGGGAGATAGTTTTTGCCCCTTTTTTCCCGCGAAGTTATGCAGCTTGCACATGGACAAAGATTCCTTAATTTTTCAAGGGATATTACTGATCTGCTTCCATCATCCCACATAATTGATATATCAACATTCTGTTTTACTTTTATCCGAACAGGATTCATCAGAGTAATTTTTCTCCCGTCAGCTTGTATAAAACTTCAAGATACTTTTCACTGGTCTTTTGTATAATTTCCTCAGGCAAATGAGGCGGGGGTGGCTGTTTATTAAAATTAATCGAAAGCAGGAAATTTCTTACAAATTGTTTGTCATAACTTTGCTGTGTCTCCCCTACCTTGTAAGATTCTTCAGGCCAGAATCTTGAGGAATCCGGGGTTAAAAGTTCATCAACCAGAATTACTTCATCATCAATTAATCCGAATTCCATTTTTGTATCTGCTATTATAATTCCTTTTTTTAGCGCATAATTTGAAGCATGATTATAAACATCCAGCGTAGCTTTTTTAACTTCTTTTAGTGATTCCTTGTCTATTATTTTTTCTGCCTGATCAATCGAAATATTTTCATCGTGATCTCCAATTTCCGCCTTTGTAGATGGAGTAAAAATTGGTTCCGGAAGTTTTTGTGATTCCTGCAGATTTGAAGGTAAATCTATTCCTGAAATTTGACCGGTTTTCTTATAATCATTCCAGCCCGAGCCCGAAATATATCCCCTTACAATGCACTCAATTGGGATAACCTCCGCCTTTTTAACAAGCATTGACCGGCCTTCAATCTCTTCTTTATATTTTCTGCATTCCAATGGATATTCGTCCACAAAAGTGCTTACTACGTGATTAGGTACAATATTTCTGGTCTCGTTAAACCAGAATTCGGAAATTTTAGTAAGAACTTTTCCCTTATTGGGAATTCCCTGCGACATTATAACATCGAACGCAGAAAGCCTGTCAGTTGAAATTATCAAATAATATTCCCCAACATCATAAACATCTCTAACCTTCCCTCTTTTGGCGAATTTTAAATCTGGAAAGCTGGTTTCTAGGATTATTTTGGGATTCATTGGCTCTTCCGAAAGTTTATTGACAAATATATAAATGGTGGCTTGAGAATACAATAAAGAAATGGGAAAAATCAATTTTTGCTTAGCTCAAAATTTTAATATACCTTTAAATCTTTGCCAACAATTATATTTCCTTTGTAACCGCCTTTCCTAACTGCGCCTATTAATTCTTGATCAGTAGCACCCATTCTTATAATATGCGTCATTATTAAGGTTTTCGGATTACTTTTCTGAGCAATTTTTCCCAGTTCAATATCTGAGGTATGGAATTCTCTGCAATATTGCGGCCAATATTTTCCTCCAGGCCGATTTTCAGGTTTCACTTTTGCACCGGCATAAACTTCGTGAACAAGAACATCAACACCTTTTGAGGCTTCTATAATTGAGTCACAGGGCCTTGTATCACCCGAAATAACTATGGACATGTCCGGAGTATCTATCCTGTAGCCAAACGCTTCTTTCCAGTTTCCATGCAAAACGGGTATTGCGGTTATTTTTACTCCACCGCTATCGTAAACAACTCCCTTTGTAATTTCATGAACGTCAACTTTGTAGGTATCCGGCAATTCCTTTTCCAGGCCTTCAATTCTTACTTTTATATCTTCAGAATAGGCTTTAAGCAAAAGACCTGTCATTCTTTTCAGTCCATGTGGGCCATATACCTGCAAATGTTTTACGCGCCTCATAATCCAGGTGGTTAGTATAAGATCCGGATAACCGAGAGTATGGTCACTGTGAAGATGGGTAATAAAAGTAGCTTCAGGGCCGCTAATCGGGAGTTTGGCAGCATTAATCTGCCTCATGACACCGGCACCTGCGTCAAATAAAAAGACACGTTTACCATATACAACCGCTGTTGCAGGTCCTGAATTTGAAGGGCTCGGATAAGGGGTTCCGCTTCCCAGTATTATTACTTTAGTTTTTATATCCTGTGCGTTGGCAAAATTAATTGTAATACAAAATAATGTAATTAGTATAACAACCTTAGATAATATTTTTTTCATTCGGTTTTCAGGTGGGTATTGTTTTTACTGGAAAGAAAGCTACAAAATATTAGTAACAGATTAAACTATTAGAAATAAATTTCATCCCCGACAAAAACTACCCTGGTTTCTGCAATATGATCGTGGAGACATTTTTTATTTTTACCGAAAATAAATAGCGAATCAACAAACCAGATTATAATGCCAAATACAGGGAATGATGAAACTACAGCTGGGATAAAAAATCTAACAAGGTAAGTTTTGGAAAGTGGAGGAACATTGCAGTCTTTATCTGTAATTTTTATTCCGATAATTTTTTTGCCTACTGTCTGCCCATACTTATAAAGGTAGTAGCCGTTTACCATAAGATAAATTAAAATAGTAAATCCGACTAGAATAAAAAATATAAACTCAATGTACTGGCCATCCGCTGAAAATATTCTGCGAAAATCTATTGTGAAAAAGCTGCCATACAAATACCTGAAGGCAAAAGTAGATATAATCCAGACTATTCCTAAGTCAACTAAGAATGCAATCAGCCTTAAGCCACGGGTTGCTAATTTACCTTCAAACGGCCCTGCTTTTTCCTTTTCTTTATTTTCAATTTCTTTAAAAAGGATTTTGGCCTTTTCGGGTTCAGCGTCATTATCAATTGTACGATATATATCATACAATTCCTGCAAAGTAAATTTTGAATAATCCATTTCTGACATAAATATTCCCGCAATTCTACATGTAAAGTATTCATAAACAACATTAACTGCATCAATTTTTATTTAATAAGAGACATAATTATGATGAACGGAGAGAATTGGCTGGATATGGCAAACAAAGAAAGAGTGCCCTGAATAAAAGCCAGGGCACTTCGGAATAACTTAGGCAGGTGTGCCAGAATTTTGTCCCTTACTTCTTTCTATTGATTGTAAAGCGAGGTACCTGTCACCGAATTTCTTAAGATTTTCAAGTTCAGTATCGTATTTATCATAATGTGTTTCTTCTTCAACAACCAGATTTTCAAACAATTGTTTTGAAACTGAATCTGCGTTTGCTGAACATTCATTTGCCCACTGATTATATTCTTTGGCGCTATCTTCTTCCATTTTTGATGCCTTCTGCAGCATTTCTTTTACACCGTGAATTTTTTCAACCTCAGCACCAACAACCATTTCCACATCCCCTTTCAGAAACAATATTCTTTCAGCAAGTCTTTCAACGTGTAACATTTCTGCAATTGCAGTCATTTTAAAAAGATTTGCTAGCAAATCATATCCCTGGTCATCACAATGAAAATGAAAATACATATACTGATGTACGGCGTGTAATTCATCAGCAACTGCCTTGTTTAATAATTTTATACTTTTCTCATGCATAATTTTCTCCCCTGTTTAATTATAAATAAATCTAAGATTTTAATTGAGACTCTGCTCAGTTCTATTAATAATTTCGTTTTGTAATTCTGGCGTAAGATCAACAAAGTAATCACTGTAACCTGCAACTCTTACAATAAGGTCACGATATTTTTCCGGTTCCCTTTGTGCCTTACGCAAGGTCTCTGCCTTAACAACATTGAATTGAATATGATGTCCGTCCATCCTGAAATAAGATCTGATAAGTTTAGCAACCTTTTCAATCCCACTATCAGTTTCCATTAATTGCGGAGCAAATTTTTGATTTAACAGTGTACCCCCTGTCCGCAAATGATCTATTTTCGCAGCTGATTTTATTACAGCCGTTGGTCCGTTCACATCTGCTCCCTGAACCGGTGAAATCCCTTCTGATAAAGGTTCGCCCGCAAATCTTCCGTCCGGTGTTGCACCAATTACGCTTCCAAAATAAACGTGTGATGTTGTCGGCAGAAGATTTATCCTGTAATGTCCCCCTTTAGTATTTGGTCGCCCGTCAACAGATTTGAAAAATGCCTCAAAAATATCTTTCAATATTTCATCAGCATAGTCATCGTCATTTCCATATTTCGGAGTGTCGCCAAGAATTAGCTGGCGCAGATCATTATTCTTGGAAAAATTCTTCTTTAAATTAGTAAGGA
Source organism: uncultured Bacteroidota bacterium (assembly GCA_963748105.1). Taxonomy (GTDB): domain Bacteria; phylum Bacteroidota; class Ignavibacteria; order Ignavibacteriales; family Ignavibacteriaceae; genus JAKAGZ01. The sequence goes on along the minus strand of CAVVHP010000018.1, from coordinate 22,460 downwards.
ACTCCTGCATTGATAAATTTTTCTTATCAAACACGTGATACTTAATCGATGAAAATGAATCAGTTAAATTTCCAATTCCCACTCCTTGCACATAGGAAGAATTATACCTTGCGCCGCCATCGTTATAATCTTTTCCTTTCTTGATGCAATCGTCAACAAGAATTGACAAAAATGGAGCAGGAAGATACCGGGCATATAATCTCTCGATTATAATATTGCCTTTTATTTTTATATCTATGAAATAATTAAGCTGCTTAACATATGCATCGAATAATTCACTAAATACTTTGAATTCAGCCGGATCGCCGGATTCAATACCGATTTTTTTATTCGTTCGTGGATCTATCCCGTTGTTAAGAGTAATTTCCAAAACTTTAACTAAATTAAAATATCCTGTTAATATGAAACTCTCCTTCCCAAAGGCACCTGCTTCTACACAACCACTCGCGCCCCCATTTCTCGCATCGATAATGGATTTACCCTGACGTACAAGTTCCTGCACAATAGAATCCGAATTAAATATTGAAGGCTGTCCGTATCCGGTTTTGATAATTTTTAAAGCACGTTTAATGAACTGATCAGGGTTTTTCTTACTTACCTGTATCATCGAACTCGGTTGCAATAATCTCATTTCCTCAATTACGTCCAATAACAAATATGAAAACTCATTTACAGCATCATCACCGGATTCCGTTAGTCCGCCCATATTGATTAAACAAAAATCAGTGTAGGTATTGCTTTCCTGTGCGGTTACTCCAACCTTGGGAGGCGCCGGCTGATTATTAAATTTTATCCAGAATGCTTGGAGCAGTTCCTTTGCCGAATCAGGAGTAAGCCTTCCTTCCACGATATCCTTTTTGTAAAAAGGAGCGAGGTGTTGGTCCAATCTGCCGGGATTAAATGAATCCCAGGTATTTAATTCTGTAATAACACCAAGATGTATAAACCAGTAATATTGTAAGGCTTCATGTAGTGTTTCAGGTTTATTTGCAGGCACTTTTTTGCAAATATCAGAAATCATTTCCAGTTCTTTTTTCCTGACTGGATTATTTTCTTTTTCAGCAAGTGCATATGCTTTTTGGGAATATCTTTCTGCAAATTTTATTATTGCATCTGCCGCAATTGTCATTGCTTTTAATTCTTCCCTTTTATTCAATGCATCGGCATCACTGTAAAAGTCCAGACCTTTAATACTGTTTTCAATATCCCTTTTAAATTCAAGTAAGCCTTTATTATAAATTTTATTATCAAGTACAGTATGGCCGGGAGCGCGCTGTTCCATAAACTCCGTGAAAATGCCTGCCTCAAAACAATCTTTCCATTCTGAATCTACTTCTGCAAATATTTTATCACGGATTGATTTGCCTTGCCAGAAAGGTGTTATTACATCCTTAAAAGCTTTCCTTGTCGCTTGACCTGATTTGAATGAAACTTTCTCTCTGTTGTGCAGGATATCAAGATCATTTCCCGAGTGGATACAAATTTCAGGATAAGTGGGCGTTGCTTTAGGTGCAGGACCTCTTTCCCCTACAATCAGTTCCCCTTCGTTTATACAAAGTGCTTTATTTTCGAGTATATATTTAAAACAAAGAGCCCGGCTGACAGGGATAGAAACTTTCTCTGCCTCACCGGTTTTATAAAATTCTGTAACAAGCATTGCCCTTTCGTGAGATAAGGTTGTAACTGTATTTAGTGATTGTTCTCTGAGTTTTTTTATCCGTTCATTCATAATTATCCTCTGATGCTTACCTCGTATCCGAGTCCGTCAAATTTACCCGATATTATTTTTAATTCTTCTTCCGTTTGCATTTTTAATTTTTTCAGGTCAAGGTCTTTTTCCAACCTTGCATATTTACCATCGATTAATTCATTAAATGGAAGAATATCGATATTTGTAATATTTTTTAATGGCCTGATAAGATTACTTATTCCGGAAAGATTTTTTTCTGTGTCCGTAATTCCGGGAATCAGCGGAATTCTAATCCTAATTTGCTTACCCAGATTATTGAGTTCCAAAAGATTTTTATGTATCAACCTGTTTGGTACACCGGTAAATTTAATATGTTCTTTATTGTCAGCTAATTTCAAATCAAAAAGAAACAAGTCGGTATGTTCAGCAATTTTTTTTAATGAATCAGTTGTTGCATAACCTGATGTGTCAATTGCGGTGTGTATTCCTTTCCCCCTGCATCTTTTCAACATGTTCAATAGGAATTCGGGTTGCATCATCGGTTCGCCTCCGGAAAAGGTGACTCCACCGCCCGATTCCTCATAAAAGACGATATCTTTTAGAATTTCTTTAATTAATTCGTCAGTAGTAACCAATCTTCCAATAGCATTTTTAGTTTCTGATAACGGTAGGTTTAATAGTTTTTTTAGATTCTCTGTTGCGGGTATCTCAATTGAAGAGTCCCTGCTTTCAGGATTATGACACCACTGGCAGTTTAGCGGACAACCTTTAAGGAAAATGGTCGTACGAATTCCGGGTCCGTCATTTACAGCATATTTATTAATGTTAAATATTATTCCCTTGTTAGCCAATTCCCTTTATTCCCCATATTTTAGATTATCAAATATAATAATCATTCAAATAAAAATTTTATAATTGGCTACGATCAGGAAGAGAGATTCACTATTTCTTTTTATTTCCTCTCTTAAATTCTCTTTTCTTTTTTCCCGATTTCCTGAAATTTTTCTCAGTAACCTCTCTTCCGCCATTTCTGCTGCCTCTATTTCTGCTTTTGGCCTTTTTATCTCCGGCAACTTCCACACCTATCTGGCGGCTTTTGAATTTTTTACCATTAAATCCGGATAAAATTTCGTCAGTATATTCACTATCTGCTTCAAAGAATGAAAAAGTTTTAAGTATTTCTATTTCTCCAATTTCAATATTCCTTATTCCGGTGTAGTCATTTACCATACCAATAATTTTTGACGGATTTAACTCATCCATTCTTCCCAGATTAATAAAAAATCTGGTATATCCACTCCTGTTTCTCCCTATCTGGCTCTGTCTGGATTTCCCTTCGGGTGTATTTAAATCGGGCAGGTTTTTATAATATTCTATAAACCGGTTGAACTCTACGGATACGAATTTTTTTATTAATTCTTCCCTGTCAAGCCACTCAAGTTTTTTAAGAATTTCCGGAAGAAAGGAATTTATTTCAGAATCATCTACTTCAATCTTTTCAATTCTGTCAACAAGATGAAAAAGCTGAGTCGCGCAGATATCTTTTCCCGATGGTACAGGACGAAAATCAAATTTTTTATTAATTAATTTTTCAATCTGGTGAACTTTTCCCTTCTCTTTTAAATTTGTTATTATAATTGAAATGCCTTCCCTGCCTGCTCTTCCCGTTCGTCCACTACGATGAGTATAAATTTCTGATTCATCGGGTAAATTATAATTTATAATATGAGTTAAACTATCTACGTCAATTCCGCGTGCGGCTACGTCCGTTGCTACAAGCAACTGCAAATTCTTCCTCCTGAATTTATTCATCACAGCATCTCTCTGTTGCTGAGAAAGATCACCGTGAAGTGAATCAGCATCATAACCATCTTTCATCAATTGCTCAGCTACTTCCTGTGTTTCTCTTCTTGTTCTACAAAAAACAATCCCATAAATATCCGGATTGGAATCTACAATTCTTTTTAATGCAGGGTACCTGTCCTTAGCGTGAACCATGTAGCATATATGCTTAATATTTTCTGCCCCCGAATTCATTTTACCGATTGTTATTTCAGTCGGGTTTTTCATATAATTCTTCGACATCGCCCTAACTTCTTTAGGCATTGTTGCTGAAAAAAGCAGAGTATTTTTTTCAGATGGAGTTTCTTTTAGAATTTCCTCAAGTTCATCCCGGAATCCCATATTCAGCATTTCATCTGCTTCATCCAGAACAAGTGTATTAATATTTTTTAATTTTACAATTCTCCTGTTGATCAGATCAATTAACCTGCCGGGTGTTGCCGAAATTATATGCACACCTTTTTTAACCATTTTGATCTGCCTTTCAATACTCGCGCCGCCAAATACAGCCGCAATTTTAACTCCCGGAGTATATTTCGCAAAAGATAAAAGATCGTCCGCAATTTGTAAGCATAGTTCCCTGGTTGGCGAAAGAATTAAAAACTGCGTTAGATTGTTTGAAGTATTAATTTTTTGGATTATTGGTAATCCAAATGCAGCAGTTTTTCCTGTTCCTGTTTGCGCAAATGCAACAATATCTCCCTTCCCCTGCAGCAAAATCGGGATAACTTCTTCCTGAACCGGCATCGGGTTTTCAAATCCTAATTCATTAATTGCAAGCAAGACGTTCTTTTCCAGCCCGATCTCTTCGAATGTTTTTTTCATATTTATATGTCTGTTTTAAATTATTTTATTTCAGAATTAATATTATCAGAGAGGAAATCGGACAGGCCTGTCTGCCGGACCGGCAGACTTGGTACTAATATAAATAAGGCTGGTAAAATTTCCTTTTGGATAGGCAAAAATAGGTATAATAATTAAGAAATTACAGGTATTTCTTTTCGAATAATTTCCTCTGGCGGATAGCCATTTTAAGTGCTTTTTCTTCTCCGTATTTACTCGCAGGAAATGATTTATAATACCTCTTATCGTTAACAATAAGTGATGCAGCAAAAACCGGAGGTCCGACTCTTTTTAATTTCATTACTCCAAGGTGGCCTGTACTTGCCCATGAAACTGTAAGAATTTGTTTGTTTGTTCTTGGCTTACCAATTTCTTTTTCAATTTTGTTTCTGTATTTGATTGCAGCATCAAGTGCCTTCTTCCAGCTTCCGTAAGTATGAACACCAAAATACTGGGGTTTGTAAACCTTCTTATTATAGAAAACCCTCACATAGTAGCCGTTGGAGGTGTTTAACTTGGTAATGCTTTTATATTTGTTCTTTTTCATACTACAAAATATTGAATTTCATGAATATTCCAAACGTTTTTTTAAAGTATAGATATTTTTGAAGAATTTTTCTACAATTCTTTTAGTGGTTGGCAGCATAAAATCATTGAAAAATTAAATATTTCAAAGATTTTTCCCATTTTCTATAAATATATAAAAATTTCACCATTTACTAGATTTTTTATTTTTTAGATGAAATAACGCAAAAATTTTCTATTTTCACGGTAACTTCTTAAACTCATTACGGGGAAAATAATGAAGAAACATCTGAAAGTATTTCTTACCTTTCTTTTAATTTTTCTTTAGAAGCATACTGGCCCAAACAATAAACCTGGACAACCATAACATTTCAATTGGTGATAGACTTGAACAGGTATTTAATAATTTTAATAATAATTATTATTATGTAATGACCTGTGATACTATGGGTAAATCCATTACTTACAGAGTCTACAAATTATCGTATCCTTCTCAAACCGATCCCCAAAATTCAATACGGACGAGAAAATGTATAGGCTATTTATACTTTACATATTCTCTGGATACAAGTATAGTGCAAACTAAAAAATTATACCGGGTTGGAAAAGTTTGGAGTAACTAGAAGAATTCAAACCCTCTGAGTTTGATTGAAGCTGTATTTAATGTTTTAGCAGAACAAAAAGTGGACAAATATTATAAGGACTTTTCTTTAACTATACAAAAGTCTTCTTCATATTCGACTAAAAGATTTATTCTTAAACTAAGCACTAACGTTTCTCTGGAAGTATATGTCGGAGACTCCGGTTTTATATGGTTACAGAATATATTAAGGAAGACGTAAATAAGAAAGAACACGAAATTTATCTTGCAAATTTTTATGATTCTGAACATTTAATCAGCAAAACCGATGATATAATTACAAAGAAATTTATAAGTGAGAAAGAGGCTGAAAGCGGAATTAATATGTGGCAAATTCAGTATTTAAGTATGGGCTATGAATTGCCATTTTCAAAAATCATAAAATTTTGGGATAAAAAAATCGGAGAATTTAAGAAATAAAAATGGGACGCAGGTTTTGCGTCCCATTAGATAATCTGCAAGAATAAATTATTTCAAACCACGATCTTTTAGCATCGGTTCTATACTGGGATCGTGTCCGGTGAACTCGTGAAAGATATTTGTATAATCTTCAGTTGCTCCCCTTGAAAGAATCATCTTACGGAAACGGTCACCATTTTCGCGTGTAAGTCCGCCATTATGCTGGAACCAATCAAATGCATCATCATCGAGCATTTCGGACCACAAATATGCATAGTAACCTGAAGCATAACCATTACCCCATATATGCATAAAATAACTGGACCTGTAACGCGGAGGTACCTGTGGAATTAAAAGGTGATCTTTTTTCAAACTTTCAACTTCAAACTTATCTGAATTCTGTTTTGGCGCGCTTGCCGGCAAGGTATGCCAGGCCATATCAAGATCAGCAGCTTCCAGTAATTCTGTAAAATCATATCCCTGGTTAAAGTATGCAGCTTTTTTAATTTTATTAACAAGCGCCTGTGGAATTGGTTTTCCTGTTTTATAATTCAGAGCATAATTTTTCAGAACTTTGGGATATAATGCCCAGTGTTCGTTAAACTGTGATGGAAATTCTACAAAATCACGCGGTACACTTGTCCCTGATAAACTGGGATATTGCTGATCAGCAAAAATACCGTGAAGCGCATGGCCAAATTCATGGAACATTGTTGTAACATCATCATAGCTTAAAAGTGCCGGCTGGCCGGGTGCTGGTTTTGTAAAATTGCAAACATTAAATATTACAGGCTTTGTACCCAATAACTTTGACTGAATAACAAAGTTATCCATCCAGGCTCCACCGCCTTTATTATCTCTTTTGTAATAATCTGCATAAAACAGTGCTAGTGGTGAACCATCACTATCCATAACTTCGAACACACGTACATCTTTCTGATATACAGGTATATTATGAAGTTCTTTAAATGTCAGGCCGTATAATTCATGAGCAGCATAAAAAATACCTTTTTGGAGTACATTATCCAGAACAAAGTAAGGTTTGATTTGAGAATCATCCAGATCATATCTTTCCTTCCGCAGTTTTTCTGCATAGTAGCTCCAATCCCAGGGCTCTAACTTAAAATTCTTACCTGATTTTTTTATAAATGCCTGCAAATCAGCTGCTTCTTTTTTCTCATTGGCAACTGTCGCTGGAACCATTCGTGAAAGAAATTTCTCAACTGCAACCGGAGTTTTTGCCATTTGATTTTCCAGAACCCATCCTGCATAATTAGAATAGCCCAATAACTTAGCTTTTTCTGCCCGAATTTTTGCGATGCGTTCAATATTAGCACGCGTATCATTTGCATCTTTGTGCTCCGTGCGGTTCCAGGAAGCTTCAAAAAGTTTTTTACGGGTTGCCCTGTTAGTTAATGATTGAAGCTGGGGCTGTTGTGTAGTATTCTGCAAAGGTAAAACCCATTTTCCAGTCAATCCGCGTGAAGCCGCATCCTGTGCTGCTGCATCAAGCTCTGCCGGAGTTAGTCCTGCCAATTCTGATTTATCACTAACAACCAAAGCACCGGCTTTTGTGCCAGCGAGAAGTTTATTTACAAACTTTGCAATAAGTGTAGCTTCTTCCTCATTTAATTTTTTTAGCTCAGTTTTATCTTCAGGTGATAAATTTGCACCTGCGTGAACAAAATGGTTGTAATAATATTCAACTAATTTCTGACTTTCGTGATCAAGATTTAACTTATCCCGTTTTTCATAAATAGTTTTAACTCTCTGGAAAAGTTTTGGATTCAGAAAGATTGCGTCCTGGTGAGCGGCAAGTTTAGGGGCCTCTTCTTCCTGCACTTTCTGCAGAACTGAATCTGTATTAGCGGATGTAATTGCGTTGAATACCAGTTGCGCCCTTGTAAGTAACTGACCGCTTTTTTCCAGTGCAACCATTGTATTTTCAAAAGTAGGTGCTTCCGGGTTGTTCGCAATTTTGTCAATCTCTGCGAGCTGGTCCTTCATACCTTTTTCAATAGCAGGCTTGTAATCGCTGTCTTTAATTTTATCGAACTGTGGAGCCTGAAACGAAAGTGTACTTTTTGTAAAGAATGGATTCTGACTGGTAGCAGAAGAATTATTACTTGTTTTTGAGCAATTTAATGATATTAGACCAAATGTTAACATACTGAGAATCAGTGTTTTATTGAATTTTTGAATCATAGAATTAGTCCTCTCTGGATATATTACTTTATGAACTTCATCAGGATAAATTTAGTTCCATCGCGGGAATCCGTTCTGTTGTAATCAATAAATTATATTCCTTGTACTTCGCTTTTAAAGAAAAATCCCCCGCTGTATTTTATAAATATAAGGATAATTTTTATTTAATGAGGAGTTTTGAGAATCACATGTCCCTGATTAATGAAATGCAAAAAGGCCGGTACTCAATACTCTGACAGCTATACACTGAAGGATTTCTTATTTCTTTTTATTTTTCCCCTGGCCTTCCCCCTTTTTTATTTCCCTTCTCCTACGTATGAAGGGAAATGCGAACATATAAATGCCTAACAGGAGCATTATTATACCTGGGGGATTATCGATTATTCCCATCGTGAATGCCAGAATTATAAAAATAACCGACATTACGTAATAGATTATATCCGACCTAGGATGGCTCCCTTTACTGAAAAGGTCTGAAAATCTATGCATTACTACTCCAATATGAATTCTGATTCTGTCTTAAAAAATAACTTTTAATAATAATAAAATAAATGAAAAGTATAAAAAGTAATCTGGACTTAATCCTATGCTTACTATACAATCAATCCGGCATACTTTTGCAAGCTGGTTAGTTCAAAAAGATATGAGCATGTTTGAAGTTTCAGAATTACATGGACATTCTGATATAAGAAGAATAACTGGGATATATTCTCATTTGAGGGCTGAGGATTTACTTATTTAGGTTAATAGGTGAAATAATTTAAAGTCCACAAATATGAATACTGGCAGGTTTTAATTGAATATGTTCAAAATTTTAGGATTTCACACACCTAATGTAATTTGCAGGTCAAAATTACTACTGTCAAGTTTTTGGTAGTGAGCTAATTTGAAATTGATTGTAAGATGATCTCTTGCAACTCTTTTTTTAAGAGGAAAGGGTATTAACTTTTCTTCATTACTTTTCTGATGGTAACCATTCTTGTCTTCCCAGCCCAAAGGGGCGGTTTTAAATAATAAAAGCATTAATGGAAAAGAGACTATACATAATCCCATATAAATCTCTAAAAAAAGCATAGAATTGTACCTAATTATTAAAAATAACTAAACCAAAATTTAGGGACGTTAATAAAATGAATTATTTAGACATTGTCAATTTATAATAAAAAATTAAATAATTTTAATCTTTGGGTAACAAAAAAAACACCATAGGTTTGGCTATACAGGGGAGATTAACGCTTGGTCATTAGGATATACGAGAAATAAAAAATTATGCCAATTTGCGAACTGAGGATTTACTGAATTCGGTAAATAAATTTAGTGGATGAATCGGTTTAAATAATTGTTGTAAGTCCTATTTATCACTTAATATTAGTTATTCCATTGGCAGACATTCAGATCAGTATCTACTTAAATTTTAAGTTAGGATTTAAATGTTTAAAATTATATTTAAATGATGGATAATAATTTTTTAGCAAAAAACAAAGTAGTCATATGAAGAAGATTGCAATTTTAATCCCACTAATTATTACTTTATTTTTTATTGGGATTGGCTGCGGATGCGATGGCGAGAATCCGAGTGTTATATTTACTAATAATGGAACTGGAAAAGCTGACATCCAAATCAAAACATCAGGCGGAAATACAGAGAACATTAACAATGTAGCCCCCGGAACATCTTCTGATAGTCGGACTTTTGCACCCGGGGACATTCAATTTACCATAGCCATACAAGGTGTAACGGGCCCAGTAGTTTATACACTTCATAGTGCTTCTTGCTATGATTATATAGTCACTGTGAGGTCTGATAATACTGTAACTTCGTCTGGTACTGAAAGGTAAAAGTTTTCGCCTTTCCCATTTTTGTAATTATTAAAGACCAAATAAAAATATTTAGCTTTACACTTTTTAGTATTAAAATTTTTTAAGATTACATTACGATTATTGGGGTAAAATCAAATGCAAGCTTTATTCTCAATCAAGTTATACAAGAATCCTTTCAATTATTTTAGACAAGTATTCAATCCAATCGCGTACAAAATTAGAAGGTAAATATGATGCCACAATCCAAAACGCAGATAATACTACTAAAATTATAGTTATGATTTTTTTAATCAGCCTGCCAATTGGCAATAAATTAAATGCAAATATCACTACTCCCACCATTATCAGTGCTGAAATAATTACCAGAAATTTAATCAAGAGAAATTCACTATTCATTTTGAAAGCCACTAATAATTAGTTATCATATTATATCCACTATTTTAGTTGTATCCAGTATTAAATAGTAGAAAATATTAGGATAATTTCTACTAAATAATATAACAAAAATTATAAAGAGAAATATCTATCACACTAATTCATACAAATTTAACAAGTTACACCAATCTTTATATTAGTACATATTCATTTATCAAAATAATTGGACTACGTGTGTGTGAAATTCGGAAATGTTGAATTGAAAACATGTTTCATAAATGAAGTTAGCCTGAGTGGATTTTAACAGGGCTTTCCCCTTTTACTTAGCTATTTCAGTTATTGAAAAATAAAACGGTTAGCATTCTCTTATTTTTCGGGCTAGCTTATCTAAAAATTCCAATTCTTTTTAAAATAAAAAAGGCGGATATTCGGTTATATCCGCCATCTGATGTGGGCAGAGACGGAATTGAACCGCCGACACATGGATTTTCAGTCCATTGCTCTACCGACTGAGCTATCTGCCCATCAACCTGCTTTGCAGCGGGTTAAATTTCCAGAGTTCAAAAATATAGATTTTTATTCAAATCTCAAATCTTTTATGTAAAAATCTTTTTACAAAAATAAGCCTGGCCAGTTTTATTCCGACCGGGCTTGTAATCTTAATAAAAATCAGTGTTTAGATTATTCCTTTTTCCTTCAATACTGATTCAACTGTTGCAGCACCAATTTCCTGAAGTTCGTAGCGAACTCTGGTATTTGGTTTATTAATTTTAATGATTCTTGAAAGATTAATCGGTGTTCCGATTACAACTGAATCACATTTTGTTTTATTGATTGTTGTTTCAAGATCTTTCATCTGCTGATTTCCATATCCCATCGCCGGCAGAAGCATGCCAATACCGGGATACTTTTTATACGTATCTGTAATTGATTTTACAGTAAACGGCCTCGGGTCAACAATCTCTGCCGCACCGTAATTCCATGCCGCAACCATACCTGCGCCGTACTTCATTTCACCGTGCGTTAATGTCGGTCCGTCTTCAACAACAAGAACTCTCTTGTTTGTGATTACTTCCGGTTTGTCTACAAATATTGGTGAAGCAGCTTCAATTATTTTTGCCTTCGGATTAATTGCACGGATATTATTTCTGACTTCGGTAATATTTTCAGGGCTTGCAGAATCAATTTTATTTATGATTACAGCGTCAGCAAGTCTTACAGATGTATTACCCGGATAATATCTCATTTCGTGACCGGCTCTGTGAGGATCAGCGACAGTGAATGTTACATCAGCCTTGTAGAATGACATATCATTATTTCCACCGTCCCATATAATTACGTCGGCTTCTTTTTCAGCTTCTCTTAAAATAGCTTCGTAATCAACTCCCGCATAGATTACACTACCCATAGCAATATGCGGTTCGTATTCTTCCATTTCCTCAATAGTACATTTGTGCTTTTTGAGATCAGCAATTGAAGCAAATCTCTGTACTTTTTGCTTTGCAAGATCACCATAAGGCATTGGGTGTCTGATTGAGACCACTTTTTTGCCTGCTTTACGAAGAAGTTCAACAACTCTTCGGGATGTTTGAGATTTACCGCTACCGGTTCTCACTGCAACAACTGATATTACTGGTTTTGTGCTTTTAAGCATTGTTTCTTCAGCACCAAGTAACTTGAAAGATACTCCCGCAGCATTAACAATTGATGCTTTTGTCATTACATACTCAAATTTTACATCTGAATATGAAAAAACTACTTCATCAACTTTTAAGTTTTTTAATTAAGGAAACCAGATCTTTTTCATCATAAATCTTAATTCCTTTTGGATATAATTTACCGGCAAGTACTGCCGGATAACTTCTTCCATCTATATTTGGAATCTGTGTTGCTGTAAACGCTACAACATTATACTTTTCATTATCTCGATAGTATACGTTGAAATTATGGAAGTCACGTCCTGCTGCTCCCATTATAAGTACATTAGTTCTAGACATAAGTGCCCCTCGTTTGTGTTATTTATTTATTAGCATAATTTTATTCTACAGTTACGCTCTTTGCTAAATTTCTTGGTTGATCTACATTTAAACCTTTTTTAACGGCAATATGATAAGCCAGCAACTGCAATGGAATCACTGTTAATAATGGTGTCAACATTCTAATTGTATCCGGAATTTTAATTGAAAAATCCACCAGCTCATCGATCTCATTATCGCCTTCACTGGCTATTGCAATAATTTTTCCTTTACGTGCTTTAACTTCCTGTATATTGCTAATAATTTTATCATAAGTTGAATCTTTTGGAGCTATAAAAACTGCCGGCATATTATCATCAATCAGCGCGATTGGTCCGTGTTTCATTTCAGCAGCCGGGTAACCTTCTGCGTGTATGTATGAAATTTCTTTCAATTTTAAAGCGCCTTCAAGTGCTACCGGGAAATTGTATCCCCTTCCTAGATACAGAAAATTCTTAGCGTCTTTAAAATGTTCGGCAATTTTTTCAATTTCATCATTAAGTTGAAGAATTTTAGAAATTTTTCCCGGGATAGCATCAAGTTCTTTTGCTATGTTTTTCCCGTCAACCAGGCTCATATTCTTTTTTCTGGCAATTAAAAGAGTAATAAGTGATAGTACAACAAGTTGAGATGTAAATGCTTTTGTTGATGCTACGCCAATTTCAGATCCGGCGTGAGTATATACTCCAGCATGTGTTTCGCGTGCTATTGAAGAACCAACGACATTACAAATTCCAAGACACAAAGCCCCGCGTATTTTTGCCTCACGTAGTGCAGCAAGTGTATCAGCTGTTTCACCACTCTGAGAAATAAAAATTATAGCATCATCTTTATTTACAATCGGGTTTCTGTACCTGAATTCAGAAGCATATTCTACTTCAGTTGGAATCCTCGCGAATTGTTCAAACATATATTCACCTACCAGGCCGGCATGCCAGGAAGTACCACAGGCTGAAATAATAATCCTTTTTGCATTTGAAAGCTGCTCGGCAACATTTTCAAGTCCACCAAGTTTTGCAGTTCCATCTTTTTCAATAATTCTTCCGCGCATTGAATTACAAACTGATTCGGGCTGCTCCATAATCTCTTTTAGCATAAAATGCGGGTAACCGCCTTTATCCAGTTCATCTATAGTCATACTAATTTCGTGGACTTCCTTTTCTATCTCTTCATCTTCACCAAGATTTTTAGTAATAAACTTATCTTTGTATATTTCTACCACTTCACCGTCTTCAAGATATACAACCTGTTTGGTGTGAGCTACAATTGCAGAAACATCTGAAGCCAGGAAATTTTCGCCGTCGCCAATTCCTAGTACAAGAGGCGAACCTTTTCTTGCCGCAATTATTTTATCTGGCTCCCCTGTAAAAGCTATCGCAAGCCCATAGGTTCCTTCAATTTCAGTCAGAGCTGCCCGGACAGCATCAAAAAGCGACATTCCTTTTTTGATAAAATTATCTATTAAATGTGGAATAACTTCGGAATCTGTTTCTGTTACAAACACATATCCTTTTTTCTTAAGAGCTTCTCTTATATTCCTGTAATTTTCTATGATGCCGTTGTGGATGACAAAAATACTTTTGTCAGTATTAAAATGTGGGTGTGCATTTACTTCATTTGGTTGGCCGTGTGTTGCCCAGCGTGTATGAGCTATTCCGAGTTTAGTATTCACGTTTAACTTAGAGATTTCTTTTTCGAGTATCGAAACCTTGCCCTTTTTCTTCACAACTTGTGATTTACCGTTGTCAATTACTCCGATGCCTGCTGAATCATAACCACGGTACTCAAGCCTTTTCAGACCATTAATTAAAATCGGTACACAATTTTTTTCGCCAATATATCCGACAATTCCGCACATTAATTAACCTCAGTTTAAGAAATACTTAAAATATAATTTACTAATTTCCCCAAAATAAACCCGACATTCAACCCAAACGATTTTTTTCAGGAACCCGGCTCTGTTTTCAGCCTTTTAACGTATTCTTAAAGTACTCTATCGTGATTTTTAGTCCTTCTTCCCTATCAACTTTAGGTGACCAGCCAAGTAATTTTTTTGCTTTAGTAATATCGGGCTGTCTGACTTTTGGATCATCTTCCGGCAAAGGTTTATAAGTAATTTTGCTTTTGGTGTTCATTAATCTTATAACTTCTTCAGCAAATTGCTTAATAGTAATTTCTACCGGATTCCCTATGTTAACCGGATCATTTTCATTTGATAGCAATAATTTGTAAATGCCATCAACAAGATCAGAGACGAAACAAAAACTTCTGGTCTGAGAGCCATCGCCAAACACAGTAATATCTTCACCACGTAAAGCCTGGCCAACAAATGCCGGCAAAGCCCTGCCATCATCAAGTCTCATCCGTGGTCCGTAAGTATTAAAAATTCTTACTATCCTGGTATCAACCCCGTGATATCTGTGATAAGCCATTGTCATTGCTTCAGCAAATCGTTTTGCTTCATCATAAACTCCCCTCGGCCCAATTGGATTTACATTTCCCCAGTAATCTTCTTTTTGTGGGTGGATATCAGGATCACCGTAAACTTCTGAAGTTGAAGCAAGCAGCATTCTTGCCTTTTTTTCTTTTGCGAGTCCAAGTACTTTATGAGTACCCAACGAACCAACTTTTAAAGTCTGAATCGGAAGTTTCAAATAATCTATTGGACTGGCGGGCGAAGCAAAGTGAAGTATGTAATCTACTTTACCCGGAAGAAATATGTAATTTGTGATATCGTGCTTAATAAAACTAAAATTTTCATCCCCTGAAAGATGGCTTATATTATTTATATTCCCGGTTATAAGATTATCAATTGCAATTACTTTGTAACCTTCCTTTAGAAATTTGTCACATAAATGTGAACCTAAAAATCCGGCCCCACCTGTGACTACAACAGTTTCTTTTGACAACTTCTCCTCCGCAATAACTAAATTTTCAAATTAATTTTTCTTAGTGAGAACAAACTAACAACAAATCCCAGAAACGGGCCGAGTAAAATAATTCCCGCTAGATAAATATGGTTTTTAAATTGCCGCACGCTCTGCACTCCCAGCAAGCTATCAAAATAGTGAATCATTACCAGGAAAAGACCGAGCGCAATGATGCTTGCAAAAAATCCGATCAAAACTCCATTTAATATAATCGGCATTTTAATCGTCGATAATTTAGCTCCAACAAGTTTCATTGTTTCCATTTCTTCGTATTTGGAATTGATTATCAACTTAACTGTACTAAAAACCACATAAAGAGAAATAAGGAAAAGTATGCCGGTAATTATAAAGACATATTTTTTTGCCTCATTCACATAAGAAAGGATTTTATATACAAATTCCTGCTGAAATGAAACTTCATCTACCCCACTTATTTTCTTGAAGTCTGCTATTACAAAATTTAATGTATCTTTCTGTACGTAATCACTTTTAATTGATACAGTAAATGATGCAGGCAGCGGGTTATAATCAAGAATTTTTCTAAAATCCTCACCAGTTTCCCTAATGAAATTTTCTGCTGCTTTATTTTTATCGATATATCTTGCTGATCTCACATATTTTTCCGCGGTAATTTTCTTCCCGATATTTTTTGCCTGGGCGTTGGTTACTGTGTCTTTAAGAAAGACATTTATATTTACAGTTTCTTTAAGACTGTTTTGAAAAATGTTTGATAATTGAAGAATTACAACAGACGCAGCAATAAGAAGAACAGAAATACTTGTTGATGTGAGAGAAAGGAAAAAGGAAGACTTTGCTCTTCCAATTAATTTTAATGATTCTTTTATCCAGAAAATCAGCATAAATTATTATTGAAATTTAAAAATTTGATTCATCCCGCCAGTTTGTAATCTGCCATTTTTTTGTCTCAGGATTTCGACTCAGATTCATATTTACCCTTCCGTCAATTCTCACCACGTCTGTTGGATTAAATGTAATTGTCAAATTAAATCCCCGGACTATATTGGCAGTTAATGAATCTTCGCTTGATAATATAATATTATTCCAGATCAAATCTAACCTCTGTGTATTCTGGAATAAACCGTAAGTTGTTTTCATTTCTTCATCTCTTCCCCATGTTACATCAAATCCCTGGTCATAATCACGATATGTGAAATTAAAATCGCTGCTAATAAGTTTACCATAAATACTTGTATCCTGAAACGTATAAGCATATTGAAAATTTTTAAATACACCGTCAGTTGTGGTAAGATCAGACAGGCCCGAACCTGAAGTCTGGGTAGAAAAGTCGAGTGATGGCGCAAATGGATTTTTACACCCCGCAAATAAAATCAGAGTTATTAAGAAATATTTTGATATTTTTTTAATAAAGTCTCCCTTTTAATTCACTCCAGCTTGGCAGATTACTATTTTTTGTATCCTGCCAATAATAAATTACCCAGACCGCCCTTGAATCACGAACCATATTAAATCTTAATTCTCCCTGGTAATTTTGAGGTACTTCAGAAGAATTTGAAGGCACATTTAGAAAATAACTCGCGCTGTAAAACAAGCTGTCGCCTTGGGGGCTTGATGATTCATTGGACAAAGTTAATGTAATTGTAATATTTGCGTCAACTTTTGTCTTTAAATTATTAAAATATTGCTCTTCATTAGAAACTCCCCAATTATCGGATAGCGAAGGAAACTGCGATGATGCAGAACTTGAAGCCGAGAATTTAAATTCTCTGTTGGTAAATGATGGACTGGCAAAGGAAGCCAGGTAATTTTCTGTGCTTTTATCCTTTATGGAATTGATAAGATTTGAAATCAGAATTTCGGGTGTTACTGCCTGTTGATAATCGGCTCTTGGTTGATCCGGTGGTTGTGCATCTCTGACGCCAAATAAATCGCATCCTGCGATTAATCCTAATAATATCAGAGAAATAAATTTCATTTTTTGGAGATAATAATTATTCTTTGAGATTTTTTTTCATCAAAATCTTCACCTTCAAATCCGCCCAAAATTTGTTTAATTTTCAATCCTGCATTTTCTATTGCAGAGACAAGCTCATTTTTATTATACATTTTAACTGATTCACAGAAACATTCTTCGCTGCCATTCTTCCTTATTATAATATCTTTCATCACTCTGTTATTATGAATCTGACGCTTTTGAATCAGCTTAAAATTATTCAAATCATCAACAGATTCCTCAACAAGATTTTCTTTTATGAAAGTGGAATTAAAATAATCAAGGACGAAATATCCATCTTTCTCAAGATGTGTAAAAGCTATGTTAAATAGTTTGAAATTTTCTTCATCATTTTCAAAATATCCGAAGCTGGTAAACAGGTTAAGAATTAGGTTGAATTTTTTATCGGTTGAGAAATACCTGATATCAGATTTTATAAAGTCAATATTTACTTTGCTTTTTTCCGCAGTTTCTTTTGCGACCTCTAGTAACTTATCACTCAGATCAACTGCAGTAACCTGATATCCTTTCTGAGCAAATAATAACGCGTGTCTTCCTGCTCCGCAAGCCAAATCAAGTACATTGCCTTGCTTTGGCATGCTGATAAACTTCAATAATAAATCAACAAGTTGTTTTGCTTCAGCTTCGTTTCTGTGCTTGTAAACATTCAGATATTCTTCAGTATTAAACCAGTCTTCAAACCAATCTTTCATTACAATTCAATTCTTCCTGAAACCGCTCTTCCAATTGTTGCCTCATCTGCAAATTCAAGATCACCGCCCATTGGTAATCCTCTTGCAATTCGTGAAACTTTAATATTAAGGGGTTTTATAAGCCGGGCAAGATACAAAGCAGTTGTTTCTCCTTCAGTATCGGGATTTATTGCGAGTATAATTTCTTTTATATCTTCATTTTCAAATCTTTTTAAGAGCTCTTTTATTTTTAAAGTATCTGGACCGATACCTGATAAAGGAGAAAGTACTCCGCCCAGTACGTGATAAAGCCCGTTAAATTCGTGAGTGCGCTCGATTGCAATAACATCGCTGGCTTCTTCAACAACGCAAATAATGCTCTTATCCCGCTTTTCGCTCTTGCAAACATTACATAATTCTTCTTCTGATAAATTATAACAACGTGAGCAGAATCTTAACTTACTTTTGAGATTTTCTATGGCTTGAATAAAACCAGCAACCTGCCCTGAATCACTTTTAAGCAGGTATAATGCCAGACGTTGTGCGGTTTTTTTCCCAATGCCCGGTAGTTTGCTAAGTTCTTCTATCGCAGCTAATAATGGTTCGGCTATTTGCAAGTTTATAATCCCGGAATGTTCATACCAGGAGGAATCATTCCTTTAGTAACTTTTCCTAATTCTTCTTCTGCCATTTTTGATGCAGATTCCAGAGCCTTGTTAACTGCAGCAACTACAAGATCTTCCAAAATTTCTTTCTCATCCGGGGAAATTACCTGCGGATCAATTTCAATTGATACAATTTCCTTACTTCCATTAGCTGTGGCCTTAATCATGCCACCTCCGGCCTCTTCAGATACGGTTTTTCCAGCCAATTCGCCCTGCACTTTCTGCATCTCTTCCTGCATTTTCTGTACCTGCTTCAACATACCCTGCATACCGCCTTTCATCAAGATCCTCCTGTTTACTAAATATTTCTAAAATAAAATTGTGCGTTTATTTTAATTTTCGTGCAAATATAATATATTCAATTGACTTTGTATAGCTAATTTTTATAATTTCTCAACTAAAATTTTTCTACAGGTCAATTTTGGCAAAGAAAACACATTCTTCAAACGAAATGCATCTGAAAAAGGAAATTCCTTTGGATGATCAGAGTTACATTCTTCAGGAATACCCCGATTATTACACAAATGGGGGAGCAAAGAAAATAAAAGTAAAGGATTTGGGCGAAAAATTCGCTTCTATAAATTCTTTCTTTATGGATTATTTAAAGGGATACCATATTCCTGCAGGTTTTGTCAATACTCACGATAAAAACTCCCTTACATTTATCAAACACGACAGATTTCCGTTTTATGTAAAAATATTAAACCTGGTTGATAAAAGGACTTCAAAGATCTTTTCAAAAAAAGAAGGCGAAGCGCTCCAGCTGCCAATTATTGAATTTCATCTTGGGGAAGGAAGAGATTCCCTAGTTTCAGAAAGTCACTTAATTTCATTTGAACTTTGCACCGTTGAAGATTTAAAAATCATCAGCAGGATTTGTTCAAAAGTAAATGCCGTTCTCAGATCATTTTTTGAAAGGAGAGGCGAAACTCTAGCAGAGGTAAATTGCAGCTTCGGGAAAAGTGACAATAAAATTTTGCTTGTAGATGATTTTACTCCCAAAAGTCTTAAGATTATTCCGCTCTCCCCGGATAATAAATGGGTCAGTCCTTATAAATTTGATACCGCCGCAACAATCCGAAAGTACACTGACCATTTATTCACATTAATGAGTTCATAAAAAATGTTTACAAAATACGGATATGTAACTCTTGGAATTATTTCCATACTGGTTTTTGTTGTGATCTGCCTGGCTTTTTTTGTGCAGAATATTTATGTAAAATATTTCCTGGTTATCCTTTCAATATTCTTTCTTGTATTTTCGCTTTACTTTTTTAGAGATCCCGACCGGATCACACCTCAAATTGAAAATGCTGTTATCTCCCCTGCCGATGGCAGAGTACTTTTTGTGAAAGATGTTTTAGACAATAAATTTATTAGCGGGAAGGCAAAACAGGTTTCGATTTTTATGTCACCGTTGAATGTACACGTGAACCGTATTCCGATTGATGGGAAAGTCGCGATGGTAAAATACATCCCCGGTAAGTATATTGCAGCATTCGAAGATAAAGCATCTGAAGAAAACGAAAGAGCAGAATTTGGAATTGAAAGTAAATTTGGTAAAGTCTTCTTCACACAGGTTGCTGGATTTATTGCACGCAGAATTGTTTACGGATTAAAAGAAGGCGACACTGTTACTGCGGGCAAAAGATTTGGAATGATAAAATTCGGAAGTCGCGTTGATGTTGTAGTGCCGGAAAACTGCATTGTAAAAATAAAAAAGGACGATGATGTAGTTGCCGGTGAAACAGTTCTTTTTGAATTTCCAGAAAAATAATGAGAAAATTAAGACCAACAGCTTCTGTTATTCCGAACTTATTCACGGCGATGAATATGTTCTGCGGATTTTTATCGATAATAAACGCAAGCCAGGGAAAATATTTATACGCCTCCTGGCTGATAATTGTTGCGGCAATATTTGATGCACTCGATGGAATGGTTGCCAGACTTACAAACAGCAGCAGCGCTCTGGGTGTTGAGCTTGATTCACTCTCTGACCTTATTAGTTTCGGAGCAGCTCCGGCATTTCTGGTTTATTCAACTTTCCTGATTCAGTTTAATGCCTGGGGAATAATTATCAGTTCCCTTTTATTAATTGCTGGCGGGTTCAGGCTAGCAAGGTTTAATGTACAGTTAATCGGATTTGATAAAGCATTTTTCAAAGGCCTGCCTATTCCATCTTCTGCTTTAACTGTCTCAACGTTCATTCTAACTTTTTATGAAAAAGGAATTGGCTATCCATCGCCACAGGATAAAATTATCATTCCGATGGTAATAATTCTTTCCTTCTTAATGGTAAGCAAAATAAAATATGACACTTTCCCAAAACTTACCTTTTCCGGAATAAAAGAAAAGCCGTACATTTTTATTATTTTAATCCTTTGTTTAATCGCATTTATCGCCACCTCCGGGAAAGCACTCTTCTACATCTTTGTTTTATTTATTCTATTTGGTATTTTTCGGCATATTTTTTACTGGATTTCCAGGAAAAGTTGACCGGTACCTGCATTTCTAATTTTAATTTATCAGGTGATGTTTTGTACATAGCAAAAGTATTAATCAAGAGGAGACCTTCAATTTTGGATCCCCAGGGCAAGGCTGTTGAAAAAGGTGCGCTGCATCTCGGACTTAATAATATAAAAGACACGAGAATTGGGAAATTTATCGAATTTACCGTGGATACAGCCGACAAAAAATCTGCGGAGAAAGAAGTAAAAGAATATTGCACAAAATTACTTGCCAACCCTATAATGGAAGATTTTGAATTTACACTTGAAGAGATGAAATGAGACCTAAATTCGGAGTAGTAGTTTTCCCGGGATCGAATTGTGACTATGACGCATATTATGTTTTAAAAAAGATTTATGATTACGAAGTAAATTTTTTATGGCACAAAGAAACTGATCTGCAAAATGTGGATGTTGTAATTCTCCCCGGTGGATTTTCTTATGGCGACTATCTGAGATCGGGGGCAATTGCGAGGTTTTCTCCCATCATGAATTCTGTAATAGATTTCGCTAATAAAGGCGGCCACGTTCTCGGAATATGCAACGGTTTCCAGATATTGCTCGAAGCGGGTCTTCTCCCGGGTGTTTTATTGAAGAATAATTCTCTACAATTTGTATCCAAAGATGTTTATCTTTCTGTAGAGAATAATGATACTGTCTTTACGAAAGAGAATAGAAATAACGAGGTATTGAAAGTGCCTGTTGCACACGGTGAAGGTAATTATTTTACGGATAAAGACACGTTAAAATCATTGATTGACAATAACCAGATTGTCTTTAAGTATTGTTCTACTGAAGGAAATATTGAAGATGAATTCAATCCTAATGGTTCCCTTCAGAATATTGCGGGAATAATTAACAAAGGTGGTAATGTTCTGGGAATGATGCCGCATCCGGAAAGGGCATCTGACCCGGTTCTGGGAAAAACCGATGGCAAACTGATTTTTGATTCGATCGGTAAGTATATTTTTAATTAAAAGGTGAAAAAATGTTTGGAAATTTAGGCACGGGCGAAATCATAATTATTGCGCTCGTTATTCTTGTATTATTTGGCGCCAAAAAAATTCCTGATCTTGCCCAGGGACTCGGCAAAGGCATTAAAGAGTTCAAGAAAGCAGTTAAAGATGTTGAAGAAGATGTAAAAGATGATAGTTCGGATAAAAAATCCGATAAGTAATTGAATTTACCGGCTGTGGCGGAAACTTTATGGCGTTATATTACTGTTTAAGCCGTGGTAACTAAATTTTAATAGGTGAAGAAATGTTTGAAAATATAGGCGGTGGAGAATTAATTATTATCCTGATGGTAGTGATAGTTCTATTCGGTGCAAAGAAAATTC
>CAVVHP010000017.1:0-7861 GCA_963748105.1 uncultured Bacteroidota bacterium | reverse complement strand
GTGCTGCACTGGAGGAAAAGAACGAGGAAATGGCCATTTTCCGTCTTAAGAAAAAGGACGGGTCAGAGGTCTGGGTTGAAGACCATGGACAGCATGTAAAGGATGACCAAGGCAATATACTTTATCATGAAGGCGTAATGCGGGATGTAACTGAGCGCCTTAGAATAGAAGAAGAATTAATTAATGCAAAAGATAAAGCAGAAGAAATGAACAGGCTTAAGACAAACTTTCTGGCAAATATGAGTCACGAACTAAGGACACCGCTTATTGGAATATTAGGTTACGCCGAATTTTTAGAGAATGAATTAAAGGACAAAGACGTACTTCAAATGGTAACAACTATAAAAAACAGCGGAAACAGATTAAATACTACGTTAAACAATATACTTGATATCTCCAGGATCGACTCGGGTAAACAGCAGATTGATTTAAAAGAACAGGATATAATTAAACATTTAATTGAACAGGTTGAATTATTTAAGCATTGTGGCAGAAGGAAAAGGTATAACACTGAATTTTGAAACTAAAGAAAAAATATTAAATGTCTTTACCGATGAAGAAATGTTCGTGTCAATAATAAGTAATCTATTAAATAACGCGATAAAATTTTCGCTAAAAGGGGATGTAGTTTTAAGGGCAATGCAGCAGGAAGATAAAGCAGTAATTGAAATAGAAGACCAGGGCATTGGCATACCTGAGGACTACCAGGAAATAATATTTGAACCTTTCAGACAGGCAAGTGATGGATTGAACAGAAGATTTGAAGGGACAGGACTGGGACTAACTATAGTGAAAAAATATTTAGATTTAATCGGCGGGACAATAGCGATGAACAGCAAACCCGGCAAAACTAAGTTTGAATTAAAGTTCCCTCTCCATAAGAATAATGGGAATAAATTGATTATTACAAAGCAAGGGTGATCGAAATGGATGATAATAAAGAAAATAATAATAGTTTAAAGCAAAGGCTGCTTATCCTTGAAGACGATTTAGTAACAGTAAACGTGCTGCTCAGACTGTTAAAAAATTTATATGAAATTGACTACGTAAATAATGGAGAGGATGCTTTAAAATTGGCAAACAAAAATAATTACGACGCTTTTTTAATTGATATTGGACTGCCGGGAAATATGAACGGAATTGATGCAACAAAGGAACTGAAGAAAATTAAAGATAACCGGGAAAAACCTTATATAGCTATTACAGCATACGCTTTACCAGGAGACAAGGCTCACTTCCTTACAAATGGATTAACACATTATATATCCAAACCTTTTGAATTCAAAACGCTTTTACGATTAATTGAAAATGCAATAGAAGAAACAAAAAAAACTGATGTTAAAAAATAAGTGGACTTTAAAATGTGTGTGACCATTCCCGTGAAAACCTGTTCTTCAGGCTGTTGCTGAATTGACATTTCGATCCCGAATTTATTTCAGAATCCGTTTTTCATTCAAAAATTTGAGTATGAGATTCCGGATCAAGACTCGTTCGAAATGACAAAAATATCCTTGCAACCGCCTACCGGACAGAGACGTTAGGGATGACATATAGTGAAATTGAGACACCGCTGATATTCATTATCGCTAATAGGAAAAGGTTATGAAAAGGAAAAATGAAAAGGAAAAAATAATATCAGGAAATAATTCTCTCCCGCTAAATATTAAATTGAAGAGCGCTGATAACAACAGCAAATTCGCTGAGAATATAATCAATACCGTGCGCGAGCCTTTGGTCGTTCTCGATCAGGATTTAAAGGTAGTTACGGCCAGCAAATCATTCTATGACATATTTAAAGTAAAGCCTGTGGACACCCTGGGTACGCTTCTTTATGATCTCGGCAATCATCAGTGGAATATTCCAAAACTAAAAGAATTACTTGAGACTATCCTTCCTGAGAAAACTTCCTTTGAAAACTATGAAGTTGAGCACGATTTTTCTACAATCGGCAAGCGTATTATGCTTCTTAATGCCCGGCAAATAAAAAGGGCTTTTGGAAAAGAAAAAATAATTCTTCTTGCCATAGAGGATATTACCGAACGCAGGCTGGCGGAAAAGAAATTGAGTGAAAAGAACCGCTTAACCAGTGAATACCTGAACATTCTCCTGGACCATGCTCATGCACCGATTATTATCTGGGATTCTTCAATGCTTATTAAACGATTCAATCTCGAATTCGAAAAACTAAGCGGCTACACTTATACTGAAGTAATTGATAAAAACATTGAGATACTATTCCCTAAAAATAAAATTGCTTCAACATTGGAGTTAATCAATAATAATTTAATTGCTGATAACCAGGAAGTTATTGAAATAGATATTTTGACAAAAAGTAAAAAAGTTAAGACAATTTTATGGAATTCAGCAAATATTCTGGATGAGGAGGGAGAAAATAAAGTTGCAACGATTGCGCAGGATATTACAAAACGAAAACGGACCGAGGAGAATCTTAGCAGATCGGAAATCCGCTACCGCCGTCTTTTTGAGTCGGCAAAGGACGGTATTTTTATCCTGGATGCTGATACCGGAAAGATTATGGATGTCAACCCGTTTTTAATTGAACTTTTTGGTTATTCAAAAAAGATATTTCTTCAAAAGAAAATCTGGGAGATAGGGCTTTTTAAAGATATCGCCGCAAATAAAAATAAATTTTTTGAATTGAATCAAAAGAAATATGTTCGTTTTGATAACCTGGTTCTTGAATCATCCACAGGACAAAAGATTAATGTCGAATTTGTCAGTAATTCTTATTCTGCAAATAACCACAAAATAATTCAATGCAATATAAGAGACATCACCGAACGTATACAAACAAAAAAAAGACAGACCCTCACCTCAGCTATTCTTTCAATATTAAACAGGAAGAATGAATGGAACAGGCTGGTAAAAGATATTTTGAAAGAAATTAAGGAATTTACAGCCTTTGAAGCTGTTGGTATTCGTTTAAAGGAAAGTGAAGATTATCCGTATACCGAATCAATTGGATATAGCTCTCAATTTATTGATAAAGAACATCTACTTTTTGCCAGGGACCAAGATGGCAGAATAATTTGTGATTCCAACGGTAAGCCTGAATCTGAATGTATGTGCGGTAGTATTATATCCGGGCATACAGATCTATCACTCCCATTTTTTACGAAGGGTGGAAGTTTTTGGACTAATTCCAAAACTGAACTGCTTGCTTCCACTTTAGCTAAAGACTACCCTTTCAATAATTGCAGCAGTTGTAACCTGAAAAGTTACATATCTGTAGCTTTAATACCCATCTATTCAGGTAATGAAATAATCGGCTTACTTCAATTGAACGATAAACAACCGGGCAGGTTAACATTAGAATTAGTCCAGTTTTTAGAAGAGATAGGAAAAACTGTTGGAATCGCATTTAAAAGGATGACAATTGAAAAACAAATAAAGGATAGCGAAGAAAAATTCCGAAGTATATCTGAGCAAATAACTGATGCAATTTTTTTAGTTGATTTGGCGGGTACTATTAAATTTATATCAAAGGCATCAATACAAGTTTTAGGTTATACCCCTGATGAATTAACTGGCAAACCTATTTCAGATTTCATTCCGGAATATGACCTGCCCGAAGCAACCAAAGCTTTAGCAGAAGTAATATTGAATGGTAACGAAATAAGAAATTTAATTTTGCATATCAAGAAAAAGGACGGCTCACTTATTTCAGTTGAGGTTAATAGTTCTGCTATGAAAAAGGATGGTGTTACTATCGGGGCATTGGGATTACTGATAGATATTTCTGAACGAATAAAATCCGAAGAAGAAATTTTAACGCTTGCCCATTCCTTAAGAAGTGTAAATGAATGTGTCAGTATTACTGATCTGGATGACAATATCATTTTTGTAAATGAGTCCTTCCTGAAAACTTATGGTTATAGTAAAGCTGAATTAATTGGCAATGATATGAGTATGGTCCGATCATCTAACAATCCACCTGATGTTGTAAATGCGATATTGCCTGATACTCTAGAAGGAGGCTGGAGCGGTGAGTTATGGAATAAAAGAAAGGACGGGAGTGAATTCCAAATCTCTTTATCTACCACTTTAGTTAAAGATAAAACTAACAAAGTTTTAGGACTGATTGGAATTGCCACTGACATCACAGACCGTAAAAAATTGGAAGAAAATTTATCAACCGCTGCTGAAATTGCAAAACTTGGCTACTGGGAATATAACGTCGCTTCCGGCAATTTTATTTTTAATGACCAATATTACAGGCTCATACACGGTACCTCCACCAAAAATCAGGGCGGAAATATAATGAGTGCGGAAGTATTCGCGAAGAATCTTGTCCACAAGGATGACGCAATTACAGTAGGCAAATCATTGCAGGAAGCAATAGAATCGCCGGATCCTGATTATTTAGGAATACAAGAGACAAGGGTACTCCGTGATAACGGAGATATCACCAATGTAATTGTTCAATTTAAGGTGCTAAAAGATGCATCCGGAAAGACATATAAAGTTTATGGAGTAAACCAGGATATCACCGACAGGAAAAAAGAGAAAATAGAGCTTATTGAAGCAAAAGAAAAAGCGGAGGAAATGAACAGATTAAAGACGTCCTTTCTCGCAAATATGAGCCACGAATTAAGGACACCACTTATTGGAATTCTGGGTTATGCCGAATTCCTGGAAAGCGAATTAAAGGATAATAAATTAATTGAAATGGCTAATATTATAAAAGCCAGCGGCCAAAGATTGAATACAACATTGAATAACATACTAGATATTTCAAAAATCGAAGCCGAAAAACTACAAGTAAAGATACAAGAACTGGATTTAATAAAATATTTAAGTGAGAAAACAGAATTATTCAAAGCATCCGCAGAAAAGAAAGGATTATCACTGAATTTTGAAACCAAAGAAGAAAAATTAAATGTATTTATCGATTCAGAGATGTTTGAATCAATAATAAATAATCTTTTAAATAACGCCCTTAAGTTTACGCAAAAAGGGAGGGTAACTTTAAAGGCAATGAAGCAGGAAAACTATGCTGTAATTGAAGTAGAAGATACAGGTATAGGCGTGCCCGAAAATCTTCAGGAAATAATATTTGACCCTTTCAGGCAGGCAAGCGAAGGACACAGCAGAAGTTTTGAAGGAACTGGATTGGGATTAGCTATAGTGAAAAAATATATAGGTTTAATGGGCGGAACTATAACGTTGAACAGTAAACCCGCTAACCAGGCTGTTGATATAGCCGGCGGAAGCACATTTATTTTAAAGTTTCCATTAACCGGGCATATTGTTGAAAATGCAATAAACACACACTGGGTGTAATTATTATGCATGATAACAAAGAAAAAAATAACCCGGTAAAACCAAAAAACAAGTTTTCGGAATATCCAAAGGAAAATACAAATACCATACACCAGCAGTCGGAAGATGAATTAAAAGATATCAGAAATGAAGTTCCGAAATATTGCTGAAGGAACAAAGGCAATTCTGTTCAACACCAACCGCCGTGGTATTTTCACATACCTTAATGAAGCCGCCTGTAAAAAACTTGAAATGACAAATCAGGAATTACTGGCAAAATATATTTAAGGTTTGTTCATCCGGAAAGCCGCTCACAAGTTCATTCGATTTTCTCTGAGCAAATAGACAACCCTACGCCAAACAAAAGCATTGATGTTCATATAATTACAAAATCAGGAAAAGAAGGCTGGCTTAGTTTTTTAATTAACCCGATCTACGTGAAAGGAAAAATTGTGGGTTTATCCAGCGTTGGCCAGGATATTACCAAGCGCAAGCTTGCGGAAGCTCGGCTTAGCGAGAATGATAGAAAGACAAGAGCACTGCTGGATGCAATTCCCGATATGATATTCAGGATGAACAGAGAAGGAACTTTTTTGGACTACAAAGCGGATAGATCAGATCTTTATGCTCCATCCGTAAAAACAATTATCGGCAAAAATAATCGAGACATCACACCTCCTGAGTTTGCAGATTTAGCAGATCGGTATATTAAGCAAACACTGGATAGCGGAGAGATTCAGGAATTTGTATACCAAATGTCCACTCCGAAGCGCGGGTTATGTGATTATGAAGCCCGGATGGTAGTCAGCGGCAAAGACGAAGTCATAGCCGTTGTACGCGATATAACGGATCGCAAATTAGCGGAAGATTCCCTCAGGCTTTTCCGGACACTGGTTGATAAGTCGAATGATGCGATCGAGTTAGTTGATATGGAAACAGCTCGGTTTATCGATGTGAATGAACGGGCATGTACCGATCTGGGATATAGCCGGAGTGAGCTTTTAAATATGAAAATATTTGATATCGATCCGGGGCAGACACCGGAAAACTTCCGATCAATAATGGTTCAAATTCAACTATCAAATGCAACAATTATAGAAGCTATCCACCAACGCAAGGATGGCTCTACCTTCCCGGTGGAGATAAATGTTACTGTTGTGGAACTTGAGAAAAGTTATATCATTTCCATAGTACGCGATATTACCGAACGCAAACAAGCAGAAGAGGAATTAAAGCGTAGTGAAAAATCCTATCGAACCCTGGCTGCAAATTTGCCAGCTTCTGTTTACCGGCTCTACTTAAGGGAACGGTGTAGAATGGAATTTTTCAATAATATTATTGAGCAAATTACCGGCTATACTAAAGATGAATTACTAAAAGGAGAAATTTGTTCCATTGATCCGTTTATATTACCCGAAGACAAACCACACGTGATGGATATAGTTAGTAACGCGATAAAAAATAATTGCGAATTTGAAGTTGAATATAGGTTCATACGAAAGGATGGGCGCTTAGGTTATTTCTATGAAAGGGGTACCCCGATTTGTGGGGAAGATGGAAAGCCCCTATTTTTTGATGGCGTTATTTTTGATTTTACAGATCGCAAATTAGCAGAAATTAAAATAAAAGAAAGCGAAGCCAGGTTAACCGATGCTATGAAGATTGCCAAACTCAGTACATGGGAATATAACTTCGCTCTCGACCGGTTTACTTTTCCCGATCAATCCTTCTCACTATTTAATACCACAGCAGAACATGAAGGCGGTAATACCATGTCTTCCGGGCAATTCTCACAAAAGTATATTTACCCTGATGACCGGGTATTGATTGAGAAGGAAATTCGGAAAGCGTTTGAAACTCCGGACCCGGCTTATACTTCTTATATGGAATACCGTGTAATCTATGCACCCGGTGAGATAGGCTACTTCGCAGCCAATGTTCGTATTGAGAAAGATACAGATAATCGTACAATTAAGGCGCTCGGGGTTAACCAGGATATCACCGAACGCAAGCGGATGGAAGAGATAGTTCTTCAGAATTAATAAGGCAGTGGAGAGTTCAGGTGAGGCTATCTGCATGTCTGATCCGCAAGGATATCACTTTTATCACAACAAGGCGTTTACAGAAATTTTTGAATATACTGTAGAGGAAGTTGAAGCGGCAGGCGGAGGTACTGCGATTTATGTGAACAAGAATGTTGGACGTAAGGTATTCGATACAATTATGGGGGGCGGAACGTGGAATGGAGAAGTGGAGATGTTATCAAAGAGCGGGCGTAAATTCAATGTTTCGCTGCGGGCAGACGCGATAACTGATGCGAATGGAACAATTGTGGGATTGGTGGGAATGCATACGGATATTACTCAACGAATAAGAGCCGAGGCCGAAATAAAGAAAAGCAACAATAAACTTATCAAATATCAATGCGGAAAAAGATAAATTCTTTTCCATTATAGCTCACGATCTTAAAAAGTCCTTTCAACGGTTTTTTCATTGTTTAAACAGAATTAACGGCCGATAACACCGAAGAGTTTTCACTGGCTGAATTTCTTGAAAACAGCAAATTACTTAATGAAGC
>CAVVHP010000016.1:0-206521 GCA_963748105.1 uncultured Bacteroidota bacterium | reverse complement strand
CATTATTAGTTATATCATTAAAGTTTTGTATCTGATTTTGAATTGATGAAATCGGATAACCATCCTTCACCATAATAAATGACGTGTGTGACCAGTTATCCCACTCTGCTGGATCGTTTCCAGTCATATCTTTATAACGGCTTAATGGAAGTAAAATGCTGACATAAAGACTTGAGTTCAAAGGAGGATTTTTCATAACACCGCTTATTAAAAAATCGGTTCTTTTATTGTCAACAGTCACTGACATCTGTTTACCAACAGGGTTGATATCACCAAAATATTTTGCAGCAATATTTGATGTAATTACAATTCCATCCTTATTCAGCAGATTGTTTTTATCTCCATATTTTAATGGAAACGTAAACATCTTAAAGAAATCTTTATCCACGTAGTGAAAAACTTCATTAAAGACTTTTTCATCATATCTGAAAATTCCTGTTCCTCTTCTTATCCTTGTATAATCTTCAACACCTGCGATATTGTCCTTCAGTGCTGGAGCTAATGGCAAAGGAGTAATTGCCCAGTCTTCTCTTTGATTATTAATAATTTTGTAACTGTTAAGCCTGTAGATTTTATCCTTATTTACATGGTAGGAATCGAAACTCTGGCTGAATTGAAAATTAAGATAGGCCACAATTCCGCAGGCAATTGCCACACTAAGCCCGAAGATATTTATAATCGCATAAAGTTTGTTTTTTAACAAAACACGAAATGCTGTCTTTATATAATTTTTTAACATAAAAGTCCCCTTCTTTTTATTCGTACCTAAGAGCCTTTACCGGATTCGAATTTGCGGCCTTTATAGTCTGGTAACTGATTGTAACAAGAGCAACCAGCAATGAGATAATAAATGCGGAGATAAATATCCAAAAACTTAAAGCAGTTCTGGCCGCATAGTTCTCCAGGATCTTGTTCATTATGATGTACGATGCCGGCCAGGCGATTAAATTGGCCACAAAAATCCATAGAATAAACTCTTTCGAGAGCATAAAAGTAATTCCCGATATGGACGCCCCCATAACCTTTCTTATTCCGATTTCCTTAGTGCGCAGTTCGGCGACAAAAGATGCCAGCCCGAGAAGTCCCAGGCATGCGATAAGAATAGCAAAAACAGACGCGTATGTAAATATTGACATTATGTGCTCGTCAGCGCTGAACATACGGGCATAATCTTCATCAAAGAATTTATAAACCAGCGGGAATGACGGATTTACGTCAGCCCAGGTAGTCCTTACCTGCTCAATGGATTTCTTAATATTGCCGGCGCCCAGCCTGGCGACAACAAAACGGACATCTTTCGGTGAAAGATAGATTGCCAGCGGTTCAATCGCTCTTTTTATATTAACGTAATTAAAATCTCTGGCAACCCCAATTATTTTATTATCATTTCCCCACGAGAAAGTACTCCCGAGGGCGGACTTATTATTTATCATTTTCGCGAGCGCCTGGTTTACAACTACCGCTCCGGTTGAATCCGTTGAGAACTTTCTGGAAAAAGTCCTTCCCTCCGCAAGTGGAATCTTCATTGTCTTGAAATAGTCATAATCTACCGCGGCAAAACCGACTACGGGCTTAAATTCCGGATCCTTGCCGTCCCAGCTGCTCCCCGCGCCGTTTGCCGACATGCTGGTGGGCATTTGCATCGTCCCGGTAACACCGATAATACCCGGGTCATTCTGAAGCCTCTCTTTCAACATAGTATAAGAATTACGCGTTTCGCTGTTGAGCGGTATGTATATCAATTGTTCTTTATCATAGCCGAGGTTTGTATTTCTCATAAGTTCCAGTTGTTTGAGCATTACTATCGTTCCGATTATCAGCATAACCGAAAGTGCAAACTGAAAAACTACCAGGGATTTCCTGAAGAGTGAACTTTTGTTTCCGAAATTATATTTTTCCCGCAGTATCCTGATCGGAGAAAAAGATGAAAGGAAAAGCGCGGGGTATGTCCCCGAAACGGCGCCGGTCACTAAACCGATTACCAGAATATCAATCAGGAAAAACGGCCGCAGGAATATTTCACTTGTAAATTCCTTCCCGGATATCTGGTTAAATAACGGCAGCAGGAATTCTGAAAATATTAATGAAAGGAGTACCGCCAGGAAACTTAATATAATTGCTTCAGTGTAGAATTGTATTATAATGTTTTTTCTTTTTGCGCCAACAACCTTCCGCAGTCCAATTTCCTTGTACCTTTTTACCGCTCTCGCGGTTGACAGGTTCATATAATTGATACAGGCAATTATCAATATAAAGAGAGCAAGAAATGAAAAAATATAAAGGTTTTGTATTGTTCCCACCGTTTTGCCGTATCCAAACCGGGCATAATACCGCAAATCTTTTAAAGGCATTAAATTAAACGGGATCATACCCGTTTTTGAATTTTGTGTCAGCGCGTGTTCCGAGCCGCATTTTCGTTATTTTCTTTTCAACCGCGGCAACATCCGCGCTTTTATTGAGCTTTACAAATGTAGTAACTTCGTTATAACCCCATCTTTCAGAGTACTTCCCTATCGTCTTAATAAAATCGAAAGATAACAGTATATCAAAATTCAGGTTTGTATTTTTCGGAATATTGCGCATTATTCCGGTAACAGTGAATGGATACTTATTCTCAAGTGTGATAGTTTTACCAATCGGGTCAGTATCACCAAAATACTTTTGAGCAACCTCTTCCGTAATAACCATTGAGGAAGGCTTTCTTAATGCCGTCTTTGTATCGCCTTTCACAAGCGGGTAAGTAAACATATCAAGGAAGGATGGATCGACGCATCTTGCTTCGTTTTCGTAGAATTTTTTTTCGTTGTGCTGCATCAAAAGTGTACCGGGGTAATCGTAGCGGGTGGAATTTTCTACTTCCGGCATCTCATCGACTAATGCGCGCGCCATCGGGTAAGGGGTCAGGTTAACATGAAAAGCGCCTTTCGATGTCGGCTGGTCCTGCTCTACGCGGTAAATGGTATCTTTATTTTTCTGGAATGATTCCCAGCTTAATTCATCCTGTACCCACATAAGCATTAATAATGCACATGGAAATAGCTATTGCGAGACCAAATATGTTTATGAATGAATACCCTTTTTGCCGAATAATATTTCTTAATGCAATTTTTAAATAATTTCGAAACATTTTACCCCCGAATTAATTATTCATACCTTAATGCCTTTACCGGGTTTGAATTTGCAACTTTCAATGCCTGGTATAACATCGTAAAATACGCAATCGCCAAAGAAAGAAATCCAGCTATTAAGAACATCCATATATTCATATTAATTCTGTAAGCAAAATCCTGCAGCCAGTTGTTCATCAAATAATATGTAGCAGGCCAGGAGATCAAAGTTGAAATTCCTATTATTAATAAATATTCTTTTGAAGAGAAGTACTATGATTCCTCTGGAATTTGCTCCAAGCACTTTTCTTATTCCTATTTCTTTCTTTCTCCTTTCTGATGAATATGCAATCAATCCGAATAACCCAAGACAGGCTACAAAAATTGCAAACCCGGAGAATATTCCGAATATATTCATCATTTTTAAATCTGATTGATATAACTGTGCAAAACTTTTATCAAGAAATTTATAATCAAACGGGTATTCAGGATCGAATTTCCTCCAGGTATTTTTGATATAATTAATGGTTGAAGATATATCTGCTGCCTTAACTTTAATAGAAGTAGTCTTTGCCTTTTGGATTAAAATAAAACACAATGGGACCAATCTTGTGATGAAGTGAATTCATATGAAAATCTTTTACAACACCGATTACTTCACCGTTTTTTACTTCGCCTTTAATATCAAGCTTTTTACCCACAGGATTTTTCCAACCAAGTTGATCAGCAAGAGTCTGGTTAATTACCAGTCCGTTAGTTTTATCAGTTGGAAACTCATCAGAGAAATACCTCCCTTCTAATAATTCCAGGTCCGTAAGTTTTTGCAAAATTTACATCAGCAACTCTTATTGTTGATGAACTATATTCAACATTATCTGGTTTGCCTTCGGGAAGAATCTGGTAACTCATCATATCCTGTCCGGGAACAGAATTTGAAACTGTTGCTGATTTTATCGATTGATTCTTCAAAAGCTCATTTTTAAAAGCATCAAGTTTATTTGAAAAACTTGTACCGCCTGTTTCAAGAATTATTACCTGGTCAGGATTAAATCCTAAATTCTTATTCTGAACATATTTCATCTGGCTGAATATTATTATTGTAGATGTTATTAAAAAAGCGGAGATAACAAACTGAACACCTACAAATATTTTTCTTGGAATATTTTTCCCTTTGCCGGATACTTCAACACCTTTAAGTACTTTTATTGAATTGAATCGTGATAATAATATTGCAGGATATATTCCTGAAAATATGCCTACAACTAAAGTGAGCAAAATGATGAATAAGAATAATTGCTGATAATTAATTCTTAATTGAATTCCGGTAAAATTATTGAAAACAGGAATCAATATTTCGACAAATAAAACTGATAGTAAAGTTGCCAGTGTTGTAATTAAAAGTGATTCAAAGAGAAATTGTTTTATTATTTGCAGCTTTTGTGCACCGAATGTTTTTCTCACTCCAACTTCTTTTGCCTTTTTTAAAGCTCGTGCGGAAGTCAGGTTCATAAAATTAAAAGAAGCTATTAGAAGTATGAGAATAGCAGCAAATAATAATATTCTTACATAAGAAGCATTTCCCTGCCTTGTGTCCTCTGGTAAATAAAAGATCGGACGAGCCTAAGTAAATATCATCCAGAGGTTGAAGATAAAGTTTATATTGATCTGCTTTTGTCGGTAGATTCTGTTTAATTATTGAAGAAAGTTTATTATCAAGTTCTTTATAATTTGTATTAGGCTTCAATAACAGATAAGTATAATCAACCTGGGTAAGCCAGTTATTAGCCCAGGACATTCTCCACCCTTCATCCCCGCTGACTGTTGTACTCCAGGATACAAGCATATTATATTTCAGATGTGAATTTTCCGGAGTATTTTCTATTATTCCAGTAATCTTAAAAGGGATATTGTCTGAATCATAAATAATTTGCCCTACCGGGTCTTCATTTCCAAAGAATAGTTTTGCCACATCTTTTGAAAGTACAATCGACATTGGATCAACAAGGGCATTTCTTGAATCACCTTCAATTAAATTATAATCAAAAACATTTAGGAAATTTGAATCAGCAAAAACAACATCTGATATTTTAAATTCTTTATTATCTTTCTTAAATAAAATATCTGAAAACCAGGGTAAAACACGAACTGACTGTTCAACTTCCGGGAAATTCTTTTACCATTGCAGGACCCATCATTCCGGAACTGATTGCATGTCTTTCTTCAGTTCCTAAACTTGGAGTATTAATTTTATTTACCCTGTATATTCTGTCCGCCTTTTTATTAAAACTATCATAGGAATACTGATTTTGGACATAAAGCATAATTAGTATAAATGAGGTTAACCCGATTACTAGTCCGGTTATATTAATAAAAGAATAAAGTTTTCCCTTTAATATATTCCTTACTGCTATTTTAAAATAATTTATTAGCATTTTTCATCACCCATTGATTTATATATTCTATTCATAGTGTATCATTTTTACCGGGTTAATATTAGCTGTCTTAATTACCTGGACACTAATAGTAGCTAAGCGAAATGATTAATGCAATTAGTCCTGCAGCTATAAAATTCCAAGCTGATCAGATCAATCCGATATGCAAAATTCTCAAGCCAGTTTTTCATAACAATAATTGATAACAGGAAAAGCAACAACATTTGCAGCCATAATTAGAATAATAAACTCTTTTGTAAGCAATTTTAATAATGAAGCAAACGGAGCACCCAGCACTTTTCTGATTCCCATCTCTTTTTTCCTTTTTTCCGTGCTGTAGGCCGACATTCCAAAAAGGCCAAATACGGCGATCAGTATAATAAACCCAGAGGAATAATTGATTACACTCTGTTTTAATATCGTATCGTCATATTGACTTTCAATATCGTCATCCAGGAATGAATACTGGAAAGGAATATTCGGTTCTAATTTATTCCAGCTGTCTTTTAACTTATTTATGCCGGCCTCGATCCTGTTTTTGTTTAATCTTGCAAGAATATAATTAACAGTACTGCCTTTACTCATATACATAATTAAAGGCTCAACTTTTTGTTGAAGAGAACCATAATTAAAGTTATTAACTACTCCAATAATTTTAGGATTATTCAAACCCCTGTTTTTAAATCCATCAAGCCGGCTTCCCACCGGAGCAGTAATACCGTATTCATCAACCAGTGCCTGGTTTACAATTACAGCATCAGTTGAGTCAGTTAGGAAATTAAGATCAAAACCTCGTCCGGCAGATAGTTTAAGTTTCATCAGGTCTAAGAAAATTCTCATCAATACGGTAAACGTATGCCTGTTTTTCTTTTCCTTTGCTGTCTTTAAAACCTACCTGGTCATATCCTCTTGTAAAAGCATAACTAATTCCGGATAATGAGTTAATATCTTCATCATTTCTAAACTCATTTTTATAAATTCCAAGTATCCTTGTAGCATCAACTTTCTGATAATTCCCGCGTACAACCACCACCTGCTCTTTATCGAATCCAAGATTTCTATTTTTTAAGTAATTCATCTGCTGTGCCATTATTATAGTAGCTGAAATAAAAAATATTGCAAGAGAATATTGAAGTATAATTAATGACCTTGTTAACAGATTTGAACCGCCGAATTTCAGTTTATTGCTTAAAACCTGGATAGGTTTTAAAGTTGATATGAACAGTGCCGGATAACTGCCTGCTATTAAACCGGCCAATAATGTTATGCTGAAAATGCCGACAATAGTTTTCCAATCGCTGAATATATTCAGTGTCAAATCATTTTTAATTATTGAATTAAAAAAAGGCAGGGTCAGTTCTACAAATATTAATGAAAAAAGCAAGGCAATTGCACTCAGGAAAAGAGCTTCGCCCCAGAATTGAATTACAAGGTTTTTTTGAGATGCACCAATAATCTTTCTTACAGCAACTTCAGCAGATCGCGAAGAAACTCTGCTTATCGATAGATTCATAAAATTAATACATGCTATAAGCAAAATAATTATTGCAATCCCGATCAAAATATATGAGTATAAGATATCGGAATATTTTGCAATGCCTGAGTACCTTAATTCTGCATGATGCACATCTGAAAGTGGTTGAAAAATTGCCTTTATTGGCTGGAAATCAAATTTCCAATCTCCGCGGGCACGTTGGGCGGCGAATCTATCACCCATATGTTTTTCCCAAAACCCTGTCATTTTTGATTCCAGGTTTTTTACATCAGCATTTTTCTTTAATAATACCCAGGTCGGGGAATTCCAGCTGTTATATTTGTGCTCCCTTTCCCGGTACCATTCAAATGATC
Organism: uncultured Bacteroidota bacterium; assembly: GCA_963748105.1. GTDB lineage: Bacteria > Bacteroidota > Ignavibacteria > Ignavibacteriales > Ignavibacteriaceae > JAKAGZ01. The sequence continues at coordinate 199,134 of CAVVHP010000016.1, read as the reverse complement.
TTAAAAGGTCGTAAGGAACTAAAAACTTAAAATCCAGGGAAGAATTAGATGGAATCTTTTCAAGGACACCTGTTACTTTAAGTGGTACGTATTTATCGCCAAGAAGAACTTCAATACTTTCCCCAACCGGGTTTTCTTTACCAAAATATTTTTTAGATTCATCCTTTGATAAAACAATTGAATACGGATCGTCCAATGCTTTTTCGGCGCTTCCATATTTAAAATTATAAGTAAAAGTCTTAAAGAAAGGCCTGTCTGCCATCAATATTTCATTTTCATCAATAACTTTTTTGCTTTTTACAAAAGTAGTTATCGTACTGAATCTGATAGCTTCTTCAATTTCCGGCATCTCAGCTTTAAGATCAGGACCAAAAGGAATCGGGAAATATGCATCATATCCCCTCGAAGTACCATCTTCTTCATATCTTTGACTTATAACCCGGTAAATTCTATCTCCTTTTTTATTGAAATCATCATAGCTAAAATCATTTTTAATATAAAGATAGATCAATATTGTTATACCAATACCGAGGGCTAAACCAAGTATGTTAATAAAAGAATATAATTTATATTTGAAAAGATTTCTAAAAGCAATTTTTAAATAATTTTTTAGCATACGTACCTTAATTTATAATTTTACTCATACCTCAATGCTTTAACCGGATTCGATTTTGCAACCTTTAATGCCTGGTATGCCATTGTTAAAAATGCTATGAAAAGCGAAAGTAAAGTTGTAAGTATGAAAACCGATACACCGATATTTATCCTGTAAGCAAAATCCTCAAGCCATTTATTCATAAAATAATAAGCAATAGGCCAGGATATTATACCTGATAAAAGCACGAGCAGTAGAAAATCACGCGACAGCAGTTTAAGTAAAGACGGAACGCTTGCCCCGAGCACCTTCCTTATTCCGACTTCCTTCGTCCTGTTCACCGTGAGGAACGAAACAAGCCCGAATAATCCCAGGCAGGCCAGAAATATTGCAAGTCCGCTGAAAACGTAAAGAAATGTCAGGATTTTTGCGTCATCGTTATAAAAGGAATCTATGTACTGGTCAAGGTAACTGTAATCGAAAATATTTTCCGGAAAAATTGATGTCCATTTCGTCTTTATCATCTCCAGTTCTTTTTCCGCCTGACCCGGGGCAAGTTTAACTGCTGCAATATTAAATATCTTCCTTGCCGATGTCATGACCAGCGGCTCAATTTTATCGTGCAGGCTCGATTCGTTAAAATCCTTTATCACGCCTATAATTTTCCCTCCATCACCCCAAATATTTATTGTTAGTCCGAGAGCCTTATCATAGCCTTTCCCGAAGCCGAGCTGCCTGACAAATTCCTGGTTAACGATAAATGTCTTTTCGGTTGAATTATTCCTGATGTTGCGCCCCGCAACCAGGTTTAATCCGTATGTACGGAGAAAATCCGGATCAATAAATTTTATCATTGAATTATATTTCTTAATCTCTTCCTTAAGTTTCACCTCGCACGTTCCTCTCCACCTGTTTGTTGAAGCCGTCCCGGTACTCGAAAAACTTACATTTTGTACCAGGCTGCTGCCGAGAAGTTCGCTTTTGAATGTGCTAATTTTAAGAGAATCCCTCACAGGGAGAGGCACCTCCACTATGGACTTTTTGTCAAATCCCATATCGGCCGTCTTCAAAAAATTGATCTGTGAAAGGACGATAAGAGTAGCAATTATCAGCGCCTGGGAAATTCCAAACTGGAGCACGACCAGTACCTTTCTGAGCGAAAACCCGGTTTTTTTATGCGAAAAATTAATGTTGCTTTTTATGGCCTGAACCGGGTCTGATTTTGACATAAACAGGGCCGGGTAACCTCCTCCGAAAATTACGATGAAACAGGCGATAATCCCTGAAAATAAAAGAAATTGAGCCGGATCAATTAAACTTTTATTAAGGTGGAGCCCTGTCAATCCACTTATCTCCGGGAGAAATAATTCGAGGTAAATACCGGCCACAACGAAACTTAAAAATGTAATTACGCCTGTTTCAAGCAAAAACCTCCCAAAAATCTGTCTCCTCGTGCCCCCCAGCACCTTCCTGATTCCGATTTCTACCGAATTCTTCGATAAAAGCGCGGTGTTCAGGTTAATGTAATTTATGCAGCTTATCAGCAGAACCAGGAAACCGATTATTCCGAGAGCATACAATTTATCCCTTGAAATGGTAGATTGTGATATGCTGTATAAGCTGTCGTTAAAATGGACCTCCGATAAAGGCTGAAGCTGCAGGTAGTATTCTTCTCCTTCCTCGTTCATTCTCGGCTGAATCTGTTTGTCTATTTTTTTAATGAGCTCGTCTATATTTGTGCCGGGAACAATATTTACCACGCATTGTACGCTTGCCGGTAGGCTCGTCCAGTTATCGCTCCATCTTTTCGGTGTGGTGTGGTTGTAAGAAATTATCATACTGAGCGGAAACTCGGTGTTTGGAGGCGGATCTTTCACTATTCCGGTGACCTCGAGTGTGCGGCTGTTGTCAAGAATAAGGGTTTTCCCGATCGGATTTTCACTGCCGAAATACTTTTTTGCCAGTGATTCCGAGAGGACAACGGTGTTGTTTTTTGAAAAAGCGGAAGCCTCATTCCCTGTTATCCAATCGTATCTAAACATTTTAAAGAAATCGTCCCCCACAAAGGCCGCCCCTTCTTTTTCGAGGTAACGGTCTATTGAACCAGCGCTGTTTTTAACTGCAATTTCTACATCGCCGAAATTTGCGTCTATAATCGCGCTGTATTTTAATTCCGGGAAATTAACCTTAAGGTAATCAGGCAGAGGGTACGGCATTGCCGGTGTTTCTCCAGTCTTCCCGTATGCAACGGTCTTTAATAAAACCCTGTAGGTGTTATCGAAACCGGGCTGGTATTTATCGAAGCTGAATTCGTAGAATAGAATTATTGAAATAAGTATCGCTGAAAATATCCCGATAGAAAGTCCCGCAACGTTGATAAACGTATAAAACTTTTTTCTCCGGAGATTTCTGATTACGGATAACAAATGGTTCCTAAACATCAGCCCACCCTTTTAAAATGCAGCAATTATATACTCTTGTTTAGTAAATCAATTTTTATGCCTTTGACTGCCGGGTGATTATTTAAGGAATGCCTCTAAAACAGGCTAATTTGGAGAAGATCTAACGAAAAAACGTCCGGTAACAGACATGAGTGTACGTAAATGAACAGTTAATAAATTGAAATGTAAATAACCGGGCCGCAGAGCATTTATTGTTTTTTCCCAGTAAAACAAAATACTATTTACTTAGATTCATTATAAATGAATGGTAATTGATTTTCGAAGGTAACGATTGGATGGTTTTTGCCTTTGAATAAAAATAAACTAAAAAATATAGTTTAATTGTTGATAGAATAAACCTCAGATCTTATTAAACATTGCTACTGTGAAATTATTTCGGCCTTAAATGTACCTTCATTTCTAACAACTATTGATGTACCTGTATCCAGTAAACGATCGCCGGTAAGATTTCCGTTACTTATTTTCCCCTTAAGAATAAACTGACCAATTGAATTAGGGGTAAGATTAATTGTAACATTATTATTATCTATATATCCGGATATTTCACCAGTACCGCTTTCATAACCAATTCCTTTAAGATTCCGGGAACCGCTTATTACAGTATCCTTAACATTTAAAGTAATTGTACCTTTGGATAAAAGGTTTCCATCAGCATCATATCCGGAATATTGATAAGTTCCGTCTATTTTACCGGGGTTTGATAAGATTTCATTGGTTTTGTCGGGACCTGAAATGTCCTCGTTTTTAGTATCTGAACAACCTATAAGGACAAATGATAATGTAAATGCAAGAATAAATAATTGTCTTTTCATTTCCTCCTCACAATTCAATTTAACAGTACTATTTTTAATTAAATAAAATGCTTGTAATTGTCAACAGATATTTTGTTCTAACTTCAGTTTAAAAGAGCTACAGGACGTTCGATGCTTTGAATTTATCCTGATGCATTAGTTTATGATCTCCCTACTCATATCTCAGCGATTCAACAGGATTTGAAATTGCAGATTTAATTGATTGATAACCTACAGTTATTATTGCAATAAATATTGTAATTAAACCAGCACAAATAAACGGGAATACAGTTAAGTTGATATGATAAGCAAAATCCTTCAGCCAGTTTTTCATTAGGTAATATACCAAAGGCAGTGCAAGTATGTTTGCAATTAAAACCCATTTTGTAAATTCTTTAATAAGCATAAATATAATTCCTGATATTGATGCCCCGAGGATTTTTCTTATTCCAATTTCTTTTGTCCTTCGTTCCGTAGTAAAAGAAACCAGTCCGAAAAGTCCAAGGCACGCTATAAATATCGCCAGTACGGAGAATATAGTAAATAAATCCATAGTCTTTCTGTCATTCAGATAAAGGTTATAGTAATCCTTATCCAGGAAGGAATACTCAAACGGAGCGCCGGGGGCAAATTTATTCCAGGTGCTTTGTACATAATTGATAGTACCGGGTAAATCACCGGTTTTAAGTCGTATTGAAATGAATTGTTCCGTATCTGAATAATATCCACCATTCAGGAACAAGGCCATCGGCCTTATCTCCTGGTGAAGGGATTCATAATTATAATCGTTTATTACTCCGATTACGTGAAAGTCTCTCCTTTGCTTCCCCCAGTTATTGATCTTCATACCAAGAGGATTTTTCCATCCGAGTAGTTGTGCAGCCTTTTGATTAATTATTATAGCGCTTGAATCCGCCGGAAATTCTTTTGAAAAAAATCTTCCTATGGCAATTTTAAGTTTCAAAGTCTTTGCGAATTTATAATCGCAGCTACATATATTCAGCGTAAATGAATTATCAACACCTTCCGCCCCGAACCCTATATTGCTAAAGCTCTTGCCGGGAATCGTATTTGATCCCGACACGTCCATAATATTATTATAGTTTTGCAAAGCTTGTTTAAACGTTTCTAAATTTTTACTGAGTGACCCTGGGTTATTTACCACCAGGATCTGTTCTTTGCTGAACCCGAGATTTTTACTCTGCAGGAATTGAAGTTGTTTATATATTATAATTGTCCCCGCGATTAATATTATTGAAATAGCGAATTGAAAAACAACAAGTATGTTCCTGAATGAGATTTTATTTGACCTTTGTTCCACCTCATTCTTCAGCATTCTTATCGGCTGGAAAGATGATAATACGAATGACGGGTAAAATCCCGAAATCACTCCTACGAATAATCCCAGCAGAAGTAATGACAGCATAACATAAAAGTTATCGAAAAATAAAAATCTTATATCACTACCGACGAAATTGCGGTAGAATGGCAAAAGAATTTCAACAATTATCAGGGCTGCAACCAAAGCAATATAGCCCATTATTATTGACTCAACTAAAAACTGGAATATTATTCTTTTCTTGCCGGAACCAACGACCTTCCTCAGCCCGACCTCTTTTGTCCTTAATGAAGATCTCGCGGTGGAAAGATTCATAAAATTTATGCAGGCAATAAGCAGTATTATAATGCTGACTATGGAAAATATGTAAACATATGTACTGTTGCCCCCGGACTCAAATTCACCATTAAGATCAGAATTTAAATGGATGTCCGTAAGAGGCTGCAAATAATATACCCAGTAATTACCTTTAGCGACCCACGCATCATACTGTGTGCCGCCCATATATTTCCTGGTGAAATCCTTCAGCTTAGCATCAAATTCGTCCTTGGAAGTTCCTTTTTTCAGAACAATGTATGATATAAAGTTATTTGCCGACCAGCCCTTATTGTTTAATAATGAAGGGAAACTGGTCAGGGAGACGAGCATGTTATAATGGAAATGAGAGTTTTGCGGCATATCTTCCGATACACCCGTTACCTTGAAATTGACCCTGCCGAATTCGTCGGTGAAATCCAGTATAATAATTTTACCTATTACGTCCAGGCTGTTGAAATACCTTAGAGCAGCGCTTTTTGACAATACAACTGAATTAGGTTCCCTTAAAACCGTCTTTGGATTTCCCCGGATTAGGTGGACTGAAAAGATATCATAAAAAGTGGAATCGACCGCGTAATTTTTTATTTCATAAAATATCTTATCACCGATGTAAACCGGGAGCTGCCCAAGCTTGCAAAACTTCACTCCCGTTTCAATCTCGGGAAAATCCTGAAGAAGCTTTTGAAATGTTATTGCGGAAGAGTAGGTCTGGTGAATTTTAGTGTTGCCAACAAGCGCGCTTACCGCCAGCCTGTATGTTCTGCCGGCCTTAATGTTGTATGTATCATAACTTAATTCATAATTAACATACAGCATAATTAATATGCTGCAGGCTATTCCGATAGCCAGACCGAGAATATTGATAAACGAAAATAATTTATGTTTCTTAATATTCCTGAGCGCAATTTTCATGTAATTCTTGATCATATTACTACCCGGCTATTATTATTACATAATAATTAGACTTGTCAAAGCAGAAAAAAGTTAGGGTTAGAGCCTGCCAATTACTGCCTTAATGACGAGTTTTTTTATATTTACCGCTGAAATGGGTGCATATATCCTGAAATTGCCTGGGATTGAATGATATTTTGAAGGAAAGATTAAAAGCCGTCCGGTAACAAAAGCTATTATCTGTTACCGAACGGCAAAAAAGGAGAGGAACAGTGCCTATTTCACGTAGCTTAAAGTAATACCGTAATCTTCCTGGTCTGTCGGTGGATTATCATTCCAGTCACCGTATGAGTGTGAACCATCAGTTTCGTAATAAAGAACATAGCTTCCTTTTGGTAAAGTTATGACTTCATTAATTTTTCTGTTTTTTCTTGCGCCGCCTGCGTGTTCTGTTCTTCTGTATGACATGTCCCAGACAGTTCTGCCTGTTTCAGAGTTTTTAATAAACCCAAAATCAGCTAAACTATTTCCCGAACCTTCACCTAAGGCATAAACTCTTAGTCTTGTCTCTTTATTCAGTTCGAACCTTTTCTTAATATGTTCATTGTTTCTAACACGGATAATCTGTGCGACTACATCTTTGCTTATATAATTATCTGCAGAAAACGATTCAGTTAAAGATTTACTTTTATTATCATTTGTCCAGATTGTAATTCCCCATTTTTCAGGATCATAAGGCCTGGCAGCATTCCAGTCGTCATAAGCATGTGAACCATCCGTAGCATAATAGACAATATAATTTCCGGGTTTAAGATTAATTGTTTCATCAATCATTTTATTTTTTTCTGCACCGCCTGCATTCACTGCTTCTCTTCCATTCATAGTCCAGACAGTTTCACGGGTATCAGCATTTATTATCCATCCATAATCTGCGTATTCATTTCTGCCTGTTGACTCACCGAGACATAAAACACGCACTTTGAGTGGTTGTTTGATGCGCAAACCCTGCGATACAAGTTTATCATCTCCAATCCTCGTTAACTCAACAACAGGCCTTACTGCATCCTCTTCTCTGAAAGGTATAACATTAGCCCTGTCTTTTTCTGTTGCCGGGAAAACCGCAACTCCCCAGAATGCAGGATCATTCGGCGGGAATGAATTCCATCTTTGATATGAATGCGAGTCATCGGTAACATAATGAACGGTATAGGTTCCTTCGGGCAGGTAGACGTAATTATCAAATATAATATTTTTCTTTGCTCCGCCGGCATATTCAGTGTTCTTCCAGTCCATTTGCCATGCTATTTTATTTTTCACTTCATCATATACCCAGGCATAATCGAAAGTTGAATTTTCTCTTGCTTCACCAATTGCATAAATTTTTAACTTTGTGTCACCTTTAAGCGAAAATCCTTTTGAGAAAGATTTATTGTTTCCGGCTTCTTCCATTAACACAATTGATGAACTCAGAAAATCTTTCCTTAATTGTTCAATATTAACAGGACTAAAAACTCCTGCCGGCCCGGTGACCTTTACTTTCAGTTTATCCTTGTATTTACTTCTAAACTGGGTGGAATTAAATCCGAAGAAATCACTCACCCAGTCTATGAAATCATTATTGTTATTATTATAGCTATAATTCATTTTAGCTGAAGCATAATAAACTTCATAATTACCTTCAGGCAGATCAATTTTGCTGTTAATAGAAATAAAATCAGTGCTTTCTGAAGTTCTTATCTGTGGATATTTTTCCAATGAATGCCATACAACTCTTCTGGTTTTTGAATCAAGTATCCAGCAATAAAACATTAAATTATTCGACCATCCTTTGTCGTTCGAATCTAAAAACCAGCTTCCGTGTCTGTTACTAAATGTTGCTGCTTCACCTGTAATTTGAATATTTGCGTCCCCCTTAAGAGAAAATGCTTCGGAGTGTATTTCGCCAGGACCGATATTACCGACTAATATTGAATTGTTCTGCTGGGCAAATACAGAAACACTCAAAATAAAAGCCATAATTATATAGCTGTAAGCTGATTTAAAATTCATAAAGACCTCTTGTGGTATTTAACTAAAGTTCGGGGAAAGGGATTAATTTTCTTAGTAATAATCATAATTTAAGGTAAGTTTTAATTGGGTGGCAAAAAAACAATTGTTGATATACAGCAGATAGACTAAATAAGCGGTTGATTGGGCTTATGCGCGCTCCCGGGAATATTCACTTTTCCCATTATAACCTGGGAGATTGAATCAGCGCATAAATATAAAACAGCGCTCTAAAAATCTTACTGCCCCGATCCTTTTAGTGTATCAATGCTTCTTCGCTACAACATGAAACATATGCCAGTGTTTAGGCTTGCGCACTTCCGGCTTGTCATCTCTTTCTTCAATCCGCATCATTTCGATTTCAAAACCATCGAGCAGTTTTAATACTTCTTCCTGAGAGTGATGCATCCGGTCCGGCATTGAGGACCATGAATCGCGATCCCCAAAGAACTGTCCGGCAAAACGGCCTCCCGGGCGAATTGCCGCGATGATTTTAGTCCAGAGCCCAGGAAAATCACCCGGTTTGCAGAACGGTAATGCAAAGCTGGCGTTAACCAGGTCGCATTGTGGAATTTGCGTATCTAAAAAGTCAATCACTATAGTCTTTAAATCCGGCTTTGAAATTTCCGGAACGCGCGACCATAAATGCTTGAAAGCTTCCGGATGTCCATCCGTTGCTTCCACACGCCAGCCACGTTTCAATATTTCAAGTGTATCGCGTCCTTCACCGGCAGCAATATCAACGGCAAATCCTTTTGAAAAGCCCTCCTTTTCAAAATGATCCAGAGCTGCAATAGTTGTATCGCGTGCGGGTTTTCCAAGCACTGCAATGAAATATCCCGGCCAGTCATCAGCTTCTGAATAATCCTGCGCCATCATTGGTGGTAATTCAGGTTCTTCAAATCCATCTTTTTCCCGCATAGACTCCTCCATTGTTAATACTATTTAGAAATTATGTCCACCATTCTTTTACAGTGAAAATATTTTAAAACCCGCTTATAATTATTTATAATCTGCTCCGGGTAAATCAGATGTTATAATCATATCCTGAAACAACTCTCAAACCAGGTAAGGAATTACTGCCTTTGTCGTTTTTACATATTCTGCATAGTCCGGGTAACGTTCGCGAAGAAAACGCTCTTCAGAAATAATACGAATAACTGAAACAATAGTTGCTCCAAGACCGATCACTACAGTCAACAAAGAAATATGGGATAACACCCCCGACCAGATAATCAGCAACACGGAAGAATACATCGGGTGGCGGATCAACGTGTACGGACCGCGGCGGATAATGGTCTGCGCTGTTGGTGTCGCATCAATACGAAATGTTTTAGCCGGGAACGAACGCCGCGCCCATATGTTGATGCCGACAGCAATTACCTGTAAGGCTATCACGACCGGGGATGAAGAGAAAAGGCCGTTGACTGCTATGAGAACAACTATCGCGCCGATCACAACGAAAAGGCCGTAGCGGGAAATAAAATTAGACATATACACCTTCTTATGGTTTGAGAATAGGATATGTAATTTAGTTTTTTAACAAACTGTTTTCGGGTAAAGTTCTGTTTTATAGGCTTAACTGTCAGAATTATACTCAATAAAAGGGTTAGGCTGTGCCCTTTTACCGGATTTTATTTTTTTGATATGATATTTTTCTTCTTCCCGGTTAAATAATAAACCGCAATAAGTAATAATATTAAAATAACTGTCTGGATAAAAAACGGTCTCAGCGTATCACTTGCCGAATGCGACAACGAATCTATCCTGATAAAATTCAGGACACATAGTATTATAAATGATACGGTCAATAACATTTTAAACCAATTTTTATTAGTCATAATTATTCCCGGTATTTAAAATCACTTTCTCCGGATGTATCTATATATCATTCGCCATTATTATAATGTTTAATTTAAGCTGAAGAACCTCTAATAAGCAAATACAAATAATTAATTGATTAAACCTAACTACCGAAAGCAGATTTTTATTTTTTTGTCTCGATTGCTTTTCACTCTTTTGCGCAGTCATTACAATGGAACAAAAGTGGCTCATTAATATATAGCAGCTGTCCAATACTATTTCACCGCCCACAATAAGGTCCGTTAAATTGCCGGTCAGTCTTTAAAATTTATATCCTGCCAATATTGTACAGTTGAAAATATTTTAAAGACCTGGTTATGATGTCTTATAATCTGCTCCGCGGAAATTACGCTGTTGTCTGTTGTACTATGACAATCACGCGCCACTTCTACATTATATCCGAGACTAAATGCCCTTCTGATTGTCGTATCTACACAACCTTCCGTTACCAGTCCGCAAATAACAAGCTCATTTATTCCATTGCCTTTTAATTTTTCGTCAAGCAAAGTTTCCTAGAATGAATCCGGGAGATTTTTATGCAGAACTATGTCATTAATTCCCGGTGCTACATGCGGATGAATATTCCATCCATCGGTTCCTTCATAAAATGGACTGTTCTCTTTCCCGCAGTATTGAATGTATACAATAAGTGCTTTTTCCGACCGGGCTTTTTCAATAAGAGAATGAATATTATCGAGTATCTTTTTACCTTTAAATATTTCCAGGGAAAGGCTGAACATTCCTTTTTAAACATCAATAACTAACAGGCATTTTTTATTATCCAAAAGCATCGGTCCTAAAGTAAATAATAATTAGTCAATAAATTCAGAAGTCGCCCGACAAAAACAATTGTTAATATACAGCAGAAAATATAAATAAGCGTTTATTTGACCTTATGGTGAGAATAATTTTGTACAGATAATATTTAGTCGTCTGATATTCCTCTTATTCCGGAGTAATAACCAGGTTCCTGAAATGGCCTATGGTAGAAAAATGCATCCATAAAGCTATCTTCCCGCTCGAAAGTCCATGTTTTAAATCATTTACGATAAGGCAGGGTTGTTCCGCTCCGTGCAGGAATAATTTTGCTGTTTTACCTTTAACGACAATCTTCACTTTAGTCCATTCGCCCGGCACCATATCAGCATAAGATTCATACATACCGGGACTTTCTTTCCTTAACCTGAACCAGGGATACTCCATGTGAGAGACATATTGTGTTGAATGATTTCTCTGTAATTGATTATCAGCCCTGCCGTTTGTTGGCCGGATATAAAAGCTCTCATAGCGTGTATAATCATCCGCGTTTACGCGAAAAGCTACTCCAACAAATCCACGCATTTCAGGTGACGCATCAGGTGCGGGTTCGCCGGTTAATTCAAGCTCAATTACACCATCCTTAAAATAAACTTCCGGTATAATGACCAGAGTCTCTCCCTTTTTGTACTCATCCGCCGCGGTTACCTGCAGGCCTGTTTTACCATGGTAATTTACTACCTCGGTTTTAACATTGACTAATTCAAGTCCATCAGCAGAGTTAAGTGGAAATTTCTTTTCCACCTGCTTATGTGAAGTTTGCCCAGAGATGGCACCGCAAGCTATCATCAACAGAATGAGTACCTTTGACATGATACTGACTCCTTATATAATTACAAAACAAATATTATAAGTGCCGCAATTCCATAAAAACAGAACCTGCAAATAGTAAAGCGCCAAAGAGATTTAATGAAGGGGTCATTTGGATTTTCATTTAGAGCTGGATAAAAAACAAAATAAACGGGAAGCAGGAAAGCGGCTACCTGCAAAAACATATTGAAATATTTCCCTCTCATTTTAATCACCCTTAGAAAAAGAGTATTTATTATTCATTAAATATATTCCTCAAATTGGACAACAATTGCAATCCATTTCGTATAGTCAAGATTTAATCCACAGACCTGATCCTTATTATATTTGAATTGGCGGGAATAATCTGCACCAGGTTATCCTTATCTAGGATAAAAATATTCAGGTCATTCTTATCGATCAGTTTACCTTTAACAGAATTTTGTCCGCTGATATCATACTCGATTGAAATATCAACGTCCTTTTTGAAGAGCACTTCCTTTTCCTTTTTGCTTGTTACATATGCCCATTCGGTGGTAGTGACTATAAAAAATATTATAAGCCATTTTATGCGTAACTTGAAATTACCTGCTCCGGCATTTACACCACGAAAAACTGACTTGTGAATCCCGGGATATTTTTTCTTCAGGAAGTCGTATAATGCAATGAAGTATAAATAGGAAAACAGAAATATTCCCAGCAGAATGATCAGTACAACTGGGCGGCGGAACGGTACAAGGAGAAAATCGAGAATACCTGAATACTTGAAAATATTAATTCCGAACTGGCTGTAGTAAATACTCTCAAATATCATCCCCAGGATTATAAGAATTACATAGCCGAAACTGATGACGCCCTGGAATTCCTTTATAACCGCTTCATATTTGTCGTCTATTATACCTTTGAACTTATCCATCCCCTCCCCCTTTAATTAACTTATAGAATAAGTCTTACCTTCGCGTTCAATTGTCTATTTTTTCACATCGTTTCTTCTCTTTACAAAATTCCTCACGCTAAAATAAACGTCAACAACCGCCATCAGCAAAAAGAAATACCCTGCGTAATTTTTCCACGAACCGATATCTTCCGGGCGGATTAATACAGTGTTCATCAGTCCGATAAGAATGAATGTTGCAGTTCTTATAATTGACCAGCCCAATCTGTTCATTTTGTACCTGAAATATTTCTTAATATCCTGCCCCTGCAATACTATTTATTTACAAAATAAAACAAATAAATCAATGTTTGCCAGAAAATATTGATAAAAGGTCAGTGTTTATTTCCTGTAAGCAGAAAAACCGGGTACTTTCCGTAGGGTTTATTGGCAGTACTGGCTGAGATAATCTGCAGGTTTTTGAACCCGGCTTTTCCGGCGGCTTCTAAAATAAAGTCCCTGTCAAACCCGAAATGAAATACACCGGTATCCTCTTTATGGAATGTGCCGTCCTCCCTGTCGAGATCGGCAATTGCCAGGAACCCGTTTTCATTAAGCATATTGTAAAAATCATTGAACATAGATTGAATGTCTTCCACGTGGTGCATTGTCATCGATGACATTATCCCGTCAAATTTTTTATCCAGCTTCGATTTCGACAGATCCATTTCGACAATCTCGAGCTCACAGCCAAGTTTATCTCGCTTAGCCCCGAGCTCGGCGTTCATAGACTTTGATATATCCACCGCGGTAATTTTTCTTACAAACGGTGCAATTTTTTCGAGCAGCAAGCCTGTGCCTGAGCCAAAATCCATGATGCACATGGATTTTTCGAGTTTCACATTTTCGCGGACAGCCTGCGCTATATTATCTACATTGTTTACCCTGTTCTCATCCTTTTCATAATCCTTTGATTTATTCCGGAAATAATCTTTGCCCATATTCAGTCCCTGGTATTATGACGTTGAGTTTATTAATTCGCCTGATTTAAAAATAATATCTGAAAATTAGGCTCTAATTTAATTTGTTATGCCGGGGCTGTCAACAATATAATTACAGACCGACGGACATTAGTTATGATCTTAAACGGTATTTACCTGTTCAATTATTTTTACGTTTTGTTTTTTATTGATGAACAGCCAGAGAAAACCTGCAGAGAGAATATTTAATGCAAGACCAAGTATTCCTCTTTCCGGATCAAATAATTGATACGATGAAACAGCCAGTGCCCCGGTATTATTCCCTAGCCCGTACAGATTGTAAAGTAATGCATTCCATAAAGCGTGAGAAACGGAAGGAACAATAATGGAACCGGAAGCCTTACGGAGCAACCCGAAATTAATACCAAGGAGAAAAAGATTTCCCAGGTATACCGGGACAACCGATGAAGCGATATTCATATTCGGCATGACAAAGTTTATTGCAAAATGCCATACACTAAACAGTCCGCCTGTCCAGATTAAAATTAACCACAGATTAGTATTGCGATTTTCCAGCATTCCCCAAAGCCACCCGCGGAAGAAAGACTCCTCGGTTATTAATGCAAATAGCAAAGTCATTAAAAACATAATTGCTAAATTCGACGCAATGCGGGGCAGCGGAATACTATTTGCCTGGATGCCGCCGGATCCCCAGACAATTAAACCTGTCAGTCCCATAACAAATAAGGGATATAAAATTGCAAGCGCATACGCAGGACCATTTCCCCAACGTATGCCCATTAAGATTTTTGAAAACCTTGTAAAAAACCATAGTAGCAATATCAAAGGGAATAGAATTAAAGTATAGTAAGATTCATTACCGGTAAGAATAACAATGAGAGGTGATAAAATTAACGCCAGAAAACTTCCGCCAATCAGCCAGGGTAAACCTGATCGTTCATTAGTCATTGAAAGGCCCCCCTTTAATGAGAAGTAAATAAAATGGAATAAAGTTATGGTAATTTAAAATCTTTTCAGGAAATTCACTATTATTTATGGTGGCCCGGTTTACCTCTCTTATGTACGGCTAGTCCGCCTTACTTGCGGTTCTGCTGGAGGAGAAAAAATCCGTTCATCAGTTCGTCCCATTGCCAATAGGTGCATGTGGATATGCCTGCTGTCGCTTTTGAAAAGATATAATATTTGGTTTTTGAATCACACCTGCATCAATATTTATCGCCTGCCTAATGGTCTCATTTTCCTGCCATTTATCACGCCCGCCAACCACAGTCGGTAAATGGACAATGAGAGCGGCAGAGATTGACCGCGAAGCACTTTCCCAAAGATAACTTGGTGAATGGTCCACGGCATAGTAATCAACTTTTCCAACCTTAAACATGGGATTCTTGAAAGTAGTTGGTTTGGCAAAATAAAATCCCATCCCCTCGTCGCAACTGACATCAATTATCAGGCAGCCCGGTTTTAGATATGAACCTTCTTCTTCGCTTACAAACATGAGCGGATTATCAGGTTCCTGGAAAGTGCCGTTTACAATAATATCAGATTCGCTGATCAAATCAGTCAACGGCCGTTTACTTCCATCGTGTTCAATTATCATCATACGGGATTCACCATCTTTACCATCATGAATACGAACATAGTGACAATCGAGAACCTCCTCACGAACTTCGTGATCGGGACGCTGAATACAAATTGTGATATCCTTAAACCCGCGCGCTTTAAGAGCATATATAGCTCCGCGGCTGACCGCGCCAAAACTGAAAATGATTACTTTTCGCTGGTTTCCGTAATGACCATCGAGCCCTTTTAGTTGCAAGGCGTGTAAAACTGCACAATAGCCGGCCAATTCATTGTTCTTGTAAAATGTATGACGACCAATCTGTCCGACCGGACCCCAAACAAACATATCTTCAAAGGCAATAAGTGTCTGTTTGCGATCTATAGCTGTTTGAGTGTGATCAAATTGCTGCACACAATGCGGATAACCCCAGAGAATTCCACCTTCGCGGAGTTCCTGAAAATCTGCTAAAACAGGCTTGGCAAGAATTACATTTCCAATATCCGTTAAAATTTCTTTGCGTGAAGCAATACCACCGGTTTGAGCAGCAAGTTCTGAGTCTTCAATATAGAATGGTTCACCATATCCTTTTTCAAATATCAGTTGTTTTCGGATTTTTTCCGGAAGACGCAGCAAATGTTCCGGATGGATTGGTATACGGCGCTCATCTACTTTTTTTGAAGTACCAATAACTCCAAATGTTAAATTGCTCATATCGTTTCCTTTTCTTAAGACAAATAATGGCTATAGCTTCTTTCAATCATTATCAAGAAAATAATGTACTCATTTTTGTGCTTAAGAAATCGCTTGACAAAAGATAGTAGTGTCTAAATTTCACTTTATGTCATCCCGAACTGGTTTCGGGATCTCTTAATTTTAGCAGATTCTGAAATAAATTCAGAATGACAAATAGCTAATTATATAAAAAAGTGAAATTGAGACACTACCCAACATATACACTCAATTGGGTAATACAGGGCAAAATAAAAGGATTTACTAATTACTGGCGGATGTAACGAAGTTTAATCAAAGACGATAATTGTACAAATGAGGGGGCGTCCGTTTGCCTGTCCCGCTCTGCGGGGATTTGCGGGTTATAATACATTTTATTTATTATAAATAATAAAAAATATTTCACTGAATTACGGGGAATACAACTTCTTAACTTTCCTGA
Organism: uncultured Bacteroidota bacterium; assembly: GCA_963748105.1. GTDB lineage: Bacteria > Bacteroidota > Ignavibacteria > Ignavibacteriales > Ignavibacteriaceae > JAKAGZ01. The sequence continues at coordinate 182,617 of CAVVHP010000016.1, read as the reverse complement.
TTATCCAGCCTTCCTCTTGCTTTTAATTCCATTGGTAACAGGCTATGATAGATGAAGGTGTTCAACGGCGTATCCACTCCCACTTTTTGACCGAAACGGACTACTGCGCCATTCTGCGCCTCCAGTTCTGAAGGACGGCCACTCATAATATCCCGCTGCATTGATGCTGTACTGTTAGGTGAAAAGCCATCCATAACACTTAATGTCTTACTAACAGTATCAGGAGGAAGAGCGATGTCGTGAGCCATGGCAACATTAAAAATCTCCTGCATCACCCGCTGTAACATTTGACGTGTTTGGGGCAGGCTGCGAAAAACTCCAATCGGGCTTCGCGTTACCGCCCCCACACCACCCCAGGAAACAATGAACAAAAACTTTTTCCACAAAGCAATTTGAATATCGGGAGGAACCTCAACCCTCAATCCTGAGGTCAGCGCGAACGTCCGGCGCAGTTTTTCGACACGCTCACTGGATATGTTGTCCAGTTCTCCGAACTGTATAAAAGGGTCACCACCAGTATGGCGGATGTGGCCGGGTCCGTTAATGAAGCTGATAATCGAACATGATCCACCAATTACGCGCTTATTGCCGAATACTTCTGCAAGCTGAGCGAGAGCTTCGACCCCATTCTGCAATGGAACTATAACCGTTTCGGGCCTGATCAGCGGGCGTATATCTTTTGTTACTTCTGGCACCTGCCAGGCTTTAACCGTAATTAGAACCACATCTACCGCGCCAATCTCAGCCGGGTTGCCGGTTGCCTTTACCGGATGTATAATAAAATCTCCCTTTGTGCTGTCTACCCTTAGGCCGTGCATTTGCAGTGCTTTTAAGTGCTCACCGCGGGCAATGAACACAACATCCTCACCGGCCTGGGCTAACCGCCCGCCAAAATAACCACCCACCCCACCTGTACCAAATACTGCAATTCGCATATTGCCTCTCTACTATATAAGATTTGCTTTACAGCCTATAATTTTCCATTCTTTTTTCTGAACTAAATATATTAAAAGATCACTTTTATGTAAAAGTTTTATAAAAGGCCTACCGCGGGTTAATTAGATTCAGGATTGATTGTAAATTCTTTTTCAGCTTTTTCTGAAATTAAAATAGCAAATGGGAATGCAGATAAGATCATTGACGCAACAATAAGGCTATAAAAATCTTTTATATTCAATATTTCTACTACATTGCCAAAAAATGTAAAATTCTTAAATGTTATATTTACATCTAAAGGTGCTAAATAAAACGTCTCATTGAGTCCTATTATAGATACTATAATAAAAAGTATCGCATTTATGGCAATCCCAATTGATGTTAAAACAATCGCAGCCTTTCTTGCTTTATTATTATGCTGCATTAAAAAATACCCAGGATAAAGAAGATAATTAAGGTTAAGTCAATATGAATAAGCCCGCTTTGGTAATAGTTAATTAAGGAGCTGACTACTCCCAATATCACAAGACTTAAGAAATACCAGCCTGTAAACTTTCCAATATTTTTCAACTTAATAAATCCCCAGTATATCAATAACTATTACTTATACTGCACAGATTATTGACTATTAGAACATATATATGCGTTCACCTGCATATATATTCAGAACATTTCTAAAACGCTTTATAATCACATTATTTAAAAATACGCTCTGCACAATAATATTCCGGCCGGGAGCCGTTTATTATCCCCTTTTTCTCTCATTCATATTTCAAAGTCTTTGCCGGGTTTGTATGCGCTGCTTTTATAGCCTTGTAGCTTACTGTAATCCAGGCAATTGTAAGACTTCCGAGTATTGTAAGCAGGAAGAGCCACACGCCGGGAGTAATCCTGTACGCGAAATCCGCCAGCCAGCTGCTCATTATGTAATATGCTATAGGGCTGGCGATGAGGAAGGCGACAATAATTAAAATTGTAAACTCCTTCGAAAAGAGGTAGAGAATATTACCTGTGGAGGCGCCGAGTACCTTTCTTATGCCGACTTCCTTCGTCTTCTGAGCCGCCATAAATGAAACCAGTCCGTACAGCCCGAGGCATGAGATAAATATTGCTATGAACGCGAATATTGAGTAGAGGCCGGACAGCCTTGTCTCGGCAACGTAGAAGTTTTGAATTTTCTGGTCGAGGAATTTGGATTCGTAAACGTAGTTAGGAAAGGTTTCATCAAAGTTTCTTTTAATAAATGCCAGCGTTCCCCTAACATCAGAACCAGCAATTTTTATATTCATCAATTCGTAATTTTCTTTCCAGCATCCCATTACAACCGGTTTTACAGGATCGTGCAGTGAATATGATTTAAAATCTTTTATCACACCAACAATCGGTGCATCGAGAATCCCACCCCAGAAGTTTAATCTCTTACCGATAATATTCTCCGGCCTGGATATTCCAAGTTTTTTAAGGAAGGTCTGGTTAACAACAAATTCTCTTACGGTGTCCGTCTGTGTGTATGGCCTTCCGGCAACAAATTTAAGCCCGTACATATTAAAATAATCTACATCTGCCCATTTAAGGTCGGCATTAAAATCTGATAGTTTTGTTGAATTATTAAACCTGAAATCGCTGTCCCAGTGCTGATCATCGGAAGGGCTGAACGTGCTGTAGCTTACATCTTTAATATCAGACTGCTGAACCAGGCGGTTTTTTAATGTCTGAAATTTTGCCTGACTTGGAGGATCGAGCGGGACATGCACAAGTAAAACGGAATCTTTGTTAAAGCCGAGCGGTGCGTTTCTAAAATAATTCATCTGGCTTATAACAATCAAAACTCCGATTACAAGCACCTGTGCAATGACAAACTGCGTAACTACAAGTCCCCTTCTCAAAGCAATTCCGCCAACAGTTTTTACTGACATTTTACCTTTTATTGCAACAATCGGGTTGAAGCCCGACAATACAAGAGAAGGATACAGGCCGGAGAAAAGTGTAACGACAATTGTTACCGCAACAAGAAACAAAATAATTAAAGGATTAGTTATGAAATCCATTTTTATAGAAGTTTGTATGAGGTCATTTAGAAATGGTAATGCTATAATTGCAAGAATTACTGCTGTTATTACAGAAAATACTGTAATTAGTGCCATTTCACTCATGAACTGGATGGCTAACTGCTTCCGCGTGCTCCCGAGTACCTTCCTGATTCCAACTTCCAGCGAACGCTTAACTGCCTGGGCGGTAGATAAATTAATAAAATTAACACAGGCAATTATCAGCAAAAACAACCCTATAAAACTTAGCGTTGTAATTAAATACTTGTTAAAAGTGTGATGTTTAAAGTTGTCAAAACGGTCATCAAAATGTAAATCACTCAATGGCTGAGCTATTAACCCGTCTTTTTGATACTGCGGTGGTTTATGTTTTTTTACAAAATCACTTAAATAAGAGTCGAACTGAGCTTTGTTTAATACAGATGGTAAAAGGACATAGACGTTGTTACCTCCCATCACACTTACCCAGTCATCCTTCTGATCGTTCTCAAATGTCTTATATGAAACTACCACATCAAGCGGGAAATCGCTGTATGCCGGCACGTCATCCAGGATACCGGTGACCTTAACGTTGTATTTGTTCTGGAACTTAATAGTTCTTCCTACGGCTGCCTTCCAGTTGCCATAATATTTTTCAGCGGTTGACTTCGATAATATGGCCGTGTTTGGCTCTGCGAGACTTTTTGCCGGACTTCCTGCCAGCCAGACAAAATTGAAGATATCAAAGAATTGGGGCTCGCAGAAAAATGCTCCCTTCTCCTCAATAAATTTTTCCTTATAACCAGTATAGTTCTCCGCCGATACTATTATCTGCGCCTTCTTCACCTGGTAAATATCAGCTACTTCTTTTATTTGGGGATAATCTAATCGGAGAGCTTCTGCCACCGGAAATGGGGCACCGGATGAATATCGATTCCCCTGTGGCGAATGTCTAACTGAAGCAACTCTGTAAATATTGTTTTTATCATGATGGAAAGAGTCAAAACTAAGTTCATAATTTATTACTAAAAAGATGAGTAGGCAGGCGGCAATTCCCACGGCAAGTCCGATAACATTTATCACTGTATTGCTTTTATTCCGTGCAAAACTGCGTAGAGCTATCTTTATGTAATTTTTGAGCATATATTTTCCCTTGTAGTCTTAATTTCAGAATTATTTTCTACCGGTAAACATTAAGTCAATTACAAAATAATGGGTAAGCCAGGTTAATATAAGTAAATATTTTTATTGCTTTGTAGTGGATATCCCCTAAAAAATCACCTTGGCATCATTAGAATTTAACCGGAACAAATTAAGAAATGAGCCTCATTATTGCAATAAAAATTGGAATCCATTTATCTAACGGTCGATCTGGTGAGTTAACGGTCAAATTTTCCGATTTTTTTGATTTTGGAGGTTATATTTTTGGAAATCAGGTGATTTGAGATATTACAAGAATCACTCTCATATCTCCTTCTCTTTTAAAAAAGAGGAGTTAAAGGGTGATGAGTTATATTAAAAGCTCACTCATACCGCAATGATTTTATCGGGTTGAGCGAAGCTGCTTTGTAAGCCTGAGAAGCAACCGTTTGTATGGATACTATGATTGTGATCAGCCCTAGTTCACATTCTGTCTGCAGAACAATTAATTCAACCATCTATGAGATTTAACAAGCTTCAGCATTATTAGTTTTGTTTATTTGTAATATTAGTTACTAACTACAAAATAAATTCTAATTATTTTTACTTCAGTTGGAGGACTTGCTCCGTCGGAGCCTGTTCTTGTCTCTAATTCGACATAATCTCTTCCAGCAAAACCTGGTTTTGATTTATATGTGTAAACAGCAGTATAATTTGTATCTGAGTTCCTTTTTATCTCACTAACATCAAAATGCTTTGCCTGAGTTTTGATTGTTACACTTTCTTCATCTCCGGAAACTGTTGGATATTTATATGTTTCAGAGCTCTTTAATTCAACAGTATCTTCTTCGCTTGATACTTCATCTTTGCAACCAGTGAACTGGTATACAAATATTATTGCAATTATTGGAATAACAATTTTTGCAATTGCTGAAAAATATTTTGAGATAAACTGCTTGTTCATTTTACCTCCATTTGATCATTTATATAATAATTATTTAAAAATATTTTTTGATGCATAATTTTGTATGACTAATTCTTCTTTACTATATATAGACACCTTAATATTACAATAGTTGTTTTGCACCATTCCGTAAAATTATCTTTTGCTTCAGAGAAAAATCTGACATATTCTAATCATAGATTTATATATGCTATTCATATCTTAAAGACTTTACAGGGTTCAGCATAGCAGCTTTGTATGCCTGGAAAGCAACGGTTAGTATGGAGACTATAATTGTAATCAGCCCTGATATTCCGAGTACCCAGAACGGGAAATCTATTCTGAATGCAAAATCCTTCAGCCAGTTGTTCATCATAAGGTACGAAACCGGCCAGGTAATTACATTAGCCAGTAAAACCAGCACTAAAAATTCTTTCATCAGCAGACCGATTATTTCCGTGGATTTTGCTCCCAGCACCTTCCGGATTCCGATTTCTTTTCTTCGCTGTTCAATAATAAATGAGGAAAGCCCGAACAAACCCAGACCCGCAATTATTAACGCTATAAATGTAAATACAGAGAATATTTGTAGGGTTCGTTTTTCAGATGCAAACATTGCTGCAAATTTATCGACAAGAAAACTATAGCTGAATGGTCCCGCAGGATTAAATTCATTCCATTTGTTTTTCATTTCGCCGAGCAAACCACTTATGTCACTTGTTTTAAACTTAACAATTAATCCGCCGTAATTTCTTCCGAGAAGTATCATTAGCGGTGCTATTTTCTGCTTTACCGATACATAATTAAAGTCTTTTACTACTCCGATAATTTTATATTGAATTTGTCCGGAACGTACGATATACTTTCCAACTGCATTTGGTAGGTCCCATCCAAGTTTTCGTACAGCAGCTTCATTAATAATAACACCGGATTCATCAGTTGAATAATCTTTTGAAAAGTTTCTTCCATATATAATTTTGATACCCAGAGTATTTAGATAATCATAATCAACCCTGTAGATATTGGCATGAATCGTACTCTTGTTGGTTATCCGGTCTTTTGGATAAATCTCAGTTCCTTCCATTAAATTTCCCGACGGTACCGTCCAGCTTATACTTGCTGAAACAACCCTGTTATCCTGAATAACGGCCTGCTTAAATGCGTCCTGGTTATTGCCAAGTAAGTTTGCGTCTGAAATAAAAAGTATCTGCTCCTTATTATAGCCTAATTTTCTGTTCTGCATATAATGCAGTTGCTGATAGACTATTATGGTTCCTATGATCAGAGTGGTGGACACAAAAAACTGAAATATTATTAATCCGCTCCTGAGTGATTTCTTTTGAGAGTTACCGGAAACTGCCGAACTTTTCATAATTGATACAATGTTAAATCCTGACAAAAACAATGCGGGATATAGTCCCGCCAGGACACCTACAAAAAGACTGATCAGAAACATTGCAAATAATACTTTATAGTCTGAAAAGAAATGTGGACTAATTCCCCCGTTAAATAGCTTGTTTATAAAAGGGAAAAACAAATCAATAATCACTAAAGCGAAGAGAGAAGCTAAAAGAGTTATTATAACTGATTCAGAAAGAAACTGAAAAATTAACTGTTTTTTCCCCGAACCAAGGACTTTTCTGACTCCAACTTCTTTAGCCCTTTTTGCTGCGATGGCGGTTGATAGATTGGTGAAATTTACACAAGCCAGCAGCAAAATGAAGATTGCAAGGGCTGAAAATATATAAACATATTTTATATCTCCATCAGGTTCGAGCTCATACTCTGTATGTGAATATAAATGAATATCTGTCAGAGGCTGTAGTGAGAATACAAAGGTACCGATAGTTTTTTTTGCTTCCGAAAGACTTACTCCCATGTCGTGCTGAACTTCAGGGACAACGAATTTTGAAACAAGCTGGGGAAATTTTTCCTCCAGTTTTTCAGGATCTACATTTTTATTTAAGAGTAAATATGTGTAGTAACCTATATTGCTCCACGTATAGCGTCCATTCCCTATAGTTGAAAAGCTTAAAAATGCATCAAAATGGAAGTGTGATTTTTCAGGGATTGCGCTAAAAACACCTGTTACCTTATAAGCAGTCTTTCCCGTGCCAACAGTAAGTGTTTTTCCAAGGGGGTCAATATTTCCAAAATATTTCTTCTTGAATTCCCTGGAAATAACTATGCTATTCGGTGCTGTCAAAGCTTCGGTAATGTCCCCTTCTATTAACGGTATGGAGAACATTTGCAGAAAATTTGAATCTGCAAATGCAAGATTCTTTTCCTTGAATTGTTTGTCATTGAAATTTACAAAGGCACTTTGACGAAATACTCTGGCAAAAGATTTTACCTCCGGGAAAGATTCCATCATCCCCTTGCCTACAGCAATATCAACGTCGGGGTAAACAACAACGTTACCATTCCCGGTAACTGATAAATTTACCCTGTAAATATTATCAGCTTCGGCCGCATACCTGTCATAAGTTAATTCATTATAAATATAGGCCGATATCAGCATAAAGCAGGTTAAGCCAACGGAAAGTCCGGTTATATTTATAATTGAAAATATTTTATTTTTTCTAATGCTTCTTAGAGCTGTTCTTATATAATTTATAAACATGTATTCCCAGTATTTAATTAATCATTTTTTAATGAATCAACGGGATTTGACAGAGCCGCCTTTATCGACTGAAAACCAATCGTAAAAAAAGCAATCATTATTGATAAAATAGTTGTGCTTAAAAACATCCATGCACTCAGGTTTATTCTTGATGCAAAATTATTCAACCAATTATTTAACAGGTAAAATGAAATTGGAATAGCAATTATATTTGCTATTATTACAAGTTTTAAAAATTCACGCGAAACAAGCATTACTAACGATTTTACCGTAGCACCCAATACTTTTCTAATACTTATTTCTTTTGATCTGCGTTCGGTTGTAAATGAACTGATTCCGAATAATCCAAGACATGCTGTAAGCAGGCCAATTAATGTAAAGAAGCCGATTATTTCCCCGAATTTTTCTTCACTTTCATAATTATGCCTGTAAAGATCCGATAAACTGGTATATTCGAATGGAATTCCCGCATAAACATTTTTCCAAACGCTGTGAATATTGTTGATAGTGTTTTTGGAAATTCCGGATGCCAGTTTTATACCAGCCTGGTCAGCATAATATTTCCAGTATTTACTCTTTTTGTAGTGCCAGAACACAATTGGCTCAACAGGGACTTTCAATGATGTGTAATTAAAATTATTTACAACACCTATAATTTTGCCTTTGTTTAATTTTGTCACGATGGGTTCACTAAGCCCGTATTTGTCAACAAACGCTTTGTTGACAACATAACCTTCATCTACATCCGTCGGATATTTTTCTGAAAACCAGCGGCCTTTAAGAACTTTGAGATTTAACAAATCGGCAAAGTTATAATCAGCTGCTTCCATATGTATGGTTTGTTTTATTGTTCCTTTTTTTGTTTGAAGACTTATAGTATTATTAGAACCTGCACCCGGGAATACCTGGCTGACTGACACATATTTAATTCCGGGTAATTTTTTCAATTCATTCCTGAATTCATCAATCTTTGCAGCCAGTTGATTATTCTTAAATGGTAGAATTAAAATGTTTTCTTTATCCAACCCCAGATCTTTACTATTAAAAAACTCTAATTGCTGCTGAATTCCGAAAGTTATAATCAGCAGTGTAATTGATCCCGTAAATTGAAGTATTACCAGGGCTTTTCTCACTGCTCCACGCCCTTCTTTCATTGATATGTTTCGCTTTAATATTTCAATTGGTTTGAATCCAGATAGATATAATGCAGGATAACTTCCTGATATGATTCCAGTAATTAAAATGATGGATAGAAAAATGGACAGGTATAAAGGGTCCGCAATTAAGGCCGCTTTTATGTCCGTATTAAGGATGTTATTATATAACGGCAATAGTAATTCTACAATAAAAACAGCTGTGACAGATGCAATGAAACAAAACAGAATAGTCTCCGTAAGAAATTGTTTAACAAGTAGTCCTCTTTTTGCGCCGAGTACTTTTTTAACCCCGATTTCTTTTTCACGCGTAGTCGCTTTTGCTGTTACAAGATTTATATAATTAATTGCGGCTATCAGAAGCATTAATAGTGCAAGAGCAGAATAAATTAAAATATTATTAAAGTTTCCTTCAGCCGGAAGATCATATCCCATTCGATTAAGATGAATATCCGTAACAGGTTGAACGAAAGGCCGATAATATGCATCGCTTCCCAAAATACTATCAGACAGAGGCTGCATTGTTTTGTTAAGTTTACCGGCATATGAAGAATTGCTAAGTTTAAGATATCCATTAATATTCAGATTCATCCAGCTATCCTTATTGCTTGAAATAACCGGCGGATTAACGGTAAGAAATGAACAAATTGCATTATATTTCAAACTTGAGTTAGATGGGGCATTTTCTATAACACCTGTAATTTTAAATAATGTTGTTGTATCCTGAAGTGATATTTTAATGAATTTTCCAACAGGGTCCATTTTCCCAAAGAATTTATCAGCAATTTCTTTATTAAGAATTACAGTATTGGGTTCGTTCAAAACTGTTTGCGGGTCACCCTCATAAAGTTTGAAACTAAAAACTTTCAGAAAATCTTTATCGGCAAATATGACATTATTTTCAAATGATTGTTTTTTGTTATAGTCAAACAAAACGGGAGTTGAAGAATCAAATATTTTTGTAGCAGCCTGTACATTTGCATCTTTTTCTTTTAAATATTGAACCAGTCCGGGAGAAGTAAAAGGAATTGTCTTGCCATAGTCACCAAAATGGAACTCAGCATTCAGGCGGAATATTCTATCAGAATCTGTATGAAACTTATCATATGACAATTCATTCTGAACGTATAATAGAATAAATATAGCACTGGCAAAACCAACCGCCAGTCCGAATAAATTTATTAATGAAAATACTTTATGCTTTAATAAATTTCTGAATGCAATCCTGAGATTAATTAGCAGCATACTAACCTCTTTTTTAAGTGATTTTAGGTTTTCTCAAAAATTGAAGGTGATCTTATCTATTAGACTGAAATAATCAGAATATGTTTATATGTATCAGGCTACTAATAAAATTTTTTCGCAATCACCGGATTGATTTTATTTACATTCTTGTACAGTGAATCCGTGAAACTCCGAACCAGGTTTTTCCGTCATCGTTTGTCCATTCCTTGTACCAGTCAAAGGAATCATGCGTAATATCATGGAATGTGTTGCGTACCTTTCTGCCGGAACTGCTTATTCCTGTCATAATTACACTTCCATTTTCGTTGACGGCAGTAAAAATTGCTAGTTTCCTGTCATGTATATCAATCCACGCCATATGCCACAATTTATCATCGGAATTATAAATTCTGATATTAGTTCCATAATGATGCCTCTTTCCGGCAGCATCAATTGTAAACCAGTCGTCCTGAACTCCGTGCCCGTCCAGTATATAATACCAGTCCCAGATTGCTTTGACCTTTTTTTCCGACCACGAACCATCACGGTTTCTAACAGTAGCTTCAGCATTCCAGGTACCGGCTAGTTGCCCAAGTATTGCGGTTTCTTCCGGCGCATCCGGGTTTAACTTCATAGAACCGTTCTTTTTACCCCGTTTCCCGGTGTCATTCTTTTTTTGAATTGCGCTAACGGAAAAAGAAATCGCAATAAAAAATACTAGTAGAACGTGCAATTTACTTTTCATTTACATTACCTTTTATTATTGATTTAGAATTATTTCTCTACTGCAGCAATTATATAGTCCGATAATAATTTATCGGTCTGTTCGTGCATCCCGCGTGTATTGTAATTAGTTGAAGTAATAACTACACACATTTTTAATTCGGGAAACACCAGCACTTTGTTCCCCCCGTTTCCGGTCATATAATAGGCTGTATATTTTATTTTTTCGCTTCCGAATGACTTAATCCACCACAAATAGCCATATTCAGTTTCATCATCGATCTGTACGTGCGGTTTTGTTGATTTTTTGATCCAGCTTTCTGAAATAATCCTCTTTCCATTCCAGGTTCCGTTATCAAGAAATAATTGTGCTATTTTTAACAGGTCCCTGCTCTGTAAGCGTAAACCGCCACCTGTCATTGCTAATCCGGTAGGAGTTTTTTGCCATTGTAATTTTTTAATTCCTAATGGATTAAAAAGATATCTTTCAGCAAAATCAGTGACCCGCATATTTGCTGCACGTTTTAACACGCCGCCCAGAGTTACGGCACCCGCTGTGCAATAACTAAAGCTGCGTCCGAAAGGTAAATCTTCAGGTTTTGTTCCCCATGGAGGCGTGCCCCGTACCGGCAGATCGAGAGTGAATTTTATATAATCCTCAATCGGATACATACGTTCTTCATTTCCACGTGAATACTGATTCCAATCGTCGCATTCAAGAATTGAACTCATCGTAAGAAAATCTTCAATTGTAATTTTTCCTTTTCTAGGATCAGGATTTTTAAATGGACGCTTATCCGGGAAATAACTCATTACCCGTGAATCTACTCCGGGGATTAATTTCCTGTCAATAGCAATACCGATAAGGATACTTGTAATAGTTTTAGTTGCAGAACGTGTGTCTCTCAAATCAGATTCTTTAGCACTGTCAAAATATTTTTCATAGACTAATTTGCCATTACGTGCTATTAAAACGCTGGTTATTTTCTTGAATACTCCTGATAAAATATCAGCTTCCATTTTTAAGAGAATATCGGCAGAAAGGTTAGATGATTTTAACGAATCAATTTGCCGGCTGTCATTACGCGCATCCGGTATCGATGTGTTTTTAGTAACCTGAGCAAAACAAATACATGTTAGCATAAGAGCAAATATAATTTTGTTTAATAATTGCATAATAAATTCTCCGGTGTGTTAATAAAAAAAGTTCTTCCCTTATTTAGACTCATTTACGCTCAAGTTGCTTACGCATATTTTAATTTTTTATTATTTTTTTAACCACATAGTTATAATTCGGGTAACCTTATCAGAGGCATCCTGCTGCACAAAATGACCGGCACCGGGGATAGAAACCAGGGTAAAATCATTGTCTATCCAGTCCCATGTTCCGTTCCACCCGGCAGGCAGTAATGCTTTATCTTCTAATCCAAATATGGCGAGAGTGGAACATTTTATTTTTTTCCGCGGAGCTGTAATTATGACCTTTTGTTTCCTGCTATTATTATTGTCATTCATAACCTGTTTAGGAAAACCTGCCTTATAATAATTTAACATCGCTTCATAATCTGATCTGTTGAATGCTTCTATATAATATTTTTTAGCTGCCTCATCCTTAACCCAATGAGCAAGCCCTTCTGCTGTTAATTTATCTGAAGCATCTTTTTTCTGATATTCACGAGCGTACCGGCTGTTTTCCTGCTGTTGTTTGTTGGAGTTCATTTCCCGGAAAAGTCCGTTGGGATGAGGAGTACTCAGGACTATAAGTCTCTCCACAAGTTCCGGGCGCCACATTGCCACCTGCCATGCAATAGCACCTCCCCAATCGTGACCAACAACAATAGCTTTATCCTGGGGAAAATGTTTAATGACAGCTGAAACATCCGTTATAAGATGACTCATCTTATAGTTATCAACACCCTTTGGCTTATCGCTCTTATTATACCCGCGAAGATCAATTGCCACAACCTGGTAGTTTTTTGATAAAACTTCCATCTGGTTTCGCCAGGTATACCAGTAATCAGGAAATCCATGCAGCATAACTATTAAGGGCCCCTCCCCTTCCGTTACGTAATGAATTTTCACACCATTATTATCTATAAAACCTTCTGAAGCTTTATCTGATATCTCTTGTGCAGAAAGGCAATTAATCTCAATTATAATTAATAAAAGCATCATTATTTTTCTCATACAGTTTCCTTTTTTTTTGAAGGGTGCACTTTCTTTACAAATACACTGACACGAAAGAGTTGAGAGCAAAACTTTATTTTTTAGAATGGAATAAAAGAATTATAGAGAATTAGTCGTCAGGGACCATAGGATTTTACCTGAAGTTTATCAAAAGAAGCGAAAATCTAAACGTATTTTTACATAATATTAAAAATTTACTTTCCGGAGCTTATGAAGAGAGTAAACTTTTTGCTTCTTTCCGATATTGAGAAGGAGTTGTTTTCGTAAATTTTCTAAATGCAGAATTAAAGGAAGCTTTATTATTAAAGCCTACATCGTGTGCGATGGTCAATATTGTATATGGTTCGTATTCAGTATCCTGCAATAATCTTTTTGCTTCCTCTATACGGTAGTAGTTTACAAAATCAAAATAATTTAATTTAATTTTTTCATTTAACACCTGTGACAAATGGTGTGCAGGTATATCAAGTGTATTTGAAAGATCATTCAGGCTTAAATTATTTTTAGCGAAAATCTTGTCAACTATCATAGCATCAAGAAGCTTTTTATGATAAATATCTGCCAGCTTATCTGTAAGGCCAGATCTCATATACTTGGCACCATTTTTCAGCCTTGATATACCTGTGATTATTTCAGGCTGCTTTAATGCAAGATAGCCGATAAAATAAATCATTACAGCCGAATAGATCATAATTACGGCATCAGTTTCCGTAATATATTTATAGCCAAAAATCCGGATACTAAGGAGGTGCAGAATATTCAGGAGTATTAGTATAAAAAAACCGGTAGTTAGCTTTTTAATCCATTTGAATTTAATATTTTCTATTGAAAGCCCCTCCCCGCTTATTTGGCTGCTGTTAAGACTGAGTATTTTCAATGTCAAAAGCGAATAAATCAGCATATGAGCATTTTGCAGCAATCCTGTAATATAAAAATCCGTTGATAAAATGGGATTATCACTTTGTATTAACCTTTGTAATATTTCAATTTTCACATCGCCGTTTAATGCATAAAACCGCAGCATGATAATGGATTGCAATACAAACGGGATAAAATGAAGCATGTCTGAGTTCTTAAATTCCCATTTGTCATTTGTTAATGCTGATGCATAGAAAAAGAGAAGCACACCAAATAGAAACGGGAATGCATAAGTAGTAAAAAGCAAATGCGGTAATTCATTAAAAAACGATGTCCAGTAGCCGGCAAATTCAGCAAGTTTTAAAGAAAACAACAGGATTAATATTGCCAGTATCCTGTTGGCTTTCAGATTGCCGCGTTTATTAGAAAACAATAACGCACTTAACAAAATCCCCTGAATTATTCCAAATAATGATAGACCTGTCCAAAGATTCAGATGAATTTGCATTATAAGTTATTCTTTGATTTTTATTATAGATAAAATCCGGTAAAATTTAGGCCGATAAATTCAAAAGAAATTCTATTTTGTCTTATCTGAAATTATAAAATAGAGATAATAGTTCAAGTATAAAGTATTGTTACAATAATGGTTACATATTTAGCGGGATGGAAAAATAATTTGATAAATGGTCATAATGAATTTACCTGCATTTGGAAAATTAAAGGTTTTTAAATGTTATTTTTACTCATATCGTAAAGATTTTACAGGGTTAAGCATGGCCGCTTTGTAAGCCTGCAGCCCGACTGTAAGGATTGAAACGATGATTGTAATCAGCCCTGACAATGCGAGCGCCCAGAACGGGAAATCTATCCTGAAAGCAAAATCCTTCAGCCAGTTGTTCATGATAAAATAAGACACCGGCCAGGTAATAATGTTCGCGAGCAGCACCAGCACCAGGAATTCCTTCATAAGTAGCCCCACAATTTCGGCCGATGTGGCTCCCAGCACCTTCCTGATACCGATCTCCTTAAATTTCCTCTCGACCGAATATGAGGCGAGCGCGAACATACCGAGGCAGGCGATGAATATCGCGAGTATAGAGAAGTAACCGACCAGAGAGCCTAGCCTGTCCTGCGCCTTGTAAAGATTATTCAGCCTATCGTTGAGAAATGAAAATTCAAAAGGGATTGATGGAACGAGTCCCGACCATTTTGTTTCGAGATCATTTATCGTGTTTTTAATGTTCCCCGGCCTGATCTTTACCGCCATATTCTTCCTGAAGAAAAACGCGAGCTGAGGGCGGATCAGTGAAATGAAGAACGGGCCGATCGGCTGTTTGAGAGTGACGAAATTGAAATCTTTAATTACTCCTATCACCCTCTCGTGACCGCCGTATGTATTAAAGCGTTTCCCGATCGCTCTCTGCGGAGTCCATCCCATCTTTTTAACCATTGATTCGTTTATGAGAATGGAAAGCGAATCGTCTCCCGGGAATTCCTTCGAATAATCGCGCCCTTCAATAATTTTCAATCCGAAAGTAGAGACAAAACGGTCATCAACCTGCAGTCCAGGAAGGTAGACCCATTTGCCAGGCTGCATACCTTCGTAATTAATCTCGTGCGTGTTGTGCCCCTCACCGAGGATGTCGTCCATCGTCGTAACGTTGACTACATTGCTGTTCAGAAGGAACTGGTTCCTGATCGATTCAAAATTCCTGAGCATCTGCGGCTTCAGCGGTACAATCAGCACGTGCTCCTTATCGAAACCGGTATCCGAGTTCCGGAGGAAATCGAGCTGCTCCACTACAATTATCGTCCCGATTATAAGCGCTAGCGAAATTCCGAATTGCAGAACCACGAGCACCTTGCGAAGCAGCGCCGCGCCGCCCCTCGGCTGAACGTTGGTTTTAATGGTGGTTACCGGCTGAGCGGATGAAAGAAAAAACGCGGGGTAGATTCCGGCCGCAAGGCCGACAAACAAACCGACACCGGCTAGCACAGCCAGCAGGTCAGGCCTGGTGATGACGTGGAATGAAAGAGATTTTTCCGAAAGCCCGTTAAAAACCGGGAGCAATAGGTTAATTAATGCTACCGAGATCAAAACCGCGATAAATGTGATGAGTATCGATTCGCCGAGGAATTGTTTTATCAGCTGTCCCCGCGCCGCGCCGAGCACCTTCCGCATACCTACCTCCCTCGCACGTTTGGATGAGCGCGCGGTCGCCAGGTTCATAAAATTTATGCAGGCTATTATCAGTATTAAAAAACCGACAATAGAAAAGATGTAAACGACGCTCATATCGCTGTTCGGTTCTATCTCGTAATCAAGGTTGGATTTAAGGTGAATATCACCAAGCGGCTGAAGGTAATTTTCAACCTGGTTTTTAATCAGCCCGGGATAATATTTATTTACGAAATTCGGGAATTCATTCTCAAGCTGTTCCGGTTTTACCCCTTTCTTCAACAGGATATACGTCCACGCCGGGTTCCATACGAAACTCCTCCCGTAATTCGGACCGTTAAGCGAATGCACTGTACCAAAAGAGATGAGGCAGTCGAAATGTATGTGCGATTGCGTCGGCAGTTCGGCGAATACCCCGGTTACTTTGATATCCACCACACCCTGCAGTTTCATTATTTTACCGACCGGATCGACGGAGCCGAAATATTTTTCCGCCATTTCTTTCGATATTACTATAGAGTTCGGGGCGGCGAGCGCATTATCCGGGTTTCCCTCTGCGAGTTTATAGTCAAATATTTCAAACAGTGTGGAATCGGCGAAGAATGCCCTCGTTTCGTTGAATTTCCTGTCCCCGACTTTCAGTGTAATTGTCGGCTGCTGGTAATTGAAAAACCTCACGATGCTTTCGATGTACTGCGGGTAGTCGTTCATCAAAGCGCGGGCGACCGGTATCGGGCTACTGGTCGATTCCTCTCCCTGCCCTTCCGTATTCACTTTTTCAATGATCCTGTAAATCCGGTCGTACTTCGTATTGAATTTATCGTAGCTTAATTCATCCGTTACGAAGAGATAGATCAGTATAAAACACGTAATCCCGATCGCCAGCCCGGCGATGTTGATCAATGAATAGACTTTCTGGTTCAGAAGGTTTCTGAAAGCGATTTTAAAATAATTCTTAAGCATTGATCTACCCGCCAATTTTTCCAATAACAAAATAGTATATCTGGAATAATCATTCTGTCATTCCCGTGCAAACGGGAATCCATTATAACCGAATCCGATTCCCACTTTCGTGGGAATGACATCTTCAAACAAACAGCTCACTCATACCTGATAGACTTAACCGGGTCGGCCAGTGCCGCGCGTACAGCCTGCCAGACTACTGTTATAATCGCGACCAGCAGCGTAACCAAAGCTGTGGCAAGGAACAAAAACCAGTTTATATCTATCCTGTACACAAAATTATTCAGCCACGCGTGCACAAAGTAATACGCCGCCGGCCACGCAATTATGTTCGCGATTACTATAAATACAAAATATTCCTTCAACAGTCTCACCGTTATCCCGGCGGAAGTATCGCCGAGCACCTTCCTTATCCCGATTTCCTTTGTCTTCTGTTCTGTTGATAAAGACGCAAGGCTGAACAATCCGAACAGGGCCAGGATAATTGCAATTGACGCGAATGTGAAGAATATAGATCTGAAATTATTTTCGGGCTTGTAAAGCTGATCGATCTGATCGGAAAGGAATGAATATTCAAATACGGATGTACGGTTTACCGATTCCCAGCTGTTTTTTACGCTCTCTAATGTTCCGCTGATATTTGCCGGACTTATCTTTACGGAAACATAGGAGAATAAATTCCTGTAAGGCCTCTCAGTTATCAGTAAAGGTTCAATATTATCACGCAAAGAACTGTAATTAAAATTTCCGACTACACCGATCACTTTATGTTTTCCGCCCCGCTCTATTATTTTCCCGATCGGGTCCTTCCAGTTAAGCTGCTCCGCCAAAGCCTCGTTTATCAAATAAGCCGAGCTGTCTGATGACATTCCCGGAATAAATGATCTTCCCTTCACCAGTTTTATACCGTATGTCTCAAGGAAATCACCATCCGCGTCCAGTACGTGAATCATCACGGGTGTAGTGAAACCTTCCGGGATATAACCGTTACTCGTGAAATTGTCATAAGGAATATCAGAAGAACCGGAGACATTAAGAACTCCGCTTATCGACGAGAGGCTGTTTGCCAACTGCGATATATTTCCCTTCGATTCATCGTTGAGCAGCGGCAGTACTACGATATTTTCCTTATCAAATCCCAGGTCTTATCGAACTGACGAAATTAAGCTGCCTGTGAAATAAATATTGTGCAGATGATAAGGGCAATTGAAATTGCAAACTGCGAGACGAGCAGAATATTTTTTAGTAGAGAATTTCCTGTGCCGCGTACTTTATCTCACCCTTAACGCTTTCAACCGGCCGCAATGAGGATAAATACATAGCCGGGTAACCGCCGGCGACAATCCCGACCAGGAATATGAGTCCGACTATAATCACAATATTCCCCGGGCTGTAAAGGCTTAAATTGTTAAAAGAATACCCCGCGATGTTTTTATAATATGGGAACAATAATTCGATACCGGCAATCACAACAATCAGAACCGCTAAACTTATAAGCATGTATTCGCTGATAAACTGCAGGAACAAATTCTTTCTGCCCGCGCCGAGTATTTTCCGCATACCGATTTCTTTTATTCTTTTTGTGGACCTTGCAATAGAAAGATTCACAAAATTAATACAGGCGATAAGAATTATCAGGAAGGCTATACCTGAAAAGATATAAATATTGGATAAGTCCCGCCTGTGTGCGCTCGTTATATTTCAAATGAATATCACTCAGCGGCTGAAGATATGCTTTATAATCAATCCTGTACTTAGCCAGTTTCTTATTGATATGCTCCCACATAAAACCGGGTAATTTATTTGTTCAATTCTCCGGGAAGAAGTATTATCCGGTGGTTTTAATAAAAGTGTAATACTGGTTTCCCCCGTTCCAGTCCATATAATTGTTCGGATTTTTATAGAGGCTTTCGAATGAAAGCAAAGCGCTGAACTGTATCTGCGAATTTTCGGGGGGATCTTCGGCGATACCCGTAACCTTAAATAATTCATTATTACCTGTTTTTACTAATTGTCCGAGCGGATTTTCATCTCCAAAAATTATTTTTGCGGCGCTCTTTGTAAGAACAACAGAATAAGGTTCTTTTAAAACTGCTGAAGCGTCTCCGGAGATCAATTTAAAAGAAAACATTTCAAAGAAGGTGGAATCGGCGTAAATATTCCCGGTTATTTTAAAATATTTATTGTCCCTGTCGTAATAAATTGTCCGCGGGGTTGAGAAACGGGTATATTGTTCTACTTCGGGGAATTCCTGCTTTAGATCCGGGCCGACAGGCGGAACAAAGACCGGTGAATCGTTACTCTACCTTCCCTTCCTGGCTGGTTATAATCGAGACCCTGTAGATATTATCCGCGTCTTTATGAAATTTATCAAAGCTGAATTCGAACTGCAGGTAGAAAATGATAAACAGCGTGCTTATAATTCCAACTGCCAGACCGAGAATGTTGACAAATGCGTAGACCCGATGTTTCAGGAGATTACGTCTTGCTACAATTAAATAATTTTTTAACATCGCCCGTCCCCAATTTTAATCTTTTAGATTATTCATATTTCAACGCGTTTACAGGATTTGAAAGCGAAGCCTTCAATGTCTGCGTACTTACGGTAACGAGAGCAACTATAAAAGCGACCAATCCGGCGGCCGGGAAAATCCATATAGAGATATTAATTCTGTAAGCAAATGACTGCAGCCAGTTGTCCATGAAATAATATGCGACCGGCCAGGCGATAATATTTGCTATCAGTACCCACTTTATAAATTCCTTAGAGAGCAGAAAAACAATTCTACCTGTTGTTGCGCCCATAACTTTCCTGATACCTATTTCTTTCGTCCTTCTTTCGGCTGTAAATGATGCAAGTCCGAGAAGCCCGAGGCATGCAATTAATATTGAAATTACCGCGAACGTAGTAAATATCTGGCCGGTTTTTATTTCCGCCCTGTAAAGCTGGTCGAATCTGTCATTGAGGAAATAATATTCCAGGGGTTTATCAGGAACAAATTTTTTCCATAATTTTTTAATCAGCGCAATATTACCCGCAATGTCCGATGATGAAACTCTGACCGGCAGAAACGCGGTCTGGTTTCTGTTGAGGAAAATCAACAGGGGCCTGATCTTCTGGTGAAGCGATTCAAAGTGAAAATCTTTTAGCACGCCGATTATTGTAAATTTATTCCTGGTTGAATCGGTACTGCCTACCCGGGAAATGCTTTTACCGATGGGATCATTGTAACCAAGCAAACCCGCGGCAGCCTGGTTAATTATTACTTTCATTGTATCAGCGGGAAATTCCCTTGAAAAATAACGCCCCTCCGATAACTCCAGCCCCATTGTTTTGGCGTAATCATAATCCGTGGACATTGCGGCAAAGATATCCTGTTTTGCCGCATCTCCGCTGCCGCGAAAGACTGACTGCCCGAACATTTCGCCCGGCAGGTTATCACTGTTGGATGCGCTGATAATCCCGCTGTTTTTAAGCAGCTCCTCTTTAAAGGCTTTAGTGTTGTTTTCCAGAGCCCACGCCCTCTGGATCACAAGCACGTGCTCTTTATCAAAGCCCAGTTTCTTATTCTGTATAAACTGCATCTGGCTGTAAACAATAAAAGTACCGATCAGCAAAATAATTGAAATGGCAAACTGGAAGACTACCAGTATACTTCTGAGCCAGCTTCGCTTGAAAATATTTAATTTACTGGAAAGAACAACAGCGGGTCTGAAAGAAGAAAGGAAAAAAGCCGGATATCCCCCCGCAAGAAGTCCTAAGAATAAAATCGTGAAGATAACGGCGGGAATCGCCTCAAAATTATTAAAGTACCCGGTATGCAATGATTTGCCCGCAAGTAAATTAAATAAAGGCAGTAATATTTCCGATAACACGACTGCAATAATGACGGCAATCCCTGTAATCAGCATCGATTCAAATAAAAACTGCGTTATTAATTGTTTCTTGTTTGAACCGAGCACCTTCCTTACCCCCACTTCTTTTGTCCTTAACGATGCCCTGGCGGTGGAAAGATTCATAAAGTTTATGCACGCAAGAACCAGAATAAACAGCGCGATAAACGAAAAGATATAAACGTACTTAATGTCGCTGTTCGGCTCAATTTCATAATCAAGATGCGATTTGAGGTGAATGTCTGTAAGCGGCTGAAAACTGAATTCATATTTCATTCCGCTGGCTCTCATTCTTTCGTATGTTGTCCCGAATATTTCAAATATATTTTTCGAAATCTTATTCTTTGTAAACGCTTCAATTTTGCTTTCGAGGCTATGGACAGAAGATTTACTGTTGAGAAGCACGTAAGTAAAAAAGCTGTTGTTAAACCACATGTCATTATTCGCCAGCCCGATGCTGCTCATTGACGCGAACATATCGTAATGCCAGTGCGCATTCGGGGGACAATCTTTGACAACACCCCGCACCGTATACGGTGTACCATCTTCAAAATTCATAATCTTGTCCATCGGGTCTTCGTTGCCGAAATATTTTTTGGCAAGCGATTCTGTAAGCACAACTGTGTGAGGCTCCGCAAGGGCTTTATCGGGGTTCCCTTTCAGAAAAGGTATCGTAAAAACTTTAAACGTACCTGAGTCAGCCCAGAAAAAATTATTTTCCACGAAAACATTATTCTTATACCTGATAAGCATATTCCTGTTCGGCATCAGCCTTGTGTATGCAAGCACTTCAGGGAATTCCTTGGTCAGGGCCTCACCAAGAGGTGGCGGAGATAAGGCTATATTTATCTCCCGGCCGGACAGCTGGCCATCGGTATGCACCCTGAATATCCTGTCCGAATTAATGTTGTTCCTGTCGAAACTTAACTCGTCGTTAACAAAAAGTAGTATCAGGATGCATGCAGCTATCCCTATTGAGAGGCCGATGATGTTTATGAAGGAATAAGCTTTATACTTAAAGATATTCCTCAGGGCAATTTTCAGGTAATTTCTAAACATTTTTAGTCCGCAAAAAAAATATTTTAGATCACAAAGAGTTATTTAAGTTGAGTCAACTATCCTTTGAATAACCTTACTTCATCACATTATTTTATTCATATTTCAGTGCGTTTACCGGGTTCGATATTGAAGCCTTTAATGTCTGCGAACTGACTGTAACCAGCGCCACAATAAACGCTATTACCCCGGCCGCCGGGAAAATCCACCACGGCATATTTATTCTGTAGGCAAAATCTTTCAACCAGTTATTCATGAAATAATAAGCAACCGGCCAGGCAATAATATTTGCGATCAGGACCCACTTTAACGAATTCTTTTGATAGAAGTATTATTATTTCGATAATGGAAGCGCCGAGCACCTTCCTGATACCGATTTCCTTTGTTCGCTGCTCGGCAACAAACGCAGCTAATCCCAGCAGTCCCAGGCAGGCGATGAAAATAGCTATTATTGAAAAAGTTGTAGCTATCTGTCCCGTCTTTTGTTCTGAGAAATAAAGCGCGGCCCATTGACTGTCAAAGAAGTTATAAGAAAGCGCTTCACCGCCGGCAAATTTTTTCCAGGTTTTTGTTATGAATGCTATCGTATTTGCATAATCGGTAGAAGATATTCTTGCAGAAACAAACCTGCCGTAATAATCGCCGGGGAACATATGAATTATAAGCGGCCGTATTTGCTGGTGCAGTGACTGGTAATTAAAATCCTTCACTACGCCGATTATCTTATAGTTGTACGTATCATCTTTAGACGAGCCAAATCTTACGACTTCCTTGCCGATGGGATCTTTCAGATTAAATGCCTTTACTGCGGCTTCATTTAAGACAACCGACATCGTATCTGATGGATGGTCCTTAGAAAAATACCGGCCTTTATCTAATTTTAACCCGTAAGTTTCAGCATAATTATAATCCGTGTATAATACCCACAAAAGTTGTAAATCATTGCTTGAAGCACCTTTCATCTTATATGAACTATTCCCAATATCTTTACCGGGAATTGTACTCGAAGCACTTGTAAATTTTATATCGGGGTTTGTCATTAATTCCTGCTGGAATGTTTTTGACCTGCTGCCCAGGTCGTCAGTCCTGCTGATTATTAAAACGTGATCCTTATTAAACCCGAGATTCTTATTTCTTATATAATTTAGCTGGTTATAAATTATAAATGTCGAGATAATAAGAATTATTGAAATTGCAAACTGGAATATGACCAGTCCGCTCCTGAGTCCGGAACCTTTACCGCTTCTTTTACTCCTGCTTTTCAAAGCGTCTACCGGCCGGAATGACGAAAGAATAAATGCCGGGTAGCTGCCGGCGATTAAACCGACAATAATTGCAAAAGCTATCAGTAGAGGTATGGTGTAAAGATTATGGAAAAAATTCAGGCTGATTTCCTTACCGGATAAATTATTAAACAGGGGTAATAATAATTCCAGGAGACCAAGAGAAATAAGAACCGAAATAATGCTCATCAGGATTGATTCTACTATAAACTGCTTTATTAATTGTATCTTATTCGAGCCAAGTGTTTTCCTTATACCTACTTCCTTTGCTCTTTTTTCAGATTT
The DNA here is from genome assembly GCA_963748105.1 of uncultured Bacteroidota bacterium. GTDB lineage: Bacteria > Bacteroidota > Ignavibacteria > Ignavibacteriales > Ignavibacteriaceae > JAKAGZ01. The sequence goes on along the minus strand of CAVVHP010000016.1, from coordinate 159,139 downwards.
CGCCGTAGAAAGGTTCATAAAATTGATGCAGGCAATCAAAAGAATGGCAAGCCCGATAGCAGAAAATATATAGATATAATTAATATCCGAATTCGGCTCAATTTCCGATTCAAGATGAGAATGCAGGTGAATTGATTTAAGGGACTGAAGCTCAAATTCGTACCTGTTCCCGGCAGCCAGAAATTTGTCAAGTGATATTCCGGCAACTGACTGAACCTGCGGCGCAATGAATTTATTAACCACAGCATTCATTTTGTCCTGTAAGGCTTTTACATCAGTTCCTTTTTTAAGCAATAAATAAGTATAAAAATTATTGCTCAACCAGAACGGACTCCTGCTGTCTTCGTGAGTCGTTAAGGAAGCGAGAAAATCAAAATGGAAATGTGAGGCAGCCGGAAATTTTTCTACAACACCTGTAACTACATAATCTCTTCTTTTATCGGTATTCAATATTTTTCCGATCGGATCATCATTCCCGAAATATTTTTTGGCTATTTCTTTTGTAATAACAACTGTGTTAGGTTGTGTTAAGGCCGAGGCCTGATCACCTTCCAGGAATTTAACCGTAAATACATCGAAGAATGTCGAGTCCACCGAATAGAATTTGTTTTCACTAAACACCTTATTCTTATAACGAATAACCGGGATGCCGTAGTTTCTAACCCGTGCATAGTTTATTACTTCAGGGAATTCTTTTGTCATTTCTGCTCCGAAAGGTGCGGTTGAAGTTGCCGCCTTTACTTCCCTGCCGTTTATTCTGCCGTTCAGGTATACCCTGTAAATCTGGTCAGCTTTTTTATTAAAAGAGTCATAGCTCATTTCATTTTTAACGTAAAGGAATATCGCTATGCAACAGGTTACCCCTATTGCCAGCCCGACTATATTTATAAGTGATATGCCTTTTGAATTTTTAATATTTCTTATTGCAACGCGCAAATAATTCTTAAACATTTGTTACCTCTGGTTCAGTGTGAGTAATTGGAGTAATTATTCTATTTCCAGTTTTTTTATATTTATTCATATCTCAATGATTTTATTGGGTCTGAATTAGCCGCTCTGAATGCCTGCGTACTTACGGTAATTAAAGCAATAATAATCGCAAGCACAGCGGCAGCAAATAATATCCAGAACGGGAATGAAATCCTGAACGCGTAATCCTGCAGCCAGTTGTTCATAAAATAATATGCAAGCGGCCAGGCTATTAAATTGGAGATCAGGACCCACTTAATAAATTCCTTTGAAAGATCGTATACGATTCCCGTTACACTCGCGCCGAGTACCTTCCTTATTCCAATTTCGCGTGTTTTTAATTCGGCGATGTATGAAGCAAGTCCGAACAGGCCGAGACAGGAAATAATTATTGCAAGCACTGCAAATGAATTTATAATTTTTCCCATCCTGGTCTCAGATTTAAATGATTCCTCGTATGCCTGGTCAACGAAGTGATAATCAAATGAATAATTCGGATCTATTTTTTTACACACAGTTTTTATAAACGCTATCGATTCAGGCAGATCGGTATTTTTCACCTTTATGAACAAATAGTGAAAGTTGTTTCCGGGAAATATTACCAGCGGACCGATTTTATTATTTAACCTGGTAAAATTGAAATCTTTTACGACACCGATTACTGTCCAGTGACTGTCTCCTCTTTCAATTTTCTGCCCGACAGCTGATTTAACGCCCATTATTTTTTCAAAGCTTTCATTTATAACCAGGGAAAGCGAATCATCGGCGGGGAATTCCTTAGAATAATATCTTCCCTCTTTTAATTTAATCCCGAATGTTTTTAACAGGTCATTGTCGCCAAACAGACATGGAAACCAGTTCGTCTCTCTGTGGATCCATATCTTTCCATTTCCACCCTCCCCCGTTTGTATAAACGGCGAAAGGAAGGTTCGAGGCCGCACTGGCGCTCAAAATGTTTGGATTACCGGTCAGAGATGTTTTAACATTCTCAAGATTATTTGTTAATGCATCATCAAGCGGGAAATAAATAACATTATTTTTATCAAGGCCAAGATCTTTGTCCTGCATATAATTCAACTGCAGGTAAACTACAGCAGTCCCGATTATAAGAGTAATTGAAATAGCAAATTGTAAAACCACCAGAACCTTTCTCATAGAAAACTTTGTCTGAATTGAATTGCTTGTCCCTTTAAGTACCTTAACGGGCTTAAACGATGAAAGTATAAAAGCCGGATAGAGCCCCGCAAGTGTTCCTGTCAGGACTGTCGTCCCGATAATCAGTATAATTGTGAAAAACGGAAGACCGCTAAGCACAAGGTGTTTTTGTGAAATATCATTGAAAAACGGCAAAAGAATTTCAACAAGAAGAAGAGCGAAGGCCAGCGAAATAAATGTCAGTAATATCGACTCTCCGAAAAACTGCCTGGCAATTTGTGCCCTGGTAGCGCCTACTACTTTTTTAATTCCAACTTCCGTGGCGCGCTTAGAGGATCTTGCAGTGGCAAGGTTCATAAAATTAATGCAGGCTATAATTAAAATGAATAACGCGATTATTGAAAAGATCATTACATCTTTAATCCTGCCTCCACTACCGGTTATGGAATGCAAATGGAAATCTTTCATCGGGAAAAGAAATAATTTCCCCGCTGTCGGATCCCCGTACTGCGTTCTTAACCTGTCTTTTATTTTTGCTGAGAACTCTTTATAATTAGCTGAATTCTTCAGTATTACATAGGTAAAAAGGTTATTATTCCCCCACGCATTAATATCAACTCCAAAATCCTTAAGCAGATTTATAGGACACAGGAAAGTAAACTTCAGGTCCGAATTGGCCGGGACATTTTCAAGAACCCCGGTTACTTTAACATCAACTTTATTATCAATTCTTAATATTTTCCCGACAGGGTCTTCATCACCAAAGTATTTTTTCGCCAATTCTTCTGTCAGCAAAATCGAATGCGGATCATTTAATACTGTGTTAACATCACCCTCCACCAGTTTATATGAAAACATTTTCAGGAATGAGGGGTCGACAAATGTAGAAGATTCAGAGAAACTCTTGTCGCCTGTAAGTTATAAGGGCATTCCCCATATAAGGAGCATAACGGGCGATACTTGTTATTTCAGGATATTCCTGTTTTAAAACACCGGCCAGCCCGAGAGGTGTATTTGCAACTGTAAAATCACCGATTGTCTGGTAGTGTTGAGTCTGAGGTATTAAATATATTTCATCGAGATTTTTATTGAAGGAATTATAATTAACTTCGTCAGTCACCCACAACAGGATAAGAATACAGGCGGCCATTCCTATCGCCAGGCCCACAATATTTACAAATGAATAGATCTTATTCTTAAACAAATTCCTTATGGCAATTTTGAAATAGCTTTTTAACATCCCTTATCTCCTGATATTATTCGCTTCTTAAAGAATCAATTGGATTTGCACCTGCAGCACTTATAGCCAGGTACCCAACTGTCAGGAAAGCGATAAATAATGTTATAAATCCAGATAGTATAAACGGCCAGATAGTAATATCAATCCTGTAAGCAAAATTTTGCAGCCATTTATTTATTCCATAAAATGCCACAGGCCAGGCAATAATATTGGCAACGATTATCCACGTAGTAAAATCTTTAATTAGCATGGTTAAAATGTTAATTATTGAAGCCCCAAGCACTTTCCGGACACCGATTTCTTTTGTCCGGCTTTTCATCATTATTAGTGCAAGGCCAAAAAGTCCCATGCAGGAAATCAGAATAGCAAGCCCGGTAAAATACCCCATCAACTGGAATGTATTATTATCGGCCTGGTACATACTTTCAAGTTGTTTATCAAGGAAATGAAATTCGAAAATTATTTCCGGGTAAAACTTATTGCAAATGGCAGTTATATTTTCAACCGTACTTTTGGCATTGGAAGGATTTACTTTTATAATAAACTGGTAACATTCCTGGTAATCCGGGACAAATACAACCGGCTTGATAGTTTCATACAGGGATTCAAAATTGAAATCATTGATAATCCCGATAATTTTTCTGTTTGATTTTGGCCAGCTGCAGGCTACCATTTGCCCAATGGGGTTACCTTTTAATCCAAGCATTTTTACTGCCGCTTCATTCATAACAATTGATTCATCATCATCAGTTTTAAAATCTTTTGAAAAAAGACGGCCTTTCTTTGCCTTTATTCCCAGCACTTCAAAATAATCATGATAGGTGTGAACAATTGGTAAAATAGTTGCCTTTTCTTTTCCTTCGGGTAATATTCCTCCCTTGTTATTAAGAGAATTTGATGGGACCCTTGAAGCAGCAGAGACAAACTTAACTGAACTTTCATTAAGGAGCGCCTGTTTTAATGCATGATATTTTTCAACACCTCCTGATTCATTATCGAATTCAGAAATAATGGTGTAGCTTTTATCAAATCCCAAAGCTTTATTTTGAAGATATTTTATCTGGTTGAACATAAAAAGCGCACAGCTGGTTAGAATAATTACAATCACAAACTGCGCTACGACAAGTAATTTCCTGACGTTAAATTTACCTTCTCCTTTATTCTTTGATACTTTAAACGCATCAACCGTTTGAATATTGGATAGAATAAACGCCGGATAAAATGCTGCCATAACTGCCGTAAAGGCAACAATTCCAAGAATTCCTAGAATTGTTTTAATCTCTAATAATGATGCAATACTTAGTTCTTTACCGGCAAGTGAATTAAATATTGGCAGAGAAGCGTCAACTATCATCAGGGCAATTATAAGTGCAAGAAAAAGCACTACAAGAGACTCGCCGACAAACTGCATTGACAAATGTTTTCGTGAAGCCCCGACTACTTTTCTAATTCCAATTTCTTTAGAACGTATAGTCGCATTTGCAGTCAATAAATTTATATAATTAAAACATGCAATTAACAAAATCATAAACCCGATTCCTGAAAATATCAGCACGTATGTAATGCTGTTTTGATTTTGAATGTCGTTTGCAATTTGACTGGAAAACAAATGTATATCTTTTACATTTTGCACAATATATTTCGGCAGAGGGCTTGCCGCGTCGTAGGGATTTTTCATTAACCGGCTGCATTTTTCTTCAAGAGCATTTCTATTAAACTGGCCCGGAATTTCAAAATAAACAAGGAAATTTTGCCAGCCCCGATTGTTCATCCAGTCTTTACCAAACACTGTATTTGCACTTGAAAGAGTTAATACAAAATCGTACCGTAGATGTGAATTCTGAGGCATGTCTTCCATTACGCCGGTGATAGTATAATTATATTCATTCTGCACACGGATTACTTTACCAATCGGATTTTCATCGCCAAAATATTTATGAGCAATATTTTCTGAAATTACAGTTGTAAAAGGTTCTTCAAGCGCTTTAGCCGGGTTTCCTTGTTTGAACTTAAAAGAAAACATTCTAAAGAAACTTGGGTCAACATATGCAAAAGAATTTTCTATAAATCTTTTATCCCTGTAATTAATAAGCACTTTATCCCGTACTAAAATCCTGGTATAATCTTTTATTTCAGGGAGTTTATCTGCTAATAATTTTGCTGTTTGAGGGGCATGATAAGGATGTTGAGGCTGGACGAGCCTGTAAAGACTATCAGCTTTTTCATTAAAGCGATCGTAGCTTAACTCCTGCTCGACGTAAAGCAATAACAAAATACATACTGCTAAGCCTGCGGCCATTCCAAAGATACTTATAAATGCATAAGGTTTATTTTTTATAAGATTTCTTATCGCAATTTTGAAATAGCTTTTAATCATAATACTTCCCCAAAGTAATTATTCATATTTCAACGATTTAACAGGATTCTGCAATGCGGCTTTTATTGATTGATAACTAACAGTAAGGAGAGCAATTAATAACGCCAGAAATCCGGCTCCAATAAAAAGCCAGATATTTATTTTCTCAGCATAAGCAAATTCAGATAGCCATTTATTCATTGCATAATATGCAATAGGCCATGCTGCAATATTTGCTGCAATTATCAGCCAGAGAAACTCCTTAGAAATTAATAACGCAATATTTGAAACTGATGCGCCAAGAACTTTCCTAACGCCTATTTCTTTAGTACGAACTTCAGCAGTGTATGATGCGAGGCCAAATAATCCTAGGCAGGCAATTATTATAGCAATAATCGCGAATATGCCGAACGCGGTACCTAATTTTTGATCTTTCAAATACAATTCATTCAAACGGGAATCTAAGAAGCTGTAATCAAATGGATATCCGGGTCTGTATTCAGCCCATTTTGACTTTAGAAAATTTAATGTGGCGGGAATATCGTTGCCGCTGATTTTAACCGTTACCTGATTATTTCCATTTTTTGTTATTAACATAATTATCGGAATAATTTCATTATGCAATGATTCAAAATTAAAATCATTAACTACGCCAATAATTCTACCGGGGTTGCCTCCGTATATAATTTTCTTATTGATAGCTTCTTGATTCGTCAATCCAAGTTTTTTAACAGCTGATTCATTCAGTATAAATGCTGCGCTGTCATCCGTAGCAAAATCTCTTGAAAATCCTCTCCCCGCTATTATTTTTAACTGGTATGTATTTAGGAAATCATAATCAACCTCCTGAACGGCCAGACGGAATGAAATTGGTTCCATTTTACCATTGTTATCAATGCGTCCGCCCCAGCTATTCAATAACATATCGGAAGGAACCAAACGGGAACTTGTTACCATTCTAATACCAGGGTTTTGCAATAACTGGCTTTTAAATGAATCAAGATTATTTTTTATTTTTGAACTGGATGGCAGAATTACAAGATGATCCCTGTTGTATCCCAGATCTTTATTCTGAATAAAATTTAGTTGAGTGTACACAACACCAACTGCAATTATTAAAATAATTGAAATTGAGAATTGTAATATTACAAGCGTAGACCTGAATTTAGATTTCCTGCTCATCAATGTTTTTTCGTGCAAGGACTTAACCGGGCTAAAAGTCGACAAAACAAATGCGGGATATATTCCGGCTGCAAATCCTACAAACAGAGTAATTCCGAAAATGATTAGCGATAAAGTGATGTTACCTGTAAAACTAAATTCCAGGTTTCTCTGCATAAAATCACTGAACGGCCTTATGGCAACTTCTACAAAAATAATAGAGAAAAACAGCGAGATAAAAACTGTTAACATTGATTCGCCAAGAAATTGTTTAATCAATTGTCCTTTATCTGCTCCCATTACTTTTCTAACACCTATTTCTTTTGCTCTTTTTGCGGATCTTGCTGTAGCAAGATTCATAAAATTAATACAGGCTATCAGCAACAGAAATAATGCGACTGCAGAAAGAAGATATACTGTACTGATATCACCATTCGGTTCAATCTCTGTAGTAAGGTGTGACTGCAGGTGTATATCTGTAATTTTTTGAAAATGCAAAGTTGTTAATTTATGAAGTGGAATTGTCGGCAATTCAACATTATTTGCCCTATAGTTCTGCGCCATATATTTATCCATAAATTCAGGAATATTTTTCTCCAATTCATCGATAGATAAATTATTCTCCAGCAAAACGTAGGTTATATAATTATTACTTCCCCAATTTGTTTCAAGTGTTTTTCTCCCAATAACGGCCGGGTCATATAAAGTTATGAATGATGCTAAAAAATCGTAGTGAAAATGCGAATTAGGTGGAACATCCTTAACAACCCCTGTAATTTTAAATTGATAATCGTGTTCATAAATAATTGTTTTTCCAAGCGGATCCACATTCCCGAAGTATTTTTTTGCCATTGATTCAGTCAGCACTAAACTTTTCGGTTCTTTAAGAGCTGTTTCAGGATCACCTTCAACAAAAGGGATTGTTAAAATATTAAACGCTGATTGTTCGGCCCAGTAAAATTTATTTTCAACTATTGATATATTGTTAATTTCCAGAAAAGCATTATCGTGAAGAAACCTGACTTCATCTTTTACAATCTGCGGGAAATCATTTTTCAGCAGTGGGCCTGCCGGCGGAGCGACTCTTGCCAGATGAAAACTGCTTTCGCCGCTTTTGTTAAACCATTCGCGCGTAACTCTGTAGATTCTATCCGATTTTTTATTAAACTTATCATAACTTAATTCGTTTTGAATAAAAGTAATAATCAGGATGGCGCAAGTTAATCCTACTGCAAGTCCGAAAATATTAATAAATGAATACCCCTTTTGAGACCAAATGTTTCTGAATGCTATTTTAAAATAATTCTTAAACAAACTGACTCCTCCTTAATAAATCGGGGCTAACTCTTTATTTAATCTTCTTTAATATTACTTCTTATTCATACTTTATTGCTTTAACAGGATTTGAAGTTGCAGCTTTAAGAGCCTGAGAACTTATAGTAATGAACGCTATTAAGAATGCCAGTGATATGGCAAGGATAAAAATGACCGGCCCAATCTTTACCCTGTATGCAAAATCCTGCAGCCAGGAATTCATGGCAAAATATGATATTGGAACCGCGATAATACCTGATATTATAACCAGCTTTATGAAATCCTTTGAAATAAGAAAAACAATATTAGTAACAGATGCTCCAAGCACTTTTCGAACCCCAATTTCTTTAATTCTCTGTTCGCCTGTGTAAGCTGCAAGTCCAAATAATCCCAGGCAGGCTATTAAAATTGCCAGTGTTGAAAAGAAACCGAACATCTGCCCCGTCCTTTCATCATTTTTATAAATTTCATTAAAATGCTGATCAAGGAATGAGTAGTCAAACGGTTTATCAGGAACTACGCCAGCCCAGGTTTTATTAATAAAACTTATTGTTGCTGGTAGATTCTCTGGCTTTACCCTGATCATTAAATAATAAAACTGATCGGGATTAATTGACATTATCAGCGGTCCGATCTTAGAATGCAGGCTGAAAAAGTTAAAATCCTTAACTACACCAATCACGGTTTTGTTAGGAGTACCTTCAAACTGTTTCCCGACAGGGTTTGCCCAGCCGAATTTCCTTGCGGCCGCTTCATTAATAATTACGGCTGAGGTTGAATCGGATGAGTGTGACAAAGAAAAATTCCGCCCTTTTACGATATCCATCTGCATAGTTTTAAGGTAATCGTAATCAACGAAGCTTCGTCTCATCATCATCCGGACCTGGCCGTTTGTCCCGGCAACCGTTTCTGTTCCTTCAGAACCACTGGCTCCAAAAAGGCCTGAAGTTGCTGCAACATTAACTATATCTGAATTCTTTGATAATTCAGTTTTTAAAAGATTTATTTTCTCTCTTGTGTCTTTACTTCTTATCGGTAGATACAAAACATGCTCTTTATTAAAACCGAGGTCCTTATTTTTAATGTAGCTCATTTGATTGGACACTATACCCGTACAAATAAACAGGATAATAGCTATAGCAAATTGTGAAATAACCAGCACTTTTCTTAAATAAGCGCCTTTAAATTTAGTTGAGAATGACCCTTTAAGAGATTCTGCCGGCTGAAATCTTGACAAAAATAAGGCGGGATAAATTCCTGAAACAATACCAACGAATAATGTGATTCCGACTAATTCAAGCAGGAATATAGAATTATTCTGAAATGACATAATAATTCTGCCGTCAAAAATATCTTTAAAATACGGCAGCATCACCTCAACCAATATTATTGATATCAGCAATGCAAAAAAAGAAATTAAAATCGCCTCCCCGATAAACTGATAGACCAGGCTCTTTCTGTCAGAGCCCATTACTTTTCGCAAGCCAATCTCTTTAATCCTTTTTGCCGACCTTGCCGTGGCAAGATTCATAAAGTTGATACAGGCAATTAAGAGAATAAAAAACGCGATTGCGGAGAAAATATAAACCGTGCTAATACTTCCCTGGTTATTCCTGTAAGTCTGATAGACTATATCGCTTGAATAAAGATGTAAATCCTTAATCGGCTGTAAATACATCTGCAGGTCGGATTGTTTACCAGTCTGCGGGTCAGGTGGAATGTATTGTTTTATGAAAGCTTTAAACTGCCGGTCTATTTGCTCGGGCGAAACGCCCGGTTTAAGCAAGACAAAAGTAGCGAGTGTATTGTTATTCCATTGCTTTATCCATGATACATAATGCTCCATCGTGCTGTAAGATCCGAGCATTGTAAAACTCATATTCGAATTTTTGGGATAGTCCTTTATAACACCGGTAATATTGTAATCTTCTGTTCCGAAAATACCTGATATTGTTAATGTTTTCCCGAGTGGGTCTTCATTACCAAAATATTTATTTGCTGCACTTTTTGTTAAAACTATTGAGAATGGTGAAACAAGAGCAGTTTTTTGATTACCTTCAATAAAAGGTATAGTCAATACATCGAATACAGAAGGATCTGCAAAGGAGACATCTTTTTCATAAAATCCTTTAACGCCAATTTTGCAAAATATCGGGGGAGATGGAACCATCCGGGCACTGTTTTCAACACCGGCGAAATAATCTTTCATAGCCTTTGCTAACGGGCCCATTGTTACTGCTACTTTAATTTTCCCGATATTATCCTGGTTCTGTATTTCAACAACACGGTATATTCTGTCGGATTGTTTATGAAATGTATCGTAGCTTAATTCATTTTTTATCAGAATTGTTATAAGAATAAAACCCGCCAGGCCAACAGCCAGGCCAATTACATTTATGAATGAATAGATTTTATTCTTATAAATGTTTCTTATTGCAACTTTTAAATAATTTTTTAACATAATAACTCTTTGAGATGTTTGTCAGCCCGGCAACTGAATAAGCTATAAATTTTATTTTATAATCTTAATTCAGCTGCCATGGCTAACGGGAAACAATTGGAATAAACAATTACTATCTGAATAATTTACTAAACGTGATAACCTTCTTTAATATTCTCAGTAACAACCTGTCCATCGAATAAATGAATTATACGGTGACTGTATTCCGCGTCGTGCGGAGAGTGAGTTACCATCACAATAGTTGTACCTGAATCATTAAGCTTTGTAAGAATATCCATAACCTCTTCACTATTCTTTGAATCAAGATTTCCTGTAGGCTCATCCGCCAGTATTAACTTAGGCTTTGCTACAACTGCTCTTGATACAGCAACCCTCTGCTGCTGACCACCGGATAGTTGCTGCGGGAAATGATCCTTCCTGTGCATGATCTGCATTTTTTCGAGAACTTCGTTTACCATCTTTTCCCTTTCAGAGGTTGATATCCCGAGATATAACAGAGGTAATTCAACATTTTCAAAAACTGTCAGTTCATCTATCAGGTTAAAACTCTGAAAAACAAAACCAATATTTGATTTTCGCAAGTTTGCTCTCTCTCTTTCCGAATATTTAGAAACTTCATGATCAAGGAAATGATATTCTCCCTCAGAAGGATTATCCAGCAGACCGAGAATATTCAGCAATGTAGATTTACCGCATCCTGACGGACCCATTATCGCTACAAATTCACCTTCCCTGATTTCAATATTCGCATTATTCAATGCGGTGGTTTCCACTTCATCAGTGGTGTACATTTTTTTCAGATTGACAGTTTTAATCATGTTGTTTCCCATGTGTTCACCCTTTGTTAGTTTTTTATTAATATTTATTTCTATTTCAAAACCAGTTTGTCTATATCGCCGTAAGTATCATACGACGAAGTAACAACCTCGTCACCCGGTTTGAGGCCGTCAAGTACTTCATAATAATCCGGGTTCTGCCTTCCAAGTTTTATTTGTCTTTTTTCTGCGTAATTTCCGGAAGGATCTACTACAAAGACCCACTGTCCGCCAGTCTTCTGATAGAATCCGCCGCGAGGCAGTAATAATGCTTTAGTCAAATCACTCAGTACAAGTCTGATTTGCAAAGTCTGACCTCTTCTAAGATTGTTTGGAGCTTTATCGTTTTTAAAAACCATATCAACCTGGAACCTGCCGTTCGTTACTTCAGGAAATACTTTTTTGACCACCAGCTGGTATTCCTTTCCATTTATTTCCACAGAGCCTTCCTGCCCTGTATTAACTCTTGAGATATAAAATTCATCAATATCAGCACGCACTTTATAATCATTCAAAACGTCAATCTGTCCAAGTCTTTCACCAACTGATTTGGATTGACCAATTTCTGCGTTCAAAGCAGTTAACTGACCGGAAATTGGAGCTTTAATCGTCAGGTTATCAATACTTTCTCTTATTAGACCAAGGTTAACTTGTAAACGTTGTATAGATTCATCTATTTGTTCAAGTTGAGCAGCACTTCTCAAAGAGTCTTTTCTTAAATTTTCTTCTGCTAGTTCTCTTTGTGAAACAGCATTATTATAACTATCTCTGGCAAGGTCATAATTTTCCTGCGATGTGAGTTTTTTCTCCCACATTGTCTTTTCTCTTTCATAATTTCTTTTTGCAGTTTCATAATTCAACTGAACATCGAGCATATTTCTTTTTAGATTTATAGTATTTTGTTCAATTGACAGGCGACTATTTCTCGCATCATTTATCTGCTGATAAGCAAAAGTCTCTTGTTGAAGTGCATTCAATTGTACATTTGTGTTTGATAATTTTAAAATGTTATCTCCTTTCTTAACCATAGCACCTTCTTCAATGTATTTTTTTTCAACCGCTCCACCCTGAACAGCATCAAGAAATACAGTTGTTTTTGGAAGAATATTTCCCGTAACAGGAATGAATTCCTGAAAATCTCCTTTCTTGACTTCAGAAATAGTTACTTTGTCGGTCTCGACATTTAATTTAGATCCTGTATCGCTCAGTATCAGGATAATCAGAATTAAAAAGATTATTCCTCCCCCAACTCCCAGTTGAAAGTTTCTTCTTTTATACAGAGGCTTTTTTTCTATTTTTCTGTCCAATTTTCTACCTGTATTTTTAATTGATGTAAAAAATTTTGTTTTGTACTCTTATTTATATAACAACTCCTGTGCCCGGAATATCCTAGATAATTTCAATTTATTGAGTTACCCGCTCACATATTTATAATTCCGCTGATCACGGAAATGCACAAAAAATCATCGATTAAAAGATTTTATAATTATTTTCTTTTAAGTGAATATGATAATATTTATGTTCGTATACGGACATAATTGTCCGTTTGCGTACAGTTATCCGGGCAAAAGCGTACACTTTATTAAGTATTATCTTAAAGATTAGCGGAACAGAAATTGACATTTTATTTATAAAAAAAATTATATGAATAAAAAAAGCGGAAATATTTTAATTATCGATGACGATGAAGACATTTTATACTCAGCAAGATTATTGCTAAAACAATATTATGCCATCGTGCATATAGAAAAAAATCCTGAATTATTACCAACTCTACTTTCTAATTTAAAATACGATGTCATTTTGCTTGATATGAATTTTTCCGGTGATACTACCAGCGGAAGGCAGGGTTTTCACTGGCTTAATGAAATATTAAAAATAGACCCTTCTATGATTGTAATATTAATTACTGCGTATGGAAATATAGAAATGGCAATAAGAGCAATCAAGGAAGGAGCCACCGATTTTGTAATTAAACCCTGGCAAAACGAAAAATTGCTTGCTACTGTTTCTTCGGCAATGAAGTTGAGTAAATCTAACAAAGAAATAAATGAATTACGCTCAAGGCAGGAAGTCTTAAGCGAAGATCTTGATAAGAATTTTCACGATATAATTGGTACCTCCCCTTCAATGAAAGAGATTTTCAATATAATCCAAAAAGTTTCAAAGACTGACGCAAATATTCTTATACTGGGAGAAAACGGAACAGGGAAAGAACTGGTCGCCCGGGCAATTCACAGAAATTCAAACCGTGCAAAAAATGTGTTTCTTAATTTAGATATGGGGGCCATAACAGAATCACTATTTGAAAGCGAACTGTTTGGTTATGTTAAAGGAGCATTTACCGATGCAAAAGAAGATCGTGCAGGAAGATTCGAAGTTGCTTCTGGCGGAACATTATTCCTTGATGAAATCGCAAATATTTCGCCAAACCTGCAATCAAAATTGTTAACAGTTTTGCAAAACAGACAGGTTACAAGAATTGGTTCGAATATAGCAAAGCCGGTAGATTTCAGACTAATATGTGCTACTAATGCTTCAATTAACGAACTATCTCATCAAAAACAATTCAGGCAGGATCTACTTTACAGAATAAATACTGTTGAGATTAAACTTCCTGCATTAAAAGAAAGAAAAGAAGATATACCTTTATTATGCCGGCATTTCTTAAAAATTTATTCAAGTAAATACAACAAGGAGACAAAGGAAATATCAGGTAATGCATTAAATAAATTAATGGAATCTCCCTGGCCGGGTAATGTTCGGGAATTGCAACATGCTATAGAAAGAGCTATTATCATGACTGAAGCTTCTGTTCTAGGACCCAATGATTTTTTGCTGTCATCAATGGAAGGAAATAAGGAAGAAGGGATCAACTTTCCAAGTTATCAAATTAATGAGGCTGAAAAATTACTTATAATAAAAGCTATTAGCAGACACGCAGGTAATATTACTAAAGCCGCTAAGGACCTTGGACTTACCAGAGCCTCACTTTACAGAAGACTGGAAAAATACGGGCTATAATATTTCGCTGGTTAAAAATATTGGGCTCAATTATGGTATATTGAAATCAATTTTAATTTTAATAAAGATATGGCCTACAAACAATTTAGTCTGAATATAATTTTAAGAGTTCTGGTTCTCTGTGTAACAATATTTCTGCTTTTTTATCTCCTTTTCAATTCAAACCTCTATGCAACTACTGTAATATTATTCTTACTTCTGATACTTCAGGTTTATCTACTCATCAATTTTGTAAGTAAAACGAATAAAGATATTACAAGGTTTTTTGATTCAATAAAATATTCTGACTTTTCTCAAACATTTTCTTCGAATGTTAAAGGGGCATCATTTGAAGATCTGAGCAACTCGTTTGCAGATGTTATGCAGAAATTTCAGAATACCAGGGCTGAAAAGGAAGAAAATTACAGATACCTTCAGACGGTTATTCAGCATATAGGTATTGGCTTAATGACTTTTACACCAGATGGAGAAATAGACCTCATAAATAGTGCGGCAAAAAAACTTCTTGGCTTCAATGTAATTAAAAATATTAGTGAGCTTTCCTCAATCGATAATAAGCTGCCCGATGCACTGGTTAATTTGAATGCAGGTGATCGTATTCTTCAAAAAATTGTAGAAAATAATGGGCTTGTTCAATTAGCTATTTATGCTGCAGAATTCCGAATGCGGAGTAAAAAGTATACTTTAATCTCACTTCAGAATATTCAGAATGAACTTGAAGATGTTGAAATAGAAGCCTGGCAAAAGCTCATAAAAGTTCTGACTCATGAAATTATGAATTCCATTACTCCAATTACTTCATTAGCTAATACCGCGGACGGAATATTAGAAGAGTTTGAGCTTAAATCCAGTGAAATTAACGAAGGACTCAGAGAACATCTCGAAGATGTGCGTGGAGCAATTACAACTATTCAAAAAAGAAGCAGCGGACTACTTAAATTTGTTGATGCATACAGAAATCTAACTAAAGTACCAATCCCTAATTTTGGAATTATAAATATCGATAAATTATTCACCAGAATTAAAACTCTACTTGCTGATGAAATCTCTAAACGTAATTTATCATTTAACATATCTGTTGAGCCTCCAAATCTTGAGATTACAGCGGATTCTGATCAGATTGAACAAATTTTAATTAACCTTATTCTGAATTCTATGTACGCTCTTGAAGGAAAAGAAAATTCAACTATCATTCTGCGGGGTTTTATAGACAGAAGCAGTCGCGGGGTAATCCAGGTTATCGATAACGGCCCGGGAATTCCGGAAGAAATTATTGAAAAAATATTTATTCCATTTTACACTACCAGAAAAGGTGGCTCAGGGATAGGATTGAGTTTGTCACAACAAATAATGAGAGCACACAGGGGAAATATCAGAGTAAATTCGATCCTTGGTAAAGAGACTATTTTCACGTTAAGGTTTTAAATTATTTATTCATAAGGAAGGATAATTTTAAAACTAGTACCTGGCTTTTCTTTAGTACCAATATCGGAAGGGCTTTCAACAGTTATTTGACCGTTATGCCTGTTTACAATTTGTTTTACCGCTGATAGTCCAAGTCCCGCACCTTCATACCCAAGCGATTTAATATTTGAAGCACGATAAAAATCATTGAATATTTTTTCTTTTTCTGTATCCGGAATTCCTATCCCATTATCTTTTACAGTAATTTCAATATTTTTATTATCGTCTTTCAATGTTATTACAATTTTTCCTTCATCCCCTATATATTTAATTGCATTACCTACTATATTTGAAAATATCATCCCAATTAAAAACTTGTCGGCTTTCAATGTCTTCTTGTTTTCCCGCGTATCAAAAAGCTCAATATTTATATTTTTGTTTTTTATAGAATCATTTAATTTTTCAATAAGTGAACCTATAACTTCATTAATATTTATATTTTCCTTTTTGATATCATCCAACAACCGTAATTTTGATATTTTTAAAATATTATCGATTAGCCCAAACGCTTCCATGGATCTTGATTTTGCCCGTCTAAGTTTCTCTTCAACCTTTTCATTTAACGGACCAATGACTTTATCGAGCACAATTTCCAGATAAGAATGCACAGCTGCCAAGGGAGATTTAATTTCGTGTATAACGCTGATTATATATTTTTGTTTATCCTTTTCTGCCTCATTTATTTTCTTTAATGATTCAACCAACTCTTGTTCCATCCTATATAACTGATGTGCAATTTTATTTGCAAGTAAAACGCTAAATATTATTGAGAATGCAAAGATTACACAAAACGCTATACAATAATTCAAATCCGAATATATAGGATATGCAAATAATCCCGTTAAAGTATGGTGAATAATAATATTTGAATTTTCAAAAAATACCAGAGCTGAAAAAGACACTATTATCAAAACAGCAAGTGAGTAAATAACACTACCCGGAAGAATTAAACTTCCAATAATCATATGAAATATAAATAACATATAAAGTGGGGATTCAATTGTCCCTGTAAAATAAACCAGCAAATAAAGAGCACAAATGTCAAGAATCATTTGCAGTAAAGAAAAATGCAATGGATTAAATTGACCAGGAATTGTTTTTAATTTTCGCCGATAAATATGAAATGAAATGTTATAAAGGAGAATGGAAATATTAATTGCGGTCAGTGCAAACACCTGCTGACTGGTAAATTTTACTCCGAGCATAAAATCAGAAGAAATCAGGAACAGTGATAACAATACCACTGCTCCATAACGAAGTTTAATAAACCACAGGTTTCTTTTTTTTATTGCATCCCAGAACGCATCATAGTTATGTGCCCAGGATGGAACAAGACTTATCATATCAGCCTTTTTGTAATAAGACAATTATTAATAAAGCCTATGCTATAAATTTACCTCTTTTGGTGTAATTAGTGTGCAATAATTTATGAGAAGTTTTTCCGCACGGTCCGTCGGTCAGGAAATTTTCATAAATATACTTTATCCTGGGATTTTCATGTGATTTCCTGAAAGGCAGTGTAGCTTCTTCGGCGTATATTGCCTGCGCTCTCTTCTTTCTTATTTCCAGTGAAGTCGGAATCGGTTGTCCTCCGCCTCCAAGGCAGCCTCCCGGACAAGCCATTATCTCAACAAAGTGAACATCATCAAGTTCCCCTCTCTTTAACATTTCCATTACTTTTTTCGCATTTGCTGTACCATGGGCAACAACAAATTTCAATTCTACGTTATTCAGAAATTCATATTCTTTTTTGCAATCTGTTAGTTTAACGGATGCCTGCTTTATCCCTTCAAAACCGCGGCAGGGTTCAACGTTCAGGTTTTTAAATGGTACAGATCTGCCCGTGACTAATTCGTATACTGTTCTCAATGCAGCTTCCATTACCCCACCGGTTGCTCCGAAAATAAGCCCGGCACCCGAGGCATTTCCAAATGGTTCATCAAAATTTGATTTAGGAACTTCCGGCAAATAAATGCCCGCTTCCCTTATCATCTTTGCCATTTCTCTTGTTGTTAATCCATAATCAACATCCTTAAATCCTGAATCTATCATTTCCGGCCTGTTGCATTCAAACTTCTTGGCTGAACAAGGCATTAAAGCAACGGTTACAATATCGGCCGGATCAATGTTTGTCTCGTTTGCATAAAATGTTTTAATCAGAGCACCAAACATTTGCTGAGGAGATTTGGCAGTTGATAAATAATCGAGATACTCAGGGTTAAAATGTTCGATGAATTTAACCCATCCTGGCGAGCACGAAGTAAACTGGGGAAGTTTAACGGTAGGATCCTTATCCACCAGTAATCTTTTGAGCCTGTTAAGCAGTTCAGTTCCCTCTTCCATAATAGTAAGGTCAGCGGTAAAATTTGTATCAAATACCATGTCGAATCCAATTCTTCTGAGAGCGGTGTTTAATTCTCCGGTAAATGAATGTCCTGCTTCAATTCCAAATTCTTCTCCAATAGCAGCACGCGGTGATGGTGCAGTCTGAATTACAACATGCTTCTTAGGATCATCAATTGCGTTCCATATCTCATCTGATGGATCATTTGCCTTTAGTGCAGCAGTTGGACATCTGTTGATACACTGGCCACAATTAATACAAATTACGTCAGCCAGGGGTTTTTCCAGAAATGTTCCAATATGTGTATCATATCCCCTGTCTATTGCCTCAAGCACACCGACTTCCTGCAAATCAATGCAGGTACGTACACATCTTTTACAAAGCACACATTTATTCATATCTCTCACTACGGCATCAGAAGATTTATCAACTGAATAAAGAGGCTCTGTAATATGGCCAAATGTGTAGCTGTCAACACCGTATTCTTTTGCCAACGCCTGTAATTCACAGTTACCGTTTCGTGAACACGAATAGCACTCACCATAATGTTCACTCAATAGAAGGTCGATAATGTGTCTGCGTGCCTTCCTAACCATTGGAGTTGTTGTTTTAATTTTCAATGGAGAAGTAATAGGATAAGCACAGGAAGCCTGTAAAGTTCTCATCCCTTCAACTTCTACAACACATATTCTGCAATTCCCTGCAATACAGAGATCAGGATGATGACATAATGTAGGAATATGTATTTGATTTTCGCGACAAGCTTCTAATATTGTTGTACCAAAAGGAACTTTTATTTTCTTTTCATTTATTTGAACAGAAACCGTTCCGCCGATTGTTGTAATGTCTGAAGGTTTTTCAACATTCAATTTTTGCTGGCTAACAGGTATTCTGGGATTATCTTTATTCGACATCTTATCTCCCGTTTCTTTCGTATTTGAATATTTCTTCTTTAAAGTTTTCAAGTATTGTAATAAATGAATTCGGACTTGTCTGTCCGAGCCCGCATTTGCAGGCAACCTGCATTGTCTTACCGAGTTCTTTAAGAGAATTTATGTATGCAAAAGTGATTTCATTATTCTCAATTTTTTCCACACCCTCGAGCAGCCTTACGTTACCTATTCTGCAGGGTGTACACTGTCCGCAGGATTCTTCCACAAAGAATTCCAAGAAAATTCCGGAGTACTTCAAGCATATTTCTTTTTTCATTGAATATCATTACAGATCCGCCGGTCGCAGCATCTTCATATGCAAGTTGCCTGTCGAACTGTGATTTTAGGCAGACAAGTTCCTGATGCACCGCCAATCTGAACTGCTTTTGTATTTTCCGCCCCAACTATTTTCAATAATTCGTTATATTGTTGTTCCCCATGGCAGTTCATATACACCGGGTTTTTCACAATCACCGGAAACTGAAAATAATTTTGAGCCTGTTGATTTATCTGTTCCATATTTTTTGAACCACTCACCTCCCTTCATAATAATGTGAGGAACCGAGGCAAGTGTTTCTACATTATTTACAATTGTTGGGTATCCCTTGATAACCAGTATTAACAGGATAAGGCGGGCGGTTTCTAGGTTCTCCCCTGTAACCTTCCAGTGATTCAATCAAAGCAGTTTCCTCTCCGCAAACATAAGCGCCCGAACCAAGCCTTATTGTTATATCGAAATCAAATCCTTCTTTGCCGGCAATATTCTTACCAAGTAAGATTATCTTGACGCATTCCCTCAAGAAAATCC
Source organism: uncultured Bacteroidota bacterium (assembly GCA_963748105.1). Lineage (GTDB taxonomy): Bacteria > Bacteroidota > Ignavibacteria > Ignavibacteriales > Ignavibacteriaceae > JAKAGZ01. The sequence continues at coordinate 139,096 of CAVVHP010000016.1, read as the reverse complement.
TCGAGAGATTTTAGCATATATTCATATTCACCGCGGAGATAAACTATTCCATATTTAGCACCAATGGTATATCCGGCTATCACCATTCCGTCAAAAACAAGTTCAGGATATTCAAGCAGAAGATACCCTGTCTTTAAAAGTTCCCGGTTCACCTTCATCGGCATTGCAAACAACATATTTCTTTTCAGCTTTTGCAGCTGCTGTTAGCATCCATTTTGTTGAAGTTGGAAATCCTGCACCACCTCTTCCTTTTAACCCGGAAGTTTTGAGTTCCTGCAGAATATATTCTCTTTTATTTTGAACTGTTTTTTTTACTGATTCTCCCTGTTTATATTCTGAAAACAACACAGGGCCTTTTCTTTTCTTCTTATTTTCCAGTAAGGTTTCCATCAAATCCTCTACTTAATTTCATTTAATATTTTTACTGCTTTTTCAGGATCTAATTTTGTATAGACTCTTTCATTAATAATCATTGCTGGTCCCTGATCGCACATACCCAGACAATTAGTATACTCAAGCGTTATTTTTTCATCTTTTGTAGTTTCTCCGAATGAAATGCCCAGTTCTCTTTTAACTGCTTCCTCAACGTCGTGCCTGTCCCTGAAGATCACAGGAAATTGTTTTGCAAAGCCTTACAATATTTCTTCCCCGCTGTTTTGATTTCAGGAAAGAATAAAAAGTTATAACGCTGTAAACTTCAACCGGATGAATATCCAGAAGCCTGGCAATTTCCTGTTGGGCATAATCTGAAATGTGTTTGTGTTTTTTTTGAATATCCTGTAATATCTGCAATAAGGCTGAACGATCATTTCCATATTTAATTACCAGTTCCTGTATTTCTTCTGAAAGAGTATTCTTTTCCATTATTAACATTATCAGCCTCCAACTTTCAGTTTTAATAATTTATCAACCTTGTCTAACAATTCAGCTGGAGAAATAGGTTTCTCCACAAAATCATCAACAGGGACTAATTCACTAACTCCGTAATCCAGACCTATTGCCTTTAGAAATTGAAGTGTACATTAATATTGGGATTTCTATTTTCTCGCTTCTGAATTTCTGTGCAAGTACAAATCCATCATCCGGCTCATTCATCATAACATCTAGAATAATTAAATCCGGGTGTTTTTTGATCAACAGGTCATAACCATCATCAGGATTAGTTGCAGTCATTACTTTGTGCCCTTTCATTTCCAGGACAAGAGTACTGGCATCGAGAATATCCACATCATCATCAATCACAAGTATGAGTGCCATTTCCAACTCCATGTATTTTATTTTGGATCATTTTTATTGAATTATTTTTGTAAGTATTACTTCTTTATTAGAAAAAAGATAAAACGGATATAGTAAGAATAGTAAGACAGGGATAGAACTATAAGTTGTGGAACTATTATTAGCGGTTCGGTCTATCTTTAATATAAGCAGTTTCATATTTTCCTCACCTCCAGGTTGAGATTATTTTATACCTGCAGGCACAGTGGTAGACCCCATCAATATTGAGCATATTAAGTGCCACTAATTTTTATAAATAAACTTATGTTTAAGTAAAGATTTGTAAGATTTAACGATTTATGCCTTCTTATAAATAAGAAGTTATTCTTACTATTTGCTGTCCGTAAGAAAAAAAGAGTATTGTTATTAAACTGGGTGAATAGTTTTATGAGTGGTTTTTCATCAGATTTAATTAATGAAAAGTTAGAGCATTATTAAAAAACTGCCAGCTAATATAATACCGGCCGCTATAATTTTTTTAATTAAATTCTTTTCCTTAAATATTTTACCACCAACAATCACTGCAATAAATATTGATAACCTTTTAACTGAAAGTACAAGAGCTACGGGTGCAATTTTTATTGCGAGTATTTCACTAAACCTGTATGCAATTGTGAGTATTGCTATTAATACCAGCCATTTTAATACTTTAATATCCCTGAGTAATGAAAGATTTTTGGCCCCCTTTTTAGCAAATAAAATAATCAATGTAAAAGTGACCATATAAAATATTTGTTGAAAGAAGAAGTATGATACTGCCGGAAATTTATATTTACTAAGTAATGCACGATCTGTTATAGCCGTAATTGTAAAGAGCAAAAGTGCTGATAAGACATAAAGATGTGATCTCGATTTATAAAAAACCTTAAATGGCTCAAGCAAATCATTTCTGTTTTTTATTTCAAGAATATAAGTCCCCGTAATTAATAATAACATTCCTACAATTTGGAGAATGGTGAGACTATCATTCAGAAACAGAAACGCTGCTAACGCTACAAATCCGGGAGTGAGTGCCAACAAAGGCAACGCCCGGCTTATTTCCATATTCTTTATGGACAGCATAACAAAAAGGAAACTTAAAGCTCCAAGAGCAGATCTAATGTAAAGAACGCCAAGATTTGTAACACTAATGCCAGTAATATCGAAATATAAAACAGCAGGAAGCGAAAAAAAGGCAACGAAAAGAAATAGCAGAAAAGAAAACGGAAGAGCATCAATTCGGAAAAGTACTTCTTTTTGGGACAAAGCAGCACCAGCAGAAAATACTGCCGATGCTAATGCCAATAAAAACCAGGAATCAATATTCAATTGATCACCTAAAAGTTTAGACTAATTTTCATAAAAATGTTTCGCCCCGGTTCACTTATTATCATTCCCCTGTTTGTTGAAAGATGATTTCTGAATGGCTTATTTGTAATATTTTCACACCCTGCTGTTATCCTGAGTTTGGAATCAAATATTTTAAAGGTTCTGCTGTAAAGATATAAATTATAGTAGACATAGCCCGGTGTAGATAATTCTCCGGGAGCAATTTTATTCTGTGATGAAAATACATTTGCTGATAATTCGCAGGATAATAAATCCGGCATATTTAACCTGTAATTAATCCTGCTGTTAAATGGAGGAATTTCGGGCAACTCAGTATTAGTTGAAATATCCTGCCCCCTAATATAAGCCGCTGCAATACTTATGAGTGAATTATCGGAGATGTTAAAACCAGCAGAAAAATCAAATCCATAAAACCTTGATTTACGAGCATTAACGGTGAGAAGTGCATTTCTTCCCTCAAGAGTTCCCGGCAATTCAATAATCTGATCTGTTAAAAAGTTGATAAAAATATTTCCATAAAAATTAAAATTATCATTATCATTTTGAATCCTTATGCCTCCATCAAAATAATTACCTTTTTCTGGATTTAAGAAGGGATTCCCTATTCTTATAAGGCTTCCCAAATCTATATACTTATATCTCTCCTCCAGTGAAGCAGAACGAAACGAATGTGAATAAGAAAATGTTAAATTAATATTTGTGGATGCCTCGTATAAAAGATTAATATTACTACTCCAGGAATAATCCTTAACATTCATTTTTCCCCAATTAAGGACTGAGGCAGGTTTACTTTTCATCCCTTCCGGAATCGTATAATAATAGACAGGATTACTTATTGAATCATTTTTTACTAATATCTGGTCAGTGCGTCCCCCAACAGTAATTTTTAGTTTTTCCGAAAATATTGAGAATTCATCCTGAAAATAAAGCCCAATGCTTCTGAACGAAGAATTTGGTAAGGGTTTTTCTCCTATAATTTCCAGATACATTTGTGAAATCTGGTTACTTTGTGTATCTCTTTCACTGTGAATAATCCTTTTTTCTCTCCTGCTATCAAGATTTCTTTGCCAGGCATCAATACCGGCAAGCAAAAGATTATTTCCAAAGAGCCAATTACTTTGTAATTGTAACCCCGTTACATAGTGCCGGGCACTTGGAGTAATTCTTTCAACATTAATAATTTGCTCAGGGTTTCCATTTGTTGAACTTATTACTTGTATTTGATTAGGGAAGTTTTCAACAAACCTGTAAATATTTTGGTTATAAAACTTAATTGTCAGATCTTTTAGTGGATTAATAATATTTTTAATTGAATATTGGATATCAAACAAATCCCTTTTTATAAATGAATATTTTACTACTGCATTACCAGGGAACAATCCTGCTCCTCCCGGAATCCCAATATCCCAGCCCTTAAAATTTTGATAAGATAAACTCAGCTTACTATTTTCATTAAGAAATAATTTAAGTTTTCCTGAAATATAATCGTCATTATATCCACTGTTCATTAATTCCCTGGATGGTGTTTTAGTATTCCCTGCTTTTCTATAACTGCCATTAATAGTCATTACCCAATTTCTGTTGGATAAAGAAATTTCGGCACTATTTGTTAATGCTTTATTAACAGTACCAAAGCCGGAATTTATTCTACCATTTATCCTGAAACCATTAGAATACTGTGCACCGTCAGTAATAATATTAATTATACCCCCAAGTGCACCGGTTCCATATAAGACTGAAGATGCATTTTTAATTACTTCAATTTGTTTTATATCATCCAGATTATATAAAGACAAAGCACCATCAAGATCTGTAGCAGTTTCAATTCTGTTTCCATCTATAAGTGTTATTACATCAGAACCTGTTAAACCACGAATTGATATACTCGTAGCCCATATTCCATCTCTTTGAATTGAGAGTCCGGGTTTTTCTGAAATAATATCCGCGACAGTCCGAGCTTGACGTTTTTGAATTTCATCTTTTGTAATTACTTCGAGAGGTAAAGGTGATTCACTGTATCTTTTCCGATTTTTCGTTGAGACAATGTAAACATCATGTAAAGAAATATTAGCGTAAGAGAGTTTTATAATTATACCTGAATCCGGCCTTAGACCGGGTACTTGAAATGTAAGGGATCTTGTTTTGTAAGATATATGAGTAAATTTCAAATTGATTCTACTTTCAAGTCCTTTAAAATCGAATTCCCCTTTTGAATTTGTAGTTGTTGATTCCTTTTCCCCTATTAAAAAGACATTTACATTTTCAATAGGTTGTTTAGTTATGGAATCAACAACAATACCTTTAAATTTTAAAGATTGTGCGGATAAATTAATAAATAAAGTGAGGACAACAAAAGGCAGAATATAATAGATTATTTTCAATTTCATCCGGGCATCACAAAGTTCATACAGTTAACATAAAATCATAGCTTTCAATAAACCTTAAAGTCAAATCTTATACCATGAGAAAATAAATCATAATGTGTGATTAGGCACAAAAACTAAATGTTATCAAAAATATTTTTTATCAATGTTCGGAAACAAAATTCGGACATCCCCAGAAAGAAGAATATTAAAACTACCTTTTATCTTGCTTAATAGACCTAATAATAATAACTTAGCAATAAAAAATGTGAGAATTTATGCGTCTTATACTTTTTGGATCTCCGGGCGTTGGAAAAGGAACTCAAGCCAAAATTCTTAGCTCCAAATTAAATATACCGCACATCTCTACGGGGGACATCTTAAGATTAGCTGTTAAAGAACAAACTCCCATGGGGATTAAAGCACAGGAAGCAATGAATGCAGGCGAACTTGTGTCTGACGATATTATGTTCGGAATAATTAAAGACACACTTGAGCAGGACAGGTGCAAAAATGGATTCATTATGGATGGTTTTCCAAGGAATCACCTGCAGGCACATGTTTTTGATGAAATGCTTGCCAATATGGATATTTACAATTTTTATGTAATTACTCTTTCAGCCAAGGAAGAAGAAATAATTGCCAGGCTAACAAATAGAAGAGCTTGCAAATCTTGTAAAACTATATTTACACTTAGTGAAATAGAAAATTTAGATAAGTGTCCTAAATGTGGAATAGAAAAGAGTTTTTATCAAAGAGCTGATGATAGCGAGGATGTAATTCGTCACAGACTAGAAGTATTTAAGGAGTCAACTCAGCCAGTTTTGAAACACTACGAGACTAAAAAGAAGGTTCTCTATATTGATGCGGAAGGAAGCGTTGAAGAAGTTAACAAAAGAATTCTGCTAGCATTAAAAGAAAAGGAACCGGATAGCATCACTATTTCTGCTTGATAACGGCATTTACGGCCTTTCCGTTTTCCAGCTTTATAATTTTTTTGTCGCTGTACTTTCTTACAATATCATAATTATGTGTTGCAAAAAGTACTGCAGTTCCTCTTGAGTATATTTTCATCAGGATTTCAAGAATTTCACCAGACGTTTCCGGATCAAGATTTCCAGTTGGTTCATCGGCTAATATTAATATCGGTTCATTTAATAAAGCTCTCGCAATTGCTACCCTCTGTTTTTCACCACCGGACAGTTCATCCGGCATACTAAATCTCCTGTGTAGCAAGCCTACATCAGTTAATGCATTATTGATTCTCTTTTTAATTTCTTTGCCGGAAGTATTCGTTACCTCAAGGATAAAAGAAAGGTTGTCATAAATATTTCTGTCTCTCATTAGTTTAAAATCCTGAAACACAATGCCTAGCTTTCTTCTTAAAAGAGGCAATTGTTTTGGTTTTATAGTTTTGGAATCAAAATTACCTACTTCCACTACACCGGCATGAGGTAAAATATTCATATATACCATCTGAAGGACTGTGCTTTTTCCTGCTCCACTCCTTCCAATAAGAAAACTAAATTCACCGTGCCCAAGGCTAAAACTTAAATCAGAAAATATTTGCTGATGCGAATAACTAAAATCCACATTATTGAATGATAACATCTTTATCCTGCTTTTTTTACAATAAATTGAAGTCGCTTAGAATACCGTGTACCGTCTTTGAATGAAAAAGCTTCCAGGCATTCCGTTACGAATAGTCCCGCTTTCTCGATCAAAATAAAATAATCATTAAAGCTATAAATTCTTTCTTTATGAATTTCCGTAATCTTTTCACCATTTGCCAACTGAATCTCAAAAATATTCCTATGGATTTTATTCTTGTTATTAAATTGGCTTTTTTGAGTAAATTTAATTTGTTCAACCTTACCCACACGATCGGGGTAGACCGAGTGAGTTATGCTGTTTTTTTCCATCGAAACATCAAATGTAAAAATCCCATGTTCGCTTAAGACAGTGGATATTCCTTTAAATAAATTCATTAAGTCTTTTTTGTACAATAAATAATTAACACTATCAAAAGTTGATATTATCAGATCGAATTTAGTATTAAATGGAAGTCTGGTCATATTGCAGCAAATCTTTGGCAGTGTAATTTTCTTATTTAGCCTCAACATTTGGAAAGAAAGGTCAGTAGCAATAATATTTTTATATTTTTTCTTAAGAAATGCAGCGAGCTTACAATTCCCGGATCCTAGTTCCAGCACTTTACTCTTGGTATCTATGTATTTGGAAGAAATGTCATAAATATAATCTGCCCAGTAATCATATCTTACTGTACGCATCAAATTATCATAAATAAGGGATACAGAATCATAATTATTTTTAGCCACTGTTTTTCGCTTTTCTTTTTCGGTTTTTAATAATTATTCCGGCATATCTAACAGCTTCCAGAAAGCTTGCAGGATTAGCGAGATTTCTTCCAGCAATATCGTATGCCACTCCGTGATCCGGTGATGTCCTGATTATTGGCAATCCGGCTGTGTAATTTACTCCACCACCAAAGTTCAGCATTTTGAATGGAATTAAAACCTGGTCGTGATACATACCAATAACCAGATCAAATTTTTTATACCTTCTGTTAGCAAAAAATGCATCGGGTGAAAATGGGCCAGATAAAAACTGATTATTTTGAAAACTTAAGATTGAGGGTTTAATAATATTTTCTTCTTCAGTGCCAATAATTCCGGATTCACCTGCGTGTGGATTTAATCCAAGTACGGCGACTTTCGGTTTATCAATATTTAGATCATTTCTGAGTGAATTAAGAACAACATTAAAGGTTGAATGTAAGTTCTTTTCAGTGATAAGTCCCGGTACCTTTTTTAATGGATTGTGAATGGTAACAAGTGCAGATTTCATCTTTTTTGAAAGAAACGTCATAACAAAATCATTAGTAGAAGTCCATTCAGCTAACATTTCAGTATGTCCAGGGAAATTAATTCCCGCCATATTTATTGCAGTTTTGGATATTGGTGCTGTTACAATTGCCTCAACACTCCCCTCGTTTACAAATTTGACGGCTATTTTGATAGCTTCAAACGAAATTTTACCAGAATTTTTAGTTGGCTTGCCGTAATTTAATTTTAGGTCTTTTAAAGGAATTACAGTTACAACAGAGTCAGCATCATTAAAGTTTTCAGAAATTTCATATTGGAATTTACTTTTAGATAACTTATAATAATGTTCAAAAACTGATGGAGGGCAAAGAACGTAGAACTTTGAGGTGGATTTTTTTTTAAGAACTTCTAGAGTTTTAATAACTATTTCGGGGCCGATTCCATTAATATCCCCGCACGTAAAGATAAATCTGTTTTTCATCCTTTCGCTAACGGAAATTCTCCGGTTCCATTTTTGTCTATAAAAATGAAATTTAACTTTTCTTTCCTGTAAACCCACCTTTCAACAACACGTCCATAATCGTCAGAACTTCTTTCTATAAATGATGGTTTACCAAACTTAATAAATATTTTACCTCTATCAGTATCAGCTCCGCTTTTCCCGGTAAGAGTAGAAAAATGTCTTAGTGCAAAATCTACTCTCAGATAATATTCATTCATCAATTCATTAAACTGAGTAGCAGGAGTGGGGTCATATTTATCCCAAAAATTACTCAATGAAGCTTTGTATTTGTCTTTACTGGTATCAAGAACTTTACTTACAACTGAATCATTCGCCATGTATTTCAATGCTTTAATAGCAAATTCAGAATTTTGTAAAGAAAATGGTTTATTAAACCAAACAACCTGCTTGAGAAAAAAATCAGAATAGCGTGTACTATCTGATTTTGATACCGATATTTTCAAATCACCAACTTTCAATTTTCCTACAATATTATCCAATACAAAATTTTTAAATTGCTTTCTTCCCTGTTTATTTTTGATAATAATATTTCCATCATATTCTGCCAGATCATTAGAAGAAATAAATGATTCAGTAATTGGCCCTTTAAAAACGGTATCTCTATTATTAGTAATTGTGACATTAATTTGACTAATTGAAGTGTCCAATGAAGGGAATATTATTTTATACTGGTATTGATCAAAAGGAATGAATCCTTCAAAGTTTGTAACCTGGAATACATTTTCATTATTAAATCTAATTTTTGTTTCATTAACTACTATAGGAAGAAGAAAATCCAAAAATTTGGAATTTAATTTTTTAATACGAAAATGATTTAGTTTGGCTTCCTGTCCCGATTGCTTATCAGTAATTACTGGTACAAGATCATATTCATGGTTGGGTAATTTAAATTGGATTAATCCCTGGGCATACAATTCAGGAGAATTAGTTTTTGAAAATTCACCAACAGAAATATTATCTTCTTTTATTTGTCTTGCAATAAAGTTCCTGCTGGTATCATAGACCTCAACTGATAGGCTTAATTCAGCTTCATAATGGCTATTCTCTTTTACAAAAACCAGCTGGTTGTATGGTATTCTGTACAGATAGTTAATCTCATTAAGACTATCGCCCGGAATTACGTGAACAACAGCATAAAAAGGGATTTGACTATGAAATGGAGTAACAGCCGGTCTCCGATGCCCTTGAGCAAATGAGACAGACAGAAAAATGATTACAAGGATGAAACATTTTTTAATTATCATATTACTCACAAACTTACATAGAATTATTCAAAACTCAAGTGCGGTACACCACATACCTAAAATGGATAATTCCATAAAATTGATCCAAGCCCTAGCTTTATGATATGAGTTATAGATATGATTGTAGAAATAAAAAGTATTTCTCTTTTTTAGCTATTCATTGCACTGAGAAATTCTTTATTATTTTTTGTGCCCCTGATTTTATCAAGCAAAAAGTCCATTGCTTCTACAGGACTGAAATCGCTTAATATTTTTCTTAAGATCCAGACTTTCTGCAAATCATCTTCTTTCATGAGTAATTCTTCTCTACGAGTACCAGATCTGTTAACATCTATTGCCGGGAAGATTCTTCTGTCACTCAGGTCACGATTTAGTACAATTTCCATATTACCAGTACCCTTGAATTCCTCAAAGATCACATCATCCATTCTGCTGCCTGTATCAATAAGTGCTGTAGCAATAATTGTAAGACTTCCACCGTCCTCTGTATTTCTCGCCGCTCCAAAAAATCTTTTGGGTTTATGTAAAGCATTTGAATCCACACCACCGGAAAGAATTCTTCCACTGTGTGGTACAACAATATTATGCGCACGTGCTAATCTTGTAATACTATCAAGCAGAATGACAACATCTTCATTTGCTTCAACAAGCCTTTTAGCTTTTTCTATAACCATATCCGCAACCTGAACGTGTCTTTCTGCTGGTTCATCAAATGTGGAGCTAATAACCTCAGCTTTAACTGAACGCTCCATATCTGTTACTTCTTCCGGACGTTCATCAATCAATAAGATTATCATTTTTATGTCAGGATGATTACGCGTAATAGAGTTTGCAATTTTCTGTAGTAATACCGTTTTACCACTTTTGGGTGGAGAAACAACCAGTCCTCTTTGTCCCTTACCAATTGGAGAAAGTAAATCCATAATTCTCATTGAATATTCACCGGGAGCTGATTCCAGACTTAACTTTTTAGTTGGGTAAACCGGAACGAGATTATCAAAAAGAGTTCTGCCTCTTATGTTATCAGGTTCAAGTCCGTTTACAGCTTCCACTCTTAACAGGGCAAAAAATCTTTCACCTTCTTTTGGTGGTCTTACCTGCCCACTGACATAATCTCCTGTTCTCAGACTAAATTTCTTAATCTGCGAAGGCGATACATAAATATCATCCGGAGAAGGCAGATAATTATAATCTGCTGAACGGAGAAATCCGTATCCATCGGGGAGAACTTCCAGAACTCCTTTGGAGAATGTTAACCCGTCCTTTGAAGTCTGGGCTTCGAGAATTTTAAAAATAAGTTCCTGTTTCCTGAAATCGCTGTATCCGGAAATATCCAGGTCCTTGGCAATTTGATTCAGTTCAACGATTTTTTTGGATTTAAGTTCTGAGATATCCATTGGCATGACTAGTCCCTAATTAAAATGGTGAATTGTTATTTTAAATGATTTTTTGGTTAATATTATTAAACTTTTAATGGCTTTATATTCGGAAATGTGAATTATTCTTGAGGTTTTTACTTGCTAATTAAATTTTCAAAACTAAATGATTATTAACTGATGAAAGGATCCCGAGGTTTAACCTAAACTTAAAGGGAAAATTAAATAATGTCAAGCTAATTTATTTTGCAGCCTGGATTTTACCTCTCCCAGGAGGTATATGCTTCCCAGAACAACAAGGCAATCTTCAGGAGAATTATTCATATATCCTAATATAAAATCATCAATATTTCTTTCAGCAATTGCCTTAATACCTTTTTCACCGGCAACTCTAATCAAGTCATCAATTTTAGCTGACCTTTCGTATTCTATTTGAGTAACACGAATTTCATCAAAATAAGTTCCTAAATCTTCAAGCATTTCTCCGATAGCCTTTTCTTTCATAGCTGCGAACAACAAAGTTTTTTTACCGTATCCCTTGTAATCTTTGCTAAATTCACTTAAAAAGCTTTTAATCCCATCAGGATTATGAGCAGAATCAAATATTATATCTGGTTGATTATGGAAATATTCATATCTTCCCTGCAAACCTGTATTATTAATTACGTTCTTTATTCCTTTTTCAATATGATCATAATCGTCCGAGATAAAAGTTTTAGAAATTACCAGTCCGGCAAGAGCAGCATTCAATTTTTGATAATTCCCTCTCAACGGCATACTAAAATCATCAAGCTCAATTTCTTCAGTATATAATTCAATTGAATCAGTTCTATTTATCACATATTCTTCAAGCCTGAATAAATTGCAATTTAAATCTTTGCATTTTCTTTCGATTACGTCAAATGCCTGCCTTGGAAGATTACCTGTAAACACAGGCACGTTATTTTTAATTATTCCTGCCTTTTCTGAAGCAATCTTATCAAGAGTCTCACCCAAAATGCTGGTGTGTTCAAGACTGATGGACGTTATCACAACAGCTATGGGATCAAGTACATTTGTTGCATCCAATCTTCCACCCAATCCGGTTTCAATTACAGCATAATCAACTTTTTCACTTTCAAAATATTCAAATGCAATGGCAGTGGTCACTTCAAAGAATGTAAGCTTTAATTCATCTATTTTTTTTTCATGTTTTTCAACGAATCCAGCTACAAAATCATCAGGTATTTCCTCGTTCCCGATTTTAATTCTTTCATTAAATCTTATAAAATGTGGAGAAGTATAAAGGCCTGTTTTATAACCAAATTCTGTCAGCATACTGGCAAGAAATGCAGAAGTACTGCCTTTCCCGTTAGAACCTGCAACATGAATTGTTTTTATTTTTTTTTGTGGATTATCTAAATATTCTAAAAATGCGCGCGTGTTATCCAGCCCAAGCTTTATTCCGAATGTATGAAGTGAAAATAGTTTATTAAGTGATTCCTGGATAGTCATAATTTAGATTTTATATGAGCCGGTTAGTTCTGATAATTTAGACACACCGTATTTTATACAATATTCTTCGAGTTGTAACAATATCTTCCCTGCTGCTGAAGGATCGATAAAATTTATAGTACCAAGTTGTACTGCTGATGCCCCAACAATCATAAATTCTATAACATCCCGCCAGTTCGAGATTCCGCCAATTCCTATAATTGGTATATCTACATTCCTTTTAATCTCAAGAACTTTTGCAAGTGCTACAGGTTTTATTGCCGGACCTGAAAGTCCACCACTAATATTAAATAATTTTGGTTTTTTTGAGAATATGTTGAATGAAGTACCAACAAGCGTATTGATGGCAGAGACAGCATCACCACCTTCCTTTTTAACAGCCTTTGCAAACTCAGAAATATAAGAAACATTTGGAGACAGTTTAATAATAACGGGTTTATCTGTAACAGCTTTAACCTTTTCTGTAATTTTTCCTACAGCTGAAACGTCATTACCAAATTGAAGTCCACCTTCTTTCACATTTGGACAAGAGACATTAATTTCAAAAGCTTTAATCGTTTCTTCCTGCGTCAGGATCTTTGTGCATTCAACATATTCTTCCAGTGTACTTGCAGCAATATTGCAAATCAGTGGAACGTCATAGTTTTTCAGGAAAGGAATTTTCTCTTTTAAGAATTCTTCTACACCAACGTTTGCGAGGCCTATCGCATTTAACATTCCGGCTGGAGTTTCAACTATTCTCTGTGGAGGATTTCCTTTTCTTGGTTTAAGACTTAGAGATTTAGTTACAATTCCACCAATCTTATTTAGATCTGTAAACTCTGAAATTTCATTGCCATAGCCCACTGTCCCGGAAGCAAGCATTATTGGATTTCTGAGTTTTAATTTCCCAATATTTACACATAAATCAATTTTACTCATATAATAACATCTTTTACATTAAATACCGGTCCATCCTTACAAACCAAGTGATATTTTTCCGGATGTTCTGTCGATTCAATAGGGCATCCCTGACATATACCAAATCCGCATGCCATAGCACATTCAGTTGAAACTTCACAATTAATATTTTTGTTTACAGTGAAATCCTTCAGAGCTCTTAACATTGCGTTAGGGCCACAGCCGAATATTTTTATCCTGTTTCCTTTAATCTGATCAAATTCTTTCTTCAATAAATCGACCACAGTTCCTTTAAAACCTTTTGACCCATCATCTGTAGCGGCGGAAAAATTTTTCATGCCATAAGTGATCACTTCCTGGTATGTCCTACCACCAATAAAGGAATGAATATTTTTATTCTCACTAATAGCCCTGGTCAAAAAAGCAAAGGGAGCTGCTCCCAATCCCCCGGCAACAATTACTGCAGTTTCATAATCATCCTCAAGATTAAATCCATTGCCAAGTGGACCCAGAATGTCAATCATATCTCCTTTATGCTTCCTTGATAATATTTTTGTTCCCTCACCATAGATATTAAACATTAAGTATATAAACTCTCCTTCAACATCGCAAACGCTGAATGGCCGGCGCAGTAAGGGATACATTGATTCAGATACCCGAATATTCAGGAATTGTCCCGGTTTTACTATGTGTGAAATTTCAGGACAGAATATCTTAAGCAGGTAAATATCGTGATCGAGTTCTATTGATTTTTCTACAGGGGCTTTAGCTATAAACAATCGTAATCCTAAATTAAAATAAAATTTCTAACAACCTGGAAATTTCGGTGGGTTATAAATAATTATATTTTTAACCCTCTTAATTTAAGTTTTTGTAATAACTAAATCAAAAAATACGGAAAGTGCTAAAGTGTTCAATAGTGATATGATTATTCTCACCTTCCTCTCGTTATGTTTTTTACACTGCTTTTGCCGGCAGAAATTGAATATTAACCGACTTCCTCCCTGATTTTTTTCTTTATAAGCAGTGCTATGCTAATTGCATTTTCCCGCTTACTTTCATTTCCTATCAGGTTGCAGACCATTTCATCAATCGAATGAACCTTATTTACGGGAAGGCATTCATTCACTTTATCTACGAGTCTCTGGTGATATTGTATATAGGTTTTGTGGTTAGCCTCAACGAACAACATACCAGGACACAATCTTTTTGCTTCCAATACCATAGTTTCGGTTTTTACTCCGTAAGCTTTTGCGTCATAGCTGGCAGCAATGCAGCATGTGGTATCGGCAATTACGGGTAAAACCCCTACCGGATTATTGCGTAATTCGGGATTAATTTGCTGCTCAACTGAAGCGAAATAGGAGTTAAAATCAAGGAATAAGCTCTTTAATGGCATTTTTAAAGTCTATGTTAAGTGAACAAATATTCACTATTAACTAAATAAAAGAATTGGAATAAGTCAAGTGGGCTTTATAGGTTGAGCATGATTACTAAGAAAAATATCAAAATGCTTAAATTAAAATGTCATCTTTAGATATTTGCTTTAATGAATGAAATATTGTTATTTACAATTGATGAATTATTCATCTAGTTCAATATTACATTTATGTAATTATTGACTGCGTTCGAAATACAGGGGGGAAAAATGGATATTAAGCATTTCATTATTATAGCTATTTCTTTTTTATTCGTTAATTCTACAACTCTTACTACTGATAACAACAATAATCCTAAAACTAGCTCTCAAACTGATGACTGTATCAGCTGTCATGAATCCGTAACACCAGGAATAGTCTCCGACTGGAGAACTAGTATTCATTCAAGAAACAGTTTTGCAATGGCAACATTAAAGCCTGATCTCGAAAAAAGAGTCTCCAGTACAGATGTGCCTAAAAACCTGCAAGATGTTGTTGTCGGATGTTATGAATGTCATAGCCTTAATGCTGATAAACATAAAGATAACTTTGAACATTTTGGATATAAAATTAATATTGTAGTTTCTCCCAGTGACTGCAGCACCTGTCATAAAACAGAAGTTACAGAGTATCAAAAAAGTAAAAAAGCTCATGCACTGGATATTCTAAGAAAAAATCCCGTGTATAGTGCCCTGGTAAATACAACATTAGGAGTAAAAGAATTTGCTGATAATAAAATAATCCCAAAGGATGCTTCTCATTTTACGCAAAATGAAACTTGCTACGGCTGCCACGGTACAGAAATAAAAGTTACAGGAACAATAAAGGTTTCAACTGATCTGGGAGAAATTGAAGTTCCAAAGCTAAGTGACTGGCCCAACCAGGGTGTTGGAAGAATTAATCCGGACGGAAGTTATGGTTCCTGTACTGCCTGTCATCCAAGACATAGTTTTTCGATAGAAATTGCCAGACAACCCCAAACCTGCGAACAATGCCACCTTGAACCGGATGTACCTGCATACAATATTTACGAAGAAAGCAAACACGGGAATATTTTTGAGACAATGAAAGAGAAATGGAACTGGGAAGAAGTTCCGTGGAAATTGGGAATCGATTTTAAAACACCGACCTGTGCTGCCTGCCATAACAGCCTGTTAGTAGATGGACAAGGAGAAATAATATCAAAACGTTCACATGACTTTGGCAGCCGATTATGGGTAAGAGTATTCGGACTAATTTATTCACATCCGCAACCTAAAGATGGTAAAACATACCAGATCAAAAACCAGGATGGACTACCACTCCCTACTACGTTCAATAATATTAAGGCTGATAAATATTTAATCGATAAAGATGAGCAAAATTTAAGAAAAGCAAATATGATGAAGTTATGTTCGTCCTGTCACGGAAATAATTGGGTCACTTCATATTTTGAAAAAATGGATAACACCTTAATGGAAGCGGATAAGATGGTTGAAACTGCCACAAATTTAATTTCATATGCCTGGGATAAAAAATTAGTTGATAAAACTAATCCATTTGATGAGTCACTCGAACAAATGTGGGTACAACAATGGTTATTTTACGCAAACTCTGTCAGATATGCTTCGGCTATGTCTGGTCCTGATTATGCTGCGTTCAAAAATGGATGGTGGTATCTCACAAAAAATTTAAGTGATATGCACGTACTGATTAAACAACTTGAAAAAGAGAAGTAGATAATTGGGAAATTCGGGGGAAGCTCTGAACTTTTCCCCGAATGATATAAATTAAAATTTTAGCTTTCCTTACCGTTTTCAATTTCAGTAATCTTATTCAATCTTCTCTGATGTCTCCCCCCACCAAAGTTTGTTTTCAGCCAAACCTCCATTATAGATTTGGCAGTTTCTTCACCAATTGCCTTTGCACCCAATACAAGTATATTTGCATTATTGTGCTCCCTTGCACTTTTTGCTGTAAATTCATTGTAGCACGTAGCAGCACGAATTCCTTTTAATTTATTTGCAGTAATTGCTGAAGGATTACCCGTTGCATCAATAATAATTCCCCAGTCCACACTTCTTTCTTTTACTTTTTTCGCAACTGCATAAGCAAAATCCGGAAAATCACACGAATTTTCATCGAATGTCCCAACATCAGTAATATTAAAACCTTTTTCCGTTAATATTTTGGCAAGAATATTTTTTAATTTGAATCCGGTATGATCACCGCCAATAGCAACACTTTTTGAAATTAGTGTTTTAATAATTCCCTGATCCCCTGCCGATATTTTTTCAGCTTCTTCTTTTGAAATAATTTTTATTCCAAGTTGCTTTATCCTGTCTTTCGCACCGGGAGTTAATAAATCATCCGCCCCGATAGGAAGAATTTCGCCCCCTTCCTTAGAAAATTTAATAATATCGGGTTCAGTAATTAACTTTTTCATCTAATGAAAAATATCCTATAAATATTTATTTAGCTTGTTCACTTTAAGATGTTCGACAATTTTCTTCACATTCTGGCTTTGATCTCTACGGCAAATTAACAGTGCATCTTCACTATTTATGATTATTAGATTATCAACTCCAACAACAGCTGTAAATTTATCCGGGGAATAGATATAACTATCGACAACCATTTCACTATAAACATTACCGATTTTAGAATTCCCGTGCTCATCTTTTGAAGATAGGTTATAAACTTCTTCCCAACTACCAACATCACTCCAGGCAAAAGTACCTTTAGTTAAATAGACTCTATTGGATTTTTCCATTATTCCGTAGTCTATAGAGATACTCCTGAGCTGGCCATAAATACTTGTAACTATTTCAGGTAAATCCGGTTTGTCTAAATCTTTTTTAATCTTATTTAATCCTTCCCCGAGCTCAGGCATGTACATATCAATTTCTTCAAGGATGGAATCAACTCTCCATATAAACATTCCGCTGTTCCAGAAGAAATCACCACTTTTAATAAAACGTACCGCAGTAGCATAATTAGGCTTTTCAGCAAATGTGAGCACGTTATAAATATTGTCGCTTACTTTTTTTTCATCCACCTGAATATATCCATAACCGGTTTCCGGTCTGCTTGGCTTAATTCCTATTGTAACCAGTCCTTTGGAATTATAGGCAAACTCGGCAGCATTTTTTAATGTCTTATGAAATTCCTCTTTTTCAGTAATAATATGATCTGCCGGTAGAATTATTGTAACGCCATCCTGAGTTTTTTGCTGAATAATAACCGAAGCAAGCCCAATACAGGCGGCTGTATTTCTTCCGAATGGTTCTTCAATAATATTTTCATCCGGTACATCCTGTAGCTGGTTGATAATTTCGGGTCTTTGAATTTTATTAGTAATAACAAATATGTTCCCAGGTTCAACCAGCCCTTTTAATCTGTTAACTGTATCCTGAATCATTGTATTTTCACCAAAGATTTTTAACAATTGCTTTGGTGTTTTTTCTGTACTTCTTGGCCAGAACCTTGACCCAACACCACCGGCCATTATTACAGCATAAATCTTCATCAATTTTTAACCTTTAATTTTAATAGTTTGAATTTCTCTCCCGAACTCTTCAGCACGGTTAAGGTAGTTAGTAATATCCACTTCTTTCCCTCTTACAACAGCAACTATAACAATAAGACAAGCTCTCATCGATTCAATTACTTCTCTTCCCGGCATAAGTTCACGTGTTTTTATAAGCTGAAACGCTTTTGCTATAATGCTATGCATATTAGCAATAATATCAAATCCTATTTTTGCAGAAAGCTCACCGTTTATTTTCATGGTTTTAGCAAAACTATTTAGTTGATCAGTATTTACTTCATTCTCCGCAAGCTTTTTAAGCATTGCGTCAATCGGCTTTATTGGTTTTAAAACTTCCGCTTCATAATTCTGAAAGAAAACATCCTCCTCATCTTTGTCTTCTTCCATAATAATTTTTTCTTTAAGAATTTCTGTTTCTGATTTTTCAAATACTTTCGATTCTTTCTCTCTTTTAGAAAGGTCCACATTTATTTCGTTTGAGTCTTCTTTCCTTTCTTCCAATTTTGCCTGGATATTCTGGTTTCCCATTTTGTCTAATGCCGCTTTAAATACAGCCGGAGTTACTGTTTCCAGCATTGCATTTAAATCTTTAATAAGGTATTGGCTGTGTTCCTTAAATTTTTCAGATAATTTTAACAGATCAACCTGATTACTTTTTAGATATTTATAAATTTCATTAAGCCTGATTGCCAGAGTTGAAAGCTCTGTAATTTTTTTCATTTGCTTAATGTCTTCTTCAAGATTTTCTGACTTAACAATACATTCCCGTAGTAAAGCAACTACTTCAATTTTTTGAGTACTTAGCCTCAGATTATTTGAAGCAGCAGAAATACTCTGTACAATATATTGTTTTACAAAATCCATTTAGTCTTTATATACTCTTTCAATCCTGTTTTTAAATCCGCAAATTATTTCATAAGGTATTGTATTAAGAATATCACACCAGTCCCAGGCAGTAATTTCTTGTTTATTATCTTTACCTAATATTGTCACTTTCTCACCAAACTTAATCTTATCATTTCCAATATCAAATGTAATTCTATCCATTGAAACATTTCCTATCTGGGGATATAATTTCCCTTTTATTATTGCTTTTGCCTTGCCGGACAAAGCTCTGTAAAATCCATCAGCATAGCCAAGTGGGACAGAAATTATATTTGTCTCTTTTTTAGCTAAAAAATTTCTGCCGTATCCAACCGTATCTCCTACACGTAAAAGTTTAATAGAACTAACGTGTGAAATTATAGACATTACCGGTTCCAGTTTTATTGACCTGGTTGTTGTTTTTGATGGATAATAACCAAACATTAAAATACCCGGTCGCACCATATCAAAATACGCTTCATGTAAATCAAGTACTGCACCCGAATTTGCTGCGTGAACCAGTCCATATTTTATTTTATTCTGCTTCAAAGAATCAATAAGGTCAATCATTCTCTTCGTTTGAAGCCTTGGAAAACTTTTATCTTTCTCCTCTGAATTTGCAAAGTGGGTATAAATTCCATCAATTTCAAAAATTTTATCTTCGCTTACCCGTTTAATAAACTCAAGTGCTGAAGAATGGTAAATTCCAAGCCTGTTCATTCCTGTATCAATCTTTATATGAACCTTTATTTTTTTTGTCTTTCCATTTCCATGCTTTTTATACCCGTCCTTCAGAATTTTTAGATGTTTTTCTGAAAAAACTGTAGCAATAAGTTTATACTTATATAGATCTTCTACCTGATCTTTTACAAATGGTTCAAATACTAGGATTGGTTTTTTAATGTTGGAATTTCTTAATATCACTCCTTCATCAGGAAATGCAACTGCAAAATATTCCGGCGCTTTTTTTCCCAGTGAATTCAGAAATCTGGCAGTTTCAGTCATACCGTGACCATATGCATCGGCTTTAACTACTGCCATTATTTTAACATTTTTAGTCTTCTTTCTAATATTGTAAAAGTTGTATTTCAACTTAGAAAGATTTATTACCGCATAAGAAGGATGCATTATACAACAGATAAATTATTATGAAATATAGTTTTTATAGTAGTTATAATCAATTTAGACCAATTAGTTTCAACATGATTTCAAAATCATATAACAAGCATTTTGTTAAATCTATTTAATAAAATGTTAGATCAAATAACTTATAGAATATTTTTCACTTTTTATTTGGGCGTTTTCAAAATTTTTAATTAAGTTATTTCTCAGTCTTAGGAAATAAATTAAAAGAAAAAAGTTTGAATTCTTAAACTTGATAAATTAAACGCTGAAATATATAAATATATGGCAAAATGGTGAAATAATGCATATAAAAACAGATTGGTATGTATATTGTTAATAAGAGTACGATTTAGAAAATTGGAAAAAGTTAAAAGAAATTAAATTATTTGATTTCTTATAAAAAGCAGTAACAAAAATATTATACACTAAAAAAACATAATATGTTAACAGAATTCGGCAAAATTTTCATTTTCTTCCTAGTCGCAATCCTATTTGTAGTAGTTGTTGTATTTGTTGCACAATTGCTCCGTCCTAATAGAAAAACCAAAGAAAAAGTAATGACTTATGAATGCGGTGAAGATGCAGAAGGCTCACCGTGGGTAAAGTTCAACATCAGGTTCTATGTAGTTGCTCTTATATTCCTGATTTTTGATGTTGAGGTGGTATTGCTTATTCCCTGGGCTATGGTTTACAAAAATTTTGGATTAAGCGGATTCCTGGTCGGTGCTATCTTCTTAATAATGCTTGGGCTGGGAATGGTGTACGAATGGCGCAAGGGAGATCTTGAATGGGCACGCCCCGCATTAACAATTCCTTCGTTGAAGGATTCTAGTAATAAACCCGAAAATCAAACAGTAAAAACAGAGGCCTGAGTTATTATGGGATTATTGGATAAACAATTTAATGATGAAAACATAGTAATAACAAAAGTTGGGGATCTGCTTAACTGGGCAAGACTTTCATCACTCTGGCAGATGAGTTTCGGGCTTGCCTGCTGTGCTATAGAAATGATGGCAACTTCTGCCTCTCATTACGATTTTGACCGATTTGGCGTGATTCCCCGCCCATCACCCAGGCAATGTGATGCAATTATTATTTCCGGAACCGTCACTTTAAAAATGGCGATCAGGATTAAAAGACTTTACGAACAAATGCCTGACCCTAAGTATGTTATTTCGATGGGAAGCTGCTCAAACTGCGGCGGACCTTACTGGGAGCACGGCTATCACGTTCTGAAAGGGGTTGACAGGGTAATTCCTGTTGATGTTTATGTACCGGGTTGTCCTCCCCGCCCCGAAGCATTGTTAGAAGGACTTTTGAAACTACAGGAAAAAATTCGTAACGAATCACTTGTAAAAAAATCAGCATGAAAAACACAGAAGAAATATTTAACCTTTTAAAAGAAAAGTTTGGTGAAGCTATTATTGAGCTTAAAGCAGATCAACCTGTTGAAGCATTCATTTCAGTAAACCCGCTTGAGCTTGATAAGATTTGTAAATATCTGGCAGAAACCGACGAATTAAAATTTGATAGCCTGATGAATTTATCAGGTGTTGATGACGCAAATGGTGACAGTACAAAAGATGAAGAAGGTAATTTAACTATAACAGGCGGAACACTAAGTGTTTTCTATCATCTTGAATCAACTTCACTAAAACATAAGCTGACATTAAAAGTTTCTGCACCACGAGAAAATGCTGAAGTAGCTTCAGTTTATGAAATCTGGAAGTGTGCAGACTGGCACGAAAGAGAAGCATACGACCTGGTTGGAATTAAATTTTTGAACCATCCGGATCTGAGAAGAATATTAATGCCTTACGACTGGGATGCAGGCTATCCTTTAAGAAAAGATTACAGGAGTCCTGAATTTTACCAGGGAATGAAGGTACCATATTAATTTAAAATATTGAACATACTCTATGGCTCTTAAAACAGAAGAAATGATCCTTAATATGGGCCCTCAACACCCCTCCACTCACGGAGTGTTGAGGCTTGAGCTCCAGCTTGAGGGAGAATTAATTGTAAATGTAGTTCCGCACATCGGCTATCTTCACAGGTGTTTTGAAAAACACGCTGAAGCAATGACTTATCCACAGGTTATCCCTTACACTGACAGGATGGACTACCTTGCGTCAATGTATAATGAATTCGGATATGCAATTGCAGTTGAAAAATTATTAAACATCGAAGTACCTGAAAGAGTGGAATATATCAGAGTAATTATGGGTGAACTTCAGCGAATTGCCTCTCATCTTGTTGCTATCGGAACATACGGAGCTGATATTGGAGCATTTACTCCTTTCCTCTTCTGTTTCCGTGACCGTGAAAAAATACTCAGCCTTTATGAAATGACCTGTGGTGCAAGATTACTCTATAATTATATCTGGGTCGGTGGTGTTTCACATGATCTTCATCCTGACTTTTTAAGACTCACAAAAGAATTTATTGATTATTTCCGTCCGAAAATTAAAGAACTGAATGATCTTTTAAGCTACAACAAAATATTTATTGAGCGTACAGCAAATGTTGGTATTCTTAAAAAAGATGTTGCAGTTAATTATGGAATCACCGGTCCAATGCTTCGCGCCTCAGGAATGAAGTGGGATTTGAGAAGAGACGATCCTTATTCAGTATATGATAATTTTGATTTTGATATACCTGTAGGTGAAGGAAGAATGGGAACTGTTGGGGATAGCTGGGACAGATATTTTGTCCGTGTTCTTGAAATGGAAGAAAGCCTGAAAATAATTGATCAGGCAATTGCCCAAATACCTGAAGGTGATGTTACATCTGCTATTCCAAAAAGAATTAAACCGCCTGTTGGACAGGTTTATTCGAGAGTGGAAAATCCCCGTGGTGAACTTGGTTATTTCATTATGAGTAACGGAACGCCAAATCCATTCAGAATAAAAGTAAGGGGACCTTCTTTTGTTAACCTTGCAGTAATAAATGAACTTTGCAAAAATCTATTAGTTGCAGATGTTATTACAATTCTTGGAAGTATTGATATTGTACTCGGAGAGGTAGACAGATGATATACCAATTTTTCTCAAATTTATTCAATAACCAGATTATCGGATATATAATTTCAGGGGCACTCCCTCTCCTATTTTTCATTTTACCGTTTGTACTGGTTGCGGTATATATGGAAAGAAAAGTTTCGGCTCATATGCAGGACAGACTTGGACCAATGAGGGTCGGCTGGCACGGTGTCCTTCAGACAATTGCCGATCTTTTAAAACTTCTTCAGAAAGAAGATATAGTTGCAACACCGAATGACAGGCCGTTATTTAACCTTGCACCGGTAGTTGTGTTTGCCGGAAGTTACGCCGCCTTTGCCGCAATTCCCTTCTCAAGTGCTTATATAGGGTCAAATTTAGACCTCGGAATAATTTATATAATTGCTGCAACAGGACTTGTAGTAGCCGGGATTTTAATGTCAGGGTGGGCATCAAATAATAAATATACCTTGCTCGGTGCAATGAGATCTGCCGCACAGATAATCAGTTATGAAATTCCAACACTACTCGTCGTACTTTCCCTGATTATGATTACAGGCACGATGAATCTGGAAACATTGAGCCAGATGCAGACAGGTTATTTCTGGAACTGGATGATATTTGGCGGACCCGGTTTAGGCCTGGAGAAATTCCTTCTGCTTCCGTTTATGATAATCGGTTTTTTTGTTATCTACATAAGCACGCTTGCAGAAGTAAACAGAACTCCATTTGATATTCCCGAAGCGGAATCAGAACTGGTTTCCGGTTACCACACAGAATATTCCGGAATGAAATTTTCAATCTTCTTTTTGGCTGAATACGCAAATATGTTTGCTGTTTCTGCAATAGTAGCTACACTGTTTTTCGGCGGTTATCAATCTCCTTTCGGTTACCTGGGCAACACTTTAGGCGCTCATTGGCTTGTACCAATTGAACAGTTTTTCTGGTTTACTGTTAAAGGCGTCTTCTTTGTATTTGTACAGATGTGGCTCAGATGGACACTTCCAAGACTGAGAGTTGATCAGCTAATGGCAGTCTGCTGGAAATATTTAATTCCCAATTGCGTTCGTTAATCTTATAATAGTCGGTTTGATTACTATCTTGTAAAATTATGAAAGAATATCTCAATAATATCTGGAGTGCAATTTCAACGATCTTCATCGGAATGAGTGTAACATGGAAACATATGTTTGTTCCCTCGGTTACTATCCAATATCCCGATGTTAAACTTGATCTGCCTGAAAGAGAACGAAACAGGCTCTATGTAAATATGGATGACTGTATAGGCTGCGATCAGTGCGCAAGAGCTTGCCCGGTTAACTGCATTGAAATTGAAACTGTGAAAAGTTTACCTGAAGAGGACCTCGGCAAGACTTCAAATGGCAAGAAGAAAGCGCTCTGGGTTACCAAATTTGATATTGACATAGCAAAATGCTGCTATTGCCAGCTCTGTGTTTTCCCCTGCCCGACAGAATGTATCTATATGACGGATGTATATGAATTCTCGGAATACGAAAGAGAAAATCTTCTATATGATTTTGCAACTCTGACTCCTGACGAAAGAGTACAAAAGAAAATTAATTACGAAAAATTAGAAGCGGAAAAAGCTGCACAGAAAGCTGCCGCGGCCGAAGCAGCTGCAAAAGCTAAAGCGGCAGAAAAGAAAGACGACAATAAAGAACAAAATTAATATGAATATTTACGACATAATTTTTTACCTGTTTGCTGCCATTACAATAGTCTCAGCCTTCTTTGTTGTTACAAACAGGAACATAGTTCACTCAGCATTTTATTTGCTGTTTACATTTTTCGGAGTCGCCGGTATTTACGTATTGCTCGGCGCTGACTTTGTAGCGGTTGTACAGGTCATAGTTTATGTAGGTGGAATCCTGATCCTGCTGATTTTCGGTGTGATGCTTACAAATAAGATCACCAATGTAAACATTAAATCAGGCAGCGTTAAGATAATTCCGGCAGCGGTGGCTGTGGCATCTTTGTTCTACCTTTTGATCTCAACACTATTCAACACAGGGTGGAAAACTACCACCGCCGGGAATGACATTCCTACAACTTATAATCTTGGAATGATGCTAGTACAACAGTATGCTGTAGTTTTTGAACTGCTCGGGGTGCTGCTTTTGATCGCTTTAATTGGTGCTGCCTCAATGGCACGAAGATAAATATTAAGAGATAATAGTCTATGACTCATATTGGTTTAAATCATTTTTTAGCTATCAGTTCCCTGCTGTTTTGCCTGGGCATCTTTGGAATAATTACCAGAAAGAATGCAGTAATGGTTTTAATGGGAATTGAGCTGGTACTTAATTCAGCAAATATAAACTTCATAGCTTTTGCGCGATACGGCAATTTCGGTTTACAGGGACAACTGATGGCTCTGTTCGTTATTGTTCTTGCAGCGGCCGAAGCTGCTATAGCCCTGGCTATAGTTCTAAATATTTACAAAACTTTCTCAAACGTTAACGTTGATGAGATTGATACTTTACGAGATTAAAAATCTATGAATGAATCATTACTAATAAAACTTTCAATTGTAATCCTGTTCCTTCCATTGATTGGATTCATTGTAACACTTTTCTTTGCCAAGAAGATTAAAAAAGTTTATCTATTCGAAGTATTAGCAATCATAGTGACTTTTATACTTTCGGCGGTACTTCTTTATTTAAAGCTTGCCTACTACCAGGGAAAAGATATTACTTCTGAATTTCAATGGTTCACTCTAAATGCGCTCGCAATACCAGGAAATTTTTCTGTTGATCTTGGTATCCTACTTGACAACGTAACGGTAATCATGATGTTTACAGTTGCTCTGATCAGTATGCTGGTACATATTTTCTCCATAGGTTATATGGAAGGCGATAAGCGATTCAACCGGTATTTTGCATACCTTGGGATTTTCACCTTCTCAATGAGCGGAATCGTTTTCACACACAACATACTGATGATGTACATTTTTTGGGAACTCGTCGGTTTGTCATCATACCTGCTTATTGGATTCTGGTTCGAGAAAAAATCGGCCTCCGATGCGGCTAAGAAAGCTTTTATTGTAAACAGAATAGGCGACCTCGGGATGTTTGCCGGTATACTTATTTTGTTCACAACATATCATACTTTTACGTTCCAGAATGTTTTTCACCAGATATCACAGGGAGTTCTTCCTTTTAATAGCGAAACGGGGCTGACTTTGATGGGAGTTTTATTATTCTGCGGTGCTATTGGTAAATCAGCCCAGTTTCCTTTGCACGTATGGCTGCCGGATGCTATGGAAGGCCCGACACCTGTCAGTGCGTTAATCCATGCGGCTACTATGGTTGCAGCAGGTGTTTATTTTATTGTACGAATGTTCCCTATGTTAAGTGGGGATGCATTGTTTGTCATCGCTATCATCGGTGCATTGTCAGCATTCATTCCTGCTACAATTGCACTTACACAAAATGATATTAAAAAAGTACTCGCTTATTCAACAATAAGCCAGTTGGGCTATATGGTTCTGGCGCTGGGTGTAGGCGCATATAAATTCGCATTTTTCCACCTGATCACTCACGCTTTTTTCAAATCTCTCCTTTTCTTGGGCAGCGGCTCGGTTATTCACGCTATGCACCACGAACAGGACATCAGGAATATGGGAGGACTACGGAAGAAAATGCCAGTTACCTATGCAACATTTTTAATTGCTTCTCTTGCAATTTCAGGTGTACCACTATTTTCAGGCTTCCTTTCCAAGGATGGAATTCTTGCAGGCACTTACGCCTTCGGTTATTTGACAGGTCACTGGGTCTTTGCAGTAGTTGGGTATTTTGTTGCATTGCTGACGGCATTCTATATGTTCCGCCTGGTAATATTAACATTCCACGGCAAACCGAGAGATCAGCATAAATATGATCATGCACATGAATCAAGATTTGTGATGGCAATGCCTCTGGTTGTACTTGCAACGCTATCTATCTTTTTCTTCTATACCCCAAATCCAGCAAATCCGGAAGCAGGTTGGTTCCTTAAATGGATAAAAGCCCCGGAACTTGTTACTCCGCAGACGGCAAGATATTCTTTTATGAGATCAGACGTAAAAGAAGAATCTACGATGCCAACAGAAATGAAAACAGCGGAAGTAGAAGCAGAGCCCGAAGTTATGTACTCGGAAGCTTATGAAGAAGCTCTTCACCATGCACATATCCCGGGATTGATTTTATCTCTCCTGCTTGCCAGCGGCGGCATTCTAATGGCATTCCTGTTCTATCAATGGAAGAAACTCGATCCAGATAAACTGGCCGGCAAAGTTCAGCCATTGTACAAACTGTCTTATAACAAATGGTACTTTGATGAATTTTACGATGCTACATTTGTCGCAGGGACATTAGGACTGAGCAAATTCCTGGCCTGGTTTGATAATACAATTATCGACGGCATAGTAAATTTGTCGGCAACAGTTACTCGCGGGCTTTCAAGAGCCAGCGGGAAGTTTGATAACATAGTGGTCGATGGCCTGGTAAACTTTATGGCCTACCTGAGCGGATTCATAGGCCTGATTTTCAGGAGATTCCAGACGGGTAAGGTTCAAACGTACATTGTGCTGGTTATTTTCTCATTAGTATTTTTATTGTTCTTCTTTAAGTTTTAAGTCATTAAATGTAATTGAATAAATTAGGTAAATAAAGAAATGCAACACTTTCCCATCTTAACTTTGATAACCTTCCTCCCTGTTTTAGGGATGGTAATTATAATGTTTCTACCGAAGGAGCAGGCAAAATCAATAAAGATACTGACCCTGGCAATTACAGGGATTCAGGTAATACTTGCCGGTTTCATACTCGCAAATTATAATTATGCTGCGGGAGGTATTAACGATCCAAACTCATTCCAGTTTTTAGAAAAATTCAGATGGATCGATATTTCAGGTCTATCCTGGGTAGGCAGAATAAAAGTTGACTACTTCCTTGGTATTGACGGACTCAGTGCGCCGATGGTGCTGCTGACCGCGATAGTCACTTTCATAGCTACTCTTGCTTCCTGGAATATTCCAAAATCAATCAAAGGTTATTTTGCTCTCTTCCTGCTCCTCGATACCGGTATGATGGGTGTTTTCGTCGCTCTTGATTTCTTCCTTTTCTACATCTTCTGGGAATTGATGTTGCTCCCGATGTACTTCCTGATCGGTATCTGGGGTGGTCCAAGAAGAGAATATGCAGCCATTAAGTTTTTCCTTTATACTTTATTCGGAAGTATCTTTATCCTTCTGGTAATGATTGGTCTGTATTTCAGCTCGACAGAGACTTTGATAGACGGTAGTAAGGTATTCACATTTAATATGTTAGCTCTAATGGATAAAGCTAATTTTACGCAAACAGGAATACTTTCTCCCTTTAATCCAAATAACATGCGGCTGGTTGCCTACATTGCATTATTTGTTGGATTTGCTATTAAAATCCCGATGTTCCCGTTCCACACCTGGCTGCCCGATGCACACGTTGAAGCACCAACTGCAATAAGCGTTATTCTTGCCGGCGTGCTCCTAAAAATGGGTACTTATGGAATACTAAGAATTAGTTTCCCGGTATTTCCGGAAATTACCTACCAGTTGGCCTGGTATATAGGGCTGTTTGGTATGATAAATATTATATACGGGGCGTTGTGCGCGATGGCGCAACGGGATTTCAAAAAGCTCATCGCTTATTCCTCAGTGTCTCACATGGGTTTTGTTATGCTGGGAATGGCATCATTAACCACAGCCGGAATTTCCGGGGCGGTTCTTCAAATGTTCAATCACGGTACAATCACTTCTATGCTCTTTATTATTGTGGGAGTCATTTATGACAGAGCCCACACAAGAGAGATCGACGCATTCGGCGGACTGGCTACCCAGATGCCTATTTATACAGGTTTTGTAGTCCTGGCATTCTTTGCAGCCATTGGCTTACCGGGCTTAAGCGGATTTATATCCGAAGCACTTGTCTTCCTTGGCGCCTTCGGTAATGAAACAATAAGAATAATTGCCATTATATCAACTCTCGGAATTCTTCTTGGCGCAGGCTATATGCTCTGGACATTCCAGAGAGTTTACCTGGGAGAGCTGAAAGCTAAATGGGCGGATTTAAAGGATCTTTCCTTTAGAGAATATGCTATGCTTGTACCTCTTGCAATCATAATAATTTTCCTTGGGGTTTATCCTTCTGCTATGCTGGATATAATGAATTCATCTGTAAATACAATGGTCAACTTTATGCACCATGCGCAGACTCTTTATGGCTCAATTGGCGGATTTTAATTCTGAATATTATTGATAACTAAAACTGAAATACTAAAGTGAATTTAAATTCTATAACAGACAGCTTACACCTTATCAAACCGGAGATTGCAATAACAATCGTACTGGTTTGTTTGGTAACATTTAATTTAATATTTAAAGAGAAGAGCAAAATTCTCCCATGGATCGCAATAGCCGGCCTTATTATTACCGGATATTTTGTTATTCAGCAGTTTTCTCTAAACTCATTCGCTTTTCCCTGGGGCGATTCAAAAGGATTACTTGTCGCCGACCCTTTCGGGGCATTCTTTAAAATCCTGATAGTCTTCACATCCCTTCTTATCATTTTATTTTCAATTTCCAATAAGGAACTTGATTCAGCCAGTGACAGGATGGGTGAATATTATTCGCTTATTTTCGGAATGATACTGGGAATGTTTTTCATGGTTTCGTCAGCTGATTTAATCCTGATTTACCTGTCTGTTGAATTGCTTTCACTTTCATCGTATGTGCTGGCAGGATTCACAAAAGAATCTATGAGGAACAGCGAAGCTTCTCTTAAATATGTCATTTACGGCGGAACTTCTTCAGGAATTATGCTTTTTGGTATTTCAATTGTTTATGGAATAACCGGTACAACAAACCTTTACGAAATAAATACGCTTCTACAGGCACCGCAGATTAACCAGTTAACTATGATACTTGCCGGTGTTATGATATTTGCAGGAATCGGTTTTAAAATTTCGGTTGCGCCTTTCCACTTCTGGACTCCCGATGTATACGAGGGAGCCCCGGTTACAATTACTGCTTATCTTTCAGTCGCGAGCAAGGCAGCAGGGTTTGCTTTACTTATCAGATTTATTAAGATCACATTCGTAAAATCAGTCGATACAGCCGGATACTGGCAGCTTATCAGCCTGATTGACTGGAAAAGCTTCTTCATACTGATATCAATAATTACAATGACTCTTGGAAATTTTGCAGCACTCTGGCAGAGTAATATGAAAAGGCTGCTGGCATATTCGAGTATTGCACACGCAGGTTATTTAATGCTCGGACTTGTTGTGATGTCTAACCAGGGATTACTGGCAATAATGATTTACTTCGCTATTTATGCTGTGATGAATCTCGGTGCATTTTTTATTGTAATGCTCATTGCTAACAAAACAGGAAGCGAAGAACTTGACGATTATAAAGGACTCGGTTATTCCACACCTATTCTTGGCATTTGCTTGGCAATCTTTTTAGTATCGCTTACGGGACTTCCGCCGACGGCCGGTTTTATCGGCAAACTTTATATCTTTATTGCGCTGGTTGACGCCAAAATGATAGCCGTTGCGATAATTGCCCTGCTTAATACAGTAGTGTCACTCTATTATTATATCAGGGTTCTTAAAAATATGTACCTTGATAAACCTGAAAAAGAAGTTGAGAAATTCTCTGCATCATCCCCTAACCTGGTGCTGCTTGGAGTACTGGTTGTGCCTGTTATCTTCTTCGGCATTTACTTTACTCCATTGGTAGAATTTGCTAAAAGTTCTTTAAGCCTGTTAGGTTTTTAACACTTCCCGCTTTTATCCCCTTTTCAACTGGAGAAGGGGAATTTATTTGTAAATCCCGTCACTTCTCTATTATATTACATCATAAATTTTACACTATTCATTTTAAGTTAATAATGAACTTAACGTTTGTTTACTGGGCCGCTTTCATAATCTATTCCGTTGTTGTTATCGGAATCGGGTTCTACATCTGGTTTAGAAGAAGAAAAGATGCGCCCCCGGAGGATACACAGCAATACTGGGCTTCGAATAAAAAAATGTCCGGTTTCCTGATTGGCCTTTCCATCTCTGCCAGCATGATGTCGATTTCCTGGTCGTGTGTTTACGGAGTACAATTATTTTACTGGTACGGAACCGGGGCCGCCTGGCTGCTGGTTATTCCGTGGCTTATTACGATGTGCGGATTTTTTATTTTTGCCCCCCTGTTCAGAAAACTCCGGGCATTTTCCCAGCCTGAGTTACTTGCAAAAAGATTCGGAAAGAATATCCGGCAGCTGATTGCCATTCCTTTAATTTTTGTTTTTATAGTCTGGGGCGGCGCAGAAATTTATGCGGCGGGGATTACCATTGCTCCTTTTTTGAATATTTCCCCGCAGGCAACAATGTTCCTGATCGCGCTGGTTATTGCTCTGTACACTTACACCGGGGGCTTCCAGGCTGTTGTTTCCACCGACAGAATACAATTCGGTTTCGTCGCAATTTTTATTATTGTAATTGCATTTATTGGATTAAAAGCTCTGGGAAGTGAAAATATTTCCGGGGGATTATTCTCCGCTAATAATCTGGCTCCTAAAGCTGTACAGGGTTCATATGGATTTTTCTCTCCCGGTCTCGCTCTGATTGCAATGACATTTTTTGCCTACCTACCGGGATGGCTTGTTGAAACAGATGTGTGGATAAGACTACAGGCCGCTAGCAATAATAAAGAAGCACGAAAAGGAATTCTTATTGCAGGAATAAATTCATTTTTATTTGTCGGAATTTTACCAATGATAATCGGCCTGTCTGCGCTTTTATTATATCCCCCATCTAATGGCGACATTCCGGCAAAATTACAGGATGGATCTCTTATATTTTCTAATTTGATGCAAGACTTCAGTCCAGGCTGGTTGAATATGCTACTGGGAATTGGTCTTCTTGCGGCTTCGATGTCCACTGTTGACACCTGTGGAAATGTTGTTTCTCTTTCTCTTTCTTATGACGTACTTGAACCACATTTCATGTCTAAATGGGATAGCATAAAATTAAATAAACTCGCCCGGTGGATCTCAGTAGGTGCAGTTTTTATTGCTTTCTTTTATGCACTCTTCACAAAATCTTTATGGGATATTTTCTATCTATCGTCAGGTGTATTAACTACTACCATATTTATCCCTGTCTTGGCCACCTTCCTTCCTAATACAAATAAAAGACAGATTATATTTTCTTCTGTTTGTGGATTTATCGGTACAATAATTTTTTATTTTCTAGAATCAAGAGGATTACTGAACACTTTTGAACCAGATTGGCTGATATCTACGGGCGTTGGATATATTGTGTTTGGATTTTTGTGCAGCATTATAGGATTTTTAATTGGCTGGAATAAAAAAAGCTGATATATGCAGAGATGCATTGTGATGTGCCTCTGCATATAAGGAATAACTATTTAACCCCAACCACAAGGACATCAGGGTTTCTTTTCTGTACATCATCACAGAATCTTCTAAAATCATTAAAACCTGCCGCTAATCTTATTACTTTACCCTCCAGAAAAATTGTTGTATTCCCCAATCGTTTAATAATTTTCCTGAAGTCTTTAATATAAGCAACTTTTTCTTTACCGAACCAATTTATAAAATATACAAGGTCGTTTTCAACCCTGATTTCTTTTGGCATGCTTAGATAACGATAAATGACTAAGAAGAATAATACAATAATAACAACCCTCAACATCAAATCTGTTTGTCCCTGGTTTTCAATAATAAGATAAAGTTCAATTGTTATTACAGTAACAAATAAAGCTATAGTAAGAAAAAACCTGGTCTTTTGAGCTTCGATAGTATAATTTAAATCTTCCATTATTTAGCCCCTATTTATAGAATGAAAATGTAGTCTGGTTTTAACCAATTATTTTATTTTTACAGCAACAAAAGTCACATCATCTTCCTGTGGATGTCCTTTAGCCCATTCGTCTCCAAATTTAACAAAATAATCGATAACTTCATTTGGAGAAACCGATCCGATTTCAGCAAGAATTTCTTTACCTTTTTCATAGTCTATCATTTCCCTGTCTGCTGTGAATCTTTCCGGGAAACCGTCGCTCATCAGCAGTATCAGGTCACCGGAATAAAGTTCCAGGGATTCTTTATAATAAGGAAATGTCTTTATTGAACCGAGCGACATTCCTTTGAGCAGTATTTCATCAACCTTGCCGGTTGCTTTACGGTAAATTAATGCCGGCGGCATACCCGCGGAAGAAATATCAAGTTTATTATCTTTTATTTTCAGAATAGCCATGCACATGGCCAGGTTATACAGCTTCATCTTGTACAAACTGCTATTGAACTCATTCAGAATTTCCACCACATCTGATCTGTTTCCCAGGGAATTAAACAAACTTTTTGAAGCAGTTACCATTGTACCCGCTTTAAGCCCGTGCCCGGTAGCATCACCAATAAGTAATGTAAGTGTACCGTCCTCTGATTTCATAAAGTCATAATAATCCCCTCCGACTTCAGTCGCAGGCTTGGTATAGGTAGCTATCTCAAGATTTGTGAAATGCGGTATCTCTCTCGGCAGCATCGAAAGCTGCATCTGCCTGGCTTCTTCAAGTTCCTTTGTCTTTCTTTCATTTTCAGCTTTTTCCTTCTCACTTTCTATTCTTAATGCAGATTCTCTTCTTTCCTGTTCAATTGCTTTCTCCGATAAATCCTGCACTTCAATTATTCTGTTTTCAAGGTCGGTTTTTGTTTTTGCACTGTCACGCGCTAAATAAATTGACATCGAAACCGGTAAACTTAAAAAGCCGCTGTAAAGAAAAGCCAGGTTGAACCACCCGGGTAATCTCAGAGAAAAAATATTGGAAATAGGGATATATATTATAAACAGGAAGAACACCAGAACCCCGATTCCTATAATTATTGAATTTCTTTTTCTCCTTTTTATTGCAAGAATGATAACGCGTACACCCTCAACAGTTAATAAAATCAAGATACGGACCGAATACGTAATTAAACATCCATTGAGTTGTAATAAAGAAAATCAGGAGAATACTTAATACAGCACCAACTCCGGCTATTAACCAGGATTTTTTAGGCATTTTATCATAAAAGACTGCGTAAAGGAAAAAATTATAGGATGCGAACATAATTGAGATTAATATAAATATTGATAAATTGATTATGTAACTAATATCATTAATTGAATGTGTATTATTACTATATAATGCAGCACCAAAAAACAATGCCATTGAACCGGCGAACATGGCATAAAATAAATTTTCTTTCCCCCTTGAGTAAAAGAAATAAATCAGCATATGCAGAACGGCAAATGCAAGAAGTATTCCTCCCAGCACAGTAAATAAAAAAGTTCCGAAAAATGTATCTTGCAACTTTTTGTTCTATAGACTTATTGCCGGGCCTGATACTGATTGAAAAGCCTGCTTCATCAGCAGATCCCCTGTACCGGTCGTAATATTTTTCCCCGTTTAAATTAGAATACCTTATTGCAAGTACCTGTACGCTGTTTGAGTCAAGAACAGTTACAAATGGAATATTTTGGGGATTATATGTAACCTCTTTATCAGCGTTTTTACTAAAAACTCCGTATTTCCGTATAAGTTTTCCATTTAGATATATTTCAGAGGCACCTCTTTGGTCAACAGTAAAGGCTACCGGATGATTGTAGAGAGACGAATCAATATCAAATTTTTTCCTGAACCAGCCAAATCCCTGCCAGGTATTCTCCTTCAGACTATCAAAATTTAAACGCGTGTTAATTTTCTGCCAATTTGAATCATTAAAGCCCATATCTGCCCAGGCTGTATCATCACCAGGATGATATTTCCATTCATTTCCAAGTGAAATCGAGCCGGTAGTATCAAGTTTGGCCCAAGTAATTTGCAGACTATCAACAGTATTTAATGAATCTATTGTCTGGCTGAATAGTGTCAATGAAGAGATTATAAAGAATAATAATATTAGCCCGAAGTTATTTGCTATAAGTATCCTTTTCATAATCATTTAGTACCTTTATTTTGATAAACATTATATAGGTTTCTATTGAGAAATCAAAATAGAATTATTTGAAGTATTTAACTAAAAACGTAGAATAATTGTACGAATTTAAATTTGCAATTTCTATGAATAATTTTTAAGTTTGATATACGACAAAAATAGTCCGGTTTTATATGTTAAAATTATCTAAAAAGACAGAATACGCGTTTATAGCAGTAAAATATATGGCTCAAAAAAATAGTGAAAATGCTTCAACAGCAAGGGAAATAGCAAATAAATTTGATATCCCTTACGAGTTTATTGCGAAAGTTCTGCAAAAACTTTCAAAAAAAAAGCTAATTGATTCATTTCAAGGCGTAAAAGGCGGATATTCCCTTTCAAAAAGCCCGGATGAAATTGCTTTAATGGATATAATTCTGGCAATAGAACCGCATTACAGATTGACACAGTGTATGAAAAATGATGGCGGTTATGATGATTGTCAACGATGGGATTGTTGCCAGATCAGAGATCCACTTGCAAAAGTTCAGCTTGAAATTGATAAGTTATTTCAAAACACGAAAATCAGTAACATTTTATAATTAAAGGGGTAACAGAGATGAAAAATTTAGATAAATATTTTGACCAACTTAAAAATGATGAGAATGTCTTTCTTAATTTCTTAAAGGCAAAATTCCCAGTCTTTCATAATTCAAACTTTTTTTTCAGAGATTTTCAGTTCGGCATTCAGCAATTTTTTGAAAAAAAAGATATTGAAATTAAATATCCCGAAGCAGAAGTACTTGCTAAAAGACTTGCAGAATATTTTGAAACACAGAAATTATTTATTCCTGTTAACAGGAATACCTGGAAAGTTAACTATCCCCAGTTCTTAACAAAAGAACCCGGTGATCCTTTATAGAGATTAGTTAAATCCCGCGCCGCATTGCCAGCCCCCGGTAGCCTGGGCTGGTAATCACCGGGATAGTTATTTAATTAATAAACTTTAATTTTAATAATTAAGGAAACACAGAAATGGCAGATGTTCAGACAGAGAGTGATATTCAAGTTACAGAGAAAGCACTAAAGGAAATAAAAAAGATTATGGGTGAGAATAAAGTTCCTGAAACTTATGGCCTTCGTGTTGGTGTAAAAGGCGGTGGCTGCTCAGGATTAACTTATTCACTTGGATTTGATGAAACCGCTAAAGAAGGTGATACAACAATTGATCAAAACGGAGTATAAATTATTTATAGATGGCAAAAGCCTATTTTATCTTTCCGGAACCGTTCTCGATTTTACAGACGGTCTTAATGGAAAAGGATTTGTGTTCAATAACCCGAATGCCAGCAAAACCTGTGGATGCGGTGAATCATTTGGAGTTTAGTCCCCTTTTAACAGGACTTTAATCAGTTAATTAGAAAATAAATTTTAGAATAATTTAAGGAGTAAAGGAAATGGCAAAATTCGAATTACCGGCATTACCATATGCACACGATGCACTTGAACCTTATGTTGACAAACAAACAATGGAAATTCATCATGGTAAACATCACGCCGGATATGTAACTAAATTAAATGCAGCAGTTGAAGGAACAGAGCTTGAAGGAAAATCACTCAAAGAACTGATGCAGAATGTATCTAAATATTCTACAGCAGTCAGAAATAACGGTGGTGGACACTTTAATCATTCACTTTTCTGGACTGTAATGAAAAATGGCGGCGGCGGGAAACCAGCAGGTGAACTTGCAACTACAATTGATTCAACTTTTGGTTCATTTGATGAATTTAAAAAGCAGTTTAGTAATGCTGCAGCCACAAGATTTGGTTCCGGCTGGGCATGGCTCATAGTTAGTGATGGTAAGCTCGCTATCTGCTCAACACCTAACCAGGATAATCCCTTGATGGATCTCGCTGAGACAAAAGGTACACCAATCTTAGGTCTTGACGTATGGGAACACGCATACTATTTGAAATATCAGAATAAAAGACCCGATTACATTGAAAACTGGTTTAACGTAGTTAACTGGGATGAAGTAGCGAATCGTTTTTCAAAAGCAAAATAAATAATAATTAAATAATTTCGTAAAGGTTGTTTCAAACAATATCAGGATTTCCCTGTTTATTTGAGACAACCTTCTTTTTTATATGACAACTTCAACAATATCATTATTTCCATTATCAATCGTTGTTTTTCCGGATTCCAAATATCCTCTTCATATTTTTGAAGAGCGATATAAAAAAATGATACGCCGCTGTCGTGAAAACAATGTGGGTTTTGGGATTGTTGCCCAGATCGGAACTGAGATTTCCAAAATTGGGACCCACGTTAAAATATCTGAGTACTCTCAAAGAATACGATAATGGCGAATCTGACATTGTTGTTCACGGTATACGGAGAATTATAATTCTTGAATACCACGAGCATCCTGATGGTTATTTTGAAGCGCGTGTAGAAGGATATAACGATTTAAATGAAGTGTCTGTTAACGAGTACGCTGTTGAAGAATTAAAAAATAAGTTCAAAGAAATAATCGAAAAGGTTAACTTCAAAATTGAAGATTCATTCTGGATTAACTACATAAAAAACCCCATCAAAACATTTAAGATTGCTGAAAAATCAGGATTAACCTTAACTCAGCAGCAAACCCTGCTTACCATACAGGATGAGAATAAAAGAATTGAATATCTTTGGAATCATTTCAATAATCTCGAAAAGCAAATAGAAAAAAGCGTTACGCTAAAAGGGATTATTCTGGGCGACGGATATATAAATAATTAAACACGCCTCTATTTCATTTTTACCACCACAAATGTAACATCATCATCAGGCTCCTGGTGATCGGTCCACTCATTCCCCTTATCCCGTAAATAAGAAATTATTTCATCCGGTTTCCTGTTGGCTACTTCTTCAAAATTATTTCTCGCTCTCCTGTAACCGTAGATTTCCTCATCTTTATTTTTTAATTCTGCAAAGCCGTCACTCATCATTAAAAGTGTGTCACCCTTTTCAACCTTTGTTTCTGATATGTCATAATTAATCATTTTCATAGCGCCAAGCGGCATATTATTAATATTTATTTCCTCAATTTTTTGCTGGTTACTTCTATAAATATATAATGGAGGCATTCCTGCATTTGCTGTAATTACTCTATCAACGCTTATCTGCACGCAGGTTAATGCCATCATTAATCTTCCGAGCTGCATATCTTTAATTGAAGTGCTCGCGTTTTCGAAGAAAGGTTTAATTTCCTTGTGAGTTCTGTCTGACATAAATAAAGATTTCATAATAGAAACCATCATACCGGACATCATTCCGTGACCGGTCGCATCACCCAAAATTACTGTGAGTGTTCCATCAGTGTGGACGTGGAAATCATAATAATCACCGCCAACTTCTGTTGCAGTCTGCATATAAACAGCAATATCAATGTGTGGAAGTTTTGGGAGCTCTTTAGGAAGCATTGATAATTGGAGATTCCTGGCTTCTTCAAGTTCAAGCGTCTTTCTCTTATTATCTGCTTCGGCTATCTGCGCTCTTAAATTCGCTTCCTTTAATGCCGCTGCTGCTCTTTCCTCTTTTAATTTTTCCTGTTCCTGTTTAACAATTTTACCTTTCTCATATTTTCTTATTCCCACCAGTCCGAATGCTATAAAGATTAAATATAGCGTATAGGCCCACCACGTTCTCCATAAAGGTGGACTTACTATAAAGGAATACGATGCTTCATTAGTTTTAACCCCGTTTGAAGTTACTCCGCGGACGCGGAAAGTATAGTCTCCCGCCGGAATATTCTGGTATTCGGCAAAAGCCAGGTCGCTTGGACGGGACCACCCTTTGTCGTATCCTTCAAGGAAATGTTCATAAGTAGTTTGATCAGGATCTTTATAATTAAACGCGGCGTAATTAAAAATGAATGAATTCTGGGAATAGGATAATTTTTCAGGGAATTGGTAAAAGTGGGATTTGTCTGCAACACTTACTGATGAAATTTTTAAAGGATAACTTCTCGTTTCAGTTTTATTGATATAAAGCCCAACCCCGTTATAATATTCCACCATATTTCCGCTTCCGTCCATTGAAGAAATATATGGCCCGCCTGTAACAATACTTTCATCATCATAGTAGGATTGAAATTTATCCCCTTTTATCATCAAGGCACCTACAGGACTTGAGAAGTAGACAATGCCCCTATAATCATCCGAAATTGGGTTGGACAGATTTGTAGAAGGAAGACCATCCTTTTTTGTAAAAAATTTCAGATTCGTTCCGTCATAAATTACAAGTCCCCTGTTTCTTAATCTTATATATAATTTGCCTCCTGCCTGGATATCTGTTTTAGTTCCGGCAACACTGGCACCTTTTAGTATTCTGAAATCTGCATTTTCATTAACGCTATCGCTCAGATTAACAAATTTATCGCCATTAAATACATAAAACCCACCTACGGTAAGGAAATACATCCCATTATCCAGTTTACCTACATAGTGAAGTTGATCACCGGGAACTGCCCAGTCTTTAGCCGGTTCACTCCACGATTTACCATCATAAATCATTACCTTCGATTTAGCAACAGTAATATCTTTCTTGTTATTTGCAAATATTCCTATAAACCAAAGCCTCCCTTTATTGTCTTCTTTAAAATCATAAAGTTTATATTTATTATTATCCGATTCACTAAATGGAGACTTAATTTCCTCAAAAGCATCACCATTATATTTGCCAAGGAAAAAGTCAGCTTTTACAACATCATTATCTGCCGGGCGTACATATCCCTCCCAAGCATAAACTTCACCATTTTTTGTTTCAAGGACATTAGAAGCATTATATGCACTACCATTTTCCGTTTTAATATTATTTAATTTAAAGAGAAATTGCCCGTCACTGTTTCTGATTTCCCTTACCATTGTAACGCCTTTAGATGTAGTAATCCAGATGCGTTTTTTACTATCCTGGAATGCATTAAACGTTATGTTACTTGCAAGACCGTCTTTTTCAGTTATTGCTCTTAAACTTTTACCATCCCAGACATTTACTCCGCTTGCGGTTGTTTTTGCATAAGCGGGTAAATCCGTATATGAATATGATAACCATACTACTCCATCGAGGTCTGTGAAAAAATTAGGGATATTACTTTGAACTTTAAGTAATCCGTCTTTCTCTGTAAGCATTTTAGATTTATTCGGGTAATAAATGGCAAAACCCTTTTGAGAACGCATTAATGCACCATCACCTAACGACTGTGAAAATCCCCCGTTAAAAGCATCGTATTTTTGAAATTTCCCGTTATTAAGACCAAAAATCTGATCAGGATATTTAGAACTTTGTGCCTGTGCGGTTCCATTGAGTACCAGTAACTCCGGGAAATACCTGGTCGCTTTCATCATGATAATACTGGCATACTTAAAGTCTGTGATTGGATTGCCCGTTTTCATATTCCTGATTGTTCCAATATTTTTTAATATGGATGAAGGAATCCATTTCCCGTTTTTAAATTCAAAGACACCGTTATTTCTACCTGTGAAGACCTCTCCTTCAATATTAAATGTGGTAAGGAATAATTTATCCATATTCTTATTATAATAGACTTCCGCAGGTAATTGATTACTATTAAGATATTTTAAAAAGTCAGTATATTCATGGAAGTTTTTTCCATCATACATCAGCACACCTGCTTTTGAAGCACCAGATAAAATATTACCACCGTAGCAGGCAAGCCATAGATTGCCGTCCTGATCGACAGAATTCACCAAATCTTTATCGAACATAGAAGCACCTTGAAGGTGTATACCTTTTGATTCATCTATTTTTGTAAAAACACCATTTTTAAATAACGCAATGTAAGAGCCTTCCCTTGTTTGTGTGTTATGTCCGCCTGAGTTAAAAATTAAATCGCCGTAAGGAGATTCGATAAAATTGGTAGCATTATCCAGCGGGTAATTGGTTGAATCATAAATAGTAAATTTTCCATTTTCAAATTTTGTAAGCCCGCCGTTAAATTTTTTATCAACAAAAGGAGTTATTGAACCAACCCATATTCTTCCTTTACTATCAGCATCAACAAAAGTGATGACCTGCCCCGAAAGGCCGTTAATCTTATATCCTTCTTTATCCGTATATACCTTAAAATCTTTACCGTCAAATGTTATAAATTTCTTCGGCGAGGCGAAATACATAATATTTTTAGTAGAGTCATAATAGAAATCCTGCATTTTCGGTAAACCGATATCCTCCCCTACCTCCTCAAAATCATAGCCATCAAACCTGTATGTGCCCTCAACGCCGCTTATCCAGATATAACCGTCCTTTGTCTGCGTAATGTTTGAATAGTTGGTTGAAGGAAGTCCTTCTTTATTTGTGTATTTCACCAGGTCGGCGTTTGCTTCGGTTTTAGATTTCTGCTGTGCCTGCATTATGGAATAAATGCCCGAAAGGAATAAAAGAAATGCAAAAACTTTCAATGAAGTTTTGTTCATTTGATCCTCGTTTATAATAAATTTCTGGTGCTTGAGTGTCCTGATTTCACTAAAAGAAGAAAATGTTTGTTGTCATTCTGAATTTATTTCAGAATCCAACAAATAATTCGATCCTGAACCAAGTTCAGGATGACAGTTTATGAAATCAGAACACTAAGATTTAAACTTTTATTTTCTTATAAGATATAGTGCTGTAATATCATCGCTTTGTAGTGTACCGGCAGTATGATCTCTAACATCGGCTACAATGTTATTAATAAAATCATCTGCTTTATCAGGAGTATTTTCACAGAAAAATGCTTCCATTTTCGGGTCGGAATATTCTTCTTCATTTTCGTTCATTGCTTCAGGAATTCCATCCGTGTACAATAATAATCTCTCGCCTTGTTCAATTACTAATTGTTCGCCTTCAAATGGTAAACCCATATCAAACATTCCGAAAGCAACGCCACCAGCGTCAATTTTCTTCAATGTTTTATCATTCCTTAATAGGAGTATAGGGTTGTGCCCAGCATTAATTATATCGAGTTCACCATTTTCAGGATTAAGTACTGCTATAAAAAAAGTGATGAATTTATCGGGTGGTGAAGCGTTAAAAATAATTGAGTTTATTTTCATCGCCATATCAGAAAGCGAAATCTGCATATCAAGATATGAGAACAATGATGCGTTAAGCGTACTTACGAGCAAAGCAGAAGGGACACCTTTACCGGCAACATCGGCAATAATTAGCGCGAATCTTCCATCATTGAGTTTCATACAATCGTAATAGTCGCCACCAACTTCTGCAGAAGGTATATTAATTCCGGCAATATCATATCCGGGTATTTCCGGTAATTCAGCAGGAATAATTTTCTGCTGAATTGTTGAAGCAACACTAAGTTCTTTCTTAATTTTTTCTTTCAGCAATGCTTCTTTGTGTAAATGCTCATTTTCAAGCGCGGCGGTTACTTGCATTGCAATTGCAGAGAGAAGAATTTTGTCAGTATCATCAAAATCTTCAATTCCTTTCCTTGTTTCCTTATTAGCAAGACAAAAGGAATATTTTAATCCCTGGAATTCTACTTCTGTTTCAATTTTATATTTCACAGAAAGGATATCATCCGCATCTGCAGTTACAGGTAAAGCAATTGTAGAGATTACTTTATCTCCCTTAATTGTGCGCAACAATCCTCTTGATGCATTTGTTAGTGAGACCGCTCTTTCAAGCGCGAGCTCAAGCTGGAAACCGATTTTATGAAGATTTGAAATCTCAATACCGGTACCTATCAGGTTGTTCAGCTGAACAACTCTGTGCTTTAATTCAAATATTAATTGCTTTTCCTTTTTGTAATTGATAAATGCCTGGTGAGCATTATCAAGAATCTGCATAAATATCTGCAGAAATATTTTTTCAATTTCTGAATATTCAGTTTTATCCAGTTTGTTCCCGAGGATTATTCCAAAGTATGATTTATTAACAAGCGGGATTGTGCTGAGGACTTTATATCCTTTATTTTCAGGAAAATTGATCGAATATTTATCGGATATTTCCAGGTCATTCAGTGAATTACTATATCTATCATCTTTTGAAAACAGCGTAGTCCATTCAGCTTCTTTATTTGATTTATAGAAGAGATTAACATCAGTTATTAGTAATGAGCCCCTGAGAATGTGGTTAAAATTCAAGGCAAGTTCTTCAAGCGAAGAAGATTTTGCAAGTATCTTAAATCCATCCTGAAATGAAGTTACCTGAAGAGATAGCCTTGAGACTAAATCTTCAGTGGAGACTGTGCTCATTAAAAACCTATTTTATATTAGAAGTGTATGCCTGCTGCTACTATGCAGGCTTAAAATAATTTTAATGCTTCATCCACATTATTTGCTTTTTCTGCAAACTGGAATAACCCCATAATAGTAAAAGTTTTTTCAATTGTAGGGTCTAAATTTGTAAAAACTAATTTCCCGTTTGTCTCATTTAATTTTTCAATCATTTCAATTAGAAACGAAATGCCGATTGAGTTTACAATCTTAGATTCTTCAAGGTTAAGGATATAATTTTTTATCCCCGCCATCTTTATGTTTATTAAATTCATCTACAATTTTCTGACCGCCGATATTATTAATATACCCCTCGGTATTAATTACAAGGCAGTTTGTTTTATTTTCTGAAGATAATTTAAAATCTGTGACCATGTGTTTCCCTCAAACTAAATTTTTGATGATAGTAATTTTAGTACCTGTTGGACCCGTTTCAATTATAAAATCATCCGACATCGATTTCATTAATTTTAACCCCCATCCTCTCTTGTCTTCGCCGTGTACTTTTTTGTCAATATCCGGTTCGGCAACTTTTTCAGGTTGAAAACCTTTACCGTAATCCGTCACAAGTATAGTGAGTTTTTCCTTAGTCATAAGGAATTCCACATTTACATAAGGATTTTTTTCGCCCGAGTGCTCCAGTCCGTTAATTATTGCCTCTGTTACCAGTATTCTTGCTTCCCCTATTTTTTCATCTGAAATACCCAGATGCCCGCTCATCAACTGAAGACCTTCCAGGGCTACCAGTTCAATATCCGGCACCTTGGGAAGTTTAATTTCCAGTTTAATATTTTGGTCCATTTAAATACCTGCAATTGTTTAATAAAAGATGAATTTTACCGGAAATGCTTTTATAATATAACACTTTATCTATATATGTCCACAATTATTTGTGCTTTTTTTTAATCTTTTTAAGGTTTTTTGTGGGATGATTATAATATTACCAAGTACTGGTTTCCGTCAAATATTTCTGAATTTACAGTCATTTTGAACTTGTTTTAGAATCCTGTAAATAATCCGATCATGAAATTGGTTCAGAATTACATAATGAACCAATGAATCCTG
Source organism: uncultured Bacteroidota bacterium (assembly GCA_963748105.1). Classification (GTDB taxonomy): domain Bacteria; phylum Bacteroidota; class Ignavibacteria; order Ignavibacteriales; family Ignavibacteriaceae; genus JAKAGZ01. The sequence continues at coordinate 94,458 of CAVVHP010000016.1, read as the reverse complement.
GTTAAATATTGTTCCGATATTTATTGATAATAATTAAGGATTTGAGGAATTTTATAGTTGTTAAATGTGAACTTTTTTCAGATGACGATGCAGGGGAAAAATTTATGAGTGAAATTGAAAAACTGGGATTTGATAACTGGTACAGGGAAAAAACTGATCCTTCAAGATTGGATGATTTTCAGATTGTTCGCGTAATTAGTGTAAATAAAAACAGCTATGTTGTTTCAAATGGTACCAAAGAAATTTATGCAGAACTTACCGGGAAATTCCTTTTTAATTCCGAATCTTCCCTCGATTTGCCGACCGCCGGTGACTGGGTATACGTACAATTGCTCGACGATGAAGCACTCGCAATAATTCACGACATACTCCCCCGCAAGTCTACACTTAAAAGAAAATCCCCCGGCAAAAATATTGATTACCAGTTAATCGCCGCGAACATTGATGCGGGAATTATCATGCAGTCGCTGGATAATAATTTTAACCTGCGGCGGCTCGAGCGCTACCTGGTGATGATAAACGAATGCGGCATCACACCGGTAGTATTTCTGAGTAAAAGTGATCTTGCAACACCGGAAGAAATCGAGAAGAAGAAGGAGGAAATTCTTAAAATTATTCCAGGTATTGAAATTGAAGCTTTCAGTAATATTACGCAGAATGACATTCTAAAAGTTATGGCTCATTTTCATCCAGAGCAGACCTACTGCCTGCTCGGCTCATCCGGTGTGGGAAAAACAACATTGTTAAGTAATTTACTGCGAACAGAAGTTTACAAAACTCAGCCAACCCGTGAAAAGGACGGGCGCGGCAGGCACACAACAACACGGCGCGAACTTATCCTGCTGGAAAACGGCTCGATTGTAATTGATACTCCCGGTATGCGCGAACTCGGTGTAATATCGATGGATTCAGGACTGGACGATACATTCTCCGAAATATCCGAATTATCCGGCGGGTGCAGGTATACGGACTGCACTCATATAGTGGAAAAAGGCTGCGCTGTGCTTAAAGCGTTGGAAGTCGGCACCATTTCCCGTGAGCGCTATGACAATTACATTAAGATCTACAAAGAATCACAGTACAACGAGATGTCATACTACGAAAAGAGGCAGAAGGACAAAAAATTCGGGAAGTTTATGCACAACTATTTGAAGAATAGTAAGGATAAGCATTAGTCTCACACTCATACAAAACTGCAAAAATCCTCACCTGAAAGACTTAGCAAGGCTAATTTATTAAGAGCATTTCACTTAATATATGAGCCTTTCACAAATATTTTTTGTATTAAATTGGCTATTTTCATAATATGCAATAGAAAAAGATAAAACCAGTCTGAATACAGATACTAACACTCTTATGGAGCATACTATACGAATGGATAACTTTGTTAGTACCGGAGGAGCATTATTTCTTCTGGGCATTTTCCTGGCAACCGCTCTTTTTTTTATCACAATTTATTTTGGATTGGATAAAAAGAAGTCATACCTGTTCTTTTTTTCCTACGCCCTGCTTGGAGGAATGAGCCTGTTGTTTTATCAGGAAGGACTGTCAGTTTTTTTCCTGATTTCATCAACCTTTGCGAGCCTCTCCCTACTCTACTTTTTTGCGAGCTTTTTTGATATTGATAGATCCGTTGGTATAGCCGCACTGGCAATCATTCTTATATTGCTGGCCGGGTATAATTATCAGTTCGCTGGCCCCCCGTCCAGGGCAATATTTTTTGTAATAATATGGTTTATATACGTACTGGTACTAATGGCCTGTTCGTGGATCTCTTTGCAGGCTATAAAGCGAAATAAATTTGCGGGCAAGCCTTTATTCATTACTACCACGGTTATTTTTCTTCTTATTATTTTCCTGGTTTCTAATTCATTTTTTGTCTCCAGTCTTACAATCTCATCGGTGGTGTTAATTCTTTCTGTTACATATACAGTTTTCCACGATTTCAGAGAAAGGCAATCTTTGTTAAAATCACTTAAAATAAAAGCTGTGAACCTGGAAAATGAAATGTTAAAAAAGACTATTCAGCCGCATTTTCTAATAAACACTTTAACCGTTTTAAGTGAATGGATTGAATCACAGCCGGAGTTAGCCGTTAAGCAGATAGAGCTACTCTCTGAAGAATTTCGTTATATCACGCGTGTCTCAGGCAAAACGCTGATAGCAATAGAAGATGAGCTCAAAATGTGCCGGGTACACCTGGATATTTTCAACGCCAAGCAGCACTCGGCTTTTAAACTTGAATCAAATGGGGTTCCCACAAACACGCTTGTTCCCCCTATGATTTTTCATACGTTAATAGAAAACGGGTTAACGCATTCGAGTAAAGAAAAAGGAATGTTTCTAATTGAGCAGGAAGATTCGGAACAATCAATGATATTTACGATCACGTCAGCACCATTAATTAAGCAATCTTTTGACAGGGAAGGTTTGGGAATCAGTTACATTAAATCCCGGCTTGAGCAGGCATTTCCCGGGAAATGGGAATTTAATTCACAGTCCGGTGATAATACCTGGATAACAACTATTAAGATTTTAAAATGAAGATATTAATTGCAGAAGATGAGCCGGTTATTGCTCAGCGAATTGAGCGCCTTGTAAAGGAAATCCTGGGTGACCGGGTTACGAACATTAAGAAGTGTACAACAATTAAAGAATGTAAATCATACCTGGACCTGCATCAAATAGACCTGTTATTCCTGGATCTCAATTTAAAGGGACAGGATGGTTTTAATTTACTGGAAGAGTCAGCTTGCCGGAAGTTTCTACACTGTAATTATATCAGCCTACAGCGAGCGGGCTATTACGGCTTTCAATTACCCGGTTATCGATTTTATTGAAAAACCTTTTAACAAAGAACGGCTTGTTAAAACTTTTGAAAAATTGAATGATTTTGAAGCCAAGCATAACTTTACATCGAAGTTTCTTTCTGTTAAACGCAGCGGTGAAATCAAGCTCATCGAGAACAGCCAAATTCTTTATATCAAAGGAGCCGGTGTGTATTCCGAACTTTTTGTCGAAGATAATACAAGGGAATTACACCACCAGAACCTTGAAAAAATTGATATCTTACTGCCTTCCAGCTTTGTACGGATTCATAAATCCTACATTGTAAATATGTTTTTTGTTGATAAAATTATCTCACATGGTGGAAGTAAATATAGTCTGCTATTAAAAAACGGCACCACACTCCCTGTAAGCAGGAATCGTTTTCAGACTCTGAAGGAAATGTTGACCTCTCGTTAAATATTTGAGCACTTCAAACAGAATTTTCATTACAATTTTCTTTTATCATTATTCTTACCCCGGGTTAATTTTTTATTAATTATGAGGAGTTTTTACATGTTTAATTTAATTAATCAAGCTGGTATCCTGGGGTGGCCTATAGTTCTGATTGCACTGGTAAATATTGCACTAACGGTAAATTACAGTATGAAACTGTATGGAAGTGAAAAAGAGATAAATGTGGACCTGAACAAGATTGTAATTTTAGGTGTGTTTGCACTTTCACTTGGAATTTTTACTCATTTACTCGGTTTGTACCAGGGTTTGCAGGTATATTCGTATCTCAGTGCAGACCAGGTTGCAGGCGGATATGCCACTTCTCTTGTTGCTTTAATGCTGGGATTGGGAATTTTTATTGTTTCCGGAATTTTGTGGTTTGTGTTGCGCTGCAAGTTGAATATCGTAGTTAATAAAGGAACAAATTAATGCGGCCGGGTAAATCAGGGACACTCCAAAAACAATTTTGGAGTGTTCTGCTTATAGCTTTATTGTTTTTTTCCTACAGCGGAAATATCACCGCGCAGCCTGGTAATAATCAATACCATATTCTTTTTATAGGAAACAGTTACACATATATAAACAGCCTGCCGCAAATGTTTAAAAGCCTGGTAGAAAATCAATTTCCCGATTATCATATAACAGTAAAATTTATAGGCGGCGGTGGTGCAACGTTAAAAAATCATTGGGAAGTTGGTGAAGCAGTGAAGGAAATTAAAACCGGTTACTGGAATTATGTTATTCTACAGGGCCAGAGCATGTTAGGTTCTGACGATCTGACCGAGCCCGATAGCCCGGATCAATTTTATAAATACTCACAAAGGCTGGATGCGGAGATAAAAAAGAGCGGTGCAAAAACAGTTTTTTTTATGACATGGTCACGAAAAAACCTGCCCGAACAACAAAAGTATTTAACAAAGGCATACAGTACTATTTCTACAGAATTGGGAAGTACATTAGCGCCGGTGGGTCTGGTTTGGAAAAAGTTTCGTGAGATATCGACAATAAATCTGTACAGAAGAGACAGGTCGCACCCCACAATTACCGGTACTTACCTGTCTGCTTTAACCTTGTTTAATTCTATTTTTCACACTATCCCGGCAACACTTCCAGGGACCTTATATGGACACAAAATACTGCACGGTGGTAATATCCCAGCCTATAAATCACGTTTATGTGATTTAAGTAAAGAGAGTATTAAGTTACTGCGACAGGCTGTTGTTGATGTTATGAACAATCAGAAAAAAGTAGCATCACCAGGTTCATAAAACAGTAAATTGCAGGATGTGTAACAATCATAAATATAATAGTAAAACAAAAAAGGGATCAACACTTGTCCATCCCTTTAATTTCTTACTTATTCTAATCAAATCTTATGGTTTATTTGCTACACCGTGCAAATATTTTTCATAAATATCTAGCCTGTTGTTTGCTTTTTTAAGTGCAAGTTCGGCTCTTTCCACGTCAATAGTCTTGTCTGTTCCCTTCGCTTCCAGTCTTTGCAGTGCTCTTTCCTTAGCAGCTTTAGCCCTTTCAATGTCTATATCTTCGCATTTTTCAATCGAGTCTGCGAGCAGAAGAATTTCGTTGTCTTTTACTTCAATTGTTCCACCGCCCGTGGCGTAAAAGCTTGTTTCGCTTCCCTGCAGTTCTATTTTAATGAGTCCTACTTCCAGCGTACTGATAATCGGGGCGTGGTTCTTCAATACCTGGAAATTGCCAACAGTACCGGGAACAGTGATTGATTTGATCTCGCCCGAAAAAATCTGCTTTGACGGAGTTACTATATTTAGGTTTAATTCTGCCATATAACTACTTCATTTTATTGGCTTTTTCGACTGCTTCTTCAATAGTTCCAACATACATAAACGCTGATTCAGGAAGTTCGTCGTATTCACCATTTATGATGCCCTGGAAGCCGCGGATTGTGTCCTCAAGTTTAACATATTTGCCCGGGAAACCTGTAAACTGCTCGGCAACGTGGAAAGGCTGGCTGAAGAATCTCTCGATTCTTCTGGCTCTTCTAACAACGAGTTTATCTTCGTCAGAAAGCTCGTCCATACCGAGAATGTTTATGATATCCTGCAAATCTTTGTAATGCTGAAGAATCTCTTTACAGTTCTTGGCAACATCGTAATGTTCCTGTCCAAGAATTCCCGGATCCATGATTCTTGAAGTAGAATCAAGAGGATCAACAGCAGGATAAATACCAAGCTCTGAAATTCTACGACTCAAAACTGTTGTTGCATCAAGGTGAGCAAACGCAGCAGCCGGAGCAGGATCTGTTAAGTCATCCGCAGGAACGTAAATAGCCTGAACGGATGTAATAGAACCTTTATCAGTTGAAGTAATTCTTTCCTGCAGGGCTCCCATTTCAGAAGCCAGGTTTGGCTGGTAACCAACCGCTGACGGCATACGTCCGAGAAGCGCCGATACCTCAGAGCCAGCCTGTGTAAAACGGAAAATGTTATCAATAAACAGAAGTACGTCTCTTCCTTCTTCTTCCCTGAAATATTCAGCGATAGTAAGACCGGTAAGAGCAACTCTCAAACGGGCTCCAGGTGGTTCGTTCATCTGTCCGAACACCAAAGCTGTTTTATCAAGAACTCCTGATTCCTTCATTTCGAGCCAGAGGTCGTTTCCTTCACGGGTACGCTCACCAACGCCCGCAAATACTGAATAACCACCGTGCTCCTGAGCGATGTTGTGAATCAATTCCTGGATAATAACGGTTTTACCAACACCGGCGCCACCAAAAAGTCCGGTCTTTCCACCTTTTGAATAAGGCTCGATAAGATCTATTACTTTTATACCTGTTTCAAAAATTTCACTCTTTGTTGATAGGTTTTTGAACAGCGGCGCAGGTCTGTGAATAGGATATTCCATTTCAGCTTTGATAGGTCCAAGACCGTCAATTCCCTTTCCGATTACATTTATTAATCTTCCAAGAGTTGTAGGACCTACAGGAACCGAGATCGGTTTGCCGGCATCAAAAGCGTCCATTCCGCGTACGAGTCCGTCGGTGGAATCCATTGATACGGTACGAACCCTGTCTTCGCCAAGGTGCTGCTGAACTTCAGCAATAAGGTCTTCTTTTACCCCCTCGGTGGTTGTTCTTGGAATACTAACCGCGTTGTAAATACTTGGAAGATGTCCCTCTTCAAATTCGATGTCAACAACGGGACCAATTACCTGAATGATTTTCCCTATATTATCGCTCATTTTTTCCCTTAAATATTAAAATTTAGTCTTCAAATTTAGTGATTTGGATGAGATTAAACAAATTTAGAATACAAAATTTTACTTGAAATTTAGGATTTTTACGGCCCTGAATGTGGATAATTTTATACGGGCCGGATTCCTGTTAGTCATCCCGAAATTGTTTCGGAATCTTCCCTATTATTTAGATTCTGAAACAAGTTCAGAATGACATCCTGTATCCTGTCATTTCGAAGTGGTCTGCGACTGAGAAATCTTTTCATTTGGAAAAAAATTCCCGCACGGAAAACCGGGCTCTCCCGAAGGAATGCATTGGTCAGAAATTACAAAAATAATTTTTATTTCTCTAAAACAACGCCCTGGCGTGTTTATCAGCGTGATAAGAACTTCTAACAAGCGGTGACGATTCTACAATCTTGAAGCCCATCTTTAGTCCTTCCTCTTTATACATTTCAAATTCTTCCGGAGTAACAAAACGATCAACCGGTAAATGATTTTTTGTCGGTTGCAAATATTGACCGATCGTAAGAATATCACATCCGTGTTCAACCAGGTCGTGCATAAGTTCGAGCACTTCTTCTGTCTTTTCGCCGATGCCAACCATAATTCCGCTTTTTGTTCTAACATACCTGTCTTTAAACCACCGGATCAGTTTAAGGCTTCTTTCATATTTAGCCTGCGGACGAACCACGTGGTAAAGTCTTGGTACAGTTTCCAGGTTATGGTTTAAAATATCCGGCGGATTGAGCATAATTTTTTCAAATGCCGGTACAAATCCGCGGAAATCAGGAATCAAAATTTCAATAGTACAATCAGGAACTTCAATTCTTGCATGGCGAATGAGCTCTGCAAAAATAGATGAACCGCCGTCTTCAAGTTCATCCCTGTTTACAGAAGTTATAACAGCGTGTCTTAATCCTAATTCCTTTATTGATGCAACAACCCTTCGCGGTTCATCAAGATCAAGCTGGTTCGGAATTCCTACTTTAATGTTACAAAACCCGCAGCTTCTCGTACAGGTATCACCGAGAATCATAAAAGTTGCGCTTTTTGCGTTCCAGCATTCAGCAATATTCGGGCAGCGTGCTTCTTCACAAACTGTATTTAAGTGCTGATCTTTTACAAGATGTTTTAAACCGGAATAGTTATCCCCTGTCGGTAATTTTACTTTTAGCCATTCAGGCCTTTTACCGAGCGGAACTTTCTCTTTTTCAAAAGCTTCTTTTACGTTTCTCTGATGTTTGTTTAATACTGCCATATGTTTTTATTCTTTATTGTCATTTCGAAGGAGCCTGAAATTAAGAAATTTTTTAACAGAAAAAGATTTCTCCCCCGACAAGTCTAGTCGAAATGACACAATTAATTTATCTTACTCTTAGAGAGCAGAACTGTCAAAATTTTCTAAAGTCTCCTTCACAAATTTAAGGAATTTTCCACCAAGCATTCCATCAATTAATCTATGATCATGTGCGAGCGTTAACGCCATAGTATGACGGATAGCTATAGTGTCAGCTCCGTCTACTTCCATTACCACAGGTTTTTTAACAACTGCTCCAACGCCGAGTATTGCAACTTCCGGCTGGTTTATAATTGGTGTTCCCCAGACAGTCCCGAATATTCCGTAATTAGTGATGGTAAATGTACCGTTGCTAATATCATCCGGTGAAAGTTTTTTAGTCCTTGCTTTCGAAGCGAGATCATTAATAGATTTTGCAAGTCCTGTTATGTTTCTCTGTTCAGCTCCTTTAATATTAGGAACAATCAGACCATTTGGTTCCATAGCCACAGCAATACCAAGATTTATAAATTTCTTCTGGTAAATTGTTGTTCCTTCTATTGTGGAATTAATCAGGGGATATTCCTTCAGCCCTTTTACAATTGCATTGGCTACAAAAGCCATATAAGTAAGTTTCACATTTTCAGTTCTCATGTATTCATCTTTATTAGCCTGGATGAAATTGTGAATTTTAGTCATATCTACTTCAATCAACGCAGTAACGTGAACAGAAGTATCCCTGCTTGCAACCATGTGCTGCATAATTTTCTGGCGGATGTTGTCCATCGGAATCTTTGTAACGTCGCCCTGCGAATAAACCGCTTCCATATCTGTAGAAACAGGTGCTGCAGCACGGGGAGTTTCTTTCGCAGTTTCTTTTTGTATCGGCTGAGTACTCTGTCCTTTACCTCTGTTAGCCAGGTAACCAAGTATGTCCTTTTTTGTTACTCTTCCGTTTAATCCTGTACCTTTAATATTTTCAAGTTCGTCAAAGCCAATTTTTTCTTTCTGAGCAATATTCATTACCAGCGGTGAATAGAATCTTGATGATTCACCCTTCTCAATTTTTTCAACCGGTTGATCAACTGTTTTAGAAAAGTTGTCGTGCATTGATGCAGGTTCTTCTTTAACAGGCACAGGTTCTTCAGCAGGCTTTGCTTTGGGAACAGTTCCGCTAACAGATAATTTAGCTACCGTTGTGCCAACTTCAACAGTTTCCTGCTCTGCGACTAATATTTCAGCAACGGTGCCTGCATTTGGAGCCGGAACTTCGGTATCTACTTTATCAGTGCTTATCTCAAAGAGAGTTTCATCTTTCTTAATTGATTCCCCGACTTTTTTGTACCATTTGAGAACTGTACCTTCCATAACGGATTCACCCATTTTCGGCATTTTAACTTCAATTAAATCCCCGTCTGAAGATGATGCAGGTGCTTCCGCAACCGGCTCTGCTGTTTCTTTGGGGGATTCTGCTTTTACAGGTTCAGCAGGTTTTTCCTCTTTTGGTGCAGTGGCATCTCCTTCGCCATCAATAACTGCAACAATAGTGCCCACTTCAACAGTATCGCCTTCATTTACTTTAATATCGGTCAGCACACCTTCAATTGGTGATGGTATTTCTGTATCAACCTTATCCGTGCTGATTTCAAAAATAATTTCATCGCGTTTAACAGTATCCCCTTTCTTTTTATGCCATTTTATTATGGTACCTTCGCTTACGCTTTCACCCATTTTCGGCATTACTACATCCATCTTCGTAACTCCCTGGTTTCAGTTTTTAAATTTTAAAATTCTAATAATTCTTTAATTCCTTCAAGAACTCTGGCCCTCGAAGGCAACACTGCATTTTCAAGTATTGGTGCATACGGAATATGAGAATCTAATCCTGCAATTCTTTTTACAGGTCCATCAAGATACTGGAAACACTCATCAGCAATTCTGGCAGCTATCTCTCCGCCAAACCCACCGGTTAATGTATCTTCGTGGAGAACAATAACTTTGTTTGTTTTCTTAACAGAGTTTGCAATTGTTTCCATATCCAGTGGGATAATTGTCCTTATGTCAATCACTTCAACAGAGTGTCCTTCCTCTTCAAGTTTTTTAGCAGCAAATATTGCATCCCACATTGAAAGGCCATATGAAACAACTGTAAGATCTCTTCCTTCCTTTACAACTTTTGCCTTACCGAACGGAAGCAGGTAATTTTGATCCGGTTCAGGAGCCATTGCAAAACTTTGCCTGTAAAGTCCTTTGTGTTCACAGAAAAGTACCGGATCATTTATTCTGCAAGCGGTTTTTAACAGGCCTTTAGCATCCGCCGCGTTTGAAGGATATGCAATGTAAATTCCCGGCACGTGTGCAAAAATAGATTCAATATTCTGGCTGTGATAGAGACCGCCGTGAATATATCCACCTACAGCCACTCTTGTAACAACCGGGGCTGCCCATGTATTGTTAGAGCGGTATCTCATTGTAGCTAACTCACTTTTCATCTGCATAAATGCAGGCCAGATATAATCACCGAACTGAATTTCGACAACAGGTTTTAAGCCTTCAATCGCCATACCTACAGCAACACCCATTATACTTGCTTCAGCAAGAGGTGAATTAAATACTCTGTTATCACCAAATTTAGTAGATAGTCCTTTTGTCGCAGTGAATACTCCGCCTTTTTTATCGGCGATGTCTTCACCGAAAACATAAATCTTATCATTGCGTTCAAGTTCTTCCATCAAAGCATGATTTATTGCATCTACCATTACGACAGGTTTACCTTCCGGTTTACTTCTTTCGTATTCAAAGCTTTCCTTAAAACCTGATTCATCAAATACGTGAGATGCCGCATCTTTCGGATCCGGATCAGTAGCGTTGGATGCCTCGTCCGCTGCATTGCCAACTTGATTAAGCGCTTCTTCTTTGAGGCTTTCATATCCCTCTTTTGTAAGATCACCCTGCTTAATTAATTTCTGAGCAAGTTTCTCAATCGGACAATTTTTCAAGTCTTCCTTAAGTTCTTTTTCATGCCTGTATTTTTTCTGATCATCTGAAGATGAGTGTGAAAGTAATCTCACTACTTCAGCCTCAATCAGTGCAGGGCCTTTTCCGCTTTTAATATGTTCAAGAGCTTTATTTATTTCTTCATACGATTCAAAATAATCTGTGCCATCAATTTTTTTCCTGTAAAGGTTATTAAATCCGGCCATCATTTCTGAAATTGAATTGCCCTTACCGCCACTCTGTAAATGAACAGGAACTGAGATGGCATATTTATTATTTTCAATTACAAAAAGAACCGGAAGTTTTTCACGACTTGCCCAGTTAACGGCTTCGTGAAATTCACCCTGGCTTGTTGTGCCTTCACCACTACTAACATATGCCACACCTTTTTTACCGGAACGCTTCATTGCCAGTGCAGTGCCAACTGCCTGCAAAAATTGTGTCCCTGTCGGGCTGGATTGTGAAGGAATGTGAATATCAGGATGCCCCCAGTGACAGGGCAACTGCCTTCCACCGCTGGATGGATCTTCGGTTTTTGCAAAACACTGAAGGAAAAATTCCTTTGGAGTAACTCCGGCTGCAAGACTAACAGCGAGATCCCTGTAATATGGATAAAACCAATCTACCTTTGGATCCAGTGCGTTACCAACAACTGTCTGTATAGCTTCGTGTCCCGCTCCTGCGATGTGAAAGAATGATCTTCCCTGCCTTAACAGGTTCATTGCCTTATTATCAATTGACCGGGCAATGAGCATCTGTTTTAAATTTCTTAAAAGTTCATCAGGTTTAATATTGCCTTTTCCTTTTGCACTACCTGTATTTTTGGCTTCCCCCTTTTTTGCCGGTGAATTTTTTGCCATTCTGAATTCCTCTGTTATCAGTTTGATAAATTTACGGCCAATAGTTCTTCCTTCGTTATGGCCGACATCTCTTTATATTTAAATGCATTCTTAAAATTATTTACTAATTTTTCTTTTACTTCAGAGATAGAAATATCTTTATTTATTTCCTTGCTCAGAGAAGTAACTTCTTTATCCGAAATTCCACATGGAATTATTCCATTAAATAAATCAAGATCTGTGTTGATATTAAATGCAAATCCGTGCATTGTTATCCATCTTGAAACCTTTATACCTATCGCAGCAATTTTTCTGTCTCCAATCCAGACCCCCGTATACTTCGGGTTTCTGGTACCCTGAACTCCATATTCAGCGCATGTTTGTATAATAACTTCCTCAAGTGCACGCAAATATTTATGAGTATCCATTTCCCAGCTTTTAAGATCTATAATCGGGTAGCCTACAATCTGTCCCGGCCCGTGATATGTAATATCCCCGCCTCGGTCAATTTCGTAAACCGATATTTTATTGTTCTCCAGATATTCTTTTGAACTGATAAGATTATTCTTATCTGCTACCTTGCCGAGTGTATATGTATGTGGATGTTCCAGCAAAAACAGAACATCATTTATTTTTTCATCGGATCTTAAATTCAATACATCTTTCTGCAGGTCCCAGGCTTCTTTGTAATCTATAAAATCAAGATCACAGTAATTTAGTCTTCTGTTATTCATAATATCATAATGCTTTGCTGTTAGAATACTTGCAAATGTGTCATTTCGACCCGGGCTTGTCCAGGAAGAAATCTTTTTATTTTTTGATAAGATTTCTCAGTCGTCCGCTATATGCATGCTCCTTCGAAATGACAAGGAAGCATAAAGTCATTATATATGTATCGACTCATTATAAACTGCAGCAGCCGCTTCCATCACTGATTCTGATAGTGTAGGATGAGCGTGAATTGTCTTTAATACTGACTCAGCTGTTGCTTCTAGTGATTTTGCCAATGTAGCTTCTGCAATTAATTCAGTTGCTTCTGAGCCAATAATATGAACACCCAGAATTTCACCGTATTTTGCATCCGTAATAAATTTAACGAATCCTTCTCTTTCACCTACAGCAAATGCTTTTCCGCTTGCCATAAAAGGAAATTTTCCAATCTTAAGTTCATATCCTGCTTCTTTCGCCTTTGCCTCAGTCATACCAACGCTTGCAACCTGTGGCTGACAATATGTACAACCAGGAATAGTATCATAACTGATATCAGGAGGATTTAATCCTTTAAGTTTTTCCACGCAATGAATTCCTTCGGCAGATGCTACATGAGCAAGCCACGGCGGCCCGATAACATCACCAATTGCATAAATACCCTTAACATTGGTTTCATAGGTTGATTTATCAACTTTTATGTGATTTTTAAATAATTCAACACCCAATTCTTCCAATCCAAATCCTTCAACATTACCGGTAACCCCGATAGCACTCAACACTTTATCAGCAGTCAGTTTTTTCTTTTCACCATTTGTATTAATTGTTACTTCAACCTTTTTACCTTTTACTTCTGCTTTTTCTACGGATGTCTTCGTGAAAATATCAATTTTTCTTTTTCTGAAACTTCTGGCCAGTGTATCTGAAACTTCCTTGTCTTCAATCGGAAGAATTGAATCAAGCATTTCAATCACAGTTACTTTTGTACCAAGTACACTATAGAAGTAAGCAAATTCAATCCCTATAGCGCCTGCTCCAATAACGATCAATTCCTTCGGCTGCTCCGGTAAGTTCATAGCTTCGGAACTCGTTATAATATTCTTTCTGTCAATAGGAATTGAAGGCACTGCTCTTGGGCGCGCTCCGGTTGCAATAATAATTTTATCTGCATTAATTGAAGTCGTTTTCTTTCCTTTATCATCAAGAATATCTATTTGATTTTTAGAAACCAGTTTTCCGAATCCATTTATTCTATCAATTTTATTTTTCTTTACCAGCATTTCTACATTTTTAGTAATCTTATCAGAAATATCCCGACTTCTCTTAATAATCTTTGTGAAATCAAATTTTAAATCTGTCGCAGTGATTCCAAACTCTTCACCGTGATTTTTTACATTATCATATATTTCGGCATTCTTGAGAAGAGATTTTGTAGGGATGCATCCCCAGTTCAGGCAAATACCGCCAAGTTTATCTTTATCGATTACAGCTGTCTTAAATCCTAATTGAGCAGCTCTGATAGCTGCAACATATCCGCCCGGTCCACCACCAAGCACCGCAATATCATATTTTTCTGCCATTTTATTCAAAAACCTACTTTTTTTATTCGAGATGAGACACAAATATAGTTAACTCATTATGAAAATGGAAGTTATACAGAGAGTGCATTTTAGTTTTTTATGACCTGTGGGTCAGTTAATTATGACCGGCTGGTATAGTAATTACCTTCTTAATAACGGGAAGTTTAGACTATTTATTTCTACAAAGCGGAAATATTATGGCGAATATTTTCATTTTTCCAATGATAAAGGGTGAAAAATAAATGGCAGAATTATTGATATTTATAAATATATAAAATCTAAACTGGGAAAATTATGGATGTAAATGATAAAGAGCTGCCTCTATATACAATAAGCACGGCGGCGGAACTTCTGGGGATATCAATACACACACTAAGAATGTATGAAAGAGAAGGTTTAGTGTTACCATTTAAGAAGGAATCCGGTCACAGGCTCTATTCTGATGAAGATATCGATAGAATAAAATGTATAAGAAGGGCCATTAACGAAAGTAAAATAAGCATTGCCGGAATCAAAACAATTTATTCACTAATACCCTGCTGGAAATTAATCAATTGCCCGACTGAAGAGAAAGAAAATTGCCCGGCGTTTACCACACATTCTAAACCGTGCTGGACATTTCATCATAATGGAAATGTTTGTGCTACGAATGAGTGTAAAAAATGTACTGTTTATAGAAATTATTCAGAATGTGGTAAAATTAAGGAAAGTATAGCATCCTGTTAAAGTAGAAGACACCTATGAACAATTCAAAAGATAAACTGACCAGGAAAGAATTTTTTAAACGGATAGGAATATTAGCACTTATGCCCTTCGGCTTTGCCTGGTACTCCAGTGTAGCTAGAGATGAAGCCGGAAATTTACGATCTAAGAAGGTAAAGATAAAACTCCCTGTAGATAAGGGAGTTACATTTAAGGATGACGTAATCATCAGCAGAACTGATAATGGTGTTAATTTCTTTTCATCAAGATGCACTCACCTGGGTTGTAAACTTAACAAAATTGAAAACGGTAAAATTGTTTGTCCATGCCATGGTTCTAAATTTTCTTTAGACGGTAAAGTACTTAGCGGTCCTGCGAATAATAGTTTAAATAAACTTGAATATGTAGTAAACAATTCGTCCAAAGAGATAATAATAAATGTCCCCGCATAATTATGAAAATGATAAAGCAAAAAATGAAAAATATGCTAAAGTTTTTAATTTCACCTTCGGTCAGATTGCATTAGCATCATTTTTAATTGCCGCTTTATCAGGTATATTGCTAGCTATTCCGTATGATGTAAAAAATCCTCTCGATTCTATTTCCCTCATATTATTGACAAATCCCGCAGCTGATTTGTTCAGGAATATTCATTACTGGAGCGCACAGTTTTTCCTTGTTTTTACAATTCTTCATTTCTGGGACCACTTAAGACTATCTACTGAGAAAGAAGTAAAAAAAGGAATATGGCTGCGACTAACAATATCACTGCTTGCCGTATTTTATGTAATGTTATCCGGATTTATACTAAAAGGAGATGCGGACAGCATACAGGCCAAAAATATTCTAACATCACTGTTAAATAAAATACCTTTAATTGGAAGTGAGCTGTCTTATTCTTTGCTTGGACCTGCCAAAGATTTTCAGATTCCATATGTGCATCACATTGCTACTGCTACAATTTTTCTCTGGCTAATAACGATTGAACATTCTAAAATTTTATGGGCAAGACTCAGACTTGTTTTGTACCTAATTCCGATTTTTATAATTGTCGGATTTTTATTCCCGCCAGCATTACACGATAATTTAACCGGTGTTGTTAAAGGCCCCTGGTATTTTCTTGGTTTACAGGAAACTCTGCATTATCTGTCATATCCCTCTATCGCAATTATTATAGCAGTAATATTTTTAATACTTGTTTATCTCCTTCCCCGCTTTACACCAGGGATAAATTCTTTTGCTAAAAAAATAATATTTGCCTCAGGGATTATTTACCTGATGCTAATGATTCTAGGTTTATTTTTCCGCGGGGAGAACTGGAAATTTGAATTACCCTGGAAGCACAAACTTACAAACGAAATAAAAATAAACTCTGATTTTAATTTCAGCACAGTCTCAATAGACAAATTGAAAGAAAAAAATATTCCAGTAATATTGGGACGAAGAGAAAGCTGCATGTTCTGCCACGAAAATACTACAGGTTTTTCGCCTGCTCATAATCCGGAGGCAATCGGCTGCGCCTCTTGCCATAAAGGAAATATATTCAGCCTTGATAAGAAATCAGCTCATAAAGGCATGATACTAATCCCGGGCAATCTTAAAGATTCAAAAGAAACCTGCGGTACATCTAAATGTCATCCGGAAATTCCAGACAGAGTAGATAAATCAATAATGACAACAATGACCGGAATTATAAGTGTAGATCATTATACTTTCGGAGAATCTGATAGCCTTAATGAATTTAACAGAATTACGGAAATCGGACATTCCCCCTCTGATAAACACCTGAGAAATCTCTGCGCATCATGTCATATAGGAAATATTAAAGTTGAACCGGGACCTGTTACACAATTATCCCGCGGCGGTGGATGTAACGCCTGTCATCTAAATTATAATGAGAAATCATTAAAAGACATTGGCTCACTTTCTTCCAATGAATTAATTAATAGTGATTCACTTTCTGAATTTTCCCATCCCTCATTATCTATAAAGATAACAAATGATCACTGTTTTGGATGCCATAGCCGTTCCGGAAGAATTTCCACTAATTATGAAGGCTGGACAGAAACAGAATTGGATGAATTACCTGTTGATAATAAAAAGAATTTCCGTGAACTGGAGGACGGAAGAATTTTCAGCAAAACACTACCCGATGTTCATTTTGAAAACGGGATGGAATGCATTGACTGCCATACATCAAAAGAAGTAATGGGTGATGGTAATATTTATTTACACAAAGAAGACCAGGTAAAAATTCAATGTACTGATTGCCATTTAACCGGTAAGCCCGAAACCACCGGCTGTTGATAGTATAGATTCTGAATCTCAGAAAATAATTACTCTAAGAAATTATCCGGAAAAAGACAGAAAATTTTTGTTAACAAAAAAAGAAAATATGTCTTAACAAATACCTATATGGATTCTACAAACCGGGCCCATCTATTAACTAAAAACACCGGCTCAGGATTTAATTATGAAGCCTCCGAAATTTGTCTGTACCGAAGGCAAAGCGCACAGCAGACTTAGCTGTAACAGCTGTCATACTGGCTGGGCGCCTCAATGCATTACCTGTCACACAGATTATCAGCCAGACGAGGAATCTTATGATCTGCTGGATCATAAAGATGTTAAGGGATCGTGGAATGAAACTGCCTCAGATTTTAAGGCGGATGAACCCACTCTCGGTATAAAAGAAGTAAAAGATAAAAATGGAACAACAAAAGAAATAATTGATAATTTCGTGCCCGGAATGATAATAAATATAACGGATGGAGATAAGAAATCTTTTAAAAGACTTTTCGCCCCGGCATTCCCTCATACAATCAGGAAAGAATCACGGAGTTGTAAATCCTGCCATAACAATCCCCTTGCACTTGGTTATGGTAGAGGAGAACTAAAATTTACGAAAAACGGTAAATGGGAGTTCACACCTGAGTATAAATTAAACAGTAATGATAGTTTGCCAGATGATGCGTGGATTGGATTTTTACAAACACGAATAAAAAATTTTGCAACAAGAAATAACGTAAGACCTTTTTCAGTTGAAGAGCAGAAAAAAATATTGACCGCGGGAGCCTGTTTAACATGTCATCAACCCGAATCTATTCCTATGAAAGATTATATAAGAACAGGCAAAGTACCACAATTAAGTACAAAATGTATTAGACCGAAATGGAAGTAATTTCTCATTTAATAGGAGTAAATAATAGAGGTTTTCTTTTTACAGAGAAAAATAATTCCTTTTTTATTCTCTTCTATGGAAAAACAAAAACTATTTTCTGGCAAAATAATTGATATTTTTAAATATCAACTTTAATCATTTAATAGGAATATTAAAATGGCAATTCCAAAAAGATTCCAAAAATTCACTGAAGATTTCCCTGAAGTAGCAAACGCTTATGAAGCTCTGGGTACCGCAGTTCATAAAGCTGGACCACTTGATGACAAAACACGTGCTCTGATTAAACTTGCCATTTCTTCAGGTGCAAGACTTGAAGGTGCTGTTCATTCTCACGCGAGAAAAGCTTTAAAAGCCGGAGTTACAAAAGAAGAAATGAGACATGCAGTAATGCTTGCTCTGCCTACTATAGGTCTCCCTTCAATGATGGCGGCATTAAGCTGGATCGATGATATACTGGATAAAGAAAATTAAGCATTTCTGAATTTAAGAGACATAATAAATGAAAGAACTTGTAGACAATTATAATAGAGTTCACGACTATCTCAGAATTTCACTGACTGATAAATGTAATTTAAACTGCCTATATTGTAATCCTGCAAATAGAAGTAAAACTTTATTACCTAAAGGTTTATTCTTATCAAACAATGAAATTATAAGACTAATAAATGTCTTCGTTAAGAAATTTGGTTTCAGGAAAATACGGTTTACAGGCGGTGAACCTTTAGTCCGTAATGACATTTTTGAACTTTTAGAAGAGGTTAATGAGTTAAAAAAAACATATAACTTTGAAGTAGGTCTGACAACTAACGGCACTCTTTTAAATGGAAACTTATCTAGATTAAAAGAACTGGGAATTGATAAACTTAATATAAGCCTGGATACTCTAGATGTTGAAAAATTCAAATTCATAACAACCCGCGATGATATTGACAGCGTTGTAAGTGCTATTAAAACTGCAAAGAGCCTTGCTTTCTCTTCATTAAAAGTCAATGTTGTAATTATAAAGAACATTAACGATAGTGAGATAACTGATTTTGTAAAATTTGCAATTGATAATGAATTAAATGTAAGGCTGATTGAATTTATGCCTTTCGGAAATAATTCCTGGGAAAAATACGGACTGGTAAGCTATGCGGAGATGTTTAAAAAAGTTAAAGAAAATTTTAAGCTCGAAGAAATTGTTAAAGATCAGAATAGTGTTGCAAAGGATTTCAGAATAAAAGGTACTAACGGCACAATAAGTTTCATCAGTTCAATTTCAGATCATTTTTGTGATAATTGTAACAGACTGAGAATAACTGCAGACGGGAAGATGAAATTATGTCTTTTCTCAACTGGCAAGGAGGACATTAATTTAAAACAACTTATATCATCTGACAATTTAACTGATGAAGAAATTGGGGAAATAATTGAAAAATCATTATTCGGTAAAGCACTAAAGCATCCCGGTGTTGACGAACTTATGCAGTTAGAAAAAAATAATATGTTAAGTATCGGTGGTTAAATGGAATTATCTCACACAGATAAAAACGGTAAAGCAAACATGGTTGATATCTCTGCGAAAAATGAAACTGTAAGAACAGCAACTGCTTTCGCAAAGGTTCTGGTTTCAAAAAGCCTTTTTACTAAAATAAAAAAGAATGACATAGAAAAAGGCGATGTCTTATCAATTGCTAAATTTGCAGGAATACAAGCAGCAAAAAAAACTTCAGAACTTATTCCGCTCTGTCATAATATTTTAATTTCCAAAGTTGATGTTGAATTAAGATTAAATTCAAAAAATAATTCTGTAGAAATTGAATCTTTTGCTAAAACTGTATCACAGACTGGAATTGAAATGGAAGCTTTAACTGCAGTTTCAGTTGCTGCATTGACTGTATATGATATGTGCAAAGCAGTTGATAAATCAATAACTATAAGCCATATAAAACTTCTAACAAAAACCGGCGGTAAAAGCGGCACTTATAAAATGAAGGAATGATTTCATGTATACAAGTATGGTTGATAATGAAGAAGTAATTGTTGAAGACAAAAAGGGAATAATTGGAAAAGTGCTGGCCATTTCTATAAGCAAAAAAAAGGGAATCCCGAAAACAAATATTGATACGGCTAATCTTATAGAAAATTATGGCATTGAAGGTGATGTACACGCGGGTAACTGGCACCGCCAGGTTAGTTTTTTGGCAATTGAGAGTATTAACAAAATGAGAGAAGCAGGTATACCTAAATTAAGGCCGGGTGCGTTTGCTGAAAACATTACAACTGAATTTTTAACACTTCCCCAAATTGAAATCGGTACAAAAATAAAAATTGGAGATGAAGCTCTTCTGGAGATAACACAAATCGGGAAAGAATGTCACAGCAAGTGTGCAATCTTTGTAAAGATAGGTGATTGTGTTATGCCTAGTGAAGGAATATTTGCAAAGGTAATAAAATCCGGCAGTATAAAACCCGATGATGATATAATTGTTTATAGCAAAGAGACACTGAATTCAAATGACAAGTTATAATGAAGCGAATGAAATAATTTTCAGAGAATTATCTAATTATAAATTACAAATTGAAGAAGTTGGTCTGCTTGATTCTACAAGCAGAATACTGGCGGAAGATATTTTTTCCGACATTGACCTCCCCCCTTTTACGAATTCCGCAATGGATGGGTTCGCTATAAAATTTAATCCTGGTATCACAAAATGGAAAATTATCGGTGAAATCAGTGCAGGTAATTTTAAGGAATATAATATAGACGAAGGCTTAACAGTTAGTATAATGACTGGTGGGAAAATTCCTGGAGGTGCAGATACAGTTATCCCAATTGAAGATGTTATTATTGATAGGGATTCAATTATCCTGAAAAAAAATGCGACTTTTAGAAAGGGTATAAATGTGAGGCTAAAAGGTAATGACTTGTTAAAAGATAAGATGGCACTTTCAGGAAATATAATTATTAAGCCAAGGCATTTAGCAGTTGCAGCTTCGTGCGGTAAATCAACTTTAAAAGTATACAAGAGATTAAAAATAGCAGTTCTTGCAACAGGTGATGAATTAGTCGATATAAATACCAGACTTGCAGAAGATAAAATCAGAAGCTCAAATCTCTACGCGCTTTTGTCAGCAATAAATGAGATGAATCAAACGGGTATTAATCTTGGAATAGTAAAAGATCAGGAAGACGAGATCAGGACAAAAATTACATCGTTCTTAAATAGTGAGAATGATATACTGGTAACAACAGGCGGAGTTTCTGTAGGTAAATACGATTACGTTAAATCAATAATGGAAGAACTCGGTATAAAGATAAATTTTTGGAAAGCGAATATTAAACCCGGGAAACCAATTATTTTTGGAACGTACAACAATGGCTCTACAATTAAATTTCTATTTAGTCTTCCCGGCAACCCTGTCTCCTCCATAGTTAATTTTTTAATCTTTATTAAAAATAATATTCTAAAATTATTTAGTATTGGGAAAGATGATTTATTCATAGCCGAATTAACAGAAGACATTAAAAAGAAAGATGGCAAAAAACATTTTATGCGAGGTATGTTTTCTAAATCTAATGATGGGAATATTTTTGTGAAACGTGTTGGGTTGCAATCTTCCGGTAATCTGGCGGAAATGGGAAAAGCAAATTGCCTTATTATTTTTGAAGAAGAAAAGAGAGAATTAAAAACAGGAGAAAAAGTATTTTGTATTCCAATATAACAGGAATCATTCTTTCCGGTGGCAAAAGCTCAAGGATGGGTGTTAATAAATCTTTATTAGTAATTAATGGTAAAACTATCATTGAGCGTGTTCGTGATTTAATGCAGAATATTTTTTCTGAAGTAATTTTAATTACTAATGATCTTAATGATTATAAATTCCTGGGGTTAAAGATTTATGAAGATGTCTATAAAGGATATGGCCCATTAGCAGGGATTCATTCAGGTTTACTTAATTCAACAACCAGAATAAATTTTATTATATCCTGCGATGTCCCTTTAATGACAGAACAAATGATTAAATATCTTATTGAATTTAAGACAGACAAATTTATTACAATTGCAAAAGCAGATGGATTTATTCAACAACTTGTTGGAGTTTATTATCGGGACATTTTTGTCTCAGTTGAAGAGATTCTTAAATTAGAAAAAACAGAAAATGAAAGAAACAAAGCGCAAAGCAAAAGAGGATGCAAAGTACTTTCATTAGTAAATACTGTTGGTGCAGAAATTATCAACACTGAAACACTTCCTTTTTACAAAACTGATACTTATTTCAACATGAATAGACAAAATGATTTTAATTTTGTTAAAGAAAAGCTTTCTTCCCTTCTCACTACTTAGAATTTTATTTTTAAACTCGTGTACTTTTTCTTCTCGTTCAAAGGAAAATTTTAATATTATTTCTTAACGCTGGCAAATATGAAAAATTAATTCTTCATTTTTTTATTCCTATACTATATTTATGAATGGCAAAGAAATTGATAGCTATAAATATCATAATTGAAATTGATGAATGACTAACAGTGAAGAGATGTGGCATATTTGAGAGAATTGGGAGTGAATTTATTTCCTAACAAAATATTAGCAGATTGGAATATTGATTTAATCTTTAACAGCAATAAGTATGTAAAAGCTGAGTCGATAAGTAAATTAAGCAAGAACACAACACATAAGCTATCATCTAAAAAAGATTTAAGAAACCTTAATTACAACAAATCACACATCCTTCCTTGTTTAACTTTCAAACATTGCGATAATAACTATTCCGGTATTAATGACATTCATAATGTCACATAAAGGAAAATTCTGAGAATGGAATAATCGGCACCAGGTTATTTATAGGCTATTTATAGTAAACCAAACAGCCTTATCGCAAAACAATTACTGAGATAAAATTATTCCTAATTTTGGAGGTAACTCTTGGAAAAGAAAATCTCCCGGCGATCTTTCCTGAAACTCAGTGGTGCAGTTAGCACCGGTGTAGCTGTTGGATTATCAGCCGGTACATCAAAAACAAAAGCTGCAGAAAGAATTAAACCCAAAAAAGTTGAAAGAATTGCAAGCGTCTGTGAACAATGTTTCTGGCGGTGTGGAATTATTGCAACAGTTGAAGATGGAAAATTAACTAATATAGAAGGTAACCCACTTCATCCAAATAACCGTGGGAAAATTTGTGCTAGAGGAAATGCAGGCGTTGCCCTTGTCTATGAAAAGGATCGCATTAAAAATCCAATGATAAGAGTTGGTGAACGAGGAAGCGGTAAATGGAAAGAAGTTAGCTGGGATGAAGCTCTTGATTATACAGCAGAAAAACTACTTGCTGTTTCAAAAAAATACGGAATTGAAGCCAATGCACTCTTCTCTCACGGAGCATCTGCTGCTTTTATCAATGATATGTACAAATTCTGGGGATCTCCAAATAACGCGGCTCCATCTTTTGCACAATGCCGTGGATCGAGGGACGTTGGTTATGAATTAACCTATGGAGAAGCATTAGGATCACCTGAAAGAATTGATCTGTCTAATGCAAATGTAATTGTGCTTATAGGAAGCGCACTTGGAGAAAATATTCACACCGGACAAATAGTTGATTTTACAAACGGGCTTGCCAAAGGTGCAGAACTAATTGCTGTCGATCCACGTTTTTCAACAGCCGCCAGCAAAGCTAAATGGTGGCTTCCGATAAAACCGGGAACAGATACAGCTTTGGTTCTTGCCTGGATACACGAAATTATTAAAGAAAAAGGATACGACGTTAATTTTGTTCGTAATTCCACAACCGGATTTACTGAACTAAAAAATCACGTAAAAGATTTTACTCCGGAATGGGCAGAAAAGATAACTGAAATACCAGCTGAAAAAATCAGACAAACTGCAAGAGCAATGATGAAAGCAAAACCTGCTGTTGTTGTTCATCCCGGTAGACACGTTGCCTGGTATGGTAATGATGTTCAGCGTGCAAGATCAATGGCAATACTTTCTGCTCTACTCGGAACGTGGGGACAAAAAGGTGGATACTTCCTTAAATCAAAATTCCCTACAAGCTATAACGCATTAAATATTCCAGATGCTCCTGAGCCCAAAAGAGAAAGAGTAGATGGTGCTGGTTACCGATTTCCATTTGCAAGTCCAGCATGAAGGATTAACCCAGGAATTAGTTAAAGCAACTCTCACTCAGAAACCTTACCCGATAAAATCCTGGATGGTTTTCGGTCAAAATATATTTAACAGCATTCCATCTAAAAAAGATACAAAAAAAGCAATAGATAATCTCGACTTTTATGCGGTTGTTGATGTGAGGCCGACAGAACCTACCTGGTATGCTGATGTTGTATTACCGGAAGATACTTATCTGGAAAGATATGATTCATTAATAACAGTC
This sequence comes from uncultured Bacteroidota bacterium, assembly GCA_963748105.1. Classification (GTDB taxonomy): domain Bacteria; phylum Bacteroidota; class Ignavibacteria; order Ignavibacteriales; family Ignavibacteriaceae; genus JAKAGZ01. The sequence continues at coordinate 70,305 of CAVVHP010000016.1, read as the reverse complement.
ACAGGATGGTATAAACAATATGTTTCACTTAGACAGCCTGTAATCAAAAGAGTTCACAATACCAGGCCCGGATGGTGGATTGCAATGGAACTTGGAAAACGACTGGGCTTAAAAGATTTCTATCCATATAAAGATTATGAAGATGTGATAAAATTCCAGCTTAAAGATTCCGCAATTTCTTTTACCAAACTTAAAAAAGATGGCGTTATCACTTTCCCTGCTAAACCATATTTAGATAACGGTGAATCTTATCAATTCAATACTAAGAATAAAAAAGTTCAGTTTTACTCTAAAGAATTAAAAGAATTGGGATTTGATCCGATGCCTAAATATGAACCAGTCAATGATCCCGGTAAGGGATATTTCAGATTAGTTTACGGCTTAATGCCTGTTCACTCTCACGGAAAAACCGAAAGTAATCCCTGGCTAAATACAATTATTTCTGAACCTCGTTTATGGGTAAATGAAACCACAGGCAGAAGCATGGGATTAAAAAATAATGATGAAGTCATTGTTGAAAATCAGGACGGAATTAGATCCGACAAAATTAAAATAATGATGACACCCGGAATGAGACCGGATGCTGTATTTCTTCCTCATGGATTTGGAGGAAATGACAGAGGCTTGCTTAATTACACAAGAAGGAATGTTTCAGACAATAATCTTATATCCAGATACAATACAGATCCTATAAGTGGTGGCACTGGACTTCGGGTAAATTTTGTCAGACTAATTAAAGAGAATCAGATTCTCTCCCCTACTGTTGAAGTAAGTATTACCGGAGTATCTGCAAATAAAGTTTCGGGAATTAAACACAAGGAAGAATCTAACAGAAGATTTAACATTCAACCAAAGAAAAAACAATCGGCAATTAGAGAAGGATGCTAGGAGGAAAAAATGAGTAAATATGCAATGGTAATTGATATGGACAGATGCATTGCCTGCCATGCATGTGAAGTAGCCTGCCGCTCTCACTATGATGTGCCGGTTCCATATTACCGTAACTGGGTTCACGACTTACAACCACAAGGCGTATATCCTGACATTAAAAAAGTAAGCTATGTTGGTCTTTGTAACCACTGCGATGATGCGCCATGTGTAAAAGCATGTCCTACAGGAGCAACATACAAAAGAAAAGACGGAGTTGTTGTTGTAGATAAAGATCTCTGTATTGGTTGCGGTTTATGTGCCGAAGCCTGCCCTTATGGAGCCAGGTATGTAAACCCAGATAATGATAAAATTGATAAATGTGATTTTTGTATCGACAGGGTCAGCGAAGGTATTGAACCAGCTTGTGTTGAAACTTGTATAGCAAGTGCAAGAATATTCGGTGACATGGATGATCCTGATTCAAATGTTTCAAAGTTAGTCGCCAAAGGTGCCTTGCCTAATGTTTCTGCCAAGGTAAATGTAGGACCAAATATTTATTACAAAGACAGCAACAATAACTTCCAGGTAGTTCAGGCTGCATTCCCACCGAAAATGCCTAAAATGCCTACACCTCAAAAAATGTGGACAAAAGTATTGCGCCCGTTATTCTGGCTTGCAATCGGCGGATCATTTTTAGGACAGCTCGCTGCATTTTCAACACAATTATTTAAAGGCGAAAGTGATATTAAGGAGTAAATGATGGGACTAAGAATAAGCAAATTAAATGAAGATATAGCCCTTGATCATGTTTTATTAAAAGGACCAAGACATTTAACCTTTGATGAAAAACGTATCCTTGCCAGCAGGGTTATGAAAAAACATGGGGTTGGCGGAATTACACTTCACTGGGTAAATGCAATATCATGGTTTTTCTTAATACTTACCGGTACGGCACTGCTATCAGCAAGCTATCTACAATTTGCACCTGACTGGTATATAAATATGATGGATGGAATTTTCGGAACAAGAAGTGCTATGCTCCATTTTCATATTGCAATTGGTGTTTTCTGGGTTCTTACTTTATTAATCTACGGAATTTTCGGTTATAAAAATTATCTTCTGGATTTTATTAAACATGATTTAACAATTGACAAAGATGATATCCGTTGGTTCCCTGCAAAAGCAAAAAATCTTATTGGAAAATTAAGTCATTATGATATGCCTGAGCAAGGAACATACAATGCCGGACAAAAAGCCTATGCCATGGTTGTTGCCTTCAGTACAGTTACATTAGTAATTACCGGCCCGATTATGGCATTTCACTTAGGCTCCACTACAGTAATTCAGTGGGCAATGATGTTCCATTTTGTTGCAACAATGTCTGTCTTTGCCGGCGTGTTTGTTCACGTATACATGGCAGCACTTTTTCCTGAAGAGAGACCAGCATTCTTTTCTATGATTACAGGCAAAGTCAATGAATTATACGCATATCTTCATCATTATAAATGGTGGAAAGAAATTAAAAATGCAGAACACCAATTTTTTGCAGAACAATTAAAAAAGGACGGAATCCATTTACCGGAGATTGATGAGTGCAAAAACATAGAAGACCATCAGGCAAAGGTTTTTAATTTAGAAGGGAAAGAATTATGAAAAAAAAATTATGGGATCCCGTATTTGGCGGAATCGTTATAGGAATATCAATCATTCTAACTTTTTATATCTCCGGCAGAGGCCTTGGTGCTTCCGGTGCATTAACTGATCTGGCCGCGTGGCTTCAAAACCTGGTTTTACCTTCATTTACACAATCAAACCAGTATTTTGGAAAATATTTTGCTAACGGAGCAAGCCCTTTTAATGATTACCTCGTTTATTTAGTTATTGGACTAATGATTGGAAGTCTTATAGCCGGATTTGTTTCAAAAGATATGAAACTTGAAATTTTAAAAGGCCCCAATATTTCAAATAAAGGAAGACTCTGGTATGCACTAATTGGTGGAATATTAGTCGGTTACGCAGCAAGAATGGCCAGAGGCTGTACAAGTGGCCAGGCATTAGTTGGAGGGGCTGAACTTTCTGTAGGAGCCTGGGCATTTATGTTTTCAATTTTTGCTGGCGGATTTGCAGTCGCATATTTTATCAGGAGGCAATGGATATGATTGGACCACTGGTAAAAAACGGAATAATATCCGGAGGTGTTAATACAATTTTTGCTGTGCTTATCGGAATGCTTTTCGGTTACGCACTTCAACGATCCGGATTTACAAATTCAAAAAAAATTGCTGCTGCATTTTACATGAAAGATGTTGATGTACCTGTAGTAATGTTTACAGCAATAATAACTGCTTCAATAGGTCTTTGGGGCATGTCGCTACTTGGCTTAATAGATCTTGGCAATTTTTACTTTTTACCTTCATTACCTGATTCCAATGATTGTTGGCGGTTTTATTTTCGGAATAGGAATGGCAGTTGGCGGATTTTGCCCGGGTACATCAATCGCCTCAATGGTAACCGGGAAAATAGATGCTATGGTTTTTGTAGGCGGATTTTTACTGGGAAGTTTGTTGTTTGGCGATTTATACCCTGTTTGGGAAAAATTTTATAATTCAAGTGCAAACGGTGTATGGCGAATTGATGAACTATTAAATATTAACGTCGGCCTTGCTGTTCTATTAATTACTCTGCTCGGAATTTTCGGCAGTTTAGGAATGAGAAAATTACAATATAAGTTCTGGGGCAAAAATGATTAAACTAACTAAAAAGACATTTCTGGTAATAATTGGATTATTTATAGCTCTAATTTTAGCATTCTTCCCAAGTACATCATTTATTAGAAATCCCTTTATAGTGGATGCTCAATTAAAGCAACAACATTTTAATGAAACTGGACTTTTTACAGTAACTCCATATGAAGCAGCACAATACTATGCTTCTAATAAATCAAATTGCTTCTGGATTGATGTAAGAGATGCCAAAAGCTTTGACCAAGAACATTTAAAGCCAGCATTAAATGAAAACCTGAAACAACTTAAAAGTTCAAGCTGGAATCCAAATGACCTGATTCTGGTATACGGAAACAATACTGAAGAAGCACAGGAAGTTGTTGCTTTATTAAGGCAGGTTGTAAATGCCAGAGCTTTTGCTGTTAAGGGTGGTTTTAATGCAGTAAAAAAATATTTAATAGATCCGATTGATATTTCAATTACTAATCAATTTGACGATAAAGAACTGTCTACTCTGCTGCAAATAAGAAGTACAATATCAGGTGATACAACATCTTCAGATCAAACAATAAATAAATTTAAAAGTAGTAAATCTAAAGCGATTAGAGAAGGATGCTAGACATCCTAAAATATTCTTATAGAAAATAATTTTTCAATATCAGAGGGGCTTAATATATTCAATTAAAATTGATAGAACATAGTCTTTGACATAATCTTTTTACGAGATTTTTTGGTGGGGTCAATAAAACTAAAAACATACTCAACTTATTTACGGAGACTCTAAGATGAAAAGACTTTCGTTGACTTTAGTTATTCTCTCAATACTTTCTTTGCAAATATTTGCGACCGGTGGATATTTAAAACATGGTTATGGAATAAAATATTCAGCTCTTGCAGGTTCCGGAGTATCATTATCATTAAGTTCTATGGGTGCAGCTACAAATCCTGCAGCACTCGCTTTTATGCAATCAAATGAAATAGAATTTAACTTTGCACTGTTCAGCCCGAACAGAGATTACACTGTAACTGGAAATCCCTCAGGTTTTCCCGGTACCTTCGGTTTAACACCGGGTAAAATTGAGAGCGATTCAAAATACTTCCCTATTCCCTCATTAGCTGGTACCTGGAAAATAAATGACAATTCTGCAATTGGCGCTATGATTTACGCAAATGGTGGAATGAATACCGATTATCCGGCAAAAACATTTTACGATCCAACTTCACCGGGTACAGGTGTAAACCTTGAACAGATATTCTTCGGTGTTACATACGCAGTTAAAATTGCTGAAAATCATTCTATTGGTGTTACCGGACTTTACGCATTCCAGAGATTTGCTGCTAAGGGACTCGCTTCTTTCGCTCCTTATTCAAGCGATCCTGCAAATCTGAGCGGAAACAGAATGAGTACTTCATCAGGATTCGGTTTCAGAGTTGGATACCAGGGACATATTACTCCTCAACTTTATGTTGGAGCATCATACCAGTCTAAAATGTTTATGAGTAATTTTGATCAGTATAAAGGTTTGTTTGCTGAACAAGGTGATTTTGACATCCCCGCAAACTGGACTGCAGGTTTCGCTTATCTGCCTAATTCAGATCTGACTTTCTCTTTTGATGTTCAACAAATTCTATATAGTGGTATCAAATCAATTAATAATCCAATTCTTCCAAATCTTCAGACTGCCAAGTTAGGAAATAATAATGGTGCAGGTTTTGGATGGAAGGATATTTTAGTAATTAAATTTGGTACAATGTATAAAAGCAGCGATAATCTTACCTGGATGGCTGGATATTCATATGGACAGGAACCTGTACCAGATTCAGAGGTACTTTTTAATATTCTTGCACCCGGCGTTGTACAACATCACATCACACTTGGTTTGTCAACTATGTTGAATGAAACTAATGAAATTACAGTTGCAGCTACATATGCACCCGCTACAAGTGTTACAGGCCCTAATCCTCTGGAAGCACCAAACCAGCAAACTATTAAACTTAATATGTCACAGTGGCAACTAGAAGTTGGATACGCTTTCCACTAATCTGCTGAATTCAATTTCATAAATAAATTTAGCTGAGGCTTTGGATATACATCTAAAGCCTCTTCATTTATTTTTAAGAGTTGCAGTATATGGAACACCAGCAGGGGGCAGATTGAAATTGCAGAACCAGGAACCATTAATAGAATTATTTTTAATGATTTTATAATGGAATATTACAAATACCTTATAGAAGAAACTTTTTAAGAATTGTGATATTTACAATGTTTGTTAAGGTAAATAATATTTCGGAAGCATATCAGCGAACCCTTTTTCAGCCCAGTGCCCAAAAACTTCAAATGGTAATTGTTGAATAGGATAACCAAATTTATCCAGTGTTACCTGCGGATAAACTAATTTTATCCAGGAAACCTCCGGATGTACAGGATCATTAAGAACAAAATCTATTTTAAGATAATCGCTAAATGACATAACAAATTCATTTCCAATTACCCTGATCAAGTCCTTATCAGCATGATGTAAATGTTTTTTTTCAATAGCAGGGGTATCATCCTGGTAAACCTGGAATCCGTTTTCTGTTAATGAATTGTTTACGGCGGCTTTTAAAAAATTATCCATTGACCCGTAATAAACTTCCTGCCTGTTTTTAATCCATTTTTCCTTCAGCATGCCTGGTAGTATCCTTCAATTCAGAAAATGACGGGCGGACTGTAAACCTGATCCTTTGTGATTTAGTATTCCACAAAAAACTAACTAACTCACACCTGATTTTGTATCCTAAAGCGTTGTTAATTATAATAATTGGTTGTCCGGCCTCAGCCTGTAGGGTGTGTGAATTTATCCATTCAAAATTAATTATTTCAGGATTTGTAATTACACATTCTGAAGCAAAACTCGATTCCCCTAAAAACCTTCTCTTAAATATTTCAAGTTGTGTATTCCATTTATCGGGAGTAGCTCCTTTAATTTCGACTGACTCAAGTTCATAGTGAGCTTCTTTCAATTTAAATTCAAGTGAGTATGTATTTTTTTCCTTTACAGTCAGAACTTTTGTAAGCGATTCAAAACCAATGATGGAGGCAACTACTTCGTGAGTTCCGGCGGGAAGTGACTTTATTTTAAAATACCCATTTTTATCGGTTGCTGTTCCCCAGGTTGTACCGGAGATATATACATTTACATTTTCCAAAGGTGCACCCGTAGCATTTTCAAGTACTCTCCCCTCAATTACTGCCTGATTTTGCTGACCTGGTGTATTAGTTGATAAGAAAAATACAAAGAAAAGAAAAATGGAAAAAATGGGCTTTAAATAATGCATTAAATATCAGAAATAATAATTAATTAAAATCCGCTATAGCTTCATCGACGGTTTTATATAACTTAAATACCCTGTTCATCCTTGTCAGATCAAGAAGAACTTCAGCATCTGAATGTGCCGCGGCAAGTTTAATATCTCCCCCTTTATCGGCAATAAATTTCAAGGACTTAACAAGGACTCCTAGAAACGTGGAATCCATATATTTACAGTCACTAAGATCAATTACAATTTTATAAATATTTTCCTTAAAATCTCTATCGAGTTCTACTTTAAGATCCCCGGCTTCTTTATAAGTAGCTCTTACAATATCAATTTTTTCAACTACAACATCACCTTTAATTTCTCTTTGAATACTCATATCATATACTCATTAATAAATTTCTAAAAATCGCTTATTCTAAATTTATGAATTACTCGGATAAAAGTGGCATTATTTTTACAAATTCTTCAAGTACTTCAGGATTTGCCAATGCATCTTGATTATCTATTTTTTCTCCCTGAAGTAATCGTGTAACAGCAAGTTCAACTTTTTTTCCGCTTATTGTTCTGGGTATATCATTTACCTTCAGAATAATTGCAGGAACATGCCGTGGAGTAGCCAGTTTTTTTATATTCGATTTTATTTTGTTAGTTAAACTCTTATCCAGTAAATAGTTTTTTTTCAATAAAACAAATAAAATTATCCTTACATCATTCTGAAACTTCTGTCCAATAACCATACTATCAATTATTTCATCCATTCCTTCAACTATACGATAAATTTCTGCCGTGCCAATGCGTACGCCTCCCGGGTTTAAAGTTGCATCTGATCTGCCATAAACCGTAACCCCTCCATTTTTTGTAATTTTTATAAAGTCCCCGTGATGCCATACACCCGGATATCTTTCAAAGTAGGCAGATTTATACTTTTTGCCATCTTTATCATTCCAGAAATTTACTGGCATTGAAGGAAATGGCTTTGTGCAAACAAGTTCTCCTTTTTTATCGATTTTGGGTTTACCTTCTGCATCATAAGACTCAACTTTCATCCCGAGACCACGGCATTGTATTTCTTCAGTATAAACCGGCAAGGTGGGGTTTCCCAGCATAAAGCATGAAATAATATCAGTCCCCCCGGAAATTGAAGCAAGGAGTACGTCTTTTTTAACATTCTTATAAACCCAGTTAAAATTATCCGATGACAATGGAGAACCTGTAGATAAAATTGTTTTAAGAGAAGAAAGGTCCTTGTTTTTGGGAATAATATTTCTTTTTTCGCACATTGTTAAAAATTTTGGACTGGTACCAAAAACAGTAATCTTCTCAGTTTCAATCTTTTTCCACATATGTAGATAAATCAGGATATCCCGGACTTCCATCATATAAGAATATTGTCGCTCCAATTTGCAGAGAACTATACAAGCCAGTTCCACATCATCCAGCCGCAGGTAGTATAATAAGTGATAATATCATCTCTTTTTAGATCAGTATGAAGAGCGTGCTCCTTATAATGCTGGAGCAAAGTGCCTCCTGCCCCGTGCACAATGCATTTAGGAACACCCGTTGTACCCGACGAATACATTATATAAACAGGATGATTAAACGGAAGCTGCTTAAATTTGATTCGATCTGAGGTATTGTCAAGTAACTTATTGAAATATAAATAGTTGACGTCGTTATCTAACTTAATATTTCGCCTTGATTTTTTCCTAAAATCATAAAACCTCTCTATTAGCACCACTGACCTAATTGCTGGTATATTATCAGTTATCTGGGTGATCTTATTCCTGCAATTAATAATTTTTCCATTATAGGAATATTCTTCAATTGCGAAAAGTATTTTGGGTTTAATTTGCCCAAATCTATCAAGTACGCCTTGCAATCCAAAGTCCGGCGAACACGAGGACCATGTTGCTCCAAGGCTGGTTGTGGCCAGCATAGCTATAATGGATTCAGGATAATTAGGAACAAATCCGGCAATTCTATCCCCTTTTCTAACACCTAGATTTTTCAGTCCTTTTGCACATTTTGCAACTTTATCATACAATTCAGCATAGGTAAGAATAACATTTGGCTTGCCTTCCCTTGAACTAATTATTGCAATATGATCATCCCTGAAACGCAGAAGGTTTTCTGCAAAATTAAGTTTTGCACCCGCGAACCATTCGGCCCCGGGCATTTTTTCTGATGAAAGAATTTTATTGTAAGGTTTTGAATAAATCAGTCCGGATAAGTCCCAAATTGATTTCCAGAAATCCCGGATATTATTGATTGACCATTTATACGCATCATCGTAGGATTTTATTCGTTTGCCTGTTTTTTTTTCAATATACCTGTAAAAGGCAAACATATTTGAGTTTTCTAAACGCTTTTTTGTTGGTTTCCAGAGTGGCTTTTTCAAATTTACTGTACTCAAATTTTGATTCTTCCCGCTAGTAATGCTGCCTTCCAGGCAAAATCTGTATCATGATTTTCCAATGCAATTTTGGCGGTTAATTCGATAAAATTTTTTAACTTCGGATGTTTTTTTTCCTGCATAATTAACGCCGCCTTTAACATTTTCTTGTATTCTGAATGCCGTTGATATCTAAAGAATGCATCTTCACTAGGTTCAAAATTCTCATAATCAGAATTCTGAATTTCTTGTACAAAATTCTCTACATCTTTATCCATTGGAATTTCCTGGCAGGTAGCAAATGCACCAAGATTATTAGCGGAATAAATGTGTGATCGTTTCATAAAATCAGGCAACTGATCATAACCAATACCTAAATCAAACTTTGGTTGTTTCAATTCAAATATTGCATCCCCACTTGCGCGCGAATAATAATTAGCTGACATCCTGCCTACAAGATCAATATCATCCGGATGAATTACACCGTCTTTCACAATATCATCTGCAATATGAATTTTCAGTACTTCACAAATAGCAATATTCGGAGAGGCTCCGCCTTCACCGAAACTTCTCATTTCTTTCATCACACATTCCATTTGAAATGGCGATTCTTTAACTCTCTTAGGTTTGACTAATTCTGAATCAATTGGACTAAAACCGCTTTTCACAAACTCGTCAACTTCCGGTGGATATTCTGTTGAGGCAAGGTTTATCTGGTTTACCATAGAATAAGTAACGGATTGCACAACACACTCATTATTATTCATCAGGTTGTGATAAGTGTTTTTAAACGAACCGTCCCTTCCTCTACGTGACGGAGAAAATGCAACTATTGGTGGATTTGAACCAAAACAATTGAAAAATGAAAATGGGCTGACGTTTAATATTCCATCATCTGAAATTGTTGAAACCAGCGCAATTGGTCTTGGACCGATTCCTCCCAATAATAACTGGTGTAATTTCGGAACTGGTAATTCTTTTGGATTAAAGTGTTGCATATTTTTCTTTTCTTGTGTCATTTCGAATTCTGAGCTTGCAGAAGGGTGAGAAATCGTTATAATTATGATACAAAGATTTCTACCTCCGTTCTAAATGACAATTTAATTTTTGTTAATTATTTAACATTTTTCTTTTTTGCGAGAATTGAATAGTCTTTACCGGCTTTAACAATTTTATTTGAAAGCTTCCCTAGTCCTGTAATTTCCAACTCAACTGTATCACCGTCTTTAAGCCAGATAGGTGTAAATTCTTTACCCTGCTCTTTTGCTTCCAGTGCCCAGGTCCCGTTTAATTCAAGATAACATCCTGTCCCTACTGTTCCGGATCCGATTACATCACCTGAAAATAATTCAACGCCATAGGAGGCACGTTCAATTATCTGGGCAAAAGTCCAGTCCATATCCTTCATATTTCCTTCTGAGATTTGTTTGCCATTATGATGCGCTGTCATCCTTAAATCATATTTATTACCTGACTCAGTTTCAATTTTATATTTTTCAAGTTCATCTGTTGTTACCAGCCATGGGCCAATAACTGTAGCAAAGTCCTTTCCTTTTGCAGGTCCGAGATTCAGTTTCATTTCCTCCATCTGTAAAACACGTGCAGAAAGATCATTCATAATCATATAACCGGCAATATGTGAATCGGCATTTTTTATATCGATATTTTTACCTTTTTTCCCAATTACAATCGCAGCTTCAAGTTCTATGTCAAGTTTTTCAAGATGATCTTGCTCCACAACTATATCACCTTCGCCAAATATTGCGTTGTGGTTTGTCAAATAAAAAATCGGGAATTGGTCAAACTCAGGGATCATATCTACGCCACGATTTCTACGTGCAGTGGCAACGTGTTGGCGAAATGCGTATCCATCACGGCACGATGTAGGATGCGGAACCGGTGCTAATAAATTTGTATTACTTTTTTCAATTCCTGATTGAATTTTTCCTGCTTTAATAGCTTCATCTATTTTTTGAGCTTTTTCTCTTAGATTTTCAAAATCGTTAAGAAACTCACTCATTTTTGATGGCAGTTCCAGATTTAATTCCTTCCCTGATTGTTCCAGATCGTATATTTTATCATCGTTAAATAATCCCAATCTTTCTTCTTTATTTACTAAATAAGAAACTAACTTCATTAATATCTCCGTTTATTCAAAAAAATTATTCTGCTAAATGTAGTTTATGTTTTTCTGCGAGCATCGGGTAAACTTCCCCGATAACATTAAGTGCAAATTCTGTTTCCTCGTCCGTTCCAGAATTTATCCTTATTCCGTTTGGTATCCCGAATGTATTTACGTGACGAAGAATCAGTCCCCTGTTAGACATTCTTCATTAAAATCAACTGCAAATTCCTCTGTCGGAAAAACAAGCATATAAAAATTTGCCGCAGTCGGAACATAAGCAATAAAAAGCTCATCAAATTTTTTCTTTAAAGCATCAAGTGATTTCTTATTCTGGCTGACTGTTCTTTCAAGAAATTCATCATCCTGCAAAGCAGCAATAGCAGCTTCCTGTGCAAGAGCATTCGGTTCAAAAGGTAATTTAACTTTGTACATCTCTTTGATGAGATATTCCTGTGCAACCGCAAATCCAAGCCTTATTCCCGCCAGGCCATATGCTTTTGATAGCGTACGAAGAACAATCAGGTTTTCCATATCATATTCCAGACCGTTCGGATATTCCGGGTTGTCTTCCGCATAAACCGTATAAGCCTCATCAAGTACAACAAGAACATTTTTAGGAACTTTAATCATAAAAGATTCAAATTCTTTTTTAGTGAACATTGTCCCGGTAGGATTATTTGGATTTGCGAGATAAATAATTTTTGTCTTAGGATTTATCTCCTCTACAATGGCATCAAGATCAAAATGATAATTTTTCTGTGGAACCAGTACAGATTTTCTGCCATATTTATTTACATTCACATACCAGCCGATAAATGTACCTTCCGATGATAGCACTTCATCATTTTCATCACTGAATGCAGTTATGAGATACTGAATAATAGCATCCGATCCACTGGCAGTAACTATTTGTTCCGGTTTTTTATCTATCTTTTCCGCGATAGCGTGAACAAGTTTAAATGAAGAAGGATTTGTATAACGATGTAAATCATTAATATTGATCCTTAATAACTTCCATCGCCTTTGGTGAAGGTCCCAGTGGGTTTTCATTTGATGCCAGTTTAACAATTTTGGTTATCCCCTTTTCACGAACAAGCTCGTCAATGGGTTTTCCTGCTTTGTAGGGTTTTAGTTTTTGAATGTGTTCAGGAATTTTAATCATATTTATTTTTCCAACCATGATTGGTGGTAATCTTCCACCATTGTTTCTTTTACATTTTTTGTGACTTTTAGCGGTGTAAATGTATCGATCATTACAGCGTATTCATCCGTCTCTTTTTTACCAATCGATGCCTCTGTTTTACCAGGCTGCGGGCCGTGTGGAATTCCCATTGGATGCAATGTAACTGACCCTTCTTCCACACCTGTTCTCGACATAAAATCACCATAAACGTAATAAAGCACTTCGTCGCTGTCAACATTTGAATGATAATATGGAGCCGGAATTGACTGCGGGTGAAAATCGAAAAGACGGGGCACAAAGTTACAAACAACAAAATGCTGCGTTGTAAACATCAGGTGAACCGGTGGCGGAAGGTGAATTAGTCCTACCTTTGGCGCATATTCTTTTAAATTAAATGTATAAGGATACAAATATCCATCCCACCCAATTACATCAAAAGGATGATGCGGCAATTCATATTTAAAAGTTCTGTTTGAAACTTTCAGGAACAATTCAAATTTACCAAGTTTATCTATTGGTTCTGTAAAATGAGGCGGTTTGAAATCCCTTTCATAATATGGAGCATCTTCGGTTATCTGGCCGTATTCGTTTCGAAAATGGCGCGGAATATCAAACGGTGTATCAGATTCAATTATAAATAATTTTACATCATTGAAATCATCAAATTTCATCTGGTATGTTGTTCCCTTCGGCACAACAATATAATCCCATTGTTCAAACGGATTCACACCATATTCTGAGTAGAAATTTCCTTTACCGCGATGAACAAAAACAATCTCGTGCTTATAGCTGTTTCTGTAAAATGTATCTGTGTCTTCAGTTACATGAGCAGTTGAAATTACACAATGTTCATTTTTAAGATACTCGCTACGGGCATTTATAAAATTGCCTTTCGATTTTTTAGCATCCGTTTTAAAATGATAATATTTCAGCGGAGCATCCGGCCATTCATTATCATTTGCCTTATGAATTTCACCAATATTTTCAACCTGCGGAGGCATATAAAGGTGATACTTGTTTGAGTAAATTCCGGAAAATCCCTTAGTGCTGAACAATTCTTCCCTGTAGAGTGATTTACCGTCAGGTTTATAAAATGTTGTGTGCCTCTTGGGAGGAACCTTTCCAAGTTGAACGTAAAAAGGCATTTTAAGCTCCTTGAATTTTTTTATGACAATTTTATTTCAGTGTCATAACGAATCCGGCTTTAGACGGATTACCGAGAAATCTAAAAAAATACTTTTAAAAGATTTCTCCCCCTATAAAATCGGGGTCGAAATGACATAAACAATTTACTTTTCCGGATCTCTATCGAAATTTCCTCTTTTCATCTGGTCTTTCTCGATAGATTCAAAAAGTGCCTGGAAATTTCCCTGTCCAAATCCCTGCGCGCCATCTCTTCTTTGAATAATTTCATAGAAGAATGTTGGCCTGTCGCCTATTGGTTTTGTAAAAAGCTGCAACAAATATCCTTGATTTTCAGCATGATCACAGAGAATTCCATTTTCCTGCAAATCATCAATACTTTCCTTAATCTGTATTTTTTGTTCGCGAAGCATATCGTAATATGAATCCGGCGGCTCTAAAAATTCGACTCCGTTCTTTTTCATATTTGCGATTGTCTCAATAATATTATCTGTTGAAATTGCAATATGCTGAATTCCTGATCCCAGGTATTCATCTATGTATTCTTCAATTTGCGATTTCTTCAGTCCTTCGTAAGGTTCGTTTATAGGATTTTTAATATCAGCTTCCTTTGAACGAACTACTTTTGAAACCAAAGAAGAATATTGTGTCGAGATATCGCCCATTCCGAATTCAAGAAATGTCTCAAAGTTCAGAGTATTATTCAAATAATTCACCCAATAATCCATTTCATTTATCCGAACATTTCCGACTATATGGTCAATTTTTTTCAGGCCTGTATCGTGAGCTTCTATTTTAATATTTTGTATGGGTTTTGAAAATCCGGGTTTGAAATTGCCCTTATAATTTTTCCTATTCGTAAAAACAATTTCAACATCATCATAAACTTTTACTGCAGCTTCTTCAACAAAACCTTTTTCATCTTCATATTTTTTATAAGTGCTTACTGGAATAGCCCCATTTTCAACCGCGGTGTCATAAGCAATTTTCACATCTTTAACCTTTAAAGCCCACTTTTTAACTCCGTCACCGTGTCTCTGAACAAATGAAGAGATACCATATTCTTTTGGATCGACTGCTGAAGTAATTAGTATCCTCAGACTTTTCCCTTCTAATAAATAAGATATCTTGCCTTTCACCCCTGTCTCTGGACCGCTGTAAGCTGTAATGTCCAATCCCATACCTTTAGCGTGCCAGTAGGCCCACATTTTGGCAGACCCTACATAAAATTCAACATAATCATAACCTAGTATGCCAATAGGATGTTCCATTAAATTTCTCCAATGATTATTTAGTATTTAATAAATTAAATATGATATTGAAAATCAACTGAGCTTTTGTCGCTAAAAAACTAAATCAGTTGTCTCTTTTACGGTTTCAAGAACAATAGTAGTACTTGTCGATCTTATCGATTTAATCGAAGCAATTTTTTTTCTCAGTAGTTCTGTTAAAGCAGCAGGATTTTCAGCCCTTACTTTTACCAGGAAACAGTCTTCACCGGCTACGATGTGAACTTCCTGAACTTCGGGCACTTTTGCCAATTCCTTGGCTGTCTTATTGTCAACGATGGGACCGTTTGCTCTTACCAGTATAAAAGCAAGCAACTCCTTTTCAACTTCCGATGCCTCAATCTCAACAGTATATTTCTTAATAATACCGTTTTTTTCCAGCTTTTTGATTCTTTCAAGCACAGCAGATGGTGCCATTTTTATCTGCCTGGCAATTTCCGCATTAGAAATACGCGAATTTTGCTGCAGTATATTCAGAATTCTTGCATCTATTTTGTTGATCATTTGGTTTTCTTAGACTTATTCGGAAGATTATTCGTAATATTAGGAATTATGAGAATTTAAATCAAGTGGAATTTTAATGATAGTGACTTAATTTCACTATTGTAGAGGTGAATTACTTTGTCATTCTGAATTTATTTCAGATTCTTAAAGAATGAATCAGCTTCCGAAATAACTCTTCTGCTGACAGACGGGTTGAGATAGAGTGATATTAACGCTCTTTTATATACTTATCAGATCAAACTGATTTATCTTATGGAATCAAGGAGAAGAAAATCGTTCACTTTGTATTCAGAAGAATTCTTTAGATTTTTCTCAGAATATTCACAGACTTTTAGTAATGGACAGATTTTACAGGACGGATTTGCCGGTTTACAAATTTCCCTGCCTAGGCGAATAAGGTTTGTATGGAATTGATGCGCAATACCATCCGGCATATTTTCATTTAAGATTACAAAAGATTTGTCCGGTGCGGATGTTTTTACCAGTCCAATTCTATTAGTTGTACGGTGTACGTGTGTATCAACAGGACAAAAATTCTTCCTCATTGCAAAAAGCAAAACACAACTGGCTGTTTTTAATCCAACTCCCGGGAAAGAAGTTAGTTCGTCAAGAATTTCTTCATTTTTCATTTTATCCAGATATTTTAGTGTGATTTTCCCCTTCTCTTTTAACAAAGTTGAAAGCAAATTTTTAATCGCTTTTGATTTTTGTTTTCCTAGGCCTGCAGTTTTAATATGTCTTTCAATTTGTGAAGGAGTAAGTTTTGCAACTTCGTTCCAGCTATTGAATTTATTTTTTAGGTTCTGAAATGCCTTATAAGAATTTTTATCGTTTGTATTTTGCGAAAGAATTGTGGCAATTATCATATCCACCGGATCAGGCGGGGTTTTACTGCGCGGAGGTATTCCGTATTTTTTCAATAGCAGATTATTGACCTGCCTGATCTTTCTTTTGAGCATATTAGAATTGTTTAATTACTTGCTATATAATATTATAAAAATAATGATCACTAATATTTTTATATTTGCAGTATGAATATAGCAGGCTTTACAGAATAATAAAAATCCGGAGGAGTTTTAATGCCCACATTAATGGCAAGTATTTCAGGAATTAGGGGAATTGTAGGCGACGGGCTGGACCCGCAGGTTTTGGTCAAATATATTTCCGCTTATGCCGAATTTATTGGCAAAGGAACTGTAGTAGTCGGACGCGATGCGAGAATTACGGGAGATATGGTCCAATCCATTGTTACCGGAACATTAATGGCAAAGGGCATCGACGTTGTTGAAATTGGGATTGTACCGACCCCAACCGTTCAGTTTACAGTAAAAACTATTAAAGCACAGGGTGGTATTGCTATTTCGGCGAGTCATAATCCAAATGAATGGAACGCATTAAAACTCCTCAACAGTACCGGGCAATTTATGACGCCTCAAGAAAATGAAAAATTGCAGGAAATTATAGAAGGGATTGAAAAAGAGGGAGATAGTTATAAATCCTGGAATAAAATCGGTGTAAAAAAGATTTATAAGAGTGCATTAAAAAACCATGTAGAAAGTGTTTTAAATCTCAGGTATATTGAAAAAGCAAAAATCAAAAGGAAAAAGTTTAAAGTCCTTGTTGATTGTGTAAACGGCGCAGGAGTTTACGTAATACCACAGATGCTGAAAGAACTTGGCTGCAAAGTAATTGAAATGAATTGTGAAAAATCAGGAATTTTCCCTCGCTTACCTGAACCGATACCTGAGAATCTAAAAAAGACAATGCAGGCAGTTAAAAAAGAAAAAGCGGATCTTGGAATTGTAGTTGATCCGGATGTTGACAGGCTTGTTTTAATTACTGAAAAAGGCGAACCGTTTGGTGAAGAAAACACGATTACACAAGCAGTTAAATTTATTCTTTCAAAACAAAAAGGAAACGTTGTTGTTAATCTTTCAACTACACGAGGAGTTGATGATGTAGCGCACGATGCAAAATCTAAAGTATTCCGCTCCCCTGTCGGCGAAGCAAATGTTGTAAAAATGATGAAGGAAAAGAAAGCGATAATAGGCGGAGAAGGAAGCGGCGGAGTTATTTACCCTGCCCTGCATTATGGTAGGGATGCTCTTGTTGGTGTTGCAATTACACTTCAGCACTTATTAGAATTTAATGGCAAAATGAGTGAATTAAAAGAGTCACTCCCCTGCTATTTTATAGTTAAAAAGAAAATCAACCTTGGCAAAACTAACCCCGACATAATTATTAATAAGCTGGTAAAACATTACGGAGAGGAAAAAAGCAATACTCTTGATGGATTAAGACTCGACTTTACAAGTCATTGGGTACATTTCAGGAAATCCAATACCGAACCAATTATCAGAATTATTGTAGAGGCCGAAGATAAAAATGAGGCTGAGGTACTGGCGGAAAAATATTTGAAGGATATTCAAGAACTTGCTTAAAATTAAACGGTTGGTTAATATTTTTTTATAGAGTTTCTTTATGTAACCAATGGCTTTAGCCATTGGAGTAAAAACATAGCTTAATTGAATCTAACCGTTTTACTTCTAAATACTTCAGAAAAGTTTAGCTCTTTTCTGAATATAACTGAAAAGTGCTTTATCAAAAGGCATTGAAGTTTCTATTAAATTGTATTCAATATTTGAGTTGAGACATTGTGTTTTTATTTTTCCTACAAAATCACTCATTGCTTCTTTATAAGCTTTTTGAATCTGGTAAGGCTGAGTGGTAATCTCATCTTCGGTTTCCATATCTTTAAATTTTGCATCATTGCCAAAAGCAAAATTTCTTTCCTGTGAATCAAGTATCTGGAAAACTATCACCTCATTTTTCTTATATCTGAAATGTTTTAAGGCAGTAAGCACAGAATCAACATCATCAAAAAGATCGGAAACAATTACAACCAGTCCCCTTCTCTTAATTTTCTCAGCTATTGAATGAAGTGATGAAGCTGTGTTTGTCTTGTCCGAAGCTTTCGCATCTGAAAGATTCTTCAATATTTCGTGCAAATAAGTTTTAGATGCTTTGGGCGGTAAATATTTGTTAATTTTTTCAGAATAAAGTGAAAGCCCGACAGCATCCTGCTGTCGGATCATCATATAACTTAAGTCCGGCAACGAGTGTAGAAGCATATTCAAGTTTGCTAACATTTCCTTCTGAGGCATAATTCATCGATTTGCTTGTATCGAGCAAGATGTAGCTTTTTAGATTTGTTTCTTCTTCGTACTGTTTAATGAAGTATTTTCAGATTTGCCGTAGACTTTCCAGTCTATATCCTTAAGACTGTCTCCCTGCATATAAGGGCGGTGTTCGCTGAATTCAACTGAAAAGCCATGGTAGGGACTTTTGTGAAGCCCCACCATAAAACCTTCAACTACTAGGCGGGCTCTGAGTTCAAGTGAATTTAATTTGGAAATTACGGAAGGATTTAAATATTTTTTATAATCCTGCGCGTCAATTGCCATTACATTTTCTTCGGTTTCTTTTGCTTAAGAATTTCATCAGGAGCCTGGCCCATAGTATTCAATTCCTGTTTTGCCGATTCAGCTAATTCGTGATCAGGATATTTTTCAAGAAATATACGGTAAGTTTTTGTTGCTTTATCAAACTGATGCAGGTTGTTCGCCTCAATAAATCCCGACATGAATAACGCGGTCGGTGCCTGCTTGCTTTCAGGATAATTTTCATATAGTTTTCTGAAAATACTTTCTGCTTTTTTATATGATTCAATGTGTGAAAGGCTGTCAACCATCATATTCTGATATAAGATTAGCCAGCTTCACCATTGCTTCAGGAGCCAGTTCACTTTCGGGATATTCAGTAATAAGTTCATTATAAGATTTTACCGCCTCCCCTACTTTCTTGTTTATCAAGGCCTGTTGTGCAGCGTCCATATAATCTTTATCAGTTTTTTTACTGCAGCCGGAAAAAACAAATGCGATTACAATCAAAAAAAGAATGGATTTCATTATTTGTATAACTCCGAATTTTCGTATCTCTAAATTTATCGAAATAGCAGTGAACTAGCAATGAATAAAGGAATTACATTTCTAAATTATTTTTTAAAATGATTTTTATTACGCATAAAACGATTAATTTTAGTATATACGTAATAATTAACCGGGTAATAATGGCTACTGATTTATCACTAAAGAAAAAAGCAGCATATATTTCATTATTTATCGGCATTGGAATGTTCGTTTCAAAAATGGGCGCATTCCTGATAACAGGTTCGGCAGCTATATTTTCCGATGCTGCTGAATCAGTTGTGCACGTTTTGGCAACTTCAATGGCACTTTACAGTATCATTTTGGCTTCCCGCCCGGCAGATGATTCCCATTTATATGGCCACGGAAATATTGAATTCTTTTCCGCAGGTGTGGAAGGCCTGCTTATTATTATTGCCGCTGTTTTTATTATTTATACTTCGATTATTGATATTATTAAAGGATCAAATTTAAGATCTCTTGATATCGGTGTTTTTATTATTTCAGGTGCCGGTATAATAAATTTATTCCTCGGGTTTTACCTGATTAAAATGGGTAAGAAAACAAATTCAATTACACTTATAGCAGATGGCAAGCATGTACTGACAGACTCATTTACAAGTATTGGTGTAATTGTAGGAATAATTATTGTAATGCTCACAGGGATGCAGATTATCGATCCAATTTTTGCAATAGCAGTTGCGTTAAATATTTTGTTTACCGGGTACAAGCTAATTCGCGAATCAATTGGCGGCTTGATGAATGAAACTGATAGACTATTACTCGAAAAAATAGTACAAAAGTTAAATTTGATAAGAAAAGATTACTGGATTGATATACACTGGCTCAGATTCTGGAAATCAGGTGATAAAGTCTTCGTGGATTTTCATCTTATATTGCCTTACTACTTTACAATTAAAGAATCGCACCTCGAAGAAGAGTTTATACAGGAAAAGCTTGAAAAAGATATACAAAATACACAGATAAGAATTCACCTGGATTATTGTACAGAACACTTATGCAAATATTGCAATTACTTTGAATGTGACGTTAGAAAAGAGGATAAAAGAGAAAAAAATGTCTGGGATACGGATAAACTAATCGGTGAACCGCTAACTCCGAAACACCATATCTCATGAGATCATTTGATCTTTTTATTCTTGGCTAGAGATTCTTTTTCCATTTTTTTCTTGTAGGTAATTAATTTCTTTTGGAGTACCGAATCACTTATACCCAAAATCTCAACTGCCAGCAAACCCGCATTCTTTGCCTGATTAATTCCAACAGTTGCAACCGGTACCCCTCCAGGCATTTGTACAATTGAAAGTAGTGAATCCAGCCCATTCAGAGCTTTGGACTTCACTGGTACACCAATTACGGGAAGAGGTGTATGAGATGCGGTCATTCCGGGCAGATGAGCTGCACCGCCGGCTCCTGCAATAATAAGTTTTAATCCTCTCTCTTGTGCGCCACTGCCATATTCTGCCATATGCATTGGTGTTCTGTGAGCAGAAACTATTTTAACTTCGTGCGGAACTTTAAATTCTTTTAATATTTTTACAGCTTCATTCATTACAGGAAGATCAGAATCACTTCCCATTATCACTCCAACTACAGGTTTTACAGCCATTTTAGTCTCCAATAAACTATTAAATATTTGTAATTTTTTCGGCAATTTTTGCCAGGCTTAATGTCTTCTTTAAATTATCTCCCAAGATAGTTATGTGTCCCATCTTCCTGCCAATTCGTGATTTTTCTTTCCCATATATATGCAGATGAATATTATCATTTGCCAAAACTTCATTATAATTTTCCACTATTCCTTCACCTTTTCTTTTTCCCAGTAGATTTATCATCACAGCATAGGGCTTAATCATTTCTGTTGACCCCAGCGGAAGATTTAATACTACACGAACATGATTTTCAAACTGCGGCGTTATGCAAGCTTCAATAGTATAGTGACCGGAATTGTGAGGCCTTGGTGCCATTTCATTTACCAGGATATTTTTCTCGTTGACTAAAAACATTTCGATTCCAAAAATTCCGTACCCTTTTATTGCTTTCACAGATTCAATTGCAATTTCTTCTGCTTTTTTAGCCACAGATTTTCTCAAATCTGCCGGAGCAATTACCGTATGGCAAATATGATTTTTCTGAATAGTCTGAACAACAGGGTAGGTCTTAATTTCCTTCTTAGATCTTACAACCATTATGGCAAGTTCCATATCAAAATTGATAAATTTTTCCGCCATAAGTTCGCTGTGCCTTGATGATAATTTTTTCAGGCCTTCCCGGAATTCTTTTTCATTAGATACACTGTGATTTCCGTATCCATCGTATCCCATTTTTCTGGATTTAAGAATAAATTTGTCACCAAGTTTTTCATATATTTTTTCATAAGATGATTTTTCACCAACTTTAACAAAGTCCGCAACAGGAATATTATTTCTCTGCAGAGTATTTTTCTGAATAAATTTATCCTGAATTAAAGAAATTGTTCTGGGAGAAGGAATAACCTTCTTACCAAGTGACTCAATAAATTCAAGGCGTTGATAATCCACAAATTCGTTTTCAAGGGTTACGATATCACTGGCCTTTGTAAATTCTTTCACAATTTTCTCGTCATCCACCCGGCCTACAAATTCATTTTTAGTCATCATACCTGCAGGAGAATTTTTCGATTTTTCAAGAATCGATATTTCATATCCGAGTTTGTATGCCTGATATGCCGACATCCTGGCAAGTTGTCCCCCGCCAAGAATTCCGATCGTTTGTCTTTTTAATTTCATTTGTGAGTTCTGTTTTTTCTGATATGATATATATAAATATAAGGAAGATGTGAGTAATCAGGAAATTTATAGCACTCTCCAATTAAACTTTTTTATATTTTCCCCATTGCTCTGGAGCAAGATAGCTCCTGAAAAGTCAGTTCTGTATATTGCAGAATCAAATTTCTCTAACTTTTCAAGTGTTATTTCGGATGGATGATGAAATTTATTCTGAATTCCTGCTGAAATCAGGCTTATTCCTGGAGTAACCAGACTTAAAAATTCTATTGAAGAACTGGTCTTGCTGCCATGATGTCCGACTTTCAATACATCGGAATCGAGGAATTTGCCATAATAATTATCATAATATCTTTCTCCCTGTTTTTCCAAATCACCTGTAAACAGAAATTCAGAATTACCGTATACAATTTTTAGCAATCCGCTGTTATTATTTGATGAAAAATTATGTCTCTTATTAGTGTTGAGTACGTAGATCCTGACATTCCCTATTTTTAAAATTGTTTTATGATAGTGATGCACGCTTAGATTATTAGCGGCAATATATTTTTCGAATCTCAAATCTTTATCGAGTGAAGAATCGATTTCAGGCTTATAAATATTTTTAATTTTTCCTTTATGAATAAGTGAAACAAAACCGCCGTAATGATCAAGATCTACATGTGAAACAAAGCCATAATCAATCTTATCGATTCCAAGATTATTCATAAGAGGTAAAATAACTCTTTCACCGTTATCGAACGAATAGTTTGCTTCACCAGCATCAATTAATCCTGTTTCCCCGTTCGGGAATTTAACCAGGAATGAATCTCCCTGGCCTACATCAATCATTAAAACGTTTAGTTTGTTTTCCGGGAATAAATTTATATTCCCAATCGATCCTATTATTAAATAACAGGATATACATAACAGACTCAGGCATATCTTAGCAAATCGATTTTGAAATTTCTCAACGTAATAGAGAAAGAAAATCAGAATTAAATAAAACGTAATTATATCTATAATAGAGAAATTATGAATTCGTAAGAATGAAAGATTACTTGCTCCTGTAAAATGAATTACCGAATAAATAGTTTTTACCAATAATTCATTTACAATTGTAAAGAATGAAGTAATAAATGGAAGTAAAATGCTGAGAAATAATGAGAATATTCCAATTCCGACAATTATGCCTACAGCAGGAATTACAAGCAAATTTGTAAATAATGCCACTAAAGAAATTTTCCCAAAATAATAAATTGTAACCGGCAGTGTCCCTATCTGAGCAGCAAGTGAGACTCCTAGTAACAGAAAAAGTCCCTGTAGTAATCTATTTTGGAAATTCATTTCTTTAATCTTCTCCCTAAATACCGGATAAACAACAGCAATAGAAATTACGGCAGAAAATGAAAGCTGGAAACCGGCGTTGAAAAGCTCTTCGGGATTTATAATAAGAATTATCAATGCAGCTATAGCCACTGAGTTTAGAAGATTTGTGGACTTGTTCATTAGAAATGCAGATATTAAAACTATCGTCATAACGGTTGCCCTGAAAGCTGACGGTGGAACGCCTGTAATTAGCAGAAATAACACCAACCCTATAATGGTAAGTATTGATTTAACATAAATATTAAACCTTCCGAAAATGAAAGTAAAGATTAGTAGTATATATCCCACATGTAAACCTGAGACAGCAAGAATGTGAATAACACCGGAATTAATAAAATCCTGTTTTTCATTGTATTTTATTTCACTTCTGTCAGCAAGTAAAATCCCACGCAGGAATCCAGCCGTTTCAGGATTATAAATCTTTCTTATTTGTTCATCAATATTCTTCCTGATAGTAAAAATCAGGTTATCAAAATATGCAGTTTCACCTTCCACAATTTTAATTCTTGAAGAATTATAGATATATAATAATCCGCTAAAGCCATTTTTTCTCAGGTATTTATTGTAATCAAATTCTCCAGGATTTCTTTCTTCTCTTCCTTTTATATAACTCCCTTCTACTTCCAGAATATTTCCGATCTTAATTTTATTATATAATTTTTTAAGTTTCTTTTGATTGTCTTTTAGTTTACAAATTAGATTTACATCGTCTGCATTTATACTGTCTTTAATAATTACGTGATCTAACTTAATTTCAAAATCTAATTCATCTTTCCTGATAAGATCAATATTTGTCACTTCACCTTTAATACTAAGGTTTTTAATGTTATATATGTTATCCGGAAGTAAATTGTATTCATTTTTATTTAATTGCGCTAAAAGGTTTGCTGACGCAATGATTGAAAGGAAGATCAAAATCTGGACAATAACCGAGTTAAGATACCGTGTTTTATCATTTACAAAATAATATACAAATACTGAAGCTGCTACCAGACTAGCTGTAATTACAAAACTGATTGAGAAATATTTCTCCAATAAAATTCCCAGTGCAACCACCACTGATAGTTTTATCGCAGGATAATCTTTCATTTACAAATATTTAATATTGCAGATTTTATTTGTGTTAATTCTTTTATTTTATCTGAGAGTATTTTTTCGTGTTTGCCTGCAGTGATAGTTAAAGCTGGATTTAATGTGTGTGTTTTTACTGAAATATCTTCAAAGTTCCCGTGATCGGAGCAAATGATAATAGTTAATTCCTCTTTATCATAGGTTGTGAGTACTGTAAATAATAGTTCATCCAGAGCTTTCAAATCAGGTTCAAATGTACCTTCGTATCTTCCATGCCCAAAATGATCAGTAAGATAATATTCATAAAGTGTAAATTTATTTTTGCGTGCTATTCTTAAAAGCCTTTTCGCTGCCAGTTGTGGAGTAATTACAGGCAAATTGTAATTTAATTTTGAATTCCAGCGTTCATTCGTTATTTCAGCCGTTAAAGCATTTCCTCTCTTCAAATCAGATAATTTATTAAGCCTTATTCCACTCAACCTACAACTCAGAGTTGTTACACTTAATCTTCCTCTACCGGATTTAAGATAGTTAAAGAAGGCCTTTGGATACGCATTTGCAAATGCAACTGGTTCTCCCCCTTTTTTGAACACACTTAAAATATTTTCTTTTTCTATTATTGGTGTAAGTGTTGAATATGGATATGGGCCGAAATGTTTTCCTACAAATTTTGCTGCGTTCATACCACAAAATATTGATGTTTGGCCGGTACCGCTTTGTGGAAATCCTCCTATTCCTAATCTTGCGTCCGTAGGGAAAAGATGAACCTTGTCACCGTTAAGCTTTTGTTTATTTAGATGAGGGATGTCTCCGAAAAGTTCTGTAAAAGTTTTAAACCCATATTTAAAAAAAGGATTGTACTGGTAATCTTTTTTACCAATTCCCACTCCATCAATAAATATCATTAAAACGGAATTCAAATTACCCCTGACTTTTGGATTCAACAGTTAATGTTACCGGGCCATCATTTATTATTTTTACAGTCATCATTGCACCAAAAATACCGGTTTTTACTTTTGTTGCACCAACATTTTCTTTAACTCTCTCAATAAATTTCTCGTATAACGGAATCGCTTCCTCTGGCCTGGCTGCATCTGTAAAGCCCGGTCTGTTTCCTTTTGCTGTATCACCATATAATGTAAATTGAGATATAATCAATATTTCACCATTAATATCTTTTACTGACAGATTCATTTTTTCGTTTTCATCTTCAAATATTCTAAGGTTACAGCATTTATCAGCAACAAATTTAAGGTCCTCCGGTGAATCCCCGGTTTTGATGCCCAGCAGAATAACCATCCCGTTGCCAATTTCAGCCTTGTAATTTTCAGACTTTACAAATACTCCGCCTTCTGTAACTCTTTGGATTAACGCCCTCAATTCAAAACTCCGCTTATTACTCTTTCAATATCTGAATAATCTTTAAATATTTTAATATCTGAAAAATTATTTATTTCAAGAATGTTTTTTATCGCCACAGACTGTCCCATGCCGTATTTCAAGAAATATTCTTCCATTTTTTTTCAAAATATTTTTCGATTTCTCTGAAATCACCCTGTAGAAATTCAGGCCATCATTTTCATCAGTCAACGCAATACGCGGTTCATAAACATTTAGCTCGGGTCTTAATTCAGGATATTCTTTAACTGATACGTATGGAGGATTTGATACAATAATATCATATCTGGCATCAGTATTAAAATTATGTTTTAGAATATCAAACTCCTCAAATATTACATTTCCATTCACATCATTGAGTCCGGAATTTTCCTTAGCAATTTTAAGAGCTTCCCGGCTCATATCTATTCCTTTAACTTCCGCTTTAATGAAATTTTTAGCGAGCGAAATTGCAATATTCCCACTCCCAGTTCCAATATCAAGAATTTTCAGCTGATTATTCCTGTCAAATGATTCAACAATCTTTTCAATTAATATTTCTGTTTCAGGTCTTGGAATCAATACATCTCGGGTAACGCGAAATTCCAGCCCATAAAATTCTACCGAGCCTAAAATATATTGCAGAGGTTCAGCAGTTCCCCTTCTGCGAATCAGTTCACGATATAAATTTGTTTCATGTTCGTTCAACGGTTTGTCGAATGACAAATAAAGTTCTAATCTTTTTCTTTTTAATACGTGCGAGAGAAGATGTTCGGCATTTATTCTGGGAGATTCAATGTTTTTTTTCTTTAGGTAATCAGTGCTTAAATTGATAGCATCTAAAACAGTTAACATAAATTATAAATTGCATGAAAGGTTATTAATAAACGAACGAAATATATTCTTCCACCGGAATAATTTCTGATACAAAGATAGTAAAATATTTTTAAGAAAGGTTTATTTAATCGTTTAAAAAGTAATAAATCAACACACCAAGATTAACCTGCAAAGCTCCAAAGGCTATCCCGCTCAACAGATCATATTTATGTGTATCATCCAAAAACGAATTGTTCGTGGTCCGCTGGTAATCACTGAATGAATCATCCGCTTTGATCTTAAAATATGCTGTAGCAGCACCAAGCATTACAATTCCACCGAGTAAATATTTAAATATTGGTTTTTTATAAAAACTGATCTCTTCGTATTTACCAACAAAATCCAGCTTGATGACTTGTGAAGTTTTATCCTTTTCAAGCTCAACATCCTGGGATTGATAACTTGATTTCTTAATTGTAACGTCAGTGTATTGCATTGGAATAAATAATGGAGTATATCCCAGGACAGAATCATTAGCTATTACTTCTGCATCCTGTGGTTCTGAATCCAGGTATCGCCTATTGTGAAAAGAATAATTAAGGGTTATATCTTTACCACAATCAATTACTCGCAGTGTATCGCTGAAAATTTTGTTGCTCCACTCTTTTCCCGATGCTGTAATTCTTAATTTATAAATCCCTGTGCCTAAAAAGGCAACCACTGAACCAGTTCCTTCAAGTTTACTATTTATATAAATTTTAGAATTATCAAGATCTGTTTTAATATTAACTTTTGCCTTACAGTTTTGTCCAAATACAACCGGGGTTGCAAATAATACTAAGCACAGACCTATTTTTATTATTTTATTTAAATTCATACGCCTGTATAACTCCCCGGTCATATCCGATAAATAAAACATTTTTAAAAAGTACAGGAGTAAGTTTGCCTCGTCCTTCAAGTTGAATTATTTTGTCACGTTTACCAGAACTACGATAAACAAGGTGCATTTTTTTATCCATATCAGGGATAAATATTAAGTTATTTGTAATAAGCGGGGAAACATTAAATAAACCTGCCGATTTATATTTCCATTTTTCTGTCCCTGTATTTTTATCAAGACAATAAAGATCACCATTTAGATTACCGACATAAATGAAATTATTATCACACGCAGGCGTCATTAGAATTCTTGCTCCGGAATTAAATTTCCAGGAGAGATTTCCCGTTTTATAATCAAAAGCATAAATATATCCATCATTGTTCCCGTAATACGCCATGGATCCTTTAATCGTTCCTCCACTCAGGAAAAGACTTCCAATACTTTTTTTATAAAGTATTTTCCCGTCGTTTGAATTTATAGCGGTAATCTCTCCTTTATCATTTCCAATTAAAACTATACCATCTTTATAAACCGGTGAACTATGAATAAAAGAGTCTAGATTTATGTCCCACTTAGGCAAACCATAATCATCAATTTTTTGAACCCGCCCGTCTTCTGTTGCCAAAACAAAACCGTCCTTTGTTTTAACAAGCTCAGTTAAAACTCGTCCGGGGATTATTTCTTCACGAAATGTTTTACCTGTAGAAAAATCATAAAAGTAAAGCGTTGATTCATTATCATCTAAAGAAGCTACGGCAAATATTATCCAGAAATCTTTAATAATTGGTGCGCCATAAACAGCACCTTTATTTTTTATTTGTCCTAATTCTTTACCGTTATAAAAATTATATGCATAAACTCTCCCTGAAAGATCCGAAACAAATACGATGGAGTCACAAATAGTTACAGAAGTATTTGCAAATGCACCATTCACATCGTTTTCCCATAAATATACTATAGAATCAGAAACAGTTTGAGGTACAAAGAAATTCCGCTGAGCATTTTCACCAAACATTGCATAATTACCTTCAGATTGATTAGCCGGTATGCTTATTATTGAAATTGAACAGCCCTGCTGAACTAATACCATAAACATTATGAAAGGGATAAAAATCTTTTTCAAAAATCCCATCCAAAGAAAAATTGATAAAAAAGCCCGTTTTGAAAATCTGAAAAATTATTCTGGATCTTCTTACCGACATCATATC
The DNA here is from genome assembly GCA_963748105.1 of uncultured Bacteroidota bacterium. Lineage (GTDB taxonomy): Bacteria > Bacteroidota > Ignavibacteria > Ignavibacteriales > Ignavibacteriaceae > JAKAGZ01. The sequence continues at coordinate 41,284 of CAVVHP010000016.1, read as the reverse complement.
TTAATACAAGCGCACCAAATAGATTAAAGCGGACACCAACTCCTACACTACCTACAGTTTCTTTATAACTTGAATCCCATGCACCACCTGCATCAAAGAATGCTGCACCACGTAATCCAAAAAATCCCAGGTTTATAAAAGGAAATTTTAGATTTATCTGATCAATCAACGGAAATCTTAATTCCACTGAAGACAGCCATAATTTCTCACCTCTAATGGAGAACCTCGGCCAGCCTCTTATATCCCAGCTTCCTCCCATAAAATATCTTCTAGCTTCCTTCCCATCGTTATAAAAAAGTGCACTCCTTACAGCAAATGCGGATCTGTAACCCAATCTGAAATAATGCCTTAAGTCAGCAATAACAGTATAATAATTTACATTACTGAATTTTACATCACCTGTATAACCAAGCAACAGCCTTGCCCTTGTCCCATCTAACGGCCCTGTAGGGCCCCACAGTGAATTATCAAACACATAAGATATTGCATTACCAACCAGCAAAGCTTTTCTTTCTATAACTCCGGTAATTACCTGTTTATCAGAATTTGCTACAGTTACGGAAGTTTCAATTCTATCAAACTTTGAAAGAGGAAAATTCAGTACAAAAAATCCACCAAAGCTTCTTTCAAAAAAAAATTCATCCGAATCACGGATATCATATCTGTTACCTGTGTAATGAAAAACTCCGTATCCATAATTTGTTCTTTTGCTCAAATCTACGCGTTGCAGAATCAGGTTAAAACTATCGAAAAATTCACTTTGTGATTGCGCTGAATTATAAATTGTAAAGAAATAATTATCGTTGCCCAGTAAATCGCTCAAAGAAACAACTGCGCCTCCCTGAGTACCAAAGATTGGATCAGTAGATACCTGGCTTTGAGCATAATCAAGAGAATATTTTTTTTCGTAATTCAATTTTTCTCTTGCACGTTTAGCAATCAGTCTATCCTGAATCCAGGTTCCATCAGTGCCGTCATAATTCATCGAAATAATCAAAGTACTGTCAGCAAGTTGTTTCTTGTAATTAAATCGATAAAGATCGAACTGATAATTATTAAACCCTGCAAAAGTTATATCAGTTGAATCAAGAAATACCGGAGTAAAAGCACTGGTAATAAAATTTGTTAAACGGCTTACTCTGTTTTGATATTTACCATTTTTAATATTCATCAGGTAAATATTTTTCACGCCTTCCAGCTCAGATGTAAATATAAGTTTAGTTTTATCTTGCGAGATAGACGGAGTAGAACAGTTAGCATTAAGATATGTTACATAATTTATATTGTGTGTATCAACATTGTAAGTAAATAGATTGTATTTATGTTCATATTCTCCGGCTGTACGATCTGATGAAAAAATAATTTGTTTATCATTTATGCCAAAAGAGGGATCACGATCATCATAATAATCATTAGTTAATCTTGTTAAAGAATTATCCGATAGATTTAAGAGATAAATATCACTGTAACCTTTATCACCTACAGCCTGGAAAACAATTTTATTACCGTCAGAAGAAAATTTAGGAGACGTGATAGTAATTAAATGATCATTCGTATAAGTATTTGTAACCTCATCATTTTTTATAGAATAGAAATGTATCCCATCCCTGGCTCCGATTTTTGTTACGAAAGAAACTTTTCCACTTTCTGATACATCAATGGCGGTCCGAAAAAGATGAAATGCCTCATATTCTGCGCTTTTTTCACCCCGAATTACCAGTTCCGGTTCCCTTTTATTTTCTCCTTTCTGATTTACCTGAACTTTATAAAGTGAAGAGTAGCCGTTTCTGTTAGCAACAAAATAGAGGTATTCTTTGTCACCATCTTTATAAGGCACAGGGGAAAAATTAAATCCATGATCAGTAATATTCCGGGCCAGTATATTTATTGGTGCAAAATTTTTAAATAATGGAAAATATTTTTTCTTAAGATAATAACTCCATTCCCTGTCAATTTGTTCAAGAGGTTTTCCCAGTGTGTACTCAACAACTTTATAAAATTTTGAATACATCCAAAGGTTGTCTAACATCTGCATTACTTTCCCCGGGCCATATGCTTCCCGTACATATTCAAGAAAAGCCTGACCTTCTTTGTACATCAGGAATGTTCCGTAAATTTTGCTAAAATCCTCCAGCCCTACAAAATAATCGTTAAACAATGCATCCCTTATCACCATTTCAGCCTGAGCATCAACTGAGGTCGACATATATTCTGCAAAGCCTTCTGTGTACCATAAATATGGAAATGCTCCCGATGTAGATCTATGATCAGAAAGGACGTGTGAAGCTTTAGTCGTCATAAACACGTGTGCTAATTCGTGCCGGATAACATGTCTAAAATCATGTAACGAACCAGTTGATGGAATGACAACACGTCCCTTTGCAAATTCAAAGAAACCACCAACCGCATCCGGAATAAAACCGGGAGTTGTGTTCGTCTGCTGGAACTGAATTGAAGTATTATAAAAAATTAAAGGAATGCGCCTGCTGATAAGAGTATTGAATTTTACTTTATATTCATCATAGGTTTTCTCGGCAATTGCTGCACCAATTTCTGCAACATTCAGCATTTCGTCATAATAATAAATATCGAAATGTTCAGTTTTCAGAATCTTCCAGTCAAAGCTATCATATTGGACTTTATTTCTTCCAAAATGGGAATAGAATTGTGCTTCTGCAAAAGTAGAAATGCAAAAGATAATTAGAAATAAATTCCTGATAAATTTCATTAAAGTTTCCTACCCTGAAAATAATTCTGAGTTAGAAGATTATAATTGGAACCATTGTCCTAATTTTAATCTAAATAAGAAAATAATGATTGTAAACAGATAAAATTAAGCCAACCTGTTTTTCAAGATATTTATATTTTCGATTTCGGAAGGATCCTTACCTCTCAAAACACCGAGATAATATGAAATCCAGTCGCAGAGGTAAACCATTTCCATCAACCTTACTTTAAATAAATCTTCTGTGCTTTCAATATTAATTATTTCTGTGTTAGTTCTTCTAATTAGTTCGGACGTAATTTCAAATCGTTTTTTAATTTGTGGATGGTAATCTTTGTCAATCAGATTTAAGACTTTTACATGAAATTGTTTTTCGGCCTGTGTTTCCCATCCAATAATTTCGTTGTGATTATATTCCGGGATTGAATGATGGAAGGCATGTAATTTTGAATTTTCGTTTATTTGGCTTTTAAACCTGTATCCAGCAGCCGAAGTTATATCTGCCGCAGAATAAATAATTGGAATAAATCCTACCAATTCACTGGCTACACTCAAAGCAATATTTTCATCTTTACTGTATTCTACACCTTTAACTTTCCAGTTAGAGATAATATTTGTAACAAAGTTTGTTTGATCTTTAATTATTCCAAGTTGTTGAAATACTTTTAAGAGGGAGAAAAAACTTAAACCTAATGAATACCTGGGCTGAAATCCTTTTTGAAGATTTACGACGGGAATTGAATTATCTTTTGCTATTTGTCCAGTTTGCCCACCTGTTGTGATTGCCACAATTTTACACTTTCGCTTAATTGCTTCATTTAATACAGAAATTGTTTCCTCGGTATTACCGGAATAAGATGAAGCAATCAGCAAAGTATTTTCATCGGCAAACGCCGGCAAAGAATAATTCCGATTGACGGAGTAAGGAATTCTCATTTCATCTTTCAAATAATTCAGTACAAGATCACCACTTATAGCCGAACCGCCCAACCCCGTTACAATTATTGAGCTGAAAATACTCCCACTTAATTTTGTAAGATCAAATTTATTTGCCCAGGCGAATTCAATTTGTTTATAGCTATCGATTAATACATTAAATTGATTTTCCGGATCATACTTTGATACATATTCTTTTATCTGCATTTTACCCTAAATTATATTTCGTGTTCGTGTGATTGAATTTCCTTCGAAGAATTTTTCTATTTCTTCTATTATTTCATTCTCTGTTGAAAATGACAGACATTTTTCAGCAAGTTTTTTAGCTTTAGTAAACGAAATACTTCTTATTATTCTTTTTGCATAAGGAATTGTTGAAGGGGAAATACTCAGGGAATCCAAACCAAGCCCAACAAGCAAAGGAATTGCCAGTGTATCTGCTGCCATTTCACCACACAAGCTGACATGCTTGTTTTTCTTCTGGGCTTCAGTCACTATGTGATGCAATGTCCGAATTACAGAGGGATTAAATTCCTGGTATAAGTCTGATACAAGATCATTTCCCCTGTCAACCGCCATTAGATATTGAATCAGATCATTCGTTCCGATACTGAAGAAGTCAACCTCATTTGCAAATTCGGAAGTCATTACAGCGGCTGAAGGAACTTCAACCATAATTCCGATTTTAATTTCCTTATCATATTTAACTTTTTCATCGTTCAGTTCCTTCATGCATGCTTTAATCATTCCGCGGGCATCCCTGATTTCCTGAATTGCGGAAATCATTGGGATCATAAATTGAATATTCTTGTCTGTACTTGCACGAAGAACTGCACGGATCTGTGTTTTGAATAATTTCTTGTTTTCAAGCAGTAATCTTATCCCTCTTAGCCCCAAGAATGGGTTTGGCTCAACAAAGTCCAGGAATTTAAATTTATCTCCACCGATGTCGAATGCCCTGACCGTCAGAATATCCGGATAAATTCTGCTAGCCAGTGAGGAATATAATTTTGTTTGTTCATCTTCATTCGGAAATTCTCCGAGTTCATCGAGAATCTGTTCAGTTCTGAAAAGCCCAATTCCCTTTGCCCCGCTTGTAACAACCATATCCATTTCACCCGAAACATCTACATTTGCAAGCAATTGAATTTCTCTTCCATCAGTAGTTTTAGCAGGCTTATCCTTTAATTCTTCCAGTCCTTTTTGAAGAGCAATCAGTTTTTCAATTTTTTCACTAAAAAACTTAATCTGTGCGTCTGAGGGATTGACTAAAATGTAGCCATGAAATCCATCAATTATTAATTGATCTCCATCTTTAATCAATTGGGTAGCTTTATGAGTACCTACTATTGCTGGAATATTTAATGATCTTGAAATAATTGCTGCGTGTGAAGTAAGTCCGCCATGATCAGTTATAAATCCTTTAGCATTACTACGTGAAAATAATATTGTATCGGCAGGAGTTAGAGTTTCGCTTACAACAATAACATCGTTAGTAATTCTGGATTGCCATCTTTTCTTCTGAAGATTTCTGATTATCCTGTTTTTTATATCTTCAATATCGTGAGCCCTTTCATTCATATAGCTTTCGTGAGAGCTTATCATCATTTGCTGATACTTTGATATTTCATCGTTTACAATATATTCAGGTTGTTTTTTTTCTGACTCAATACGCTTAACTATATTAGCAATCAAAATTGGATCATCCAGAATCATCATTTGTGCTTCAAATATAGCCGCTCGTTCCGGCTCCATTTTTTCTTTTGCGAGGGAAAATATTTTGTGTAACTCTTTTTTTGATTTTTTAAGAGCTTCATTCAGATTATTTTTAGCTTCTTGCAAATCAGTAATTTGAGCATCACTGATCTCAAGTTTCTCTTTTGTAAACAAATATGCTTTTGCAATTACTAAACCCGGAGCGGCAGCAATGCCGTGAAACTTGTTATCAGCCTCCTCAAATATTTGTTTAAAATTTGTCACAATTCGTCAAATCCTCTGTTAAAATATTCTGATATTTCTATTGCTGCTTCTTTTTCATCTTCACCGTCAAAACTAAGCGTTAATTCTGAGCCCATTTCAGCGGCAAGCGTCATCACGCCAATAATACTTTTTCCATTAATACTCACACCATCCTTTGATATATAAAATTCACATTTATATTTAGATGCAAGCTTAACAATTGTTGCAGCTGGACGAGTATGCAAACCAGCTTTATTAATAATTTTAATTTTTTCTTCAATCATTTATTATTTATTTCTGTTTATCAGGTAATCGGCTAGCCAGGTAAAAAATTCCCGGTCCTTTTGATTATTTAATATTTTTAATGAACTCAGCGCTCTTTTAGTATATTTTTTTACCTCTTTGCGGGCGTCATCAATTACTCCAAGCCGATTGTACATATCACTATAAAATGGAATTTCTGTTTTCTTAATCCCCTTATTTTTAATAATACCTTTCAGTAAACTTTTATCTTTGCCAGTTGATTTTTCAAGAGCTTTTAGAAATAAATAAGTTTTCTTTCCTTCGACCAGATCACCGCCAACAAATTTGCCAAATTCAGCTTCATTTGCAATGATGTCCAGCAAATCATCCTGAATCTGAAAGGCAATACCCAGGTTCTGGCCATATTTTGTAAGAGCTGAAATTTCTGCTTTACTTCCATTTCCTAATTGAGCACCAATTGAGCAACACATTTCCATCATAGCCGCAGTTTTCTTTCTAATCATTATCAGATATTCAGGTAATTTTACAACCGGCCTTGTCTCAAATTCCTTATCAAGGCTTTGCCCCTCACATACTTCAACCAGGCCTTTATTAAAATCTGTAATCACCGACTTACAATTAGAAGTAACATCTTTTAGTAATAATTCATACGCGACGGATAGTAGACTGTCTCCGACTAATATAGCTGTACTCGTATCATATTTTTTATGCAGTGTAGCCAGTCCACGCCTTTTGTCAGCATTGTCCATAATATCATCGTGTACCAGAGTAAAATTATGCAACAGTTCAACCGCCGCAGAGGCATTATAAAAACCCGTTTTTTTTCGTCCTACTGCCCGGGCTGAAAACAAAACGAGCACGGGACGTAATCTCTTACCTGAACTTTCTAAAATATAAGAACCCGGACTATATAGTGAAGATGGTTTTCTTGCAACAAGTAATTTTTTAATTTTTTCGTCAATCTTTTTTCTTTCTTTTTCATATAAAGAAAAGTAAGAACCTGAATTTTTGAGCATTAAAATAGTTCGTCCTTCATTATTAAATTATTTTTGTTATGAAATTCAGCCATATTAGCCGATCCAGTTAAATACATAACCCTTTTTATGGTTTCAAACCAATCATTCACAAGTGTAATAACTCCTTCAATGCCATTTTTCTCTAGGGTTAAAAGAATGATTCTGGCAGAAGCTACGATATCTGCTCCCAATGCTAAGGCTTTTGCTGCATCAAAGGGATTGTTTATTCCGCCTGAACCAATTAATAAAAACTCGTGATAGTCCTTTATAGAGACCAATGTCCTGATACAATATGCAGTTGGTAATCCCCAATCCCAGAAATCAGCATCTTTACTATTATTAGTGCGCAACAATTCTACACCTGCCCAGCTTGTGCCCCCTGCTCCGGCTACGTCAATTCCTTTCACCCCTGTCTCAAGTATTTTTTGTGCGGCTTTTCTGGAAATTCCTGATCCAACCTCCTTAACGATTATAGGTACTTTCAATATTTTAACTATTTTTTCCAGTCGTGATAATAGTCCGCCAAAGTTTGTATCTCCATCTTCCTGCAAAAGTTCCTGAAGCGGATTAACGTGGATCACCATAGCATCTGCTTCAACCATATCCACAAGAGACTGGATTTTATCAATCGGTTTAATTTTTACAAGTTGAGCTGCTCCAAGATTGGCAAGAATAGGAATGCGGGGAGCATTTTTCCTGATTACTTTATAGGTTTCCAAATGTTTATTGTTTTCAAGGGCCTGTCTCTGACTTCCAACACCCAGCGGTATGTTCAGTTCGTTAGCTGCTATTGATAATCTTGAATTGATATCGCCCGCTTCTTTTACGCCTCCTGTCATACAGGAAATAAGAAATGGATAATTTATTTTCTTCTTAAAAAAAGAAGTTGAGAATTTTATCTTTGATATATCTATTTCAGTAATTGCAAAATGGTCAAATTCATACTTTTCAAAGCCAGTGGTTTTCTTCTTAAAATCAACATCATCATTCAGGCATAATTCAAGATGTTCGCGCTTTCTTCTTGATGTATTGTCCTTTTTTGAGGACATATTCTATCTCTCTGAGTAACTGAAAAATTTATGCAATAAGATATTAAAATTTAATTTAAGAATCTCATTTAAGTTCTTCAGCTATAAGAAGTTATTTCATTGAGATTATATTTATCCGAACCAGAAATGTTCCCCTTTTTCTATTTAAATTTAATTAAAATTCTCTGAATTCCTTATTATTTATGTAAACTTTATCAACCCGAACTCTTCCTCTAAGTGAGTTCGTCAGCACAATTTCATCGGCACTAAGAATATCATCTATTATTAAATTACATTCTGTAACATTCATATCTTCGGACAACCATTTTTTCCTTTCAATTCCGGCCAATAATCCAGCATCAACAGGGGGTGTAAGCCAATTGCCGCCTTTTCTGATAAATATATTTGTAATAGCCCCTTCAACAAGATGACTTTTCTCATTAAGAAATATCACATCAAAAAATCCTTGTTTGTGGTAATAGCAATGCTCTTCATTATAAATCTCTCTATTAGTTGTTTTAAAATATTGGAATGTATTATTGCTGTCAGTCCGTTTCTCAGAAATAATAACTTTTACTTCTTTTATTTTTGAAGGGAAATCCCCAACTCTGATTTTGGTATGCCCTACTTTATTTAATTCAATTCTTACTCTCTTTTTCTCATAACTTTCAATATTACTTAGGAATTTCTGCACTTTGTTAAGTAGTTTTTTTTCATCGAATTTAAATAAAAAATATTGTGCAGATTTTTGTAATCTTTCCAGATGAAGATCCAGATCAACCAGGTTTCCTTTTACCAGTTTTAAAGTTTCAAATATTACAAATTCCTTCATCGGGGAAGTAAGAAATCTAGATTTCAGAATCGTTTCTTTATATTCCAGTTCCGGGTCACTGTCCCAGACAATTCCACTTCCAATTCCAATTTTTACATTTCCTTTTTTATCGAGCTCAATGGTTCGTATTGCAACGTTAAATATTGCTTCATTATTTTTCAGGATACCGATCGTTCCGGTATATATTCCCCGATTTCTGTTTTCCAGTTTTCTGATAATTTCCATCGTTCTGATTTTTGGAGCACCCGTTATTGATCCACATGGATAAATATTTTGTAAGATCGTGGAGATATTAACATCATCGTTTAACTTTCCTTCTATCCCGGATGTCATTTGAAAAAGAGTTTCATATTTTTCAACATTGAATAGATTCTTTACTTTCACCTTACCATATCGACAAATCTTGCCTAGGTCATTTCGTAAAAGATCAACAATCATTACATTCTCAGCCAAATCTTTTTTACTATTTTTTAATTCGTATAGTTGTCTGTCATCTTCAAATAAATTTATTCCGCGGCGAATTGTGCCTTTCATCGGTTTTGCAAATATTTTATTTCCCTTTTTATGAAAGAATAGTTCCGGGGAAGTTGATATAATTATTTTTTTACCTGTATTAATCAGTGCAGTATATTCCGCTGACTGATTAAAAATCAGAGTACGAAAAAGTTCGCCAATATTCCCCGTAAAATTAGAATTCCCTTCTAACGTGTAATTTACCTGGTAAGTATTCCCCGCTGCTATTTCTTTCTTTATTTCTTTTACGTCAGCGATATATTTCTTTTTTGTAGTATTTAGCTTAAATGAGTCAATTTTATAACCTCTGTTGCTATTACCAATTTCAATACTCTTTGAGCTTAAAGTCTCAATATCCTGTCTGTCAAACAAAAATCCGACAAATAGTTTTTTATTATTATGATTTAAGTATTTTCTCATTCTTCTTTCGTAGAAATAACCCGCCTCATAACTAAGGAAGCAGTATCCCCAGGTATCAGAAGAAATTTTATCTTCAAATTTTTTGACAGAATTGTTTAACGAGGCGGGACTTTTAGATATAATTATTTTGCATGGATTTATAAACCAATATGATATTGCATTTTTAGATGACAAGGGTGTATAAAAAAAAGCAGCCCCCTTCGTATCAAGAACCTGGTTTAATATTTCGTCTAATTTCATACCTGAAATTAACTCATCATTATTATATAATCCATAATAGTATTATAACTTTAACTACATTCGGTGATAATCTGCCCTCCATTTTTTTATCATCTTTTTAATATTCTCTTCGGAAATGTTTTCTGTCACAGCCCTCTGTGAAAGCGATAGGAATTCTTCATCACTTGAAAAACGTAAACCAATAATTTGTCTGATAGTAAGTTTTGGATCAAGAAGTTTCCCGGTAAGAATATAATGTCTCAAATTTTCTTCCGTTCTGATTACTCTGTCCTGTGCTTTCAACGGAAATGAACGTACGTAATAGAATAGTAGTAAAAGACAAATAAAGATAACGATTATCAGTGAGGCGCTATAAATCCCTTTACCAGCATCAAGACATTGTACAAGGTTTACTATTGAGCCTAAAAGAGACAGTAGAAGGATAGGAAAAAGCACATAATGAAATAATGGGACGAATTTACGATGATTCTCATAATTTTGTTCTATCATAGTTTTACCTCTTAAAAGTTATAAAACTTAAACAAGTGCTGAAGGCTTTGGGGGAATCTCCATTTTTATGAATTTGAATCATAGCGCTTATGACTATAGCCAAAATTATTTGCCTCAAGAAAATCAGCGATATTTTTTACGACAATTTCAGGTTTTACAAGCATATTATTATCCCTGGATGTTTTAAATAAATTATATGATGGAAAAATTTCAGGAGACTGATCTTTTAATTGTTCCTGCATTTCAGTAGCAACCGTACCCGGTTCATAACTCATTAAAGCCAGATTTTTGTCATCTCTGTTTTCTTCCGCAAAAACCTTCCCTGACATACTCAAAGCCGCCTTAGTTCCGCAATAAGGGGCAAGCCCCGGTAATGCGGTATGAGCGGCACCCGATGAGATGTCTATAATTCGTAGCCGGCTGTTTTCTAATTTTTGTTTGTAGAAAAATCCGGTAAGCCATACAGGGGCTACAATGTTTAAAGTATAAAGCTCTTGAAGTTTTCCCGGATCAAGTTCTTCTAATCTTAATAACTCGCCTGCACTTGCCGCATTATTTATCAAGCCTATCCTTTCATATTTTTCATCACTTATTTTAGATTTTAGGTTATTAGTCAACTCAGTGACAAAAGTCTCCACATCGCTTAAATCAATGTTAAAATGAATGTAATTACTATGGGAAATGTCTGTTTCTCTCCTAGCAGCACCTGCTACCTCCCACCCTCTGGAAAGTAATTCAATTGCTGCAGCCCTTCCTATACCCGAGCTTGTTCCGGTTATAAAAGCAAATTTCATAGATAGTCCTCCTAGATAAAACCAGTCTATTATAATATAATCATCAACAGTTGAATTATCATAAATAAATTAGTCGTTAAATAAAAGAAATTTCATAATGTGATATTTCTGTTACATTTAGTTTATATATTTAGATATTATAAGTGATAAATATTATGAAGAAAGTATTAATAATTGAAGATGATACAGAAATTTCCAACCTGCTGGAAATTCACCTGAGTGACCTCAATTGTGAGGTGCTAAAGCAATTTGATGGTATAAAAGGATTGAAAGCAGCTAAAGAAGAATCATACGACCTGATCGTGCTGGATATTATGCTCCCCGGTATAGATGGATTTGAAATCTGCAGAGAAATTCGTAAAGCCGAAATAAACACACCAATATTAATGCTAACATCAAAATCTGAAGAAACGGATAAAGTGCTTGGACTGGAATTCGGCGCGGATGATTACCTGACAAAACCTTTCAGCATAAGGGAATTTATAGCACGTGTTAAAGCTATTTTCAGAAGAATTGATGTACTTACCCAGGATAAAGAAGATAGAAAAGATTTAAAATTCGGTAATCTCTCCATTGATTATACGAATCATATAGTAATTCTGCATAATAAACGAATAGAACTTACACAAAAGGAATTTGAGCTTTTATATCTAATGGCATCACATCCCGGACGAACTTATACGCGGGAAAGTTTACTTAATCTTATCTGGGGTACGCAATATGGCGGATACGAGCATACTGTAAACTCTCACATTAACAGGCTCAGAAATAAAATTGAGGAGAATATTTCTAATCCGAATTTTATTTTAACCACCTGGGGCGTGGGCTACCGTTTCAACGATAAACTTTAAGATTTATTAAATGAAAGATTTTTTCAACTCATTGTTCTGGAAAATATCAGCAGTATTTCTGCTTATCCTGTTCATTATCTCTGCTGTGTACATTTACATATCAGTTAACACGGCTGAAATGTACTTCCAGGAAACCCGTCAGAAACTTGACATAAAAATAGCATCTCATATTTCAAACGAAGCTGAATTTTTCAGGAATGACTCTGTTAATTACGATGCTATGAAAAATGTCTTTCACAATGTTATGGTAATAAATCCAAGTCTTGAAGTTTACCTGCTCGATACGCATGGAAATATACTTGCATTCGATGCGGACAGCAACCTTGTAAAGCTAAAAAAACTTCCACTTGAGCCCATTCAGAAATTCATTTCATCTAAAGAAGAACAATTTTTGCTTGCTCCTGATCCTAAAAACCCCGGGAAAGAGAAGCCAATATCAGCCGCAAAGGTTTTCAGTAATGGGAAATTTAAAGGATATATTTATGTAATCCTCGGTGGACAGGAATATGAAAACGCTTCACAATTATTGTTCGGAAGTTATATTCTTCGTCTGGGCGTCCGCTCAATGATTATTGCTCTTCTTTTTGCAACTATTATCGGTTTTTTTGCAATAGGTTTTATAATTCGTAACCTGCGCAAAATAGTAAAAGTTATACGGGATTTTCAGAATGGAAATCTTAAGGCGCGCATAAAATTAAAGAGCAAAGGCGAGCTGCAGGAATTTGCCCAATCGTTCAACGAAATGGCTGATACCATTGTAGACAACATAGATGAAATTAAAAGGATGGATAATATGCGCAGGGATCTGGTTGCAAACGTTTCTCACGATCTTCGCACTCCTCTTTCTGTAATTAGCGGATATTTAGAAACTATTCTAATAAAAGAAGACAAACTCTCACCTGCTGAAAGAAAGCAATACCTAGAGACAATTCTCAGTAGTACAGGCAGGCTGCAATCACTCGTTGAAGAATTGTTTGAACTTTCAAAACTTGAAGCTAAAGAAACGAAACCGGTGAATGAATCTTTTTCTCTCGCAGAACTCTTACAGGACGTTCACCAAAAGAATTTAATCATAGCTCAAAAGAAAAATATAAAAATTGAATTATCTATCGATGATAATGTCCCGTTTGTTTTTGCTGACATTAGAATGATGGAAAAAATATTTCAAAATCTGCTGGACAATGCTCTTAAATTCACTCCTTCCTCAGGCAATGTCCAAATAAAACTTAGCAAGAACAACTCTGATGAAATCATAGCCGCAATTTCAGATAACGGACCGGGAATTGAAGCGGAACAAATACCCTTTATTTTTGACAGGTATCACCAGATTAAACGTGTCTCAACTGAAACCTCACAGGGCACAGGCCTTGGACTTACAATTGTAAAAAAACTTGTTGACCTGCAGGGATTTAAAATCATGGTTGAAAGTACAATCCTAGAAGAAACATCTTTTATAATTACAATTCCAGTAAAAAAGCTTAGATAGAACTATTTTCGCATTTTACTATTCCCAAAATTTAATCTCTTATTACTCTTCTGTGATCAAATCGTGATAATTGAAGCCTAAGTTTCCACTAAAGAAATTGCATTCTGTTTCAATAAAGATTTATAACATATAATAAAAAGAGAGATATTATGTTAAAAAATATGCCTGCATTATTAATCGCGCTGGTTCTTTTAGCCTGCTGCAATAACCTGGATTCGAAACAAAAAGACAATACAGTAATTCCGGCATCAAACGAATACGACGGTTATTCAACAGCGGTATTCGCCGGCGGATGTTACTGGTGTATGGACGCCTCGTTCGAAAAACTTTCCGGGCTAAAGAATGTTATCTCTGGTTATGCCGAAGGTAAATTGCCAGGCCGCGGAACTACGGGAAAGGTTGAAGCAATAAAAGTAATTTACAATCCTGCAGCTATAAGTTATTCCGAATTGCTGGAATATTACTGGAAACAATTCGATCCCACAGACGAAGGCGGATCTTTCTACGACCGTGGACCCGAATATAAATCTTATATTTTTTACCAGGGTGAAAGACAGAAAGAACTAGCAACAGTATCAAAAAAATGGCTTTCAAGATTAAATAAATTCAATAAGCCTATCGCAACAAAAATTGTAACCCTTACAAATTTCTCTCCCGTGCAGGAATCGGAACAACATTTTTACAGGAAAAATCCTGAAAGATATCATAGCTACAGAAAAGCTTCAGGCAGAGATGCATTTATAGAAAAATACTGGGGTAATATTTATTCAAAAAAATATAACAAACCTTCTGATAAAATTTTGAAGAGTAAACTGACTGACATTGAGTACAGGGTTACCCGGGAAGACGCCACAGAACTTCCGTTTCAAAATCCATTTTGGAATAATCACAAAGAAGGGATCTATGTTGATATTGTAACAGGCGAACCTTTATATAGTTCAAAAGATAAATTCGCTTCAGGCACAGGATGGCCTAGTTTTACAAAACCTATAGACCCATATTTTATGAATAAAAAGATCGATGGCACGCTTGGTATGCAGAGAGTTGAAGTGCGAAGCAGACACGCAGATTCGCACCTGGGACACGTCTTTAACGACGGTCCTGCTCCCACTCATTTGAGGTACTGTATGGATTCCGCCGCAATGCGTTTCATTCCAAAAGACGAAATGAAAAAAGCAGGGTACGGCAATTATCTTTATTTATTTAAGTAGGAATTTTAAGTCAAAATAATATATCAATAATCAAAAGGAATACTAAGAATGAAATCACTAATAAAAATGTTGCCGGTAATGTGTTTGGCATTAATTTTTTCGTTCGCTACGGCAAATGCTCAATCAATGCAGAAGAAAGAAAAGAAAAAAGAGACGAAGAAAGAAATGATACGGAAAGACAGCACGATGCAGAAAGATGATATGATGCAAAAGAAAGAGATGATGAAGGAAGAAAAGATGATGCAGAAAGACAAAATGATGAAGAAGAAAGAGACCATGAAGAAAGAAAGGATGATGAATAGGAAAAACATGATGCAAAAGGATAAGATGATGAAAAAGGACAGAATGATGAAGAAAGATACAATGATGAAGAAGCAAAAGATGATGGATAATAAAGACAAGATGAAGAAAAAGGAAGACAAAGATAAAGACGGGATGAAGTAACTGGAGCCGGTGAATCTCCACTTAACGCCCGCCAATACAAGCGGGCATTTGATCCGAAACTAAATTAGCTGATTACCCCACCGATTTTGTATCCGGTTCGGGATACCCCTTGTATCTCTTTAATAAAAGCAGAATTACAATTAACGAAACGGCGACAGTAATTGCACCGTAGATATATACGATAAGTCCACCGGTAATTTTCATTGTAAGCACCAGGTCGGAGTGGTTGTAAATAATCCCCGCGTAATTATCTATTATGTCATATAGGGGGCGCAGGCAGAAGATTAAAAATACAAGCCCCAAAAGAAAGGAATTCTTAATCTTAACCTTTGTCAGAATAAAATAACCGGCAATAACAGAAATGAGATCGAGTATATAAGGCGCAATAAGAATTACAAGAGAATTCATATTAGCGCCAAGTCCCCCTTTAACATCAACAAAGGCAAAACCAAAACTTCCCTCCCAGAAATGGGGAAATAAACGGTAATTCGTTATATCGGCGCCGACAATTATACAGCCTAAAATGTGACCAAGTTCGTGTATGGGTGCATAAAACAAATACCAGGTTAAAGGCAGGATGATAACATTTATGTAGATATTTTTCCTGCCCAGTTACTTCTCAAATATAAAATAAGCAAAGGCAGAATTATTAATACAAGAATTTCAATTATTCTGTAAAAAGGACTCAATAATCCCACTCCCCCGAATATAATTGTGTCCCTGTATAATAATTAATTTCCGGCTAAAGCGCTATTTAAGATAAAAAAATCCGGCCGAAGCCGGATTATTAAATAACTATAAAAAACAACTATTTTCGCGGTGGCGGTGGAGGCATAGGGGGTTTGTTATTCATCCTTTCTTTTTTCATTTCGGCAAATAGTTTTTTCTGGTTGTCATCCAGATTTTTTTCAATCTCCCGCTTTTCATTTTCCATCACCTGTTTAATATCTTCCATCATGTCCTTACGGATATAGCTGTATTTCTCCCTGATTTTTTCAATCTTCTCTTCCGAGTAATTGAAAATTTCCTCAACTTTCTTTACCTGCTGGTCGTTCAAATTAAGTTTCTTAGTCAGGTGCTCCAGTTTCATTTCTTTTGTAGGTGCCGGAGGCGGTGGTGGCGCGGTGGTCTTTCACGGCGCTGTTGTGAGAACGAAAACCCAGCAAATAAAAACGCGCATAAAACAACTGGAATTATTTTTCTCGTTAACATTGGAGTCTCCCAATATATTATTGAAAATGCTTATTATTAAGCTTCCATAACGTTAGACGCCTCAAACGGGAAAAACCTGCGGTATTATTTAATTATTTTTTTATGGCTGCGGGCATGAAAAACACTACCCCAAACAGTATCGCAAATATTAAGTAGATAACGGCCACAGCCAAAATAAGAAAGGATGATGAATTTGTGAATGCAACTTTTATCAGTGTTATTGCACCGACAAAAAAATGCGCAAAATTACCCAAAGCAACAGGTTTGCTGTAAATACCTCCGATAATATTATCTTTCCCCATCCAGTTGAGTAAAGCGAAGCCAAAATATAGAGCTCCGGCTAATTGCAAAATCAATAAGTTGAAGAGGCCCGGAGTCATTTTGAAGTACAGGATCAATTCTTTTGGCATAAAGATCAGAATAATTCCTAAAAGCCCAAGAATAATTGCGCTGGAAATCATTAAGTATTTAGTGTTCATTTTAACCCATAGTTATTATTATGAAATATCGAATAGTTTATCTTATTTTTAATACCCCAGTTCTTTTAATATTGCCGCAAGCCTGCTGAGTCTTTCACTTATAATTTCATCGTCCGTGCTGATAGCCAGCCGGAATAATTATATATTCCCGCCAATTTCCGGATTATCCGTATAGGAAGATAATCACTACTTTATGCTTCAGTGATACCAGTATTTTATTAAAATCCCTTATTTATATTCTTAAAACCAAATCCCCCCCCCTAAACGGGCACTATATAATAATATAGGAGAATAAAAACAACTGAATATTCCCAATTATCATGCCTATAAAACCATTTATCATAAATATATAGCCAATTAAATATTTTAATTTAGAAATAGAGATTTTATAGATATATTGTTTCCTGATATTGAATTTCCGTACATACTCTTTTCAATAATGCAAAATCTATTTCCCAATAAATCATAAAGGCCAAGAATGAAAAAGTTTACATTTTTTCTTTTGCTGTTTTTCACTGCCCTGCTGATTCAAAATGCAAGCGCCCAGATTGACGCGCGAATGCTTCAGTACCCGGCAGTTTCAAAAACACAGATAGTATTTTCATATGGAGATGACCTCTGGGTTGTTTCAAAAAACGGCGGCGTAGCCAACCGGTTGACTACTCCGAAGGGACAGGAAATTCTGCCGGTCTTTTCGCCGGACGGATCGCAAATCGGTTTCAGCGGAAACTATGACGGCAACATGGACGTTTACGTTATTCCTTCAAAAGGCGGAATGCCGGCAAGGATTACTCACCACGGTATGGCCGACAAAATGATCTGCTGGTACCCCGATGGAAAACACCTGCTCTATTCTTCTTCAATGGAAAGCGGAAAACAAAGATTCAACCAGTTTTATAAGACAACACCTGAAGGCGGAATGCCGGAAAAACTGGCTCTCCCCTACGGCGAGTTCGCTTCAATTTCTCCTGATGAAAACTCAATTGCTTATACTCCGAGAACACGCGCTTTCAGAACCTGGAAAAGATACCGCGGAGGAATGGCAACCGATATCTGGATTTATAATTTTGATAAAGGAACGGCAGAAAATATTACCAATGACGAATTCAACGATGAATTCCCGATGTGGCACGGAAGTAAAATTTATTACCTCTCCGACGGCGGTTCTGCTGAAAGAGCAAATATCTGGTCCTACAATACCTCAACAAAAGAAAAAAAACAAATTACATTCTTCAAAGATTTTGATATTCACTTCCCTTCTCTCGGTCCGGACGATATAGTTTTTGAGGCGGGCGGCACTCTTTACCTGCTCGATCTTAATACGGAAAAATTCCGCGAAGTAAAAGTTGAAGTTGTCACTGACGATATAACACTTCTTTCCCGCTCTGAAAATGTCGCAAACCTTGTGCAGAGTTTTAATCTTTCTCCCGACGGCAACCGCGCCATAATACAGGCAAGGGGTGATTTATTTTCAGTCCCGGCTGAAAACGGCCCGGTACTGGATCTCACAAATACTTCCGGTGTGGCAGAAAGATACCCGACATGGTCCCCCGACGGAAAATATATCGCTTACTGGAGCGACCGCTCGGGTGAATATGAATTGACAGTTCGCGATATGGAAAATCCTTCAAGCGAAAAGAAACTTACATCCTACGGTCCGGGCTACCGCTACCAGATTTACTGGTCGCCCGATAGTAAAAAAATTGCTTTCATTGATAAGGCAATGACAATCTATATCTATAATATGGATACAGACAAGACAACAAAAGTAGATAAAGAAAAATATAAATATGAAGGCGGGCTGAGAAATTTTACCCCTTCCTGGTCTTCTGACAGCAGATGGCTTGCTTATGGTAAGGATCTCGAAAACCTTCACACTGCCATTGCTATATACGATACCAAAGAAAATAAAATTCACATGGTTACGGATGGATATTACAATGACGCACAGCCGACATTCGATCCTGACGGAAAATACCTCTACTTTCTGACCAACCGTAACTTTACACCGAGTTACAGTGATATTCAGGGTACATTTATTTATTCTAACAGTACAAAGTTAGCTGCAATTTCACTTCGCGATGATGTTCCCTCTCCTTTGGCACCAAAGAATGATTCAGTTGCAGTAAAAAAAGATGAAAAGAAGAATGACAAAGATTCGAAGAAAGAGAAGGATTCCAAAAAGGATGACGCCAAGGACAAAAAAGAAGAAAAATCAAATGATCTTAAAATAGATTTCGCAGGAATATCAGATCGTGCCGTTGTGCTTCCTCCAGACGCCGGAAATTATAACGGATTGAGCGCAGTATCCGGAAAAGTAATATATATGAAATCACCTAATACTGGTTCAGGTGAAAAAGGCAATTCAATAATTTATTATGCCCTTGATAAAAGAGAAGAACAGACAGTTGCCGAAGGTGTGAATGGCTTCACTATTTCAGCTGATGGGAAAAAAATGTTAATTTCAAAAGCCGGCAGCTTTTTTGTTACAAGCATTGCTCCCAAACAAAAGCTTGATAAGAAGATGCCTACTTCACAAATGGAAATGACAGTAAACCCGCGCAAAGAATGGCATCAGATCTTTAGCGATGTATGGAGACTTGAAAGAGATTTCTTTTATGATCCGAACATGCACGGAGTTGACTGGAATGAAATGCGCGACCGTTACGGAAAACTCATCGACAACTGCATAACAAGATCAGATGTAAATTATATTATCGGCGAATTGATAGGTGAGCTTAGCTCATCACATACTTACAGGGGTGGTGGTGATCTCGAGAAACCTTTACGTAAAGCAGTCGGATATCTTGGAGTCAATTACGAATTGTCTAACGGCGCTTATAAAATCAAAAAAATAATTAAAGGCGCTCCGTGGGATCTTGACAATAAGTCACCTCTCGATCAGCCGGGTGTAAATGTAAAAGAAGGCGATTACCTGCTGGCAGTAAATGGTGTACCTTTGGATGTAACAAAGGATCCGTGGACCGCATTTGAAGGATTGGCCGGAAAAACCGTTGAGCTCACAGTAAACAGTAAACCATCAATGGATGGTGCCAGAAAAGTAGTTGTTGAAACAATGAAGAACGAAACAGTTTTAAGAAACCTGGCCTGGATTGAATCGAACCGTGAAACTGTTGATAAGGAAACTGGCGGTAAGATAGGATATATTTATGTACCGAGTACGGGCTTAGACGGACAAAGAGACCTGGTAAGACAGTTCACAGCTCAGATTGATAAAAAGGGACTCATAATAGACGAAAGATTTAATAACGGTGGACAAATTCCTGACAGGTTCGTTGAATTGCTGAACAGGAAGCCCCTTGCATTCTTTGCTGTTAGAGATGGAGTAAACTGGCAGTGGCCGCAGTACGCCGTATACGGTCCTAAAGTTATGCTAATCAATGGCTGGAGCGGTTCCGGTGGAGATGCGTTCCCTGATTTCTTCCGTAAATCCGGACTCGGAAAATTAATCGGTGAAAGAACGTGGGGTGGATTAATTGGGATTTCGGGAGCACCCGGACTGATTGACGGAGGCGGCATAACTGTACCGACATTCAGACAGTACAATCCGGATGGAACCTGGTTCGCTGAAGGTCACGGAGTTGACCCCGATATCAAGGTTGTGGATGATCCCGCACAAATGGTAAAAGGTATTGATCCACAGCTCCAGAAAGCAATAGAGGTTGTTATGCAGGAATTAAAGACTAATCCTCCTGTAAATCCTAAACAGCCACCTTATCAGAAAAGATAGGTTGAGTTAAAATTAAAAGCCGTCCCTTTGAATTTGAGGGACGGCTTTTTTATTATCTCAACGTATTTATCAATACATTAAGAACTTGCATTTAGAAACTAATAGGAATAACTTTTAGCCCTGATTTTTATATAAGATATGGCAGAAGAAGAAAAGAACATAACGATAAACCGAAAGGTTAGACACGAATATGCAATACTTCAGTCTATTGAAGCTGGAATAGTATTGCAGGGCACGGAAGTCAAGTCGTGCCGTGAAGGAAAAGTGAGCCTGGTTGACAGCTATGCCCAGGTGAAAGCAAACGAAGTTTGGCTGGTGGGGATGCACATAAATCCATATAAACAGGGCAATATAAATAACCACGAACCCACGCGTACAAGAAAACTCCTTTTAAACAGATCAGAAATAAGGAAATTAATAGGCAAGGTAAAAGAAAAAGGTTTGACACTTATTCCCTACCGGGTTTATTTTAGAAATGGGAAAGTGAAAGTGGAACTCGTTCTGGCAAAAGGTAAAAAGGTTTACGATAAGCGTCAGGATATCCGTAAGCGGGATTTCCAGAGAGATCAGGAACGAAAAATTAAGTATTAATGTTCAGGAATTAGGTAATTTTCTTATAAAACTTAATTTTTAAAACATTCCCATTTTATACGAAGAAAGTATATTTTAGATCTTACCATTTCAGGAATTTAAAACGGATTATATGAATTGAAATTTGCACCAATTAATGAACAGATGGACCTCATTAAAAGAGGCGCTTCTGAGATTATTCAGGAAGAAGAACTTGTACAAAAACTTCAGAAATCAATTAAAGAAAACAAACCACTCAATATAAAACTGGGCTGCGATCCAAGCCGCCCCGATCTTCATATAGGACATTCGGTAGTATTAAGGAAACTGGCACAATTCCAATCGCTTGGGCACCAGGCTATTTTAATAATAGGTGATTTTACCGGAATGATTGGCGACCCGACCGGCAGAAATGCAACAAGACCGGCTTTGACCTTACAACAAGCTCGTGAGAACGGAAGATCGTATTTTGAACAGGCTTCCGGGATTCTTGACAAAGAAAAAACAAAGATAGTTAATAATTCCGAGTGGCTTAGTAAAATGTCTTTTGAAGATGTAATAAAACTTTCTTCAAAATATACAGTTGCCAGAATGCTGGAACGCGATGACTTTACAAAAAGATTTAAATCCGGTGTTGCGATAAGTATACATGAGTTTCTCTATCCACTCGCTCAGGCAATGGATTCTGTTGCGATTAAAAGTGATGTGGAACTCGGGGGAACAGACCAGAAATTTAACCTGCTTGTTGGAAGAGATATTCAGAGAGAATTTGAGATTGATCCGCAGGTAATAATTACAATGCCGCTACTTGTAGGGACAGACGGCGTTGAAAAAATGAGTAAGTCGTACAATAATTACATAGGGATTTCCGAATCTGCAAAAGATATTTTTGGGAAAGCACTTTCCATTTCGGATGATTTAATTTATACTTACTTTGAACTCGCAACCGATGTACCGAACAGCAGGTTGCAGGAAATTAAAAAGACTCTTGAGAATCCTGAAACGAATCCAAGAAATATTAAAAGAGAACTGGCAAAGGCTCTCGTAAAGATGTACCACGACCAGGAAGCAGCTGACCAGGCTGAGAAAGAGTTCGACAGGATATTTATAAAAAAAGAAATACCAGATGACATCCCGGAATACAGTTTTGAATCTGGGGAAAAAGAAATTGGGATTGTTGATCTTATTGTCCAGGTAAAATTTGCGTCTTCAAAAAGTGAAGCAAGAAGGCTTGTTTCTCAGGGCGGCGTAAGTATTAACGGTGATAAGATTGATGATATCAACAAAATAATTGCTCTGGGAATAGAGCAAATACTGAAAGTAGGAAAACGGAAATTTATTAAAATAAAGTAGCAGAAAAAGGAGATGAGAATTTGTATGTCCCAACAAAAATATTTTTTACAAAAGGGGTAGGCCGCCACAAAGAATACCTGACATCTTTTGAGCTTGCACTGAGAAGCGCTGGAATTGAGATCTGTAACCTGGTGACCGTAAGCAGTATATTCCCTACAAATTGTAAGAGAATAAGCAAAGAAGAGGGGTTAAAAGAACTGAGCCCCGGTCAGATTACATTTGCCGTAATGGCAAGAAATTCCACAAATGAGCCCAACAGACTTGTCGCAGCATCAATTGGTGTTGCACTTCCTGCTGACAACAACCAATACGGTTATCTCTCGGAGCATCACCCTTTTGGCGAAACTGAAAAAGTTGCCGGTGAATATGCAGAAGATCTTGCGGCTACAATGCTTGCAACTACACTTGGTGTAGATTTTAATCCTGATACTGACTGGAGCGAAAGAGAAAATATTTATAAAATGTCGGGAAAAATTGTACGTTCGTTTAATGTTACTCAGTCAGCCGAAGGTGATAAAAACGGTCTGTGGACAACAGTTCTCTCAGTAGGAATTTTGCTTCCATAATAACAGGATAATATTTGTTTGACGAATTTACGTTCTGGATTGTATTTGCAATAATTGCAACGATAATTATTATTATCGATCTTTATGTAACTGATCACAGAACGGGTAAAATCGGGCTTAAGCGCAGTTTAATATGGAGCGGTGTATGGATAAGCACCGCTTTGCTTTTTAATGCGGGCATTTATTTTTTCCTCAAAGACGGACATGTTAAGGGTCTTGAATTCACCGCCGGTTACCTGATCGAGTATTCCCTCTCAGTAGACAACCTCTTCGTTTTCCTTATGATATTCAGCGTGATGAACGTTCCGGCAAAGAGCCAGCCACACGTGTTGAAATGGGGAATCTTAAGTGCAATTGTTTTCAGGATTGCGTTTATACTTGCCGGAGTAGGACTGATAAATTTATTTCATCCTATCATTTATTTATTCGGTTTAATCCTGATTTTCGCTTCCTACAAAATGGCATTTGGTAGTGATGAAAAGATCGATTACGAAAAGAATCCACTGATAAAATTTGTAAAACGTTTTTTTAATATTACAAATAAATTTGAGGGAAATAAGTTTTTCATAAAACAGGGCGGAAAATATTTTGCCACCTCCCTTTTTCTTACATTACTAGTCATTGAATCCTCGGATATCGTTTTCGCGGTCGATTCAATCCCCGCGGTTATCGCAATTACCCGCGACCCGTTTATTATTATTACTTCCAATATTTTCGCTGTCCTTGGCCTGAGATCACTTTACTTTGCACTCAGCGGTCTGGTGGACATGTTCCACTACCTGAAATTCGGTGTAGCGCTAATTCTTTTCTTTGTTGGCATAAAAATGCTCATCTCGGAATTTTACCACATCCCTACAGAAATTTCTCTGGGTGTTATTATTTTCTTTTTGGTAGGGTCGGTGGTGTTGTCGCTTTTAATAAAGAAAAGAGATAACTAATTTAAGTCAGACCGAATTTGCTTATAGCTTCCTGTAATTATTCCCCCTGTATGAATAATAATCGACACAAACAATCCAACAAGCATAGGTTCAATTTCATTGATCACAGGAATTCCGGAAAAATATTCTTTGATAAAATACCATATCAAACTACATAAAACCGCGGTAATCATTTCTGCTAAAATAATTTTATTTGAAACTCTTAATTTTAAGTAGTACGCGGAGATTACAGGAATAATCATTCCGGGTATGCAGATTGACCCGACCGTGTACCAAATTTCAATTACTGATGGAATAACCCAGGCAAGTATAGCAGCAATTACTCCTGATATTATCAAACCGTAAACAGTGTATTCTTTAAGTTTTTTCTCAGATGTATGTTTGGAAAGACGAAAGAAAAAATCCCTTCCAATTGTTGTTCCGCTCAGGAATAAAAAACTGTTGAGCGTCGAAATAATCGTTGCAAAAAGTCCGGCATAAAATATTCCTTTAAACCCGGGGCCAAGAATTTTTTCTGCAAGTAAAGGGAAAGCCAGGACAGGCTGATCGAGTCCTGGAATTACTGCTCTTGAATAGAGACCGGTTGATGTCGTAAGAAAATCAAAGATAGCCCAGAAAACAATTGAGATCAAAATTCCTTTTACTGCAATATTTCCATCCTTTGCCGCGTAACACCTCTGGTGAAAACCGGGATCTGCAAAAGTCCACATAGCAATTAGAAACCATACAATTAAAAATGTTGGTGAGGCTCCACCTGTCAATTCAAGGTGAGAAGCCGGCAGTGAAGTTGAGAGAAAGGACATACCTCCGAGCATGGTATAGCAAAAATAAAGCATAATCATAAAGGCAAGAAACATTACGAAGAACTGGAATGAATCTGTATAAACGCTGCTCCTGAATCCTCCCTTAAATAAATAAGAAAGAGAAAGTATAAGACTGATTGCAAGGCTGTAATAAATATTGATATTAAAAATTAATGATATCAGGCTGGCAGTCATCAGTAAATAAGGTGCGGGTGAGACAAGAATGAATACAAGCACAGCAGAAATCAGCCCGGCCTTTTTACCGTAGATGTTTGAAAGCTTGTCGGGGATTGTAAAGAGTGATGCTTCTCGAATTTTCTTGGCAAAAAACAACGCGAATAGAAATGCGAAAATATAATAGGGGAAGCCCTGAGTGAACCAGCTTGCCAATCCATAACGGTAAGTAAACTCCCCTACTCCTAATATTCCACCGTACCATGCCGAAACATTTGTCAAAACAAATAAAAACAGCCCAATTTTTCTTCCTGATAAAAGATAATCATCGGCATCACTGCCGGTAACTCTGCCGGAATAAAATCCAATCAGAACAACTGTGATTAGAAATCCTATTATTACAAGTATATCCGCTGTACTAAAAGAGACCATTTTTCTTTACCAAATTGAAATCTCTTATAATAAAAATGATCCCATTTATAATTTTTAATTTTATTACTTCACTGGTTGTTACATTGCTGGTACTTTCTCGAACACCGAATGGAAGAGCTGTATTTTTTAATTGGTATTTTAGTCCGGTGGATGTAATCCTGGTTTTTTCGTTAAAGCCATATAGTGAAAGTGTCTCTCCCGGTTTTACCGGAATTTCGATATTGCCCGAATGAGCAGAAAGGAGTGATTTTTCAGCTATTATTCTGAGCGAGATTTTATCATAATATTTAAGAATAATTCCAAGATTACAAAAAGTATGATCCAGCCTGTCGCCGGTTACACCAACAAGGACCGCCTCCTTAATTCCTTTTTGAATTGCAAATTTAAGGCACTTTTCAACATCGGTATCGTTTTGTCTTTCAATTTTTATGATCTTCGATTTTGACTTGAAATAACTTGCAGTTTCATCCTTAATCGAATCGAGATCACCGATAATGTAATCCGGAATTATTCCTAGTTTAATAGCTGAGTTAGCTCCTCCATCGGCACAGATAATTTTACCGTACCCCTGGTCGATAAGGAAATCAATATTTTTTTTCTTCGGCGCTTTACCGTTTGCAATAATAATACAACGTTTCATATTAAATCATTTTTAAGGAATTAATTTTTAGAGTCCGAGTTCCAAACCTGCAAGAAAATTTCTGTCCGCAGCCGGGAAGAACTCTCCCCCAATTGCATTTGCAGAATAAAGATTATCGAAAATATTATTTACCTGAACAAATATTTTCGAAGGTTCCAATGAATTAAATAGTTTGATCTTATAACTTATCATGATATCAGCATTAAAATAAGCATCATTAATATTATCAGTATAACTGACAAATCCCGGATATTTAGTTAAATATTGGGTGAGATTTCCATCATAATTATCCGAATAATATTTGCCAACGTATTTACCATTTAATTGTAAAAATATATTATCATTGCTGAATGATAAACCAAAGTTCGTAAGAAAATCGGGAAATCCGCTAATTCTGTTTCCACTCAGTTCAATGACCTTGTTACCTCCCAGGAAATATTTCCCCTCTTTAATTTCATTCCGGCTGTAAGTTGCGTTTGCGTAAAAACTAATCTCATCTAATATTTTAATATTTGCAGAAAGTTCAATCCCCCTGTGAAGTGTCCGGGCAACATTCCCTGTTATTGGCTGACCATAAATATCAACTTTTCCATTCTTTACAATTTCATTGTCAAAAATCATATAGAAAAGATTAAGTGAAGCGGAAAAATGACTCTTATTAATTGAGGCACCTATTTCAATATCGTTCATTGTTTCGGGTTTTACCAATGGCTTATCAAAATTATAACTATCATCAGGATTTAGTTCAAACTGAGGAGTAGCGCCGCCAGTTGCTTCATCGGCATTGTAATAATTAGAGAGCCTGGGTTCTCTTGAAACCCTTGCGTACGAAAGGTAAATATTCTGCGCAGATGATATTTTGTAATTTATTCCAATCCTGGGATTAAAAAATAAATCGCTTACACTGAAATTAGTATTACCGTATTTTTCATCATATAATTTATATTTATGATAAGCCAGCTGTAATTCACCAAGCACGTTTATTTTGTCATTGATATTATATGTCTCGTGAACAAAACCGTTAATAATATTTTTGCCCCCTTTATAAAAATAATACCTGTAATCTTTTGTTACTCCGGCGGGCAGGTTCTCAGCAAAACTTATCCCTCCCCAATGGGTTGAACGATGAATCCTGAGTTCTCCGCCAAGTATCAATTCGCCATTTTTATGTTTAATACTTATTCGCGGTATCCATCCGTATTGAGTATTTTCAACCTGTGCTCTGATTAATGTATTAACGGGATTTCCATTCGGGTAAAACCCGTTGTTTTCTGTCAATCTTAAATATGTTGTATCAGCCCACGAGCCGTCAAAATCGAAAAATCCGTTGCCGGTGACAAGAAATAATGCTGAATTGATAGTTACTTTATCGTTAAGCTGAAATTCGTTCAGCAATTCATAATGAGGCTGTGAAAAATTTTCAATTTCGTCTGGACGTCTTTTCAAGGTATATGTATATTTATTGTTATTCGCTTCCCAGTACGAATAGTTTGCTGTGCGAAGATTTCTGTCTTTTATAGAAAATTTGGGCAAACCTGTATAAGCTAATCCATCTGAAATTGGTCCGCCATAAAAATTAACCTGTGTAGTCAGGTTTTCATCATAACGCACAGCAGACAAATGGTATGAATTAAACTTTATCCAGCTTGCATCCCTGTACCCGCTACTTAGCGTTCTTGAAAGTTTTGCATAAACTGAATATTTATTATCTATCAATCCGCTCGAAAAAGAAGCCGCATATTTCCTGGTATTATAACTTCCGATGGAAGTTGATAAATTTTGTTTTGGTTCATTTGAAAATGCAGAAGTGATTATGTTAATTGAACCACCAATTGCAGGATAACCTGTTACTCCCGATCCAGCACCTCTCTGAACCTGAATCAGATCTGTACTTGCAAGAAGATCGGGAAAATCGAGCCAGTACACATTGTGATCTTCGGGATCATTTTGAGGAATACCATTGATTGATACCGAAATTCTACGCTGATCAAAACCGCGTATGCTCAAATAATTGTAACCGAGTCCGTTTCCATTTTCTGAATAAAATGTTGTAGATGGTAAAGTGGAAAGAAATTCGGGAATATCCTGATCAGTATATGAATTCTCTATTTCCTTTCTTATGATTTTATCAAATGCTAAGGGCGTGATTCCCTTTTTTCCAACATTCCCCTCAACAAGCACGCTCTGAGATGGTATAATTTTAGGAGTCAGTCTAATGAGGTTTGGAACAAGAAGGTTTTCAGGTTTAACGATAACTAGTTTTTTAGAATAACCGATATAACTTATTATTATTACACTATTTAGGGCAATCTTATTAAGAGTAAATTTACCGTCTTTGCCGGTAAACGTCCCAATCCCTTTATCTGAATTCAGATAAATATTTGCCCCGGCTAACGGATCCCCGGTTGATTCGTCAACTACCCGGCCGTGATAATTATCCTGACCATAAACCAGAATAGAACAAAAAAATAAAAGACTGAATAAGATTTTCATTTTAAAACTCCTTTAAAATAAAAAAGCCGTTTCATAGAAAACGGCTAAAAATCTTAATCAGGTCTCTAGCCCGTTTCCCTACGCTGGAATTACCCAGATCAGGTTAAAGGGTATTGTCTCAGATATCCCAGAATGAACACACGGGATAACACCCCTAACGGCCTGTAAATATTATATTAGTTAAAATATATAAAGAACTTTAATACTTATTTAAAGTTTATAATTTCTGAACTTTTATTCAACTATCAATTCCTGGCCAATAATTATTTTATTGCCAGTCATATTATTTAATTCTTTTAATTTTCGAATACTTGTATTGTACTGTCTCGCAATAGTATAAAGAGATTCACCTGATGTAACGATGTGAGTTCTTGCACCCGCAGGAATGTTTTTCCCA
The DNA here is from genome assembly GCA_963748105.1 of uncultured Bacteroidota bacterium. Classification (GTDB taxonomy): domain Bacteria; phylum Bacteroidota; class Ignavibacteria; order Ignavibacteriales; family Ignavibacteriaceae; genus JAKAGZ01. Next base: position 12,268 of record CAVVHP010000016.1, on the reverse strand, counting down.
GTTGACTCCTTAGAGGAAACATGTTCCGGAATATCATTAATATCAGAATCTGAATAAATTTTTAGTGTTTTACCTGCAATTATTTTATTGCTCCACATATTATTCCATTTCTTAATGCTGGCAATAGAAACGTGGTACATTTCAGCTATTTGACTTATTGTATCTCCGTTTTTAACCTTATAATAATTCAGGTTTGCATTAATTTTTGAAGTGTTATCCCCTAATGAAGCTGCGCGGCCATCTCCATAAATCTTTAAAATTTTGCCGGCATATAACCTGGCGCTTTTTAATCTATTCCATTTTTTAATCTTTACAGAAGGCACACCGAACTTTTCGGCAAGTTCGCTAATTGTATCACCGGATTTAATTTTATAATTAAATACATCAGATTTAGTATTTGAGACATCATTTGATGCAATCTGCGTGGATGAATTATCTACGAGTATTTTTAATTTTTTCCCTATATAAATTCTTGACCCGGATAAATTATTCCATTCCTGTAAAGAGTTAATATCAACATGGTATTTTGTCGCAATATAACTAAGGTTTTCGCCCCTCCTTATTTTGTGATAGACCCATTCATTTGAAGTCTTTGTAAAAGCATTACTTGTAACAGTTTTTTCAATTTCAGATTGATTATCAAGGCTGGCATAAAAATCCTTTTTAGCATCCGGTACATAAATGCTCAGCTTCTGTCCAACAGTAATTACTGTAGTATAAGGAATATTATTCCAGTTTCTTATATCACTTACTCTTACATCAAATAACTTAGCTATAGCAAGCAGGTTTTCATTTTTCTTTACGTGGTAAAGAACTTCCACACTTCCTTTTGGAACTACTATTTGTTCAGAAGCATCTTCGTCTACTGAAGCAATATTCTCGGAAGAAACCTGGTCATCCGTATCGCTGGAAGTTGAATCTGATTTATTCAGAGAAAGATATGGGGATACATATTTATCAGATTTAGGATCTGAAGCATTTTCTGTATCTGAATCATCAGTACTATTTTCACTTGCCGATTCAACATTGGTATTATATGCGTAGTTATTTGAGGAAACGTTTTCAAGAGCCGGAATTTTAAGCTTAACCCCAATATATAATCTTGACTTTACTGAAATCTTATTTGCCTCTGCCAGTTCTGATAACCTTACTCCATACCTGTAAGCTATACCCGATAATGTCTCGCCACGCCTGACAGTATGAACCAGGTAACTTCGGCGGGCACTTTTAGGAATATTGATGAGACTTGCGGTAAATTTTTCAACTGTGCCTTTTGGTACTTTTAACTGAAATCCATTTGGATAATTTCCGGGCGTGCTCATCTGGGTAAGTTCCGGATTCATTTCCTGTAAAGTTTCAACATCAATGCCTGCGGATTGTGCCAGGTAATTTAGATCAACGGCATCATTAATAGTGCAGAAATCATATTCAAATGGCTGTTCGTAATTAATATCATCAAAACCATATCTTTCCGGATTCATCCCGACGAGACAAACGGCTATAAATTGAGGGACATAACTTCTTGTTTCTCTAGGTAAATATCTCCTTATTTTCCAGAATGTAGTACCACCAGATCTTCTAATCGCGCGGGTAATCCTTCCTTCGCCGGCATTATAAGCAGCAAGTACAAGATACCAGTCGCCAAGATCGTTATAAAGATCTTTCAAATGCTGTGCTGCTGCTCGTGTTGATTTCTCAGGATCTCTTCTATCGTCCCAAAAGAAATCAGATTTCAGACCATACATTCTGCCTGTTGCTTTAACAAACTGCCACATACCCACGGCACTTGCCCAGGATCTTGCTGACGGATTAAGCCCGCTTTCAACCATACTCAGGTAAGCCAGTTGTTTAGGGATTCCTTCTTCATCAAAAATCTTTGTTATCATCGGGAAATACCTGCCTGATCTTTCCATCCAGACACGCATATAGGCGCTGCCCCGTCCGGTGTAATATTCAATCCATTGTTTAACTATTGAATTAACTTCTAAAGGAATTTCAGATGGAATAACATCTGATTCATCATTATCGGTAAGGCCATTTTCTTTAACGCTGTCTTCCATTTTAATTTCTGGGACTGTTTTTCCCATCCATTCTTCAAGTGCAGCAAAAGAAATATCAGTGGGAAGTTCTGCAAGGCCATCAACGTAGTTTTTGTAATCTTCCAAAATTGATTTTTCTAGTTCCTCGTAGGCCTGATTATTTTCAATACCCGGATAATAACTTAAGCTATTAATAATCTTAAGGGCCGATTCGTAATTAGCCACGGTTTCAGTGGTACTGTTAAGTTCCTGTTTTCCAAGAGCAGCCACATAATATTGTCTTGCCTGCTCTAACATTTCAGAAACAATACCCGGTTTTTCAACTACCTGGCTAGGATTAGCATTTTCATTTTTTACAATTTCTTTGTTGGAACTACAGGAGAAAAAAGTAATTGAAATAGTAACTAATAGTAAGGCTCTTTTGATCATTCGGTCTCCGCCCTTTTAATATTTGCGAATATAAGATTTAGTTTTTCTTTTATCAAGTAAATATTTAGCTAATTGAGTTAAGCCTTTGTTTTATAAAGCTATAAAATAACAACAAATATTACAAAGGTATGTTAGTATGCTTCTTTTTAGGGTTTTTATCTACTTTAGTTTTTAACAACCTGAAAGCACTAACAAGTTTGATTTTAGTATCTTTTGGCAGGATTACATCATCGACATATCCTCTTTCAGCTGCAATATAAGGATTCGCAAATTTTTCGATATACTCTTCCAGTTTTTTCTCTGTTTCCTTCTGAGGATCTTTTGAATTTGAAATTTCCTTTTTGAAAATAATTTCAACTGCACCTTTGGGTCCCATAACAGCAATTTCAGCAGAAGGCCAGGCATAATTAAAATCTCCTCGAATGTGCTTTGAATTCATTACATCATACGCACCGCCATATGCTTTGCGGGTAATTACCGTGACTTTTGGCACTGTGGCTTCGCAGAAAGCAAAAAGTAATTTTGATCCATGCCTGATAATGCCTCCCCACTCCTGCTCTGTTCCCGGTAAAAATCCCGGAACATCCTCAAGAACCAAAAGAGGAATATTAAACGCATCACAATATCTTACAAACCTTGCACCTTTAACTGCCGCGTTAATATCCAAAACTCCTGCAAGCACTGCCGGCTGATTTGCAATAATTCCAACTGACATTCCACCAACTCTGCCAAAACCTACTATAATATTTGGTGCATATTCCTCGTGTACTTCAAGAAATTCGCTTTCATCCGCCAGAAGGTGAATTATTTCTTTCATATCATAAGGTTTATTTGGGCTGTCCGGAACTATTTTATCAAGTTCAGGGATTGGTTTAAGATCATATTCATTAAAAGGAGTTTCCAGTGGCTTATCCATGTAATTTAACGGAAGGAAACTCATTAATTTTCGGATATTCAACAATGTTTCAATCTCATTTTCGTAAATAAAATGAGCGACACCGCTTTTAGTTGCGTGAGTTTCAGCACCGCCAAGATCTTCAAATGTAACATCTTCGTGAGTAACAGTTTTTACTACATTCGGACCCGTAACAAACATATGGCTTGTATTTTTTACCATAAAAATAAAATCAGTAATTGCCGGAGAATAAACTGCTCCACCGGCACAGGGGCCCAATATTGCAGAAATTTGTGGAACAACCCCAGAGGCAAGCGTATTTAATAAAAAGATATCCGCATAACCGCCAAGACTGACAACACCTTCCTGAATCCTCGCACCCCCAGAATCATTAAGCCCGATTACTGGAATTCCGAGCTTCATCGCTTTTTCCATTATCTTAATAATTTTCTCTGCGTGAGTTTCAGAAAGTGATCCACCCATTACAGTAAAATCCTGACTGAAAAGAGCTACAGGCCTGCCATCAATTTTTGCAAATCCCGTAACAACTCCGTCCCCCGGAAAGTGAACTTTATCCAGCCCGAAGTCGGTTGCCCTATGTTTAACAAACATATCAATTTCATCAAAGCTTCCTTCGTCAACAAGCAATTCAATTCTTTCTCTTGCTGTTAATTTGCCTTTATCGTGTTGGCTTTTAATTCTGGCAGGACCTCCGCCTGCTTTAGCATTTTCTCTTCTTCTTTGCAGATCCTTAAATTTATCCTGCATCTGATATTCCTTGATTTTAAATTAGAAGTGTACTTCTGTCTGTAGGTTTTCTCCAATGGAAACAAATCTTGATTCTATTTCCTTTCTTAGAGACAGAAATCTTTCCTGCCTGTCTAATCCCCTTGCTGCGGCAGTCTCAGCATCAAGTTTTACTTCATCAATAATTTTCCCCGGATTTTTCTTCATCAGGAAAATTTTATTTGATAAATAAACAGCTTCTGTAATGTTTGGAGTTGAAAGAATAAATGTAACGCCGAAATCATTTATTAATTTCCTTAACAACTCATAAATTTCATCTTTTGTTATTGATTTCATTCTTCTGAATGGATCATCTAACAATATTACTTTAGAACCGGCTGCTAAAGCCCGGCCAATAGAAATTCTAAATCTGAAACCCAAACTTTTATCGTCAGGGAAATGATCCTCATATCCTGCAAGTCCTACAGCATTAACAATTTCTTTTACTGAATTAAATTTCCCTGAATTCCTCATGGCAAAATTGATATTATCGGCAACATTCATCCAGGGAAAAGATGACGGATTTTCCGGGATATATACAATTTCGCCGGTAGGAGTAGTAATATTTTCATCATTTAATTTTATGGATCCGCTATCCGGTTTTTCCAATCCGGAAATAATTTTTAATAATGTAGACTTTCCGCTAGAAAATGAAGCTATAATGCTTACTAAACTTCCGTTTGAACCTTCATTCTCAACCTTAAAAGATATACCATCCAGCACAGTAATTTTTGCTCCTGAAGGTCCGGCATAATGCTTTGTAATATTTTCGATATTTAAGGTTAATTTATAGCCCAATTTATCCCCGGTAAGCAAATTTATTTCTGAAAAATCTGATACTTATTATTCCCAGGTAAATAGTTAAACCTGTTATTATAAAAGTTGAAAAAAGTGCCGAAAGATCCTTGTACATTAGCGCAAGCCTGAAAATATTACCAAGACCATATCCGCCTTTAATAAATTCAAATGCTATTATCATGGGCCAGATATATAAATGGAGATCAATAATGTGATTATAAAAATCTGATTGCATTGAATTCCAGATTACCTGTTTGTTGATTTTATTTTCAGATACACCAAGTGATCTGGCTGCATCTGTATATTCACTAGGAACGTTGCTAATTTCTTTCTGAAGAAAAATAATGAAAGATGATATCGAGGTAAAAAGGACAAATATAAATTCAATGTAATTTGATTCCGGGAACCAGAATATTATCATCATTCCTATTACTATTCCAGGCAGGAAATTAGAAAACCAGTTTAGTGAATGAATAAAATCTGTCAGGAAATTTTTCTTATTCAAAATTATCGGGCTAATAAAATGGATAATAAAATATCCGGCAGTAATTGATAAATAAATAGATGAGATAGTATTCAGATAATTTACTGGAAGATTATAATCCTGCCATAAAGCAGAAAATGATTGCCAGACTATTGATGGTTTTGGTAAAATATTGTTGACCGGTAGAATAAATTCAAACAGCACAATCCAGAGAATGAAATAAATCAGCACGTAAATTAATGTGGATTTATTTTTGGCAGTTTCTTTATTCATTCAGCACTATAGTGGGTTAATTTAAGTCTTTTATTTCAACAAATATATCGAAAGAAGCGCTTTATATCAATTTAAAGTACTTCCGGAATGATCATATTTTGCTTATTCCCTTTAAAAACGGATTATATTTCCTTTCATCGCCAATTGTACTGCTATTGCCGTGACCTGGATAAATTATTACATCGTCTTCGAGCGTCATCAATTCATTTTCTATGGAATTTAAAAGTGTTGCGTAATCACCACCCCACAGATCGGACCTCCCGATACTTCTCTTGAACAGTACATCACCTGTAATACATACTTTTTCAGTATTGAAATATATGCATACTTCACCGGGTGTATGTCCGGGAGTAAACAAAAATTGTGGAATCAATTTACCAATTTTTATTTCAGTGCTTTCATCTATAAATTTTTCGGGAATCGGAGGATTTTCAATGTCAATTTTTATCATTTCTGTCTGACGATCAAAGTGTTCAAGTAATATTTTATCTTTTTCAGGAACAAGATAATCGGGGTTATATAGATCTTTTACAAATTTATTTCCAAGAACGTGATCTATGTGGCAATGAGTATTAAGCAGATACTTTACTGTAAGATTATTTCCCTCAACAAAATTTTTTAATACACTATTTTCTGATTCATTAGAACATCCCGGATCAATAATCGCACATTCATTTGTTTCGTTACACCATACTATGTAAGTGTTTTCCTGGAATAGATTGAACATAAAATTTTTAATTTTCAGCATAAGTAGGTTTATCTCTTAAAGTTTTTTCTTATTCTGCTATTTAACTTTTTATTATAATTCTTATAATTGTCCATTGTCTCTTCTATCGAATCCCCACCAAACTTATTCAGGAAATGTTTTGCAATTACCCAGGCAAGCATCGATTCTGCAATTACGGCGCATGCTGGCACGGCAACAAAATCACTTCTCTCTCTTCTAGCTTTTATACTTTTCATAGTTGTAAGATCAACAGTCTGAATTGGACTCATCAATGTTGCAATTGGCTTCATTGCACCCTTTACGATTACCGGCAAACCAGTTGAAATTCCGCCTTCAATTCCACCGGATCTGTTTGTCTTTCTTGAAAATTTATTTCCCTTCAGAATAATTTCATCGTGAGATACCGAACCAAATATATCTGCTGATTGAAATCCTGCTCCTATTGAAACTGCCTTTACAGCATTAATTGACATTATTGCTGCTGCAATATCTGCATCAAGTTTTGTATCGTAATGGGCAAAACTCCCCATACCCACTGGCAGACCAGTTGCAACGGTTACAAACGTACCGCCAAGCGTATCGCCTTTCTTCTTTGCGGATTTAATTTTAGAAATAATGCCTGCCTCCTGTTTCTTATCAAGTACTCTTACTTCACTTTTGTCTGATTTCTCAGATAGGGTCCACCCGGTAAAGTTTTCAGGAATTTTATTCAGCAATAATTTCTCAGTAAAGTTATTTTTGCTATAGTTTCCCCCAATACTTTGGACATAGCTGCCAATAGAGATTCCGAATTCTTCAAGAAATTTTCTGGCAACAGTGCAGCCTGCGACTCTTGCCGCAGTTTCTCTTGCGCTCGATCTTTCTATGGAATTTCTGATGTCATTAAAATTATATTTTAATATTCCTACAAGGTCTGCGTGTCCAGGACGAGGGATTGATATTTTTTCTGTCTTTTTAATTCTTTCCTGCGCCATTTCCTCTGACCAGTTTTCCCAATCCTTATTCTTGATAAGAAATGAAATTGGAGAACCGAGCGTTTTCTGATTCCTGATACCTGACAAAATTTCCACGGAATCCGACTCTATTTTCATTCGCCCGCCTCTTCCATAACCGGCCTGTCTCCTTTTAAGATGAAAATCTATATAAGATTTGTCAATCTTAAAATTAGATGGAAAACCCTCAACTATTGTCGTAAGTGCCTTCCCGTGTGATTCGCCTGCTGTAAGAAATCTGATCATAAATTTCCCTGTTAATAATAACACAGCAAATATAAAAAAAACGCCCGATACTTCGGGCGCTTAAAGAATTTAATTTGCAGTGCTTATTATTTGCTTTTCTCAGGAACTTCCAAGCCAATAAACCTCGTATTACCCTTGGAATCCTGAACTTTTATAAGTACCGCGGAACCTCTTTTATCTTTTATTATATTTTTGAATTCACTAACATTTTTTAATTGTCTCTTATTAGCTTCAACAATTACAAGGTTAGGAGACAATCCCTGGTCATCGGCACTGGTTAATGGCTTAACGTCAGTAATTAGCACACCATGGTCAACGTTAAACTGAGTCTTGTCCTGTGAAGTAAGATTTTTTACCGTCAACCCTACCTGATCAAAAGTAGCTGTAGTAGCGGCTGATGCATTATCATCATCAGAACCGGATTTATTAACTACAGGTTCGGAGCTCTTACTTTCTTCCCTGGCTTTAAGTGTTACAGTTTTTTCAATTTTCTTTCCGTCTCTGAAAATAGTAAGCTTAACCTTTGTTCCTGCTGGTTTTCCAGCAATGTAAGATTGAAGTTCATTAGGCTGACTAACTATTTTGCCATCAACATCCAGTATCACATCACCTTCTTTTATGCCAGCAGTTTTTGCAGAACCACCATCAACGAGTTTCTGGACCATAATCCCCATTGGTTTATCAAGCCCAAGTGATTTTGCCATCGCATCATCAATTGCACTAATTTCAATTCCAATATATCCACGGGTAACCTTGCCGTGAGCAATAAGATCTTTAACAACAGATTTTACAAGATTAACTGGAATTGCAAATCCATAACCGATGTAAGTATTTCCACCATTCGGTGAAACTGATATCGCAGAATTTATTCCAACAACAGCACCGGAAAGGTCAACAAGTGCGCCACCACTATTTCCGGGATTAATAACAGCATCTGTCTGAATAAAATTCTCAACTCCATACCTGTCCCTGATTAAACCAAGCTGGCCTCTTCCCTTCGCACTTACAATTCCGGCAGTAACCGTTGAAGTAAGTGATAACGGATTTCCAATCGCCATAACCCATTGTCCGACTTTAAGAGCATCAGAATCACCAAGGTATGCTGCCGGCAAATTGTTCGCATCAATTTTTATTACAGCAAGGTCTGTTAATGGATCTGTACCGATAACCTTTGCATCAAATGTTCGCCTGTCTGATAAACCTACTGTAATTTTTGTCGCGTTTTCAACAACGTGGTTATTGGTAACGATATAACCGTCAGGTGAAATTATAATCCCGCTACCAGAACCTTTTTCTTCTCTCGGCATATCTTTGAACGGAAAGAAATTAAAAAAATCACTGTGTGGATTTTTACTGGGATCTCTTTCTGAAACTACTTCGATTTGTACTATCTGTGGAGTTACTTTGTCTGCTACTTCTATAAAAGCTTTACTGAAGGATGTTGCATCCGCGTCTAAATTTACCGGGGGATTACTTGCACCCATTTTAACATCTGCCATACCCGGTCTTACCAATCCAAATCCTGAAACAAGCACTGCACCAAAAATTATTCCTACTGCAAGAAGTGCAATTGCACCAAATAATTTTTTCGATTTCATATCATTCCCTCTGAATTATTTAAACTAATTTTCTTTTGCATATCTGCATCTTGAATAATGATTTCTTATTTAAAAAGTTGGAGTGACTGTATACCTTTAAAATCCGCTACATGGTATTTCAAATATTTTTCCATAAATATCAATGCGTTGTCTACAGTCCGGCCACCAATATCATCAAGATTTTTGTTGTTTCTTAGACTAACCAGACAATTAAAAAGTTCCTGATTCAATGGCAAAAGATTCAGTGTAATTTGTTTTACAGTCCTCGCATAAAAGACCTGCAGCAAAGTTATAAGATAATTCCTTATTTGAAAGGTCTTTTTTCCCACAAACCGAACATTCCGCCAGGTGCACTCTGTAGCCTATTTCTTCAAGGAAAAACATAAAAAAGCGGGCAAAAATAACGTTTGGGCCCTTTATTTGATGTTTCCAGCAACTCAAAGATTCTTATTATTCCGTTGAATAATCTCACATGTTGTTCATGTTCAACAGTAAGGTTTTTAACTAATTCCAGCACAGATTGAGCATACTTTAATTTATCAAGGTCAGACTTTATAGCCGGATAATATTCAACCAGGTCCGCCGAGGAAATTATCTGCAGTTCTCGAGATTCTTTATTGTAATAGATTATTTCAATATAATTTAATGGATCAATTTTCAGGCTGGTTTTTGATTTTGGACTTCGCGCACCCTTCACAATTGCCGAAATTTTCCCCTGCTCTTTTGTAAAAAGAGTAACTATTAAACTTGAGTCTCCGTAATTAAGTTTACTTAAAACTACGGCTTCAGTTTTTTTTATTTCACTCATTGAATAAAATTATATGGGAAAGAAAAAACTTTTTCTTCTGTAATTATTCCTGTAATCAGATGAGACGGAGTTACATCAAATGCAGGTGAATACGTGGAATAATTTTCGGGAGCTACCTGTATACCGTTAAAATTTAAGATCTCATATTTGTCCCGATATTCAATTTCAATGTCTTTACCAGAAACCATTTCCCTGTCAATTGTAGTTGTTGGGGCAGCTATATAAAATGGTATATCATGGTGAGCACAAAGTACGGCAAAATTGTATGTGCCAATTTTATTTGCTGAATCTCCGTTCAAAGTAATTCTGTCAGCTCCGGTAATAACAAAATCAATTTTATTTTGCTGCATTAATGATGCTGCCATAGAATCAGTCTGAATTGAAAATGGTATCCCCGATCTTTCCAGTTCAAATGATGTTAACCGAGAGCCCTGCAGAAGCGGCCTGGTTTCATCAGCATAAACGTGTTCTACTAGTCCGTTTTGAAATCCGGTTTTAATTACACTGAATGCCGTACCATCTCCACCGGTTGCCAGTTTGCCGGTATTGCAATGTGTAAGTATTCTTGATTTTCTTTTGAATATTGCCAGACCATTTCTGCCGATTGCTATACACTTTTCAATATCTTCACGATGAATTACTCCGGCCTTTTGAAGAAGCAAATTATATATATTTCTTCTATCACTTGCTGAATTATCAAAAACTTTCTGCATTTCATTTAATGCAAAAAATAAATTAACGGCAGTCGGACGTGTTTTATAAATTCTTTGATATGCTCTTTCGAATTTCTCTTCAACATCAGATTCAGGAATATTTTTTACAGAGAGTGCTATTCCGTAGGCAGCTATAATTCCAATAAGCGGAGCGCCCCTGACTTCAAGTTTTTCTATTGCTTGAGCAATTCTTTCGTAATCATCAGTTTCGATATAATTTTCCTGCAGGGGCAGTTTTGTTTGATCGAGGAAAATCAGTTTATCGTTTTTAAAGTCTACTGAGAAGTATTCTTTACTATTCATCAAACTTGGAAAGATTAAGAAATTCTCTGTAACGATCGTGAACTCTCAGGTAATCCAGTTCTTCAAGTCCCTGTGTACTGAATTTTTCTACACAGAAAGATGCAAGAGCCGAGCCGTAAACAACCGCTTTTTTCATATTCTCTACGCTTAAATCCTGCGTTTTGTGCAGGTAACCGATAAACCCTCCGGCAAAACTATCACCGGCGCCGGTTGGGTCATAAATCATTTCAAGCGGATATGCAGGAGCGGAGAATACTGTATCTTCGGCAAACAATAAAGCACCGTGCTCACCTTTTTTAATAATAAGAAATTCGGGACCGAGTTCACGGATTTGTCTTGCCGCTTTAATTAAATTTGGTTCGTGTGCTAACAGGCGGGCTTCCGAATCATTAATAATCAGTACGTTTACTCTTATTAACAGCTTCAGTAATTCTTCACGCTTTCCTTCAATCCAGTAATTCATTGTATCGCATACAACAAAATGCGGATCTTCCATCTGGTCAAGTACCCTGATCTGCAAAACTGGATCGATATTTCCAAGGATTACAAATTTTGATTTTTTAAATTTATCAGGAATAACAGGATCGAAAGATTCAAAAACGTTCAGTTCAGTTAACAGTGTATCGCGCACATTCAGGTCATAATGATATTTACCTGACCAGCGGAAAGTTTTTCCTCCTTCAACAACCTGTAGACCTTCAAGATCTATGTTGTGATCTTCAAGAAGATTGATATATTTTTTCGGAAAATCATCTCCAACCACGCCGACCATGTATGTTGGACCGGTAAAATAGCTTGAAGATAAAGAGATGTAAACTGCTGAGCCGCCAAGTGCATTTTCCACCTTGTCAAAAGGTGTTTCTACAGTATCAAGACCCAGCGACCCTACTACAAGTAAACCCAAAATTCTCTCCTGTTTAACTGATAGATTTGAATTTTAAAAATAAGTAAAATGATATTTAAAGCATAATTTCGACGAATTCCAGGAAACTAATTTCCTTAGTGACGTACTCTGTAATTACATCAACAGATTTTCTCTGTCCCGGCCACGCCAGCAGTTTTTTGGCCTCTTCAGGCTTAGCCCACCGATAATCAGAGTGTTCCCGGCTGATTGAAACGGTAGTATTTTCAGGCACTTTTGCAGCAAAAACCGGAAGTATTGAGATATAATCTCTCT